>NZ_JARGCS010000042.1 GCF_029193575.1 Pseudomonas entomophila | reverse complement strand
TCGATGCGCAGGCCGCGGATCTTCACCTGGTCGTCGTTGCGACCCAGGTATTCCAACGTGCCGTCGGGCAAGTGCCGGGCCAGGTCGCCGGTGCGGTACAGCCGCGCACCGAGGCGTTGGCTGAACGGGTCGTCGAGGAAGCGCTCGGCGCTCAGTTCGGGGCGGTTCAGGTAGCCCCGCGCCACCTGCGCGCCGCCGATGTACAGCTCGCCGGCCACGCCTTGCGGCACCGGCTGGCCCTGGGCATCCAGCACGTACAGCGTGGTGTTGGCGATCGGCTTGCCGATCGGGGTGTTGTCCGGGGTCTCGGCCAAGGGCTCGGCGCAGTGCCAGGCGCTGACGTCCACCGCCGCTTCGGTCGGGCCGTAGAGGTTGTGCAGCTCGACCGTCGGCAACTGCGCCTTGAAGCGCCGCACCAGGCTGCCCGGCAGCGCTTCGCCGCTGCACAGCACGCGCTTGAGGCGCGCGGGCTCGGCATCGCCGTGACCCAGGAACACGTCCAGCATCGACGGCACGAAGTGCAAGGTGCTGATCCCTTCCTCAGCGAGGATGTCGCGCAGGTAGCTCGGGTCGCGGTGCCCGCCAGGGCGCGCCATGACCAGCCGCGCGCCCACTTGCAACGGCCAGAAGAACTCCCACACCGACACATCGAAGCTGAACGGCGTCTTTTGCAGGACCACGTCGTCAGCCGTCAGGCCGTAGGCGTCCTGGGTCCACAGCAGGCGGTTGACCACCCCGGCGTGCTCGTTCATCACGCCTTTGGGCAGGCCAGTGGAGCCTGAGGTGTAGATCACATAGGCCAGGTGGCGCGGGGTCAGGCCTTGGATGATCGGGTTGTCACTCGGCAGGTCGCTCCAGGCCGAATGTTCGAGGTCCACCAGCGGTACGTCGAAGTCTGCTAGCACCGGGCGGGTCGCGCTGTGCGCAAGCACCACCAGCGGCGCACTGTCAGTGAGCATGTGGCGGATCCGCTCGACCGGGTAATCCGGGTCGACCGGCACATAGGCGCCACCGGCCTTGAGGATGGCCAGCAGGCCGACCACCATCGACACCCCGCGCTCGACGCAGATCGCCACCCGCGCATCAGGCTTCACGCCCAGGGCGATCAGGTGATGGGCCAGACGGTTGGCCTGGGCGTTCAGCTCGGCATAGGTCAGCTGCCCGGCCTCGGCACGCAGGGCGATGGCGTGCGGCGTGCGCGCCACCTGGGCCTCGAACAGGCCGTGCACGGTGTGCTCCAGGTCGTAGTCCAGCACCGTGTCGTTGTACTCCAGCAGCACCCGGCGGCGCTCTTCGGCACCGAGCAGCTCGACCCGGCTCAACACCGCGCCATCGCTACCGGCCATGGCCCACAGCAAGTGCTCCAGGTAACCGAGGTAACGCTCGACCGTCGCGCGGTCGAACAACGCGGTGGCATAGCCCAGGGTGCCGCTGAAGCCGTCCTCGCCCTCGCCCAGGATCAGGCTCAGGTCGAACTTGGCGAACCCCAGCCCTTCACCCAGGGTGCGCGCTTGCAGGCCGTCCAACCCACTGGCCATCTGCTGGCCGCCTTCCCATTCCAGCGACACCTGGTACAGCGGGGTATGGGCCAGGCTGCGCGGTGGCTTGACGATGTCCACCACCTGCTCGAACGGCAGGTCCTGATGGTCCTGGGCCGCCAGCACCTGGGCCTTGACCCGTGCCAACAGGGTGGCCACGTCGGGTGCGTCGGCAACGTCCAGGCGCACCGCCACGGAGTTGACGAACAGGCCGATCAGCCCCTCCACCTCGACTTGCCGACGGCCCGCCACAGGGCTGCCGACCACCACCTCGCCCTGCCCGGACAAACGTGCCAGCAACACCGACCAGGCGGCCATGAACAGCATGTACGGCGTGACCTGGTGACGCCGCGCCAAGGCGTTGAGGTCGGCGCTCAGGTGCCGGTCCAGGCGCACCTCGACGCTGTCGCCAGCATAGTCCTGGCGCACAGGGCGTGGTCGATCGGTGGGCAGGCTGAGCAGCGCCGGGGCGCCGGCCAGGGCCTGGCGCCAGAACTCGACCTGGCGCGCCAGGGCATCACCCTGCAACCAACGCCGTTGCCAGATCGCGTAGTCCGGATACTGGATGACCAGCGGCGGCAGATCGACCGTGCGCCCTTCGCGCAAGGCCGGGTAAAGCGCCGCCAGCTCGTGGGTCAGCACCCCCATCGACCAGCCATCGGCGGCGATATGGTGCAGGGTCAGCAGCAGCGCATGGCGCTCGTCGTCCAGGCGCAACAGGCGCGCGCGCAGGGGCAGCTCGCGGCTCAGGTCGAAGGGTTGCCTGGCTTCGTCGCCGACCAGTTGCCGCAGCTTGGCATCGTCGGCGCCGCGCAGGTCCTCGTACCCCAGGGCAAAGCCTTCGCCTGCAGGCAGCAGCCGCACGCGGGGCTCGCCGTCGACCTCGAAGAATTGGCTGCGCAGCGCCTCGTGGCGCGCCACCACTTGCTCCAGCGCTGCCGTCAGCGCTTCAGTGTCCAACGCGCCACGCAGTTCCAGCGCCAAGGGAATGTTGTAGGCCTGGCTGCCACCCTGCATCTGCGCCAGGAACCACAAGCGTTGCTGGGCGAACGACAGCGGCACGCTCGCCTCACGCGCCGTCGGCAAGATCGCCGGCAAGGCGCTGCGCCCGGCACTGGCGAGCACCTCGGCCATGCTCGCCAGCTCGGCCTGGGCGAACAGCGTCGCCAGGCTCAGCTCCACGCCCAGGCGCTGACGCACCAGCGACACCAACCGCATGGCCAGCAGCGAATGCCCGCCCAATTCGAAGAAGTGGTCGTGGCGACCCACCCGCTCCACTTGCAACAGGTGCTGCCAGAGTTGCGCCAGCGTGGCCTCAAGCTCGCCCTCGGGCGCCACATAGCCGCGCTCGAACAGGTCGGCGCGCTGCGGCGTCGGCAACGCGCGGCGGTCGAGCTTGCCATTGGCGGTCAACGGCAACGCCGGCAGGCGCACGAAGGCCACCGGCACCATGTAGTCCGGCAGTTGCGCCTGCAAACGGGCGCGCAGTTGCGCCGGGGTGTCCACCTCGACCTCGGCCTGGGTGGTGAAATAAGCCACCAGGCGTGGCTGGCCGGGTTGCTCTTCACGGGCCAGCACCACCGCCTCGACGATGCCCGGCAGCGTGGCCAGCCGGCTCTCGATCTCGCCCAGCTCGATGCGTACGCCGCGGATCTTCACTTGGTCATCGTTGCGCCCCAGGTAATCCAGGGTGCCATCGGCCAGCCAGCGCACCAGGTCGCCGGTGCGGTACATGCGAGCCTCAGCCAGGTCGCTGAACGGGTCGTCGACGAAACGCTCGGCGGTCAGCTCGGGGCGGTTCAGGTAGCCCCGCGCCACGCCTGCGCCGCCCACGTACAACTCGCCGGGCACGCCCAGCGGCACCGGCTGGCGTTGCGGGTCGAGCACGTAGAGCCGGGCGTTGTCCATCGGCTTGCCGATATGCAGCACGCCGCCTGCGGCGAGCACGCCAGAACTGGCGACCACGGTGGTTTCGGTGGGGCCATAGTTGTTGACCACGGCGAACGGCGGCTGACGGTTGAACTGACGCAGGCGGTCGCCACCGATCAACAGGGTGCGCAGGGTCGGGTGATCGAGCTGCTGGGCGAACGCGTGCTCGGCCACGGGCGTCGGCAGGAAGCTGACATCCAGCGGGCAGCCGCGCCACCAGTCGAGCAAGGCGTCGAGGTCTTCACCGGCCTCGCTGGACGGGGCGATGTGCAGCGTCGCGCCGGCGCACAGGGCTGGCCAGACCTCCCAGGCCATGGCATCGAAACCAAAGCCGGCCAGGCTTGAGGTATGCCGGCCACGGCACAGATCGAAGGCGCGGCAGTGCCAATCGACCAGGTTGTTCAGGGTGCGGTGCTCGACCATCACGCCCTTGGGCAAGCCGGTGGAGCCGGAGGTGTAGATCACGTAGGCCAGGTGGCCCACGCTCAGGCCCGGCACATTGGGCGCCTCGAACGCTTCATCACGCCCGCCCAGCTCGACACGCGGCAGCTCACTGGCGTCGACACGTCCATGCAGTGCCGCGTCCAGCAGCAGCACCCGGGGGGCGCAGTCGGCCAACAGGTAGGCGATGCGTTCGTCCGGGTGCGCCGGGTCGATGGGCACGTAGGCTGCGCCGGCCTTGAGCACGGCCAGCAAGCCGACCAGGGTGTCGAGGCCACGTCGGGCGAGAATCGCCACGCGCTCGTCGGGGCCGGCGCCCAGGGCGCGCAGGCGTGCGGCCAGGGCATTGGCGCGATGCTCAAGGGTGCGGTAATCGAGCGTTTCGACGCCACAGGTGGCGGCGATGGCATCGGGCTGTTCGACAGCCCGGCGGGCGATGCGCTGGTCGAGGGTCAGCGCTGGTGGGTGCTCCACCTTGTGGGCGTTGAAGGTTTCCAACAGCAGTTCGCGCTCGCTCCACGGCAGCACCGGCAGCGCGCCGATGGCTGTCTGTGGCGCCTTGGCCAGGGCATCGAGCAGGTGCCGCAGGGCTTCGGCCAGGTAGTCGCAGACCCGCGCCGCCGGTACCTGCGGGCTGGCCAGCAAGGTCAGGCGCAAGCCTTCGCCGAGGTCGTCGACGCTCAGGGTCAGCGGGTAGTTGGTGCGCTCCTCGGCGTGCAGTGTCTCGATCCCGGCCCAGCTGGCGCGGGTGGCGGCGCTGGCGTCAGCGGCGCTGTGGCGGTAGTTGAGCAAGGCGTTGAACAACGGGGTCGGCGCCGCCACGCCGCTGCAGCGCTGGGCCAGCGCCAGTGGCGCGTGTTCGTGGCGCATCAGCGTGGTGAGGCGCTGGTGGGTGGCCTTGAGCGCAGCCTGGGCCGAGGTGTCGCCGAGGTCGACGCGCAGCGGCAAGGTATTGATGAAGATGCCCAGCGCCCGGTCGGTGGCCTCGGCGCCCAGCAGGCGGCCCATCAGCACCGTGCCGAACACCACCGCCTCGCGCCCGGTGAGCGCGCCAAGCACCTGCGCCCAGCCCAGGTGGAACAGGCTGGCAACGCTCACACCTTGGGCCCGGGCCTGCTCGCGCAGGCGCTGACACAGGGCGGGTGGCAGGTCGAGGCTGTGCTCGTTCAGCGCCTGGTCACCGCTGATGTCGTGCAGGCCGTAGGCCAGGGTCGGCGCATCGACGGTGCCGAGCAGTTCGCGGAAGAACGCCTCGTGCTGCGCCTGGCTGACACCCAGCAGGGCCTGGGCCACGTAATTGCGAAACGGCACCGGGGCGCCCAGGCGTGCGCCTTGGCCGTCCAGCAGCGCCTGCATCTCGTGGCGCACCACGTCCAGGGCACTGTGGTCGAGGGCGATATGGTGGAACTGCAAGGTGGCCAGGAGGCGGCCGTCGGCGTCCGGCGCTTCGCAGTGCAGGCGGATCAACGGTGCCTGACCCAACTCCAAACGACCGTCCAGGTGTTCCGACAAACGCAGTCGGGCCTGGCGCCACACCACTTGCACCGGCGTTTCCAGCCCCTGCCAGTGCACCGAGGTGCGCAGGATGTCATGCCGGTCGATCACCCCTTGCAAGGCCTCGACGAACGCGTCCAGGCGCTCGCGGTTGGCGAAGGCGAAGCGCGACTGCATCACGTAGGGGTCGATGTCGCCGGCGCTGGCGTGGTGGTAGAGGATACCCTGCTGCAGCGGTGCCAGCGGGTAGATGTCCTGCACGTTGGCCGCGCCGCCGGGAATGCGGGCGACCAGCGCATCGAGGGTGGCCTGGTCAAGGTCCACCAGGGTCAGCATCGCCGCTTCGATATGCGTGCACCCCGTGGCAATGCCGTTTTCCGGAATCACCAGGGCGGCACGGCTGGCCACGTACTCGCCGCGTTCGAGCAGCGCGACCAGCGCCGGTTTGTGCTCGCGCAGGCGCGCCAGCAAGCTGGCGTCGGTCAGCGCCTGGCGGTTGCCCTGGACGACCAGCTGCCCATCCTTGAGCGCCAGCTGGATATCGTTGGCCGACAAGGTGGCCAAGAGTTCATTGATGCTCACAGGACAATCTCCATTCTGTCTGTGACGGCGGCGTAGCCCGCCAGGGTCGGTTGGTCGAACAGCGCCCGCACATCGGCCTCCAGGCCTTCCTGGCGCAGGCGCGCGGTGAGGGTCACCGCCAGCAGCGAGTGGCCGCCGAGTTCAAAGAAGTTGTCGTGGCGCCCTACCCGCTCCACGCCCAGCAGCTCGGCCCACAGTGCGGCCAACAGGGTTTCGGTGTCGCCTTGCGGGGCCTCGTAGGGCCGTGCTGCCACTTCGCCCGGCGCCGGCAGGGCCTTGCGGTCGAGCTTGCCGTTGGGGCTCAGCGGCAGTGCGTCGAGGTGGATGTACAGCGCCGGCACCATGAATTCCGGCAACTGCGCCGACAACGCCTGGCGCAGGGTTTCGGTGGTTTGCGCGGTGCCGGTGTAATAGGCCACCAGGCGTTGCTCGACGGCCAGCACGACCGCTTCCTGCACGCCCGGCACGCGGGTCAGGCAGGCCTGGATCTCGCCCAGTTCGATGCGCAGGCCGCGGATCTTCACCTGGTCGTCGTTGCGACCCAGGTATTCCAACGTGCCGTCGGGCAAGTGCCGGGCCAGGTCGCCGGTGCGGTACAGCCGCGCACCGAGGCGTTGGCTGAACGGGTCGTCGAGGAAGCGCTCGGCGCTCAGTTCGGGGCGGTTCAGGTAGCCCCGCGCCACCTGCGCGCCGCCGATGTACAGCTCGCCGGCCACGCCTTGCGGCACCGGCTGGCCCTGGGCATCCAGCACGTACAGCGTGGTGTTGGCGATCGGCTTGCCGATCGGGGTGTTGTCCGGGGTCTCGGCCAAGGGCTCGGCGCAGTGCCAGGCGCTGACGTCCACCGCCGCTTCGGTCGGGCCGTAGAGGTTGTGCAGCTCGACCGTCGGCAACTGCGCCTTGAAGCGCCGCACCAGGCTGCCCGGCAGCGCTTCGCCGCTGCACAGCACGCGCTTGAGGCGCGCGGGCTCGGCATCGCCGTGACCCAGGAACACGTCCAGCATCGACGGCACGAAGTGCAAGGTGCTGATCCCTTCCTCAGCGAGGATGTCGCGCAGGTAGCTCGGGTCGCGGTGCCCGCCAGGGCGCGCCATGACCAGCCGCGCGCCCACTTGCAACGGCCAGAAGAACTCCCACACCGACACATCGAAGCTGAACGGCGTCTTTTGCAGGACCACGTCGTCAGCCGTCAGGCCGTAGGCGTCCTGGGTCCACAGCAGGCGGTTGACCACCCCGGCGTGCTCGTTCATCACGCCTTTGGGCAGGCCAGTGGAGCC
>NZ_JARGCS010000041.1 GCF_029193575.1 Pseudomonas entomophila | reverse complement strand
CGCGAACACGCCGACGCGGTGGCGGTGAGCTTCGACGGCCAGCAACTGACCTACGCCCAGCTCAATGGCCAGGCCAACGCCCTGGCCCATGAACTGATCGCCCGTGGCGTCGGCCCGGACGTGCTGGTCGGCCTGGCCGTGGAGCGCAGCCTGGAGATGCTCGTCGGCCTGCTGGCGATCCTCAAGGCCGGCGGCGCCTACGTGCCGCTGGACCCAGCCTACCCGCAGGAGCGCCTGGCCTACATGATCGAGGACAGCGGCATCGCCTTGCTGCTGGCCCAGCCACAGGTGCTGGAGCGCCTGCCGCTGCCCGAGCAATTGCCGGTATTGCTGCTGGGCGACAGCGCCTCGCGCGACGACGACCCGGTCACCGCAGTCGGCCCGGACAACCTGGCCTACGTCATCTACACCTCCGGCTCCACCGGCAAGCCAAAGGGCACCTTGCTGGCGCACCGCAACGTGCTGCGCCTGTTCAGCGCCACCGATCAGTGGTTCGACTTCGGCCCGCAGGATGTCTGGACCCTGTTCCACTCCTACGGCTTCGACTTCTCGGTCTGGGAGATCTTCGGCGCGCTGCTCTACGGCGGCCGCCTGCTGGTGGTGCCGCAGGACGTCACCCGCTCGCCGCGCGAGTTCTACCAACTGCTGTGCGAACAGGGCGTCACAGTGCTGAACCAGACCCCGTCGGCCTTCAAGGCGTTGATGCAGGTCGCCTGCACCGAACCGGGCGAACAGCAACTGCGCCAAGTGATCTTCGGTGGCGAAGCGCTGGACGTGAAAAGCCTGCGCCCCTGGTTCGAGCGTTTCGGCGACCAGGCCCCGCAGTTGGTGAACATGTATGGCATCACCGAAACCACCGTGCACGTGACCTACCGCCCGCTGGCCCTGGCCGACCTGGAACGGGAAGCCAGCAGCCCGATCGGCGAGCCGATCCAGGACCTGTCGTGGTACCTGCTCGACGGCGACCTCAACCCGGTGCCCAAAGGCTGCGTCGGCGAGCTCTACGTCGGTCGCGCGGGCCTTGCGCGTGGCTACCTGAACCGGGGCGACCTGAGCGCGACGCGCTTCATCCCCGACCCGTTCGGCAACGACGGCGGCCGCCTGTACCGCACCGGCGACCTGGCCCGTTACCAGGCCGACGGCGTGATCGAGTACATCGGCCGTATCGACCACCAGGTGAAGATCCGCGGTTTCCGCATCGAACTGGGCGAAATCGAAGCGCGCCTGCTGGCCGACCCAGCGGTGGGCAGTGTGGCGGTATTGCCGCATGGCGAAGGCGAGGCGCTGCAACTGGTGGCCTACGTGGTGCCGAAAGATGCAGCGCTGGCCGACGCCAGCCCCGAAGCCCAGGCCGACGCCCGCGACCAGCTCAAGGCCGGCCTGCGCGGCCAGCTGCCGGAATACATGGTCCCGGCGCACCTGCTGCTGCTCGCCGAACTGCCGCTGACCACCAATGGCAAGCTCGACCGCAAGGCGCTGCCAGCCCCTGACGCGAGCCTGCTGCAACAGGCCTACGTGGCCCCAGAGGGGCCGCTGGAACAGGCTGTCGCCCAGGTCTGGGCCGACATTCTCCAGTTGCCGCAGGTCGGCGCCGAGGATGATTTCTTCGCCCTGGGCGGCCACTCGCTGCTGGCCACCCAGGTGGTGTCGCGCCTTAGCCAGGCCTTGGACCTGCAAGTGCCGCTCAAGCGTCTGTTCGAGCACCGCACCCTGCGCGCCTTCGCCGCCAGCCTGGGCCAGGTCACGCAGCGCCAGGCGCCGCTGCTGCCGGTCGATCGTGACCAGCCGCTGCCGCTGTCCTATGCCCAGGAACGCCAGTGGTACCTCTGGCAGTTGGACCCGCAGAGCACCGCCTACCACATCCCCACGGCCCTGCGCCTGCGCGGCCCGCTGGACGTGGCGGCGCTGGAGCGAGCGTTCAGCGCGCTGGTCGAGCGTCACGAGACACTGCGTACCACGTTCCACCACGACGGCGCCCAGCTGGTTCAGGTGATCGCCCCGGCCACGCCGCTGCGCATTGCGGCACAGGCGGTAGAAGGGCAGGTCGATGTCCAAGCTTGGGTCGAAGCACAGGCCAGCCAACTGTTCGACCTGGCCCAGGGCCCGCTGCTGCGCGTCGGCCTGCTGCGCCTGGCCGAGGACGACCACGTACTGGCCCTGACCCAGCACCATATCGTTTCCGACGCCTGGTCGATGCAGCGCATGGTCGATGAGCTGCTGCACAGCTACACGGCGTTCAGCCAGGGCCGCACGCCCGAGCTGCCGGCCTTGCCCGTGCAGTACGCTGACTATGCCCTGTGGCAGCGCGCACGCATGGCGGGCGGTGAGCGTGAGCGGCAACTGGCTTACTGGGTCGCGCAACTGGGCAACGACCACGAAGTCATCGACCTGCCGCTGGATCACCCGCGCCCGGCCCAGGCCAGCGCCCGTGGCGCCACCCTGGCGATCAATCTTCCTCCCGAGCTGGCCGCGCGGCTGAAGGCGCTGGCCCAGGCCGAGGGCGCCACGCTGTTCATGGTGCTGCTGGCCTCGCTGCAGGCGCTGCTGCACCGCTACAGCCGCCAAGCGGCGATTCGCGTCGGCGTGCCGGTGGCCAACCGGCACCCACTGGAGACCGAAGGGCTGATTGGCTTCTTCGTCAACACCCAGGTCTTGCAGGCGCGCATCGACCCGCAGATGTCGGCGGCGCAGTTGCTGCGCCAGGTGCGTCAGGCGGCCTTGGAGGCTCAGGCGCACCAGGACCTGCCGTTCGAGCAACTGGTCGAAGCGTTGCAGCCCCAGCGCACCACCCGCCACCACCCATTGTTCCAGGTGCTGTTCAACCACCAGGCCCAGGCGCGTCAAGGCGCGGCGACGCGTCAAGTGGGTGGGCTGAGCCTGGAGGGCCTGGCCCTGGAAGGCAAGACGTCGCAGTTCGACCTGATGCTCGACACCTTCGAGGGGGCCGACGGCATCGAGGCACTGTTCACCTATGCCACCGACCTGTTCGAGGCCACGACCATCGAGCGTCTGGCCGGGCACTGGCAGGCGCTGTTGCAGGGCATGGTCGAAGCGCCGCGCCAGCGTATCGCCGACCTGCCGCTATTGGCCGACGCCGAGCGCCAAGCCACGCTGGTGGAGTGGAACAAGGCCTTCGTTGAGCACCCCATCGAACACTGTCTGCACCAGGTCATCGCCCAGCGTGCTCGCGAACACGCCGACGCGGTGGCGGTGAGCTTCGACGGCCAGCAACTGACCTACGCCCAGCTCAATGGCCAGGCCAACGCCCTGGCCCATGAACTGATCGCCCGTGGCGTCGGCCCGGACGTGCTGGTCGGCCTGGCCGTGGAGCGCAGCCTGGAGATGCTCGTCGGCCTGCTGGCGATCCTCAAGGCCGGCGGCGCCTACGTGCCGCTGGACCCAGCCTACCCGCAGGAGCGCCTGGCCTACATGATCGAGGACAGCGGCATCGCCTTGCTGCTGGCCCAGCCACAGGTGCTGGAGCGCCTGCCGCTGCCCGAGCAATTGCCGGTATTGCTGCTGGGCGACAGCGCCTCGCGCGACGACGACCCGGTCACCGCAGTCGGCCCGGACAACCTGGCCTACGTCATCTACACCTCCGGCTCCACCGGCAAGCCAAAGGGCACCTTGCTGGCGCACCGCAACGTGCTGCGCCTGTTCAGCGCCACCGATCAGTGGTTCGACTTCGGCCCGCAGGATGTCTGGACCCTGTTCCACTCCTACGGCTTCGACTTCTCGGTCTGGGAGATCTTCGGCGCGCTGCTCTACGGCGGCCGCCTGCTGGTGGTGCCGCAGGACGTCACCCGCTCGCCGCGCGAGTTCTACCAACTGCTGTGCGAACAGGGCGTCACAGTGCTGAACCAGACCCCGTCGGCCTTCAAGGCGTTGATGCAGGTCGCCTGCACCGAACCGGGCGAACAGCAACTGCGCCAAGTGATCTTCGGTGGCGAAGCGCTGGACGTGAAAAGCCTGCGCCCCTGGTTCGAGCGTTTCGGCGACCAGGCCCCGCAGTTGGTGAACATGTATGGCATCACCGAAACCACCGTGCACGTGACCTACCGCCCGCTGGCCCTGGCCGACCTGGAACGGGAAGCCAGCAGCCCGATCGGCGAGCCGATCCAGGACCTGTCGTGGTACCTGCTCGACGGCGACCTCAACCCGGTGCCCAAAGGCTGCGTCGGCGAGCTCTACGTCGGTCGCGCGGGCCTTGCGCGTGGCTACCTGAACCGGGGCGACCTGAGCGCGACGCGCTTCATCCCCGACCCGTTCGGCAACGACGGCGGCCGCCTGTACCGCACCGGCGACCTGGCCCGTTACCAGGCCGACGGCGTGATCGAGTACATCGGCCGTATCGACCACCAGGTGAAGATCCGCGGTTTCCGCATCGAACTGGGCGAAATCGAAGCGCGCCTGCTGGCCGACCCAGCGGTGGGCAGTGTGGCGGTATTGCCGCATGGCGAAGGCGAGGCGCTGCAACTGGTGGCCTACGTGGTGCCGAAAGATGCAGCGCTGGCCGACGCCAGCCCCGAAGCCCAGGCCGACGCCCGCGACCAGCTCAAGGCCGGCCTGCGCGGCCAGCTGCCGGAATACATGGTCCCGGCGCACCTGCTGCTGCTCGCCGAACTGCCGCTGACCACCAATGGCAAGCTCGACCGCAAGGCGCTGCCAGCCCC
>NZ_JARGCS010000040.1 GCF_029193575.1 Pseudomonas entomophila | reverse complement strand
GTGGCGGCCAGGGTCTGGGCGTCGACATCGTTGCGCCCGGCGATGATCGTCAGATTGCGCGCCTGGAGCTCGGCGTTGACCTTGGCACTGCGGGTGATGATCTCGAAACGGTCGACGTTGCCGGCATTGAGCCCCGCGCCTTCGATGGCCACGCTGCCTTGGTCGACCTGGAAGCGGCTCAACTGGCCGTTGTCGATCACCGGCTTGCCGGTGCTCAGGGTCACCTGGGGCGTATTGATGAAGCCGCAGCCGTTGCAGGTGATGCCGTGCGGGTTAGCGACGATCACCCGCGCCGCCTGCCCGGCCACCTCGGTGTAGCCGCGCAACTGGCTGGGGTTGGTGCCGTTGACTTCGTTGAGGATGGTGCTGGCGGCCGCCCCTTGCAGGTTGGGGTTGCCGAGGATGATCCCGCCCAGTTGCGTGGCCTGGGTGCGGTCAGTGGCGTTGTTGAGGATCAGGCCCTGCTGGCCGACGTTGTAGTCGCTGAACTGGTTGTGCGAAAGCCCACTGCCGTTGGGCGCGGCGATGTTGACGATCGGCACGCCGTTGCCCGCCTGGCCGAGGCTGGTGCCCGGCGCGCTGACCACCACGCCGTCGGCGGCCTGGGCCCACAGCGGTTGCCAGAACATGACGTTGGCCAGCAGGAACGCCAGGCCGCGCTTGGGCAGGCCGCAGAACTGCGTGCGCGGCTGCAGGCGGGCGGATGGCTGGCGGGCAAGGAAGGCGAAGCGGCGAACGTCCATGTGCTGTCTCTTGAATCGGTGGGTCAGATGAACAGGTCCAGGCGGAAATACACCGGGCGTTCCTTGTCGGGTAGCGCCTCTGGGCGCTCCAGGCTGTGGGCGAAGGTCACGCTGGCGGCCAGGTGCTGGCCGCGGGCGAACAGCTCGAAGGCGTGGCTGCTGGCACGGCCATGGCGGTCGCCGTTGTAGCGATCGTTGCGGATCACGCCCAGGTCGTAGCCCAGGCCCACGCCATACTCGGCCACCGCTGGGCGCAGGGCGGCCCAGGTGACCGGGCGGGTCCAGCGCAGGTCGTTACGCCAGTACGCGCCACTGTCGCCCGACAACGACTGGTCCTTGAAACCGCGCACCGAGGCCTCGCCCCCCAAGCTGATGCGCTGCGGGCTGAACAGCACGTCCTCGCTGCGCTGGCCGGTGGCCAGGCTGCTAAAGCTCAGGTTCTCGCCGAGCACCTGGAAGCCCTGCACGTAGCTGAGCGTGGCGCTGTACTTGCGGTAACGCGCAACGGGCTCGCCGGGGCGCGGGTGGCCGTTGCCCTGAGCGTCGAAGGCGCCGATGCCCTCCTGGATGCCCAGGTCGAGGTTGACGAAGGCGTTGCCCAGGCGACGGCCGTGGTTGAAGCCGAACTGCGCTTCGCTCAGGCGGTTGCTGCTGGCCTCCAGGCGGCTGTCCTCGATGTAGTTGTTGGTGCGCAGGTGGGCGATGCCGGCGTTGAGCGAGGTCTTGCTGGTGGCGTCGCGGTGCACCACGCGCTCGGCGCGCAGTTGGTGGTTCTGGCTATCGCCGGTTTGCTTGAAGCTGAAACCGTTGCCCTGGGCCTGGGCGCGGTACTCGCTTTCGCTGTAGCTGTAGCTGAAGTTCCACCAGCCCCAGGGCAGGTTGTAGTAGAGCACGCCGTTCTTCGAGCCCTGGGTGTGGTCGCTGACCACGTCATGGCCGCCGCGCACTACCAATTGGTCGGCAAGGCCCAGCGGGCTGTCCCACTCCAGGCCAAGGTTGACCTGCTGCTCGCCGGTGCTGCGTTGCCCGCCATTGTTGCGCGACAGCGAGGCGCGCCAGGGTTTCTGCGCCTGGTTGCGCACCAGCACCTGGCTGCCGCCCACGGCCTCGCCGGGGGCCAGTTCCATTTGCGCCCGGTTCGACGGCAAGCGGTTGAGCTGGTCGACCATCTGCTCGATCTCGCGCAGGTTCAGGCCCTCCCCCGGCGAGCCGGGAAAGGCCATGGCCAGCTCGCGCTCGCTCAGGCCGCTGTCGGGGTCGGCGCGCAGGCTCTCCAGGCGCCCTTCCACCACCAGCACCTGCAGGTGGCCGGTGGACAGGTCTTGCTGTGGCAGGTAGGCGCGGCTGGTCACTTGGCCGCGGTCCAGATAATGGTGGGTGATGGCCTTGAGCAGGTCATTGAGCTGGCTGACGCCCAGGCACTGGCCAAGGAATGGCGCCAGCAGGCGCTCGCGCTCGGCCTCGGTAAGGCTGTCGGCGCCCTTGAGGGTGATGGTGCGGATGGTGAAGCAGCGGGTGTCTTCGGTCGATGGCGCCGCTGTCGGCCCTGCGGGCTTGCCCGGCAGGTTGCGCAGTTCGTCGAGGCGGCGTTGTTGCTCTTCGAGCAAGCGGTTCTGGCGCTCGCGGATCAGCTCCTGGTCGCCGGGCGAGGCAGCGTGGGCCTCGACGTGGCAGAAAATCAGAAACAAAGCGCAGAGGGCCCATCCTTGTGCGCGCGGTCTAGCAACCGACATACCGTTCCCTGGAACATGCAAATTAGCGGCCGATGCTATTGGCCAACCAGGGAGGGGTCAATTTCCTAGCGCCTGAAAATTGTAACGACGCGGTGAGGGCTCATACCGAAAAGTCCATGCACCCCTTCAAGCACGGGATTGCAGCTGAAACGTTACAGAATGAATCCGCAGACGGCCTGTGGGAGCAACTGTCTCTGCCGTGTGTCAATACCGACCCTATCGCGGGGCAAGCCCGCACAGGTTCAACGCTGTACTCACAATTAGCGGAGTACTGGTGGAGGGCTTGCCCCGCGCTGGCGTTTTTGAGCCATGCGCCATTTCCCGCTACGATGATCGAACCGCCCAACCAAGGCCTGCACCTCCATGATCATCGGCGCCTTCCTCATCCTCACCTGGCTGGTCCTGCTGCTGCGCTACCCGGCCAAGGCCCTGCCGATTTCCCTGGCCGCCGTGCTCGGTCTTGGCCTGGTCGCCCTGGGGGTGGTCTGGCAGGACCAGCGCGAAGCCTCGCAACTGGCCCGCCTCGACCTGCGCCTGGCCTACGCTCCCGATCAGTGCCCCGCCGACCGCGCCCTGCGCGTGACCATGAAGAACACCAACAAGGCCCCGCTCACCGAGCTGCGCTGGCGCGTTGGCGCCTATGCGCCGGGCGACACGGTGAACCTGGCCGAGAACACCTACAGCGCCCCGCGCTATCGCGGCCCCGGCGAATTGCAGCCTGGCACCGAGTGGACCGATTGCCTGCCGGTGCCGCCGCTGCGCTCGGGGTATCGGCCGCAAACCCTGGAGTTCCGCGCCGAACACCTGCAAGGTACATTTGCCAATTGACCGGCGGTCTGCACCGCCCCATCGCGGGACAAGCCCGCTCCTGCAATACCTGTGGGGGCTTGCCCAGCGATAGGGCCGGCGCAGGCGCCGCACACCCCACCTGACAACAGGCCCTGACCCATGCCCACCGTCTTGATCACCGGTTGTTCCAGCGGCATCGGCCGCGCCCTCGCCGACACCTTCCGCGATGCGGGCTTCGAGGTCTGGGCCACCGCCCGCAAAGCCGCCGACGTCACCCAGCTCGCCAGCGCAGGCTTCACCGCCCGGCAACTGGACGTCAACGATGCACAGGCGCTGGCGCAACTGGCCGAGGAGCTGCCGAACCTGGACATGCTTATCAACAACGCCGGCTACGGCGCCATGGGCCCGCTGCTCGACGGCGGCGTCGAGGCCATGCGCCAGCAGTTCGAGACCAATGTCTTCGCCGTGGTCGGCGTCACCCGCGCGCTGTTCCCGCTGCTGCGCCGCAGCCAGGGCCTGGTGGTGAACATCGGCAGCGTTTCCGGGGTGCTGGTCACCCCGTTCGCTGGCGCCTACTGCGCCTCGAAGGCGGCGGTGCATGCGCTGAGCGACGCCCTGCGCCTGGAGCTGGCGCCGTTCGGCATTCGCGTGATGGAAGTGCAGCCTGGGGCGATCGCCTCGCAGTTCGCCAGCAACGCCCAGCAGCAGGCCGAGCAGGTGCTGGCCAGCGATTCGCCGTGGTGGCCGTTGCGCGAGCAGGTGCAGGCGCGGGCGCGGGCCTCGCAGGACAAGCCGACGCCAGCGGCAGTGTTCGCACAGGGCGTGCTGGCGGCCACGCGCAAGGTGCCGGTGCCTGCGTTGGTAAGGCTGGGCAATGGCAGCACCGCGCTGCCGCTGCTGGCGCGGGTGCTGCCGCGGCGGCTGCTGGATACGGTGTTGCGCAAGCGGTTCGGGTTGTTGCGCCCGCTCTGATGCGGCGGTGACGCCATCGCGGAGCAAGCCCACTCCTACAGAGGCCCCGCGATAGGGCCGGGGTGCCTTGGCCGATATCCTGTGCCCCTGCCCCCTCCCCGATCACCCCTCCCCCGGCCTGACCACCACCGTGCAGGTCGTCCCCGCCGCCAGCAGATACCCTTGCGGCACCTCGTCGAGATGAATCCGCACCGGCACCCGCTGCGCCAGCCGCACCCAGTTGAACGTCGGGTTCACGTCCGCCACCAGCTCGCGGCTCTGTGGGTTGTCGCGGTCATAAATGCCGCGGGCGATGCTCTCCACATGCCCTTTCAGGCGCTCGCCGCTCATCATCTGCAGCTCGGCCGGGTCGCCCACCTTCACGTGCGGCAGCTTGGTCTCCTCGAAGAACCCATACACCCAGAACGACTGCTCATCGACCACCGCCATCACCGCCTCGCCGGTGCGCGCGTAGTCGCCCTTGTGGACGTTCAGGTTGGTCACGTAGCCATCCACCGTGGCCAGGATGCGCGTGCGCGCAAGGTTCAGCTCGGCGGCCGCCAACTGCGCCTGGGCCTGCTGGTAGTCAGCCTGGGCGGCGTTGGCGATGTTGCTGGCGTCGTCGCGGTTCTCCTTGGAAATGACCAGGTTGTCGAGGTCGGCCCGGCGCTGGGCGTTGACCTTGCGCATCGCCCAGGTGGCCTTGCGCGAGGCCACCAGCGCCTTGGCCTGCTCCACCGCCAGCTGGTAATGCGCGGGGTCGATCTGGATCAACACGTCGCCCTTGCGCACCCGCTGGTTGTCGCGCACCGGCACGTCCACCACGTAGCCGGGCACGTCGGCGGCGACGTTGATGATGTCGGCGCGCACGCGGCCGTCGCGGGTCCAGGGAGTGGTCATGTAGTGCAGCCACAGCTGACGGCCGATCACCACGGCGGCAGCCAGCACCAGCAGGGTGGCGGCCAGGCTGAAGAACTTTTTCATCGAAGGTTTCTCACCAGTAGAGCGGCAGCGCCAAGGCGCCGAACAGGCAGACGAACAGGCTCAGGCGCAGCAGCGCCGGGTGCCAGAAGAAGCGGTAGCCATCGACGCTGGCGATGAACCGGTCAAGGCCCCAGGCCAGGCCCAGGGCGAACAGGAACATCAAGGTCAGGGTCGGCAGGTACAGGCCATGGAAGGCGATCTCACGGGGCATGGTGCGGTCCTTGGGCCGGGGCCAGGGGCGAGAGGGGGTCGAGCAGCGAGGTGCGGATGAAGTGCAGGTAGCTCTGCACCCGGCGCAGCACCGAGGTGTCGAAGTGCCGGGCGAAGGGCTCGTCGGTGGCCTGCACGCGGCTGATGGCGTGGTCCACCGCCACCAAGGCGCGGGTGTGGTTGCTGGCGCTCGGTTGCAGGAACAGCCGCGCCAACGCCCGGCCCATCACGCGGATGGCCTGGCGCCACGGCTGGCGTTCGGCGTAGGCCGGGTGCACCGGGGCGCTGGCTTGCTCCTTGCGCAGCTCGATGATCGCGTGGCCGACCTCCAGCACCACGAACATCCAGCGCATCAGCTCGGCCTGCACCTGCGGCTTGCCGGCGGCCAGGCCGTAGGCTTGGTGCAGCAGGTCGCGGGTGCGGCTTTCGAATGCCGAGCCCAGCCCGCGCAGGCGCCCGCCGAGGGCGAACAGCACCTGCTCGCGCAGCTCGCGCTGCAAACGGCTCCATAGCCAGCGGCTGTTCGGCGGCAGGATGATCGCCCCGGCGGCGGCGCACACCAGCATGCCCAGGACCATGCCCAGGTAGTCGTTGATGTAGGCATAGGGGTCGTAGACCGTGAGGTTGTTCGGCACCGAACCGATGGCGAAGAACACCAGCAGGCCGATGCCATAGCCGGCGTAGGCGGGGCGCGCGGCGAGGAACGCGCCGAGCGTCAACACCGGCGCCAGCACCAGGCACAGCAAGGCGAAGCCGTCGATCCAGGGGAACACGAAGAAGGTTTCGAAGAAGCCGACGAAGGCGCCGAACAGGGTGCCGCAGGCCATCTGGAAAGCCATGCGCCTGGGGTTGGGCGAAGCCGCCGAGAGCCCCACGGTGACCGTGGCGATCAGCGTCATCATCGCGCCACTGGGCCAGTCGCTGAGCAGCCAGTAGCTGCCTAGCAACAGCAGCACCGCCGAGGCGCGCAGCCCGGCGGCCAGCGACACCAGCCAGCTGGTCTGGGCCACGTAGGGCTCGTCCCACTGTTCGCGCTCATGGTTGTGCGCGGCCAGCGAGGCGTGGGTCTGGGCGTAGCTGTAGAGCTCGGCGACGAAGCGGTAGAGCAGCTCGAAGGCGGTGTGGAAATCCAGCAGGTCGGCCTCGCTCGGCGCCGTCTGCAGGTACTCCGCGCGCAGGCTGCGTACCTGGGCTTGCAGACCGTCCTTGTAGGCGGCCAGCTCCAGCGCCAGGCGCAGGGCATCGGCGTCGGTCAGCAGGCGCTCGACGTAGGGCTCGAGCAACTGCGCCAGGGTCGCCAGGCCCGGCTCGATGGCCCCGACGATCTGCGCCGGGCCACGCGCGCGCAGGCGTTCGAGCAGGCGGTGCAGGGCGTTGAAGCGCGTGGTGATGGCCATGAACTCGCTGTTCATGCGCACCAGCCGACCGGAGCGCCGACGCATGTGCGGGTCTTCGAAGGCGGTGACGTCGCGCAGGCTCTCCAGGCCCACGGCCTCGGCGATGAAACGCACGTTGCTGGTTTCGAAGCGCTCATGCTGGCTGGCGCCGCGCAGGGCCTCGACCACCACCCCGGCGAACACCCCGAAGCGCTGGTACAGGGCATTGCGCATGGCGGCGCTGGCCGACTGCGGCAGGACCGCCGCGCTGACGAAGGTCGACACCAGAATACCCAGGGCGATCTCCAGTACCCGCCACACCGCCGCCATGAACGCCTGGTCGGGGTGCTGCAGCACGGGCAGGCCGATCATCGCCGCGGTGTAGCCGGCCAGCACGAAGCCATAGGCGCGGAAGGTGCGGTAGCGCATGGCGCCGGCCGAGCACAGGCCGACCCACAGCGCCAGGCTGGGCAGGAACAGCTCGGTGTTCTGGGGAAAGTTCGCGATCAGCGCGACCATCATCGCCGAGCCGGCCAGGGTGCCGAGCACCCGGTAGAAGCTCTTGGCGAACACGTGCCCGCTCTGCGGCTGCATGACGATGAACACGGTGATCATCGCCGTGCGCGGTTGCGGCAATTCCAGGCGCATGGCCAGCCACAGGGTGGCGAAGGCCGCCAGCAGCACCTTGAAGATGTACACCCAGGTGACGCCGTCGGTGCGCGCCCAGGCGAACAGCCCCCGGCGCCATTCCAGCCCCTGCAGCCAGCGCAGGGTGAGGCCCATGGCGCTCATCGGGCGGCGCCCGGCCGGTCGAAGATGGCCAGGGTGGCCGGTGTCTTCGGCGCAGCCTGGCGCTGCGCGTCAGGCACGTCCGCGCCCGCCTCCAGGCCGCCGCCCAGGGCGGTGACCAGCTCTGCATACACGCTCAGGCGCGCGGCCTGCACCTGCTGCTGCACCTGCTGCTGACGGAACAGCAAGGTCTGCGCGTTGAGCACGTTGAGGTAGTCGGTAAGGCCACGTTGGAAGGCAACGCGGGCGATGTCGTAGGTCTTCTGCGCAGCGGCCACGCTTTCGGCGGCGAAGTGCGCCTGCTCCTGCATCGACTCGCGGCGGATCAACTGGTCGGAAATGCGCTGCAGTGCCGCGACCACGGTCTGGTTGTAGCGCGCCACGGCCATGTCGTAACCGGCCGACGCCACGCCCAACTGCGCGCGCAGGCGCCCGCCGTCGAAGATCGGCAGGCTGATGGCGGGGCCAATGTTGTAGTTGAACTTGCGCCCGCTGATGAATTCCAGCGGCCCGCCGCCCGTGGCCATGAAGCCAAGGCCGCCGACCAGGTCGACGTTGGGGAAGAAGCCGGCGTGCGCCACGTCGATGCCGCGCGCCTGGGCCGCCACTTGCCAGCGGCTGGCGACCACGTCGGGGCGCTGGCCGACCAGTTCGGCGGGCAGCGCCGAAGGCAGCTTGAGCGGCGCGCCGAGGGTCAGGCGCGGGCGTTCGAGCTGGGCGCCCGCCCCCGGCCCCTGCCCCGCCAGCGCCGCCAATTGGTTGCGCGCCAGGGCGATTTCCTCGTTCAGCGCATCGACCTGGCGCTGGGTTTCGGGCAGCGGCGCCTCGGCCTGGCTGACGTCGAAATGGGTGCCGATGCCAGCCTCCAGGCGCCGCTGGGCCAGGGCGAGGATCTGCCGTTGCTGGTCGAGTTCGGCCTCGACGATGTCGCGCCGGGCGAAGTGCAGCGCCAGCTGGATGTACACCTTGACGAGGTTGTTCTGCAGCTCCAGCTGCGCCTGGCGGGCCTCGGCCACGCGCCTGTGCGCCAGGTCCACGGCCTGCTCGCTGGCGTTGCGCTCGCGGCCCCAGAGGTCGAGGGCATAGCTCAGGCCAATGGCCGCATTGTTGTCCCAGGTAGTGGCGCCGGACAGCGCGCCAGGGCCGTAGAACGGATCCGCCGGCCAGTTGTGGCGCTTCAACGTCGCCTCGCCATTGGCCTGGAGCCGCTCCGCCGACTCGACCACCCCGGCCAGGGCCTTGGCCTCGCGCACGCGCGCCGCAGCCAGGGCCAGGCTCGGGCTGCCGGCCAGGGCCCGTTCGACCCAACGGTCCAACTGCGGGTCGCCATAGGCGCGCCACCATTGTTGCGCAGGCCAGTGGGCATCGCGGGCGGCGGCGCGGATGGCGTGGTCGGTGGCCAGGGTGTCGGGGGGCAGTGGCTTGCTGTGCGGGGCGATGCCCCAGGTTCCGATACAGCCGCTCAAGGTCAAGCTGAGGGCACAGGCACTGAGCGCATTCAGCGCTGCGAGGATGCGACGCGGCACAGCGGCGATTTCCCAGAAGAGGTGGACGAGGCCGGGCAATTCTAGGGGCGGGTTTCATTGGCGATAAGCGCACATTCCTGCGAATCTTTGTTACCAAAACAGCGATAATCCGGCTTTGGTCGAAGCATCAAAAACGTTTCTTCATGTCACAATTTCGTCCTCTACATCGAGAGTGACCCATGGACACCCTGCAAAACATGCGTGCTTTCAGTTGCGTGGCCCAGCTCGGCAGCTTCACCGCCGCCGCAGCGCAACTGGACACCACCACCGCGAACGTGTCGCGGGCGGTCTCCAACCTGGAAGCCCATCTGCAAACCCGCCTGCTCAACCGCACCACCCGGCGCATCGCCCTGACCGAGGCGGGCAAGCGCTACCTGATGCGTTGCGAGCAGATACTCACCTACGTCGAGGAAGCCGAGGCCGAGGCCAGCGATGCCCACGCCCGCCCCGCCGGGCAGTTGAAGGTGCATTCGATGACCGGCGTGGGCCAGCATTTCGTGGTCGACGCCATCGCCCGCTACCGCCAGACCCACCCGGACGTGACCTTCGACCTGACCATGGCCAACCGCGTGCCGGACCTGCTCGACGAGGGCTACGACGTGTCCATCGTGCTGGCCAGCGAACTGCCCGACTCGGGTTT
Organism: Pseudomonas entomophila; assembly: GCF_029193575.1. Classification (GTDB taxonomy): domain Bacteria; phylum Pseudomonadota; class Gammaproteobacteria; order Pseudomonadales; family Pseudomonadaceae; genus Aquipseudomonas; species Aquipseudomonas entomophila_G. The sequence continues at coordinate 70,850 of NZ_JARGCS010000040.1, read as the reverse complement.
CGTCTCCCAGCGCCTGGGCATCACCTACAGCATCGTCTGCGCCTCCCCCGACTACGTGGCCCAGCATGGCATCGCGCAAAAACCCGCCGACCTGCTCAAGCACGCCTGCCTGCGCATGGTCAGCCCGGTGATCCCGCTGGAGAAATGGCTGTTCGACGGCCCGGAGGGCCAGGAGGTGGTCAACATCACCAGCTCGCCGTTCCAGGTGAATTCCGCCGACGCCATGAAGACCGCGATCCGCAGCGGCATGGGCGTGGGCGTGCTGCCGATCTACTCGGCCATCGACGGCCTGCGCGACGGCAGCCTGGTGCGGGTGATGCCCGACTACCGCCTGCAGGAGCTGAACCTGTACGCCATCTACCCGTCGCGCCAGTACCTGGATGCGAAGATCAAGACCTGGGTCGAGTACCTGCGCAATTCGCTGCCGGAGATCCTCGCCGCGCATGAGGCGGACCTCAAGACCCATGAATTGCTGGTGGCGACCTGAAGATGGTAGGTTGCTAACCATTGACGCCCCACGATAGCGCCAGACCTGCCCACCCCCGACCGCCGCACAGAGAAGTAGCCCGATGAAAAAGACCGTCCTGGCCTTCAGCCGCATCACCCCGGCCATGGCCGAGCGCCTGCAGCAAGACTTCAACGTGATCCTCCCCAACCCCAAGCTTGGCGACATCAACGCCCAGTTCAACGAAGCCCTGCCCGAGGCCCACGGCCTGATCGGCGTCGGTCGCAAGCTGGGCCGCGCGCAGCTCGAAGGCGCAGCCAAGCTCGAGGTGGTCTCCAGCGTCTCGGTCGGCTACGACAACTACGACCTGGCCTACTTCAACGAACGCGGCATCGCCCTGACCAACACCCCCGACGTGCTCACCGAAAGCACCGCCGACCTGGGCTTCGCCCTGGTCATGGGCTGCGCCCGCCGCACCGCCGAGCTCGACGCCTGGACCAAGGCCGGCCAATGGCAGGCCACCGTCGGCCCGGCGCACTTCGGCATGGACGTGCACGGCAAGACCCTGGGCATCGTCGGCCTGGGCAACATCGGCGCAGCCGTGGCCCGCCGTGGCCGCCTGGGCTTCAACATGAACGTGCTGTACAGCGGCAACAGCCGCAAGACCGCGCTGGAACAAGAACTGGGCGCGCAGTTCCGCAGCCTGGAGCAACTGCTGGCCGAGTCGGATTTCGTGGTGCTGGTGGTGCCGCTGTCGGACGCCACGCGCAAGCTGATCGGCGCGCGCGAGCTGAAGCTGATGAAGCCCAGCGCGTTCCTGATCAACATTTCCCGTGGGCCGGTGGTGGACGAGGCGGCGTTGGTCGAGGCGCTGCAGAACAACACCATTCGTGGCGCGGGGCTGGACGTGTACGAGAAGGAGCCGTTGCGCGAATCGCCACTGTTCGCGCTGCCCAACGCCCTGACCCTGCCGCACATCGGCTCGGCCACCGCAGAAACGCGCGAAGCCATGGCCAACCGGGCGCTGGACAACCTGCGCGCGGCGCTGCTGGGCGAGCGGCCGCGAGACCTGGTGAACCCGCAGGTGTGGAAACACTGATGCAGTGAGGGGCTGTACCGGCCTTATCGCGGGCAAGCCCGCTGCCACAGGTACCCCGCGGTTTTAGGGCCAGCGGTGAACCTGTAGAAGCGGGCTATACCAGCGATGGCTTTACCTCGGTTGCCGCCGCCTGCCCAGCACCTTGCGCACCACGTAGCGCGGCCGGTGCTTGGTCTCCTGGTAGATACGCCCCACGTACTCCCCCAGGATGCCGATGCCGATCAACTGTACGCCACCGAGGAACAGGATCGCCGTCATCAACGACGGGTACCCCGGCACATCGGTGCCCCACAGCAGCTTGTCGATCACCATGTACACCGCGAAGGCCAGGGCGAACAACGACACGCCACCGCCAATGTAGGTCCAGAGCCGCAACGGCACGGTGCTGAACGAGGTGATGCCGTCCAGCGCCAGGTTCCACAGGCGCCAGAAGCCGAACTTGCTCTCCCCCGCGACCCGCTGCGGGCGGTCGTATTCGATGATCTCGGTGCGAAAGCCGACCCACGACAACACCCCTTTCATGAACAGTTGCTGCTCCGGCAACTGGCGGATCGCCGCGACCACCTTGCGGTCGAGCAGGCGGAAGTCGCCGACGTTCTCCTCGATATGGGTCGAGGCGATACGGTTGTGCAGGCGGTAGTACAGGCGCGCGCTCCAGCGCTTGAGCGGGGTGTCGGCGGCGCGGCTGCGGCGCTTGGCCAGGACCACGTCGGCGCCCTGCTGCCAGCGCTCGACCATCTGCGCGATCAGCTCGATGGGGTCTTGCAGGTCGACGTCGATCGGCACCATGGCGTCACCGTCGGCGTACTCCAGGCCGGCGAACAGCGCCGACTCCTTGCCGAAATTGCGTGAGAAATTGATCACCGTGACCCACTCGTCGCGCTGCGCCAGGGCCGCGCAGATCGTCTCGGTGGCGTCGCTGCTGCCGTCGTTGACGAACAGGATCTCCACCGTCATACCTTGCAGCGTAGGGTCTGCGCGTACGGTGCGGTAGAAGCGCTCGACGGTGTCCTGCTCGTTGTACACGGGCACGATCAAGGTGATGTTCATGGCTTCCTCCGTCTGAAGACCACGCGGCGCGAGTAGCTGTAGCCTACGACCAGGCTAAGCGTGGAAAAGCTCAACAGGGTCAGCCAGGGTGACAGGCGAACCCAGTCGGAAACGCCACCCAGCACCAGGCTCAACACCCCCATGCCAAGCAGGAACAACAGATAGCGCCGCCCGCTCGGACGAATACCGAAAGTGAAGTGGGCGTTGACGTAGTACGACAAGCTCGCCGCAACGGCGAAGGCCAGCAGGTTGCTCAGGGCCTGGCGCAACCCCAGCCCCAGGTGCAGGAGAAAGAACACCAGCCAGTGCGCCAGGGTGTTGCCCAGCCCCACCAGGCCATAGCGAATGAAGCGGCGCGGCGTCACCAGCTGAAGCCCTCCGGGTCCTGGGGCGTGCGCATCAGCACATAGGCCACGTCATCGACCAGATGGATCGCATAGAACTTGCCCCGTGCCAGCGGCTGCGGGCTGCGCGCCAGCACCTGCTGGCGGTCCAGCGGCGGGTGCGAGCCGAAGTTGCTCAGGCCCACACGCGGCATCATCTCCGGCAGCAGCAGGTAGTTGATGTTGAGCACGTAGCGCAGTGCCGGCATGGCCGTGTAGGAGCCTTGGGCAGCGGGCAGCCACTGGCCACTGGAGCCGATGTCGAGCACGTAGTAGCGCCGCGCCGCAGCCAGTCGCGGGTCGGCGGCGATGTCGTGGGCCAGGGTGAAGGTCACCGCCTGGTGCAGTTCTTTCTGCACCACCAGTACCCGGCCATAGGCATAGGCGAACGACAGCATGCACAGCAGCGGGACCACCAGCAGCCAGCCCAGGCGCAGGCGCCGGAGCAGATCATGGGCGAGCAGCGCCAGCAGCAGGAGCAGTACGCCAAGCCCCATCAAGGTGCGGGCGCCGTCGTTGAAGTCGCTGAACAGCAAGGTCAACCCCGGCACCAGCAGCACTACCAGCGGCAGCGGCAACCACAACGCCAGCAGCAGGCCCAGCCGCGCGGGCAGCGACGCCGGGCCGCGCGCCACACGCCAGGCCGCCAAGGCCAGGGCGGCCAGCGCCAGGGCCAGTAGCACGGCGGCCAGCGTGCCGGTCGCCGGGGTCAGCAGCAGGCCCACGCGCTCGGCGATCAACCCCAGGCGCTGGCCGACGGTCGCCGGCCAGTGCGCGTCGAATGGCAACAGCCCCTGGCGCAGCGGGGTCATCAACTGGTAGGCGCTCAGGAAGTACAACAGGCAGCCGCCGAGCAACTGCCCCAGCCGCCCCAGCGCCTGCCAGCCGACCTGGCGAAAGCCATTGCCAGCCAGCACTTGGCGCAGCACCTCGACACAGCACAGCCCGGCAAACACGTTCAGGCTGACCTGGTAGAACGCCATCGCCACCGCCACCAGCAACGCACCGCCCGCCAGCGCGCGCGCATGCCGAGGTTCAAGGGTGATGGCCAGCACGCAGGCGGCCAGCGCCAGGGCCATGGTCGGCCCATCGTACTGGTACGACAGGTTCTGCAGGAAATAGGGGTTGAACCACAATGGCAGCACCACCAGCAGTGCGCCGACGCTGGGCACGGCGAAGTAGTGGCGCGCCAGCCGCGCCAGGGCCAGCGCCGAGGCGATGGCGGCCAGCAGCAGTGGCAGGGGAAACAGGTTGGGTGCGCTGGCGCTGAAGCCGAGGGCCGCATAGAACCAGTCGTTCAGTACACGGCCTTCGCCGGCCCAGGCGTTGCCGGCCAGTTGCGCGCGCCAGCTATCGTCCATGTAGAAGTAGTCGGCCAGCAGCAGTGGCAATAGGTGCACGGCGACAGCCAGCAGGCAAGCTACCTGCACATGACGGTATGACAAGGGATGATCCGACGGTGGCATGGCCTGCCCAGGTGCGGGGATGGTCTGGCCTAGTGTAGACAGTCGGGCGGTCGCGGGGGTTTCACCGCACCCGCTGAGTCGCCGCCGTCAACGCAACGCCATCCCCCCCGCCACAGCCTTCACCTTCGGCTTGCGGAACACCAGCACGTTGCCCGCCATCACCGCCACCAGCCCCAACAGCGCCGGCGTCGTCCACTGGTAGCCTTCGGCAACCGCCGAAACGTTCAGCGCCACCAGCGGGAACAGCACCGTGCAGTACGCCGCCCGCTCCGGCCCCATGCGGCCCACCAGGGTCAGGTAGGCGGTGAAGCCGATCACCGAGCCGGGGATCACCAGGTACAGCAACGACCCGATGTAGCGCGCGTTCCACTCCATGGCGAAGGGAATGCCACTGACCACGCAGTACGCCGCCAGCATGCTCGCGCCATACACCATGCCCCAGGCATTGGTGGTCATCGGCTTGAGCCCGGCCTTCTGCTGCACGCTCGAGAGCATGTTGCCGGCCGAGAAACACAAGGTGCCGAGCAACGCCAGGCCCAGGCCGAGCAAGGTTTCGCGGCTGGCGGCATGGTGCGACAGCTCGGGCCAGAACAGCAGCCCCAGGCCCAGCAGGCCGAGGGCGCCGCCGGCCAGCACGTTGCCGGCGATCTTCTGGCCGAAGAAGATCCGCGCGTTGAGGGCGTTCCACAGGGTCGCGGTGGAGAACACCACGGCGATCAGCCCGGTGGCGACCCACTGGCTGGCGGTGAGGAAGCACATGAAGTTGACGCAGAACAGGCAAAAGCCCTGGGCCAGGCACACCAGGTGGCCACGCCGGCCCATGGGTTGCAGGCGGCGGCTGAGCAGCAGGATGGCGAACAGGATCAGCCCGGCCAGGGCGAAGCGGTAGACGATCGACACCGGGATCGCGACCACGCCCAGTTGCAGCTTCAGGGCGATCCAGGTGGTGCCCCAGATGAGCACGGTGAGCAGGTAGAGCGAGAGGTTCATGGGGGCTGGCCTCGGTGGGGTCGAAATCGGAGCCGGCCGCATCGCGATGCGCCGTACACCGCACCAGCCTCCCACCCCATCCCAGACCGCGCTTGCACAAACTTGCGCTTTTTCATCGCCCCCCGCTGCCAACCCCGCGCGGCCGCAGTACGATGGCGCCATGAGGACCCGCCCATGACCCCACTGACCCAGTTGCAAGTGTTCAACGCCATGAACGCCTCGCCCAACGCCCGGCTGGAGCTGAGCGCGCACCTGGGCGACGGCCTGGCCGCGGCGTTGTGGAGCAACCGCGACGACGCACGCGACTACCACGCGCCCAGCCACCACACCCTGTCGTGCTACATCGCCGACGGCACCGGCACCTTTCGCCGCCAGCGCCCGGCCGACAAAGGCGCGCCGGACAAACTGTGCATCATGCCGGCGGGCCAGGAGTCGAACTGGGTGGTCAACGGCGAAATCCGCCTGGCGCACTTGTACATCAGCGAGGAACAGTTCGCCCTCGGCTGCATCCGCCTGCTCGACCGCGAGCCACGCGAGATGCAGTTGCAGGAGGCGACCTTCCTCGATGACCCGCAACAAGCCCGGCGCTTCCGCCAACTGGTCACGCTGGATTGGGACGAGCCCGCCGAGCGGCTGCTGGCCAGCAGCCTGGCGCACACCATCATCGACCACGCCGTGCTCAGCCAGATGGGCCTGCGCCAGGGCCTGAAACTCAAGGGTGGCCTGGCCCCGCACCAGCGCCGTCTGCTGGTCGACTACATCGAGGCCCACCTCGACCAGCCGTTGACCCTGGGCGAGCTGGCGTTGCGCTGCAACCTCTCCGAATACCACTTCGCGCGCATGTTCCGCGCCAGCTTCGGCCTGCCGCCGCACCAGTACCTGCTGGCGCGGCGGCTGCACCTGGCGTGCCGGTTGCTGCGCGAAGGCGGGCTGCCGTTAGGGCAGGTGGCGCTGCTGTGCGGGTTCGCCAGCGCCAGCCATTTCAGCAATCGCTTCCGCCAGGCGATGGGCGCGACGCCCGGCGAGTATCGCCAGGCGCTGGGTGGTCACGGGGTGGCTTTGCGACTGGCGTTGTAGAGGTCGAAGTCGATGTAGATCGCCTTGACCTCCGTGGTCCAGGCGCCGGGGATCATCACCACCAGGTACTGGCGACCCTGCCCGGGCTGCTTCAAGTAGCTCCACACCGGCTTGTCGTTTTCGCCCCACATCCAGTAGCGCACGGGGTCGTTGCCCTTCTCGCCGGGCAGGCTGCCCTCGACGGGCTTGCCGTCCATCTCGGCCAGCTTCCAGTCCAGAAACTGCTTGGCAGTGGTCTCGCTGCCCGAATAGATCTCAGCGATGCTGAACAGCTTGCCGTCCGGGGTCGCCGTGGTTTGCAACGCCAGCCAGGCTTGGGTCATGTTCACCCGCTTGAGCTGGTCGGCCTCCCACTGGCCTTGCCGCCCGCTGTTCTCGACCCATTGGGTGTAGCGCTGGTTGAAGATGCTGTGCTCGCTGCGTTCTTCCTTGTCGATCGGGCAGTCGAAACAGATACGGTTGAGCGTGCGCTTGGTCTCGACTTCGTCCATGCCCAGCCGCAAGCCTTGCATCTGGGGCTCGTTGCCTGGCGGGGGAGCGGCGTTGCCATTGTCGCCGCAACCGGCCAGGGCCATGAGCAACAGGCTTGCATAGAACGTCCTTCGCATGAGTGACCTCCTTTTAGGTGGCGGCACTCTAGCAAACTGCCAGTAGTGAAGTGGAGTCGATGCTGTGCCTATCGCCGACTCAGAACTCGAAGGTACTCGACAAACTCACCTGCCGCGCATCGCCGATGGCCACGAAATACCGGTTCACCGCCGAGCTGTAGTACACCTTGTCGAACAGGTTCTTCACGTTCAACTGAAGGCGCACCTTGTGTTCGTCCAGCTTGGTTTCATAGCTGGCGAACGCATCCGCCACGGTATACGCCGGCAGGTCGAAGTCGTTGGTCGGGTTGCCCGCGCGCTCCCCCACATAGCGCGCGCCTGCGCCCAGGCGCAGGCGGTCGCCGCCGAACAGGCTGCCGTAGTCGTACACCGCCGACAGCGAGCCGCTGTGCCGTGCCACGTTCTGCAGGCGGTTGCCCTTGAGGTCGGGGTCCTTGGTCACTTCGGCGTCGGTGAAGGCGTAGCTGCCAATCAGGCTCCAGCGCTCGCTGAGCTGGCCGGCGAGGTCCAGCTCGACGCCACGCGAGCTGACTTCGCCGGCGTTGCTGTACAACGTCTCACCGGTGCGGGTGTCGAAGTTGGCCACCAGCACGTTCTGCTTGGTGATGTCGAACAACGCCAGGGTGCCGGTGAGGCGGCCCGGGATGTCGAGCTTGGCACCGATCTCCCAAGACTTGCCCTCCTCCGGCGCGATGGACGAATCCAGCACCAGGCCGCCGGTCAACGGCGCGATACTGGAATTGGGCTTGAACGACTCGCTGTAGCTGCCATAGAACGACAACTGCTCGTCGACCTTGTACACCACCCCGGCATGCGGCACCCACGCCTGGTCGGCGGTGTCGGTGTTGGCGGTGAACGGGCGGCCGCGACCGGCGTACTGGTCGTACTGCTGCAGGCGCGCGCCGGCCACCAGAATCCAGTGCTCGTCCAGGTGCACGGCATCCTGGAAGAACAGCGAGTCGGTGCGCAGCTTGTCGGTCTGGGCACTATCGCTAGAGCGCACCGTGCTGCCTTCGGTCTCCAGGCCGTAGGCCGGGTTCACGTAGCTGAAGGTCGAGCGGCTGGCCTGGCGGATCAGGTCGGCGCGGTAGATCTTGCGGTCTTCGTGGTCGACGCCGAGCAGCAGGTCGTGCTGCAGGCCCGCCAGTTGCACGTTGCCAGTCAGGCTCAGGGTGGCGTACTGGTCGCGGCTGAGCGAGCCATGGGTGCCGTCGATGCTGCGGGTCAGGGTGCCGCGCGCATCGTTCACACCGGTCACCCGCACTTGGCTGGCGTCGTAGGTTTCGCGGTTGAAGCTGTAGCCGAAGTGCACTTTCCAGTCATCGGCGAGCTGGTGGTCGACCTCCAGGCGGTACAGGTCCGAGCGCCCTTCCATGTCGTTGAAGGGCTCGTCGAGGCGGCGGGTGGCGGGGATGTCCAGCGGGTGGTTGGTGCGGTTGCTGATCGCCGTGCCGCGGTCGAACGGGTAGAGGAATTCACGGTGCTCGTAGGCCAGCAGCACCTGGGTGTCTTCGCCGAACCAGGCCAGCGACGGCGTCACCAGCGATTCGCGGTGCACGCCGTAGTTGCGCCAGTAGTCCTCGTCCTCGTGGTCGACGATCAGCCGGTAGGCCAGGTTGCTCTCGCCCAGCGAGCCAGTGCTGTCGAAGCCGCCGCCACTGCCGTTCTTGCCGCTGCCGTAGGTCGAGCCGCGCAGGGTCAGGGCGTTGTAGGGGGTCAGTTGCGGGCGCTTGCCGACCACGTTGATCACCCCGCCGGGGTCCTGGATGCCGTACAACAGCGAGGCCGGGCCCTTGAGCACCTCGACCCGCTCGGTGCTGGCGTTCAGCGCGCGCCCCTGCACCAGCGGCATGCCGTCGCGCATGATCGAGCCGTCGCGGTTGTCGCCGAAACCGCGCTTCATCACGGTGTCCGAGGTGCCACCGAAGTTGTTGCCCTGGGTGATGCCGCTGACGTTGGCCAGGGCATCATCGAGGTTGCGCGGGGCCTGGTCGCGGATCACCTGGGCCGGCACCACGTTGATCGCCTGGGGAATGTCCTGGTTGGCGCCTTGGCCGCGCATGATCGAGGCGCTGGCGGGGGGCTGGTAGCTGTAGGCGTCCATCTGCGAGCTGATGGTGGTGGCTTGCAGGTTCAGCGCGCCGGCAGTGTCCACTGCCTCGAGGGTCAGGGTGCGGGCGTCGAGCCGGCGCCAGGCCAGGCCCGAGTCGCCCAGCAGCTGTTGCAGCGCCTGCTCGGCGCTGAACGCGCCATTGAGCGCGGGGGCTTGCCGGGTGGGCAGCTCCAGGGTGTAGACCACGCTCTGGCCGGTGGTGCGGGTGAAGGCGTTGAGCGCCTGGGCCAGCGGCTGGCTGGGCTGGGCGAAGGTGTAGACCCGGACCTGCTCGGCGGCGCTGGCCAAAGCTGGCAGCACCATGGCGGACAAGGTAGAGAGACCGAGCCAGAGGGGAACACAACGCGGGGTGAACTTCATGGACGCAGGACCTGTGAGGGGTGATTTTTGCGAATGAATCGCACTTCCACTCAGTACACGGATGCCACGTCCTGTTACCTCATCCGGGTTGTGAAAATAATCCAGGTTTTTCGGGTGGGGCCGTATCGCGGAGCCGCTGCGCTCAACGCAAAACCGTCAACCGCCCCAACAGCGTCTGCCGCGAGAACCCCAGCACCTTGCCCAACGAGTCCAGCGCCGCCAGCGGCTCCTCCACCGGGAAACTGCCACTGACCCGCCGCTGCCCCAGCTCATCGTCGAGCAGCACGATGCGCCCCGGGTAATACCGGCGCAGGTCATCCACTACCTGCGCCAGCGGCACCTGGTAGTAGTTCAGCCAGCCCTGGCGCCAGGCCAGGCGGACGTCGCTGTCCACCGCCTGCACGTCCCCGACCAAGCCCTCGGCGTAGGCCACCTGCTGGTTGGCGGTCAGTTCGCGGGGGGCCTGGCCCGGTGCGGCGCTCACCGCCACCCGGCCGCTGCGCACGGTGACCTTGGCACCCTCGCCCTGCCCGCGCACCTCGAACTGGGTGCCCAGCACCCGCACCTCACCGCCGCCAGCCTCCACCCGGAACGGCGCGCCAGTGTGAGTCACCTCGAAGAATGCCGCGCCGCGCAGCAGGCGCACGCGGCGCTCGCCATGGTCGAAGTCGACGCTCACGGCGCTGCCGGCATCGAGGGTCAGGCGCGATTGGTCGGCCAGGGTCACCTGGGTGATGTGCTCGGCGCTGTGGTAGTCGGCGCGCAGGTCCTGCCACCAGGCCTGCGGCTGCCAGCCGCCCAGGCTGCCCAGCGCCAGTACCAGGCACGCCGCCGCAGCCAGGGCGCCCCCGCGTTGCCGCCAGCGGCGGCGCGGGCGCTGGATGGCGTGCAGGTACTGGGCAAGGTTGGCGTGTTCTTCTTCGGCCAGGCGGGAGGCCGGGGCGTGGGTCAGGCGCCACAGGGCCTGGGCCTCGGCGTAGGCCTCGCGGTGCGCGGGGTCGGCCAGCAGCCAGCGCTTGAACGCGGCGCTCTCGGCCTCGGCCGGGCGTTCGTTGATGCGGCCCAGCCAGGCCAACGCCGCGCGCGACTGTTCGGCGGTGATCGCGGTGGAATGGCTCATCGACGGTCGCTCCCGGGCCTGCGCAATGGGGTCGCGGGTTCGGCGACACTCGCCTTGCACGCTTCGAGGGCGCGCATCATATGCTTTTCCACGCTGCTCTGGGACAGCTGCATGGCCTTGGCGATCTCGCCGTAGGTGCAGCCGTGGATGCGGTTGAGCAGGAAGATCTGCCGGGTGCGCTCGGGCAAGGCGCGCAGCGCCGCTTCGATGCGGCGCAGGTCATGGTCGACCTCCAGGGCCTGCTCCGGCGCCTGGGCTTGAGCTTGTTCATCGGTCACCACCAGGCCTTCGGCGACGCGGCCACGGCTGCCCTCGCTGCGCAAATGGTCGATGGCCAGGTTGCCGGCGCAGCGCAGCAGGTAGGTATCGAGCGCCTCGACCTTGACCGCCGGGCGGCGCCAGAAGCGCAGGAACAGTTCCTGCACCAGGTCCGAGGCGGTGGCCCGGCAGCCGACCCGGCGGCTGACCAGCGCCTCCATGCGCCCGCGCTGGGCCAGGAACACCTGCAGGAAGCGCGCCCGGCCCCCGGCTTCGTCGGCGTCCGGTTCGCTCACCTGGCAAACACCGCCAACAACGGCGCCAGCACCAGGCCCGCCGCCGCCAGGCCCATCAGCACGCGCGGCAGGTACGGCAGGCCGAACACCCAGAGGGTCAGCCCGGCCATCAGCACCGCGCTCCACTCCACCAGCCCATGGGCCAGGCCGCGCCAGTACACGGCGAGCACCAGCGCCAGCGATAACAGGGTCCAGCCAGCGACACACAGCACGTGCAGTTGTCGGCCCTGCGGCTTGCGCCCGAGCAGGTCGACGAAGTGCTTCTCCATCGCCAGGCACAACGCGGCGAGCCCGGCGAAGGTGAGCCAGGCGATGCTCAACATCAGTGCACCTCCAGCGCGTCAGTGCCGGCCTTGGCCGCGCGGGGTGCGCGCTTGGCCACGGGCTTGGGCACGCGCAGCATCTTGCCCGCCGCCCAGGCGAGGAACAGCCCGGTGGCCAGGGCGGTGAGGTCGAAGCCGGCCATGGCCCAGTCACCCGCGGCGATGGCATGGTTCAGGCCCTGCCCGGTGGTGAGGGCGTTGAGCAGCGGCAGCAGCGCGAAGGCCAGCGCGCCCAGCGCCAGTTGCTCGCCCCAGGCGCGGCGGCCTGGGCGCAGCACGGCATGCGGCAAGGCCAGCCCCCAGGCCAGGAAAAACGCATTGATCTCCCAGTCGGCGCGCCCTTGCAGCGTCACCGGCAGCAGCCGGTTGGCCCAGAAGAACGCCGCCACGCCCAGCAGCAGGCCGCTCATGCTGACGATGTTGAGCACCTCCACCAGGCGCAGCTCACCCGGCAGGCGCTCGCTCTTGGCATGCTTGAGCTGGCGCTTGCCCAGCCACATCACCAGCCCGGTGCCGATCACCGCCGTGCCGGCCAGGCCAAAGACGAAGTACAGCCAGCGCAGCCAGGGCCCGGCGAAGTTGCCCATGTGCAGGCCGGCGAAGGTGAACGAGGTCATCATCGCCGCGCTCTCCGGGGCGCCCTGGGACAACAGCGCGCCCGTGGCGCCGTCGAAGGTCCAGTTGGCGCTGCGCCGGTACGCCACGCTGTCGGCCGAAGCGCGGGTCAGGGTGACGCGGGCGTTCTGGTCGCCAGGGTTCTGCACCTGGACGATGCCCATGCGCGCGCCGGGGGCCTGCTCCTGGACCTTGGCGTAGAGGCCGTTCAGCGGCACCAGCGGCGCGGCCACACCGGCCGCCTTGGGCGCGTCGTCGCGGCCGAACAGGTCGTTGAAGTAGCCGTTGGGGCTGCCGTAGCTGGCAAGGATGCCCGCCGGCATCACCAGGTACATGAACAGCACCAGGCTGCTGTAGCTGATCATCAGGTGGAACGGCAGCACCAGCACACCGATCGCGTTGTGGCCGTCGAGCCAGGAGCGCTGCCCCTTGCCGGGGCGGAAGGTGAAGAACTCCTTGAAGAACTTCTTGTGGGTGATGATCCCGGTGACCAGCCCCAGCAGCATGATGAAGGCGCACAGGGTGGTCAGCCAGCGGCCCCACGGGTAGGGCATCTCCAGCTGGAAGTGGAAGCGGTAGAAGAACTCGCCGCCACGGCTGTCGCGGGCCTCGACCGGCTCGCCGCTGCGCGCGTCCAGCTCCTTGCTGGTGAAGCCGCGCCGGCCTCCGCCGCCGGGGTCGCGCCAGCCGACGCTGAGCGCCGCCTCGCGCGCGTTGGGCAGGCGGATGAACCAGGTGCTGGAATCGCCGGCGTTGGCCTGCAGGAAGCGCTGCGCCGCGGCCAGGCTGGCGGCCTGGTCGAGCGGGTGGCTGTGGATCTCCGGCTTGGTCCAGTGGGTGATCTCTTCCTTGAAATACGACAGCGTGCCGGTGAGGAAGATGGCGAACAGCAGCCAGCCGAAGATCAGGCCGGTCCAGGTGTGCAACCAGGCCATCGCCTGGCGGAAGCCCTCTTTCATGGGTTCTTCATCCAATAGGCCGCGCCACCGAGCGCCGCCAGCGCCAGGCTCGGCAGCAGCACGCCGAGCCAGGCGCGCCAGGCGCTGCGGCAGGCGAAGCACCAGAGGAAGGCGAGCAGGTAGAAAACGAACGACAGCATCATCCCGGTGAGCGCCGCGTCGACCTGCTCGCCGGGCATCAGCAGGCTGATGCAGACGTTGGCGGTGGACGCCAGCAGGTAGCCGCCCAGCACCGCGGCCAGGCTGCGCGAAGTGACGGCCAGGCGGTAGCTCAGGGGCAGGCCGGCGTTGCGTTTCATGGCGACGGTCCTGGAGGAATGGGGGTGCAATCTTAATGATTTCAATTCTCATAAGCAAAGACTGCTGGATGAGGAGGCCCTTCGCCCCGCGATGACGGCGGCGCGGATTGCCCAAAACCCCAACCCTGAATACAATGCGAACAATTCTTACTTCCAGTTGCGTCGCAAGGCGCCGGAGTCGCAGCGGTGTCCAGCGCCCTCTCTTCCACGGTCGAAGGCCTCTACCACGCCCATCACACCTGGCTCACCGGCTGGCTGCGCCGCCGCCTGGGCTGCCCGCAGAGCGCCGCCGACCTGGCCCAGGACACCTATGTGCGCCTGCTCCAGGCCCGCGAGGCGCCGCAGTTGATCGAGCCGCGCGCTTTCCTCGCCACCGTCGCCAAGCGCGTGCTGTGCAACCACTTCCGCCGCCAGGCGCTGGAGCGCGCCTACCTCGAGGCTCTGGCCCAGGTGCCCGAGCACATGGCGCCGAGCGAGGAGGAAAAGGCATTGATCTTCGAAACCCTGCTCGAACTCGACCGCCTGCTCGACGGCCTGCCGCCACTGGTCAAGCGCGCGTTCCTGCTGGCCCAGGTCGATGGCCTGGGCCAGGGCGAGATCGCCCGTGAGCTGGGCATTTCGCTGGCGACGGTCAAGCGCTACCTGCACAAGGCGGCCCTGCGCTGCTACTTCGCCCTGTGAACGCGACCTTTTCCCCGCAGGTGGCCGAGCAGGCCGTGCACTGGTTGATCGAATCCCAGGGCGCGGGCTTCGACCTGGCCCAGCAGCAAGCGCTGGAACGCTGGCTGCTGGCCGACGGCGAACACCAACGCGCCTGGGCGCACATTCAGCAGGTCAACCAGCGCCTGCGCGGGGCGACCGCGCCCGTGGTGCACGCCACCTTGCAGGCGCCGCCCTCCCCGACTCGACGCCGGGCGCTCAAGGCCCTGCTGCTGGTCGGCGTGGCCAGCGCCACCGGCCTTGGGCTGCAACAGCACAACCCATTGCCGGGGCTGATGGCCGACTACCGCAGCCCGGTGGGCCAACGCCGGCGCCTGCCGCTGGACGACGGCAGCCTGCTGCAACTGAACACCCGCAGCGCCGCCGACGTGCGCTTCGACGGCCACGAACGCCAGGTGCGCCTGCTCGACGGCGAACTGCTGCTGGATGTCGCCCGCGACCCGCGCCCTTTGCTGCTGCGCACCGCGCAGGCGGCGGTGAGCCTGGGGAGCGGGCGCTTCAACGTGCGCCAGTTCGACGGTTTCAGCCAGGTCTCGGTGTTCAGCGGCCATGCGCTGCTGGGTGGCCAGGCGCTGCTGGCCGGGCAACAGGCGCGGTTGCTCGCGGGGGGTTGGCAGGGCATCGCGCCGCTGGACCGCAACAGCGGGGCCTGGGTGGACGGCATGCTGGTGGCCTCGCAGATGCGCCTGGCGGATTTCCTCGCGGAGCTGTCGCGCTACCGCCATGGGCAGCTGGGGTGCAGCGAACAGGTGGCCGATTTGCGGATTTCCGGGTCGTACCCGTTGGACGACAGCGAGCGGATCTTGGAGATGCTGGAGGTGGCGTTGCCGGTGCGGGTGCGGCGCTTCACCCGGTATTGGGTGACGGTCGAGGGGCGGGTGGGATAGGGCCGGCAAATACAAAAAAATTCACCCCCCTGAGCCATTTCCGCCCCCTCGCGTGACAGAGAAGGCAGAACCCCCTTCTCACAGGACCTCCCATGCGCCCCACGCCCCTCGCCCTGCTGCTCGCCGCCACCTTGAGCCTCACCCTGCCCGCCGCCCAGGCGGCCCCGCGCGACTACCAGATCGCCGCCGGCACCCTGGAAGACGCCCTGAACCAGTTCGGCCGCGAGAGCGGCGCGCTGATCTCGTTCGGCTCGCCGCTCACCCAGGGCCTGCGC
This sequence comes from Pseudomonas entomophila, assembly GCF_029193575.1. Classification (GTDB taxonomy): domain Bacteria; phylum Pseudomonadota; class Gammaproteobacteria; order Pseudomonadales; family Pseudomonadaceae; genus Aquipseudomonas; species Aquipseudomonas entomophila_G. The sequence continues at coordinate 55,507 of NZ_JARGCS010000040.1, read as the reverse complement.
AGCCCTGGCCTGCAAGGCCAGTACGACGTGCGCCAGGGCCTCGACGCCCTGCTGCGCGGCAGTGGCCTGCAAGCCCACCAGGAAGCCGACAACGCCTTCAGCCTGCAACCGGTGGCCAACGCCGCCGACAGTGGCCCGATCGAGCTGGGCGCCTCCACCGTGGTCGGCGACTGGCTGGCCGAAGCGCGCCAGGACAATGTCTTCGAACACCCCGGCGCGCGCGACGTGGTGCGCCGCGAAGACTTCGAGCGCAGCGGCGCCAGCACCGCGCGCGAAGTGCTCAACCGCATCCCCGGGGTCAACGCCCCGGAGAACAACGGCACCGGCAGCCACGACCTGGCGCTGAACTTCGGCATCCGCGGCCTCAACCCGCGCCTGGCCTCGCGCTCCACCGTGCTGATGGACGGCATCCCGGTGCCCTTCGCGCCCTACGGCCAGCCGCAACTGTCGCTGGCGCCGATCAGCCTGGGCAACATGGACGCGGTCGATGTGGTGCGCGGCGGCGGCGCGGTGCGCTACGGCCCGCAGAACGTCGGCGGGATCGTCAACTTCGTCACCCGCGCCATCCCCGAGCAGGCGACCTTCAAGGCGGCGATGCAGAACCAGATCAGCCCCTCGTCGAGCCATGATGGCATCAAGAACAGCGCCAACCTGCTGGTCGGCGGCACCAACGCCAACGGCCTGGGCGGCGCGCTGCTGTATTCCGGCACCCGTGGCGGCGACTGGCGCGAGCACAGCGACACGCAGATCGACGACCTGATCCTCAAAGGCAAGCTGCAACTGGACGAAGCCAACAGCCTGCATGCCATGGCCCAGTACTACGACGGCGAGGCCGACATGCCCGGCGGCCTGAGCAAGGCCGCGTTCGACCAGGACCCGTACCAGTCCACCCGCCCGAAGGACAAGTTCTGGGGCCGCCGCACCCTGGTCAACGTCGGCTACGACTACAAGCAGGACGACCGCCAGTTCAGCGTCAACAGCTTCTTCACCAAGACCCTGCGCAGCGGTTACCTCGACCAGGGCAGCTTCGTCTCGCTGTCGCCACGCGAATACTGGGTGCGCGGCATCGAGACCCGCTTCTCCCAGGGCCTGGCGCTGGGTGACAGCTGGCACGAGCTGGGCGTCGGCTACCGCTACGTCAACGAGGCCGGCCACGAGCTGCGCTTCCGCGAGCCGGTCACCGGCAACCTGCCGACCACCGCCAGCCGCAACGACCGCGACACACGCGGCAGCACCGAAGCCCACGCGATCTACCTGGACGACCGCATCGACATCGGCCGCTGGACCATCACCCCAGGCATCCGCTACGAGATGATCGACTCCGAGCAGGGCAACAAGCTCAGCGGCGAGCGCTACCAGGGCAGCTACAACACCGCGCTGCCAGCGCTGAACGTGATGTACCACCTGACCGACACCTGGAACCTCTACGCCAACACCGAAGGCTCGTTCGGCAGCGTGCAGTACAGCCAGATGCCCAACCGCGTCAGCAGTGGCGAGGTCAAGCCCGAGAAGGCACGCACCTGGGAGGTCGGCACCCGCTACGACAACGGCGACCTGCAGGCCGAGCTGGGCGCGTTCCTGATCAACTTCGACAACCAGTACGAAAGCAACCAGACCAACGACTCGGTGATCGCCCGCGGCGAGACCCGCCACCAAGGCCTGGAGACCCGCGTGCGCTATGCCCTCGATGGCCTGAGCCCGGCGCTGGCCGGCTTCGACGTGCATGCCAGCTATGCCTTCGTCGACGCGAGCATCCGTGAGGACGGGCCGAACAAAGGCAACCAAGTGCCGTTCTCGTCGCGGCACAAGGGTAGCCTCGGCGTCGGTTACACCGAGGGGCCGTGGGCGTTGAACCTGGACGCCAGCTTCCAGAGCAGCCAGTACGCCGACAACGCCAACACCCACGCCGAGAGCGCCGACGGCAGCACCGGACGCATTCCGGGGTACATGCTGGTGAGCAGCCGCGCGGCCTATGACTTCGGGCCGCAGTTGTCGAACCTGAAGGTCGCGGTGGGGGTGAAGAACCTGTTCAATCGCGAGTACTACACGCGCTCGTTCGATGACAACAACAAGGGCAAGTACGTGGGTGAGCCGCGCACGTTGTACGTGCAGACGTCGGTGGCGTTCTGACGGCCCCCCCCGATGGGCTGCGTAGCAGCCCCAATTGCTACAAAAAATTTATCGAGAAAGGGGGTTGAAATCGCCGCGCGGATCCCTGACCTTAGAGTCAAGAGGCGACGCTTTTCCCAGGGCCTCACTGGCCTAGGCACGCCTCTCGCGAGCAAGCTGAATAAGGATTGGAATCATGCAAATCCAGGTCAACAGCAGCAACCACATCCAAGGCAACAGCCGTCTCAACGAGTGGGTTCGCAGTACGCTGGAGAGCACACTCGAACGTTACGAAGACGACCTCACCCGCATTGAGGTCCACTTGCGCGACGAGAGCGGCGACAAGCCCGGACCGCACGACAAGCGCTGCCAGATGGAGGCTCGCCCGAAAGGCCACCAACCGATTTCCGTGACCCACACCGCCACGTCGCTGGACCAGGCCGTCGACGGCGCGGCCAGCAAGCTGAACAACGCGCTGGAGCACTTCTACGGCAAGTTGCGCAGCAAGCGCGCGGTGCCGCAGCACAGCGACGAATAACGCTGAACCCCGAACGCCCGGTGCATCGCGCCGGGCGTTTTCGTATGCGGCCTGAAAACCGCATTGTGTTCTTCGCGGGCAAACCTGCGAAGAGGCCACCACTGCCCCACCCGATCAACGGCCCTGAACCCTCCCCCACCGAGCACGGTCAACCCCTGCACACCCTTTTGCAGACCCAGCCCCATGACCAACCCCTTCGACCTCATCAGCGACGCCTTCGCCCCCCACTACCGGGTCAACCTGAGCATCGAACGGCTCGACGGCAGCATCATGCTGACCCTCTCGGACGACACCGGCGTGGTCGCCAAACGCCTGATCACCCAGGCCCAGCGCAACGACCCCGAGCGCCTGCGCCGGGTCATCGACAGCATCCGGTTCGGCCTGGCCATCGAGCAGGGCCACAGCGCCCTGGAGATCCTCGCCGCGATGACCGGCGCGCACCGCGACACGCCGTGGAACGCCCGCCACCTGGCGCATTAGCGCCAGGGCACGGACAGGTCGATCAGCCGGTCTTCGTCGACGAACGCCACGTTGCGCCGCACCTCCTCATACACCTGGCGCACCCCATCGCCCAGGCGAATGTCGCCACGCAGGTCCACTGCCTGGGCCGCGCACACCAGTTCGATGCGCGTCAGCCACTCCACGCGCAGCAACAGCGAGCGGGTCTTCTCGACCACCGCCAGCGCCTGCCCGGCGTAATCCTCCACCCGATCGGCGACGGCGATGCTGATCGCCGGGATCGGGTTGGCCAAGTGCGTGATTTCCGCCACCAGCGCCGCCGCCGTGCGATGCAGCGCCGCCAGCCCCACGCGGCCAGAGCGGGGGGCCAAGGCGCGCGGCAGGTCGCTGAAGGTCGGCGACAGCAGCTTGGCGATGCGCTCGGCACTGGCCACCGCCACGCGGCTCAAGGCCAGGCCCAGCCCCTCGAAGGCCAGGGCCAGGTGGGTGCTGTCGAAGTTGGCGGTCACCAGCACCTCGCCGGTCTCCTCGAGCAGCGCCGGGTTGTCGGCAGCGCTGGCCAACTCCAGTTCCACCAGCGCCCGCGCCTGCGCCCAGGCCTGCTGCGCCGCGCCCAGCACGACGGTGGCGCAGCGCAGGCTCAGCGGGTCTTGCAGGCGCCGGGCCTGGCGCGAGTCTTCGAGGTCGCCACCAGCCAGCAGCGCCAGCAATGCCGCCGACTGCTCGGCCTGCCCCGGCACCGGGCGCAGGCGCGCGGCCCAGGGCTGGAACGGCGCGAGGCTGGCGCGAAAGCCTTCACAAGACAACGCCAGCGCGCCCGACTGACGCGCCAGCACGCGTTGCGTGTCGGCCACCAGCAACGCGCCCAGGCCGATGCTCGCCGAATTGGCCGAGACCAGCGCCAGGCCGTCCTTGCCGGTCAGCGTGGCCACTGAAAGCCCGGCCTCGGCCAGCGCCTGGGCGGCGCCCATGGCCTGCCCGCGATACGTCACCCGCCCCTGCCCCAGCAGTGCCAGGCTCAGGTGCGCCAGCGGCGCCAGGTCGCTTTCGCCCAGCGAGCCGAGCAGCGGCACCTCGGGGTGGATGCCCTGTTCGAGCAGGGCCAGCAGGCGCTCGGCAGTCGCCAGGGAGATCCCCGAACGCCCCTGGGCCAGCCCCGAAAGGCGCGCCGCGAAGATCGCCCGCACCTCGCGGCGCTCGGCCAGGCGCCCCAGGCTCACCGCCCGGCCAGGCACGATGCGCTGCTGGAACAGCGCATCGTCCTGCGCCTGGGCCTGGTCAACCGCCGCCCCGAGGCCGGTGGTCACGCCATACACCGGCACGCCCGCCGCCACCTGCTCCAGCAACAGCGCATGCCCGGCATCGATGCCCCGACGCGCCGCCGCGGAAAAACGCAGCGCGGCGCCTTCGTCGGCCACCGCCAGCAGTTGCTCCAGGCCCAGCCCTTGCGGCCCCAGCACCGTCACGCGAAACGCAGCCGCTGGCCGATGCCCAGGCGCCGGGCCTTTTCCAGCAGCGCATGGCCCAGGGCGATATCGCTCAGGCTCAGGCCGCGGTGCCAGAACAGGATGGTCTCGCCGTCATGCTCGCGCCCCGGCTTGAGCCCGGCGACGATCTGCCCGAGCTCGGCATGCAAGCTCTGCTCGCTGAGCTTGCCGGCCTCCACATGGGCGCGCAGGGCACCGAACTGCCCCCCTTTGCACTGGCCCCAGTCGTCGACCACCAGCTTGTCCATGATGTCGGTCAACGACAGCTCCACCGCGCTCATGGTGCCGTAGGGCACGACGAACGCTCCCGGCGTGATCCACTCGGTGCGCAGCAGCGGTTCGGGTCGCTCCAGGCGCGAAGCCTCGACCACGATGTCGGCGCCGCGCACGGTGCTTTCCCAGTCCTCGGTGACGATGACCGGCTTGCCCAAGTCCTGGCGCAGGCGTTCGGCGAAGGCTTCGCGGCTTTGTGGGCGGCGCGAGTGCACGCGGATCTCGTCGAAGTCGAACAGGTGGTCGAGCAGGCGCACGTTCCAGTACGCCGTGCCGCGCGCGCCGATGTGCGCCAGCACCTTGCTGTCGGGACGGGCCAGGTGGCGAGCGCCGAGGGCCGTCAGGGCGCCGGTGCGCATGTCGGTGATCGACGAGGCGTCGAGGATCGCCCTCGGCACGCCGGTGGCCGGGTCGAGCAGGTTGAGGATGGCCAGTTCCGATGGCAGGCCGTGGCGGTAGTTGTCGACGAAGTCGCCGACCACCTTGACCCCGGCGCGGCCGACCGGGCCGCCGAGCACGCCGCGCAACACGTTGAAGTGGCCGTTGATGCCGTTGCCGGGGATCAGGTGGGTGCGCGGCTCGATGACCGCATCGCCATGGCCCTGGATGGCCAGGCTGGCTTCGATGGCGCTGAGAATCTCGTCGTTGTCCAGGGCCAGGGCTTCGATGTCCGGGCCGTTGAGGAAGTCGATGTAGATGGGGTGCATGGGTGAACCTCGTTTGTCTGTCACGACCTCATCGCGGGGCGAACCCGCGATGGGGACACCTCGGCTCAGGGCCGATAAACGATCTCGCCCACCGTCACCGCGCGCGGGATCAGGCGGTTGGCGAAGAACAGGTCGGCGATGCGTTGCTGGGTGTCGATGGCGGCGTCGTCCAGCGGGCGGATCGGTGCGTTGTAGCGGTGGGCGAAGAAGCGCTCGACCACCTCGCGCTTGAGCCCCAGCACACGGGTCATGCTGTCGATGCTCGCCTCGGGCTGCTCCACCGAAATGCGCTGCGCCTGGCGCAGGGCTTCGAGCACCGCGGCGATGGCGCTGCCGTGCTGCTCGGTGAAGGCGCGGCTGGCGATGTAGTAGGTGCCGCTGGGGTGCACATCGCGACCATCGCTGAGCAGCCGGGCGCTGCCGTCGAGCAGCGCGGCGGCGTAGTAAGGGTCCCAGATCACCCAAGCGTCGAGCTTGCCCTGCTCGAAGGCCGGGCGCGCGTCGGCCGCCGGCAGGAACACCGGCTGCACGTCGCTCAACTGCATGCCCGCCTTGATCAGGCTCTTGAGCAACAGGCTGTGGGCACTGGAGCCCTTCTGGAAGGCCACGCGCTTGCCCTTGAGGTCGCTGAGCTGGCGCACCGGGCTGTCGCGCGGCACGATGATCGCCTCGCTGCGCCCGTCGCTCGGCTCGATGCCGATGTAGCGCAGGTCGATACCGGCGGCCTGGGCGAAGATCGGCGGGATGTCGCCGATATTGCCCACGTCCAGGCTGCCGCCGTTGAGCGCCTCGATCAACTGCGGGCCGCCGGGGAACTCGATCCACTGCACCTGGGTGTTGGGCAGTGCTTTTTGCAGCAGTTGGTGCTCACGGGCCAGCACCATGTTCACCGAGCTTTTCTGGTAGCCGATGCGCAGCACCTGCGGGTCGGCCGCCTGGGCCAGGGCGCTGGCCACGCCCAGGCCCAACGCGATCAAGAAACGTCCAATCATTTCAGGCTCCCACTGACCTTGCTGGCCACTTCAGCCGGCACCCAGGCACTCCACACCTGCGGCTGTTCACGCAGGAAGGCCTGCGCCACGGCGCGGGGTTCCAGGCGCTTCTCGGCCATGTGGGCGAGGGTCTGGTTGAGCAGCTCCAGCGGCAGGTCGACCTTCTCGAAGAACGCCACCAGCTCCGGGTAGCGCGCGTGGAATGGCGCCGAAACGCCGATCGCCAGGCGCGCCGGCAGCGAGCGCGAGCCCTTGGGGTTGGGGTTGTTCGGGTCGGACAAGGTCTTCCAGGCCTCGGCGTCGAACGGCGGCTCCTCCAGACGCACGAGCTTGTAGCGGCCCAGCAGCGGGGTCGGCGACCAGTAGTAGAACAGCACTGGCTTGCCCCGACGGATCGACGCGCTGACCTCGGCATCCAGCGCCGCACCGGAACCGGTGCGGAAGTTCACGTAGCTGTCGGTCAGGCCATAGGCCTTGAGCTTCTGGCTGTTGACGATCTCCGAGGTCCAACCGGTGGGGCTGTTGAGGAAGCGCCCCTGGCCAGGGGACTCCGGGTCACGGAACACGTCCTTGTAGCGCGCCAGGTCCGCCACCGATTTCAGCTCCGGCGCCAGCGGCGCGATACCGCGCTCGGGGTCGCCCTTGATCACGTACTCCGGCACCCACCAGCCCTCGGTGGCGCCCTTGACCGTGTCGCCCAGGCCGAACACCTTGCCCTCGGCCTCGGCCTTGACCCAGAACGGGCTGCGCCCGGCCCACTCCTCGCCGATGACCTGGATGTCGTCCTTGGCCAGCGCCGCTTCCAGGCTGACCGTGCTGCCCGGCAGGGTGTCGGTGGGGTAGCCGTAGCCCTGCTCGACGATGCTGCGCAGGATCTCGGTGATCAGGCTGCCGCTTTCCCAGGTGATGTCACCGAAGTGGATCGGCGCGGCCTTGTCGGCGGCCATCGCCGGTTGGCCGAGCAGGCCGAGGGCGAGCACGGCGCCGCCCAGCAGTTTGTTGAATGCGATCATGAAGGGCCTCTTAGAAGTCGTAGCTCAGCCGGGTGTAGTAGAACGCCCCCTCCGGCGCAGCCGGCGACAGGTAGCTGTACTGCTGGCCCGGGGTCTGGCGCAGGCGGGTGTTGAAGTCATCCGGCTTGCTGTCGAACAGGTTGTTGGCGCCCACCGACACACGCAGTTGCTTGGTGAACGCGTAGTTCACGTCCAGGTCGGTGATCCACTGCGCCGAGAAGGTCTGGTCGTACTGGGCATTGGCCGCCGAGGCCGCGTACTTGCGGTACTCGCCGTAGCGGGTCTGGGTCAGGCTGACGGTCCACGGGCCGTAGGCATGGGTGGCGCCGAGGATCAGCTTGTCTTCCGGGTAGCCGTGTTCGAGAAAGCCCTGGGCCTCGCGGGTGAGCACGTCGAAGCCGTTGGGGTTGCCGTGGATCTTCTCGATGGTGGTGCGCGCCTTGGTGTAGCCGGCGGTCAGCGCCAGGTCGCCGTAGTGCCCCAGGCCCAGGTTGTACTTGCCGACGATGTCCACGCCACGGGTGCGGGTGTTGGCCGCGTTGGTCATGAACTGCGCCCAGCTGTACTGGCCGAAGCCCGCGGCGGTGAGGATGCGCTCGGCGTCGGGGCCGGAGATGCCGCCGCTGTAGAGCAGGCGGTCGCGGATGTCGATCTGGTAGGCGTCGATGGTCAGCGAGGCCTGCTCGGTCGGGCGCAGCACCAGGCCCAGGGAGTAGTTGGTGGACTTCTCGGGCTTGAGCGACTGCGCGCCCAGGGCCTGGGCCGCCGGGTGCTCGGCCGGCAGGATGCGCGTGAGCACCGGGTTGCCATTGACGTCGACGTTGGTGGTGGTGGTCCAGGAGGTGCCGATCTGGCCCAGGGTCGGCGCGCGGTAGGCGCTGTTGAGGGTGCCGCGCAGGCCGACCTGCGGAGTCAGTTCGTAGCGCGCCGAGAGCTTGCCGGTGGTGGCCGAGCCGAAGTCGGAGTAGTGCTCGCTGCGCCCGGCCACGCCCACCTGGAACTTGTCGGTGAGCTGGTTTTCCAGGCCGAAGTACACCCCGCCAACCTCGCGCTTGTAGGTGCCGGCGTCGTCCGGGGTCAGGCCCGAGGCCTGCACCCCACCGACCTGCACGCCGTCGATGCCGCCAAAGGAATACGAGTCGAAGTCGCCGGCCTGCAATTGGTACTGCTCGCGGCGGTAGGCCACGCCCGCCGACACGGTCAGCGGGTGGTTCGACCACCCCACCGGCACGTCGCGGGCATAGTCGATGGCCAGGTTGGTCTGGGTGTTGACCAGCGTGGCGATGTCGAACTTGGTCGGGCTGCGCACGCCATAGCTGGGGTTGAGGGTGTCGAAGGCCACTTCGTCGTGTTCGTCGCGCCCATAGGTGGCGCTGAAGTCCAGGCGGCCGATGCGCTCGTCCTCGAAGCGCGAGCCGACCGTCAGTGCGGCATCCTCATAGCGGTAGCGGTACTTGGGGATGGTGCCCTCGGGGTACAGCGCCAGCACGTTGTTGGGGTTGTCGCGCAGCAATGGCGGGGTGTTGTTGATCGACTTGTCCTGACCGTAGGTGGCGAAGCTGTACAGCCGCCACTGGTCGTTCAGGCCGACCTCGGCATTGGCCGCCAGGTTGAACTTGTCGCGGCTGGCACCGCCCCAGCGGTGGTCCTGCAACTGGCCGTCGGCCACGTACTTGTCGCCGATGTCGGTGGGCTTGGTGTTGACGCCGTTGAAGCTCAGGGTCAGGAAGCCATCGCCGGGCAGGCCCAGGCCGTACCAGCCGTCGGCGTTCTTGCTGAAGCCATCGCCCTGGCCGTACTTGCCCAGTTGGGTGTTGAGCTGCCCGCCGCTGTCGCGCTCCTTGAGCACGATGTTGATCACCCCGGCCACCGCGTCCGAGCCGTACTGCGCCGAGGCGCCGTCGCGCAGCACCTCGACGTGGTCGATGGCGCTGATCGGGATCATGTCCAGGTCCACCGGCTGGGCGCCAATGAATGGCACCCCGCCGGAGATGTTCACCACCGCCGAGGCATGGCGGCGCTTGCCGTTGACCAGCACCAGGGTCTGGTCCGGCGACAGGCCGCGCAAGGACGCGCCCTTGGGGTTCTGGCCGCGGGTGGCGCTCTGGTTCTGCGGGAAGTTGAACGAAGGCAGCAGTTGGAACAGCGCCTGGTTCAGGGTGGTGGCGCCGGTCTTGACCAGTTCCTGGTTGTCGATCACGTCCACCGGCGCGGCGCTGGTCAGCGCGGTGGCATCGCTGCGCCTTGTGCCCAGGGCGATCACCCGGTCGAGGGTCGGCGCGCCGGGCGCGGCGGTTTGCGTGGCATGGCTGGCGGCTGCGGCGGGCGCGGCGGTGCCTTCCTTGACGATGAAGGCACCGCCCGGGCTGACCTGCAATTGCAGGCCGGTGCCGCGCAGCGCGGCGTCGACGGCCTGCTCGGCGGTGAGCTCGCCGTCCACGGCGGAGGACGAGAAGCGCTCGACCTCGGGCGTGAAGGAAATGACCTGGCCGCTCTGGCGGCTGATGTTCAGCAGCACTTCGTCGAGCGGGCCGGCCTGGATGTGGTAGGCCTGCACCGGCTCGGCGGCCTGGGCGACGCCCATCAGCAGGCCGAGCAGCGGGCCGAAGGCCAGGGCGTTGCGGGTGTTGGTGTGTTTCTTGTCGGTACGGCGCACGATGATTCCCCCCAAGGAATCCAAGGACACTGCCCCCCTCGGCAGCGTTTACAGCAGGGGTGTGGCGTGGGCGGGGGAAATCTTGCAGATCGATTGGTTATGTCGTTAGAACCGGGGGATTTGAGGTGGATTTGGGCCGCCCCCCTCAAACCGCCGAAATACTCACCCAATACTCACTGCGCCGGCTCACCCGAATCGGCAACGTCCGCGCCAGCGCCTCCAGCACCAGGTCGCTCTGGTCCAGCCGGAACAACCCACTCACCCGCAACCCCGCTACCGCCGGCTCCAGGCGCATCACCCCGCGTCGGTAAGGCCGCAGGGCGTCGATCACCTCGGCCAACGGGCTGTCGCGCACCTCCAGCAGGCCATCGACCCAGGCCCCTTCCCCACCGCGCAATGGCTCCACCGCCGCGAAGCTCAAACGGTCGAAGCTCACGGCCTGCCCCTTGCGCAACTGCAAGCGGTCACCGCCCAGGCTGCTGACCTCCAGCACGCCGGCCAGGGCACAGACCCGGCACTGCCCGCCACGCTCGCGCAGCAGCCAGCGCGCCGACTGGGCGCTGATGCTGCCCACCTCGGTGCGCACCACGAATGGCCGGGCGTCGTCGACCACCTCCAACCGCCCTTCCCCGCCGCGCCAGCGCAGAAGTCGCTGCTGGTCGTCGAAGCGCACGTCGGCCTGGCTTTCGGCGTTGAGCAACAGTTGGCTGCCGTCCGGCAAGCGAATGCTCTGGCGCTCGCCGGTCGTGGTGCTGAGGTCGGCGCCCAGCGGCAGGTCCAGCCCCGGCGCGTGCCCCAGGCCCAACCCCACGCCCACCGCCACCCCGGCGCCGACCAAGGCCCGTTGCAGGAAGCGCCGGCGCCCGGACGGCGCCTCCAGCGCACGCTGCACCAGCTTGCCGTCAACCCCCTGGGCCAGCGGCACCTGAAACACCCCGAGGGTGATTTCCAGGCGCCGGCACAGTTGCTCGTGGCGCGGGTCTTCGCCACGCCAGGCCTGGAACGCCTGGTGGTCGTCGGCACTGGCCTGGCCCGAGCGCAGCAGCACCAGCCACGCGCTGGCCTGCTCGATCAGGCGTTGCTGTTCGTCGGCGTCGTGCATGTCAGTCCAGGGAAAGCTTGAGGCAGCGGGTGAAGGCCTTGGCCATGTAGTCGCTCACCGAGCGCTGGGAGATGCCCAGCTCCTCGGCGATCTGCGGGTAGGTCAGGCCGTTGAGCTGCGACAGCAGGAAGGTCGCCTTGACCTTGGCCGGCAGGCCATCGAGCAGCACATCGATGGCCTGCAGCGCCTCGAGCATCTGCGCCAGGGCCTCCGACGAGGGCGCCAAGCGCTCCTCTTCGTGCTGCAGGGCATCGAGGTAGCCGCGCTCCAGGTCGCGACGGCGCCACAGCTGGTACATCAGGCGTTGGGCAATGGTGGTCAGCAACGCGCGCGGCTGGCGGATCGGTTCCACGCTGGGGGTGCTGAGCAACTGCACGAAGGTGTCGGCGGCGATGTCCTCGGCCGCGCCGTCGCCCACATGTCGGCGCAGGCGCGCGCACAGCCACGGGTAATGGCTGCGGAACAGGCTGCCGACGTATTCGCCATGAGAATTTTCGAAGCCGGACATGAGCGCTCCAGAAAGCGTGGATACGAGATATGTCCGGTGGTCCGGTGAGCGCATCCTAGACGGGTCGCTTATGCATTAAAAATACTTAAAAGTGATTTTTATATTCCTTTTAAGCTATTCGAGGACCGGCAGCCCGAGGCGCGCCGCGTTGGCCTCGTAGTCCAGCAGCACTTGGTATTCGGCCTCACTGGCCGGCAGCACTTCGGCGATCGCCAACGTGGCGGCGACCTCTGGCAGGTCGGCCAGGGCCTGGTTCATCGCCAGGCGAATGCCCTCGGCCTGCGCGTCGCTCAGCCAAGGGGCACCGATGTAGGGCAGGCTCGGGCTGCTGGCGGTCTGGGCCACCACGCGCAGGCCCTGGACCTCGGTGCTGTGGTCGCGCGCCAGGTAGTCGTAGGTCACGCTGTCGATCGCCGCCAGGTCGCCACGGCCTTCGCGCAGGGCACGCAGGCTGTCACGGTGGCCCCCGGTGAAGGTCACCTCGCGGAAGAAGCGGCCCTCGCGCTGCCACGGCGCCAGCAGGTGGCGGAACAGGTTCATCCCGGAGTTGGAGTCGGGGCTGTTGACCAGGCCGTGGCTGCCAAAGAACGCCGCCAGCGACGGGCGCGGGTCGTCCACGCGCGCCAGCACCAGGCTGCAATGCTGGCCGGCCTGGGCGTGAGGGAGTTCATAGCGGGGCTTGCCGATCAGCCGCACCTGGCCACGCAGTTGGGTCATCAGCGGGTAGCCGCAGGTCTGGGTCAGCAACAAGCGCGGCGAGCGCCACAGTTGCGGCAAGTCCAAGCCAATCGCGCGCTCGCGCTGGGCCTCCAGGCGCTCGACGATGCGCGCCAGCCAGGCTTCGCTGGCCTCGCAGACCCGGGGCGGGGCGATGTACATGGACAGCTCGACGAATCCTTGGGGCATGGTGTGGGGTTCCAGGTCAGGCGAAGGGGTGACGGGGGCTGTCGATGGGCGCCAGGCTGTGGCGGCGCAGCAGCTCGCCATAGCCGCGCACCAGGAAACCACCACTGCGCGCCAGCCATTGGGCACGGTGCTGGCGGTAGATGCGCGGGATGAAATACCAGGGCAGGCCCGGGATATCGTGGTGCACCAGGTGCAGGTTGTTGTGCAGGAACAGCCACGACCAGGGGCCGCGGGCTTCGTTGATCACGGTGCGCTGCTCCGGGCGCGGGTGCGGGCGGTGTTCGTAGAACGAACGCAGCATCGCCACGCCCAGCGCCGGCACGCTGACCAGGAACAGGTAGTGGGCCACCGACAACGCGCTGAAGCGCGCCACCATGGCCAGCAGCAGCACCGCGCAGGCGCCGTGGGTCACCCACATCAGCCAGGCCTGGCGCTGGCCCTGGGCCAGCCGCGCCCGTTCCTCGCGGGCCAGTGTGAACAGCGCCAGCGGCGCGCCGATCAGCAAGCGGCCAGGCACGGTTTTGCCCAGCCATAGCAGGCCCCGCAGCAAGACACCGCTGCGTTGCCAGTGCTGGGCGCTGAGGTAGCGGCTTTCCGGGTCCAGGCCCGGCAGGGTGAGGTCGTCGTCGCGGTGGTGGCGCAGGTGGCTGTCGCGGTAGAGGGTGTAGGGGTACCAGATGGCAAAGGGGGCATAGCCCAGCAGCTTGTTCAGCCCATCGTGGCGGGTGGGGTGGCCGTGCAGCAGTTCGTGCTGCAACGACAGCCACAGCACCAGCAGCGGGATCAGCAGCGCGGTGGTGGGCCAGGGGCCCAGCAGGTGGCTCAGGGGCAGCAGGGCGAACCAGGCGCTGTAGACCAGGGCCAACAGCAGCCAGGTCGGCCATTCGCTGCGCCCGGTGAAGGTGCGCTGCAGGCGCAGCACGTCTTCGCGCTGGGCGTCGTCGAGGTAATGGGGCATTGCGGGGGCCTGCGAGGTTTTCCAGTCTCTAGGCCTGTGTGGCGCGAGGAGCGGAAATCTTGCAGAACGATTGGTTATTAGCGGCTGCCATTTGATTTCAAATGGAAATCGCCATGGCGGGACAAGCCCAGAAAATTCCGAATCTGCAACCAACCCCTTTAGCTTAAACAACGCAGCGAACTATCCTACGCAACTTGCGGAAGCGTCTTAATTGTCGGGGAAATACCTCACCGCTAAGGTCACTGAGTCGTCGAGTTGGCGACCGGGCGTGAGAAACCCGACAGCATAAGTAGCGGCCTTCCTGTCATGGCAGCCGTGTTCGGGCAGGCTCCGGCCTGGCCGAGTTTCTTGTGCCTCGGATTTCTCACCCCGTGCACGGCTGCCACCCTGATCTCGTGAGAAAAGATTCTCGTGGCAGCGTTTGTTCACTGCACAAGAGATCTGATCATGAAAAAGCTCGTCCCCGACCCTCCCCGCCTCAAGCTCATCACCAACCCCTACTTCTCCATCCATTCCGACCTGACCCCACCCGACGCCCTGGCCCATGCCAGCGAACTGATGAGGGGCGTCGCCGAAACCCTAGATGAACACTGCCGCGCCTATGCCGGCGTCCCCGGCCTGCACATGCTCGCCAACGCAGCGCATGCCGCCGAGACCGCGCAGGCGCTGGTCGAGCATGCGTTGCAGCGGCTGTGAACCCAATACCGTCAAGGAGTGATGAAACCAAGGCCTGCGCGACAGCGGGCGTGACCACCTGCATGGAGCTGTTTCGGGTCCAGCCGGGGGTTCCCTTCGAGCGGGCGTTCGAGGAAGTGTCCGTGTTGCTGGGCTGCATACGCCACCTGAGCGAAGGCCTGGAGGAAGCGCCTGACCCGAAGGTGAGCGGCGCGGTGCACTACCTCAGCGCGCTGGCCAAGGCATTGATGAATGATCTGGAGATTGCCCGAAATCGTGGGTAGTCAGTGACGGCCATCGCGGGGCGATCCGACTTGCCCCGCGATGGCGATAGGTCAGACCTTGCCGTCATCCAGCTCCTTGCCACTGGCATCGATCACCCGCGTCGACGGGTAACGGTACGAGGCATAGCGCACCACCAGGATCGAGAACGCCAACAGCAGGATGCCGCCGCACAGGTACAACAGCCCCGCGTCCGGCGCCTTGTGGTGCGACACATCGCCTATCAGCAGGCGCGTCAACGCAGTGATCGCCACGTAGAGCAGGAAGCGGATGGGCATGTGGTTGGTCTTGAAGTAGATCCCCACCATCGCCCCCAATTCCAGGTAGATGAACAGCAACAGGATGTCATCGACGCTCACCCCGCCCTTGCCCAGCATGTCCAGGAAAGTCATCACCGCCGCGTAGGCCGTGATGCCACCGATGCCGAACAACGCCAGGTAGTGGAACGACTCCACGCACAGGTTACCCAGCGAGTCGGCCGAGCCATGCAGGCCCTTGCGCAGTTTTTCAGCCCATTTGATGTTCACGATCTTGCATTCCCCGATACGACATGAAGGATGGTGCGCCACCTCTGTGACGCTTGTGCCATGCAGTTAAAGGGCCAGGCCCTGGTCTTGGAAGGCGACCGATTGCCGCAAGGCACCTGTGGGCTACGCTTTGCCGGATGTAAAAAAGCCCTCCGCGGAGGTTGCGCGGTGGTGCCATCTGCCATTACTGTATAAAAATACAGTTATCCAACCCAACCCAGCAAAAAGGCACAGAGGTGATGAATGGCCGTCGAAGTGGTGTACCGCAGCAGCCGCGACCCGGAGCGCTTGTTCATGGATAAGGCCGAAGCAGATCGTCACGACAAGATGCTCGAACTGGCCGAACGCCTGGCCGAGGTGCTGCACAAGGCGGTGCCGTCGCTGACCGAGCAGCAGGTGGAGGAAGCGGGTATCTACATGGCCAAGAACCGCGACGTGTTCGCCCGGGCGTTCAAGAGCCAACCGGATGCGTTGGCGGAGTTGCTCGAAGGCGGCGGGGAAGCCTAAGCGCCCGTCCTTGTGAGCAGGCTTGCCCCGCGATAGGGCCAAGCCTGCCACGCGTCACAGTGGCTACCGACGCAATCGCGGGCGGTGAACCTGCCTTCAACCATACAGCAACCGCTCCGCCAGCATCTGCGCCACCCGCGCCGGCGAGCGCTTCTCGGCCTGGGCGTGGGCGAACACTTCGGTCAGCCGCGAGGGAATCCGCGCCAAATGCGCGGTGATGGTGCCGACATCGGCTCCCCGGTGGGTCAGCGCCACGTAGATCAACCCACCGGCATTGATCACGTAGTCGGGGGCGTAGAGGATGCCGCGGGTCTCCAACTGGTCGGCCACCTGCAAGGTGGTCAGCTGGTTGTTGGCCGAGCCCGCCACCGCCGCGCAGCGTAGCTGCATCACGCTCTGGCCATTGAGCACTGGCCCCACCCCGCACGGGGCGAAGATGTCGCACGGCGTGCTGAGCAACGCATCGTTGGTCACCGGGTGCGCATTGAACTGCTCCACTGCCAGGCGCACCCGCCCAGGGTCGAGGTCGCTGACCAACAACTCCGCGCCCGCCGCATGCAGTTGCTCGGCCAGCGCATAGCCCACATTGCCCAAGCCCTGCACCGCCACCCGCAACCCTTCCAGGTTATCGCTGCCCAGCCGCGCCATCGACGTGGCGCGGATGCCGGCGAACACGCCCATGGCCGCATGCGGCGAAGGGTCGCCCGAGGCGGTGGTGCTGGTGACATGCGGGGTGCTCTGGGCGATGCAGTCCATGTCCAGGGTCGAGGTGCCGCTGTCCACGGCGGTGATGAAGCGCCCTTGCAGGGAGTCGACGAAACGCCCGAACGCTTCGAACAGCGCCGCGCGGTTCTCCACATGGGGGTTGCGCACGATCACCGCCTTGCCGCCACCGAACGTCAGGCCGGCCAGGGCCGCCTTGTAGCTCATGCCTTGGGCCAGGCGGATGGCATCGGTCATGGCGCTTTCGTCATCGGCATACGGCAGGTAGCGACAGCCACCCATGGCCGGCCCCAACTGCTCGCTGTGAATCGCCACCACGGCCTTGAGCCCGGTGGGCGGGTCGATGAACAGGTGCAGGGACTGGGTGCGTGTACTTTGCATGAGCGCGAACATCGACGGGCTCCCCGACAGGTGCTTCTACCAGTATAAGCAGGCGGCCACGGGTCAGGCGGCGGGCAGACCACTGGACGAATGCCGGCGCCAGGGCTAAAAGTTAAACGTGTGTGGAGAAGTACGATGAACCCACGTCAAGCCTGCCTCGCCTGCCTCGACCGCGACCCGGTCGCCCTGCTGGAAGCCACTCTGTGGATCGCCGCCGAGCATGATCGCGGGGTAGACCCGGCTGCCTGCCTGCTGCAACTCAACGACCTGCAACGCGAGGTCAACGCCAACCTGCCGATGCTGCCGCTGAACGAACTGGCGCAACCGCTGCTGCGCCAGCTCAACGCCTTGGGTTACCAGCAGGACGAATACCACCCGCTGCGCCCGCAGGCGGCCTTGATGGACAAAGTGCTGCAACGCCGGCGCGGCCAGCCGCTGCTGCTGGCGATTTTGGCCCTGGAGCTGGCCCGGCGCTTGTCGATCCCGCTGGAAGGCGTCAACTTCCCCGGCCACTTCCTGCTCCGGGTGCCCGGCGCCGATCACCTGCTCGACCCCTGCGGCGGGCGCCGCCTGTACCCCGCCGACTGCCGCGAACTGCTGGCCCGCCAGTTCGGCCCGAACCTGCCGCTGAGCGCCGAGCACCTGCGCAGCGCCAGCCCCCTGCAGATGCTCCAGCGCCTGTCGCGCAACCTGCGCCAGTTGCACAGCAGCAACGACAACACCCTGGCCGCGCTGGTCGACGCCGAGCGGGTGATGCAACTGGGCCCGGTGCAGGTCGCCGACTACCTGGCCCGCGCCACCCTCTACCAACAACTCGACTGCCCCCAGGCCGAGCGCTTCGACCTGGAGCACGCCCTGTTGCTCACCGACGACCCGGTGCAACGCCTGAAACTCAGCGAACGCCTCGGGCAGCTACCGCACGCCAGCCGCTCAATCCACTAACGCCTGCACCTTGCCTGGCGCCGCCTCGTTCGCCGGGCGCGGCGCGCGCACCTGGCTGATCAACAGCGCAGCGATCAACGCTGGCACGGCGCAGAAGAAGAAGATCGTCTGCACCGGCATGTGCATCGCCAGCAGCAGGCTGCCGAACAGTGGCCCGAGGATCGAGCCGAAGCGCCCGACGCCCAGCGCCCAACCCGTGCCGGTGGCGCGCACCTGGGCGGGGTAGAAATTGCTGACGAAGGCGTTCAGGGTCAGTTGCCCGCCGATGATGCAGAACCCGGCGGCGAACACGCTGGGCACCAGCCAGCGTGGGTCGTCGTGGTTCAGCCCCACCAGCACGCTGAACACGGCCGCGCCCAGCAGCACCCCGGCCAGCAGGTAGGTCTTGTTGGCCAGGCGATCGGCGCACCAGGCCAGGCAGACGGCACCGAACGTACCGGCGAACAGGAACAGCGACGTGACCAGGTTGGCCTGGTTCAGCGCCAGGCCGCTCTCCTGCAACAACGAGGGCAGCCAACTGATCATGAAGTACAGCAGGATCAGGCTGACGAAGAAGGTGCCCCAGAGCAGCAAGGTCGCCCGGGCGAAGCCGTCGCGGAACAGGCCCGTCACGGTCAGCTTGCCGGCCTGCGGCTCATCCGCCGCGACTTGGGCCGCAGGCACCTGCCAGCCTGGCAGCACGCGCCCGGCCAAGCGTTGCAGGCGGGCGTAAGGCGGGGCGTCGCGCAACAGGCGCGGCAGCGATTCAGGCAGGAACAACAGCAGGAACGGGAACAGCAGCAAGGGCGCCACGCCCCCTGCGAGAAACACCGCCTCCCAACCGAAGCGGTCGATGAAGCCGGCGGCGACGAAGCCACCGGCCGCACCGCCAAGTGAGAAACCGCAGGCGGCCAGGGTCACCATCAAGGTGCGCAGGCGCGGCGGCGCATAGTCGGCCATCAGCGCCATGGCGCTGGGCATCGCCCCACCCATGCCGATGCCGCAGAGAAAGCGCGCCAGCATCAGGCTGTGCAGCGACGTGGCGAACACCATCAGCAGCGTCAGGCTGGCGTACAGCAACACACAGCACAACAGCACCCGGCGCACGCCGAAACGGTCGGCCAGCGGGGTGATGGCCAGCGAGCCGACGGTCAGGCCCAGCAGGTTGGCGCTGAACACCGGGCCGAAGGCGGCTTTCTCCAGGCCCCAGTCCTGCGCCAGGGCGGGAATCACGTAGCCCAGCACCTGGGCATCGTAACCGTCGGTGACCAACAACAGGATCAGCAGCACCAGCAGGCGCCACTGATAGGAAGACACCGGGCGCGCGTCGAGGGCAGCGCGGAAGCTGGCTATCTGGTTATGCATCGCAAGGTACCGGGTGGTTTTTGTTATGGGGTGTCGTCGCCGGCCCTATCGCGGGGTATCGGGCTGCCGCGCCGGGTGCGCCGCGGCGAATGCCGGATGCCGCTCGGCCAGCGCCGCCACCCGGCGAATGCGCGGGTAACCACTCAGGTCGACATTGAAGCGCTCGGCCGCATACAGCTGCGGCACCAGGTACACATCCGCCAACCCTGGCACCTCGCCGAAACAGAAGCCTTCGTCGCCGATCAAGCGCTCCACCGCCGCCAGCCCCTGGCTGATCCAATGGGCGATCCACTGGCTGACCTGCGCCTCGTCCTGCCCCAGCTGGCGCAACTGGTTGAGCACGCTGACGTTGTGCAGCGGGTGGATGTCGCAACCGATGATCGCCGCCACCCCACGCACCTTGGCGCGGGCTTGCGCCTCGACCGGCAGCAGCGCAGGCGCGGGGAAGGCGTCCTCGAGGTACTCGATGATCGCGGGCGACTGCACCAGCAACTCGCCGGTGTCGGTGCGCAGGGCCGGCACCCGGCCCTGGGGGTTGAGCGCCAGGTAGTCGGCGCCGCGCTGCTCGCCCTCGAGCAGGTTGACCGGCACGGCCTGGTAGCCCAGGCCCTTGAGCGCCAGGGCGATGCGCACCCGGTACGAGGAGGTGGAACGGTAGTAGGTGAACAGCTCCATCGCCCTGCCCTCTTCAGTTCGCCGCGATGACTTTGCCGCGGCACTCGCCGAAGCCGATGCTGGCCACGCCTTCGCGCGCGCAACGGGCGCGCAGGATGATCTCGTCGCCGTCTTCGAGGAACTTGCGCACCTCGCCGCTGGCCAGTTGCACCGGCAGCTTGCCGCCCTCGGTGATCTCCAGCAGGCTGCCGAACGCGCCCGGCTCGGCGCCGGACAAGGTGCCCGAACCGAACAGGTCGCCCGGTTGCAGTTGGCAGCCGTTGACGCTGTGGTGGGCGACCATCTGCGCCACGGTCCAGTACATGCTGCGGGTGTTGCTCAGGGTCAGGCGGTGGGCCGGCAGGCCCTCTTCGCGCATGCGCTCGGTGAGCAGCAGCACCTCCAGTTCGATGTCCAGGGCGCCACCGGCCTGGTCGCGCTTGTCGAGCAGGTACGACAGCGGCTGCGGGTCACCGTCCGGGCGCGCCGGCTGGGCGCAGCGGAACGGCTCCAGGGCCTCGGCGGTGACCACCCAGGGCGATACGCTGGTGATGAAGCTCTTGGACAGGAACGGGCCGAGCGGTTGGTATTCCCAGGCCTGGATATCGCGCGCCGACCAGTCGTTGAGCAGGCAGAAGCCGGCCACGTGCTCGGCGGCGTCGCCCACCGGGATGGCCTGGCCCAGGTCATTGCCCGGGCCGATCCAGATGCCCAGTTCCAGCTCGTAGTCCAGCCGCGCGCAGGGGCCGAAGCTCGGCTCGGTCTGCCCGGCGGGCAGGGTCTGGCCCTTGGGTCGACGCACAGCGGTGCCGGATGGGCGCAGGGTCGAGGCGCGGCCGTGGTAGCCGATCGGCACATGCTTGTAGTTGGGCAGCAGCGGGTTGTCGGGGCGGAACAGCTTGCCGACGTTCTTGGCGTGCTCGATGCCGACGTAGAAGTCGGTGTAGTCGCCGACCTTGGCCGGCAGGTGCAATTGGCAGTCGGCGGCCGGGCACAGCGCCGCCTGGAGCTCGCCCTGGTGTTCGCTGTGTTCGCCGAGCAGCGCCAGCAGGCGCTCGCGCAGGGCCACGCGCGCCGGACGGCCGAGGGCGAAGAAGGCGTTCAACGCCCCGCCGCGGGTGGCTTCGACAGCGGCCTTGGCCTCGCCCTCGAACAACCCGGCGGCCAGCACCGCCTCCAGGTCGAGAATCGCTTCGCCGATGGCCACGCCGCAGCGCGGCGCCTGGCCGGGGCGGCTGAAGATGCCCAGCGGCAGGTTCTGCAGCGGGAAGTCGCGGTGCCCGTTGGCGTGTTCAACCCAGCTACGGGCAGAGGCGGTGTGATTCATCGGTTATCTCCGGTTCGGGTTGAAGGTGCTCGGCAGGGTCGCCCAGCAGCTGTCGTAGTCGGCCTGCAATTGCGGGCAGTCGAGGGCCTGGCGGCTCGGGCGCAGCACCTGGCTGGTCTCGAACATGAAGGCCATGGTGGCGTCGATCTTGTGCGGGGCCAGGTCGGCGGCGATGGCCTTGGCGCAGGTG
The DNA here is from genome assembly GCF_029193575.1 of Pseudomonas entomophila. Classification (GTDB taxonomy): domain Bacteria; phylum Pseudomonadota; class Gammaproteobacteria; order Pseudomonadales; family Pseudomonadaceae; genus Aquipseudomonas; species Aquipseudomonas entomophila_G. The sequence continues at coordinate 34,247 of NZ_JARGCS010000040.1, read as the reverse complement.
TCGGCGTCCGGGCCGTGGGCGCTCATCACCCCATGCAGCGAGGCGCCACCGGGCAGGAAGCCTTCGGCCTTGGCGTCGTAGGCCCCATGGATCAGGCCCATGAACTCGTTCATCAGGTTGCGGTGGAACCACGGCGGGCGGAAGGTCTTCTCGGCCACCATCCAGCGCGGCGGGAAGATCACGAAATCCATGTTGGCCAGGCCGTGCACGCTGGTCGGCGAGGTCAGCACGGTGAAGATGGACGGGTCCGGGTGGTCGAAGCTCACCGTGCCGATCGTGTTGAAGCGGCGCAAGTCGTACTTGTAGGGCACGTTGCTGCCGTGCCAGGCGACCACGTCCAGTGGCGAGTGGCCCAGCTCGCAGGCCCAGTGTTCACCGAGAAACTTCTGCACCAACTGCACGGGGCCGGTGCTTTCTTCGTAATGGGCAACCGGGGTGAGGAAGTCGCGCGGGTTGGCCAGGCCATTGCTGCCGATGGGGCCGAGGTCCGGCAGGCGCAGCGGTGCGCCGTGGTTCTCGGCGATGTAGCCGCGCGCCTGGCCGTCGAGCAGCTCGACGCGAAACTTCATGCCGCGCGGGATCACCGCGATCTCCAACGGCTCGACCTCCAGCACGCCCAGCTCGGTGGCGATGCGCAGGCGGCCCTGTTCAGGCACCAGCAGCAACTCACCGTCGGCGTTGAAGAACACCCGCTCCATGGAGCGGTTGGCGCGGTAGATGTAGATGCTCACGCCGGCCGGTTTCTCGGCCGGGGCATTGGCCACCATCGGCAGCCAGCCTTCGATGAAATCGGTGGGCTCGGTTGGAATCGGCTGCGGGCTCCAACGCATGCGGTTGGGGTTGGCCGCGCCCAGCGGGCCGGCCAGGGGCTGGCGCGCCAGGCGCTCGAAACGCGGGTGCAGGGCCGAGGGGCGGATGCGGTACAGCCAGGTGCGGCGCAGTTCGCTACGCGCCATGGTGAACGCGGTGCCCGACAGCAGTTCGGCGTACAGCCCGTAGGGCGCCTGCTGCGGCGAGTTCTGCCCGACCGGCAGCGCACCGGGCAGGGCTTCGCTGGCGAATTCGTTGCCGAAGCCGCTCAGGTACTGGCGTTCAGGGGACGTGTCGCGGGTCATCGATGCCTCCGGGCTCGCGCGGAGCCGTTGCGGGCAGTGGGCTGCGCGAGGGGTCGGACGACCGGTGGCAGCGCGTCTGCATTGTTTTTATCGTAATCAGATTACGAATAACGTAATTTGCCGAGGGCAAGGCGTCAAGCTATAAAGGCGCCACCTGTCACGATGGATTCGCGTTCCCATGGCCAAAGCCACCTCCCCCAGCGACAACGGCAAGCAGAAGGTCCGCTCGGCGGAAGTCGGCACCGACATCCTCAAGGCCCTCGCCGAGCTGTCCCCCTCCACCTCGCTGTCGCGCCTGGCCGAGCATGTGCAGATGCCCGCGAGCAAGGTGCACCGCTACCTGCAGGCGCTGATCGCCAGCGGCTTCGCCGAACAGGACCCGGCCACCAACCACTATGGCCTGGGGCGCGAGGCCTTGCGCGTGGGCATGGCGGCGCTGGGCAGCATCGATGTGCTGAAGGTCGCGGCCTTGCCGCTGTCGCAGTTGCGCGACGACTTGAACGAAAGCTGCTTCATCGCCGTGTGGGGCAACCAGGGCGCGACGGTGGTGAGCATCGAACCTGCGGTGCGCGCGGTGACGGTGGTGACGCAGATCGGCTCGGTGCTGCCGCTGCTCAGTTCGTCCACTGGGCTGGTGTTCGCCGCCTACCTGCCCGAGCGCGAGACCGTGGAGCTGCGCGACCGCGAGCTGGCGGCGCTGGGCCAGGCGCCGGCGGACTACGACGCGCTGTTGGGGCAGATCCGCGCACAGGGCCTGCACCATGTGCATGGGCTGCTGATGCCGGGGGTCGATGCGTTGTCGGCGCCGGTGTTCAATGCCATGGGGCAGATCGTGGCGGTGATGACGGTGGTGGGGCCGACGTCGATCTTCCATGCCGACGAGCATGGGCCGGCGGCGCGGCAACTGCTGGCGGCGGCACGGGCAACCAGTTGGCGGATGGGCTTCGAAGGCTGAGGCACTCTTACCCGAAACGTAAAAGTGAATGTCCCCTTGAGCTATTTTTCGGGTGGGATCAAAGGCTTATGCTTTTCTCACTGGCTGGCGCGAAGGGCTCTACCCCGACGTTTTTCGAGCCGCCTGTTCCCCGACGTTGATTTTGAAGCTCCTTGATCTGACGTCTTGATTGGCCGCTGCGGTTGCAGCGGCCTTTTTTATGCCCTCAAGAATAGATCGCCTGGGCCGACGCCATCGCGGGGCAAGCCGCTCCCACAGGTACGCCGCGGTACTCACGATCACTCACCCCAGCGGGTACTTCTGCAGGTTCGCCATCATCTGCTGCAACGCCTGCAACGTGTCCTGCGGGTGCACCGCGCCCTCGAAATCGCCAATGCGCGCCCAGTTCTCCGCCACCTGCTCGGGCGTGAACCCCTCACGCGGGTCGAACCCCACCCCCAGGCTGCGCTCCCAGCGCACCTTGCCCACCCAGCCGCCGCCGACCTCGAACAGCTCGCCGCTGTCCTGGCACTGCTCGCTGCCCAGGTACACCACCAGCGGGCTGATCAGCTCGGGCTTGAGGCGCTCGAACACCTGCGGCGGGATCAAGCCCTCGGTCATGCGCGTACCGCCCGTGGGGGCGATGGCGTTGACCAGGATGCCGTGCTTGCGGCCCTCGATGGCCAGGGTGCGGGTCAGGCCGTAGAGGCCGAGCTTGGCCATGCCGTAGTTGGCTTGGCCGAAATTGCCGTAGATGCCCGAGGTCGAGGCGGTGAAGATCACCCGCCCCCAGTTGCCCTCGCGCAGGTGCGGCCAGGCGGCGTGGGTGACCTTGTAGGCGCCTTCGACGTGAACGCGATAGACCTGGTCCCAGTCGGCTTCGTCCATCTTGTGGAAGGTCTTGTCGCGCAGGATGCCGGCGTTGTTCACCAGCACATCGACGCGACCGAAGCTGTCCAGCGCCTGCTCGACGATGCGCGCACCGTCGCCCACCGAATCATGGTTGGCCACCGCCGTGCCGCCAGCGGCGCGAATCTCCTCCACCACCCGGTCGGCCGCCGAGGCGCTGGCGCCCTCGCCGTGGGTCGACCCACCGAGGTCGTTGACCACCACCTTGGCGCCACGCGCGGCGAACAGCAGCGCGTGGGCGCGCCCCAGGCCGCCGCCGGCCCCCGTGACGATCACCACTCGATCTTGCAGACGTACCGGCTCGCTCATGCTCAAGGCTCCAGGCAGGGGTTGGGGTGCAAGGAGTGTCCGCCAGCCATCGGTGACGGACAATCAAGCGCACTGGCGCTGAATGGCAGGCGATAAGACAGGACGATGATCGCCCGCTCAGGACCAGGCGACCTTCTGCGGGATGTAGCTCATCGGCTGCTCGCGAAACGCCAGGTAATGCCGCAGCACCTGCACCGGCGCCTCGGTGTGCGGGTAATGACCGATGCCCTGCAGCACCACGGTGTCGGGGTCCGGCACCAGCTGCCGGTAGCGTTCGACCATGTGCGCGCCCGACAGCGGGTCGACCGCGCCGTTGATGAAGCGCAGCGGCACGCCGTCGCGCTGCAACGCCGTCACCCAACGCTCGCGCAGCGAGCGGCGCTCCGGCACGAAGGCCATCAGCTTGTGCAGGATGCGCGTGCCGCGGTTGGAGATCATCAGGCTCCAGCAGTCGTCCAGCGCGCTTTCGCTGGGGTGGGTGCACGGCCCGTAGATCTGGCTGACGTTGCGCACCAGGTCGTCACGGCCGAACGAGCGCCCCACCAGCCAGCCCAGCGGGCTGAGCAGCAGCTTCTGCACCAGCAGCAGCGGGCAGCTCTCGGGAAACAGCGCGCTGTTGAGGAACACGCAGCTGGCGATGTCGGTGCGGCCTTCGTGGTGCCGCGCCAGCAGCTCCTGGGCCACGCTGCCGCCGTAGTCGTGGGCCAGCAGGTGCACCGGTTGCTCGATGCGCAGGTGGTCGAGCAGCGCCTGCTGCAGGTCCGCCTGTTCCACCAGGCTGTAGTCGTGGTCGGCCGGCTTGGCCGAGTCGCCGAAGCCGAGCATGTCGCAGGCCACCACGCGAAAACGCTGGGCCAGGGGTGCCCACAGGTAGTGCCAGTCCCAGCTGGCGGTGGGGAAACCATGGAGCAGTAGCAGTGGCTCTCCTTGCCCTGCTGTCCAGTAGCGGATGCTCTGGCCCCGGAAGGAAAAACTCTGTCCCCGGGTACGCCAGACGCACAATGGGATTTCGGCCAAAGGCATCGTTTCGTTCTCGGGGTTCAGGTGTTGACGGAATAGGCTGCGTTCATTGCATGTCACCTCGGCACTTGCATGTGCTCTCTATGTCGAGGCTCAGTCTAGTCAGCGCGCCGAAGGGCGGAACTTGCCTTGGCAGCCAGCTTGATGACCGTGCGGGTCAGCGGCACGAACGGTCACAGCAGCACCGCCAGCAACGGCGCGGCGAACAGGTTGAGCAAGCCGGTCAGCACCATGACCAACCCGGCCACCGAGCCTTCCACGCCCCCCACTTCCCGCGCCCGGCTGACCCCGGCGCCATGCGCGCCGACCCCGAACAACGCCCCCCGCGCCAGCGGCGTGCGCAGCGGCAGGTAGCGCAGCAGCACGCCGCCGAACAGCGCGCCGAGCACACCCGTGAACATCACGAACACCGCGGTCAGCTCCGGCACGCCGCCCAGGTCGTGGGCCAGTGGCATGGCGAACGGCGTGGTGATCGAGCGCGGCACCAGCGACAGGCTCACCGCCTCGTCCAGCGCCAGCAGGTGCGCCAGGCCCCAGGAACTGCCGATCGACGCGGCGCTGCCGGCGAGCATGCCCAGCAGCAACGCCGGCCAGTGCCGCGCCAGCATCGCCCGCTGCTGCCAGATCGGCACGGCGAAGGCCACGGTCACCGGGCCCAGCACGCCGATCAGCCAATGGGTATTGCGCGCGTATTCGGCGTAGGCGGTGTGCAGCGGCACGGCCACCGCCAGCAGCAGCGCCGGCACCAGCACCAGCGGCGACAGCAGGTAGCGCCCGCTGCGCTGGTACAGCCAGCGGCTGCCCAGGTAGGCCGACAAGGTCAGGGCGAGCCAGAACAGCGGCATCGGTTCAAGCGTCATGGCGCAGGCTCCAGCGGCAAACCAACTCGACGGTGACGGCGGTGACCACCATCACCACGACGGTGCTCACGGCGATCACCAGCAGGATGCGCCAGCCTTCGCTGCGCACCAGGCCGCCGTAGTCGAGCAGGCTCATCAGCGCAGGGATGAAGAACAACAGCATCTCCGCCATCAACCAGCCGGCGCCCAGTTGCAGCATGTTCGGCTTGAGCACGCCACAGGCGAACAGTGCCAGCAGCAGGGCCAGGCCCATGACGCCGGCGGGGATCGGCCAGCCGAGCCAGGCGACCAGTTGACCGCCGAGCAGGAACAGGCCAACCAGCACCGCCAGTTCGGCCAGCAGGCGCGGGAGCGTTTTCAGGATCAGGGATTTCATCGGCAGGCTTCCTCGGATGAGGCCATTCTAGAATCCACCTGCCTAGGCCAGAAGCGAATTGTTAGACTGGCATCAATTCCAAACTGGAATCACGATCATGGAATTCAAACACCTGCGCAGCTTCGTCGAAGTGGTGCACCGCGGCGGCTTCACCCAGGCGGCCTTGACGTTGCACATCAGCCAGTCGGCGGTCAGCAAGCAGGTCGCCCAGTTGGAGCAAGACATCGGCCAACCGCTGCTGGAACGCCAGGGCTCGCAGCTGCTGCTGACCGCTGCTGGGCGCATCGTGCTGGAGCGTGGCGAAGCGCTGCTGCGCCAGCGCCACGAACTGCTCGCCGAGCTCGACGACCTCAACCACCTGGTGCATGGCGAATTGCGCCTGGGCCTGCCGCAGTTGGGCGGCGAGGCGTTGTTCGCCGAGCTGTTCGCCGAGTATCGGCGGCGTCATCCGAACATCTCGATCCAGTTGCTCGAAGGCGGCAGCCGCATGGTCGAGCAGGCGATCAGGAGTGGTGAGCTGGAGCTGGGTGGCTGCATCACCCCGAGCGACCCGGCGTTCGACTACCAGCCGTTCTGCAACGAGCCGCTGGACGTGCTGCTGCCAGCCGGGCATGCGCTGGCCGCGCAGCAGGGGGTGGCGTTGCAGCAATTGGCCGATACGCCGTTCCTGCTGTACCACCGCAGTTTCATGCTCAATGACCGGCTGCTCAGCGCCTGCCAGCAGGAAGGATTCACGCCCAGGGAGGGCGGGCGCAGCGGCCAGGCGGACTTCCTCGCCGCGCTGGTGGCGGCCGAGCAGGGCGTGGTGTTGTTGCCGAGCGTGGTGGCGCGGGGGCTGGAGCGCGAAGGGGTGGTGCGCGTGCCGTTGCAGGCACCCGGCTTCCTGCGCTGGGACATTGCCTTTATCTGGCGGCGGGGGGCGTACCTGTCGAAGGCGGCGCAGGCATGGTTGACGTTGTTGCGGGAACGCGCGGGGGTTCAGGAAGGTGTTGTTGCGGCCGACGCCATCGCGGGGCAAGCCCGCGATGGGCTGGGGTAGATCAGCCCCGCAGCGCGCCCACCCACTCGGCCAGCCACGGCTCGGCGTCGGTCTCCGGGGTCACCGTCTCGCTGGCATCCAGGCGCAGCATCGGCTGCACTTCCCGCACACCCAGCTCGGCGAACAGCTCGCGCATCTGCTCGCCACCGCCGCAATAGGTGTCCCCGTAACTGGAGTCGCCCAGCGCAATCACCGCCCCCGGCAACCCGCGCCACTCACCCGGCAGCGTGTCACGTATGCTGCTGAACAGCGGCACCAGGCTGTCCGGCAACTCGCCCATGCCGGTGGTCGAGGTCACCGCCAGCAGCGCTTCGGGGGCAAAGCCGCGCAGGTCTTCCAGGGTGGCGCGGGCAGCGTGCCAGGCTTCGAAACCGGCAGCCTTGAGCAGGGATTCGACGTGACGGGCGACTTCTTCGGCGGTGCCATACACCGAACCGGAAATAATGGCGACTTTCATCGGGAACAGGATTCCGAAACTGAGTGAAAACGTAGGATACTAGCATCCATCAGTGGCAAAAGGCCGCCTCCGCTCAACGCTTTCCACCCCATGGCCTGGAACATGATCAACGCACAACTGCTGCAATCGATGGTCGACGCCTCGAACGACGGCATCGTGGTCGCCGAGCAGGAAGGTGACGACACCATCCTGCTGTACGTCAACGCGGCCTTCGAACGCCTCACCGGCTACACCCGCGACGAGATCCTCTACCAGGACTGCCGCTTCCTCCAGGGCGACGACCGCGACCAACTGAGCCGTGCGCGCATCCGCAAGGCCCTGGCCGACGGCCGCCCGTGCCGCGAAGTGCTGCGCAACTACCGCAAGGATGGCAGCGCGTTCTGGAACGAGCTGTCGATCACCCCGGTGTACAACGACGCCGACCAACGCCGCTATTTCATCGGCATTCAGAAAGACGTCAGCCGCCAGGTCGAACTGGAACGGGAACTGGCCCAGCTCAAGGCGCGCGCGGATGAACGGCAACCCGACGAACGCACCTGAACCAAGCGCCGATGGCGCGGTCAATCGCCGTGAAGAACCCCTCAGCCGCCTGCCAACCCCGAGTCCGATCATGCAAGCAGATGCCCTCCTGACCCAGGATGAGCTGGATTTCATTCAGGACATGCAGCACGCCCCCCAGCTGAACCTGGCCGACTCCATGTCGACCCTGCTGGTCAATGGCGACCGCCGCTTGCAGCAGTTGCTCACCCGCCTGGTGGCCAACGACCAGGTCACCTTGCAGGCCCAGTTCAACAACCAGCAGATCACCTTCCCCCTGCAACTGGTCGAGGACGAGTTCCACGCCCTGCACCTGCAGTTGGGCTCGCCGGAAATCTACGAGGACGGGCCCATGCTGCGGCCCTGGCGGCTGTCGATGGACCAACCGAGCGCGCTGGTCAATGCCCAGGGCGAGGCCACGCGCCTGTGGGTGCGCGACATCTCGTTCAAGGGGGTGCTGCTGCAGGTGACCGACGGCGCCCTGGTGCCGAACCACTTCGACCTGCAGTTCGCCCCGGGCGGCATTGCGCCCATCGCGCTGCAAGGCGTGCTGCGCCGGCGCATCGGCCCGGACCTTGCCGCCTACGACCTGGCCCGCACCTCGCCCGACGAGGTCGAGCGCCTGCGCGAATACATCCTCCAGGCCCACCGCAGGGCGCACCCCGAACTGCACACTCAGGTATCGAGCTGACCCGCCAGGTACTGGCGCAAACGCCGCCGCATCATCCCCGCCTCTGCCCCCAGGCAGGCCACCGGCCCGCCGTCGAGGGCGTCCTGGGCCATTTCCGCCGCCTCGCCCGCCACCAGCACCGGGCATTTCACACCCAGGGTCAGGCGTGCCAGGCGCTTGGCCAGGTCCGCCGCTGGGCGATGGTTGGCGAACAGCACCAGGGCATCGGGTAGCTGGCGTTCGCAGACCAGCGCCAGTTCATCCAGCGGCTGGGTCGGCGCGAGCACGGTGACGGCCAGGTCGTCACCGCCCAGCAGCAAGCCGGCCACCAGCAATTCCAACTCAGCCCCCTCGGCCGCCAACGGCGCCACGAGCACGCGCCACGACTTCGGCTCGCGTATCCGCTGCAACCGCAGCAGCGCCTGGCCACGCAGGAACTGGTCGAGGAACAGCCACTCGCTGCGCTGGCCGAAGCCCGCCTGGTCAGTGCCCAGTGCCTGCCACACCGGCAGGAACACCTCGTCGAACACCTGCTCCAGGGCGTGGCTGGCCAGCACTTGCTCGAACAGGCGCTCCAGCTCCGCGCGGTCGAAACCGTGCACGGCCTCGCGCACCTGCGCCTGCCAGCGCGCCGGGTCGTCCACGCCGCCCGCAGCCCCGCTGCCCTGCTCCAGCGCCTGGCTACGGGCCAGGATGCTGCCGACCTTGCTCACCGCCACGCCGCGCCGCAGCCAGCCGAGGATGCTGCCGATGGCGTCGATGTCGGCCTGGGAATACAAGCGGTGCCCGCTGGGCGTGCGGGTGGGCAGGATCAGCCCGTAGCGACGCTCCCAAGCGCGCAGGGTCACCGGGTTCACGCCGGTCAGGCGGGCGACCTCGCGGATCGGGAACAGCTCCGTGTGGGCCAGGGCAGCGTCGATCGCGTGGGCCGGAAGCGGCTCTTTCATGAGAGTGAAAACTCTGTCTTGTAGGATTGTGCCGGCCATTCTACGCCGGGACGCGCCAGCGGTCAGCGCACCCCGCCGCGCCCGGTACTGACCCGCCAGAAAAAATCCGCGATAATCGCGCCCGATTCTTGCTTATACACCTGCGTCGCCCACCACCCCGGGCACAGGTCAAAGGGGCCGGCTACCCGCCAGCCCCGTCGTCAGGAGATACACGATGTCTACCCCACCCGTCACCTTGATGGTGTCGCGCCGCGCCGCCCATGGCCGCTACCAGGACCTGCTGGCCTGGCTGCACGAAGGCGAGCAGCTGGCCACAGACTTTCCCGGCTACCTAGGCTCGGGCATCCTCGCGCCACCGAGCGATGGCGACGAATTCCAGATCATCTTCCGCTTTGGCGACGAGCCCACCCTGCACGCCTGGGAGCATTCCGCCTCGCGCCGGGCCTGGCTGCAGCGCGGCGACGGGCTGTTCGAGCGCCCCAAAGAGCGGCGCGTGACCGGCATCGACGACTGGTTCGGCACCGAAACGGTGCAAAAGCCGCCACGCTGGAAACAGGCCACGGCCATCTGGCTGGCGTTCTTCCCGGTATCGCTGCTGTTCAACCTGCTGTTCGGCCACTGGCTGGCAGCGTTGGACCTGCTGCCGCGCGTGCTGATCAGCACCCTGGCGCTGACGCCGCTGATGGTCTACCTGTTCATCCCGCTGTCGACCCGCCTGCTGGCGCCCTGGCTGACGCCCGCCGACAACACGCCACGAGGCCTGCGCAGCCGCTGAGGGGGCACGCCAGAGGGAAACAGTTCGGGTATGCTGGGCCTCACCGCACGAACAAGTTGACCGCCCCGAACATGAACAGCCCTATCCTCATCACCGGAGCCAGCCAGCGTGTCGGGCTGGCCCTCGCCCAGGCGCTGGCCCAGGCCGGCCACACGGTCGTCAGCGTCAGCCGCAGCATCCGCCCCGAGGCGGCGCACCCGAACATCGTCCAGTTCCAGGCCGACCTGTGCCTGGAGCACGACCGGCTGGCGCTGGTCGCCCACCTCGAGCAGCACTACGACGGCCTGCGCGCGATCATCCACAATGCCTCGCTGTGGCTCGACGACGACCTGTGCAACCTCGACACCATGTTCCGCCTGCACGTCGAGGCGCCCTACCACCTCAACCTGGCCCTGGGCGAGCAGTTGGCCAAGCTCGACAAGGCCGACATCATCCACATCTGCGACGAAACCTCCTCGCGCGGCAGCAAGAGCCACATCGGCTACGCGGCGACCAAGGCCGCGCTGCAGAACATGGTGCTGTCGTTCGCCGAAAAATACGCGCCGAAGGTGCGCGTCAACGGTATCCTGCCGGGCTTGCTGATCCTCAAGGAGGGCGGCGACGAGGCCTACCGCCAGCAGACCCTGAAAAAGGCCCTGCTGGAGTTCGAGCCCGGCGCCCAGCCGCTGATCGAGGCGGTGCTGTTCCTGCTCGAGAGCCAGTACAGCACTGGCAGCAACGTGGTCATCAACGGTGGCCGCCACCTGAAGAACCGCATGACCTGAGAGACGCCCATGACCCCGCAACAACAGCTCGAACTCGAAGCCGCCGCGTTCCGGCGCCTGGTCGAACACCTGCAAAAGCGCACCGACGTGCAGAACATCGACCTGATGAACCTCTCCGGCTTCTGCCGCAACTGCCTGTCCAAGTGGTACAAGGCCGCCGCCGACGAGCGCCAGCTCGACGTGAGCCTGGACGACGCCCGCGAGGCGGTGTACGGCATGCCCTACGCCGAGTGGAAAGCCCAATACCAGAAAGAAGCCAGCGCCGAGCAACAGGCGGCGTTCGAACAAGGAAAACCCCGTGACTGACCTGAACACCCTGCGCCAGAGCCTGGCCAGCGGCGAACACGTGTTCGCCGACACCCTGGCGTTCGTCGCCGCTCATTACGATTACCAGCCCCAGGCCTTCAACAACGGTGGCGTGGAAAACGCCGCCGGGCAGAACGAAGGTTCGTGCAAGACCCTGGGCCTGGCGTTGCTGGAAGGCTTGAGCGACCAGGAGGCCCTGCTGGCCTTCGGCGAGCACTACCGCAGCGTGCTGGCCACGCCCGAGGGCAGCGACCATGGCAATATCCGCGCGTTGATCCGCCATGGCCTGGCCGGCGTGACCTTCGCCGCGCAGCCGCTGACCCGGAACGCCTGACACCGGCGCGCCCCCTGTAGAGCGGCAAGCCCGCTCTACAGGGGATGTGAGGTCAGCCCAGCCGTGTGCCAGGCACCCGCGCCGACAACTCCCCGCACTGCAACCATTCCAGCGCGATCGGCCACAACCGCTCGCGGAAGCGGTCATGGAAAAACGCGAAATGCCCCACCGCCTGCTCCCCGATATCCACCGGCGCCAGCCGCTGGTGCCGGCGTTCGGCATGCGCCAGGTAGCTCAATAACCGGTCAGTGGCGGCCACCGTGCCGAACGGGTCGTCGGTCAGGGTGATGGCCAGGGTCGGCGCCCGCACCTGGGCGAACGGCCGGGCCTGGAGCAGGCGTGCGCTGGGGCGCTGCTCGTAGCGTGCCGTCGGCGTGCTCCAATCGCGCACCACCCCGGCCGGGGTGTCTTCCAGCCAGCCCAGGCGCTTGCCCGGGAAATAACCGAACAACCGCGTCAACAGCGGCATCAGCACATGCCACTTGCCCACCAGCCGCCAGCGCTGGTCCGCCGCGTAGTCGCGCCAGTAGGCGAACTGCGCGCCGACCATCACCACCCGCCGCACCACCCCGGCCGAGGGCGCCAGGCCCACCGCCCAGCCGCCGAAGCTGTGGCCGACCACGTCCACCGGCTGGCCAGGGAACTCGGCCTCGGCGCGCTGCAGCATGGCCTCGAAGTCCAGCCTGCCCCAGTCGCTCCACGAGGCTTGCAGGCCGCGCAGCGAGGCCGGGCGCGATTCGCCGATGCCGCGGTAGTCGTAGGTCAGCACGTCGCAGCCCTGGGCGAACAGGTAGTCGGCGAAGCGGCTGTAGTAACGGCAGCGCACGGAGGTGGCGGCGTTGATGATCACCAGCGGGCGCAACGGCTCGGGCTCGGCGTGACGCCATTGGAAACCACCGAGGCTGTAGCCATCGGCGGTGGTGTGGCGAAAAGCGGTGGCGGGCTGGGTCAGGCTGCTCATGGAGGGCTCCCTGCGACGTCGCGCCGGGAGGCGGACGGATTTTTTTGGAATCCGTCCACGCTAGCAAAAATTGCGGGGGCTGTACCGGCCCTATCGCGGGCCAAGCCCGCGCCTGCTGGGACGCGTTGATACTTCAGGTGGTGGGCAGGGCCCGCGCCACCCCGGGCTTGCGCAGCACCGCCAGGCGCGAACCGTCGTAGCGGGCTTCGCGGAACAGCTTCCAGCGCCCGAACAGGCCGTACACGTGCATCACCCGCCCCTGCTCGTGGTAGCCCATGCGCAGGTGCAGCTTCATCGCCGGCACGTTATGCGTCTCGACCACGTCCACCACCTTGTTGCAGCCCTTGGCGTACATGGCGTTCCACAGCTCGACCTGGGCGGTGACGGACAACTCGGTGCCGAAGAAGCGGCGGGTCATCTCGCCACCGAACTCGAAGAATTCCCCCGGTTTCACCGGGAAGGTGCAGCCGTAGTAGTGCTTGTCGTGGTAATCCACCACGCTGGCCCAGATGAACGCCACGGCATCGCCATGCTCATCCAGGTACATGTGCCCGGTGTGGCCAGCGGCGGCCAGTTCGCGCATGGTCTCGACGCGGTCGCCGAAATAGCGCGCGAAGGCATCGGCGTTGGCCGTGGTGATGTCCACCAGGGTCACCGGCGGGTGTTCCTTGAGGTTATAGGGGGGCACGGGGCTGACCAGGTCGCGCTCCATCCACAGCAACTCCCAGTGGAAGAACACGTAGCGTTCGAACAAGGTCTTGAAGGTGCGCTTGAGACCTTTCTGGCGGATCCGTTCTTGTAGTTTTTGCAATACGCGCATGCTGCCTCCCCGGCCGAGGCGAGATTACCTGGCCAATAGCTGCGGTATAGAACGGCCTCATAGCAGAGGGCCAGCAGGGGATTTGTTGCAGAATGTTAACAAGCCTTGGCGGGAACCCCGCGCCCGTCGGAAACGGGCACGGGGTCAAGGACTTGCTTACAGCTCGACGCAGTCGAACCGTACGTCGGTTGCCACGTCTTGGTCGTAGTCGACGTCAGCGCGCTCGAAGCCGAACAGGTTGAGGAACTGCTTCTTGTAACCGGCGTAGTCGGTCAGCTCGAACAGGTTCTCGGTGGTCACTTGCGGCCACAGGGCCTTGCAGGCGTCCTGCACGTCGTCGCGCAGTTCCCAGTCGTCCAGCCGCAGGCGGGCTTTCTCGTCCACCTCGGCCGGGGCGCCGTCGGCGCGGAACATGCGCTCGCGGAACATGCGGTCGAGCTGGTCCTGGGTGCCTTCGTGGACGCCCTTTTCCTGCATGATCTTGAACACCATCGACAGGTACAGCGGCATCACCGGAATGGCCGAGCTGGCCTGGGTGACCACCGACTTGAGCACCGCCACGTTGGCGCCGCCCTTGACCTTGCCGGCCAGCTGCTGGTCCAGGCGCAGGGCGGTTTCGTCCAGGTCCTGCTTGGCCTGGCCCAGGGCGCCGTGCCAGTAGATCGGCCAGGTGATCTCGGTGCCGATGTAGCTGAAGGCCACGGTGCGCGCGCCTTCGGCCAGCACGTCGGCGCCGGCCAGGGCGTCGATCCACAGCTGCCAGTCCTGGCCGCCCATGACGGTGACGGTGTCAGCGATTTCCTGCTCGCTGGCCGGCTCGATGCTGGCCTCGATGATGGTGTCCTTGTTGGTGTCGATGGCGGTCGACTTGTACGGCTGGCCGATCGGCTTGAGCGCCGAGCGCACCAGTTCGCCGGTCTGCGGCAGCTTGCGCACGGGCGAGGCCAGGGAGTAGATGACCAGGTCGACCTTGCCGCCCATGTCCTGCTTGATCAGCTCGATGACCTTGGCGCGGGCTTCGTCGGAGAAGGCGTCACCGTTGATCGACTTGCTGTACAGGCCGTCGGCCTTGGCGAACTTGTCGAAGGCGGCGGCGTTGTACCAGCCGGCGGTGCCGGCCTTGGTTTCGGTGCCCGGCTTTTCGAAGAACACGCCCAGGGTGTCGGCCTTGAAGCCGAACGCCGCGGTGATGCGCGCTGCCAGGCCGTAGCCGCTGGAGGCGCCGATCACCAGGACCTTCTTCGGACCATCCTCGCGCACGCCCAGCTTGCGGGTGGCTTCGATCTGGTCACGGACGTTGAGCTCGCAGCCCTTGGGGTGAGTCGTGGTGCAGATGAAACCGCGTACCTTGGGATGAATGATGGCCAATGTCTGTACCTCGTCAGGTTTATGCTGGGGAAGCGCCCGGGGGCGATTCCGTTTGATCAGAGGGTGAGACTACCCCCGCAAGTTATCCGACACATATTACGGGCTGGGCCGGGTGATTCAAATGCCCAGAGCGGTGACGGCCTCATCGCCGGGCAAGCCCGCTGCCACAGGCTCACCACGGCTTCTGGGAGCGGCGCCGTACCTGTGGGCGCGGGCTTGCCCGCGATTAAGGGCGGCACAGACACCCCAATTCATTTGCAAACCCGATCAATCGCAAAGAAAAACAAACTTCTCAAATGAGCGCAGGCCATGGAATGCTGTCCCGATCACGCTTGCCTCTCGGAGAACAACAATGAACGAAGTCGCCATCGTCGCCGCCACCCGCACCGCCATCGGCACTTTCCAGGGTGGCTTGGCCAACGTCTCGGCCGTCGACCTGGGCGCCGCGGTGATCAAGCGCCTGCTGGAGCAGACCGGCCTGGACCCGGCGCAGGTCGACGAGGTGATCCTCGGCCAGGTGCTCACCGCCGGCGCCGGCCAGAACCCCGCGCGCCAGGCCGCCGTCAAGGCCGGCCTGCCCCACGCCGTGCCGGCCCTGACCCTGAACAAGGTCTGCGGCTCAGGCCTCAAGGCCCTGCACCTGGCGGCCCAGGCCATCCGCTGCGGCGATGCCGAAGTGGTGATCGCCGGCGGCCAGGAGAACATGAGCCTGGCCCCCTACGTGCTGCCATCGGCACGCACCGGCCAGCGCATGGGCCACGGCCAGTTGGTCGACAGCATGATCACCGACGGCCTGTGGGACGCCTTCAACGACTACCACATGGGCATCACCGCCGAGAACCTGGTCGACAAATACGGCATCAGCCGCGAGCAGCAGGACGCCTTCGCCGCCGAGTCGCAACGCAAGGCCGTGGCCGCCATCGAGGCGGGCCGCTTCAAGGATGAGATCACCCCCATCCACATCCCGCAGAAGAAAGGCGAGCCGCTGGTGTTCGACACCGACGAGCAACCGCGCCCCGGCACCACCGCCGAGTCCCTGGGCAAGCTGCGCCCGGCCTTCAAGAAGGACGGCAGCGTCACCGCCGGCAACGCCTCCAGCCTCAACGACGGCGCCGCCGCGGTGCTGCTGATGAGCGTCGCCAAGGCCAAGGCCCTGGGCCTGCCAGTGCTGGCCAAGGTGGCCGGCTACGCCAGCGCGGGCGTTGACCCGGCGATCATGGGCATCGGCCCGGTGTCGGCAACCCAGCGCTGTCTGAGCAAGGCCGGTTGGCAGTTCGCCGACCTGGACCTGGTCGAGGCCAACGAGGCCTTCGCCGCCCAGGCCTTGGCCGTGGGCAAGGAACTGGAGTGGGATGCCGCGCGGGTGAACGTCAATGGCGGGGCGATCGCCCTCGGCCACCCGATCGGCGCCTCGGGCTGCCGGGTGCTGGTGACCTTGCTGCACGAAATGATCAAGCGCGATGCGAAGAAAGGCCTGGCGACCCTGTGCATCGGCGGTGGCCAGGGCGTGGCGCTGGCGATCGAGCGTTGATCCTGAGTTGAGCGTACCGGCCCTATCGCGGGGCAAGCCCGTTCCTACAGCGGTGTTCTGACGGACAGCTGTACCTTGTAGGAGCGGGCTTGCCCCGCGATAGGGCCACCCCATTGCCCCGGCACCACCGCCCCCACTGTCGGTGCTGTATCCGGCCCGGCCTCATCGCGCGCCTACCGGCTCACCATCGGCCCCGCGATCACGGGCGCAGCCCGTGCCACCCGCCTCAGAACCGCTCGTCGAGCATCGCCGGCATCGTCAACTCGCGCACATAGCTGGCCGGCGACAGCGCCAACAGCGTGCGCACCACCTGCACCACATCGTGCAGCGGCACCAACGCCCCCTCCCCCCGCGCCGCCGCCTCGCCCAGCGGCACGTCCAGCCCGTCCTCGGTATTCAGGTACCCCAGGTTCAGGCAGGTCACCCCCAAACCTTGCGCCCGATACCCCTCGCGCAACGCATCGGCGAGCCCCTGCAAGGCGAACTTGCTGGCCCCGAAGGTCACCTCGGGCCGCCCGCTGCGTGGCAGGCCCGAGGTCGAGCCGGTCAGCAGCAGGCGTGGCCGCTCACTGCGCAGCAACAGCGGCAGCAGGCGCTTGATCAGCAGGATGGTCGCGGTGACGTTGCAATCGACCATCGCCACCAGTTGCGCGTCGCGGTCTTCGAGAAAATCGTAGGCGGGGTCGAAGGCCTGATCTTCCCAGAGGCCGAGGTTGTAGATCAGCGTGTCGAGGGGCTGGCCACGCAGGGCCTGTTCGATATGGGCCACAGCGGGCAGCGGTTGGCTGAGGTCGGCTTCGATCCAGCTCACCTGCACGCCTTCGCGGGGGCTGAGCCAGGCGGGAGTCGTGCGGGAAACGCCGGTGAGCAGGTCGCCGGGGTCGCCCAGGCCTTCGATGAGCGCCTTGCCCAGGCCTTTGCTGGCGCCGATTACCAGAACGTTCATTGCCTGACACTCCTTGTCGTCATGGTTGGGAGCGGGCATGCAAGCAAATGCTGAAATAGCTGGCAAAGATTGGATTGTTTCCAGATGTGCCCCGCACAGCTTGAGGGGCACCCGCGACAGGGCCCGCATGAACACCGCAAAATGTCTCATCCAAATCAATTCCCTACGCTTTTGGACAAGCCCACCCCAACCCTATCCCCCACAATGGCCTCCTGCCCCAACCCGGTACCGCCGCCCATGACCCCGCTGAAACGCGCACTGCACGACCGCACCTTCGTCTGCGTCATGGAGTTCGTGCCCAAACCCAACAGCCAACGCTTCGCCGCCCTCGAAGCGATCATGGCCCGCACCCACCTGTGCGGCTGGCCGCTGGCGGTGTCCATCGGCGACCGCGTCGCCAGCCCCCTGGACCTCTCGCCCCTGGACGCCTGCGCCAGCTTCACCACCCCGGTGCCCACCCTGCTGCATTTCTCCGGCAAGGACCGCGAACGCCAGGACCTGCTCGCCCAGCTCCCACGCATGGACGCCGCCGGCCTCGACCAGTTGCTGCTGCTCACCGGCGACCGCCTGCCCGGCCACACCCCCGGCCAGCGCCCGGTGCGCTACCTCGAATCGGTCGGCGCACTGCACATCGTGCGGCAAGCGCGCCCCGACTGGCTGCTGGGCGCCGCGCTCAACCCGTTCAAGTACCGCGAGGAAGAAGGCGGCGCGCAGTACTTCAAGGCCGAGAAAAAGCTCAGCGCCGGCGCTGACTTCCTGATCCTGCAACTGGGCTTCGACGTCCAGAAGTACCGCGAGGCCATGGCCTGGATGCAGCGCCAGCCCAGCCCCAAGCCCATGCTCGCCTGCATCATGGCCCTGACCGAGGGCCGCGCGAAGATGCTCGACCACGTCGCCGGGGTGACCGTCAGCCCCGGCATGCGCGCATTGCTGGCCGCCGAGGCCGGCGTGTCCAAGGCCTTCGCCCAGGACCGCGCCACCCAGCGCCTGGCCCTGCAGGTGATCGGCCTGCGCCTGCTCGGCTATGCCGGCATCAACCTCTCCGGCATCCACGAACTGGAACCATTCCTCGCCCTGGAGCAGGCCCTGGAGCACTGGCTGCCGCGCCTCGAAACCCTGGAGCAATGGGGCCACGCCTGGGACGCCGCCTGGCGGATACCCGGCGTGCCCGACGTGACCTTCCACCCGCCCGCGCACGCCTGGCAACAGGGCCAGCGCGAGGTGCGCGCCAGCGCCAAGGAAAAGGCCCGTTACCACCTGCTGGCGGCCCTGCACCACCAGCTGTTCAGCCGCCAGACCCTGCTCAGCAAGGCCTTCGGCTGGGCCGTGCGCCGCCCAGTGTGGTCCGCCGCAGGCCCGGCGAAGCTGCTGCACCGGGTGGAACGCAGCCTCAAGCGACCGCTGGTGGGTTGCGACACCTGCGGCCAATGCCGCCTCGAAGACACCCTCTACATCTGCCCGGAAACCTGCCCCAAGGGCCTGGCCAACGGCCCCTGCGGCGGCACCCAACTGAACCGCTGCGAGTTCGGCGACCGCGAGTGCATCCACAGCCGCAAGTACCGCACGGCCGTGTCGGTGGGCCAGGCGGCGGTCTTGAGCGAACGGCTGATCCCTTGCGTCGAGGTCGGCGGCCGTCACCAGAGCTCATGGCCGCGCTGGTTCGCGCCCCATCCGCCCATCGAAGCGCACACCGCGACGCCGGGCCGGGATTGTGCGCAGGAGACGTATTTGTCATAGTGCCGACGCTGCGCCTACATCAAGCCGACCACCCTCCTACACCAAGAGTCGGCAAACCTTCCGTGAACATAGCCAGATCCAATTGATCGCAAGCCATTGCATGAATCTGGAAGGGCCCCATGTTCAACCTCCCCGCCCCGCGCACGCTGCTCGCCGCCCTGGCCTGCACGCTACTGTTCGCCTTGCCCGCCGTCGCCCAGGAAAAACTCAAGGCCGTCACCACCTTCACGGTCATCGCCGACATGGCCCGCAACGTCGCCGGTGACGCCGCCACCGTCGAGTCGATCACCAAGCCCGGCGCCGAGATCCACAACTACGCCCCCACCCCCGGCGACCTGCGCCGCGCCCAAGGCGCGCAGCTGATCCTGTGGAACGGCCTGAACCTGGAGCTGTGGTTCGAGAAGTTCTTCCACCGCCTGGACGGCGTGCCCGGCGTGGTGGTGTCCGAGGGCATCGAGCCGATGAGCATCAGCGAAGGCCCCTACACCGGCAAGCCCAACCCCCACGCCTGGATGTCGCCGCGCAACGCGCTGCGCTATGTGGATAACATCCGCGACGCCCTGGTGCGGCACGACCCCGCCAACGCCGCCACCTACACTCGCAACGCCGAAGCCTACAAGGCGCGCATCGAAGCGGTGATCGCGCCGATCCGCGCGCAGTTGGCAAGCATCCCCGCCGAGCGGCGCTGGCTGGTCAGCAGCGAAGGGGCGTTTTCCTACCTGGCGCGGGATTTCGGCCTGAAGGAGCTGTACCTGTGGCCGATCAACGCCGACCAGCAAGGCACCCCGCAACAGGTGCGCAAGGTCATCGACACGGTCAAGGCCAACGGCATTCCCGCAGTGTTCAGCGAAAGCACCATCTCCGACAAACCGGCGCGCCAGGTGGCCGCCGAAACCCAGGCGCACTACGGCGGCGTGCTCTACGTCGACTCGCTCAGCGGCGCCGACGGCCCCGTGCCCACCTACCTCGACCTGCTGCGGGTGACCTGCGAAACCCTCGCCAAAGGCCTGGCCGAGGGCGCCACGCCATGATGCCGGCACAGCTCCCCGGCATCGTCGTCACAGGCGCCAGCGTCACCTACCGCAACGGCCACACGGCCTTGCACGACGCCAGCTTCCAGATTCCCACCGGCACCATCACCGCACTGGTGGGCGTCAACGGCTCGGGCAAGTCGACCCTGTTCAAGGCCATCATGGGCCTGGTCAAGCTCGCCCAGGGCGACATCCAGGTGCTCGGCATGCCCGCCAAGCAAGCCCTGAAACGCCACTGCACCGCCTACGTGCCGCAGACCGAGGAAGTGGACTGGAACTTCCCCGTGCTGGTCGAGGACGTGGTGATGATGGGCCGCTACGGCCACATGGGCCCACTGCGCATCCCGCGCCAGGCCGACCACGAGGCCGTGGCGCAGGCGCTGGCGCGGGTCGACCTGAGCGCGCTGCGCAAACGGCAGATCGGCGAGCTCTCCGGCGGGCAGAAGAAGCGCGTGTTCCTCGCCCGCTCGCTGGCGCAGAACAGCCAGGTGATCCTGCTCGACGAGCCGTTCACCGGCGTCGACGTGAAGACCGAAGACCAGATCATCCACCTGCTGCGCGAACTGCGCGCCGAAGGCCGGATCATCCTCGTCTCCACCCACAACCTCGGCTCGGTGCCCGAGTTCTGCGACCGCGTGGTGCTGATCAAGCGCACCGTGCTGGCCCACGGCCCCACCGACGAAGTGTTCACCCAGGCCAACCTGGAGCGCGCCTTCGGCGGTGTGCTGCGCCACTTCGCCCTGCTGCAACCGAGCGAGACCACCCGCGACCCGGTGGGCGTGTTCAGCGACGACGAACGCCCGTTGATCCTGCGCAACGGCATCCCCGCCCGCCGCGACGGCGAGACCGACAGCGAGGCCGCGCCATGATCGAACTGCTGCTCGAACCCTTCGCCTACGGCTACATGCGCAATGCCCTGTGGGTGTCGTCGCTGATCGGTGGCGTGTGCGCCTTCCTGTCGTGCTACCTGATGCTCAAGGGCTGGTCGCTGATCGGCGATGCGCTGTCGCACTCGATCGTGCCGGGCGTGGCCGGCGCCTACATGATCGGCCTGCCGTTCTCGGTCGGCGCGTTCTTCGCCGGCGGCCTGGCCTCGGCGGCGATGCTGTTCCTCAACCAGCGCAGCAAGCTCAAGGAGGACGTGATCATCGGGCTGATCTTCACCTCGTTCTTCGGCCTGGGGCTGTTCATGGTCTCGCTGTCGCCGACCTCGGTGAACATCCAGACCATCGTGCTCGGCAACATCCTCGCCATCACCCCCGGCGACACCCTGCAACTGGCGCTGATCGGCGTGGTCTCACTGACGGTGCTGCTGCTCAAGTGGCGCGACCTGATGGTGACCTTCTTCGACGAAGACCACGCCCGCTTCACCGGCCTGAACCCCACCCTGCTCAAGCTCACCTTCTTCACCCTGCTCTCGGCCTGCACCGTGGCCGCGTTGCAGACGGTGGGCGCGTTCCTGGTGATCTGCATGGTCATCACCCCCGGGGCCACCGCCTACCTGCTCAGCGACCGTTTCCCACGCCTGCTGCTGATCGCCGTGACCATCGGCACCCTCAGTTGCTTCGTCGGCACCTACCTCAGCTACTACCTCGACGGCGCCACCGGCGGGGTCATCGTGGTGCTGCAGACGGCGCTGTTCCTGCTGGCGTTCGTCTGGGCGCCGAAACACGGCCTGCTCGCCGCCCGCCGCCGCGCGCGCCTGGCCCTGGGGGTGACGCCATGACCACGCTGCAACTGCTGCTGGAGCCGTTTCGCTTCGACTTCATGGTCAACGCCCTGGTGATCGCCATGGTCATCGCCGTGCCCATGGCCTTGCTGTCGTGCTACCTGGTGCTCAAGGGCTGGGCGCTGCTGGGCGACGCCATTTCCCACGCGGTGTTTCCCGGCGTGGTGATCGCCTACATCCTCAACATCCCCTTCGCCATCGGCGCCTTCGTCGCCGGCATGTTCTGCGCCGTCAGCACCGGCTATTTGAAGAACAACAGCCGCATCAAGCAGGACACGGTGATGGGCGTGGTGTATTCGGGCATGTTCGGCCTGGGGCTGGTGCTGTACGTGAAGATCCAGTCCGACGTGCACCTGGACCACATCCTGTTCGGCGACATCCTCGGCGCCTCCGTCGAAGACATCCTCGGCTCCGCCGCCATCGCCGCCTTGATCGCCGGAGTGATCGGCGCCAAGTGGAAGGACTTCATGCTGCACACCTTCGACCCCGTGCAGGCCGCCGCCATCGGCCTGCCCGTGGGCCTGCTGCACTACGGGTTGCTGTGTCTGATTTCCCTGGCCGTGGTCGGCGCGCTGAAGGCTGCCGGGATCATCCTGGCGATCGCCCTGCTGATTTCCCCCGGCGCCATCGCCGCCCTGCTCACGCGGCGCTTCGGCGCCATGCTCTGGGTGGCCACGGGCGTTTCGCTGGTGTCGGCCTTCGCGGGCGTGTACCTGTCGTTCTACCTCGACAGCGCGCCCGCGCCGACCATCGTGCTGGTGCTGGCGGTGCAGTTCATCGCGGTGATGGCCCTCACCACCCGCAGCCGCCGCGGCTAGACGAACGGCTGGTCGCCGAAGCCCCGCGGCAGGCGCTGGCGGCCGGCCATTTCGCTGAGCCGCGCGATCCAGCCATTGCGCCAGTCCAGCGCCGCATGGCCGGCCTTGGCCTTGCGCGACGCCCGCCGCGCCGCGTTGCGCTTGCTGCGGCGCGCCTCCTTGAAGGCCTCGGTGTTGCGGCAGCTGCGGCACTTCACCCGCGCCAGTTCGGCGGTGGAAACCAGGCTGTCGCCTTGACGGCCACAGGCCAGGTGCCCGGCGGTTCTGTAGTGAGTCACCATCTGTGCATCTCCTTCGCGGCTAGCGAATGGGGGCGTGGCGCCGTGGCAGATGGGGCGTGAAAGGTCACAGCGCCAGTCTCTGATTCGACTACCCCTCGCCCGCAGGGTTCGACTGCGTCGCCTGACGGGTGAACTGCTGCTCGACCACCTCCCGCCCCCATTGGCTGCCCGGCGCCTCGCTGACCAGCACGAAGCCATGGGCTTCGTACAACCGCCGCGCCGCGTCCAGCCCCTTGAACGTCCACAGCCGCACCGCCTCGAACCGCTGCGCGTCGCAGAACGCCAACGCCTGCGCCAGCAAGCGCCGCCCCACCCCGCTGCCGCGGCAACCGTCGTCGAGGATGAACCAGCGCAGGTGGGCGTGGTTGCCGGGGTGCTGGCCGTCGATGGCCACCGAGCCGACGATGCGGCCGTTCAACGTGGCCACCCAGACCTGGTTGCCGGGGTGCTCGAGGCGCCCGACGAATTCCGCCAGGCCGCTGGCGACCTGGCTTTCGAAGAACGCGCCGAAGCCCCAGTGGCGGGCGTAGAACTGCCCGTGCATCTCGCTGATGCGGCCGATCAGCCCAGGTTGGTAGCCTGCGCTGATCTCAACGGTGTCGGCTGGCGCATCGGCAGGCCCCTGCCGGCACACGCTCAAAGCACGCGCATAGGCACCCAGGCCTTGGGCGACCGCCTGTCGCTCGCTGGGGTTGAGGTGCTCCAGCGCCGCGCCGACCTGGGCCCGGCCGAAACGGTGGATATGCGCGACGGTCTGCCGGCCCTGGGGCGTCAACAGCAGGTGCTTGACCCGCGCATCGCCCTCCCCGGCCGCCTCCTGCAACTCGCCGGCGGCAATCAGCTTGCCGAGCATGCGGCTGACGCTGGATTTGTCCAGGCCCAGGGTGTGGACCAACTGCGCAGCGCTGCTGGCGTGGCCGGCGTCGATTTCCAGCAGGGCGTGCACGGCGGAGGCGGAGTAAGGGGTGTCGGCGAGGGTGGCGCGCATGAAGCCCAGTTCACGGACCAGGGTGCGGGAGGCGCAGCGGATGGCTTCGACCAAAGGGGCGTGGAGCGTCATGGGTGGAGGCCTCGTCGAATGGTTGCCTCATACAACCACTTTGCCGATAACCTGTCCAGCAAGCCCTTGTTACCCGTGCTCCGCTGGCTTCATCGAGCGCTTCAGCGGCTGCGCCAGCACCAGGAGCAGCCCGTCGTTCGCGTGACGCGGCGCGCCCTATCGGGCGCAGGCCGTTTGCGAACTGGCCAGATTACCGGCGATCTCAGCCGCGGTTTCGAGCAGCATGGGCAGCAGGTTCTGGCGCGCTTCATCGAGGCTCACGGCACTCTTGAGCAGCATGATGTTCATCGTCGCAAACAGCTTTTCACCCTGGATCACCGGCACACCGATGGCCCAGACGTTGCCGGAGAATACCTTCTCGGAATAGTCCGCTCCCATCACCGCATAACCTTGCTCGCGCACCTCGTCGAGTATCGTGGCCAGGCGTTGCGGTTGGCGGGCCAGGTCATTCCACTCTTCAGGGCTGTCGGCCAGTCGTTCGATGATGCGCTCGCGCTCGTTGCGGTCGCAGAACGCCAGGTAGGTCAGGCCGATCGAGGTCACCAGCATCGGCGAGCGGAAGCCTGGCTGACGGTTGAACGACAGCGGGCCAGAGCCGCGCGAGGTCTGCACCACGACCATGGCGTCGCGGTCGAACAGGGCGATGTCCGAAGGCCAGCCGATGGCATTGCGAAAACGCGAAAGCGTCGACTCGGCGACGCTGGCGATCCAACGCGAGGACTCGAAGCCCTGGCTCAGCAGCAGGGTCCTGGCGGTGGGGTAGTACACCGCCCGCTCAGGGTCTCGCGCCACGTAGCCCTCGTGCCCCAGGGTCTCCAGCATGCGCACGATGGTCGCTTTGTCCAGCCCGGTTTGACGGTGGATGGAGGCGACCGTGGACTGTCTCTCCTCGTTGACCACGCGCAGCACGTTGAGCGCGCGACTGACGGCCTCTACCGGTTTGAAGGATCTGACTGGGGTGTCTGCCACGTATTGCCCTTATGTGCCATGTGCCCAAGCCTCGGCGGCCTCATGGGGCGCCGAGGAATGACGGGATCGATGATCGGGCGAGATTAGCACTTTCCCGCTCGGCTCCTCCAGCGATACGCCGCTGCGCAGGCACGTGGCTTGCGCAAGGGCGTACGCCCAGCCGCAACGGGCTTCAGGAACCCGTGCGGTCGGCGATGACCTGGCTCTGGGCCAGTTGCTCGAGGTCGGCGGGGGTCAGTTGCAACCAGTCGCGCAGCACCTCGTGGGTATGTTCGCCCAGGCGCGGCGGTGGCAGCCGGTACTGGGGCGGGGTGACCGACAGCTTGCCGGGGAACGCCAGGGTGGGCACCGAGACGCCGTCTTCGCGGGTGAAGCGATGCACGACCCGACGGGCCTCGGCGAAGGGGTCCTGGAACACCTGGTCGATGCTGTTCACCGGGCCGGCCGGCACCTTGGCCTCGACCAGCAGTTCGATCAACGCGCTGCGTTGCCATTGGCCGAATTCCGCTTGCAAGGCCTGCTCGAGGGTGTCGCGGTGGCTCACCCGGTCGGCATTGCGCATATAGCGCGGGTCGCTGCCCAGGTCCGGGCGTTGCAGGGCGTGGCACAGGGCGCGGAACTGACTGTCGTTGCCGACCGCCACCACCAGCGAACCGTCCAGCGCCTCGAAGGTGCGGTAAGGCACCACCGTCGGGTGCGCATTGCCCAGGCGCCCCGGCACGACGCCGCCGACCAGCCAGCTCATGGCCTGGTTGGCGAGCATGCTCATCTGGGTATCGAGCAGCGAGCAGTCGATGTGCTGGCCGACACCCGTGGCCTCTGCGTGACGCAGGGCGAGCAGCACCGAGAGGGTGGCGTAGATGCCGGTCGAAAGGTCGGTGATGGCCACGCCCACCTTGGTGGGGTCGCCGTGCTTGTCGCCGGTGATGCTCATCAGCCCGCCCATCGCCTGGGCCACGAAGTCATAGCCGCCGCGTTCGGCATAGGGGCCGTCCTGGCCAAACCCTGTGATCGAGCAATAGACCAGGCGGGGGTTCAGCTCGCGCAGGCTGGCGTAGTCCAGGCCGAACTTTTTCAAGCCGCCGACGCGGAAGTTCTCGACCAATACGTCGGCCTGCGCCGCCATCCGCCGAATCAGCGCCGCGCCTTCGGCGGTCGCCATGTCCACCGCCACCGAACGCTTGCTGCGGTTGCACCCCAGGTAATAAGCGCTTTCTCCGGGGCCGCTGGCGGCTTCGTCCTCCGCCGGCAGGAAGGGTGGCCCCCAGGCGCGCGTGTCATCACCGATGCCACGCAGCTCGATCTTGGCCACGTCGGCACCGAAGTCCCCGAGGATCTGGGTGCACCACGGCCCGGCCAATACCCGGGAAAGGTCGAGCACGCGTACGCCGTCGAGTGGGAGGTGGCTTTTCTTGTCCGTTGTCATCGCTCTTGCCTCTGCGCGGTTTTCAGTGTTTGCGCCACACCCACCACAAGTGTGCGCATCGGCGGTTGCAGGCCTCGATGCATGGCTTGTCGGGGTAACCCTTGGTCGGCGCGCCGGAAAAAAATCGACGGTGACAGTATTCACCTGTTGAAATGATATTTCAATTGGTGAAATATAGGCATCAGCAAGCCCATGCACTGGACCCATAACGACAAGAGAGCCAGGCCATGCCGATCGATGTTGAGAAACTGCTCAGCTACCCCATTCCGGTGACCCGCCAGACGCTCACCCGCCAGCAGACCGCCTTCTATGCGCTGTCGGTCGGCGTGGGCAGCGACCCGCTGGACGAACGCCAGCTGCGCTACGTGGACTACCGCCGCGACCTCCAAGCGCTGCCGTCGATGGCGCTGGTGCTGGGGCACCCGGGGTTCTGGCTGGGTGACGAGCGCTCGGGCGTGGACCCCAAGAGCGTGGTGCACGGCGAGCAGGCGCTGGAGTTGCACGGCGTGTTGCCGGTCGAAGGCGAGGTGGTGGGTGAAACCCGTATCGTCGGCCTGGTCGACAAGGGCCCGGGCAACGGCGCCCTGCTCTATACCCGCAAGGAGCTCCGCAGCGTGGGCGACGACCGCTTGCTGGCGACCACGCTGAACACCACGTTCCTGCGCGGCGGCGGCGGTTTCGGCGGCGACAGCGGCGCAGCGCGCCCCAGCCCGCGCGTACCCGAAGGCGAGCCGGACTTTCGCATCGATATTTCGACCCGCCCGGAGCAAGCGCTCTACTACCGCCTCAATGGCGACGACAACCCCCTGCACGCCGACCCTTCGGTGGCCATGGCGGCAGGTTTCCCACGGCCGATCCTGCACGGCCTGTGCACCTTCGGCATCGTCTGCCAGGCCCTGCTCGGCACCCTGGCCGAACACGACGCCGCGCGCCTGCGCAGCATGTCCCTGCGCTTCTCCTCCCCGGTGCTGCCGGGAGAAACCGTTCGTAGCGAAATCTGGCGCGACGGCTCGTTCCGCGCGCGCGTGCTGGAGCGTGACGCTCTGGTGGTGACCCACGGGCTGGCAAGCATCGCCGCGTAGTTGCAGGCGCCAGCCAATCAGGAGATCGAGATGTATTCAGCAGAAGAGCGTTTGGAAAACATCCGCATGATTCGCGACAGTGCCGCCGCGTTCGCCTCGGCGGGCGACCTGCTGCGCGTGCGCGGCTTGCGCTACCAGGCCATTGGCTTCGACCGAGAGCTGTGGCGCGAGATGGCCGAGAACGGTTGGCTCGGGCTGTCGCTGCCGGCGGCACGCGGCGGTGCGGGCCTGGGCATGGCCGAGTATTGCGCGTTGCTTGAAGAGCTGGGGGCGGGGCTGTTGCCCGAACCGTTCGTGCCAGGCGTACTGGCGGCCCGCTTGCTCGACGATGAACACCTGGCGCCGCAACTGGCCGGTGAGCGCCTGTGGTTGCCGGCGCTGCAGGAAAACAACGCCAGCCTCGACGCCGTGGCCGGAGGGACGCGGTTCAGCGCCGGCACGGTCAGCGGGCGCAAGGTCAACGTGCCGATGGGCGCCGGGGCCGACGGTTTTCTGGTCAGTACGCCCGAGGGCGTGGCGCTGGTCGAGGCCGATGCCCCCGGCTTGCATATCGAGCACGCGCAGACCCAGGACGGTGGCCATTTCGCCACCCTGACCCTGGAGCGCGTCGCCGCGCGGTTGCTGCCATTGGACCGGCAGACCCTGGCCGACGCCCTGGACGAGGCCGCGCTGGGGACGGCGGCCTACCTGCTCGGCGTCGCCGAACGGGCTTTCGCCCTGACCCTCGATTACCTGTGCACACGCAAGCAGTTCGGCCAGGCCATCGGCGCGTTCCAGGCCCTGCAACACCGCGCCGTGGACCTGAAACTGCAACTGGCCCTGTGGCGCGCCAGCCTGGACGCCGCGGCCAGCGCCTGCGACAGCGGCGCACCGGTGGCGCAGCGCCGCGCCGCGGTGTCGCGGGCCAAGGCCCGGGCAGCCGATGCCGCGTTGCTGGTCACGCGCCAGGCGGTGCAGATGCACGGCGCCATTGGCTACACCGACGAGTGCGATATCGGCCTGTTCCTGCGCAAGGCCATGACCTTGGCCAACCTCTACGGCTCCTCCGCCTCGCACCGGCTGCGCTATGACACGTGCATGCCCAGCCTGGTCGACGCCTGACGCCGCGGCCCACCCCCAGAGGATTTCTGACAATGACCGAGCACCCGCAATTGCCTGATTTCAATGCGCTGAGCGACGAGGCCTTCCGCCAGCGCGTGCGCGAGTTCCTGCACGCGCACTTCCCCAGCGAGCTGCGTGACCTGCCCAAGCGCCTGCATTGGCAGGAGGTCAAAGGCTGGTACATGACGCTCTCGGCGCATGGCTGGCTGGCCCCCGGCTGGCCGCGCGAGTTCGGCGGCATGGGCCTGTCGGCGGCCAAGCAACTGATCTACACCGAAGAGTTCGAGAACCACGGCGTGGCGCGCACCCCCGACCACGGCATCATGCTGCTCGGGCCGCTGCTGATCCGCTACGGTTCGGCCGAGCAGCAGCAGTATTTCCTGCCGCGCATCCTGCGCGGCGAGGACATCTGGTGCCAGGGCTACAGTGAGCCGAACGCCGGCTCCGACCTGGCCAGCCTGCGCACCGAGGCCGTGCTCGACGGCGACGAGTGGGTGATCAATGGCCAGAAGATCTGGACCACCCTGGCCACCGACGCCGACTGGATCTTCGTGCTGGTGCGCACCGACAAGACCGTGAAGAAACAGCAAGGCATCAGCTTCCTGCTGGTGCCGATGAACAGCCCCGGCGTGACGGTGCGGCCGATCCTCAACCTCGACTTGCACGACGAGCTCTGCGAAGTGTTCTTCGACGATGTGCGCGTGCCCCGCGCCAACCTGGTCGGCGAGATGAACGCCGGTTGGACCATGGCCAAGGCGCTGCTGGGCTTCGAGCGCATCTTCCTCGGCTCGCCCAAGCAGTCGGCCAACGCCCTGACACGCCTGGCGGTGCTGGGCGAGCACCTGGGCCTGGCCGAAGACCCGGCGTTTCGTGACCAACTCACCCGTTTGCGCCTGGACCTGGACGACCACAAGTTGCTGTTCGAGACCTTCGCCGAGCGCCTGCGCCGGGGCGAAAGCCTGGGCGCCGACGTGTCCTTGCTCAAGGTGCACCAGACCGAGCTGTTCCAGCGCATCACCGACTACATGCTGGAAATCTCAGGCGAATACAGCGCCTTGCTCGAGCCTGTCGAGGGCAACGGCAACCTCAACCCCACCGGGCTGTTCCTGCAGGCCCGCCCCGCGACCATCTACGGCGGCAGCTCGGAGATCCAGCGCAACATCCTGGCCAAGATGCTGCTCGGCCTGCCGGGTTGAGTGCTGGGCACCCAGAATAAAAAGGACAACGACATGCTCGACAACAAAGTAGTGGTAGTCACCGGCGCAGGCGGCGGTATCGGCCGCGCCATCGCCCTGGAAATGGCCCGTTGCGGCGCCGCCGTGGTGATCAACGACGTGGGGGTCTCGCTGGGTGGCGAGGGTGGCTCGGCCACCCCCGCCGAAGAAACCCGACAACTGATCGAGGCCGCTGGCGGCCGCGCGGCGATCAACACCGACAGCGTCGCCGACTGGAAAGGCGCCCAGCGCATCATCGACTGCGCCCTGGACCACTTTGGCCGGGTCGACGGCGTGGTCAACAACGCCGGCATCATCCGCGACGTGATCTTCCACAAGATGAGCCCGGAAGACTGGCTGTCGGTGATCCAGGTGCACCTGAACGGCAGCTTCTTCGTCAGCCGCGCCGCCGCCGAACACTTTCGCCAGCAGCAGAGCGGTGCGTTCGTGCACATGGTCAGCACCTCGGCGCTGATCGGCAACGTCGGCCAGGCCAACTATTCGGCGGCCAAGCTGGGCATCGTCGCGCTGTCCAAATCCATCGCCCTGGACATGCAGCGCTACAACGTGCGCTCGAACTGCATCGCGCCGTTCGCCTGGAGCCGCATGACCAACGCCATCCCCGATACCACCCCGCAAGAGCACGCGCGTGTCGAGCGCCTCAAGCGCATGACCCCCGAGAAGAACGCGCCGCTGGCGGCGTACCTGCTGTCCGAGCAGGCCAGCGCGGTCAGTGGCCAGGTGTTCACGGTGCGCCGCAACGAGCTGTTCCTGATGAGCCAGAACCGCCCGCAGCGCTCGGTGCAGCAGAGCGATGGCTGGACCGCGCAGAGCATCGCCGAGCACGGCATGCCGGCGTTGTCCGGGTCGTTCACGCCACTGCAGGTCAGTGCCGACGTGTTCTGCTGGGATCCGGTCTGACGACGTTGCCCGCCGCCACTTTTAACGAGGTCGAGTCCATGAGTTTCAACAACATCCAAGAAAGCTACCCCGAAATCCGTGAGGAAGTGCGTAAGCTCTGTTCGCGCTTCCCGGGCGAGTACTGGCGCAAGCTCGACGAAGTCCGGGGTTACCCGACGGCGTTCGTCAACGCGCTGACCGAGTCCGGTTTCCTCTCGGTGCTGGTGCCTGAGCAGTACGGCGGCTCGGGGCTGGGCCTGTCGGCCGCCGCGGCGATCCTCGAAACCATCCAGGAGGCCGGCTGCAACGGCGCCGCCTGCCACGCACAGCTGTACACCATGGGCACCGTCCTGCGTCACGGCTCCGAGGCGCAAAAGGCCCAGTACCTGCCGGGCGTGGCCAGCGGCGAACTGCGCCTGCAAGCCTTTGGCGTCACCGAACCGAGCAGCGGCACCGACACCACCTCGCTGCGCACCTTCGCCCGCCGCGAGGGCGAGCGCTACATCGTCAATGGCCAGAAGGTCTGGACCAGCCGCGCCGAGCATTCGGACCTGATGCTGCTGCTGGCGCGCACCACCCCGCGCGACCAGGTGGTGAAGAAGACCGAGGGGCTTTCGACCTTCATCGTCGACATGCGCCAAGCCGTGGGCAACGGCCTGAGCATCCAGCCGATCCGCACGATGATGAACCACAACAGTTGCGAGGTGTTCTTCGACAACATGGAGGTGCCGGCGGCCAACCTGGTCGGCGAGGAAGGCAAGGGCTTTCGCTACATCCTCTCCGGGATGAACGCCGAGCGCATGCTGATCGCCGCCGAGTGCATCGGCGATGCCAAGTGGTTCATCCGCAAAGCGGTGGACTACGCCAACGACCGCAAGGTGTTCGGCCGCCCCATCGGCCAGAACCAGGGCATCCAGTTCCCCATCGCCAAGGCCTATGCGCAGATGCGCGCGGCGCAACTGATGGTGCGCGAGGGCCTGGCCAAGTACGAGGCCGGCGAAGACTGCGGCGCCGAGGCCAACATGGCCAAGATGCTGGCGGCCGATGCCTCGTGGGAAGCCGCCAACGCCTGCCTGCAGACCCACGGCGGTTTCGGCTTCGCCGAGGAATACGACGTCGAGCGCAAGTTCCGCGAGACGCGCCTGTACCAGGTCGCGCCGATCTCGACCAACCTCATCCTCAGCTACGTCGCCGAGCACGTGCTGGGCATGCCGCGCTCCTACTGAGGTGCTCGCGATGACCGAATCCGAACTGCCAGCGCTGCTGGCCTGGCGGGGGCGCAGCGAACGCTGCGAGGCGCTGATCACCCCGCAGATGCTGCAGGGTTACCACGCCACCCTGGGGCCGCACCTGTATGACGCCGGTGACCAGGTGCCGCCGGGGCTGCATTGGTGCCTGGCGCCGACCACCGCGCAGGCGGGCATGGCAGCGCTCGATGTCGATGGCCACCCCCAGCGCGGCGGTTTCCTGCCGCCGGTGCCATTGCCCCGGCGCATGTGGGCCGGCGGCCAGGTCCAGAGCCTGGCCCCGCTGCGGGTCGGCGAGCCCATCGAGCGGGTCTCCACGGTCAGCGACATCCGTTTCAAGGAGGGCCGCAGCGGCAACCTGTGCTTCGTCACCGTCGAGCATGTGCTGTCGTGCGCCGGCCAGGAGTGCATCCGGGAGCGTCAGGACATCGTCTACCGCGGCGCCGCCAGCGCCAGCCCCGTGATCGCCAGCGGCGAACCCCGCGCCGGTGAGTTGGAGTGCCAGCTCGACACGCCGCCGACCTTGCTGCTGCGCTATTCGGCCCTGACGTTCAACGCGCACCGCATCCATTACGACCTGCCCTACGCCACCGGCGAAGAAGGCTATGCGGGGTTGGTGGTGCACGGCCCGCTGCAGGCCAGCGTGCTGTTCAACCTGGCGGCGCGCCTGGCCGGGCGCGTGCCACGGCACTTCGCCTATCGCGGCCTGAGCCCCTTGATCGCCGGGCCGGCGTTCCGCGCCGCCGCCTCATGGAACACCCCTGGCGAAAGCCTTTCGGCCTGGACCCAGGACGCCCACGGGGCGATCAACATGCAAGCGGAGGCCACATGCTGAAGCCCGCCTACCCCGCGCCCGTGGCGCCGCTGTTCGTACCGGGCGACCGCCCCGAGCGTTTCGCCAAGGCTGCCGCCAGCGGCGCCGATGCGGTGATCCTCGACCTCGAGGATGCCGTGGCGCCCGAGGCCCGTGACGCGGCGCGCGAGGCGTTACGCAACCACGGCATCGACGCGGTGCCGGTCATGGTGCGCATCAACGCCGCGAGCAGCGAGGCATTCCAGGCCGACCTGGCCGCACTGCGCCATGTGCGCTTCGATGCGCTGATGCTGGCCAAGGCCGAAACGGCCGCAGACGTGCGCCAGGTGCATGCGCTGCTGGGGCGCCAGGTGCCGGTGGTCGCCTTGGTGGAGACCGCGCGCGCCTTCAACGGCCTGGGCGAGCTGCTGCAAGCCCCCGGCGTGGTGCAAGCCGCCTTCGGTTCGCTGGACCTGGCCCTGGACTTGAACTGCCAGCCGACCTGGGAGGCACTGGCCTACTGCCGGGGCGCGCTGGTGTTGCAGTCGCGCCTGGCCGGGCTGGCGCCGCCGCTCGACGGCGTGACCACGCATTTCGACAACCCCGAGCTGGTGGTGCGCGACGCCCTGCGCGCCTGCGACCTGGGCATGGGCGGCAAGCTGGCGATTCACCCACGCCAGGTGGCGGCGATTCACGCGGCGTTCGTGCCCGACGCCAAGACCGTGGCCTGGGCCCACACCGTGCTGGCGGCCGCCCAGGGCGGTGGGGCCACCCAGGTCGACGGCGCCATGGTCGACCGCCCCTTGATCGAGCGCGCCCGGCGCATCCTTTCCCGTATCCGTAACGCTGGAGAATGCAACGCATGAAAGTTCTGGTCGCTGTGAAGCGAGTGGTCGACTACAACGTCAAGGTTCGCGTCAAGGCGGACAACTCCGGCGTCGACCTTGCAAACGTCAAGATGTCCATGAACCCCTTCTGCGAAATCGCCGTGGAAGAGGCCGTGCGCCTGAAAGAGAAAGGCCTGGCCACCGAGATCGTCGCTGTCGCCGTCGGCCCGACCGCCGCCCAGGAGCAACTGCGCACCGCGCTGGCGCTGGGTGCCGACCGCGCCATCCTGGTCGAGACCAGCGATGAGCTGAATTCCCTGGCCGTGGCCAAGGCCCTGAAGGCCCTCGTCGACAAGGAGCAGCCGCAGCTGGTGATCCTTGGCAAGCAGGCCATCGACAGTGACAACAACCAGACCGGCCAGATGCTGGCTGCGCTGACCGGCTACGCCCAGGGCACCTTCGCCTCCAAGGTGGAAGTGGCTGGCGACAAGCTCAACGTCACCCGCGAGATCGATGGCGGCCTGCAGACCGTCGCGCTGAACCTGCCGGCGATCGTCACCACCGACCTGCGCCTGAACGAGCCACGCTACGCGTCGCTGCCGAACATCATGAAGGCCAAGAAGAAGCCGCTGGAGACCGTGACGCCAGACGCGCTGGGCGTTTCCACCGCCTCCACCACCAAGACCCTGAACGTCGAAGCGCCGGCTGCCCGCAGCGCGGGTATCAAGGTCAAGTCGGTGGCCGAACTGGTCGAGAAGCTGAAGAACGAAGCGAAGGTAATCTAAATGACTATCCTGGTTGTCGCTGAACACGAGAACGGTGCCGTTGCCCCGGCCACCCTGAACACTGTCGCCGCTGCCGCCAAGATCGGTGGTGATGTGCACGTCCTGGTCGCAGGCCAGAACGTCGGTGGCGTCGCTGAGTCCGCCGCCAAGATCGCCGGCGTTGCCAAGGTGCTGGTCGCGGACAACGCCGCCTACGCCCACGCCCTGCCGGAAAACGTCGCGCCGCTGATCGTCGAGCTGGCGAGCGGCTACAGCCACGTGCTGGCCCC
>NZ_JARGCS010000004.1 GCF_029193575.1 Pseudomonas entomophila | reverse complement strand
GGGTATTCGGGAAAGGTTGTTGATTGAGCCCTTTCAGTAGGGCTCTACAAATCGTTTTTGCTTACGGGAAATCTTGTTGACACACCGCCTTGGGCTGGGTACCGTGTCCCCGTCGCAGTAAATCCTGCGGCCTGGGATTGGCCTCCCGGTATTCGTTGGCGGACACAACCGCCCTAGAGCGGTTTTTTTGTGTCCGAGGCATGGCTGCACCCGCGTTATGGGTGGGCCGTGTGGGCACTCGCAAGAGTGGCCGGTGCCAACGACCGGTAGGCCAACCCGCACGGTTCCACCCTCCCAATTGGCCTTGGGAAGGTGGGCACACAGCCAGAATCGTTGGAGATGCCCCATGAACGCAGCCAAAGTCATCCCGTTCCAGTTTGAAGCTCGCAAGGTCCGCGCCCTGTTGATCGA
The DNA here is from genome assembly GCF_029193575.1 of Pseudomonas entomophila. Classification (GTDB taxonomy): domain Bacteria; phylum Pseudomonadota; class Gammaproteobacteria; order Pseudomonadales; family Pseudomonadaceae; genus Aquipseudomonas; species Aquipseudomonas entomophila_G. The sequence goes on along the minus strand of NZ_JARGCS010000004.1, from coordinate 10,016 downwards.
CGACCAGCCGTGGTTCTTCGCCATTGATGTCTGCTCCGCACTCGCGCTGAGCGACACCAATAAGGCCTTGCTTGGACTGGATAGCGACGAGAAGTGCGAACACGAACAGTATTCGGGTTCGGGTCGCAAGCCGATCCTGATCAATGAGTCCGGGCTCTACAGCCTAATCCTTCGTAGTCGCAAGGCCGAGGCGAAGCGCTTCAAGAAGTGGGTTACCGCCGAGGTTCTGCCTTCGATCCGCAAGCATGGCCGGTACGAAGACACCGACAACCGCATGGCTACGCTCGTAGGCCAAACCATCGGCACCGATGGCTTCCACATGCTCGGTTCGCTAATCAAGGGCAAGGTGTCCTCGCTGCCGCAGGATGTACGCCGGCGAGCCACCATGAAGATCTGGTCGCAGACACACGCCGCCTTCGGCGTCCGTTCCGCTGCCGACATCCCTGCCGAGCAGCTCGACTCTGCCCGTAACTTCATCGCGGCGTATGCGCTGGAGGGCGAGTGGCTGCCGAAGGACGAGATCAAGGGCTTCGGCACCCTGATCGGTCGCCCGCTGGGTCGCATCGAACGCTGGATGGTCTCCACCGACTACAAGGGCGAGGAGCAGTACACGCTGATCCCCACCGATGCCTGTGTGATGAGTCACCATGACCTGATCAAGGCCATGCTCACCCCTGGCGACCTCCCGGTCTCCACCGACGAGATGTTCGAGTTCGCCCAGGCGGCGCTGACGAACCTCAAGACCCGCGCCACGGTGCAGCAGCACCAACTGCGACAAATGCGCCAAGGAGCCAAGCAGTGAACGCCCCTACCAGCCTTCTCCACCCTCTGCGAGCCCAGGTGCTGAGCTTTGAAGAGGACGAGCACGATTACCACTTCCAGGTGGAGTATCCCGATCCGCCCGCCTGCCACACCTGCGGCACGGTGGGGCAGCTCGTCCGCTTCGGCAAGAAGCAGGTGAAATACCGGGACGTGCCCATGCATGGAAAGCGAGTCTCGCTCTGGGCCGTGCAGCGGCGCTTCCAGTGCAAGAGCTGCGACTCGACGTTCACGCCGAAGTTTCACGAGATGGCCGAAGACCACCGCATGACGCGGCGCTGCTACGACTTCATCGTGAAGCGCTCCCTGGCCAACACCAATGCCAGCGTGGCACATGAGGTCGGCGTGGACGAGTCGGTGGTGCGCGCCGTCATCAAGGCCTACTGCGAGGTGCAGGCCTACGGCTACCGGCCCACCCTGCCGCGCGTGCTGGGCATCGACGAGCTGTACCTGAACCGGCAGTTCCGCTGCGTCCTGACCAACATCGAACAGGGGACGATCATCGACATCCTGGAGTCCCGCCAGTTCGACGTGCTCTACAACTACCTGGCCAACATGCGGGGCCGGGAGAACGTCCAGATCGTCTGCCAGGACATGTGGAAGCCGTACCGCGACGTGGCCTCCAAGCTGTTCCCCAAGGCGGCTATCGTGGTGGATCGGTTCCACATCCAGCGAATGGCCAACGAATCGCTGGAGGTGCTGCGCAAGGGCATCAAGAAGGAGCTGACCCAGCACCAACGGCGGCAGCTCAAGGGCGACCGCAAGCTGTTGCTGATGCGCCGCCGCGACCTGAACCCGATGAACGAGCTGGTCATCCACACCTGGCTGGATCAGTTCCCCGAGCTGGGGGTGGCCTACAAGCTCAAGGAGGCGTTCTTCGATATCTGGGAGTCCAGCACCGAGGCTGAGGCCCGGTCACGCTACCAGCAGTGGCTGAGCATGATTCCCGAGGGGCACAAGGCCCACTGGAAGCCGCTGATCACCTCGATGACGAACTGGGAGAGGGAGATCTTCGCTTACTTCGGCCCTGCCCAGCGCAACACCAACGCCTTCACCGAGTCGATCAACCGGCAGATGCGCGACCTGAACCGCAATGCCAGGGGCATGTCCTTCGAGATGTTCCGGGCCAAGACGTTGTTCAGCCTGGAGCACAAGGTGATTAAGCCCAAGCCGAAGCGACAGTCTCCGTTCGTGATGCGGGACATCTTCACGATGGACCCGAGCGAGATACCTACCGATTACGGCGTGCCGATCGAGGCCATTCTCAAGGCCACCCAGGGCGCCCAATAGGGCGTCCATCAACACGACCATCAATTTGAGATTTTGGGATCGGGAAGCCTGCTTACAACAGGATTTCCCGAATACCCAGGATTTGTTGGCAGGGCGCAAGCCATCGCGGGGCAAGCCCGCTGCTACAGGGGTTATGCAGAGCCCTGTCGCAGCGGGATTGCCCGCGATAGGCATCATCAGCCGCCGTTACACCGCCAGCGCCCGCTCACGCAGCTCGACGTTGAGGATGCGATCGTTCTCGCTGTAGTCGACCGGGCAGTCGATCACATGCACGCCCGGGGTCTTGATGCAGTGCTCCAGCAGCGGCAGCAGGCCGTCCGCGCTCTCCACCCGGTGGCCATTGGCGCCATAGGCTTCGGCGTATTTGACGAAGTCCGGGTTGCCATAGTCCAGGCCGAAATCGGTAAAGCCCATGTTGGCCTGCTTCCAGCGGATCATGCCGTAGCCGTCGTCACGCAGGATCACCACGGTGATGTGCATGCCCAGACGCACGGCAGTCTCCAGCTCCTGGCTGTTCATCATGAAGCCGCCGTCGCCGCACACCGAGATCACCGGGCGGTCCGGGTACACCAGGTGCGCCGCCATCGCCGAGGGCAGGCCGGCGCCCATGGTCGCCAGGGCGTTGTCCAGCAGCACGGTGTTGGGCTTGTGGGCCTTGTAGTTGCGGGCGAACCAGATCTTGTAGATGCCGTTGTCCAGGGCGACGATGCCTTCGGACGGCAGGGCGCGGCGCACGTCGGCCACCAGGCGCTGCGGGTACACCGGGAAGCGGTCGTCGTCCTTGCCTTCGGCGATCTGCACTTCGTTGGCTTCACGGATGGCCATCAGCCGGGTGAAGTCCCAGTGCGAGGTGTCGCCCAGACCTTCGCCGATCTGCCAGACGGCGTTGGCGATGTCGCCGATCACTTCAATCTGCGGGAAGTACACGGCATCGACTTCGGCGGAGCGGAAGTTGATGTGGATGACCTCGGTGCCGCCACGGACCATGAAGAACGGCGGCTTCTCGATCACGTCGTGGCCGATGTTGACGATCAGGTCGGCGGCCTCGACCGCGCGGTGCACGAAGTCACCGGAAGACAGCGCGGCGTTGCCCAGGAAGCGTGGGTCGCGCTCGTCGACCACGCCCTTGCCGAGCTGGGTGGTGACGAAGGGGATGCCGGTCTTGTCGATCAGTTGCTTGAGGACCTTGGCGGTCATCTTGCGGTTGGCGCCGGCGCCAATCACCAGAATCGGGCTGCGGGCGGTGCGCAGCTTGCCGATGGCCGCTTCGATGGCCACGTGCTCGGCCAGCGGGCGACGGTGCAGGCTCGGCGGGATCGGCATGCTGTCGGTTTGCTCGGCGGCGATGTCTTCCGGCAGCTCCAGGTGCACGGCGCCGGGCTTTTCTTCCTCGGCCAGGCGGAACGCTTCGCGCATGCGCGCAGGGATGTTGTCGGCCGAGGCGAACTGGTGGGTGTACTTGGTGATGGGGTCCATCATGCCGCACACGTCGATGATCTGGAACCGGCCCTGCTTGGACTTCTTGATCGGCTTCTGCCCGGTGATCATCATCATTGGCATGCCGCCCAAGTAGGCGTAGGCACTGGCGGTCACCAGGTTGGTCGCGCCGGGGCCGAGGGTCGACAGGCTGACGCCGGTCTTGCCGGTCAGGCGGCCATAGGTCGCGGCCATGAAGCCTGCGGACTGCTCATGGCGGGTCAGCACCAGCTTGATCTTCGACTTGCGCAGCGACTCCAGCAGGTCAAGGTTCTCCTCGCCAGGAATGCCGAACACATACTCGACACCTTCGTTTTCCAGGCATTGCACAACGACATCGGCGGCCTTGGCCATCTTGCTAGTTACCTCACGTGATAGGACGCCAGCGCGTCCATGGACGGTCAGCGCGGTGCGCTGACATCGGTTTGTCCAGAGGCAAGCAGTGCCCCCCGAACAAAGCCTTGACGCAGGCAACGCTCGATAAAGTCACGCACATAGGCGGCCGCATTGTCGCACCCCCGCGGCACCGCCATGGCTTGGCGGATGGCCGTGAAGGCACCGCTGAGCACGCGGTAGCGCGGGTCGGCGTCGGCCACTTTCTGCAAAGGCTGGCGCACGCCGGCGGCGGCGTCGAGGCTTTCTTCGAGGAACAGATCGACGGCACCGGCCGAGGTGTCGGCGCGTCGCAGCTCGGCGTGCTGCAAGGTGCGGCTCAGGTACAGGTCGTAGGCCGCGCCCTTGCCCACGGCCAGGCGCAGGCCGGGCTGGTCGAGGTCGTCTACGTGCTGGAAGGGCGCGTCTTGGCGAACCAGGTAGGTGCCTTCGATCAGCACGTAGGGTTCGCTGAAGGCGATCTGCGCTTCACGCACCGGCTCGATGGCCAGGAACGCCAGGGTCCAGGCGCCCTGCTCCAGGTCGGCGAAGACCTTGCCGGCGGCGTCGTAGGTGTGCATCTGCAGGGGCACACCGAGCTCTTCGGCCAGGGCCTTGGCCAGGGCGACCGAGACGCCTTGGGGCTGGCCATCCGGGCCGCGTTGGGCGAGGACGGGGTTGCCGAAGTTGATGGCGGCGTGCAGGACGCCGTCAGGGGCCAGTTCGGTTAGGGCGCTCATTGAGATCTCCATTGGTTTTCAGGGCCCTATCGCGAGGCGAGCCCGCGCCTACAGGTACAGCGTCGCGCCTGAGAACGACGTTGTACCTGTAGGCGCGGGCTCGCCCCGCGATAGGGCCGGTAAGAACGACACATCACTCAGCCCGAAAACACCAGGCACACCGGGCTGCCGATGGACAACGCAAACCCTGTCGGGCTCAAACCACCGTGCACCGGGTCGACCGCCAGGGCCACGATGCTGTCGCTGTCTTCATTCAAGGCGAACAGGAACCGCTGGTCCGGCGTCAGGGTAAAGAACCGCGGCGTCCGCCCGCCCGTGGCCTGCACCTCGACCAGGCTCAACAGCCCGCTCTGCCCATCGATGGCATACACCGCGATGCTGTCATCCCCGCGGTTGGAGACGTACACGAAGCGCCCCGCCCGATCCACCTCGATGCCCGCCGCACGGCTGTTGCCGGTGTAGGTCGAAGGCAGCGATGGCAGCACCTGCAAGGCTTGCAGCGTTCCGCTACAGGGGTCGAAGCGATAGGTGGTGACCGTCGAATCCAGCTCGTTGACCGCATAGACGAAGCCCGCCTGCGGGTGCAGCGCCACATGCCGCGGGCCAGCGCCTTCGCGGCTGACCACGAACGGCTGCTCCGCCGGGCTCAGCACGCCATCGTCGAAGCGGAAGGCGAAGATCCGGTCCAGCCCCTTGTCCGGCACCAGGACGAACCGCCCGGTCGCATCGAACACGTTGAAATGCGGCTTGGCGAACGGCTGCTCGACCCGGTGCGGCCCGATCGGCCCTTCCAGCTCGACCAGCTGACGCAGCGCCCCCAGGCGCCCGTCGGCCAACACCTCGAGCACCGCCAGGGTGCCGCTGATGTGGTTGGCCACCAGCAGGAAGCGTTCGCTCGGGTCCAGCGCCAGGTGCACGGGGTTGACACCCCCGCACGGCTGGCGGTCAAGCAAGGCCAGGGTGCCGTCGGCCGGGTCGACACTGAAGGCGCTGACCTCGCTGCCATCGCCATGCACGCAGTAGAGCCGGTCACCCGAGCGGTTGAGCGTCAGGTACGACGGATTGACCAGGTCGCCAAGCACCTGCACCGGTACCAGCGTGCCAGCCTGCGGGTCGACCCGGCACACCGTGATGCCGTCGCCACGGGCATTGCGTTCACGCGTGGTGCGCGAACCGACATAGGCATACATCGAAGGCGTTCTCCCGGACATGGACAGGGTTATTGGCCACGTGTGCGTCGGACCACTTTACGGATCACGTAGGGCAACACACCGCCGTCGGCAAGATAACGGATCTCCTGCGTCGAATCGATGCGGGCGATCAGTTCGGCTTCGTCGCAGCGGCCATCGGCGCGGTGGATCAGCAGGCCGATGCGGTTGTCACCCACGCGCAGGGTGTCGAGGCCGGTGAAGTCGAAGCGTTCGTGGCCATCGAGGTGCAGGTCTTCCACGCCCTGCCCCGTCGGGAACACCAGCGGCAGCACGCCCATGCCGATCAGGTTGCTGCGGTGGATGCGCTCGATGCTACGCGCCACTACCGCACGCACGCCTAGCAGGGCCTGGGCCTTGGCCGCCCAGTCGCGGCTGGAGCCAGCGCCGTAGTTGATGCCGGCGAACACCACCAGTGGTGTGCCGGTGTAGCTCTGCGCCGCCTCGTACAGCGGCAGGCACTGGCTGTGGTCGGCATTCCAGGCCCAGGCGCCGACGCCCGGTTGTGCATCACCGAGCAGACGGTTCTTCACCGACTTGTTGGTGAAGGCGCCGCGCAACATGACTTCGTGGTTGCTGCGCCGCGTGGAGTACTGGTTGAGGTCCTGCGGGTCTTCACCCTGGGCCAGCAGCCATTGCCCGGCCAGGCTGGCGGCGGGAATGGCGCCGGCCGGCGAGATATGGTCGGTGGTGACGTTGTCGCCGAGCACCAGCAGTGGCCGCGCGCCGTGAATGGCCAGGCTGGCCTTGGGCTCGGCCTGGATGTCGGCAAGGTACTGCGGGCGGCGCAGGTAGGTCGAACCCGCGTCCCAGGGGAACTGCACGCTGCCTTCGGCGGACAGCGCCTGCCAGTGGTGGGTGCCGTCCCACACCGTGGCCAGTCGCTGCTGGAAGTGTTCGGGCCTGACCACCTGGCCGACCAGCGCGGCGACCTCTTCGTCACTGGGCATCAGGTCGTGCAGGTGTCGCGGCGTGCCGCTGGCATCGATGCCCAGAGGCTCACGGGTCAGGTCGACGTCGATGCTGCCGGCAATGGCGTAGGCCACGCACAGGGCCGGCGAGGCGAGGTAGCCAGCGGGCACCTTGGGGTTGACCCGGCCTTCGAAGTTGCGATTCCCGGACAGCACGACCACGCCCTTGAGGCCTTGGTCGGCGAAGGCCTCCACATGCGTTTCGAGGCTGCCGGAGTTGCCGATGCAGGTCATGCAGCCGAAGCCGGCCAGGTCGAAGCCCAGGGCGGCAAAGTCGCCCAGCAGGTCGGCCTCGGCCAGGTAGTCGGCCACCACGCGCGAGCCGGGCGACAGCGAGGTCTTGACCCAGGGCTTGCGTTGCAGCCCCAGGCGCCTTGCATTACGGGCGAGCAGGCCGGCCTGGATCATCTGCGCGGGGTTGGCGGTGTTGGTGCAACTGGTGATGGCCGACAGCACCACGGCGCCGTGTTGAATCGGGGCGCCGAAGCTGGGCTCGAAAAAGCCGTCGTCGACCAGGTTCGCACCGCCCAGCACCTGTTCTTTGAAGGAAGCGCCTGCGCGTGACAGCGGCTGACGCTGATGCGGCTGGTAGGGGCCAGCAACGCTGGGCTCGATGAGTGCCAGGTCCAGTTCGATCAGTTCGTCGAACTCAGGCTCCGGCAGTTCATCACGGCGATACAGGCCCTGGGCCTGCAGGTAGGTGGCCGCCTGCCGGCACAGCGCGGGCGAGCGGCCGCTGAGTTTGAGGTAGTCCAGGGCCTGGTCGTCGAAGGGGAAGAACACCACGGTGGCGCCATACTCAGGCGCCATGTTCGCCACCGTGCCACGCGCAGCCCAACCCAGGTTCGACAGCCCAGGGCCGGTGAACTCGACGAACTTGCCGACCATCGCGCGCTGGCGCAGGGTCTCGGCCACGTGCAACGCCAGGTCGGTGGCGGTCACGCCGGGGCGCAGGGCATTGCTGACGCGGATGCCGATCACCTGAGGGAAGCTGATCGGCACGGGCTCGCCGAGCATCGCGGCCTGCCCTTCCAGGCCGCCGACACCCCAGCCAAGCACGCCGATGGCGTTGATCATCGGCGTGTGGCTGTCGGTGGCGACCATGTCGTCCGGGTGCAACAAGCGCTGGCCATCGGCGCTACGGCTTTCCCAGACCACCTGGGCCAGGGCTTCCATGTTCATCTGGTGGATGATGCCAGTACCGGGCGGGATGACACCGAAGTTGTCCAGGCTCTTCTGTGCCCACTTGATGAAGCGGTAGCGCTCGCTGTTGCGGCGGAAATCGATGTCGAGGTTGTGCTCCACCGCGTCGGGCTCGGCGTAGCGCTCGACGATCACAGAGTGGTCGATGGTCAGCACGGCGGGGATCTGCGGGTTCATCGCGCCGGGATCGCCGCCAAGTTCAGCGACTACGTCGCGCATGCCGGCGAAGTCGGCCAGGGCAGGCAGGCAGGTGGTGTCGTGGAACATCAGGCGGTTGGGCACGAACGGCACTTCGCAGTCCGGACCCTGGCCCGTGGCGCGTGCCAGTACGGTATCCAACGCCTCGGGAGAACAGCGGGCGACGTTTTCCAGGAGGATACGCAGCGAATAGGGCAGACGCTGGAGCTGGCTGGGGGTGAGGAGTTTCTTCAGGTCGATGTAGACGAAGGGGGCCTGGTCGATTTCCAGGGGGCTCAGCAGGTCGGTCATGCTCGGCTCTTGTCAGGGTCATCGCGTCGCTCAGGGCGACACTGTGGGGATGAGCCATGCTAGGGGCTGGAGCGGCGGATGAAAATTGACCAATGGCCATGGCAGCGTTCTCCGATGGAGAACGCTCGGAGGTCACTTTTCTGCGGGCGCTTGCAGGTGGTCGATGAAGGTCTTCAGGGTCGGCGAGGCCAGTTCGTACTTTTTGAACACCAGCTGCAGCTCGCGGTGCGCCCAGGGTTCGTTCAGGGTCACGCGCTTGAGGCGGTGGCTGCGCACGTAGGGCTCGACCGCGCTGCGTGGCAGTACCGCGAGGCCCAAGCCATTGGCAACCATGCGGCACATGCAGTCGAAGCTGCTGATGCGGATACGCAGCTTGAGCGGGTGGCCCTGCTTTTCGGCCTCTTCGGTGAGCAGGCTGTGCAGGGAACTGTCCAGGTGGGGCCCGACGAACTCATGGTGCAGCACGTCCTTGAGGTGCACGGCTCGGCGGCTGGCCAGCTCATGGTCGGCGGGAACCACCAGCACCAGTTCGTCATGGCGGTAGGGGCGGGTTTCCAGGCCCAGAGGCTGGGTCTGGGAGGAAATGATACCCAGCTCGGCATGCTCGTCGGCCACCGCGCGCACCACGGCCGTGCCGGTACGCTCTTCGATGTCGAAGCGGATCTGCGGGTACAGCGCGGCGAAGCCGGCCATGTCCTGAGGCAGGAATTGCGATAGCGCCGAGGTTATGGCGTGGATACGGATATGCCCCTTCACGCCCGTGGCGAACTCGCTGAGTTCGTTGTCGAGCTGGGTCATGGTCTGCTTGAGCTGGCGGGCGTAGAACAGCAGCGACTGACCAGCCGGGGTGAGTTCGACACCGCGGGCGTTGCGGATCAGCAACGGCGCCCCCGCCTGAGCTTCGAGTTCGCTGATGCGCTTGCTCACGGCGGAAACGGCCAAGTGCTTGAGGGCGGCGGCACGGGTGAGGTTGCGCTCCTGGGCAACGGTGATGAAGAGGTCCAGGCTGGTGAGGTCGTAGCGCATGGGCAGAGGTGTTTCCAGGGGCATGTGGACGCACGATATCCTGTAGGGGCGGGCTTGTCCCGCGCCTAAGGCTGCGCGCTGTCTTTTCTCGCACCAAAGACAAAACCCCTACCTGCTCGCGCAGATAGGGGTTTTGCGAAATGAATCTTGACGATGACCTACTCTCACATGGGGAAACCCCACACTACCATCGGCGATGCATCGTTTCACTGCTGAGTTCGGGATGGGATCAGGTGGTTCCAATGCTCTATGGTCGTCAAGAAATTCTGTAGCCAGAATGTCCTGTTGGACAGCCCAGCGAATTCGGATATGTGAATTTGTGGTCTTACGAATCTTCGGCTCTTTCGTCTTCACCACCACAATTCGGCGTCTGACGCTCAAATTGCTTGGGTGTTATATGGTCAAGCCTCACGGGCAATTAG
>NZ_JARGCS010000039.1 GCF_029193575.1 Pseudomonas entomophila | reverse complement strand
CGAGTGGTCGACTACAACGTCAAGGTTCGCGTCAAGGCGGACAACTCCGGCGTCGACCTTGCAAACGTCAAGATGTCCATGAACCCCTTCTGCGAAATCGCCGTGGAAGAGGCCGTGCGCCTGAAAGAGAAAGGCCTGGCCACCGAGATCGTCGCTGTCGCCGTCGGCCCGACCGCCGCCCAGGAGCAACTGCGCACCGCGCTGGCGCTGGGTGCCGACCGCGCCATCCTGGTCGAGACCAGCGATGAGCTGAATTCCCTGGCCGTGGCCAAGGCCCTGAAGGCCCTCGTCGACAAGGAGCAGCCGCAGCTGGTGATCCTTGGCAAGCAGGCCATCGACAGTGACAACAACCAGACCGGCCAGATGCTGGCTGCGCTGACCGGCTACGCCCAGGGCACCTTCGCCTCCAAGGTGGAAGTGGCTGGCGACAAGCTCAACGTCACCCGCGAGATCGATGGCGGCCTGCAGACCGTCGCGCTGAACCTGCCGGCGATCGTCACCACCGACCTGCGCCTGAACGAGCCACGCTACGCGTCGCTGCCGAACATCATGAAGGCCAAGAAGAAGCCGCTGGAGACCGTGACGCCAGACGCGCTGGGCGTTTCCACCGCCTCCACCACCAAGACCCTGAACGTCGAAGCGCCGGCTGCCCGCAGCGCGGGTATCAAGGTCAAGTCGGTGGCCGAACTGGTCGAGAAGCTGAAGAACGAAGCGAAGGTAATCTAAATGACTATCCTGGTTGTCGCTGAACACGAGAACGGTGCCGTTGCCCCGGCCACCCTGAACACTGTCGCCGCTGCCGCCAAGATCGGTGGTGATGTGCACGTCCTGGTCGCAGGCCAGAACGTCGGTGGCGTCGCTGAGTCCGCCGCCAAGATCGCCGGCGTTGCCAAGGTGCTGGTCGCGGACAACGCCGCCTACGCCCACGCCCTGCCGGAAAACGTCGCGCCGCTGATCGTCGAGCTGGCGAGCGGCTACAGCCACGTGCTGGCCCCGGCCACCACCAATGGCAAGAACATCCTGCCGCGCGTCGCCGCGCTGCTGGACGTCGACCAGATCTCCGAGATCATCGCCGTTGAATCCTCCGACACCTTCAAGCGCCCGATCTACGCCGGTAACGCCATTGCCACCGTGCAATCGAGCGCTGCGGTGAAAGTCATCACCGTGCGTACCACCGGCTTCGACGCCGTGGCCGCCGAAGGGGGTTCGGCTGCCGTCGAAACCGTCGCCGCCGCCCACGACGCCGGCACGTCGGTCTTCGTTGGCGAAGCACTGGCCAAGTCCGACCGCCCCGAGCTGACCGCTGCCAAGATCGTCGTTTCCGGCGGCCGTGGCATGGGCAACGGTGACAATTTCAAGCACCTGTACGCCCTGGCCGACAAGCTCGGCGCTGCGGTTGGCGCCTCGCGCGCCGCGGTCGACGCAGGCTTCGTGCCGAACGACATGCAGGTCGGCCAGACCGGCAAGATCGTCGCCCCGCAGCTGTACATCGCCGTCGGTATCTCCGGCGCGATCCAGCACCTGGCGGGCATGAAGGATTCCAAGGTGATCGTCGCGATCAACAAGGACGAAGAAGCGCCGATCTTCCAGGTCGCCGACTACGGCCTGGTGGGCGACCTCTTCGAACTCGTCCCACAATTGCAAGACGCACTCTGAGGAGCGCCCCGATGAGAAGAGCAGCAATCGTCGCACCCCGCCGCACCCCTGTCGGCGCCTTCGGTGGCAGCCTTCGCGGCGTGCCGGTCGAGCGCCTGGGGGCCGAGGTGGTCAAGGCCATCCTGGCCCAGACGCGGTTGGACCCCGAGCGCATCGACGACGTGGTGTTCGCCCAGTCCTACGCCAACTCCGAAACCCCCTGCGTGGGGCGCTGGATCGCCCTGGAGGCCGGCCTGCCGGTGAGCGTGCCGGGCATGCAGGTCGACCGTCGCTGCGGCGGTGGCCTGCAGGCCCTCGCCAGCGCCGCGATGATGGTGCAGACCGGTGCCGCCGACGTGGTGCTGGCCGGTGGTGTCGAGAGCATGAGCAACATCGAGTACTACACCACCGACATGCGCTGGGGTTCGCGCGCCGGCTCCGTCACCTTGCATGACCGCCTGGACCGTGGGCGCGAACGCTCCCAACCCGAGCACCGTTTCGGGCGGATCTCGGGGATGATCGAAACCGCCGAGAACCTGGCCCGCGATTATGCGATCAGCCGCGAGGCCGCCGATGCCTTTGCCGCGCGCAGTCAACAGCGCGCGGCAAAGGCCTGGGAGGCGGGGCTGTTCGACCGGGAGATCGTGCCGATCAGCGTGCCGCAACGCCGGGGCGAGCCCGTGCTGGTCAGCCGTGACGAAGGCGTGCGCGGCGACACCACGGTGGAAAAGCTCGCCGCCCTGCGCGCCGTGATGCCCGGTGGCACGGTCACGGCCGGCAATGCCTCGCAACAGAACGACGCCGCCGCCGCCTGCCTGGTGGTGGCCGAAGACCAGTTGCACGCGCTGGGCTTGGAGCCGATGGCCTTCCTGGTCGGCTGGGCTGCGGCGGGCTGCGAGCCGGCCAGCATGGGCATTGGCCCGGTGCCCGCGGTGCACAAGCTGTTTGCCCGCACGGGCCTTGGCTTCGAACAGATGGACCTGGTGGAACTCAACGAAGCCTTCGCCTGCCAGGCCCTGGCGGTGACCAAAGGCTGGGGCTGGCACGATGCCGAGCGCTTCAACGTCAACGGCTCGGGCATTTCCCTGGGGCACCCAGTGGGCGCCACCGGCATGCGCATCCTGACCTCGATGCTGCATGAGCTGGAGCGCCGCCAGGGCCGCTACGCGCTGGAGACCATGTGCATCGGCGGTGGGCAAGGCTTCGCCGCGATCTTCGAGCGGGCCTGAGGGTGCCAGCATGACTGACGAAATCAGCCTAGACGCCCTGGACTTCAGCGCCCTCGTCCGCCCCGGCGACCGGGTGGTCTGGGGCCAGGGCGGGGCCGAACCGGTGGCCCTGACCGAACGCCTGATGGCGCAGCGCGAAGCGATCGGCCACTTCCGCGCCTTCGTGGGCCTGAGCCTGTCGGCGGCGGTCAGCCCCGCGCATGCCGGGCAGGTGCGGTACCAGTCCTATTGCGGCGCCTCGCGCAACCGTGCGCTGGCGCGCGAGCAGCAGCTGGACATCCTGCCGAGCCACTACTCGCAGTTGGCGCGGCTGCTCGACCCGGTGGACGTGCTGCTGCTGCAGGTCGCCGAAGGGCCGGACGGTTTCAGTTTCAGCGTGGCCGCCGAGTACCTGGTGCCGCTGGTCAAGCGCGCGCGGTTGGTGATCGCCGAAGTCAACGAACAGGCGCCGTGGACCTTCGGTGAACGCCTGGAGCGCGCCGACCTCGACGTGCTGGTGCGTACCGCGCGCCCGCCCCTGGAGCTGGCCCCTGCGCTGCCCGACGAGGTCGGCCGGCGCATTGCCGGGCATATCGGCGGGCTGGTGGAGGATGGCGCCACGCTGCAGTTGGGCATCGGCAGCCTGCCGGAGCTGGTGCTGGACGGCCTGCGCTCGCATCGAGACCTGGGGATCCACTCCGGCGCCATCGGCGACAAGGTCGCCGAGCTGATGGCACTGGGGGTGATCACCAACGCGCGCAAGACCGTCGATCGCGGCGTGACGGTGGCGGGCGTGCTGTTCGGCGGACAGGCGCTCTACCGGTTCGCCCATCGCAACGCCCAGGTGCAGGTGCGGGCGACGGCCTATACCCATGCATTGGAGGTACTGGCCAGCATCGAGCGCCTGGTGACCATCAACTCGGCCATCGAGGTCGACCTCACCGGGCAGATCAATGCGGAGGTGGCGGGCGGCGCCTACGTGGGCGCGGTGGGCGGCACCCTGGACTTCATGCGCGGCGCGCACGCCTCGCGCGGGGGCTTGCCGATCATCGCCCTGCCGGCAACGGCGCTGGGCGGCGCGCACAGTCGAATCGTCGAGCGGCTGAGCGGCCCGGTGAGCACCCCACGGGCAGACGCCGGCCTCATCGTCACCGAATACGGCATCGCCGACCTTCGCGGGTGCGGCCTGGCCGAACGGGCGCGGCGCCTGGTCGCCATTGCCCACCCAGACTTCAGGGATGCCCTGGCCCGCAGTTGCGGGCCAGGCATGGAGCGGTATGGATAAGACCGGCAAGGGTTGCCAATCAGCAAGCACGATGTACCTCGCGCTGGTCGCGGGAACACCATTTACAAACAAAAATACAAAGGTGAAATCTATGTCGTCCCTTCAAAACCAAACGGCTAATTCAGCCGCGAGCCACCAGCGGTGGCGCGACTCGGTCTATCGCAAGATAGGCTTCAGGCTGATCCCTTGCCTGTTCGTCGGCTATCTGATGGCCGTGTTCGACCGCGCCAGCGTCGGTTTCGCCAAGCTCGAATTCCTCACCCAGTTGGGGTTCTCGGAGGCGGTGTACGGCTTTGGCGCAGGTTTGTTCTTCCTCGGCTACATGATGTTCGAGGTGCCCAGCAACATCTACCTGCACAAGCACGGCGTGCGTCGCACCCTGTTGCGCATCATGGTGCTATGGGGCCTGGTCACGGCACTGACCCTGTTCATCCGCACCCCCAACGAGTTCTACTTCGCGCGGCTGGCGCTGGGCATGGCCGAGGCGGGCTTCCTGCCAGGGGTGGTGCTGTACCTGACCTACTGGTTCCCGACCGACAAGAAGGCGCAGATCACCGCGTTGCTGCTGATGGCCCACCCCATCGCCGGCATTCTCGGCGGGCTGCTGGCCGGGAGCATCATGACCCAGTTCGCCGGCCATTTCGGCCTGGCGGGTTGGCAGGTGCTGTTCCTCTACATGGGCGTGCCGACCATGATCCTCGGGGTGTTCTCCTACTTCTACCTGACGGATCGCCCGGAAACGGCCACCTGGCTCAACGACCGTGAAAAGCAATTGCTGCAGGACGAAATCACCAACGTCGACCAAGGGCCCAAGCACGCCGGCATGCTGTCGTTCCTCAAGGACAGCCGCATCTACATCACCGCGCTGGGCTACTTCACCGTCGTGTCCTCGGTGACCACGCTGTCGCTGTGGGGGCCATCGATCATCAAGGAGCTGGGCGTCACCGACGTGTCGCGCATCGGCCCGCTCTCGGCGATTCCCTACGTGGTCGGCGTAATCAGCATGTACCTGGTGGGGCGCAGTTCCGATTACTTCCTCGAGCGCCGCTGGCACTTCGTGGGTTGCAGCCTGCTCACCGCCTTCGGTTTCGTCGGCCTGTGCCTGTTCCACTCGGACTTCACCGTGGCCATGGTGTTCCTGTGCATCGCGGCGTTCGGCATCTTCGGCGGCTTCCCGCTGTACCTGACCATTCCCGGCTCGTTCCTGCCACGTGCCAGTGCCGCGGGCGGTATCGCCCTGGTGACGACCCTGGGCAGCTTCGGTGGCTTCCTCACCCCCTGGCTGTTGGGCCTGATGAAAAGCATGACGGGCACCCTGTACTCGGGGCTGTTGGTGGCGGCGGGCATCAGCCTGCTGGGCGGGCTGTTGGTGGGTGTGGTGATGCGTAGCCCACGCTTCCATTCGCAGAACCACTAACCCTCCTCGCGTTTCAGACCTACGCCGCCACGGGCGGCGAAACGGGCGATCCCTCTTTTCTGCGCTGATTCAGGCAAGGGTGGCGTTCGCCCGCAAGAAACCTCCATCGACACAAGGACAATAATAAGATGAACACTCGTTTGATGATGTTTTCCGCAGTCGCCTTGGGTTGCAGCACCAGTGCCGCCCACGCTGACTTCATCAAGGACAGCAAGGCCTCGCTGGACTTGCGCAACTTCTACCTGAACCAGGACCAGCGCCAGAGCAATGCCCCGCACAAGGCCGAGGAATGGGTGCAGGGCTTCCAGTTGCGCTTCGAGTCGGGCTACACCGGCGGCCCGGTCGGCGTGGGCGTGGATGCGATCGGCCTGCTCGGGCTCAAGCTCGACTCCAGCCCGGACCGCGCCACCACCGGCCTGCTCAAGCGCGGCAGCGACGGGCGCGCCAAGGACGAATATGGCGAGCTGGGGCTGACGGCCAAGGTGCGTGTTTCCCGCACCACGCTCAAGAGCGGCACCCTGCAACCGAAAGTGCCGGTGGTGCAGATCAACGACTCGCGGCTGCAACCGCAACTGTTCCGTGGCACCTGGCTGAACTCGGCGCAGGTCGAGGGCTTGTCGCTGGATGCCGCGCGGCTGGAGAAAGTCAACCAGCGCGACTCTTCCGACTACGAAGACCTGCAGCTCAACACGGGGGTGAAGCGCAATGTGCGGGTGACGGGCAGCCCCACTGCCAATCACTTCGACTTCGCCGGTGGCACGTACCAATGGAACAAGTCGCTGAGCACCAGCTACTACTACGGCAACCTCGAGAACTTCTACCGCCAGCACTTCCTCGCCCTCCAGTACCAGGTGCCCCTGAGCGACAAGTCGTCGTTGAAGGCCGACCTGCGCTGGGCGGACTCCAACGGCGGCAGTGCCAGCAACATCGACAACCAGGTGCTCAACGGCATGCTCACCTACCGCAATGGCGGGCACGCGCTGGGCTTGGGTTATCAGCAGATGAAAGGCGAAACCGGCTTCGCCACCATCAGGGGCGCCGACCCTTACCTGGTGAACTTCGTGCAGATCAGTGACTTCGCCAACAAGGACGAAAAATCCTGGCAGGTGCGCTACGACTACGACTTCGCCAGCCTTGGCATTCCGGGCCTGACGTTCATGACGCGCTACCTGTACGGCAGCGACATCGACACCCTGCTGCCCGGCGGCAGTGGCAACGGCCGCGAACGCGAGCGCGACATGGACCTGGGCTACGTCATCCAGAGCGGCCCGCTGAAGAACCTCGGGATCAAGTGGCGCAATGCCGCGTTGCGCAGCAACTTCGACCGGGCGATCGACGAGAACCGCCTCATCGTCAGCTACAGCCTGCCCCTGTGGTAACAGGCCCGAACGGATTGCCCTAAGGAAACATTGCATGCAACGTGAATACATGGAATTTGACGTGGTTATCGTCGGCGCAGGCCCGGCGGGCCTGTCCGCCGCCTGCCGGCTGAAGCAGAAGGCCGCCGAAGCCGGCAGCGAGATCAGCGTCTGCGTGGTCGAGAAAGGCTCCGAGGTCGGCGCCCACATCCTGTCGGGGGCGGTCTTCGAACCGCGCGCCCTGAGCGAGCTGTTCCCCGACTGGAAAGCACTCGGCGCGCCGCTGCACACCGAGGTCAAGCGCGATGATATCCATGTGCTCAGGGATGAGCGCCGTTCGGTCAAGGTGCCTGGCCTGTTCGTGCCAAAAACCCTGCACAACCACGGCAACTACATCGTTTCCCTGGGCAACCTGTGCCGCTGGCTGGCCCAACAGGCCGAGAACCTGGGCGTGGAGATCTACCCCGGCTTCACCGCCCAGCAAGCGCTGTTCGATGACGACGGCGTGGTCCGTGGCATCGTCACCGGCGACCTCGGCGTGGACCGTGAAGGCCAGCCCAAGGACGGGCTGTACACGCCGGGCATGGAGCTGCGCGGCAAGTACACGCTGTTCGCCGAAGGCTGTCGCGGCCATATCGGCAAGCAGTTGATCGAACGCTTCAACCTCGACAGCGATGCCGACGCGCAGCACTACGGCATCGGCCTGAAGGAAATCTGGGAAATCGACCCGGCCAGGCACGAGCCTGGCCTGGTTGTCCACACGGCGGGCTGGCCACTGGATGTGGCCAGCGCCGAAAACACCGGTGGCTCTTTCTTGTACCACCTGGAAAACAACCAGGTGGTGGTCGGCCTGATCGTCGACCTGTCCTATTCCAACCCCTACCTGTCGCCCTTCGACGAGTTCCAGCGGCTGAAGCACCACCCGGTGTTCAGCCAGTACCTCGAAGGCGGCAAGCGCATCAGCTACGGCGCCCGCGCCATCTGCAAGGGCGGCCTGAACTCGCTGCCGAAGATGGTGTTCAACGGCGGCGCGCTGATCGGCTGCGACCTGGGCACCCTGAACTTCGCCAAGATCAAGGGCAGTCACACGGCGATGAAATCCGGCATGCTCGCCGCCGACGCGGTGGCCGAGGCGCTGCTCGCCGGCAGCGAGGGCGGCGATGCGCTGAACCGCTACGTCGACGCGTTCAAGGCCAGCTGGCTGTATGACGAGTTGTACGCCAGCCGCAACTTCGGCCCGGCCATGCACAAGTTCGGGCCGATCTTCGGCGCGGCCTTCAACTACGTCGACCAGAACGGGTTCGGCGGCAAGCTGCCGTTCACCCTGCACGACACCAAGCCGGACCACGCCTGCCTGAAGCTGGCCGCCGAGGCGAAAAAGATCGACTACCCGAAACCGGACGGCAAGCTCAGCTTCGACAAGCTCAGCTCGGTATTCCTCTCCAGCACCAACCATGAAGAGGA
>NZ_JARGCS010000038.1 GCF_029193575.1 Pseudomonas entomophila | reverse complement strand
GGGGCCAGCACGTGGCTGTAGCCGCTCGCCAGCTCGACGATCAGCGGCGCGACGTTTTCCGGCAGGGCGTGGGCGTAGGCGGCGTTGTCCGCGACCAGCACCTTGGCAACGCCGGCGATCTTGGCGGCGGACTCAGCGACGCCACCGACGTTCTGGCCTGCGACCAGGACGTGCACATCACCACCGATCTTGGCGGCAGCGGCGACAGTGTTCAGGGTGGCCGGGGCAACGGCACCGTTCTCGTGTTCAGCGACAACCAGGATAGTCATTTAGATTACCTTCGCTTCGTTCTTCAGCTTCTCGACCAGTTCGGCCACCGACTTGACCTTGATACCCGCGCTGCGGGCAGCCGGCGCTTCGACGTTCAGGGTCTTGGTGGTGGAGGCGGTGGAAACGCCCAGCGCGTCTGGCGTCACGGTCTCCAGCGGCTTCTTCTTGGCCTTCATGATGTTCGGCAGCGACGCGTAGCGTGGCTCGTTCAGGCGCAGGTCGGTGGTGACGATCGCCGGCAGGTTCAGCGCGACGGTCTGCAGGCCGCCATCGATCTCGCGGGTGACGTTGAGCTTGTCGCCAGCCACTTCCACCTTGGAGGCGAAGGTGCCCTGGGCGTAGCCGGTCAGCGCAGCCAGCATCTGGCCGGTCTGGTTGTTGTCACTGTCGATGGCCTGCTTGCCAAGGATCACCAGCTGCGGCTGCTCCTTGTCGACGAGGGCCTTCAGGGCCTTGGCCACGGCCAGGGAATTCAGCTCATCGCTGGTCTCGACCAGGATGGCGCGGTCGGCACCCAGCGCCAGCGCGGTGCGCAGTTGCTCCTGGGCGGCGGTCGGGCCGACGGCGACAGCGACGATCTCGGTGGCCAGGCCTTTCTCTTTCAGGCGCACGGCCTCTTCCACGGCGATTTCGCAGAAGGGGTTCATGGACATCTTGACGTTTGCAAGGTCGACGCCGGAGTTGTCCGCCTTGACGCGAACCTTGACGTTGTAGTCGACCACTCGTTTGACAGCTACAAGAACCTTCATGGATTCCTCGTTACTCTCCGGTGAAAAGAATGTCGCCTGGGGCGTGCCCGGCGAATGCGCGTGGGTACAAGGACACCTCTAAAAACGTGGCGCGGCGAGAGAAATTTTCGTGACCGAACAGTCCTGTCGGGACTGTGCGGGCAAAACCCGCGGGTCATTTTCTGTCGTGGCGTGTAGACTCCACTACAAACAGGCTTTCAGCCTGAAATCCCTGCTCTACGCCTGGTCTTTAGGGGTGCACCTGCGCCCGACGGTCTGCCTACGGCGAACGTAAAACCGCTCGTATCTTGACCGTAACACCCAATCCGGTCAATACGGCAAATCGGCCAGCCTCCAGCTGCACCCCTGTGATTTTACTGGGCTGCGGCAAATTCAAACAAACGTTTGTATTGGACCCGCCAAGTGGTGTAGATATAATGCGCGGCCAAGACAAAACGGTGTAGTCCGCCCCCGGCACAGCTACAACAACCGCCCCCGCCGCGTGCGTGTCTTTGAGCACCCATAAGATCAGCAACAGTGATGAGCCTTGAGTAGGAGAGAACCAGTGGAACGCGAATACATGGAATTCGACGTGGTCATCGTCGGCGCCGGCCCGGCGGGCCTGTCCGCCGCCTGCCGGCTGAAGCAGAAGGCCGCCGAAGCCGGTAGCGAGATCAGCGTCTGCGTGGTCGAGAAAGGCTCCGAGGTCGGCGCCCACATTCTCTCCGGCGCGGTATTCGAGCCGCGCGCCCTGAACGAACTGTTCCCCGACTGGAAAGACCTCGGCGCCCCCCTCAACACCGAGGTCAAGCGCGACGACATCTATGTGCTCAAGGACCAGGGCAGCTCGGTCAAGGTGCCCGACCTGTTCGTGCCCAAGACCATGCACAACCAGGGTAACTACATCATCTCCCTGGGCAACCTGTGCCGCTGGCTGGCCCAGCAGGCCGAGAACCTGGGCGTGGAGATCTACCCCGGCTTCGCCGCCCAGGAAGCGCTGTTCGATGACAACGGCGTGGTACGCGGCATCGTCACCGGCGACCTGGGCGTGGACCGTGAAGGCCAGCCCAAGGACGGGCTGTACACGCCGGGCATGGAACTGCGCGCCAAGTACACGCTGTTCGCCGAAGGCTGCCGCGGCCATATCGGCAAGCAGTTGATCAAGCGTTTCAACCTCGACAGCGAAGCCGATGTGCAGCACTACGGCATCGGCCTTAAGGAAATCTGGGAAATCGACCCAGCCAAGCACGAGCAAGGCCTGGTGGTGCACACCGCCGGCTGGCCGCTGGACGTGATGAGCGCCGAGAACACCGGCGGCTCCTTCCTCTACCACCTGGAGAACAACCAGGTGGTGGTCGGCCTGATCGTCGACCTGTCCTACGCCAACCCCTATCTGTCGCCGTTCGACGAGTTCCAGCGCCTGAAGCACCACCCGGTGATCAGCCAGTACCTCGAAGGCGGCAAGCGCATCAGCTACGGCGCCCGCGCCATCTGCAAGGGCGGCCTGAACTCGCTGCCGAAGATGGTGTTCAACGGCGGCGCGCTGATCGGCTGCGACCTGGGCACCCTGAACTTCGCCAAGATCAAGGGCAGTCACACGGCGATGAAATCCGGCATGCTCGCCGCCGACGCGGTGGCCGAGGCGCTGCTCGCCGGCAGCGAGGGCGGCGATGCGCTGAACCGCTACGTCGACGCGTTCAAGGCCAGCTGGCTGTATGACGAGTTGTACGCCAGCCGCAACTTCGGCCCGGCCATGCACAAGTTCGGGCCGATCTTCGGCGCGGCCTTCAACTACGTCGACCAGAACGGGTTCGGCGGCAAGCTGCCGTTCACCCTGCACGACACCAAGCCGGACCACGCCTGCCTGAAGCTGGCCGCCGAGGCGAAAAAGATCGACTACCCGAAACCGGACGGCAAGCTCAGCTTCGACAAGCTCAGCTCGGTATTCCTCTCCAGCACCAACCATGAAGAGGA
>NZ_JARGCS010000037.1 GCF_029193575.1 Pseudomonas entomophila | reverse complement strand
GCCGGGTTCGGGTCGAACAGCTTGATCAAGCCGGCGGTGGTGGTGCAGATCAGCAGCCATACCGCCGGCAGCAGGGTCACCCACACGTAGCGCTGGCGCTTCATCTTGATCAGCACCACGGTGCCCAGCATCAGCGCGATGCCCGCCAGCATCTGGTTGGAGATGCCGAACAGCGGCCACAGGGTATTGATGCCCCCCAGCGGGTCGATCACGCCCTGGTACAGCAGGTAGCCCCAGAGGGTCACGCAACCCGCGGTGGCCAGCAGGTTGGCGCCCCACGACTCGGTGCGCTTGAGCGCCGGCACGAAGCTGCCCAGCAGGTCCTGCAGCATGAAGCGCCCGGCACGGGTGCCGGCGTCCACTGCGGTGAGGATGAACAACGCCTCGAACAGGATCGCGAAGTGGTACCAGAAGGCCATGGTGTTCTCACCCGGCAGCACCTGGTGGAGGATCTGCGCGATGCCCACCGCCAAGGTCGGCGCACCGCCGGCGCGGGCCAGGATGGTGTGCTCGCCGATGTCGCGGGCGGTCGCTTCCAGTTGCTCGGGGGTGATCAGGAAGCCCCAGCTGCTGACGGTGTTGGCCACCGACACCACGTCGGCGCCGACCACTGCGGCCGGGCTGTTCATGGCGAAGTACACGCCCGGCTCGATCACCGAGGCGGCGACCATGGCCATGATGGCGACGAACGACTCCATCAGCATGCCGCCGTAGCCGATGTAGCGGGCGTTGGTTTCGTTGTCCAGCAGCTTCGGCGTGGTACCCGAGGAGATCAGCGCATGGAAGCCGGACACCGCGCCGCAGGCGATGGTGATGAACAGGAACGGGAACAGCGTGCCCTTCCACACCGGGCCCGTGCCGTCGGTGAACTGGGTCAGGGCCGGCATCTTCAGCTCGGGGGCGAGGATCAGGATGCCGATCGCCAGGCCGACGATGGTGCCGATCTTCAGGAAGGTCGACAGGTAGTCACGCGGCGCCAGCACCAGCCACACCGGCAGCACCGCGGCGACGAAGCCGTAGCCGACCAGCATCCAGGTGATCTGCACGCCGGTGAAGGTGAACGCCGGGCCCCACACCGGGTCGGCCGCGACCAGGCCGCCGGCCCAGATCGACAGCAGCAGCAACACCACGCCGATCAGCGAGATCTCGCCGATGCGGCCCGGGCGGATGTAGCGCATGTAGATGCCCATGAACATGGCGATCGGGATGGTCGCCATCACCGTGAACATGCCCCACGGGCTTTCGGCCAGGGCCTTGACCACGATCAGCGCCAGCACCGCGAGGATGATGATCATGATCAGGAAGCAGCCGAACAGGGCGATGGTGCCGGGGATGCGGCCCATCTCCTCGCGCACCATGTCGCCGAGCGAGCGACCGTTGCGGCGGGTGGAGAGGAACAGGACCATGAAGTCCTGCACCGCGCCGGCCAGCACCACCCCGGCGATCAGCCACAGGGTGCCGGGCAGGTAGCCCATCTGCGCGGCGAGCACCGGGCCCACGAGCGGGCCGGCGCCGGCGATGGCGGCGAAGTGATGGCCGAACAGGATGTGCTTGTTGGTCGGGACGTAGTCCAGGCCATCGTTGTTGAGGACAGCGGGAGTAGCGCGGTTGGGGTCCAGCTGCATCACCTTGGTGGCGATGAACAAGCTGTAGTAGCGGTAGGCAACGAGGTAGATCGCCACGGCGGCGGTCACGATCCACAGGGCGTTGATCGCCTCGCCCCTGCGCAAGGCCAGGGTGCCGAGCGCGAACGCCCCCAGCAGCGCAACGGCGAACCAGGCAATTCGGGTAGCCAGATTGGACATCGGATTTTCTCCTGCCGCGGGCGGGTGGGCTGCGGCGGTTTTTGTTGTTGTGTGCGCCCGGGTAGGGACGTTGCACACTCTCGGGCCTGTTGGCCAAGGAGAAAATTCGCAGTACTACGCGGAGTGACTACGTAGAACTACGTAGACGACCCACAATTCGCTGGGCGCGGATCACCCTGGACGTTAAATCGGTTGGTCTCGCCGACCTCATCGCGGGCGAGCCGCGATGAGGCCTCACGCCGCACTCAGGTCTGGAACCGCAGGCATACCCGCGTGCCCTGCGGCTCCAGGTTCTGCAAGCTCGCCTCGCCGCCGAACCGCTCCATCACCTGTCGCACCATCACCAGGCCGATACCCAACCCGCCCAGGCGCGTGGTGTAGAACGACTTGAACGCGGTCATTTCCTCATGCCGGCTCACCCCTGGGCCGGTATCGTCGACATACAGCAGCACGTGCTCACGACCACTGCGCTCCAGGCTCAGCACCAGCTTGCCACCCTCGGGCATGGCTTCGATGGCGTTGGCCAGCACGCTGTTAAGCACCTGCCCCAGCAACAACGGGTGGCTGATCACCGGCGGCATCGACGCCGCGCTGAAGCGTGCGTCGATCCGAGCCTGGCGCAATTGCGGCTCGAAGCCGCCCAATGCCACCTGCACCGCCCCCACCAGGTCCACCGGCTCCGGCTCGCCACGCAGGGGTCGCAGGCACAGCACCAGCTCGCGCACCCAACCCGACATGCGGTCGACCTGGTGGATGATGTCGCCGATATTGCGCGTGGCCGGCTGGCCCGGCATCTCCTGGGCCAGTTCGGCGCTGGTGCGGATGCTCGCCAGCGGGTTGCGCAGGCTGTGGGCCACGGCGGTGGACATCTCCACCAGCCCGCCGTAGGTCTTGTTGGCCACCAGTTGGTCCTGCTGCGTGGCCAGCAGCCGCGAGGCGCGCCAGACGATCCAGAACAGGCCGAAGTAAAGGGTCAGCCCACCCAGTGCCGTGGCCGCCCAAATCAGCTTGTGGCCCCGCTCGAGGCGTTCGAGCAGGTCGACCGGCTCCTTGTAGATCTCCACCATCGCCAGCACCTTGCCTTGGTCGTCGAGCAACGGGATGTAGTTCTCCACGAAGAACACCTTCGGCGGACGCACGAACTGCTGCTCGGTGCGCCCAGGCTCGACCTCGTCGTAACGCGCACTCACCTGCCCGCGCGAGGCGAACGCCGCCTCCAATGCCGGGTCGTCGTGCACCTGGCGGCCAATCAAGGCCGGGTTGGTCGACCAGATCACCTTGCGCTCGGGAGAGAAAATGCTCGCCAGCAGGATGTCCGGCAGGTGCGCCAGGTGGTCGAGGAATTCCGAGCGCGCGCGCTCGCGGTTCTTTGCCGTTTCATTGGCAAGCATGCCGAAGTGCCCCGCAGCAAGGATGTCGCCCATCTTCATGCCGGTCAGGTCATGGTGGCGAATCTCGCCCACCGCCATCGACTGGATGAATTGCGCCGACAGCAAGGCATCGCGCTCCAGGCTTTCGTTGACCAGGAAGCGGGTCGACAGCGACCCCAGGCCAATGGCCACGCCACTGATGATCACCAGGCTGATCAGCGAGAAGCGTTGCATCAGGTTGAACGGTTCGACGGCGCCGGTGCCGGAGAGCCGTCGGCGAAAGGTCTGCAACCACTCGGGCATGGTGGCGTGGCTCCTGGCAGGCGGGAGGACAGGGTTCCCTGTAGTCTAGCGAGCAGATGGCGCAATGCCTGCAAGCAGCGGTCTCGATAGTCACTATTGAGCACGACAATTTCTATTGATCGGCGGCGAACAATAAGCTGGCCTCATCGACGTCCCACCGAGGGTGCCCCCGATGAACCGCCCTGCCCGCCTGTCGCTCGCCGCCCTCGTTACCGTGGTCGTGCTCTCCGGTTGTGCCAACCACCCGGAACTGCGCCCCTACTCCGCCGAGGAAACCCGCCAGTTGCAGCTCGAAGCGCTGCAACGCCAGGGTTTTCCCCAAGAGGCATACGAACAGCGCAAGCTGTCGATTCTGCGCTCGGGCAGCCCCACGGCCATCACCGATTCGCTGCAAAATTTCCCTGCAACCCGCGGCTGAACCGTTAGCGCGACGAAGCGTCCTGCTGCGCTTTCCAGCGCTCCAGGTTGCGCGCCACCAGCGCCTCCGGCAGCGGCCCCTCCACCACCGCTTGCATCTGCCGGGCCAGCGCCTCGCGCAACTGCGGCTGGTTGCAGCGTGAGTTATGCGACAACGCCAGGTACAACCCCTCGCTGGACACTGGCGGCTCCAGTACCTGCAATTGCCCATCGATACCCAGGGTCTGCGCCAGCGCCTTGCCGGGAAACTGCTCGTAGATCACGTAATCGTTGCGCTTCATCAGCAGCTTCTCGAAAGCCTGGGAGGCGCTGGGCACGGCCTCCAGCCTGAGGTGCGCCTTGGCGTAGTCGTCGAAGGCCTGGCCGTGGCTGTTGCTGACCAGCGTGCCGCCGTTGCGCCCCTGCAGGTCGGGCCAGCCGCTGTAGGCGAAAGCATCGTTGCGGCGCACCCAGACCACACTGGGGGTGAAGAGGAAGGGCGGGCTGATGAAGTCCATGGTCTGGCGCCGCGTCTGGGTGAGGAAGTAGCCAGCCAGCAGGTCGATGCGCCCGGTGCGCACCTCCTCCTGGGCGCGCGACCAGGGGCCGGCGTAGATCACCTCGACCACCAGGCCCAGCTCACGGGCGACGTGTTGCAGCAGGTCGACGTTGGCACCGATCAACAGCCGCGGGTTCTGTGGGTCACGCCACAGGTACGGCGGGTATTCGGGGTTGCCGGTGGCTACCAGGTGTCGGCAATCGTCCACCGCCCACGCGGCCCTGCACAGCAGGGCCAAGGTCAACGACAGCAGGAGTGCTTGGCACAGACAACGCTGGATCATGGGTGACCCTCGGTACCTTCGGCGGACGACGAAACGGCTGGCTGATAACGTGGCTTTACACAGTCTGGACCAGAAACCGCCAGCCGCCACCCCGTCCATTGCCAGAGGGTTCCTGGCCAGGCGGCGACACGCTACGCTGCACGGGTTTGCCCGTCATTCATCCACACAGGGAAAGGTCATGTCCAGAAACGAGCGGTTCGCTGCGGCGTTGCACGCGTTGGGTTATGCATTCGATGGGCCGTTGAAGATCGGCGGCAACTACGTGCCAGTGGTGCGCCATGGCGATCAGGCGTTCGTCAGCGGCCAGGTGCCGCGGGTGGGCGATGAGATCATTCACCCCGGGCGGGTGGGCGAACGGGTGAGCCTGGCCGACGCGCAGACCGCCGCCAAGGTCAGTGCCCTGCGCTGCCTGGCGTTGCTGGCCGACGAACTGGGCTCGCTGGAGGCCATCAAGGGCATCGTGCGGATGACCGTGTTCGTGCAGTCGGCGCAGGACTTCACCCAGCAGAGCGAGGTGTCCAACGGCGCGTCGCAGGTGCTGTACGACGTGCTGGGCGAGGCTGGGGCGCATACGCGCACGTCGGTGGGTGTTTACCAGTTGCCGAAGAATGCGCCGGTCGAGGTGGACATGATCGCAGCGGTGGGCTGAGGGGGTTGGGCCGCCACTGACGCACCACCCAGCCAGTCTCTCCCACAGGAACTCCGCTGTACTCACCATCAGCGCTGCGCCTGTGGGAGCGGCGATGCGGCGATCCGACTTGCCCGTTCGCTCAGCCCCCAGGGTAGGTGTCGACCTGCGCAAGCCCGGCAAACGTCAGCCCGGTACGCTGCTCGATCTGCACGATGGCCGTCTGCCGATACTTGCCGAACGACAATTCCTCGATGATCGGCCCATGCCTGCGCAGCTCGTCCGACTGGTCGAGCACGAACCCCGCCGCCCGTGGCGCACCGGCCTCGGCCCAGACCACGATCTTCCAGAACTTCACCGGCACGCGCATGCCGGTGTAACGATCCGCCGCCGGCACCCCGGCCTTGTACTCGTTGAAGAACTTGTCCTCGACATCGAAGATGGGGCCGGCAAAGTAACTGGCGCGCTGGCCGGCGGCCAACTGCCGCGAGACGATGTCTTCGAGGTCGCCCCACTCGACGTTGTTGAAATTGCCGATCATCGGCGTGGCATTGGTGATGACGAACGAATGCAGATCGGCGTGCTGCAACGCCGCCGCGTCCGCCCCCTGCACGGCATCCTCGCGCTTGAACAGGTGGCCGCGCTGCATGGCGTTGCCGAAGATCGCATCGTCCGGCTGGTACTGCTCGTCCAGGCGCGGGTCGAAGGTCCAGGCCGGGCGCTTGGGCATCGGCGTGGCGCCCATGACGTTCTTCCACAGCAGGCTGCCGTCGACGTTGCCGGCGGCGTAGACGGCGGTACGCCGCCGAGCGTGCATGACTACCGAGTAGTTCTGGTACTTCAGTTCATGGCCACCGCCCGCGCGCAGGCTGGCCACCTCCTTGAGCACTTCGTGGCTGAGCGCGGGCAACTCGACCCGGCAGCCCTCGCCGAGGAACTCCGGCCGGTAGCCCTGGGCACCCTCGAACAGGTCCGGCTTGCGTCGCACCAGTGCCTCCTCGCTGGCGAACAGCTCGGCAGCCAGCGGCGCCGGGGCCACCAGCGGCGCCGTGGAGCGGTCCACCGGCCCTAGCCGGGGGTTCTGCGACACCGCCGAAATCTGCTGCAGCGCCGCCTGGGCATGGGCGGCAAGGGCCGTTGCGCCATTCGACAGTTGCCGCAACGACGCGTACAGGCTGCTGATGCGCGTGCCCTCGTTGGTCACGTAGGCAATGCTGCTGGTGGCATCGCCCTCGCGCGCCGGGGTGCCGTCCTGGCGCAGGACCACCCAACGCCCCTCCACTTCAGCAAGCTTCGGCACGCCGCCACGGTGCAATGCCACCACGTACCACTCATCCGTGCACACTGGCGAGCCGGAGGAGCCCTTGAGGGTGTCGGTGCCGTAGTACAGCGAGTGCAGGCGCTCGGCGCCGTCCCACTGGTTGGGCGCCTCGGCGAAGTAGTTGTCGCGCAGGGCGACCTTCTTGCCCTGCCCCAACGGGTGCTGGACGATGTTCGCCGCCTGCCGGCGGTTGGGGTCGAGCTTGCCGGTCTGCTCGAACAGGCGCAGGTAGCCGAACTGCGCCAGCGCCTCGCCCTCGGCGGTGGTCGGGCTGACAGCGACGAAGCAGTAGTCCAGGTCCTTGTCGGCGATGTACAGCTGCGTCGGCAGCAGGTCGAACAGCTTGGGCGTCTTGGGCTTGCCGTCCAGGCCATCTTCCATGTCGAAGGCCACGTAGGAAGTCGCGGCGAAATCCTCGCTGGGCAGCACGTGATGGTTGGTCAGCAGCAGCCCGGGGGCGACCAGGAACCCGGTGGCGTCGCCTTCGGTGTCGACGTAGCCGCGCACGGTGATCTTGCCCACCGCACGCGCGGCCAGCAGGGCGATGTGCAGGTAGCGTATGGGGCGCAGGTCGTTGTCGGCGAAGGCGGCCTCCTGGCGCGCGTGCGACACTTCCAGCAGCTCCGGTGGCAACGGCGTGCCATCGCCGGCGTCGATGAAGTTGGCCTTGAGCGTATTGGCCAGCACCCCAAGGCGGTCGGCCGTGGAGGTGAACAGCTTGGCGTTGCGGATGCCGAGCTTCATGCGCGCGGCGGAAAAATCCGCCGTCGCCGCTTGTGCGCAGACATCGGTGAACGTCTTGTAGCGCTGCATGGCTTGGTGCAAGTCGGAAAGCTTGACGCCCATGTGCACATCCCCTGTTTCGATCCAGTTGCAAGCATAGAGGCCCATCGCGCAAATGCCCTTCCTCAATCCTCGCTCAGGATGACGACGTCGCACAGTGATTGCGTTGTGCTATTACTTCACCTCGACAGCGCTTCTGCGGTCGTGCTCGTCAATGCAGTGAGAGCAGCACGCTCCTGGCTGGCCGACTTTGCCTCGCCGCTTTGGAGCCTGTGCAGTTTCGACCGAGGGAATGGCTGGCGCTCAGCCAATCACCACAGGGACAGACCCATGAACAAGCTCGGCTTAGCCATCGTGCTTATCACTGCATCAGCATCCGCACACGCCACCTGTACCTTCTCGCCCCAGGACAGCTCCGCCTACGACCCAACGCCAACGGTACAGGCCGTCAACCTGCCGTGGCGCAGCGACCTACCCAACTCGCCCGGCAACGACCACTATGCCTGGCAAGGCGTGGGCTTCGACCCCGACTGGCGCGCCTACATGGCGGCGTTTCTGGAAGAGATCCGCGCGACCGGCATCCGCGTCGAGCAGCAGCGCCTGGTCATGAACCCGCAGGCACCCTGGTGGATCGTGCCGTGGATGGACTACAGCTTGAATGGCCGCGAACGCCTCAACGGCCTCACGGCCGAACGCGGCCCGGACGCAGGGGACCTTTCCAGAACATCGGGCGAAGGTCACCAAACCTGGGCCGTCGCCTGGTACAACCGCCCTGGCGCCTATGCCGTGGGCCAGGTATTCAAGAACCCCTGCAACCCCACGTTGCCAGTCGGCTTCAACTTCCCCGCGCAATCCGCCACGTTCAAGTTCCTGTTCACCACGGCCGACGCCTCTGAAGTCGCCTACCTTGAAGGTGCGCCGCAGATCCAGGCGTACATCAACCCCCTTGACGACCCGAAAGGCCAAAAAGACGGCGTTGAAGGCAGAGTGCAACGGTCGATGCGCCTGTTACAGGTCGATATCGCCGTCAAGGACCCCGACGCCAAGGACACCGGGTGGGTGATGGGAACCTTCGTCTGGCACAAGCCCGAACACCCGGAAACCTTCAAAGGCGACTGGCTGTTGGACAACCTCGTGCCGGTCGGCCTGATGTGGGGGAACGACCCTGGGCAACAGGACGCCGTCTGGAACCGCTCCATTGCCGTTGCGCAGAGCAAGATCAACCCGGACCTGAGTGGCGTGGTGTGGTCCGCCGACCCCGTCAACTGGCCGCAACGGCCATACCCAGGCTTCCAGGGGCGCCTGAACGGCCCCGCCGACAACCCTCGCTCATCGTGCCTGGCGTGCCACGCGGCAGCCCAGTGGCGCAGAGACCAGCCCCTGGTGGACGGTTTCGCACTGGACGCCAGCTTCGACGCCGAGAAGATCAAGCAGCACGTCACCAAGTTCTTCATGAACGTGCAAGGAGGAACACGTCATCCTGGGTCCAAGGTCGGGGCCCCACTGGACTACTCACTGCAACTCGAGGCTGCGTTCGATCGCCTGTGCAGGGCCTGCGACGACGGGAAACTGAAGGGGCCGACCCCGGACGTATGCAAGGTAGCAGTCGTTCGCCCGCGTGACCCCTACGTGGACCGTGACACGTGTGAAACCTCTTCACCGGTGACCAAGTTGATCAAGCTGTTCTCCACGCCCGCGGCGATGCAGGCGCCACTCCCGCGGCAATAGGCCGCGAACCCGCGACACCCCATCAACCACCACGACTTCGTATCGCACCTTCGATGCGAAGCCGTGGTCGGCCCGCAAGGCCAAAGGCATCGACACATCGAAGCTTTATTAACATTGTTTCACCCAATCCCCGGTAAAACGCCCTCTCAATTAATGAAACGCACTCGAACAAGCAGCGAAAATAGGCCATCGCTCGCAACCTGACGGCCCCTCCTCCCGAGCCCCGGCTCACAGCGACCACCCTGCCCTGACCCTTGACGACGGCTTGAAGACACCTTCAAGGCGCCACCCCACCGTGCCTAATCAAGACGCGCCAACGCGCGCGCCCGAGACCCCTATGAACATGCCGATCCGCGGTGACCAGCTCACCCCCCTCTCCACCCACGAATGCCTCCTGCTGACCGGCGCCACGGGCTTTCTCGGCGGCTCGGTGGCCGCACAGCTGATCGCCAACGGCCATGGCGCCAACCTGGCGTTCCTGGTGCGCGCCAACAGCCCCGAGCAGGGCTTGGAGCGCTTGCGCGACAACCTGCGCCAGCACGGCGTGGCGGCTGTCGACTGCCTGGCGCTGCACGCAGGGCAGATCCTCTGCGGCGACTTCCACGACACCGCCTGGCTGGCCAGCGCAACACCGCGCCTGATGCAGGTCGACCGGGTAATCAACTGCGCGGCGGTGGCCTCGTTCTCGAAGAACCCGAGCATCTGGCCGGTCAACGTCGAGGGCACCTTCGCCTTCGCCGAGGTGATGAGCCGCTCGGCACGGCTCAAGCGCTTCCTGCACGTGGGCACGGCAATGTGCTGCGGCCCGGAGCGCGAGTCGCCGATCAGCGAGTCATGGGAATTCCCGGCGGCCGAGCAGCAACTGGTGGACTACACCGCGTCCAAGGCGGAGATCGAGCGACGCATGCGCGACGACCTGCCGGGCCTGCCGCTGGTGGTGGCGCGGCCGTCGATCGTGGTCGGCCACCGGACCCTGGGCTGCCAGGCCTCAGGCAGCATCTTCTGGGTGTTCCGCATGGGCTTCGCGCTCGAGAGCTTCACCTGCGGGCTGGACGAGCAGATCGACGTGATCCCGGTCGACTACTGCGCCGAGGCGCTGATCGGCCTGGTGCTCAAGCCACGCTTGAGCCACGACCTCTACCATATCTCCGCCGGCCATGGCGCGGCCTGCACCTTCGGCGAGATCGACCAGGCCTTCGCCCTGGCCAGCGGCGCGCAACCGGTGGGCGAGCGCTACCGCAAGGTCGATGTGGATGACCTCAAGTCGCTGGCGCAGAGCTTCGAGTCACGCATCGGGCCGTCGAACCCGCGCCTGGTGCTGCGTGCGCTGCGCTTGTACAGCGGGTTTGCCGACCTGAACTACCTGTTCGACAACAGCCGCCTGCTGGAGGAAGGCATCGCCGTGCCGCCGCGGTTCACCGATTACCTGGATGTGTGCGTGAAGTCGTCCAGTGGGGTGAGCATCACGACGCAGATGCAGTGGGATTTCAAATAGCCCTGCCCTCACAAGCACTGCGCCGCTCTCGAGAGCGGCGTCGTACCTGTGGGAGCGGGCCTTCATTCACTCAATCTGTCGCGCCCCAAAGCCCCATTGACACGCTGTTCGCCGGGCAACAGCGAATCAACAGACTGTAGCGGCACACACAGCGCTGCGCCGCCCCCCTGCCGGCGAGGCCTTGCGTCATGGGCCTCGGCAGCCTGGCATGCCCCCTGCAATGCGGGTAACCCCTGCATCCGACCGGACTTTCCCATGCGCCTGACCTTTCCCCGCGCCCTCAAGACCCTGGCCGCCGCCAGCTTGGTCGCCCTCGCCTTGAACCCCACTGCCCACGCCGAAGACGCGCCCAAGGAAGTGCGCCTGGACTACGCCTACTACTCCCCGGTAAGCCTGGTGCTCAAGCACTTCGGCTGGCTGGAGAAAGCCCTGCCCGATTCCAAGGTGAGCTGGGTGTTCAGCCAGGGCAGCAACCGCTCGCTGGAATACCTCAACAGCGGCGGCGCCGACTTCGGCTCTTCGGCCAGCCTGTCGGCGGTGCTGGCCCGTGCCAATGGCAGCCCGATCAAGTCGGTGTACGTCTACAGCCGCGCCGAATGGACCGCCCTGGTGGTGGCCAAGGACTCGCCGCTGCAGCGCGTCGAAGACCTCAAAGGCAAGAAGATCGCCGCCACCAAGGGCACCGACCCATACCTGTTCACCCTGCGCGCATTGGCCAAGGCCGGCCTGCAGAAAGACGATGTGGAGTTGCTGCACCTGCAACACCCCGACGGCCGCACCGCCCTGGAAAAAGGCGATGTCGACGCCTGGGCCGGCCTCGATCCGCACATGGCCGCCAGCGAGCTGCAAGCCGGCTCGCGCCTGCTGTACCGCAACAAGGACTTCAACAGCTATGGCGTAGTCAGCGTCACCGAGACCTTCGCCAAACAGCACCCACAGACCATCGCCACGGTGATCAAGGCCTACGAGCAGGCGCGCCACTGGGCCCTCGCCAACCCCGAGGCATTCGCCCAACTGCTGGCCGAAGAGTCGAAACTGCCGCTGGACGTGGCCAAGCTGCAACTGTCGCGCACCGACCTTTCCACCCCGCAACTGAGCGCGCAAGACATCGCCGCCTCCAAGGCCGCGGCGCCGATCCTGGTGTCCGAGGAACTGGTCAAGCGCGGCGTGGACGTCAACCAGGTGATCGACCAGTTGATCGACCCCGCCTTCGGCAAGGCCAGCATCGAGTGATGAATACCCCCGGCAAAACCCTGACGGCCAGTGCCAGCCCACCCACGGTCCCCCACGGTCAGTGGCGCCGCCGGGCCAAGGGCCTGGCGCTGCCACTGGTGCTGGTCCTGCTGCTGGAAACCGTGGTGCGCCTGGGCTGGATCGCCTCGTACCAGATGCCCGCGCCCAGCGAGGTGGCCCAGACCCTGTTCCAGCTCGCCGACGGCGCGCTGTGGAAGCATATCGGCGCCAGCCTCTCGCGGGTGCTGGCCGGCTTTGCCATCGGCGCCCTGCTCGGCCTACTGTTCGCCGCCTGGGTCGGCCTGAGCCGTGAGGCCGAGGCCTGGCTGGAGCCGACCTTCGCCAGCCTGCGGGCGATCCCGAGCCTGGCCTGGGTGCCGCTGTTGCTGCTGTGGCTGGGCATCGGCGAAACCTCCAAGGTGACGCTGATCGCCATCGGCGCGTTCTTCCCGGTGTACCTCAACGGCGTGGCGGCGATCCGCAACATCGACCGCAAGCTGGTGGAAGTCGGACGCATGTATGGCTTCGGGCGCCTGCGCCTGGCCCGGCGCATCCTCTTGCCGGCTGCGCTGCCCGGCGTGTTCACCGGGCTGCGCAGCGCCCTGAGCCTGAGCTGGATGTTCCTCGTCGCCGCCGAGCTGATCGCCGCCACCCGAGGGCTGGGCTACCTGCTCAGCGATGGTCGGGAAACCTCGCGACCTGACCTGGTGCTGGCCGCGATCATCGTCCTGGCGCTGCTCGGCAAACTCACCGACGGCCTGCTGGCCAGCCTGGAACGGCGCTGGCTGGCGTGGCGCGATACCTTCGCCGGCGCGGACACAGGAGCCTGACCATGACCTCACCCTTGCTTGCCACTCCCGCGCCGTTGCTCGATTTGCAGGTCGAGCGCAAGGCCTTCGGCGACACCCCGGTACTGGGGCGCATCGCGCTACACCTGCGCCCGGGTGAAATCGTCAGCCTGCTCGGCCCCAGCGGCTGCGGCAAGAGCACCCTGCTGCGCCTGGTGGCGCAACTGGACCAGGACTTCAGCGGCGTGTTGCGCCGTTGCCCTGAGCAGGTTGGGTTCGTGTTCCAGGAGCCGCGCCTGATGCCCTGGCTGAACGTGGCCGGAAATATCGGTTTCAGCGAGGACAACCGTTATGACCAGGCCCGGGTTGCCGGCCTGATCGATGAAGTGGGCCTGACCGGGTTCGCCGAGGCGCTGCCCAAGGCCTTGTCGGGCGGCATGGCCCAGCGCGTGGCCATCGCCCGTGGGCTGTACGGCCAGCCGCAGTTGTTGCTGCTCGACGAGCCGTTCAGTGCGGTGGACGCCTTCACCCGCTTCAAGTTGCAGGACCTGCTGCTGACCCTGGCGCAACGCCACGGCATCGCCCTGCTGGTGGTGACCCACGATGTGGACGAGGCGCTGTACCTGAGTGACCGCGTGCTGATCATCGGCAACCGGCCTGGCACAGTGTGCCGGGAATTGCAGGTAGGGTTGGATTACCCCCGGGACAGGCGCGACGAGCGCCTGGCACGGTTGCGTGGCGAGGCGCTGGAAGCGCTGCATGGGGCGCGGGTGATCTGAGACTCGCTAAGCCCGAACGCGCATGGCATGCAGCAAGCGGAAGCCCCCTCCGGATGCTTGCAAACCATCCTTGCGGCGTGGGAAGTAGCGCTGATTGATCTCCTCGCTACCCAGGTCTTCGCCCCAGGCAAAGCCTGCCGCCTCGAGCATCCGTCGCAATTGGGCGGGCTCGAAACTCGAGCGCCAAGGCTCGCCCATGCGCGCGAACAGCTCAGCGGCATGGGCTTCCATGGCCTGCTCAAGTGGCGACAGCAACGCCGGTGCAACGCGGTAATCGAAGACGACCTGGCTGCCGGGGGCCAACTGGCCCAACGCCTCCAAGGTCTGCTCAACCCTGTCCGTTCCCAGGTAGGGCGTAACCCCCAGCCACGAGACGAACGCCGGTTGGTCGAGCTTGAAGCCATGGGCCTGCAATGCCGTGAGCAACGCTTCATGCTGCAGGTCGCAGGGGACATGGCGCGCTGCCTCCTGAGCGCAAACCGACAGCGCCTGCATCGATGCCCGCTTGCTCGCCAAGGCGGCGGGCAGGTCCACCTCGTACACCGTCAGGTTCGGCGCGGTTTGGCGCAGGGCATAGGTATCCAGCCCCGCCCCGAGGAGGACGTACTGACGAATGCCGCCGTCGATGCCCTGTGCCAGTTTCTGCTCGGCGTAAACGCTGCGCGCGACGACTGCCGCGCGTATGGTACGCATCACCGGGTCGTTGAAACGGAAAGGGTCGTCACGCAGGGAGGCAGACAGCCGCTCCCCCAGCACAGGTAGTGCGTAGACGTCCTCGAACACCCGTGGTTCGTCCAGCAACTGGTGAACCGCGCGGGCCATGGCCACGCGCAGGGCCGAAGAAAGGTTCACGGGTGACGTGCTTTGGTCGTTCGATTGCATTGCGAATGCTCCGGTAGTTGAAAGCCGGAGCGACTCTAGAGCCTGACGCTTGCGTGAGGGTCAAGCGGATTCTTGCAGGCGACTCATGATCCAGGCTCTTACCCCCTTCGGTATCGGGTGACCGATCCGCAGCAGTGGCTCGACAGCATAGGCCGTGCGCAACTTGCAGGCCAATTGCGCATCACCCGCGCTCATCCTGTGTACCAGTTCGCGCCACCGCTCCAGCAATTCGGCGATGTCGCCCGGCGACGCCTCGGCCCCTAGCCTTTTCAGGTACTGCGCTCGCCGGCCTAAGGCCGCCCAATGACTGGCGAGGGTCTTGTCGAGGCGCAGCAGGTCGTCCTCGGTCAAGTGCCGCCGCAGGGCATCGAGGCGCAGCTCGAGGGCCGGTCGCATGAAGGCCAGCAACTTGCCGTCGAGCCCGGTGTGGTCAGCCGCGAGCCCCGCACGATCATGCAGGGCGCCCCAGCGCCTGGCGAACAGTAGGTCACCGTTCATCCACTGCATGGACGCATCCATCCAGCGCGCGGCCAACCGCTGCACCCGCACGGAGTCGGCACGCAACCCTAGGGCCATGGCGGCGCGGGCCTGAGCGAAAAGCCGGGTGAAGGTGTCGCGGGCGAGGCTCCAGCGGCTGAGGATCGCCAGCAATTCAGCTTCGGAGAACTGCGCCCGGTAGCGCTCCAGCAGCGCCATTGCCCCGGGCCAGGCGTGATTGCCCGGCACCAGACCGATGGACAAGCCCGCCTCGAGCACCGCCAGCTTCTCGCGCTTGCGCGCCAGCTGTGCGATTTCCTCGTCGAGCCGTGCAAGCTGGGCGGTGACGCCCGCCTCCTCGGCATTGCCCGGCGAACACATGAGCTGGCCGATGCTCTCCAAGGAAAGCCCCATGGCCTGGAGCGACTGGATTGCCCGCACCTGTTGCACCGCCGACTCGGGATACAGCCGATAACCGGCGGCGGTACGGGTTGCGGGCCTGATCAGGCCTATCACGTCGTAATGATGCAACGCCCGTATGGTCACCTGGCAGCGGCGTGCCAACGTCCCTACCTGCAACAGTTCACCCGTGTTCGTCGCCATGCGATCCCGCGCCTGCTCGCCTTCGTCGGTGTTGCCGCCCCTCAGTGCGCCAACCCCGCCGCCCGCGCCCGCGCCGCGTGCAGTTTCTTGTAGCTGTCGACCAAGCGCTGGTGCCGCTCCAACCCTTCCAACTTGAGGCTGGTCGGGGTCAGCCCGTAGAACCGCACACTGCCGTCCACCGAACCCAGCGCTGCATCCATCCGCGCATCGCCGAACATCCGCCGGAAGTTCGCCTCGTAGTCGGCCATCTCCAGCTCATCGTCCAGCACCACCTCCAGCACCACGTTCAAGGCTTGGTGGAACAGCCCGCGCTCGACCGTGTTGTCGTTGAACTGCAGGAACATCTCCACCAGTTCCTTGGCCTCGTCGAAGCGCTGCAACGCCAGGTTGACCAGCAGCTTCAGCTCCAGAATGGTCAATTGGCCCCACACCGTGTTGTCGTCGAACTCCACGCCGATCAGCGTGGTGATGGTGGTGTATTCGTCCACCTCGCAGTTGTCCAGGCGCTTGAGCAGGGCCTTGAGCGCGCGGTTGTCGAGCTGGTGCAGGTTGAGGATGTCGGCGCGGAATTGCAGGGCCTTGTTGGTGTTGTCCCAGACCAGGTCCTCGACCGGGTAGATCTCCGAATAGCCCGGTACCAGGATGCGGCAGGCCTTGGCGCCGAGGTCTTCGTACACGGCCATGTACACCTCCTTGCCCATGGCTTCGAGGATGCCGAACAGGGTCGCGGCTTCCTCGGCGTTGGAATTCTCGCCATTGCCGGAGAAGTCCCACTCGACGAATTCGAAGTCGGCCTTGGCGCTGAAGAAACGCCACGACACCACGCCGCTGGAGTCGATGAAGTGCTCGACGAAGTTGTTCGGCTCGGTCAGCGCGTGGCTTTCGAAGGTCGGTTGCGGCAGGTCGTTCAGGCCCTCGAAGCTGCGGCCCTGGAGCAGCTCGGTCAGGCTGCGCTCCAGCGCCACCTCGAAACTCGGGTGGGCGCCGAACGAGGCGAACACACCGCCCGTGCGCGGGTTCATCAGGGTCACGCACATCACCGGGAATTCACCGCCCAGCGAGGCGTCCTTGACCAGCACCGGGAAGCCCTGCTCCTCCAGCCCCTGGATGCCGGCGAGAATGGCCGGGTACTTGGCCAGCACGTCCTGCGGGACATCCGGCAAGGCCAGCTCGCCTTCGAGGATCTCGCGCTTGACCGCACGCTCGAAGATCTCCGACAGGCACTGCACCTGCGCCTCGACCAGCGTGTTGCCAGCGCTCATGCCGTTGCTCAGGAACAGGTTCTCGATCAGGTTCGAGGGGAAGTACACCACTTCGCCGTCCGACTGGCGCACGAACGGCAGCGAGACGATGCCACGGGCGGTGTTGCCGGAGTTGGTGTCGTACAGGTGCGAGCCGCGCAGCTCGCCGTCGGGGTTGTAGATGTCCAGACAGTGCTCGTCGAGGATTTCCGCCGGTAGCGCGTCCTTGGGGCCTGGCTTGAACCAGCGCTCGTTGGGGTAGTGGACGAACGCCGCGTTGGCGATCTCCTCGCCCCAGAACTGGTCGTTGTAGAAGAAGTTGCAGTTCAGCCGCTCGATGAACTCGCCCAGCGCCGAGGCCAGCGCGCTTTCCTTGGTGGCGCCCTTGCCGTTGGTGAAGCACATCGGCGAATGGGCATCGCGCAGGTGCAGCGACCAGACGTTGGGCACGATGTTGCGCCACGAGGCGATCTCGATCTTCATGCCCAGGCCCGCCAGCAGGCCGGACAGGTTGGCGATGGTCTGCTCCAGCGGCAGGTCCTTGCCAAGGATGTAGGTGCTGGCGTCGCTGGCGCCGACTTGCATCAGCAGGCCCTGGGCATCGGCGTCGAGGTTGTCGACTTCTTCGATGATGAACTCGGGGCCGGTCTGCACCACCTTCTTCACCGTGCAACGGTCGATCGAACGCAGGATGCCCTGGCGATCCTTATCGGAGATATCGGCGGGCAGCTCGACCTGGATCTTGAAGATCTGGTTGTAGCGGTTCTCCGGGTCGACGATGTTGTTCTGCGACAGGCGGATGTTTTCGGTGGGGATGTCGCGGGTCTGGCAGTACAGCTTGACGAAGTACGCCGCGCACAGTGCCGAGGACGCCAGGAAATAGTCGAACGGCCCCGGTGCCGAGCCATCGCCCTTGTAGCGGATCGGTTGGTCGGCAATCACCGTGAAGTCGTCGAACTTGGCTTCGAGGCGGAGGTTGTCGAGAAAGTTGACCTTGATTTCCATGCGGGGGCACCAGAATAGCGAGCGAAACGAAATGGGCGCGATTATCCGGAATTCAGGGGTGGAAGTCTTGCGCTTTCAGATGAGGGTCATACGCGGGCAGGGCCGACGCCATCCTTGCAGGAGCGGGCTTGCCCCGCGATAGCGGCCGACCCGCCAACCTCACCGCTGGCAGGCATACGAAAAAAATCCCACCCCGGTGCATCCATTCTCCCCGCTGGCGGGTAGTACCCATAGCAGCCCCACCGGCTGTCCCTTTCCTCCTGGAGATACCGCCATGATCCGTACCCTCCTGCCGCTGGCCGCCAGCCTCCTCACCCTGTCGATGGCCCACGCCCAGACCACCCTGCCCGACCCCATCAAGGTCCCCGACGGCCACAAGGTGATGCTGGAAACCGTCGGTGTCGGCGAGATCACCTACGAATGCCGTGACAAGGCCAACGCCGCCGGCCAGACCGAATGGACCTTCGTCGGGCCCAAGGCGGTACTCAACGATCGCAGCGGCAAGGCCGTCGGCAGCTACTTCGGCCCGCCCGCCACCTGGCAGGCCAAGGACGGTTCCAAGGTCACCGGCACGCAACTGGCCGTGGCGCCCGCGGGCAACGGCGATATTCCTTTGCAACTGGTCAAGGCCAACCCCGCCGAAGGCCAGGGCGCGATGAGCAAGGTCGCCTACATCCAGCGCCTGGCCACCCGTGGCGGCGTCGCCCCGGCCAGCCCCTGCACCCCGGCCAGCAAGGGCCAGCAGCAAGTGGTGAAGTACCAGGCCGACTATATCTTCTGGGCGGCCCACTGAACCGTCGGGCAAACTGGTCTACGCTCCTGGCAGCCCCCCGGCCCTCGCGGCCGGGGCCTCACCCAGCCGCCGAGGGCCCCGCCCCCTTGTCCATGCCTGAACCGAGTTTCGACTACGAAGCCTGCCTGGCCGCCTGCGCCCGGCACGACCCACAGGCGCTGCGCGACCTTTACCGGCAGGAAAGCCCACGCCTGCTCGGCGTGGCCCTGCGCATCGCGCGCGACCGCGGCTTGGCCGAGGACATCGTGCACGACACCTTCATCCGCGTGTGGACGCGTGCCGCCAGCTTCGACCCGGCCCGCGGCACCGCGCGCGGCTGGGTCTACAGCATCACCCGTCATCTGGCGCTGAACTTCGTGCGCGACCACGGCAGGGAAACACCGGTCGGTGAAGCCACCCACGAGGCCGCCAGTGTCAGCTTCGAGCTGCCCACGGGGCGCATCCAGCATTGCCTGGAGCAGTTGGAGCCGGCCCGCCGCCAGTGCATCCTGCACGCCTATGTCGATGGCTGCTCGCACGCCGAGATCGCCCAGCGCCTCGGCACACCACTGGGCACCGTGAAAGCCTGGATCAAGCGCAGCCTGGCGGCCTTGCGGGAGTGCATGGGATGAGCATCGAGCAAGCAGATGAACAACCCGGCAGCCTCGATGAGCTGGCCGGTGAATACGTGCTGGGCACCCTGTCGGCCAGGCACCGGGCCGAGGTCGAGCGGCGCCTGCCTCACGATGCGGCATTGCGCGCCGCCGTCGAGGCGTGGGAACGGCGGCTGTTCGAGCTGACCGAACTGGCGCCCCCGCAAGCCCCCTCGCCACAGCTCTGGCAGCGCATTCAACGCAGCACAGGCAGCGCGCAACCGCTCGCACAGCCACGCCCCGGCCTGTGGCATCGCTTGGCGCTGTGGCGCGGGCTGGCCGCTGCCGGCGTCACGGCCGCACTGGCGCTGGCCGTGGCCCTGCTGTTCGCGCCGCAACCTCAGACCGCTTACCTGGTGGTGCTGGTGGCGCCCAGCGACCAAGCGCCCGGCTGGGTGGTCCAGGCCTCCGACCCGCGCCAGATCCAGTTGATTCCCCTGGGCGATACGCCGGTGCCGAGCGACAAGGCGCTGGAGTTCTGGACCAAAGGCGATGACTGGCAAGGGCCGGTGTCGCTGGGCCTGGTCAAGCCCGGCCAGACGGTCTCGGTGCCGCTCGACAAACTGCCGCCGCTGGCACCGAATCAGCTGTTCGAACTGACCTTGGAAAGCCCCACCGGGTCACCGACCGGCAAGCCCACTGGGCCGGTGCAGTTCATCGGCCGAGCGGTGAAGGTGATCTGAAGGCGTGCCTCAGCGCTTGAACGCCTCCCGCCGCGCGGCGCGCTCCTGCGCATAGCGCTCGCTGGGGCGTGGCTCAAGATCACTGCGCGTCACCGGTGTGGCGCAATGCGGGCACACATCGGCCACGCCCACGTCATGGCCGCAGGCTCGGTGCACGAAGCGCACCGCCAGGCCTTCGTCCTCGGCCTTGCACCAGGTCTCGCCCCAAGCGCGCAAGGCATACAGCACGGGGTAGAAGCCCCAGCCCTTGGCGGTCAGGTGGTATTCGTGGCGCAGCGGCCGGGTGCTGTACGGCCGGCGCTCGACCAGGCCATCGGCCTCCAGCGCCTTCAGGCGCGAGGTCAGCATCTGCGGGGTGGCAGTGGTCTGGATCTGCATTTCCTCGAAGCGCGCCGCGCCCATGTACAGCTCGCGCAGCACCAGCAGGGTCCACTTGTCCCCCACCACCTCCAGCGAACGCGCCACCGGGCACAACGTGGAGGGCGTCGGGTCTCGCATCGAGGTCATGGCAGTTTCGCTCCTGAGTTACTTTGATTTTCACAGTAACACAGTTGACATCGGCGCCCAAAGGCTCATGATTACTTACGCTATGTTTTTCATAGCTACAAATTGGAGCCTCCTTATGAGCCATCACCGCTATGAACCAGGCCGTACCGGCCTGCTGCTGGTCGACCCCTACAACGACTTCCTCGCCGAAGGCGGCAAGCTGTTCCCCTTGCTCAAACCGGTGGCCGAGGCCGTCAACCTGCTCGACAACCTGCGCCGCACCGTCGCCAGCGCCCGCGACCAAGGCATCCCGGTGTTCTACGTGCCCCACCGCCGTTGGCAGCCAGGCGACTACGACCACTGGGACCACCCCAACCCGACCCAACGCCTGATTCAACAGCGCCACACCTTCGCCAAGGGCACCTGGGGCGGTGAATGGCACCCGGACTTCATCCCCCAGGACGGTGACGTGATCGTCCAGGAGCATTGGGGCCAGAGCGGTTTCGCCAACACCGACCTGGACTTCCAGCTCAAGCAGCACGGCGTCAGCCATGTGATCGTGGTGGGCCTGCTGGCCAACACCTGCATCGAGTCGACCGCGCGTTTCGCCATGGAGCTGGGCTACCACGTGACCCTGGTGCGCGATGCCACCGCCGCCTTCGCGCCGGAAATGATGCACGCCGCGCATGAACTGAACGGCCCGACCTTCGCCCACGCCATCCTCAGCACCGCCGCATTGCTGCAGGCGCTGAAGAAGGCGTGACATGAGCGAACCGTCCGGGCGCCTGGTCGCGCTGATGGCGGCGGGCTGCGCGCTCGCCGTCTCGACCCTCTACTACCACCAACCGCTGTTGGCGCAGATGGCCGCGACCTTCGGCCTGACGCCCACCCAGGCCAGCCCGGTGGCGACGCTGACCCAGCTCGGCTACGCCGTCGGCCTGCTGCTGATCGTGCCGCTGGCCGATGCGCGCCAACCGCGCCGCCTGGCGGGCCTGGCGATCGCTGCCAATGCCCTGGCCTTGCTGGCCTGCGCGCTGGCGCCGAGCTTCGTCTTGCTGTGCGCCGCCAGTTTCGCCGTAGGCGTGACGGCGATCACCGCGCAGCTCATCATCCCGACCCTGGCCGGGGCGGCTTCGCCGGCCAACCGTGGACGTGTGGTCGGCAGCCTGCTCGGCGGGTTGTCCAGTGGCCTGCTGCTGGCGCGCACGCTCGGCGGCCTGCTCGGCGCCCACGCCGGCTGGCAAGCGGTGTTCGCAATGGCGGCGCTGGTCGACCTTGCGCTGCTGGCCCTGGTCACCCGGGGCCTGCCGCTCACCACGCCGAAGACGAAGATGGGCTACGCCGCGCTGCTGCGCTCGCTAGCCAGCCTGCTGCGCGAAGAGCCGGTGCTGCGGGTCTGCGCGGCCAGTGGCCTGCTGATGTTCGCCGCGTTCAGCGCGTTGTGGGCCTCGTTGGCCGCCCTGTTGAGCCAGCCACCCTATGCTTTCGGCCCCGCCACCATCGGTCTGCTGGGGCTGGTCGCGCTGCTGG
Organism: Pseudomonas entomophila; assembly: GCF_029193575.1. Lineage (GTDB taxonomy): Bacteria > Pseudomonadota > Gammaproteobacteria > Pseudomonadales > Pseudomonadaceae > Aquipseudomonas > Aquipseudomonas entomophila_G. Next base: position 85,257 of record NZ_JARGCS010000037.1, on the reverse strand, counting down.
GCATCCTCGCCTCGCCGCGCATCGGCGCGCTGGCCGATCGCCTGGGCACGCGGCGCACGGTGGGGTTGGGCGTGGGCTCGCTGGTCGCCGGGTTCGTGTTGGTTGCCGATGGCGGGCACAGCCTGGCGGCGCTGATGCTCGGCATGGTGCTGCTCGACCTGGGCAACCGCGCCGGCCTGGTGGCCAACCAGGCGCGGGTGCAGGCCCTACGGCCCGAGGCACGCAGCCGGCTGAACACGGTATTCATGTGCGCGTATTTTCTCGGCGGCGCGGCGGGGGCGGCGCTGGGCAGCTATGGCGCGCACCGGGCCGGGTGGGTCGGGCTGGCGGCAGTGGGTGGGGCACTGGCTGGCGCAGCCGGGGCGGTCAATGCACTGGCGCGCGCCACGCGCCTCGACCAAGACCCCAGGGGCTGACCCGGTGAGCATTCACAACTTCGCCAGCAACGCCTGCAACTGGCGCTTGGCGGCCTCCCCCGAGAAGGCGCGCTTGAGCAGCCCCTGGGCCATGCCGCGATACATCTGCACCGCCTCGCTCGAAGAGGTAACGCTGGCGATACCGACATGCAGGTTGGGCAGCTCACCCAGTCGATAGGGGCTGACCGCCACATAGCTGCGCTGAGGCTGCTCGAACAGCTGGAAGGTCGAGCTGGGCAGGACGTCGTCGATCAGGTAGATGCTGGGCCGACTGTTGTCGGTGTCGATGATACGGATCAGGTTCTCGATCTCGCGCCGCGCCAGCAGCGCGCGCTCCATGCGCACGCTCGGGGGCAGGTCCAGGCGCCCGACCAAGCCAATGTGCAGGTAGCGCTCGATCTGCCGCAGGCTGACCAGCGACTGCACCTGGAACTTGTGGCGGAAGAACGTCGATTTACGCTCATCGAGGATCTCCAGGATCTGCGCCTCCATCGCCGCCTGGCGCTGGTCGAACTCCCCAGGCCGCGCTTCGTCGAGCATGGTCTTGAACAGCGCCGGGTATTCGGGCGTGGTCAGCAGGTACGAGAAGGGGTCGAAGTACGAGAGGATGCTGGTCGAACGCGCCTCCAACTGGCGCATGCGTTCGAAGTAACCCAGGGCATTGTCGAAGTATTCGGTGTCCGAGCCCAGCAGGCTCGACATCGACACCCGCAGCAGCTCGGCCAGGCGCTCCAGGGTCTCCAGCTTGACGATCTTGCCCAGTTCCAGGCGGTACACGGCGGCACGCGAAATGCCGAGCTGGTCGGCGACCTGGTCGGCGTTCATCTGTCGGCCGATACGAAAGGCCCGTAGGCGTTCGCCAATGGCTTCGTAGTCGATCTGGCTCAAGGGGACTCCTCCCTGTCAGGTATGGCTTGACGATCGGCATTGCCAGGCGTATCAATATTTAGACAGGCAAGGTTGATCGTCTAAAAAATACAAAAAAGGTGGGCTGCTGTCCATTCATGCCTTGCCCTGCCCTCCTTGGAGCCCAACGATGAACATAACAAGAACGTTGCCCACACTCGCGTGCATGCTCCCTTCGCTGGCGCTGGCGGCACCGCCGTCCTACAGCGATACCTTCGTCGGCTACCGCTATAGCAGCCATTTCTCCGACCCCGGCAAGCCCCAGGACATCGCCAAGCACATCGCCCAGTTCACCCACGTCAGCAGCTATGCCCTCGGCCAGCAGTTCATCAACCTCGACGTGTTCAAGTCCGACCGCAACGACCCGCGCAAGGACAGCGACAGCGGTGCCACGGAGGTCTACCTGACCTACCGCAACCAGCTGCAGCATGGACGCGTGTTCGACCAGCCACTGGCCTTCGGCCCGGTCAAGGACGTGGCCCTGACCCTGGGTTTCGACTGGAACACCAAGGACAACGCCTTCCAGTCGCGCAAGCGCATGCTGCTGCTCGGCCCCACGCTCAAGCTCGCCATGCCGGTCGGCTTCGTCGACGTGAGCCTGTTCTATACCCGGGAATGGAACCATTGCGGGCTGGACGCCTGTGACCTGCCGGGCAACCACTCGCGCCTGCTGTTCGACCCCTTCTACCAGCTCAACGTGACCTGGGGCATCCCCTTCGCCCTCGGCCCGCTGCCGCTGAAGTTCCAGGGTTTCTATAGCTACAACGGCGAGAAGGGCGACGACTATCGCAACAACCCCACCGCCGATGAGCAACTGATGCGTACCTCGCTGATGCTCGACCTGGGCCAGTTGGCCGGGCTGGGCAAGAATGTGCTGTGGGTCGGCCCCGGCTACGAGTACTGGCGCAACAAGTTCGGCAACCGCAGCGGTGACGGCACGAATGTGGACGCGGTGTCCTTCAACCTGGAGTGGCACCTGTGAGGCGCGTATTTTTTCGCGCCAGATGTCCAAATATTTAGACAAACCTGGCGACACCGCAGTACGCTAGCCACGTCTCAGGACGAGCCAGCGACAGAGGGATCGTGGTGTCGCGTCACCCAATAACGTCCAAGCATTTCAACAAGAACAAGAGGAACCCATGATGGCCACGTCCACCCCTCCCTCGGCCCCCATCCAAGACGCCTCGCCGCGCAAGGCCCTGATCGCCAGTGTCACCGGCTACGCCATGGACGGCTTCGACTTGCTGATCCTCGGCTTCATGCTCCCGGCGATCACCCTGGGCCTGGCCCTGACCACCTCCCAGGCCGGGTCGCTGGTGACCTGGACCCTGCTCGGCGCGGTGGCCGGCGGGCTGATCTTCGGCCAGCTCAGTGACCGCTACGGACGCGTGCGCATGCTCAGCGTGTGCATCCTCACCTTCTCGATCTTCACCGGCCTGTGCGCCCTGGCCCAGGGCTACTGGGACCTGCTGCTGTACCGCACGCTGGCCGGGTTCGGCCTGGGCGGCGAGTTCGGCATCGGCATGGCGCTGATCGCCGAAACCTGGCCCGCCAACCGGCGCAACCGGGCCTCGTCCTACGTCGGCATGGGCTGGCAAGCCGGCGTGCTCGCCGCTGCCTTGCTCACCCCCCTGCTGTTGCCGTACATCGGCTGGCGCGGGATGTTCCTGGTGGGCCTGGTACCGGCGCTGCTGTCGTTCGTCATCCGCCACACCATGGGCGAGCCGCAGGCGTTCGTGAAGGCCGCGGCCAACCCGGTGTCGTTCCGCCGACGCTTCACCGACCTGTTCAAGGACCACGCCACCTGCAAGGCGAGCCTGGGCGTGATGGTGCTGACCTCGGTGCAGAACTTCGGCTACTACGGCCTGATGATCTGGATGCCCAGCTACCTGTCGAGCAAGTTCGGCTTCTCGCTCACGGCCTCGGGCACCTGGACGGCGGTGACGGTACTGGGCATGGCCTTTGGCATCTGGCTGTTCGGCCAGCTCGCCGACCGCTACGGGCGCAAGCGCATGTTCCTGTTCTACCAGGCCGGCGCGGCCCTGATGGTGGTGACTTACGCCAACCTCAGCGACCCGACGGTGATGCTGTTCGCTGGCGCGCTGATGGGCGTGTTCGTCAACGGCATGATCGGTGGCTACGGCGCGCTGATCTCTGACCTGTACCCGACGCAGATCCGCGCCACGGCGCAGAACGTGTTGTTCAACATCGGCCGCGCAGTCGGTGGCTTCGGCCCGTTGGTGGTGGGTGCCATCGCCTACCGCTACTCGTTCTCGGCGGCGATCATGCTGCTGGCCTCGCTGTACGTGCTGGCCATGGCCGCCACGGTATGGCTGCTGCCGCGTTGCCAGGGGGCTGCGCGCGAGCAGGCCGAGGCCCTGGAAAGCTGAGCATGGCGGTTATTAGAACGACGCTCTTCATTCGTATCAAAAATTAGACAAAGCTGGAATTCCGCAGTAGATTCATCCTAGGACATACCTGAGAAAGCCCATAGCCTTTACCGCCCCTCGCCGGGGCGGTCTTTCATTTGACCATGCTGTATAAAAATTTAGACAAACGCGAGGCCATCCCCATGAATGCCCTTTCCGCCTGCTGCCAAGCCAACCCCGCCACCGCCCCGGACGACACCCTGGCCGTGGTGCTGTCCAACGAGTGGGTCAACGACGAATACAAGCGCCTGGTGCTGCAGGCCGACGGCGCCGCGTGCCACTCGCAGCCCGGCCAGTTCTTCAACCTGCTGTGCCCCAGCGAGGGCGAGCACAAGCCGTTCTTCCGCCGCCCCATGAGCACCTACAAGGCCGACCCGGCCAGCGGCCAGGTCGAGTTCCTCTACAAGGTCACCGGCAAAGGCACCTTTGGCCTGGAGACCCTGCGCGAGCGCCAGTACCTGGAGATCCTCGGGCCATTGGGCAAAGGTTTCGACCTCGATCCCGACTGGCGCCACTTGCTCATCGTCGCCCGTGGCGTGGGCCTGGCCACCCTGGCGCCGCTGGCCGAGGCGGCCCATGCCCAGGGCATCGCCCTCACCGCAGTGCTCAGCGCCCGCAGCGAGCAGAGCCTGCTGTCGCGCGAACGCTTCGCCTCGCTCGGTGCCCAGGTGCACGTGGTGCTCGATGAAGACGGCAGCAGCGCGCCTGACAACCTCGAGCGCCTGCTGCGCGAAATCGTCGCTCGCGAAGGCAGCAATGCGATGTTCACCTGCGGCTCGCGGCGCATCACCCGCCTGCTCAAGCGCCTGTGCGCCGAGCTTGGCCTGAACGGCCAGGTGGCGCTGGAGCAACAGATGGTCTGCGGCCTGGGCATGTGCCAGTGCTGCGTGGAGGTGTTCGAAGTGGGCGGCCTGAAGGTCGGCAAGCGGGTGTGCCTGGAAGGCCCGGTGTTCGACCTGGCGGAGGTGGTGGAATGATCGACCTGAGCGTGAACGTAGGCGGCCTGCGCCTGAAGAACCCGGTGATGCCAGCCTCCGGCACCTTCGCCGAAGAGCTGACCCACCTGCTGGATTTCAACCAGCTCGGCGCCCTGGTGACCAAGACCATCACCGCCGAGAAACGCACCGGCAACCCGCTGCCGCGGGTTTGCGAGCTGGCCGACGGCATGATGAACGCCATCGGTATTCCCAGCAAAGGCGCCGATGTCTTCATCGACCAGGTGGTGCCCTTCTATCGGCGCTTCGACGCGCCACTGATCGTCAGTGTCTCGGCGCCCACCGCCCAGGGCTTCGCCGAGCTCGCCGCGCGCTTGAGCGACGTGCCCGGGGTGGCTGGAATCGAGGCGAACATCTCGTGCCCTAACATCGAGGCCCACGGCCAGTCGTTCGGCATGCAGGCGGCCAGCACGCGCCAGGTGGTGGAGCGGATGCGCCAGGCCACGGCCCTGCCGTTGTGGGTCAAGCTCACGCCCAACAGCGGCGAGGTCGTCGACGTCGCCCTGGCCGCCCAGGACGCCGGTGCCGACGCGGTGGTGGTGGGCAATACCCTGCTGGGCCTGTCGATCGATATCGAGAAAGGCCGCGCCCGCCTGGGCAACTTCATGGGCGGCATTTCCGGGGCGACCATTCGCCCGCTGATGGTGCGCCTGACCTACCAGTGCGCCCAGGCGCTGGAAATCCCGGTGATCGGCTGCGGCGGCATCGCCACCGCCGACGATGCCCTGGAATTCATCTATGCCGGGGCCAGCGCCGTGCAGGTCGGCACCGCCACGTTCATTCACCCCAAGGCCATGAACACGATGGTCGACGAACTGCACGCCTACTGCCGGCGCAAAGGCGTCGATGCGCTGCGCACGCTCATCGGCAGCCTCGACGATTCACCGGCCACGCCCTTCGGAGCCTTGCCATGAACACCGCGGTGTGGCGCGAACAGGCCGACACGCTGTTCAACGACATCCGCGCGCTGTCGCGCGACCCGCACGAGGGCGTTACCCGCGAAAGCTATGGCCGGGGCGAAAGCGAGACGATCGCCTACCTCCGTGATTTCGCCCAGAGCAACGGCCTGCAGGTGCGCCAGGACGGCGCGGGCAACGTGATCTTCCAGCGCCACGACGACGACGGCCAGGCGGCGATCTGGGTCGGCTCGCACCTGGATTCAGTGCCCCAGGGCGGCAACTACGACGGCCTGGCCGGGGTGGTCGCCGGGCTACTGTGCCTGTTGCGCCTCGACCATGAAGGCGTGCACGGCGCCGCGCCGTTGCGCGTGCTCGGCCTGCGCGGCGAGGAAAGCGCCTGGTACGGCAAGTCCTATATTGGCTCGCGCGCCGTGATCGGCGGGCTGGCCACGCACGACCTGGGCCTGGCCAACCGCTTCAGCCAGCGCACCCTGGGCGAGGCGCTGCACGCCGTGGGCGCCGACCTCGAGGCCATCGGCCGCCAGCAATGGCTGATCGAGCGCGCGCAGTTCGCCGGCTACCTGGAGGTGCACATCGAGCAGGCCGAATCGCTGGAACGCATGGGCCAGGCCCTGGGCGTGGTGCCCGGCATCCGCGGCAACCTGCGGCACAACCAGGTGCGCTGCCTGGGCGAAGACGGCCACTCCGGCGCCGTCGCCCGCGAGGACCGGCACGACGCGGTGTTCGCCGTCAGCGAGCTGATCGCCCAGGTCGATGCGCTGTGGCGCGACTGGGTCGAGGCCGGCAAGGACCTGGTGGTGACGGTCGGCACCCTTGGCACCAATGCCGCCCACCACGCGGTGTCGCGCATTCCTGGCGAAGTCAGTTTCAGCCTGGAGATGCGCAGCCTGCACCAATCGACCCTGGAGGCGTTCCACGCCAAGGTGCTGGCGCTGGCCGTCCAAGTCGAGCAGACACGCCAGGTGCGCTTCGAGTTCGATACACGCATCGACACCCAACCCGCGGCGATGCATGCCCCCTGGGTCGACGCGCTGCAACGCCACACCCGCGCGCAAGGCTGGCAAGGCGTGCTGACCCCCAGCGGCGCCGGCCATGACGCGGCGGTGTTCGCCAACGCCGGCATCCCCAGCGCGATGCTGTTCATCCGCAACCAGCACGGCTCGCACAACCCGCACGAGGCGATGGCCCTGGACGACTTCCTGGCTGCCACCGAAGTGCTCTACCACACCACCCTGGAGCTGACCTCATGAGCCCACGCGACGACAACTGGCTGATCCGCAACGCGACCCTGGTCAACGAAGGCCGCCGCTGGGTCGCCGACCTGCGCGTGCGCGGCGGGCGCATCGAGCGTATCGACAGCGACCTCGCGCCCCGCGCCGACGAGCACTGCATCGACGCCAGCGGCCTGTGGCTGCTGCCCGGCATGATCGACGACCAGGTGCACTTCCGCGAACCGGGCCTGACCCACAAGGCCGATATCGCCAGCGAATCGCGCGCCTGCGCCGCCGGTGGCATCACCAGCTTCATGGAGATGCCCAATACGCGCCCGGCGGCGCTGGACCGCGAAACGCTGGAAGCCAAGTACGCCCTGGCGGCGCAGTCCAGCGTGGTCAACCATGCCTTCTACATGGGCGCCAGCAACGACAACCTGGAGGCGATCCGCGCCATCGACCCGCTGAGCACCCCGGGGTTGAAGGTGTTCATGGGCGCCTCCACCGGCAACATGCTGGTCGACGACCCCGTCGTGCTCGACGCCATCTTCCGCGACGCGCCGGTGCCGATCATCACCCACTGCGAAGACACGCCGATGATCGACGCCGAACTGGCCAGCGCCACGGCACGCTTCGGCGAGGCGATCCCGGCACGCGAGCACCCGCGCATCCGCTCGCGCGAGGCGTGTATCAAGTCGACCCGGCTGGCCATCGAACTGGCCCGCCGACATGGTTCGCGGCTGCACGTGCTGCACATCTCCACCGCCGAGGAGCTGGCGCTGTTCGAACCCGGGCCGCTGGAGGGCAAGCGCATCACCGCCGAAACCTGCGTGCACTTCTTGTATTTCAACGAGCACGACTACGACCGGCTGGGGATGCTGATCAAGTGCAACCCGGCGATCAAGGCCGAGCGCGACCGCCAGGCGATCGTCCAGGCGCTCGCCGAGGGCCGCCTGGACGTGCTGGCCACCGACCATGCCCCGCATCTGCTGGAGGAAAAGCGCAACCCCTACGCCAAGGCGCCTTCGGGCATTCCACTGGTGCAGTTCGCGCTGCAGGTGGCGCTGGAGCGGGTGTTCGCCGGGGAACTGGGGCTGGAGCGTTTGGTGCAGGTGGTCAGCCATGCGCCTGCACAGCTGTTCCAAGTACAGGGCCGTGGCTTCCTGCGCGAGGGCTTCGCGGCGGACCTGGTGCTGGTCGACCCGAACCGGCCGCAGCGGGTGAGCCACGACCAGGTGCTGTCCAAGTGCGGCTGGACGCCGTTCGACGGCACCACGTTCCAAGCCAGCATCGCCGCCACCTTCGTCAATGGCCAGCGCGTCTGGGATGGCACGCGGGTGAACCCCGACATACGTGGCGAACGGCTGCGCTTCGACCGATGAACACCGACCCACCCGCCCCCAGTACGAGGTACCCCATGAACTTTTCCCAGATGCTCGACCAGTTCGCCAATGCCCTGCCCGGCACCGAGTCGTTCAAGCAGGCCAAGGCCCATTGCGAGGCGATCATCCGCGACGAGCCGTTCCAGGCCTGCGCCGCCTTCCTGATCGCCGGTTTCTGCCGCAGCTACGTGCTGCTCTACGAAGACCAGGCGCTGGCACGCGACTTCGCCCAGCGCAACCAGGCGCAATTGCTCGACTACATGCGCCAGCTGGAGGGGGCACTGGCCACCCTTGACGCCGGCAGCGTGCATGCCGCGCTGAACGCGGTGGTGCGCCACTACGCGGCCAGCGAACGGATCTTCTAAGCCCCTGTTCGCCTGCCGAGGCCTGGGCACCACGCATGCCCGCGGGGGCCTTGGCAGGCGCGCATGCGTTCGGTGTGCAAGGCTGAATGGATGGCGTAAAGCCATCAGCCTAGGTATAAGGCATGCATCGCCCATGGCAGGACGACTCAGCCACACGCCTGGCTGACACTCCCGGAACGCAAGGTCATTCGAATGAGTAGATTCAACCCGCACTATCCAGACGCGGCTGATGTGTTCGCCATCGCGGAGCATTTCAAGCACCGCTGCCTGCTCGACCAGTACTCACTGTTCCTGGACGGCGAGCAGCTGTGGACACCGCAGCGCTTCAACGCCCTGGTCACCCACTACGTCAAGCAGCCCGACCTCGGCGCCGGCAAGTTCTACGACAAGCTGGCAGTGCAACTGGCAACCTGCGAAGCCAAGGACGTCGCCTTGATGGCCGAGGTGTTCTGGATCTTCCAGTTGCCGGCCGCCAACCTCACCCCACTGACCAAGCTCAGGTCGATCGAACGGATCTGGAACATCAAGCCAGCCGCCCCTTTTCCCAGGCATTCGCAGTTTCTCGCCCACGAGGTATTGGCAGGGCTCGGAAGTGCCGGCCCTGGCTACAACCAATACATGTGGGTGGAGATGGCCTTCGCCATCGAGGCGTTCGCCGAGCTGCTCGCCAAGCCTCGCGAAGAACGCCAAGGCCTGCTCGCCGATGGCCTCGCGTTCGCCGAGTGGTTGGACAGCATCCCCTCCGCCCGAGGCAGGCAGTTCTATCACACGCTGTGCCATGTGCTCTTTCCCGATCTGTTCGAGCGCATCTTCAGCCAGAACCACAAGTACAAGGCGGCTCGCGCGCACCATATCTGGCAGGCGGGCCTTGGCGATGACCGCCCGCGGCTGGACATGGCGCTGCTCGACCTGCGCAATCGCCTGGAGGCCCAACATGCTGGCGAGATCGACCACTACGAAGACCCGGTGGGCACGTTGATCAAGGAGGACACCGCAAAGCTCGGCGATCCCGTTTCACTCGAGCCCCTGCTCATGGCAGACGATGAGGACCCGCTCGAGCAAGCCCCGGCGACGCCCGTGCGGCGCGAGGCCGACAACCTCATCCTGTTCGGCCCGCCAGGCACCGGCAAGACCCACCAGATGCAAGCGCGGATGGAGCAGGCGTTCGCCCGGGGTGAAGTCTATGAGTTCGTGGCCTTCCACCCGAGCTACGCCTACGAGGATTTCGTCGGTGGCTTGCGCCCGGAAGCGGCGGAGGATGGCAACGGCGTGATCGTCCGCTACCACAAAGGGCCTTTGCTGACGCTGTGCGAAAAGGCCCACGCCAACCCCACCCAGCAATTCACCCTGTTCATCGATGAGATCAACCGGGCGAACGTCGCCAAGGTGTTCGGTGAGCTGATCACCCTGATCGAGCCGAGCAAGCGAGTGATCGCCGGCAGCAAGGACAACGAAGGCGACAACGGGCTCTGGGTACGCCTCCCCGGCCTGGCGGAGCGCTTTGCGGTGCCGGACAACCTGAACGTGGTCGCCACGATGAATACCGCCGACCGCTCCATCGCCATGATGGACATCGCCCTCAGGCGGCGTTTCCGCTTCCAGGAGTGTCCACCCGAGCCTGACCAGATAACCCCCGCGAGCGTGGGGTCGATCGAACTGCCGCGCCTTTTGCGCACGCTCAATGACCGCCTGGAGTATCTGCTGGACCGCGACCATACCCTGGGCCATGCCTTGTTCATGGGCATCGAGTCGCTCCAGCGCCTGCGCGAGGTGCTGGCGCAACAGGTGATTCCGCTGTTGCAGGAATACTTCTTCGATGATTTGCACAAAGTCCGCCTGGTCCTGACCGGCGGCGACCGCGACAGCGTGTTCTTCAGCGCAAGGCCACTGTCGGCCGAACGGCTGTTCCCAGGGGCAAGGCCGCTGATGGACACGGGCAAACGCCTGAGCTATTCGCTGGGAGACCCTTCGAACTGGAGCGAACCCGCCATCCGGGCACTCTACGACGGTTCGCGCGATGCTGCGCACGATGCGCATGAGCTGAGCTGAATCCATGGCCCTGCTGCGTACCCTCACGGTTCTCGAGCATGAGCTCATCCCTGTACGCGACCGGGCGCCAGCGCTCGGCTCGAACCTGTCGGCCGGCCTTGAACAGGCCTGCCTGTCCAGCGAAGAAGCCGATGAACTGCTGCGCATCAACGAGCGACGCAAAGGTTTTTGCAGTCGTGTACCGGCAGGTATCAAGCTTGCGCACTATTGCGGCATCGTGCGCCTGCGTGACTGCATAGTCGAAGTGCTGCCGAAAATCCGCCTGCACGAGCGCCGCGCGCCGGAAGAACTCCATCGCTCGCGCGGCACGCTGCTGCGCATGTTGCACGTTGCCGACCTGCGCGCGCTGACCACCCTGGACGCGGCCCCCCAGTCGACGGTGAAAAGCCCCCTGCTGGACGTGTTCATCGAAGCCTTCCTGAACTGTGCGCTGGATCAAGCCAGGCGCGGCCTGCTGTTCCGCTACGAGGCCGCCAGCGATGGCGTGCGCACCCTGAGAGGCCGCTTCAACAGCCACCGCCATGCCCGGCACAACCTCGCCAAGCCTCACCTGTTGCATTGCGACTTCGATGAATTCAGCCCGGACAACCCGTTCAATCAGGCCGTCACCGCGACCTTGCAAGCGTGTCGCTCATGGATCATCCAGCCGCGCACTCAACGGCTCTGGTTCGAGGCACAGGCGTGCTTTGCAGGCGTATCGGTGCGCCGCATGACGCACCGGGAGGTGGCGCAGCTTGCGCGTGATCGCACCAACCGGCACTACGATCCGCTGCTGCGCTGGTGCGAGTGGTTGCTGTCGATCAGCAGCCCGTCCATGGCCGCCGGCCTGCATGACGCCCCAGGCCTGCTGTTCGACATGAACCAATTGTTCGAGAACTTCGTCGGCGCCCAGGAGGCCGAGAACGCCGGCCATGAATTCATCGTCCAACGCCAACAACCCGCTCGCTACCTGGCCAGTACCGCCCCCCATGAACAGACCAACGCCTTCCTCATCGCGCCGGACATCACGATTGCCAAACGATCCACTTCAGGTCCGGAGCAGCGAATCGTGCGTATCGTCGATGCGAAATGGAAAAGGCTGAACCCCGCCTCGACCTCCTGGGGAGTGGAGGTGGCGGACGTCTATCAAATGCTCGCCTACGCGACGCGCTACCAGTGTCGCAGGGTCGAACTGGTGTACCCGATGTCGGCGCAACAGGCCGAGCAACCGGGCCAGCCTCCGGTATTCCACATCGACGTTGCGGGTACCGAAGGCATCGAGGTCGCGGTGCGCCAGCTCGCCTGTTGAGCGAAGCCGATCAGGCTGTCGGCACCGTCCCGCCATCGACCACGAACTGCGCCCCGGTGATCGCCCCCGCCGCTGGCGAGGCGAGGAAGGCGATCAGGTTCGCCACCTCCCGCGGCTGCGCCGGGCGCCCCAGCGGGATGCCGCCCAGCGCCTGCATGATGATGCGCTTGCCGCCTTCGTAGTCGGTGCCCGCACTCGCAGCCAGGCGCTCGGCCATGGCCACGGCGGCCTCGGTCTCGATCCAGCCGGGAGCCACACGCACCACCCGCACGCCCTTGGGCGAAACCTCCTTGGACAGGCTCTTGCTGTAGGTCGACAACGCCGCCTTGGCCGCGGCGTAGGCCGTGGTGGCCTCGGGCAGGGGCAGTTGGCCCTGGATCGAGGTGACGTGGATCACCACCCCGCTGCCGCGCGCCAACATGCCGGGCAAAAGCAGGCGGTCCAGGCGCACGGCGGGTAGCAGGTTGAGGTCGAGCTCCTGCTGCCAATACGCCTCGCTTAGCGCGGCGAAGCCACCGCCAGGGGCACTGGAGCCACCGAGCACATGGACGAGGATGTCGACGCCGCCTAGCTGGCGGTCGACTTCCCGGGCCAGGTGCTCGCAGCCTTCGAGGGTACTCAGGTCGGCTTCCACGAACAGACCGGGCAAGGGCTGGCCAGGGTGTTTTCGGGCGCAGCTGAGCACGCTCGCGCCGAGCTCGCCGAACAGCTCGACCGTGGCCTTGCCCAGGCCTTTGCTGCCGCCAGTGACAACGATGCGCTGGCCATTGAGTTGCAGGTTCATTTTGAAGATCTCCAGGGGGTTGAGAGCCTTATCGCGGGCTTGCCCCGCGATAAGGCCGAAACAGACACGACAACTGTCGCGTTACCGATACAATCCAGGCTTTTCCCGACCGAGCCGCGCCCATGCAACGCCTCAGCCTCAACGACCTCGACGCCGTCCTCGCCATTGCCCGGCGCGGCAGCTTTCGCGCGGCGGCCATCGACCTGGGCCTGTCCACCACGGCGCTGAGCAACGCCATCGGCAAGCTCGAAGCGAGCCTGGGCGTGCGCCTGTTCAACCGCACAACGCGCAGCGTGTCGCTGACCGATGCCGGGCGCCTGTTCGTCGAGCGAGTCGGGCCGGCGCTTGGGGAATTGCAAGGCGCGCTCGACGGCGTGCGCGACCGGCGCGAGCAACCCACCGGCACACTGCGCATCAACGCCGCGGCGTTCGCCGCACGGGAAATCATGGGGCCGCTGGTGCTGGAGTTCCTGCGCCGCTACCCCCAGATGAACATCGACCTGGTCACCGAGGGCCGCCTGGTGGACATCGTCGCCGACGGCTTCGACCTGGGCGTGCGCGTGGCCGACCTGGTGCCCAATGACATGATCAGCCTGTTCCTCGGCCAGCCGCAGCGCTATGCCGTGGTCGGCGCCGCCAGCTACCTCGACCGCCATGGCACACCGCGCGTGCCGGAAGACCTGGCGCAACACGCCTGCATCCGCGTGCGCCTGCCCGATGGCGCGCTGTACCGCTGGCGCTTCAGCCAGGGCGAGGTGGCGCGCCAGGTCGACGTGCAAGGCCCGATCACCCTCGACGAGGCGAGCCTGGCACGCGCGGCGGTGATGGCCGGCGTGGGCTTGGGCTATTTCATGGAACAGGACGTGCGCGACGACATCGAGGCCGGGCGCCTGGTACGCGTGCTCGACAACTGGACGCCCGCGCTGCCCGGCCTGTGCCTGTACTACCCTGGGCGACGTAACCCTTCGGCAGGCATGAAGGCTTTTCTCGAGCTCGCCCGCGAGGTGGCGGCGCGCGGTTGAGGGGTGCTGTGTGTGCATGGGCGGCGTTGCCTGTCGGACGGAGGCGTACAGGTTAAGCGGCGACAGACGCCCCGATAAGCAGGATAAACATTAATGAACCATCCCTTATAACGGGACAATCAAGGCCGTACCGAAACCTTTGCAATGCCTGGTTACAGCTGCCTCAACCCCCGGCCCGCCTGGGCGCTAGCGATTTTCATCGGTGAGGGCTCTACTGGCTGGCATGCCCTGGCCACACGCCAGGCCCCTGAACTTGCCGGAGCCCGCCATGCGCCAAGACCACCTCGACGGTCTCGTGACCTTTCTCGCCGTCGCCGAGGAGAAAGGCTTCTCCAACGCCGCCGTGCGCCTGGGCGTTTCGCCCTCCGCCGTGAGCCAGAGCATCCGCAGCCTGGAGCAGCGCCTGGGACTGGTGCTGTTCAACCGCACCACGCGCAGCGTGGCACTGACGGAAATCGGCGAGCGCTTCCTGGAGCGCGTGCAACCGGCCCTGACAGAGTTGACCAAGGCTTCGATGGAACTGGGCCGAGAAGCCGACCACCCCAGCGGGCTGCTGCGCCTGAACGTGCCGCGCGCGGCCTATTTGATCGTGCTGCAGCCTATCCTGCGGCGCTTCATGCAGGCATACCCGGAGATCAACCTGGAGTTGCGCATCGAGAACCAACTGGTGGACATCGTCGCCCAGGGCTGCGATGCCGGTATCCGCTTCGGCGCCCCGGTGGACAAGGACATGGTCGCCCTCACCGTCGGCCCGCCGCTGCAAGCCCAGGTGATCGCCTCCCCCGACTACCTGGCGCGCCACGGTCACCCACAGCACCCACGGGCCTTGCTGGAACACGACTGCATCGGCTTTCGCCACAGCAGCAGCGGGCAGATCGAGCGTTGGGCGTTTCGACGCGGGGAGGAGCAATACGAGTTGCAGGTGCACGGGCGTTTGGTGCTCAACGACTCTGAGATTCTGGTGCGCTCAGCCCTCGATGGCTTAGGGGTGGCCTACATGATCAACGGCTATATCGAGCCGTACCTTCGCCAGGGGCGGCTGGTGCGCCTGCTGGAAGACTGGAGCCCACGGTTCGCCGGGTTGCAGCTGTATTATCCGGACCGACGCCGGGTGCCGGCCAAACTACGGGTGCTGATCGACTTCCTGCGCAAGGAATGGGTACAAGAGGTGGTGCCCAAGGAAGCGCTGTTGCTCTAGAAAGCCATCGCGGACTTGCCCCGCGATGAGGCCGACGCGCTCCCTACGGCTGGCTGAGAATCCACTGGGTAATGGCCAGCAGGTCCGCATCGTTGGCCTGGGGCTGTGGCGGCATGGGCACCGGCCCCCACTGCCCGGTGCTGCCCTTCTTCACGCTCTGCACCAGTTGTTCGGCGGTCTTGCTGCCATCGCGATAGCGCGTGGCGATCTCCTGCCAGGATGGCCCGACGGTACGCGCCGCTGGCTGATGGCAGGCAGAGCAGGCATAGCGCTGCATGATCGACTGAACGTCCTCGGCCCAGGCCTGGGTGCTGCCAAACAGACCCAGTGCGGCGGCAATCACGGTGACTCTGACCATTGTCGTTTTCCTCGTAAGCGGTCGGCCGTGAGGGTACTCGTTGAACGGGCCAACGCACACCGCCCACCGGCTTACAGCGCCATGAAGGGCAACTTAACGGCCGTCTGCCTGCTATCCTCGGCGCTTCTTCAGCGTGAATGCCCCCACCATGACCGACGGCTCCACCGCCCTCCCGCCCCTCAACGGCCTGCGCGTGTTCGAGGTCGTCGCCCGGCACCTGAATTTCCGCCTGGCGGCCGACGAGCTGGGTGTCACACAGGCTGCGGTAGCCCAGCAGGTACGCGGCCTGGAGGCGAACCTCGGGGTCAAGCTGTTCGAGCGCCTGCCACGCGGCCTGCGCCTGACCGATGCCGGCCTGGGCTACAGCCGCAGCATCCGCGAAGCCTTTGCACTGATCACCGAAGCCACGGCCACCCTGCGCCCGGAGCAGCACCACCTGACGGTCAGCGTCACGCCGACCTTCGCCTCGAAATGGCTGATTCCAAGGCTGGCGTCCTTCACCGAAGCCCATGCCGAGATCGACCTGCGGGTGCTGGCCACCGACCGTCTTTCACGGTTCCACGGCGATGGCGTGGACCTGGCCGTGCGCTACGGCCACCCCCCCTTCGGGCCAGGGCTGAACACCGAGCTGCTGCTCGAACAGCGCGTGATCGCCGTGGCCAGCCCAACGCTCTTGGCGCAGCGCGCAGTGCCCGAAAACAGTGAGCAGTTGCAGGCCTTCCTACTGCTGCACGATGCGCACAATTTCTGGCCGGCGTTCATCGCCGGGCTGTTCGGCCAGCCAACCCAGGCGATGCCGAAGAACGTGCGCTTCAACCAGACCTCGCTGGCCATCGAAGCCGCCCTCGCCGGGCAGGGCCTGGCGCTGGCCAGCCATTTCTTCGTACAGGACGACCTGCGCGCCGGGCGCCTGGTGCGGGTGTTCGAGCATGAGTTGCAGCTGGACAAGCAGTTCTACCTGGTATGGCCGCGCAAGGGTGAGGAGCCTGCGGCGCTGGAGGTGGTGCGGCGCTGGCTGGTGCAGCAGGCAGCGGGTTGAGGGGCCTCAATCTACCCGATAGAAATTCTACTGCCATGACAAACGCCCACTGCCTCTCTACTCTGCAATGCCGGTGCTAGTCTGAACCCCCTCACACCCCAGCCCTCACCGGAGCCCCTCATGTCAGTAGAAAAAGTAGCCATCATCACCGCCGGCGGCAGCGGCATGGGGGCCGCCGCCGCCCGTCGCCTGGCCGCCGACGGCTTCAAGGTGGCGATCCTCTCCTCCTCGGGCAAGGGCGAGGCCCTGGCCCAGGAACTCGGTGGCATCGGCATCACCGGCAGCAACCAGTGCAACGACGACCTCAAGCGCCTGGTCGAGGCCACCGAGCGGCAATGGGGCCGGGTCGATGTGCTGGTCAACAGCGCCGGCCACGGCCCGCGCGCACCGATCCTGGAGATCAGCGACGAGGACTGGCACAAGGGCATGGACACCTACCTGCTCAACGTCATCCGCCCTGCCCGCCTGGTGACGCCGCTCATGCAGCGCCAGCAAGGCGGCGTGATCATCAACATCTCCACCGCTTGGGCGTTCGAGCCCAGCGAGATGTTCCCCACGTCGGCCGTGTTCCGCGCGGGTTTGGCGGCGTTCAGCAAGATCTTTGCCGACACCTATGCCAAGGACAACATCCGCCTGAACAACGTATTGCCCGGCTGGATCGACAGCCTGCCCGCCACCGAGCAGCGCCGCGACAGCGTGCCGCTCAAGCGTTATGGCAAAAGCGAAGAGATCGCCGCGACCATCGCCTTCCTGGCCAGTGAAGGGGCGGCGTACATCACCGGGCAGAATATCCGCGTCGATGGCGGGTTGACCCGCGGGGTATGAAGGGGCGCCGCGCAACAGGCTCAGGTCCCACGGAACAAAACAGGGATTTCGCCATCATAGCGATGTGCCATATCGGCACTGACAAGGAATGCCACACATGCGCGCCTCCCGTTCTCGTCGCTTTGCCTTTTCCCTGCTGACCGCAACCCTCGGCCTGGGCCTGTTGCAGGCCCCGCCCAGGCCTTGGAGTTCCGCGACAAGCAACCCGCCTACAACGCCACCCTGCTGCTGGTCGAGCCCCAGGCCGGTGGTGGCAACCTGATGACCGACAGCCGGATCAACCTCGACGAGCTGAAGAAGACCCTGCAACAACAAGCCGATGCCACCAGCCTGCTGGCCAAGCTCGCCCGCACCGTGGAGGAACAGGCCCGGCAGATCGACGAACTCAAGCGTAGCGGCGGGCAGGACAACGCCAGCCTGCAACGCCGGGTCGAGGAACAGGGCAAGCAACTCGAACTGCTCAAGCGCGGCGGCAACGACAGTTCCAAGGACACCGCCGGCTTGCAGCGCCAAGTCGAGGAGCAGAAGCGCGCGCTGGCGCAACTGCAACGCACCGTCGACGAGTTGTCGCGCAAGGCGGGCTCGTCGTCCAGCAGCAGCGAGCTCAACAGCCTGAGCCGGAGCGTTTCCGAGCAGGATCGCAAACTGGACAACCTGCGCCGCAGCGTCGAGGACCTCGGCCGACGTATCAAGTAGCCCCTGCCCTCGCGCCTTTCGGTATCCGGCAGGGTGATCGCTTGCTCACATCGACGTCTGACGCCAGGCGGCCGGCCCACTGTCGGGCCGGCCACTACCCGCCGTCACTTCTCTTCCAGCACCGCCCTGCCCTTCACCGCCCGTGGCCCGCGCCAGGCCCAGAACAGCAGCCCCGGGAACGGCGCATAGACCACGAAGACGATCCACAGCATCTTGCGTTCGGCGCGCCGGTCGCTGCCGATGATGTGCCAGATCGCCAGGACCTCCAGCAGGATGACCACGGCGGCGATGATGATCCACAGCGTTCCGAATTCCATGAGCTTCTCCCGTTGGCATGTACTGGGTTGGGTTGCCGCTCACCGCGAGGGTTCATTCGGATCTTGTCGCTGCCGGGCGCCACTGGCAGAGTGAGCCGGCCTCATGCCCCTGGAGAGACCATGACCTTCGACTCGCAACTGCTCGCCAACGCCCGCCATGTGGTGGTGTTCACCGGGGCCGGGGTCTCGGCCGAAAGCGGCATCGCTACCTTCCGTGATCGCCTGACCGGCCTGTGGGAGCACTTCGACCCGGCGCGACTGGCCAGTGCCGAAGGCTTCGCCGAGGACCCGGCGCTGGTCTGGGGCTGGTACGAAATGCGCCGCGCTGGCATCGCCCTGGCCCAACCCAACGCCGCGCACCGGGCGATCGCCGAGCTGGCCACGCGGGTGCCACGGCTGACCCTGGTGACGCAGAACGTCGACGACCTGCATGAACGCGCCGGCAGCCGCGAGGTGTTGCACCTGCATGGGCGGCTGGAGGCCGCGCGTTGTTTCGACTGTGCCCGCCCCGTCGCGGCCAGCCTGCCGTTGCCGGAAGGCGCGCTGGCGGGGCGGCGCATCACACCGCCACGCTGCACGCATTGCGCAGGTCCGTTGCGGCCAGGGGTGGTGTGGTTTGGCGAATACCTGCCTGAAGCGGTGCTGGAACAGGCATTCGCGGCAGCGTCGGCCTGTGACCTGTTGCTGTCGGTGGGCACCTCCGGGGTGGTGCAGCCGGCGGCGTCGATTCCGCGGCTGGCGCTGGACGCCGGGGCGCATGTGCTGCACATCAACCCGCAGGCGGTGGCTGGACGGCACCCACGGGAGATGGCGATTGCCGGGAAGGCGGGCGAGGTGTTGCCGGGGTTGCTGGGTGAAGTGTTTGGCTGAGCACTCAACCACCGCCGCCCGCCACCGCCCTTTCCCGCGTGCTCTGCAACATGTGCAAGGTGATCTTGTGCACCTGCGCCTTGCTCGCCTCGATGTGCGCGCGCAACTGCCGCTGGGCATCCTCGCAGCGCCGTTCGAGGATCGCGTCGAGGATGCTGCCATGCTCCTCGTAGGTCAGGCTCACCCGCGGCGCCTGGGTGAAGTCCAGCCGGCGGATGATGCGGATCTGCTCGCTGACCCGCGCATGCAAACGGGCCATCTCGGCGTTACCCGCCGCCTCCACCAACTGGCAGTGGAAGCGCTCGTCCAGGCGTGACACCTCGCGCCCATCCTCCAGCCGCGCCTCGGGCGCCACGTGCCAGATCTCGCGCAGCGCCTGCAACGGCGCCGGCAGCGGCCCTTCGGGCCGGGCGCAGAGGCGGCTCACGGCCTCCAGCTCGAAGACGATGCGCACATCGTAGAGTTCTTCGAAATGCTTGAAGTCGAACGGCCGCACCTGCCAGCCACTGCGAAACAGCACGTCCAGGTAGCCTTCACGCTCCAGCCGGTGCAAGGCCTGGCGCACCGGGGTGCGGCTGACCTGCATGCGCTCGGCCACCTCGCCCTCGCTGAAACGGTCGCCCGGGATCAGGCGGAACTCGAAGATGTCGTCCTTGAGCTGGGCATAGATCTGCTCCACCAGGTTCTCCGGGCGCGGCCTGGCGCCGCGCTTGGGGTCGATCAATTGCATTCAGGCCGCCTCCATCGGTGCCAACAGCAGCAGTGCGTCACCCGGCGTGACCGCTTTGCCGGGCGCACTGTACAGGGCCTTGACCCAACCGGATACCGGCGCGGTCACCGCCAGCTCCATCTTCATCGCCTCGACCACCAGCAGCGGCGTGCCGGCCTCGACCCACTGGCCATCCTCGACCAACACCTTCCACACGCTGCCGCTCATCTCGGCGCTGACCAGGTGCCCGTCGAGCCCCTCGCCCTGCGGCAGCACTGGCGCCTCGGCCACCTCCAGCGCCGCCTCGGCCTCCCGCCACAACGGCACCTCGGCGTCGAAGGCGGCGCGCTGGCGCTGCTGGAAGGCGGCAATGTCCTCGGCGTTGTCGGCCAGGAAGCGCTGGTACTGGCCGAAGTCGAATTCGCCGTGCTCGATGCGCACCTGCGCCCGGCCCTCGCGGAACGCCTCGCGGAAGGCGTCGAGCTCGGCCTCGCTGACCGGGTAGAAGCGCACTTGGTCGAAGCAGTGCAGCAGCCACGGCTGGTTGCCGGCGAATTGGGCATTCTTGCGCCAGGTGTTCCAGATCGGCAAGGTGCGCCCGACCAGTTGGTAGCCGCCGGGCGAGTCCATGCCGTAGATGCACAGGTACATGCCGCCGATGCCCACCGTGCCCTCGGCGGTGAAGGTGCGCGCCGGGTTGTACTTGGAGCTGAGCAGGCGGTGGCGCGGGTCCAGCGGCACCGCGCACGGGGCATCGAGGTAGACGTCACCCAGGCCCAGGATCAGGTAGCTGGCGTCGTACAGGATGTCGCGCACCTGCTCGCGGCCGGCCAGGCCGTTGATGCGTTGCAGGAAGTCGACGTTGTTCGGCAGCCACGGCGCCTCGGCGCACACGGTCTCGCGGTAGCGGGTCACCGCGTCGAGCGTGGCGCTGTCTTCGAAGGCCATCGGCAGGTGCACGATGCGGCTGGGCACCTTGACCTGCGCCACGTCGCCCAGGCCCTGTTCGAGCTGCAACAGGGCCTGCACCAAGGCGTGCTGGTCGAGCACCCGGCTGTCGTAGCGCAGTTGCAGCGAACGCACGCCCGGCGCCAGCTCCTCCAGGCCGGGAATGGCCGCGGCCTTGAGCGCTTCGCTGAGCAGGTGCACGCGCAGGCGCAGGGCCAGGTCCATGACGTTGTCGCCGTACTCGATCAGCACATAGGCGTCGCCCGCCTGACGGTACACCACCCGAGGCCGCGCGGCGCTGGCCGGCAGTTCGGCGAGGATCGTCGCCGAGCTGGCGGTGCCTGGGGCCAGCGTTGGGGCCGGCAAACTCACCGCACTGATCGCCGCCAGCGCCTGCACGCTGCCCAACTGTGCCTGCTCCAGGCTGCGCGCCTGGCGGAAGCTGATCGGGTGGAAGCGCACGCGGTCGCCCGGCTTGAGCTGGCCGACCTTCCACAACTCGGCCTTGGCGATGGTCACCGGGCAGACGAAACCACCCAGGCTCGGGCCGTCCTTGGCCAGGATCACCGGGAAGTCGCCGGTGAAGTTGATCGCGCCGATGGCGTACTCGCAATCGTGCACGTTGGACGGGTGCAGGCCGGCCTCGCCACCGTCGGCGCGGGCCCATTCAGGCTTGGGCCCGGACAGCCGCACACCAAGGCGGTTGGAGTTGTAGTGCACCTGCCATTCGCTGGCGAAGAAGGTCTCGATGGAAGCCTCGTTGAAGAAGTCCGGTGCGCCATGAGGACCGTAGAGCACGCCGATGCTCCAGGTGTCGCCATAGGCCGGCACCAGGCTTGGGTCCAGGGCCTGGGGCGCGCTGATCGGTGCTGGGGTGGTGCAGGCGGCCAGCGCCGGTTGCGAGATCGCCAGCACGTCGCTGGGGCGCAGGGTGCGCCCGGCGTGGCCGCCGAACTGGCCGAGGGCGAAGGTCGAGCGGCTGCCCAGGTACAGCGGCACGTCCAGGCCGTTGCGCACCGCCAGGTAGGTGCGGCAGCCACTGCGTGCGCGGCCCAGGGTCAGCACCTGGCCGGCCTTGACCGGGCACGGCTGCCAGTAGGCCACGGGCTGGCCGTCGAGGTCGGCCGGGCAGTCGGCGCCGGTCAGGGCGATCACCGCGTCGCAGTGGAAGCGCAGGGTCGGCCCTTGCAGGGTGAACTCCAGCCCCGCCGCGCTTTCATGGTTGCCGACGATGCGGTTGGCCAGGCGGAAGGCGAAGTCGTCCATCGGCCCCGACGGTGGCACGCCGACGTCCCAGTAGCCCAGGCGGCCGGGGAAGTCCTGCACACTGGAATAGGTGCCAGGCTCCAGCACTTCGATGGCGCTGGGGTAATAGGTAAAATCGTCGAGCAGGCGGGTCCAGGCCTTGCCGGCGACGAAGCGCGGCTCGGCCACCACCTGGCGCAGGTAGTCGAGGTTGCTGGCGATCCCGTGCAGGCGCGTGGCGGCGAGCGCCGCGCCCAGCTTGCCCAGGGCGTCGTCGCGGTCGGCGCCGTGGACGATCAGCTTGGCCATCATCGGGTCGTAATGGGCGGTGACCTGGGTGCCGGTGGCGATCCAGCCGTCCACCCGCACGCCTTCGGGGAAGTACACCTCGGTGAGGGTGCCAGGGCTGGGCAGGAAGTTTTTCAGCGGGTCTTCGGCATACAGCCGCACCTCGAAGGCATGCCCCTGGGGTGGCCGTTGCAGGCGCGCCCAATCCGGGCTGTCGCCCGCGGCGACCTGCAGCATGCACTCGATCAGGTCGACACCGGTGACCATCTCGGTGACCGGGTGCTCGACCTGCAAGCGGGTGTTGACCTCCAGGAAATAGAACGCATCGCGCGCGGCGTCGTAGATGAACTCGACCGTGCCGGCGCTGCGGTAGGCGACGCTCTCGCCCAACTGCACCGCGGCCTTGTGCAACGCCTCGCGGGTGACCTGGGGCAGGCACGGCGCCGGGGTTTCCTCGACCACCTTCTGGTTGCGCCGTTGCAATGAGCAGTCGCGCTCGCCCAGGGCCTGCACCCGGCCCTGGCCGTCACCGAAGATCTGCACCTCGATGTGCCGGGCGCGGTCGACGAAACGCTCGAGGAACGCCCCGGCATCGCGGAAGAACTGCTCGCCCAGACGCTTGACGCTGTCGTAGGCCGCGCGCAGCGCGTCGGCGTCGTCGCAGCGGGTCAGGCCAATGCCGCCACCGCCCGCGGTGCTCTTGAGCATCACCGGGTAGCCGATGCGCTCGGCTTCGACCAGCGCCTGGTCGAGGCTGTCGAGCAGGCCGGTGCCCGGGGTCATCGGCACGCCAGCGGCGCTGGCCAGTTCGCGGGCACGGTGCTTGAGGCCGAACTCGCGAATCTGCCCGGCGGTGGGCCCGACGAAGGCGATACCCGCGGCTTCGCAGGCCTCGGCGAACTCGGCGCTTTCGGAGAGAAAACCGTAGCCGGGGTAGATCGCCTGGGCACCGCTTTCACGGGCGATGGCCAGGAGTTTGTCGATGCGCAGGTAGCTGTCGGCCGGCTTGTCGCCGCCCAGGGCGTAGGCCTGGTCGGCCAGGGCCACGTGCGGCGCATTGCGGTCGGCATCGGAGTAGACCGCGATGGCGCGCACCCCCAGGCGCTTGAGGGTGCGGATGGCACGGACGGCGATTTCGCCGCGGTTGGCGATCAGTACGGTGCTGAACATGGCGATTCCTCAGGCGTGGGAAGGACGGGTCGCTTGTGCGGCGATGAATGCGCGCCAGCCACCGAAGCTGGTGATGTCACGGGCATTGCCCAAGGCCAGCGGCTCGCAGATGAAGCCCTTGACCCAGCGGCCGTCGGCCAGTTGCAGGTTGCCGATGCCCAGCGGCGGCGGGATCTCGGCGACGAACTCGCCGAAGCGCGCCAGGGGGATGTCCCACAGCTCGACGATGATCGCGCTGCCATCACTGCTGCGGGCCAGGCCCGGCTTAGGCGGCACGGTGCCTTCGAGGGCGTAGAGGCGGTAGTCGAAGCTGGTCAGGGTCTGCTCCACCAGCACCGCGTCGCGGGTCGTGAGCTGGTGGTTCAGCGGCATGCCGGTCAGGTGCGCGCCGACCACGGCCACACGCACGCAATCGTTCGACTGGGGCGCCGGGGACTGCACGGGCGCCTGGCGGTCGGTGGCGCCCAGGGGCAACGCCAATGCGGCCTGCCAACGCCGGCCGAGGTCCGCCAGGGCGCGGTCGTGCCAGGCCGGGGCGATCAGGGTGATGCCGCTGGGCAGGCCGTCGTCGCGCAGCCCGGCGGGCAGCGCCAGGGCGCTGAGATCGGCGAGGTTGGTGAAGTTGGTGTAGGTGCCGAACTGGCTGTTGAACAACACCGGCTGCTCGGCCATTTCGGCCAGGGTGCGGTGGGTGGGCGAGGTCGGCACCACCAGGGCGTCGAAGCCCGCCAGCGCCGCTTCGATGCGGCGTGACAAGGCCGCGCGGCGGTACTCGGCCTTGAAGGTGTCGCAGGCGCTGTACTGGTGGCCGTTGGCGACGATGCCCCGCACCACCGGGTCCATGTCCTCGGGCGCCACGCCTGCGGTGGCGACGGTGCGTTCGGCGACCCAGGGGCCGTAGTAAAGCTCTTCGGCCAGTTCGCGGAACGGGCTGAAGTCGATCGGGGTGAGGCTCGCGCCCTGTTCGCGCAGCGCCGCCAGCGCCTGCTCGAACACGGCCTGGTTCTGCGCGTCGCCGAAGAACTCCAGCGTGTCCGGCACCGCCAGCTTCGGCGCCTTGCCGATGGCCACCGGAGCGCGTTGCGGGTTGCGCCGCGAGTACGGGTCGGCGGCGTCGAAGCCCCCGGCCACCTGGGCCACCGCATCGGCGTCGGCCACGGTCAAAGCGAAGATCGAAATGCAGTCCAGGGTCTGGCAGGCCGGCAACAGGCCGGTGTTGGGCAGCCAGCCCTTGGTCGGCTTGAGCCCGACAATGTTGTTGAAGCCGGCCGGCACGCGCCCGGAGCCGGCCGTGTCGGTGCCCAGCGAAAACGCCACCAGGCCACGGGCGACCACGCTGGCCGAGCCGGAACTGGAGCCGCCGCTGACGTAGGCCGGGTCGAAGCTGTTGGGTACCGCGCCGTAGGGCGAGCGGGTGCCGACCAGGCCAGTGGCGAACTGGTCGAGGTTGGTCTTGCCGATCAGCACCGCGCCGGCGGCGCACAGGCGCGCGACCACGGTGGCGTCGCTGCGGGCGATGTGGCTGAACGCCGGGCAGGCGGCGGTGGTGGGCCAACCGGCGGCGTCGATGTTGTCCTTGATGGCGAACGGCACGCCGTACAGCGGCAGTGCCTTGCGGTTGCCGCCGTGCTCGGCCAGCAGTTGGGCCAGGCGCTGCAACTGGGCCTGGAGTTGCGCTGGAGTGGCGCGGGTGATCCAGGCGGTGTCGTCGGCGTCAAGGCTGGCCAGCAGGTTGCCGAGCAAGGCTTCGGGGGTGTCGCCGTTTTGGTAAGCGTCGAGCCAGCCGGTAAGGGTCAGGGGGAAGTGGTGCATGTTTGTGTTCCATCTTGTATCCAAGTTGATGGAGCACGTAACAAGGAGTGTGCCAATGTCTTATTTGGCTTTTAAATCATATGGTTATTGAGTTTTAGGGGTTCTTTTGAGGTGGTTCAGAGGGGCGATTGCGCCCTCTTTTCGAGCTAGTGGCTTCGCTTTGGTGCGTGGGCGCAAAGCGTACGCTTGATCTTGAGAGCGCTAAAAAACTAACGACATACCCTCGGCAACCACCCCGCAATCACGCCGCTACCCACGCCCCAACTCGCCAATCTTCTCCAACCGCGCCCGCACGATGTTGCGGCTGATGTTCAACAACCGCCCCGTCTGCAACTGGTTGCCATGGCAATAGCGATACGCCTCGCGGAACACCGTCTCTTCGATGTGCTCGTACAGGTTCGGCACGTTCTGCTCGAACAACGCCAACAGCGCACTCTCCAAGCTCGCCGGCGCCGAGCCCGACGCTGGCAGCCCGGCGACGGCCCCCTCCCCCGGCAACACCGCCTGCGGGCGCATGTCCACCAGGTGCAAATCAGCCGGCGCCACCTGCTGGTGGCGGCACACCAGCAATGCATGGTGAATCGCATTCTCCAGCTCACGGATGTTGCCCGGCCAACTGTGCGCCAGCAGCTTGCGCTCGGCCTCGACGCTCAACGAAGCACGCTCGTAGCCCAGGCGCCGGCAGTGCTCCTCGATGAAGAACTCGGCCAACGGCAGGATGTCGCCCGGGCGCTCGCGCAGTGGCGGCAGGCGGATGGTCGCCACGTGCAAACGGTAGAACAGATCTTCGCGAAAATGCCCGGCCACCACCGCGTCGGCGAGGTTGACGTTGGTGGCGGCGACCAGGCGCACGTTGATCGGGATCGGCGTGCGCGAGCCCAGGCGCACAACCTCGCGCTCCTGCAACACACGCAGAAGCTTCACCTGCATGTTCAGCGGCAGGTCGCCGATCTCGTCGAGGAACAGCGTGCCGCCATTGGCAGCCTCGAACCAGCCGACCTTGTTCGAGGTGGCCCCGGTGAAGGCGCCCTTCTCATGGCCGAACAGTTCGCTCTCCACCAGGGTTTCGGCGAAAGCGCCGCAGTTGACCGCCACGAATGGCTCACGCCCCCGGCGGCTGAGGTGGTGGATATGGCGGGCGACCAGCTCCTTGCCGGTACCGGTCTCGCCGATGATCAGGGTGTTGGCCTCACTCGGGGCCAAGCGCTCGATGCGGCTGAGCAACTCCTGCGAGCGCGGGTCCTTGAACACGAGCACGGTGGCGCGTACCGACTTGGTCAACTCGCGGGCATTGGGGTGGGTGATCAGCGACATGGTGCATTCCTGGCAGTTGAAGCGCGCCCTCATAGTGCACCAATAAATTTAGACCCAAAAATTATTAATAAATATTTATATATTCGAAATTTGCATATTCGAAAAATCAACACCTCGGCTGCTGCTGGAGCAGCAACCGGGCAGCAGTGGCCTGCGTGGGGATCAGCAGTCGAGGGCTGGGGCGACAGCCGAGGCGCAAGCTAAAGGCCTTGTGCCGCGTGGCCTGCAGGGTGTTTTGTGAAACGCTGGCATGCATTTCGCTCAAGGGGGTGTAACGCCCTGTTGGCGGTTGGGGCTGCGGTGCGGCCCCGGCCCCACCACCACCTCCTGGAGCCGCACATGAACAACCCCTGGCGTCACGCCCTGGCCCTGCTCACCGGCCTGCTACTGAGTTTCACCACCCTCGCCGCCGACACCCCACCGGCCGTGCGCATCGCCATCGTCGCCTTCACCCAGGGCGGCGCGCCGGTGTTCGGCGGCATCCCTGGGCGGGTGATCGAAGAAGGCTGGCTCGAACAGCAACTGGCCCAGCGCGGCGTCAAGCTGCAATGGGTCGCCCTGCCCCACGCCGGCGCCGGCCCGCAGATCAACGAAGGTTTCAGCAACGACAGCCTGGACTTCGCCGTGCGCGGCGACCTGCCCTCGGTGATCGCCGGCGCGGGCGGCGTGCCGGGCAAGCTGATCGTGCCCGGCGGCAGCGGCAGCAACATCTACCTGGTGGTGCCTGCGGGCTCACCCGTGCGCAGCCTCCAGGACCTCAAGGGCAAGCGCCTGGCTCTGCACCGTGGCCGGCCGTGGGAGTTCGCCTTCAGCAACTACCTGCATAGCCAGAGCCTGACCCTGGACGACTTCAAGATTGCCAACCTCAACCCGCAGGTCGGCGCCGCGGCGGTCTCGGCCGGCAAGGTCGACGCGGCAGTGCTGCTCAACGAAGCCTATGCCCTCGAAGACAAGGGCGTGGCGCGCATCCTCTGGTCGACCAAGCAGGGCGCCGACGACTGGCGCCTGGTCTCCGACCTGTGGAGCACCGATCGCTTCGCCCAGCAGCATCCGGACCTCACCCAACTGGTGGCCACCGCCTGGGTCAAGGCCGCCTGGTGGATTTCCCAGGAGCAGAACCGCGACGCCTACTACGCCCTGTCCTCGCGCGCCGGCATCGCCGAGAGCGTGCTGCGCCGCGACGACCAGGACGACCCGGTGGCCTGGAAGGCACGCTGGGCCCCGAAGAGCGATGCCCAACTCCGCGCCCACTACCAGGCCCTGGCCCAGTACGCCCTGGACAACCGCCTGATCCGCGCGCCCTACGACATCCGCCAGGACCTCGCCACCCAGTTCACCCGCCAGGCCCTGCAAGACCTGCAGCTGACCGGCTACTGGCCGACCCTCGGCCAGCCGCTCAGCCAACAACCCTGAACCCCCTTCGAGAGAACCGTCCATGAAACTGCCCGCTACCCTCGTCTTCGGCCTCAGCGCCCTGGCCTTGTCCATCGGCGTGATGGCCGCCGAGACCTTCGCGCCCAAGCCCGACCCGCAGCAAGGCGACGGCCGCGTCTCGGCCTTCTACACCTGGAGCCAGGCGATACCCGCCACGCCCGGCAAGCTGCTGCGCAGCGAGCCGCTGGACAAGGCCCTGAGCCTGCCCAACGCCGCCAGCGCCCAGCGCATCCTCTACACCTCCCTCGACGGCATCGACGGCAAGACCCCGATCGTGGTCTCCGGCGCGCTGTTCATCCCCAAGGGCAAGGCGCCCGCCGGCGGTTGGCCGGTGGCGAGCTGGGGTCACGGCACCGTGGGCATCGCCGACATTTGCGCGCCGTCCTGGGCCGGGCGCTCATACCGTGACGTGCAATACCTCAACCGCTGGCTCGACGAAGGCTTCGCCATCGTCGCCACCGACTACCAGGGCCTGGGCGTGCCCGGCGGCCACCCACTGCTGAACAACCGCATGGCCGCCTACGGCATCCTCGACGCCGCGCGCGCCGTGGTGCAGGGCGTGCCGAACCTGGCCGACAAGGTACTGATCATCGGCCAGTCCCAGGGCGGTGCCGGGGCCTTCGCCGCAGGCGCCTACGCCGCCACCTACGCACCGGAGCTGGGCGTGAAGGGCAGCATCGGCACGGGGGTGATCTACACCGTCGGCTCGAAGAACGTCGGCGAGCAAGACCAGGACAAGGTCGACCCAGCCCTGGCCTACGGTTTCTACACCCTGCTCGCCGCGCAGCAGTACGACCCCAGCATCGACCCACGCGACCACTACACCGACAAGGCCCTGCCCCTGTTCGAACAGGCCCGCAGCAGTTGCCTGTCGTCGTTGGTCAGCGATGTGGTCGGCGCCGGCCTGACCACCGCCAACGCCAAGAAGCCCTACCAGGGCGACCAACTCAAGCCATGGCTGGCGCAGGTGTCCTACCCGACCCTGAAGCTGGCCGAGCCGATCTTCATCGGCACCGGCGCCGAGGACCAGACGCCCACCGCCGCCAGCCAGGCCAAGCTGATGCAGGACGCCTGCAACGCCGGCTCCGTGGTCGAAGGCCACCTGTACAAGGGCCTGGGCCACAGCGAGACGGTCAACGCCTCGCTCAAGGACTCGATCCCCTTCGCCCACAAGGTGATCAACGGCCAACCCGTCACCCCGATCTGCAACCCCGTCGTTCGTTGAAGGAAGGCCCGCCATGAGCATCGAATTCTTCACCCGCCTGCCCCTGCACGGCGAAACCCAGTTCCTTCCCGGCGACAGCCGCAACCGCGGCGACTGGCACCCCGGCGGGCCGAGCACCGGCGCCGTTTCGGGCTTCGCCGTGGGCGACCACTTCACCTACATCGACTACCTCGGCCAGGTAGCCCGCGCCGCCGAGATCAACGGCTTCGGTGGCGCGCTGATGGTCAACGCGCCCAGCGGCGAAGAGCCGTGGACGGTGTGCTCGCTGCTGGCCCGCGAGACCCGCACGCTGAAATTCGTCACCGCCTTCCAGCCTTACCACTACACGCCCTGGGTCGCGGTGCAGCAGGCCGCCACCTACCAGCGCGCCACCGGCAATCGCTTGGTGTGGAACATCATCAACGGCGGCTCGGACGCCATCCAGCGCCAGGTCGGCGACTTCGAAAGCCATGACGACCGCTATGAGCGCGCCATCGAGTTCATGGACGTGGTCAAGGGCTACTGGCACAACGAAAATTTCCATTACCAGGGCAAGTACTACCGCGCCGACGGCGGCGGCCTGCGCGGCCCGCTGAAGAAGGCCGAGCTGCCGCTGATCTGCACCGCTGGCTCGTCGATCGCGGCGCGCGAGTTCGCCGCCAAGCACGCCGACTTCTACCTGATGCGCGCCGAGCACCCCGACGAGATCACCGCGCTGATCGCCGACATCCGCGAGCGTGCGCTCAAGCATGGGCGCAGCGACATCCGCTTCGGCCTGTCCATCGACGTGATCGCCCGCGACACCGAAGACGCCGCCCGCGCCGAAGCCCAGCGTTTCTTCGACGAAGGCATCGCCAAGGGCGCGGTCAAGGCCCGCGCCGCCCACGCCGGCCTGCGCACCGCGCGCAAGCTCAGCTACGAGCAGGGCTTCGCCGACAAGGGCGATACGCCGAGCATCGACGACTTCTTCATCCACCCCAACGTCTGGACCGGCTTCGGCTACATCGGCATCCCGCCAGGCTGCGCGCTGGTGGGCAGCTATGCCAACGTGGTGGCGCGCATCCGCGAGTACAACGCCATCGGCATCGAGCTGTTCTTCCTCGCCGGCTACCCGCACCTGGAAGAGGCCTACCGCCTCGGCGAGCACATCCTGCCGCACTTTCGCGGCGAGCGCGCCGCCCTCGCCCGCCTGCCGGCCAACCCCGTGCAACTGCACGCCGCCAACGGAGCCTGACGCCATGACCAGGGACGGTTACCCCTTGAGCCGGCGCCGCTTCCTCGGCCACGCTGGCGTACTGGCCGGCGGGCTGCTGGCCGGTTGCGGCCCCAGCGACACCCCCGGCGGCGCCGTGGCCGACCAGCCGCGCCACGGCGGGCGCCTGCGCCTGGGCATCATCGACGGCAACCAGAGCAGCAACCTCGACGCCCACAAGCCGATCGGCGGCGGCATCGTGCGCGGCTTCGCGCTGTACAGCAAGCTGTGGGAGTGGGACGAGCAGATGCAACCGCGCCTGGCCCTGGCCGAGTTCGCCGAGCCCAATGCCGATGCCAGCGAGTGGACCCTGCGCCTGCAACCGGGCCTGGAGTTCCACCACGGCAAGACCATCGACGCCGACGACCTGATCTTCTCCATCCGCCGCCTCACCGACCCACAGTTGGCCTCGCCCTACGCGGCGCTGCTGCACTGGGTCGACCGCGACCATTTGCAAAAGCTCGACGCGCGCACCGTGCGCCTGGGCTTCAAGGGCGGGCGCAGCTACCTGCCGCTGCCCGAGACCTGGGTGAACTTCGGCGGCATCGTGCCGGTGGACTACCACCCCGTCACCAACCCGGTGGGCGCCGGCCCCTACAAGCTCAAAAGCTTCACCCCCGGGCAACGCTCGCTGTTCACCCGCTTCGACAACTACTTCAAGCCCGGCAAACCCTACGCCGACGAGCTGGAGATCATCGACTTCAAGGACCAGACCGGGCGCCTGGCGGCCCTGCGCGCCGGGCAGATCGACATGGCCAATGTGATGTCCACCGAGCACCTGCAAGTGCTGCAGGCCGACCCGCGCCTGCAACTGCTCACGTCGGTGAGCGGCAACTGGCTGTCGTTCGACATGAACACCGCCAAGGCGCCGTTCGACGACCCACGGGTGCGCGAGGCGTTTCGCCTGCTGGCCGACCGCGAGGAACTGGTGCGCCGCGCGCTCAATGGCCAGGGCCGGGTGGCGAACGACCTGTACGCGCCGTTCGACCCGACCTTCAACAGCGCCCTCGGCCCGCGCCCGCACGACCCGCAGCGGGCGATGCAGTTGCTCAAGGAGGCGGGGCAGGAGCAACTGGAGGTGGAGCTGGTGACCACGCCGGGGCCAGGGCTGGCCTCGGCGCTGGTGCTGGCCGAGCAGGCCAAGCGCGTCGGCGTGACGCTCAAGGTGCGCCAGGTGGACCTGGCGACCTTCCAGGGCCCGCAACGCGACGACTGGACCCTGAGCACCGGTGGCAGCATCGGCGCGCCGTTCCTGGCCAGCGCCATCCACACCGACGCGCCGTTCGCGGTGGCCAACAAGACCCACTTCAAGGACGCGGAGTTCAGCGAGGTGTTCCTCGCCGCCATGGCCCAGCCGGACCTGGAAAAGCGCAAGGCGCTGGTGCACCGGGCGCAGCAGATTCAGTACCAGCGTGGCGGGATGCTGATCTGGGGCTATGCCGACCTGCTCGACAGTGTCAGCAGCCGGGTCGGCGGGGCGCAGGCGGAGCGCTCGCTGTTCAGCACCTGGCGGTTCGAGCGCCTGTGGCTCAAGTCATGAGCGTGCGCTGCCTGGGCCGGCCCTATCACTTGTAGGAGCCGGCTTGCCCCGCCATAGGGCCGGCACACTCCCCCACAAAAACCCCAAAGACAACCGCAGGCGCGGCTGCGCCCCACCCCCACTCCACCCTACCCGAACGAGGCCCATCCCATGCCCCGCGCAGCCCTGCACCCCGCATTCGCCCTGCTGGCCCTGGCCAGCACGCCCTTGCTGGCCGACGACACCGTCCTGCAAACCGTCACCGTCCAGGCCGAGCAACCCGACGACGACGCCCTGCCCACCCGCCCACCGTCGTCGATCTACGGCGGCCTTGAAGCCAAGGTGCTCGACACCCCACGCTCGGTCACCCAGGTCAACGCCGAGCAACTGGCCCGCGACCCGATCCGCAGTGCCGACGACCTGGTCAAGTACGCCCCCGGCATCACCCGCGGCGGCGGCCAGAACGCCGGCATCGCCCCGCAGATGCGCGGGCAGAACAGCGAGGTGTTCCAGGACGGGCAGCGCGCCTACGGCGTGCGCCACCCGGCCAACTTCAACGCCTACGAAGGCGCCGACATCGTCGCCGGCCCCTCCTCGGTGACCTTCGGCTCGGTCAGCGGCAGCGGTGGCTACGTCAACTACCTGAGCAAGAAGCCCGACTTCGAGCGCTTTCGCACCAAGCTCTCCGGCGAGATCGGCAGCTGGGTGCCCGACGGCGAATCGCGCGATGCCACGAAGTTCAGCATCGACCACACCGGCCCGCTCAGCGACGCCCTGGCCTACCGGGTCAGCATCACCCGCCAGCGCCAGGAGGATTTCTACGACAACGTCGAGAACAACTTCGACGCCTTCTACGGCGCCCTGGCGTTTCGCAACGACCACCTGCGGGTGGACTGGAACGCCGCCTACGACGACTACTACGACTACAACATCACCCACGGCTGGAACCGCGCCACCCAGGACCTGGTCGACCACGGCAAGTACTACGCCGGCCGCGCCACACCGATCATCCAGAACGGCAACGCCCTGTGGTCGCCGGTGCTCAGCTCCGGCGCCAGCGACGCCCAGGTGCTCGGCTGGGTGCAGCGCCAGCGCAACGCCCAGGGCCAGTACGCGGTGGTCAACGGCAGCTTCCAGGCCGCCTCGCCCAACACCCAGGCCAGCCCCGGCAGCCTGCGCGGCTGGGTCTACGACCCGAGCCTGGCCGGCAACGGCCTGACCTCGCTGTCGTCGCAAACCGGCCAGCGCGCCGAAGACCAGAACCGCTCGCGGCGCTTCACCACCCAGCTGCGCGTGGAGGGCGAGCTGACCCCGGCGATCACCCTGGCCAACAGCACCTTCTACCAGCACTCCACCGACAGCACCGACGCGGTCGGCGCCTTCCAGGTGCAGGGCAAGGACGACATCTTCGACAACCGCTTCGAGTTCCGCGCCCGTGGCCAGTGGCAGCTGGGCAGCCTGCATATCGTTGACGACAGCAACAGCGGGTTGATCTACCGCCGCGAGGCCAACCAGTCGATCGCCGCCAACAACAGCTTCGGCTCGACCATCAACGCCTACGACCTGACCCTCGACCCGTCGCTGAAGAACCCCGGCGACCTGCTGGGCCTGGCCAACCGCAACCCCGCCGGTGGCAACGGCGCGTGGATCGGCCAGCCCGGCGTGGCGCAATTCTCCAACTACTACGGCTGGCTCGCCCTGCCGGCCATGTACCCGGCCGGGCACGGCCTGTACGCCGAATCGGTGGCGCCCTACACCGCCGACAGTACCTGGACCACCAAGACCCTGTTCAGCCAGCACAACCTGCGCTTCGGCGAGCGCGTGGGCCTGAACGTCGGCGCCAGCCGCAGCTGGATCGACGCACGCATCGAGAACCCCTTCGTGCTCAACGGCGGCAACCCGCGCCAGGACAGCGACAACTACCGGCTGTTCTCGGTGCAGGTCAGCCCCTACGTCAAGCCCACCGACAACAGCACCCTGTACTACACCTTCGACCGCTCGCTGGCGGTCAACACCGGCTTCTTCACCAACGGCCTGGGCTGGGGCAGCGGCGCCGGCGCCAACCAGCTCAACCCGCTGGCGTTCCAGAGCCTGAGCGTGCTGCACGAGGTGGGGCTGAAAGTCGAGGCGCTGCCTGAGCAGTTGTTCTTCACCCTGGCCGGCTACCGCCAGGCCCGTGACCAGGCACCGGACAGCAACAACAATATCGCCCGCCTGATCGTCCGCGGCCTGGAAGCGACCGTGCGCTACCAGGACGCGCACTGGCGCGGCGGCCTGAACCTCAGCCGCATCAGCGCCTACAACGAATTCACCAGCCAGGCCGGCTTCGCCTCGGCCGGGTTCATCCCCGACAACGGCACGGTATTCGGCGACAACAACAGCCTCAACCAGCGGCCTTCCGGGCGCTACGACGCGGTGCAGATCCCCGAGTACAACGCGGGCGGGTATGTCGACTACCGCTTCGACTCGGGCTTTGGCGTCGAGCTGTCCGGCTGGTGGACCAGCAGTTGGTACCTGAACCTGAGCAAGACCGTGAAGGTGCCCGACGCATACAACCTCGAC
Source organism: Pseudomonas entomophila (assembly GCF_029193575.1). GTDB lineage: Bacteria > Pseudomonadota > Gammaproteobacteria > Pseudomonadales > Pseudomonadaceae > Aquipseudomonas > Aquipseudomonas entomophila_G. The sequence continues at coordinate 50,730 of NZ_JARGCS010000037.1, read as the reverse complement.
CTGGCCCTGTACTACCGCCAGCCGCAGTGGGGCGCGACCCTGCGCGTGCTCAACGTCACCGACGAGCTGAATTTCGTCAGCGGCCTGGCCGGCTCGACCAACACCTTCCTGCAACCCATGCCCGGGCGCACCGTGCTGGCGCAGGTGGACTACCAGTTCTGACCCCCACCCTCAGCGAAAGGCCTTTGCCAATGCCCATTGAATTCGTCGGTATGATCTTCCCCCGCCAGTGGTCCGAGACCCGTGGCGTGCGCACGCCGGATTTCGACCTGCCGTTCATCCGCCATCACGCCCGCGCCCACGAGCACGCCGGTTTCGACCGGGTGCTGATCGCCAGCGCCCCCGGCAGCGCCGACAGCCTGCAGATCGCCGCCTACGCCGCCGCGCACACCGAGCGCCTGGGCTTCATGATCGCCCACCGCCCGGGCCTTACCGCGCCCACCGTGGCGGCACGAGCCTTCGCCACCCTCGACCACACCACCGGCGGCGGGCGCATCCGCCTGCATGCCATCACCGGCATCACCGCCGAACCGCAGGAAGGCGACACGCTGCTGGACAAGACCGCGCGCTACCAACGCGCCGACGAATACCTGGAGATCGTCCGGCGCACCTGGACGGCGGAGGAGCCGTTCGATTTCGAGGGGCGCTATTTCACGGTGAAAGGCGCGTTCTCGCCGGTCAAGCCGGTGCAACAGCCGCACATTCCGATCTCCTTCGGCGGCTCGTCGGACATCGCCTACCAGATCGCGGTCAAGCACGCCGACCTGTATGCCCTGTGGGGCGAGCCGTTGAGCGGCGTGGCCGAGCAGATCGGCAAGCTCAAGGCCGCCGCCGGCGCGGCAGGTGTGGCAGCGCCTCGGGTGAGCCTGTCGGTGCGCTTGATCCTCGGGGCCACCGAGGCGCTGGCCTGGCAGCGCGCCGAGGAGATCCTCGCGCAGATCAAGGCCAACCCACAGTTCGCCGCCGGCAGCCCGTGGCAGAAGCGCCTCAAGGGCACGGGGTCGGAGCGCCTGCTGGCCGCCGCCGCCCGGGGCGACCGCCACGACCGCGCGCTGTGGATGCCCACTGCCACGGCGGTGGGCGCCTACGGCGACACCACCGCGCTGGTGGGCACGCCGGAGACGGTGGCGCAAGCGTTGCTGGATTATGTCGACCTGGGGGTGACCACCTTCCTCAACCGCGGGTATGACCCGTTGTACGACACGGTGGATTACGGGCGCTGGGTGATCCCGGCGGTGCGCGAGGAGGTGCGGCGGCGCCAGGCGCGGTTTGCGGGGTGATACCGCCGGCCCTATCGCGGGGCAAGCCCGCTCCTACAGGTACAGCGCCGTTCTCAGAATCAGCGGTGAACCTGTAGGAGCGGGCTTGCCCCGCGATAGGGCCAGTGGCAGCAACTTATTCCCCGAAGGTGCGCTAAATCGACAAGATGTCTGACACGAGGCCGTCAGATCTTCTTCTTTTGCTGTAATTCATTTCCCAAACACTTATTTATGGCCTCTCAGTCATTGCCGGCATATGAGTCGAACTATAGCCTCTCTTCCCTTCGCTCATTACCACAAGCCGAAGCCGAACGTCTCGCTATCGAAGCCGCAGCAAAAGCCGAAGCTGAGCGCCTGGCCAATACCTACCCCGTCATGGGATCGCTCGCGCTAGCAGGGCCCACTGTCATCACGGCATCCGGGAGCGTGGTATCCGCGGCCACTCAATTGGCGGTACGCGCTTCCATTGGTTCGGCAATCGGCGGCCTGGCAGCACTGGCCAGCAGTGTGGCGGCGGGTCTTTTCGTCGGTGTTTCCGCACTGCTCTACTCATCCAGGCTGGGCAATGGCGAACTGCCCCAGCGCTACGCCTTGCAAACGCCGCTTTCGGATCTGGCATCCAATCGACAAGACGATTTGCATGCGATCGCCGCGCGCGGGGGTAGTGCCGAGCTGCCTTATCGCATCAGCTCCAGAACCGACGCCGAGGGGCATTCGGAAATTCTGGTGATACCGACCGATGGCCAGGCGATCCCGGCGGATGTGCGCGTGCTGGCGGCAACCTACGATGCGCAACGCAAGCTCTACAGCGCCACAACCGCCGATACACCGCCTCGCACATTGACCTGGACGCCTATCGTCAACCCGAGCGATCCCTCGACCACCCTGCCAACGGAGCAACCCGAACCACCGGTCTATGACGGGGCCTCCATCACGCCAATGGACGGCAGGATAGATGCCTTCCCCGAAGCGGCCGATGCGAGTTTCGATGACTACATCATCGTATTCCCGGTGGATTCCGGGATGCTGCCGATCTATACGATGTTCAGGGACCGGCGGGAGGAGCCTGGAACAGTTACAGGGCAGGGAACAACTATTGAAAGTGCTTGGGCACCTGCCGCATCACAAGGCGAGGGAGCAACCATTCCAAGTCAAATTGCCGACAAATTAAGAGGTCAATCATTTTCTAACTGGAGAGGGTTCAGAAGCAGCCTTTGGAAGGCAGTTGCCAGCGAGCAGTCACTCGCCACTCAATTCAATGCCGGTAATCTTGCAAAAATGAAACTAGGACAAGCGCCATTCGTCCCACGATCAGAACGCGTTGGCGCTCGCAGTGTGTATGAGCTTCATCACAGAAAGCCTATTTCTCTAGGCGGAGATGTTTATGATGTAGACAACATCACGCTAACCCCCCAAGACTGCACATTGAAATCCACCGGAGAAAGCAACAATGAAAATCCAATTATCCGATTACACGGAAACAGAGTTTCTGGCGTTTGTCAGAAAAACCTATTATGCAAACTTCCCCTCCGAAGCCGAGCAAATCGAAGCGGTACTTGAATTTGAACGACTCACCGAGCACCCCTCAGGCTCTGACCTTCTATATTATCCCGAGCCAGGAAAGGACGGCCCGGAATTCATAGTGGCAGAGGTGAAGGCCTGGCGCGCGGCCAATGGTAAACCAGGCTTCAAAGCCGGCTGATATCAATCTCAAAGACCTGCATGACCATTGGCCATTTGGTCGTCCATACCGGCCCTATCGCGGGCCCCGCGATAGGGTCCATCGCGACAAGGGAGAAGAAATTGAAAACATCTATTAGCGACTTCACTCAGGCGGAGTTCCTTGAGTTCGCGATCAAGATCTACACCGCCGACTATCCGACTGACCAAGAGCACATTAATGCAGTGGCGGCATTCGAGCGAATTTCTGAGCACCCGGCAAAATCTGACTTATTTGCCTATCCCGAACCAGGAAAAGACGGCCCGGAATTCATAGTGGCAGAGGTGAAGGCCTGGCGCGCGGCCAATGGTAAACCAGGTTTCAAAGCCGGCTGATATCAATCTCAAAGACCTGCATGATCATTGGCCATTTGGTCGTCCATACCGGCCCGCGATGGGGCCGGCACATCATATGGCCAATGCCACACACCGCCGCGCGAGCACCTCGGTCGGGTCGACCAACGCCACCCTCCCCCCGCCAATCGCCACATCCTCGCCCTGCGCCAGAATCAACGGCAACTCGGTACACCCCAGGATCAACACCCCCGCCCCCTGCTCCACCAACTGCGCCGCCGCCATCAACAGGTCCTCCTTGCACAGCCCCTCGGTAAACCCCGCCTTGACCCCACGCTCGCCATAGATCGCCCGCATCACCCGCGCCTGCGCCGCCTCGTCGGGCACCAGCAACACCAGCCCGGCACGCTGCGCGGCCTCGTGGTAGACACCACTGGCGATGGTCCCCGAGGTGGCCAGCAACCCCACCTTCGGCGCCACGCCATAGCGGCGCACGATGAACTCGACCGTCTCGCTCAGCATGTTGACGATCGGCACCTCCAGGTGCTCCTGGATCCGCTCCACATACGCATGCGCGGTATTGCACGGTATGGCGATGGCCATCGCGCCCTCGCACGCCAGGCGCTTGCAGGTCGCGTACAGCGCCACCGTCGGGTCGGCCTGGCGGTGCAGCAGGTTGGCGGTGCGGTCGGGGATCTGCGGGTTGTGCTCGACCACCATCTTGATGTGCTCCTGGTCGCGCCCCGCAGGGGTGTTCTTCACCACCTTGCCCATGAAATCCACGGTCGCCGCCGGGCCGACGCCGCCGACGATGCCCAGCTTGAACGCCGGCGCGGTAGCGCGAGCCTCCAGGGCGCCGGCGTAGTCGGCATACACCTGGTTGGCATCCACGCAGCGCAGGCCGCGACGTTGCAGGTCGGCCGCCACCAGCGACAGTTCGGTCATGCCCGGCAGCAGCAGGGTCGCGCCCTGGCGGTCGAGGTCCAGGCACACCTCGTGCAACAGCTCCAGCGCCACGCCGTCCAGTTGCCCGGCCTTCAAACCCGCCGCGCCGTACACCGCCTGCATCAGCGACGCCTGCTGCGGCGCCGAGGGGTACAGCAGCTCGAACTCAGCGCCGAAGCAGCGCTCGAACAGCCCCGCGCCACGCACGTAATCCGACGCCAGCACGCCCAGGCGCGCGCCGGGCTCGACCCGCTGGCGCACATGGGCCTGGAGCGCCGCCATCAAGTCGAGCACCGGGATGTCCAGCTCGCCGCGCAGTTCGTCGAGGAAGGTCTGGCTGGCGAAGCACGGCACCAATAACGCGTCGGCGCCGCGGGCGGCGTGGCGCTGGCAGGCCTGGAACACGTACAGCTTGCGCGAGGTCATGCTGGCCTCGGCAGCCAAGGGCAGCGCCAGGTCCTTGAACGGGTGCTGCTCGAACAACAGGTGGTAGCGGCCCTGGTCGGCCAGCAACGCTTCGCTCTTGAGCAGCTTCAGGAACAGGTCGCCGCCGGCCAGGGCGCCAAGGCCACCGACGATGCCCAGGGTGCGGGAGGTTTTCATGGGCGCTCTCATCAGGCGGCCTGCGCCGCTGCTTGCGGTTGGGGGGCGTGGCGGTCTTCGAGCTTGGCGATCACCGCCGTGGCGATGCTGTTACCGACCACGTTGGTGGCGGTGCGGCCCATGTCGAGGAACTGGTCGATGGCCAGGATCAACAGCAGCCCCGCCTCAGGCAGGTGGAACATCGGCAGCGTGGCCGCGACCACCACCACCGAGGCCCGCGCCACCCCGGCCATGCCCTTGCTGGTGACCATCAGCGTCAGCAGGATCAACAACTGCTGGGTGAAGCTCAGGTCGATGCCGTAGGCCTGGGCGATGAACAGGATGGCGAAGGCCTGGTACATCATCGAGCCGTCGAGGTTGAACGAGTAACCCAGTGGCAGGACGAAACTCGACACACGCTTGGGCGCGCCGAATTTCTCCAGCGCATCGATGGTCTTGGGGTAGGCCGACTCGCTGCTGGCGGTGGAGAACGCCAGCAGCACCGGCTCGCGGATCAGCTTGCCGAGGGTGAACACCGGGCGCCCGAGGAAGGCGTAGCCAACCGCGAACAGCGCCAGCCACAGCAGCAGGATGCCGACGTAGAACTGGCCGATCAGCTTGCCGTAGTCCAACAGCAGGCCGATGCCCTGGGTGGTGACGGCGGCGGCCAGCGCGGCGAACACACCGACCGGGGCGAACAGCATCACGTAGTCGGTGATGCGGAACATCACCTTGGCCAGCTCGTCCACCAACTGCCCGATGCGCGTGTTGCCTTGCTGGCGCACGTAGGCCAGGGCCAGGCCGAAGAACAGCGAGAACACCACGATCTGCAGGATCTCGTTGTTGGCCATGGCCTCGGCGATGCTGCGCGGGAACACGTGGCTGATGAAGGTCTTGAGGCTGAAGTCGCCGGCACTGACCGGCACCGCGCTGGCGGCCTGGGCCTGGGGCACGCTCAGGTGCAGGTCGGCGCCCGGCTGGAACACGTTGACCAAGAGCATGCCCAGGGCCAGGGAGAACACCGAGGCGCTGACGAACCAGGTCATCGAACGCAGGCCGATACGCCCCACCGAGGCCGAGCTGCCCAGGCTGCTGATGCCGGCCACCAGGGTGGCGAACACCAGGGGGGCGATGATCATCTTGATCATGCGCAGGAAGATGTCGGTGACCAGGCTGAAGTAGCCAGCGATGTCCTTGGCTGCCTGGGCTGAACCGGCGTAGCTGTTGCACAGCCAGCCGACGAGGATGCCGAGGACGATCGCCACGGCAATGTAACGGGGTAGTTTCTTGTTGTTCATGGCGACCTCTGCCTGTCGTGCGCCACCTCTGAAGTGGGGGCGGGGGACAGGCTACGACGGCTGGCATCGACAGCTGATGAGGATGCGCCATAGTTCTATGCGTAATCGTCATGGTTATTGCCCCAGTGCCAGGCATGATATCGCCGCGGCCGCTGCGCGGCCCTTTCGCGGCGCAAGGCCGCTCCCACAAGGACCGCGCACCTGTCCCAGAACCTGCCCCCTTTGCCGAGCCACGCACATGCAAACCAAATGGATCGACGACCTACTGGCGATCGCCCAGACCAAGAACTTCTCCCGCGCCGCCGAGCTGCGTTGCATCACCCAGTCGGCGCTGTCGCGGCGCATCCGCTCGCTGGAGGACTGGGTGGGGGTCGAGCTGGTCGACCGCGGCACCTACCCGGTGCAACTGACCAAGGCCGGGCAGACCTTCTGCGACGAGGGCCGCGAGGCGCTGTCGGTGTTCCTCGAACTGCGCTCGGCGCTGCGCCGCGGCGAGCGCATGCCGGGGCGGTCGATCCAGGTAGTGGCCGGGCACACCCTGTCGATGACCTTCCTGCCCAAATGGTTCGCCCAGTTCCAGCGGCGCAACGGCTACTTCAACGCGCGGGTGCTGGCGGCCAACGTGCAGGAGGCGGTGATCGCCCTGGCCGAGGGCGGCTGCGACCTGATGATCGGCTACAGCCACCCGCGCGCGCCGATCGTGCTCGACCCGGACAAGTTCGTCGGCCTGCGCCTGGGCAGCGATGCGTTCTTCCCGGTGTCGGCGCCGGATGCCGAGGGCAAGCCGCTGTTCGCCCTGCCGGGCACGCCGGAAACGCCGATTCCGTACCTGGCATACACCGCCACCTCCTTCCTCGGGCGAGTGGTGGATGTGGTGTTGCAGGGGCAGCCAGGGCAGGCGCACCTGAAGCGCTTCTACGAGGCGGACATGGCCATGCACCTGATGCGCATGGCGCGCGAGGGGTATGGGATCACCTGGTTGCCGGAGTCGGCGGTCGAGGAAGAACTGGCGGCCGGGCGACTGGTGCGCGCCGGGGGAGCGCAGTGGAGCGCGGAGCTGGAGATCTGGTCGTTCCGCTCGGTGGGCAATGGCAACCAGACGATGCTGGAGTTGTGGAAGTCGTTGGAGCGGGATGTGGTTTAGCGATGGGTCAGTGACGCCCCTATCGCGGGTGTAGCCCCCCACAGGTTAACCACTGACCCTAAGCACTGCGGGGTACCTGGAGCGGGCTTGCCCGCGATAGGGCCAGCAAAGACACCGCCGACTTCTTTGCTTGCAGAGCAAAACTGATTGTCCCCAAACCCGCTTTTTCCCCCACGGCCACCTGCCCAGAATCCGCACCATCCCTGAACAACCTGGTGCTCCCCATGCCACTTGCCCTGCTCGCCCTGACCCTGAGTGCCTTCGCCATCGGCACCACGGAATTCGTCATCGTCGGCCTGATCCCGACCATCGCCAACGACCTCTCGGTCACCCTGCCCTCCGCCGGCCTGCTGGTCAGCCTGTACGCCCTGAGCGTGGCCATCGGCGCCCCGCTGCTCACCGCCATGACCGGGCGCATCCCGCGCAAGCTGCTGCTGGTCGGGCTGATGGCGCTGTTCACCGCCGGTAACCTGGTGGCCTGGCAGGCGCCCAGCTACGAATCGCTGATCGTCGCGCGCATCCTCACGGGCCTGGCCCACGGGGTGTTCTTCTCGGTCGGCTCGATCATCGCCACCAACCTGGTGAGCAAGGAAAAGGCCGCCAGCGCCATCGCCACCATGTTCAGCGGCATGACCGTGGCGTTCGTCACCGGCATCCCGCTGGGTACCTTCATCGGCCAGCACTTCGGCTGGCGCACGACCTTCCTGGTGGTCGCCGCCTTCGGCCTCATCGCCCTGCTCGGCGCCCTGCTGTTCGTGCCCAAGGGCATCCAGCACAGCGCGCCGGCGCCGCTGCTGCGCCAACTGCGGGTGATGCTGCAACCGCGCCTGCTGCTGGTGTACGCCATGACCGCCGTGGGTTATGGCGGCTCGCTGATCGCCTTCACCTTCCTCGCGCCGATCCTGCAGGACATCGCCGGCTTCGGCCCGAACAGCGTCGCCCTGGTGCTGCTGGCCTACGGCGTGTCGGTGGCACTGGGCAACGTCTGGGGCGGCCGCCTGGCCGACCGCAAGGGCCCGGTCAGCGCGCTGTCGACCATCTTCCTGGCCCTGGCCGTGGTGCTGATGGTGCTGACCTTCACCGCGCCGCACCCGGTGCTGGTGGTGCTCACCGTGCTGGCCTGGGGCGCCGTGGCCTTCGGCAACGTGCCGGGGCTGCAGGTGTACGTGGTGCAGCAGGCCGAACAGGTGGCGCCGGACGCCGTCGACGTGGCCGCAGGCTTCAACATCGCCGCCTTCAACCTGGGCGTGGCCGGTGGCTCCTGGGCCGGCGCGCAGGTGGTGCAGCACCTGGGCCTGGGCCACACGCCGTGGATCGCCGCGCTGGTCACCCTCGGCGCCCTGGCCCTGACCGTCTACAGCGGCCGCCTCGACCGCCGCGCCGCCAGCACGCCGGCCACCGCCATCAACTGACCCTTCACCCTCGACGCTTTGGAGACACCGCATGAACCGCGACCCGCTGTTCCAACCGCTGCAACTGGGTGGCCTGAACCTGCCCAACCGTATCCTCATGCCGCCGATGACCCGCTCGCGCGCCGCACAACCGGGCGACGTGCCCACCGCGCTGATGGCCGAGTACTACGCCCAGCGCGCCAGCGCCGGGCTGATCGTCAGCGAAGGCACCTGGATCACGCCGATGGGCAAGGGCTATGCCCGCACCCCTGGCCTCCACACCGCCGAGCAGATCGAGGGCTGGCGCCTGGTCACCGACGCTGTGCACGCCGCCGGCGGGCGCATCTTCGCCCAGCTCTGGCACGTCGGCCGGCTCAGCCACAGCAGCCTGCTCGGCGGCCAGCCGCCAGTGTCGTCCACGGCGCGCCAGGCTGAAGGGGTCAACGTGTTCATCGACAACCCCGACGGCACCCCCGGCTTCGTCCAGGCGTCCACGCCGCGCGCGCTGGCCGAGGATGAAATCGCCGGTATCGTCGAGCAGTACCGCCAGGCCGCACGCAACGCCATGACCGCCGGCTTCGACGGGGTCGAGCTGCACGCCGCCAACGGCTACCTGGTCAACCAGTTCCTCGACTCCGAGGCCAACGACCGCAGCGACCGCTACGGCGGTTCGCTGGACAACCGCCTGCGCTTTCTCGACGAAGTCGCCCGCGCCCTGGTCGACGGCACGGGCGAGCGCGCCCGCGTCGGCGTGCGCCTGGCACCGCTGACCACCCTCAACGGCTGTGTCGACGCCGACCCGGTCACCACCTACACCGCCGCCGCCAAGCGCCTGGGCGAAATCGGCATCGGCTACCTGCACATCGCCGAGGCCGACTGGGACGACGCCCCGGACATGCCGCTGAGCTTCAAGCAGCAGCTGCGCGCGGTGTTCCCGGGGGTGATGGTGTACGCCGGCAAGTACACCGGCGAGCGCGCCCGCCAGGCCGTGGCCGAAGGCTGGGCCGACCTGATCGGCTTCGGCCGGCCCTTCGTCGCCAACCCGGACCTGCCGCAGCGCCTGCGCCTCGACGCGCCCTTGGCCGAGCACGTGCGCGAAACGCTGTTCGGCGGTGGCGCCCAAGGCCTGGTCGACTACCCGACCCTGGCCTGACCCCACCTGGCCGCGGTGGCTGCTGCTCCCCCAGCATCCACTGCTGCCGCGCTGCTGCTCCAGCAGCAACCGCTCCCCGCGCCGCCTCGCCAAGCCCCGCCCCACGGGCTCCGCACCCGCCATGGCACAGCCGTTGCACCACCCCGGTCATTCGCGCATTCCTTACCAGGAGCCCCCATGACCACCGAATTCTTCTGGCGCCTGCCGTTGGGCACCGACGGCCCGCAGCTGTCGACCGACCGCCACAACCGTGGCAACCCGCAGCACCGCCCCGGCCACATCGCCCCCGGCCGCCTGCCCAATGGCGAGGCCGACGGCTTCACCTACATCGACTACATCGCCCAGGTGGCCAAGGCCGCCGAACTCGCCGGCTTCGAGGGCGCGCTACTGCCCACCGGCCCCGAGCCGTGGATCGCCGCCGCGGCGCTGGCCCGCGAGACCCGGCGCATCCGCTTCCTGATCGCCTTCCAGGCCACCTGGACCCTGCCCGCCTATGCCGCGCAACAGGCGGCGATCCTGCAGAACCTCAGCGGCGGGCGCCTGGACTGGAACATCATCACCGGTGGCAACCCGGCCAGCCAGCGGGCCAACGGCGACTTCCTCGAACACGACCTGCGCTATAAGCGCACGAGCGAGTTCCTCGACGTGATCCAAGGCCTGTGGAGCCACGACACATTCTCCTACGACGGCGACATCTACCGCCTGGAACACGGCAGCCTGCCACCGGGCCTGGCCCACGAGCGCAAGCCCGGCGTGTACTTCTCCGGCTTCTCCGACGCCGCACTGGAAGTGGCCGCACGCCACGCCGACGTGTACCTGAACTGGGCCGAGCCGATCGACAAACTCAAGCCGCACCTGGAGCGGGTGCGCGAGCTGGCCGACAAGCAAGGGCGCACGGTGCGCTTCGGCCTGCGCGTGGACCTGTTCGCCCGCGAGACCGAAGAGCAGGCCTGGCGCGAGCTGCGCCAGCAATTCGAACGCCTGGAGGGCCAGGCCAGCGCCACCGCCAAGGGCTTCATCAGCGGTTCCGACTCGGTCGGTGGCGCGCGCCAGGCGGCCTACCACCAGCACCTGCAAGGCTTCGACGAGCTGATCCTGGCGCGCAACCTGTGGGCCGGCTTCGCCAAGGCCAAGCCCGGCCCGACCGTGGGCCTGGTGGGCAGCCACCAGCACATCGCCGAACGCCTGGCCGAATACCGCGACGCCGGCTTCTCCACCTTCATCCTGGCCGCCAACCCGCACCTCGAAGAGGCCCTGCGCATCGGCCAGGAAGTGCTGCCGCTGCTGCAGCAACCCTCCGTCACTCACTTGAAGGCCAGCGCCTGAGCGCGGCCGGGAAGCCCATCATGAGCCAACCCCTCGATACTCTCTGGTACACCCGCTGCCCGGTGCCCACCGGGCTCGGCATCGCCGTGCAACAAGGCTGGCTGCAAGCCGACCTCGCCGCCCTTGGCACCGGCGTGCGCTCGCTGCGCGAAGCCGATGAACAGGCGGTGCGCGAGTCGCACTTCGACCACACCCTGCGCAACTCGGTGCGTCACGGCGGCAGCATCCCGGCCATCTGGGCCCGCGCCCAGGGCCGCGAGACGCGGGTGATCGGCCTGTCCTGGGCGGATGAGGCGCAACTGATCCTGACCCGCCCAGACAGCGGCATCCGCAGCGTCAAGGACCTCGCCGGGCGGCGCTTCGGCCTGCCCGACTGGGCCTCTGCGCAGATCGACTTCACCCGCGCCCAGGCCCTGCGCGGCCTGGAAAACGCCCTGAAGCTCGAAGGCCTGCAAGTCGGCGACGTGCAGTTGGTGAACTACCGCTACGCCGGCACGTTCAGCGACCGCCCGGTGCGCGAAGTAGACGGCACGCCGGTGTCCGCGCCGCAGAGCGAGGGCCGCAACCTGGAGCTGACCGGGCTGCTGCGCGGCGAGGTGGACGCGATCTTCCTCAAGGGCGCCAGCGCCGCGCAACTGGCCCATGCCTTTGGCCTGCACACGGTGATCGACACCGGCAGCCACCCCGACCCGCTGATCCGCAGCAACAACGGCACCCCACGCACCCTGGCGGTGGACGCCCACCTGCTGGCCCAGCACCCACAGGTGGCCGAGACCGTGCTCGCCGCCGTGCTGCGCGCCGAGCAGTGGGCGCACCAGCACCCCGACGAAACCCGCCGCTACCTGGCCCGCGAGACCAACAGCAGCGAGTACTGGGTCAGCGTCGCCTACGGCAACGACGCCCACTTGCGCCTGCGTACCGGCCTGGACGAACAGGCCCTGGCCGCGTTGCAGGACTTCGTGCACTTCCTCAAGCGCTGGCGCTTCATCCCCGCCAGTTTCGCCGTCAGCGACTGGATCGACCGGCGCCCGCTGGACGCCCTGCAGGCTGGCACCCCTTCCATGGAAAGGACTTCGATCGCCCTATGAGCAAGCCCCTGGAAACCCTCTGGTACACCCACAGCCCGGTGCCCACCGGGCTCGGCATCGCCGTGCAGTCCGGGCGCCTGGCCCAGGCCTTCCAGCCGTTCGGCACGAACATCCAGTCGTTGCGCGAATCCAGCGAACGCGAAGTGCGCGAGGCCCACTACGACCACCACCTGCAAAACTCGGTGCGCCACGGCGGCAGCATCCCGGCCCTGTGGGCCTACGCCAGCGGCGTCGACACGCGGGTGCTGGGGCTGTCGTGGATCGACGAGGTGCAGTTGATCCTCACCACCGAGGAAAGCGGCGTGCGCACCATCCGCGACCTGAAGAACCGCCGCTTCGGCCTGCCCAAGTGGGCCAACGTGCAGATCGACTTCACCCGCGCCCAGGCCCTGCGCGGCCTGGAGAATGCGCTGAAGCTGGAGGGCCTGGCGGTGGCCGACGTGGAGCTGGTCGACTACCCCTACGGCGGCACCTACAGCGACGACCCCAAGCACCACCTCTACGGCTCGGCGGTGAGCCTGGGCACCAGCCGCTTCAGCCGGCGCAACAACGAGCTGATCGGCCTGCTGCGCGGCGACATCGACGCGATCTTCCTAAAGGGCGCGCACGCGGTGAGCCTGGCCCACGAGTTCGGCCTGCGCGTGGTGGTCGATACCGGCAGCCACCCGGACCCGCTGATCCGTAGCAACAACGGCACGCCGCGCACCCTGACCGTGGACAGCCACCTGCTGCGCGAGCATTTCGAGGCCAGCGTGACCCTGGTCGACACCGTGCTGCGCACCGAGCAATGGGCCTGGGCCAACCCCGAGGAAACCCGGCGCTTCCTGGCCCGCGAGCTGAACACCAGCGAGTACTGGGTGGCGACGGCCTATGGCGAGGATGCGCACCGACGGCTGCGTACCACGCTGGATAACCGCTCGATCGAGGCGTTGCAGGACTTCACCGAGTTTCTGCACCGCTGGGGGTTCATTGCGCGCCGCTTCGAGGTGCGTGAGTGGATCGATTTCAGTGTGCTGGAGAAGGTGATCGGGTCGACCTCGCGGGTGGCGGTCTGATCTCGCATTCCCAGTGGCTGTGCCGGCCCTATCGCGGGGCAAGCCCGCGATAGGCGCTAAATGCCCCACCCAACTGCTGCCCCACCAACATCCCCTGCCCTCATTGCTGCCCCAGCAGCACCACACAAACAACCCCTTGCTGCCCCGCCCGCAACCTCGCCGAAAAGCCTCCGAAAAAACTCGAAAAACCAATAAAAAACAATACTTTATAGATGCTGGCACAGTCCCTGCTCTAACCCTCCCCAACAACACTTACACACGGGGAGAATCACATGCACCAGCTCAACCCTCTGGCCCGTCAGGTCAGCCTCGCGCTGCTCCTGTCCGGTGCCAGCCACACGGCCCTGGCAGCCAGCGAACCCAGCACCGAGAAGAAGACCGACACCGCTCTGGAAACCGTCACCGTCACCGCCCAGCACCGCGAGGAAACCCTCCAGGAAGTGCCGGTCGCGGTGTCGGCGATCAAGGGCACGCAGATCACCGCCGACGGCGTGCGCTCGATGGGCGACCTGACCACCTTCGTGCCCAACGCCGCGGCCAAGAACCCCGACGGCGACGGCCGCCCACGCTGGTACATCCGCGGCCTGGGCACCGGTGACACGGGGGCGGCCACCGTGTACCCGGTGGGCATCTACGCCGACGACGTCTACCTCAATGCGCCCATCGCCGGCGGCGGGCCGCTGTTCGACCTGGAACGCATCGAGATCCTGCGTGGGCCGCAGGGCACCTTGTATGGCAAGAACACCACCGCAGGCGCGGTCAACGTGATCTCGAAGAAGCCGACTTTCGACACCGACGGCTACGGCACCCTCGGCTTCGGCAGCAAGAACGAACGCATCCTCACCGGCGCCCTCGGCGGCACGCTGGTGGACGAGAAGCTGGCCGGGCGCGTGTCGCTGTATTCCGAGGAGCGCGACGGTTTCCAGAAGAACGACTTCGACGGCAACACCTACGGCGACGTCAACAAGAAGGCCATCCGCCTGCAGTTCCTCGCCCAGCTCAACCCCGACCTGGACGCCCTGCTGAAAATCCACAGCCGCCAGTTCAAGGGCGACGGCAGCAACGGCTCGCTGCCGGTGGGCCGCTACTACAACGTCGGCTACCAGCGCCCCGAGGGCCGCGACATCGCGCTGAACGTCAACGAAGACTATCGCCTGGACCACGACGGCGCCTCGCTGACGCTGAACTGGTACGTGGGCGACTACACCCTGACCTCGATCAGCGCCTACGACTACATCCGCAACCGCTCCACCACCGACGCCGACTACACCCCCTACGAGGTCAACGGCGCGTCGATCACCGACAACAGCTACCGCCAGTGGTCCCAGGAACTGCGCCTGGCCTCGCCGACCGACCGCCCGCTGCACTGGCTGGCCGGCGCCCACTACTTCCACGAAGACCTCGACAGCTCGGCGCTGCGCGTGGTCACCCCGGGCCCGACGCCCAACGGCACCGGCTCCAACCAGGTCGGCGGCACCGCGTTCCGTGACCAGGACTTCGACCACGCCACCGACAGCTACGCGCTGTTCGGCAACCTGACCTACGACTTCACCGAGGCCTTCAGCGTCACCGGCGGCCTGCGTTGGACCCAGGAGAAAAAGGACATCGACCTGGACTTGGTGCAGTTGACCCGCGCCAGCGCGGCCGGCCCGCTGATCCCGGTCGCCGGCGCCGGCACCAACGGCAACCGCCAGCAGGACAAGACCTGGGAAGCCTGGACCTACGACCTGACCCCGGAATACCGCATCAACGACAACCTGCGCGTGTTCTTCCGCTACGCCCACGGCTTCCGCTCCGGCGGTTTCAACACCGGCCTTTCGACCAGCCTGGCGCAGTTGACCACGGTCGACCCGGAAGAACTCGACGCCTACGAGCTGGGCCTGAAGTCCGAGTGGTTCGACCGCCGCCTGACGGTCAACGCCAACGTC
Organism: Pseudomonas entomophila; assembly: GCF_029193575.1. Taxonomy (GTDB): domain Bacteria; phylum Pseudomonadota; class Gammaproteobacteria; order Pseudomonadales; family Pseudomonadaceae; genus Aquipseudomonas; species Aquipseudomonas entomophila_G. The sequence goes on along the minus strand of NZ_JARGCS010000037.1, from coordinate 35,548 downwards.
TTCTACTACGACTACTCGGACATCCAGGTGAACCTGCTGACGGTCAACAACGGCGTGCTCACCACCGCGCTGACCAACGGCGCCAAGGGCAAGGTCAAGGGCGCGGAGCTGGAGATCGAAGGCCAGCCGACCGAGCGCCTGCACCTGCGCGCGGCGTTGTCGTTCCTCGACACCGAGTACACCGACTTCAAGAACGTCAACCCGACCACCGGGGCGGTGACCGCCGACTACAGCGGCAACAGTTTCGTGCGCTCGCCGCGCCACGTGGTGTCGCTGGGCGCCGACTACACCTTGCCGCTGGATGTGCCGGGGCGCGTGGTGGCCGGGGGCGATGTGAGCTTGCGCGACAAGGAGTACTTCCTCGCCGACCGCCAGAGCAGCGTCGATTCGACCCTCAGCCAACCGCACTACACCCTGGCCAACGCGCGCCTGAGTTGGTTCAGCGCCGACGACAAGCTCAGCGTCACCGGCTTCGTCAACAACCTCACCGACCGTCGCTACCAGGTGCACGGCCGGCCCAACGGCACCGCCGGGCAGTACGTGATCACCTACGGCGACCCGCGCACCGTGGGGTTGAGTGTCACCAGCCGGTTCTGAGTCGCCCTTTGCGGCCCTATCGCGGGGCAAGCCCGCTCCAGGTTTATCGCAGGCCCTGAAAACTGCGGGGTACCTGTAGGAGCGGGCTTGCCCCGCGATAGGGCCGGCCCATCCAACCCACCTTCAGCAGGAACCCCAGATGCCCCACCACACCCCCTTGGCCCGCGCCATCGCCGTGGCCATCGCCGGCCTCGCCGTGCCCGCTTTCGCCGCCGAACCCAACGACCGCCTCGACACCGTGGTCGTGGTCGGCACCCACAGAAGCGACGTCACCGCCCTGCAAAGCGCAGCGCCGGTCGATGTGCTCAGCGGCGAGCAACTGCGTGAAACCGGCGCCAGCGACCTTTCCAGCGCCCTCACCGCCCTCTCGCCGTCGTTCAGCTTCCCACAGGCGCCCCAGGGCGCCTTCGCCGGCTCCATCGCCCAGGGCGCCTCGCTGCGCGGCCTGGCCTCGGACCAGGTGCTGGTGCTGGTCAACGGCAAGCGCCGCCACACCAGCGCCAACGTCACTCGCCAGGGCCTGGTCAACGGTCGCGGCGCGGCGGCGGTGGACCTCAGCCTGATTCCCCTGGCCGCCATCGAGCGGGTGGAGATCCTGCGTGACGGCGCCGCCGCCCAGTACGGCTCCGACGCCATCGCCGGGGTGATCAACATCGTGCTCAAGGAGCGCGACGACGGCGGCAACGTCGGCTACCGCTTCGGCGGCTACGACAAGGGCGACGGCCTGCAACGCAAACTCAGCGGCTGGAAAGGCTTCGCCCTGCCCAACGACGGTTTCCTCACCCTGGCCTTCGACGCCGGCAGCCAGGACCCGGCCAGCGACACCCGCGACGACAACCGCCTGTTCTACCCCGGCTCCACCAGCATCAACACCCCGCGCGAGCAGAACAACCGCTACCGCAACTGGCGCTGGGGCTCGGGCAACGTCTCCGACCAGTACAACTTCACCGCCAACGCCGAGGTGGGCCTGGGCGGCGGCCTGAGCGCCTACGGCTTCGCCACCTACGCGCACAAGAACACTGACGCCGAGGGCTTCTTCGACCCGCCCACCACCCTGCGCAGCAACTACGGCAGCACGGCCCTGGCGCGCTACCCGGACGGGCGCCTGCCGATCACCCGCTACGGCCTGCAGGACTACGCCGCCACCGGCGGCCTGCGCTGGGAAGACGAGGCCCTGGGCAAGTTCGACCTGGCGCTGAACTACGGCAACGACCGTCTCGACTCCACCGACCGCGACGCCATCAACCCCAGCTGGGGCGCGGCCAGCCCGTCGACTATCTACACCGGCCGGCGCGAGGCCGACCAGACCAACCTGACCCTGGACTGGACCCGCGACTTCGCCACCGACCTGCTGTTCAAGCCCCTGACCGTTTCTGGCGGCCTCGCCTGGCGCAAGGAGCACTACGACCTGACCGCCGGCGATGCGGCCGGCTGGGCCAACGGCCCGCTGTTCAACACCCTCGACCCGCTCACCGGCCGCCGCCTGCCCGGCTACTACTCGGGCATCACCCAGGTCGACGCCGCGTCACTGGACCGCCGGGTGATCGGCGCCTACTTCGACGTCGAGGCGCAGGTCACCGAGCGATTCCAGGCGGGCCTGGCGGTGCGCAGCGAGCATTATTCGGACTTCGGCGACACCACCAACGGCAAGCTCTCGGTGCGCTACGACTTCACCCCGCAGATCGCCGCGCGGGCCAGCGCCAGCACCGGCTACCGCGCGCCCTCGCTGGTGCAGAGCGGGCTGTCGTCGTTCAGCGTGCAGGTGGTCGAGCAGCCGCCGGGCAGCGGCAACTGGGTCGAGGTGCAGCAGCGCACCCTGCGCGCCGACAGCCCCGAGGCGCAGTTGCTCGGCGGCAAGGCGCTCAAGCCAGAGGAGTCGACCAACTTCTCGGTGGGCCTGGTGTGGCGCCCACTGCCCAATGCCTCGGTGACCCTCGACGCCTACCGCATCGACATCGACAACCGCATCACCCTGTCCGACCAGTTGCCGGCCTCGGTGGTCACGCCGATCTTCGCCGGCACGCCTTACGCCAATATCCAGAGCGCGGCGTTCTACAGCAACATCGCCGACACCCGCACCGACGGCGTGGAACTGGCCGGCAACTACCAGCTCGACCTGGGCCGCTGGGGCCAGCTCAACCTGAACGGCGGCTATGCGCGCAACAACACGCGCATCACCGGGTTGGACGATGTGGGCGGCATTCCCGGCAACCAGATCATCGGCCGCAATACCCAGGGCCTGATCGAGGACGGCACCCCGAAGGACAAGCTGACCCTGAGCGCCAACTGGCTGTACGAGGGCTGGAGCGTGACCGTGGCCCAGCGACGCTATGGCGAATGGCAGAACCGCAACGCCACCAACCCGGCGCTGGACCAGACCTTCAGCGCGCAGTGGGTGACCGACCTGGACGTGGCGTACCGCTTCGACCTCGGGCTGACGTTCTCGGTGGGCGCGATCAACCTGTTCGACAGCCACCCGGACAAGCTGGAAGGCGCGCAGTTGTATGGGGTGCCGAAGTATTCGATCACCAGCCCCGAGGGGGCGCAGGGGGCGTTCTACTACACCAGTGTGAGTTACGATTTCTGAGGCTGAACAGGGTGTCGGTGGTGGACCCACCGACGCCATCGCGGGGCAAGCCCGCTCCAACAGGTACCTCACCGTGCATGAAGTCGGTGTTGAACCTGCGGGCTAGCCCCGCGATAGGGCCCACGGCTACACCCGCGCCAGGCTCGGCGAATGCGCCAGCAAGGTGCGGGTATAGCCCTCGCGCGGCCGATCCAGCACCTCTGCCACCGGCCCCTGCTCCACCACACGCCCCTGGCGCAACACCAGCACCCGGTCGGCGATCGCGCGCACCACACCCAGGTCATGGGTGACGAACAACAAGGTCACCCCCTGCGCCTGCAACCCACGCAACAACGCAAGGATCGACGCCTGCACCGACACATCCAGCGCCGAGGTGATCTCGTCGCACACCAGCACCTTGGGCTCGCACACCAACGCCCGGGCAATCGCCACGCGCTGGCGCTCGCCACCGGACAGGCTATGCGGGTACAGGTCAGCGACCCGCGCCGGCAGCGACACCCGCTCGAGCACCGCCTCCACCCGCCGCCGCGCCTCGGCGCCACGGATACCGAAGAAATGCGCCAACGGCGCGCTCAGCGCCTGCAACACGGTCTGGCGCGGGTTCAGCGCGCGATACGGGTTCTGGAAGATGTACTGGATCTGGTGACGCACCCCCGCCGAGCGCTGGCGCGCGGCGAACGGCAGCGGCCGGCCGGCGTAGCGCAACCGCCCGCCGACGTTTTCGCCCAGCCCGGCAATGGCGCGGGCCAGGCTGGTCTTGCCGGAGCCGGATTCACCCACCAAGGCCAGGCACTCGCCCGCAGCCACCTGCAACGACACGCCGAACAGCACCTGGCGGTCGTAGGCGACGTCCAGCCCATCGACCGCCAGCAGGGCCGGCGCGTCGAGCACGGCTGCCAGCGTGGCCTGCGCCGCTTCGCCCAATGCCAACGGCTCGCGATGCGGCGCCAGGCAGGCCACCTGCTGCTCCCCGTCCACCGCCAACAGCCCCGGCTCGATCATCGCGCACTCGGCACGCCGCCGTGGGCAGCGCGGGGCGAAGGCACAGCCGCTCGGGCGCTGGCCTGGAGCCGGAGCATGCCCGGCGATGGCCTGCAGCGGCTGGCGCCGGGCGACATCGGGAATCGCCGCGAGCAAGGCGCGGGTGTAGGGGTGGGCCGGCGCGCAGAACAGCCGCTCACGCCCGGCCACCTCCACCAGCCGCCCGGCGTACATGACCATCACCCGGTCCACCAGGTCGCGCACCACCGCCAAATCATGGGTGACGTACAACGCCGCCACGCCATGGTGGCGGCACAAGGTCTTGAGGGTTTCCAGCACATGGGCCTGGGTGGTCACGTCCAGCGCCGTGGTCGGCTCGTCGAGCACGATCAGCCGTGGCCGCAGGACGAACGCCAGGGCCAGCATCACCCGCTGCTGCTGGCCGCCGGAAAGCTGGTGTGGGAAACGCCGCAGGAACGCCTCGTCGTCGGGCAGGCCGACGTCCACCAGGGTTTCGGCGATGCGTCGGCGCTGGCCCTCGCGCGAAAGGCCCGGCTGGTGCGCCAACAGCGTTTCGCGCAGCAGCGTGCCCAGGCGCAAGGCCGGGTTGAGGGCCGTGGCCGGGTCCTGGGCGACGTAGCCGACCAAGCCGCCACGGGCCAGGCGCAGCGCCTCGCCCTGGAGGTCGAGCACGGCCTGCCCGGCCACCTCGATGCGCCCACTGGCGATCCGTGCGCCCTGGCGGGCATGGCGCAGCAAAGCAGTGGCCAGGGTGGTCTTGCCCGAGCCGGACTCACCCACCAGGCCGACGATCTCCCCCGCCGCGACGCTGAACGACACGCCCGAGAGCACGTCCACCTGCCCAGCCAGCTCCACCCGCAGCGCGTCGACCCGCAACACCGAGGCCGCGTCGATATCCACCACCGCATTCATGGCTGCTTCTCCCCGATCCGCGCGCTGGCCCGGCCGATGCCTTCGGCCAGGATGTTGGTGCCATAGGCGAACACCCCGATCAGCAACGCCGGGGCCAGCACGGCCCAAGGCTGCACCAGGAGGCCCGCCTGGTTCTCGTTGATCATCAGCCCCCAGTCGGCGGCCGGTGGCGCCACGCCGTAGCCGAGAAAGCCCAGGCCCGAGAGCATGCCCACGGCCCAGGTCAGCATGTTGCCGAAGTGCACCAGCAGTGGCGTGAGGATGTTCGGCAGGATCTCGCCGAAGAGAATGCGCCAGCGCGGGTAACCCATCATCTGCGCGGCTTCGACGAACTCCTGGCCGGCCACCGCCACCGCGCTGCCGCGCGCCAGGCGGATCACCCCAGGGGTGAAGGCGATGGCCACCGTGAGCATGATCAGCCACGGCGCGCGGCCGAGCATGGAGACGATCAACAGCACCAGGATCAAGTCCGGGAAGGCCAGCGACACATCCGCCGCCCAGCTGATCGCCTGGTCCAGGCGGCGGCGCGAGAAGCCCGCCAGCAGGCCCAGGCTGGCGCCGACCAACAGCGCGAGGGTCGCCGCCGCGAGCGACATCCACAACACCGACAGGCCACCACTGAGCAGCCGCGACAGCAGGTCATGGCCGAGGAAATCATGCCCCAGCGGCGCAGCGACGCTGGGCGGGCCATAGACCGGGCCGACCATGGCGGTCGGCGCATGCGGCGCGAGCCACGGGCCGAGCAAGGCCAGCAACGCCACCAGCAATGTGATCACGGCGCCGCGCCGCACCTGCGGGTCCGCCAGCCAACGGGTATCAGTCATGGGTCGCCTCCTCGGCGGGCACGCTGCGCGAACGCCGCCACCAGGGCAGGATGCCGCGCCGGTTGCGGCGGATCATCCGTACCCGGCGCGCGGTGCGCAGCTTGGGGGTGAGCAATACGGTGAGCAGGTCGGCCAGCAGGTTGATCAGCACCACCGCCAGGGTGATGACCAGCACGATGCCCTGGATCATCGGCAGGTCGCGCATCTGGATCGCCGCGTTGAGCGCGGTGCCGATGCCCGGGTAGCTGAAGATCACCTCGGCCAGCAGCGCGCCGCCGACCAGCGCGCGCAGGGTCAGGGCCACGCCCTGGATCGCCGGGGTCAGCGCGTTGGGCAAGGTGTGGCGCCAGACGATGCGCCGCTCGGGGATGCCGCGCAGGCGCGCGGCGACCACGTAGTCGGACTCCAGCGCCTCGATCATCGACGCGCGCACCAGCCGCGTGAGGTACGGCAGCGCCGACAGGCCCAGGGCGATCACCGGCAGCACCAGGTAATCCAGCTGTGCCCACAACGGGCGCTGCGGGTCGAGGATCGACACCGCCGGCAACCAGCCCATGCCGGGCATGGAGAACAGCAACACCAGGCCGATGGCCAGCAAGAAGCCCGGCGTGGCCTTGAACAGGATCAGCGCCGACAGGCCCCAGCGGTCCAGGCGGCTGTCGCGGCGCAGCGCCAGGCCCACGCCCAGCGCCAAGGCCAGCGGCACCACCAGGGCGAGCACCCCGGCCAGCAGCGCCAGGGTATGGCCCAGGCGGCCGAACAGTAGCGACGCCACCGGCACCTGCGAGTCCAGCGAGACGCCCAGTTCGCCTTGCAGCGCCGCGCCGAGCCAGCGCAGGTACTGCACCAGGATCGGCTGGTCCAGGCCCAGTTGCTGGCGCAGGGTGAGGATGCTCTCCAGCGGCGCGTCGGGGCCGAGGATCACCCGCGCCGGGTCCGAGGGCAGCGCCTGGGTGGCGATGAACACCACCAGGCTGATGACCCAGGCGGTGAGCAGGCCGTAGCCCAGGCGCCCGATGAACCAGGCCAGCCAGGCGGGTGTGTGCGGTGCGCAGTGCTGAGATTCAGGCATGGTTCAACCACAACTCGTCGAAGCGCCAGGAGGCGAAGGTGGTCTGTTCCGGCGTCAGGCCGCCGACCCGCGCGCTGGCGGCGTCGAGCACATCGCAGAAGCCCCAGATGAGCAGGCCGCCGCGTTCGTGCTGGATCGCCTGGGCCTCGTGCACCAGGGCCTTGCGCCGTTCCAGGTCGGGCTGGGCCAAGGCTTGGCCGAACAGTTCGGTGAAGCGTGGGTCGTGGAAGTTGCTGCGGTTGTAGATGGCCTGCGGCGCGTCGTTATGCAGCGCCGAGGCGAGAAAGCCACGGGCCGGGGTCGAGCCCGGCGACAGCTGCCACTGCTCGCGCTGCGGGCCGTTGAACACCGAGCCGTCGACCTGGGTGACCTTGATTTGCACCCCGGCCTTCTGCGCCTGCTGGGCGAACACCAGGGCGGCATTGACGCCGGGGCCGGCGCTGGTGGTCAGTTCCAGGCGCAGGTCGCTGTGCCCGGCCTGGCGCAACAGCGCGCGGGCCTGGTCGAGGTCGTGGGGGCGCTGGGCGATGGCGTGGTTGTAGGTCGGGTCGTGGGGCGAGTACAGGTCGTTGGCGATGCGCCCGAAACCGTTCAAGCCGCGCGCCACCAACTCCTGACGGTCGGCCAGCAGGCGCAAGGCCTGGCGCACGCGCGCATCCTGCAACGGCGCCTTGGCCAGGTTCAGGTTGAAGCCGGTGAACGAGGTGGTGGGCGAGGCATACAGGCGCAGGCGAGGGTCGGCCTTGAGCAGCGCGCTGTGCTCGGCCTGCACGCCGCTGGCCAAGTCGATCTGCCCGGCGCGCAGGGCGGCGGCGCGGGACACCTGGTCCTTGAATTCGATGATCTCCAGCTCGTCGGCGTAGGGCCGGTTGGGCTTGTAGTAGTTTTCGAAGCGGGTGTACAGCGAGCGCTGGCCGGGGATGAAGCTTTTCAGGCGATACGGCCCGGCGCCCACCGGGTTGCTCACAGGGTGGTAGTCGGTGGGCACGACGCCGCCGAAGCTGATCAGGGTTTCGTCCAGCGGGTAGAAGCTCTGGCCGTGCTTGAAGCGGATTTCGACGGTGCGGTCATCGCGCTTGCGCAGGGCGTTGCGGTCGATGGCGCCGACCAGGCCGGCAAACGGCGAAGCCAGTTGCGGGTCGGTCAGGCGCAGGATCGAGAACAGCAGGTCGTCGGCGCTGATGGTCTTGCCGTGGTGGAACTCCAGGCCCGGCTTCAGGCGCAGGGTCCAAGCGCTGGCGTCGGCGTTGGGTTCGGCGAACTCGGCCAGGGCCAGGCGGGTGCTGACGTCGGGGTTCCATTCCCAGCATTTGGCGTACAGCGCCCAGCCACGGATGATCCCGCCGCCCACCGGTTTGTGCGCGTCGAGGTTGCCGGATTGGTCGCCGTCGATGATGCCGACACGTAGCCGGCCACCGTGCACCGGTGTGCCGGACAAGGCTGCCGGACCGCTGGCCGGGGTGCCGGCGTCGCAGCCGCCGAGCAGGCTGGTGCCGAGCAGCAGGCCGCCGCCGAGGGCCAGGCCGTTGCCGAGGAAGGCTCGGCGGGAGAAGTCGTTCATCGGGGGAGTCTCATGGTGTGTGGGTGGGCGGATGCGCGCCGCTCACACGGCGCCCGATCGCGAGCCTGCTCATGCCCGCTCGGCCACCCCCAGGCGCGGCACCTCGAAGCCATGGTCCAGGTCGAGCAGCGGGAACAGCCGGTCGGCCACCCGCTGCGCCTCGTCGATCAACGGGAAACCCGAGAGAATGAACGCCGAGGTGCCCTGGGCCTCGTACTCGCGGATACGCTCGGCCACCTGCGCGGCGCTGCCCACCAGGTAGGTGCCGGCCGCCGGGCCAAGCAGGTTGAAACCGAACAGGCTCGGGCCGAGCCACACGTTCGGGTAAATCTCCAGCTCCCGCGCGCTGGGCAGGCGCCCGGCGCGGATGCTGTCGAGGTTGCGCTGGGTGCGTGGGTCGTCGCTGACGAAGCGCTCCAGCGTCTGCCCCGGCGGCAACTGGCGCTCGATCGAGGCGCGGGCGGTGGCCAGCGAGGTGCGTTGCAGCAGCTTCTCGGCATGCGCCCAGGCCTCTTCCTCGGTTTCGCGCACGATCACCTGCAGGCGCGTGCCGTAGGTCAGCGTGCGGCCGATCTTCGCCGCTTCGGCGGCGACCCGGCGGAACTTGTCGCCAAGCTTTTGCGGGGTGTCGGCGAAACTCAGGTACACGTCGAGCAACTGCACCGAATGGGCCACGCCCGGCGCCGAGGTGCCAGCGCCCCACAACGGGATGCCCGGCGTCTGCTTCGGCGGGTGCCAGCCCCCGAGCGGGTGCTTGGCCGCCGCCGGGGCGCGCGGGGCGAGCTTCACGTAGCGGCCCTCGAACCCGTCGGTGTCGCCGGCATAGAAGCGCTGGAACGCACGCCAGTATTCGAGGCTGAAGTCGTAGCGCTCATCGTGCGGGTAATGCACGCCCAGGGTGGCCAACCCCGCGTCGTTGCCGTTGACCACGTTGAACAACAGCCGGCCATTGGAGAACTGGTCGAACGTCAGCGCCCACTTGGCCAGCACCGCCGGCGACAGTTCGCCGGGGTGCTGCGCCACCAGAAAGCGCAGGCGCTCGGTGGCGTCGATCAGCGACGCCGCCACCGCCAGGCTCTCGTTGGGGCTCGAGCCCAGCAACGAGCCGTAGTAGCCCAGGCGATCGGCCGCCACGGCCAGTTGCTTGAGGTGCTGGAAGTCGGTGTGCCAGCGCCCCTGTGGCTCCCACGGGTAAGGGCCATCGGGGGTGGTGAGGTACCAGAGGATCTTGACCGCCATCGGCGTATTCCTTGCGAAGAGTGAACGGAATCAGTTGCGCCGATCGATGCCCGGCACCAGGCCCAGCTCGGTGGCGCGCTCGTACAGGCCGCTCATCTTCCACTGCTGGGTGAGCACGCCCGGGCCATAGGGGCGCGAGCCGCCGAGGGCGTCGGCGAGCAGCTGGATCTGCGCGCCCTCCTCCAGCAGCAGGATGAACTCGGCGGTGGCGCGCAGGCCCTGCTTGCCCCACACGGTGGCGCCGCCGTTGGCTTCGAGGATGGCCAGGTTGAAGGGGTTCTCGGCGATCTTGTCGAGGATGAAATCCACCTCGGCCTGGCGCCGGTCGATGTACACCGGCAGCTCGCGGGCCAGTTGGTAACGCTGCACCGGCACGTAGTGGAACGGCAGGGTGCGGTGGGTCTGGGCCCAGGCGCCGAGGTACGGCGAGTGCACGTGGGACACCGTGGTGACGTCGGCATGCGCCTGGAACAGCTTGGTGTAGCGGCCCAGGCCGCCACGCGCCTTGCCGCGCACCACGTTGCCGGCAAAGTCGCTGACACTGGCCTGCAACGGCTGGTGGCGGTTCCACGGGCCGCCGTAGTTCACCGACACCAGCAACTCCTGGCCGGGCACGCGCTCGATGAAGCCGACGGTGCCGTTGGCGGTGATGGTGTGGGTTTCGCGGAACACGGTGAAGGCCGCTTCGGCCTCGGCGAGCACCTGGTCGACGAAGGTGTCCAGGTCGATTTGCTCATTGATCAGTACGGTCATCTCAGGTCTCCGGTATCAGGCGCGGCGCTGGGCCAGCAGGTCATGGGCGGCTTGCAGGGGGCGGTGGTCGACCCAGTCGGCGAGGTCGAAGTCGCGTTCCAGGAAGCCGTGCAGGTTGAGGAAGGTCTTCTGTGTGTCGAGGAACGCCAGGCGCTGGGACGAGAGGTCCGGCGCCAGGGTGGTGTGAAAATCGCCGCGGTAGGCCTCGGCCACGCCCTGGCTGCCGGCGCGGGTCTCTTCCTCGAGGATGGCGTTGAGGCCGTCGCGGTTGCTCGCGGCCCATTCAGCGGCGCGCAGGGTCTGGGCGAGAAAGCGCGTGACCAGGTCGAAGTGCTCGTCGAGCAGGCTCTGGTGCACGGTGATCGGCCTGGGCGTGCCGTTGTTGATGCGGTGGCGCGGGTCGGGCAGCGCGTCGAGGTCGACCCCCACCACCAGGCCCAGGCGCCGCGCGGCATCGGCGGCGGCGGCGCCCTTGACGTAGACCGCGTCGACCTCGCCGCGCACCAGGTAGTCCAGGCCCGACCACAGGCGTTGCAGGCCCAGCTGCGGGGTGGCGGCCTGGGCCTGGTCGAGCAGCGCCACCTCCACCAGTTGCACATCGTCCAGGCCCAGGCCTGCGGAAGCCAAGGCGCCCTTGTAGCCATGCAGGCTCATGGCGCGGGCGATGCTGCCGGGGCGGCTGGCGCCCCAGGCCGGCAGGGCCAGGCGCTTGCCGCGCAGGTCTTCGGCGCGGCGGATGCCTGAGTCCGGGCGCACGAGAACGGTCTGCCACTCTTCGATCCAGGTCAGGCCGATCAGCCGGCTCGGCGCGCCGGCGGCGCGGGCGGCCAAGGCCGGCAGGTTGCCGCCTTCGCGAAACAGGCCGGGGAGCTGGTGATCGTAGTGGTGCTGGCCCAGTTCGCGGGCCTCCTGCAGGGTGTCGACCGGCAGGCCGTCGGCGGCGAACTCCTCGGTCAGCCAGCCGAGCTTGTAGGCGATGCCCGAAGCGGTGGGCACCGGGCAGCGGGTGAACCAGAGGCGCTCCAGGGCCGTGGGCGGCTGGGGGCGGATCGGGGTAGATGCAAGGGTCATGGGGTCGCTCCTTGAGGGTCGTGGCGAGGGTATTGCAGCGCCCGTGCCAACGGCTGAAAGGCTTGAATTACGGGGGATGCGGGGTTTTCGCGGAGGATTGGGTGCTGGCCTGGGTGCAGGATTGCGGGGCGGGTGCTGCCAGATCAGCAGTCGCCAGGATGGGGGTGTTGCTGGGGCAGCAATCGACGTTGTGAAGTGGGCCGTAAGCCTTATGCCGCAAGGGCTTCATCGGTGTGGCAAAGAAGTTGCTCTATGCCTGGCAGAGCGTGGGGCCGCTGCGCAGCCCCCAGACCCCCATCGAGGAAACCCCATGACAACGTCCCCCCCCCGCCGCCTCACCAGCGAAGCCGAAGCCATCGCCACCGCGCGCCAGGTCGCCGAGGCCATCGCCGCCCTCGCCGCAGACCCGGCCAACAACGGCCAACTCCCCCGTCGCCAGGCCGAGCTGCTGTCCAGCAGCGGCCTCACCGCCATCGCCGTGCCCGCCCAGTTCGGCGGCCTCGGCGCCTCGGTGCAGACCCTCGTCGAGACCGTGCGCCTGATCTCCACCGCCGACGGCGGCGTCGGCCAGCTGTTGCAGATCCACCAGGTGATGCTGCGTGGCGTGCTCACCGGCTACCCGGACGAGGTGCGCGACCGCGTGCTCGCCGACGTGCTCGCCGGCAAACGCCTGGGCAACGCCCTGGCCGAGGTCGGCGGCAAGAACAAGTTCGCCCTCAAGACCCGTGTCGAGCGCCGCGACGATGGCAAGCAGGTGCTCAATGGCAGCAAGTTCTACTCCACCGGCTCCTACCTGGCCGAGTGGATCTCGCTGACCGCGGCCAGCGAAGACGGCGGGGTCGGCGTGCTGCTGCACCGCGACACACCGGGCCTGACCCTGGTCGATGACTGGGACGCCTTCGGCCAGCAGAACTCGGTGAGCGGCACGGTGCAGTTCGACGACATCGTGCTCGACGAGCGCTACCTGGCCCGGCGCAGCGGGCCGATGAAACGCACCGGCCTGACCTTCCCGCAGATTCTCCACGCCGCCATCGACACCGGCATCGCCGCCGGCGCCCTGGACGCGGCGGTGCAGTACCTGCGCGAGCATGCGCGGGCCTGGGTGGAGAGCGGCGTCGAGCGGGCCAGCGAGGAGCCCCATGTGATCCGCCAGGTCGGCGAATATGCCGTGGCCCTGCGCGGCGCCGAGTCGGTGCTGCGCGACGCCGCGCGGGTGTTCGACGAACACGAGCGCGACCCGGAGGACAAGGCCCTGCAGGATGAACTCATCCTCTCGGTGGCCACCGCCCGCGCGCATTCCGATGCCGCCTCGCTGAAGATCGCCAGCGATTTGTTCTCGCTGCTCGGCGCCAGTGCCAGCCTGAGCAAGTGGAACCTCGACCGCTTCTGGCGCAACGCGCGGGTGCACACCACCCACGACCCGATCCGCTGGCGCTTGCACAACGTCGGCAACTACTACCTCAACGGCGTGGACCCAGGCGAGTACACGGCGATCCTCAACGCCAAGGAAGCCCAGGGCGCCACGCGCCGCTGAACCCTGAAACACCCCTGTAGAAGCAGGCTTGCCCGCTCCTACAGGGGATCGCGCCCTTTCTGGAATGCCTCCATGCCCCACCCTCTCCTGCGCGCCCTGGCCATCTACCGCGAGATGCCTTGGCGTTTCACCCTGGTCGCGGCGCTGTACCTCGCCGGCAACCTGGGCCTGGTCTGGCAGCAGTGGCTGATCGGCCACGCGGTCAACGACGTCAGCGCCGGCCACGCCGTGCTGCGCCTGCCCGACGGCAGCCTCGACACGCGCCTGGCCTGGTACTGGCTGTGGCTGCTGCTGGCCGTGGCCCTGGGCCGGGGCCTGTTGCAATACGCCGCCGCGGTGCTGTCGCTGGTGCTCAGCCAGGCCCTGCTCACACGCCTGCGCGAACGCATCCTCGAACAGGTGCAGGCCCTGCACCTTGGGTACCACTGGCAGCACGGCATGGGTGAGCTGGTCACCCGCACCACGCGTGATGCCGATAAGGTGCGCGATGCGCTGATCACCTTCTGGCGGCAGATCGTCGAGACGCCGCTGGTGGTGCTGGCGACGGTCGGCCTGCTGGGCTGGTACGACCCGCTGCTGGGCCTGGTGCCGCTGCTGCTGACCCTCGCAGCGCTGGGGCTGTTCGTGGTGCAGACCGAGCGCCTGGTGGCCTTGGACCGCGCCGTGGGCAGCGCCTACGACCAAGTCAGCCAGGACCTCGCCGAGGGCATAGGCGGTGTGCGGGTGATCAAGGCGTTCGGCCTGGAAACGCTGCGCATCGAACGCTTCGCCGCGCAGGTGGCGGTGTTCTCCGGCCACGCCCGCAGCGCCCTGGCCTACGCCGCCTCGCGCATTCCGCTGCCGCAGGCGGTGGTGGCGCTGGGGCACGTGTGGGTGCTGGTGTACGGCGCCCACCAGGTGGCCGCCGGGCGCCTGGGCATCGGCGAGCTGGTGACCTCGCTGCTGCTGGCCACCACCCTGGTGTTTCGCATCGAGGGCATCGGCCGGGTGATGCAGACCTTCGCCGACGCCCGCGCCAGCGCCGAGCGCATCTGGCAATTGCTCGACGAAACCCCGGCCATCGCCACGGGCGCCGGCGCCCTGCCCGCCGGCCCGCTGGGCCTGAAGCTTGAGCAGGTGACGGTCAGCGCGGCGCCAGGCGGGCGGCGGATTCTCGACGGCTGTTCGCTGACCGTGCAGCCCGGCGAGGTGGTGGCGCTGGTCGGCGCCACCGGCACCGGCAAGAGCCTGCTGGCCAGCCTGCTGCCACGGCTGGCCGAGGCGCACCGCGGCAGCGTGCAGGTCGGCAGCGAGCCTGGCGGCTGGCACGACGTGCGCGGGCTGGACCTGGCCGCCCTGCGCCGCCGCGTGCAGGTGCTGCCTCAGGAGAGCTTCCTGTTCTCCGACAGCCTGGCCGCCAACCTGCGCCTGGCCGCGCCGAGCGCCAGCGACGCGGCGCTGCAGGAGAGCCTGCGCCTGGCCGCCGCCGACGAGGTGCTCGAGCGCCTGCCGCAGGGCCTGGACACGCCCCTGGGCGACCGTGGCGTGACCCTCTCCGGCGGCCAGCGCCAGCGCCTGTGCCTGGCCCGCGCGCTGCTCGGCGCGCCCGACATCCTCTGCCTGGACGACGCCACCAGCGCCCTGGACGCCCACGCCGAGCGCCGGGTGCTGGCGAACATTCGCCACCTGCGCGGCCAGCAGGGCCACGCGCCGACCCTGCTGCTGATCACCAGCCGCCTGTCGACCCTGCTGCTGGCCGACCGCGTGCTGATGCTCGCGCACGGGCGCATCGTCGCCAGCGGCCGCCACGCCGAGCTTGCCGCCACCAACACCCACTACCGCGACCTGCTGGGGATCGAGCATGACTGACACGCGCCACGGCAAGACGCCGAGCGACCTGGAAATCGAACAGACCCTGGCCCGCCAGGCCCTCGACCGCGGCATGCTGCACCGCCTGCTGCCGCTGCTGCGCCCGGTGCGCGGCGCGATCCTCACGGTGATCGGCATCGAGCTGCTGCTGGTGTTCACCGTGTTCCTGCGGCCCTGGTTCGTCCGCGAACTGCTCGACCGTGGCCTGCTGCCGGCCGCTGACCACTGGCTGCTGGACGAACGCCTGGTGCTGTGGCTGGGCCTGGCCCTGGCGGCCAGTTGGCTGGCGCGCTTCCTGCTGGCCGGGGTGTCGCAGTGGGTGGCCGGGCGCGCGGCGATCGGTGTGCTCAACGCCCTGCGCGTGCGGGTGTTCGCGCATGTGCAGGCGCTGTCGGTGAGCTACTTCGACCAGACCCGCGCCGGGCGCATCATGTCCCGCGCCGACCGCGACGTCGACGCCCTCGAACCGCTGCTGGTGCAAGGCCCGCCGGAGCTGCTCGGCGCCTTGCTGCGTTGCGTCCTGGCGGCGGTGATGCTGTGGCGCATCGAGCCGAGCTTCTTCTACAGCCTGGCCGCCACCGTGCCGCTGCTGGTGCTGGCCACCTGGCGCTTCAAGCGCATCTCGCAGCGCAACTGGGCCAAGGTCGCCGAGCAGCGCAGCCGCTTCACCGCGCATTTGGTGGAGAGCGTCAGCGGCGTGCGGTTGATCCAGCAATGCGGCCAGCAGGCGCGCAATACGCGGCGCTACCGGGGCCTGCTGGACGACTTCAACCAGGCGCTGATCCACGGCAGCCTGCGCGCCGGTTGGTTCGCGCCGTTCACCGCGCTGCTCAGCACGGCGGGCATGGCGCTGTTGCTGATGGTCGGCGCCCACGGCCTGGCGGCGGGCACGGTGAGCGTCGGCCAGGTGGCCGAGAGCCTGTTCTACGTGTTCCTGTTCCTCGGGCCGTTGCAGGAGCTGTCGGACCTGTTCGAGCGCTACGCCACCGGCTCCGCCTCGGCGCAGCGCATTTTCCTGCTGCTCGACACCCGCCCCCAGGTGCTCGACCCGCCGCAACCGCACGCACTGGGCCGGGCCCGGGGCCAGGTGGACTTCGAGCAGGTCGACTTCGCCTACCACGGGGCCAGCGCGCGCCCGGTGATCGATGGGTTGGACCTGCACATACGCGCCGGCGAGGTGCTGGCCATCGTCGGCCCCTCGGGGCATGGCAAGAGCACCCTGGTGCAGTTGCTGACGCGCTTCTACGACGTGCAAGGGGGCGCGGTGAAGCTCGATGGCATCGACCTGCGCGCACTGAGCCAGGCGCAGTTGCGGCGCAACGTCGGCGTGGTGTTGCAGGACAACGTGCTGTTCAGCGGCAGCATCCTCGACAACCTGCGCCTGGCCGCGCCCGGCGCCGACGATGCACGCTTGATCGCCGCGGCGCGCGAGTTGGGGGCCGACGAGGTGCTGGAACGGTTGCCGGCGCAGTACCACACCGAGGTCGGGCCGTTGGGTGGCCGCTTGAGCCATGGCCAGCGCCAATTGGTGTGCCTGGTGCGCGCCTACCTGGCGGACCCGGCGGTGCTGGTGCTGGACGAAGCCACCTCGGCGGTGGACGTGCACACCGAGCGGCGCATTCAGCGGGCGTTGCGGCGGCTGTGCGAGGGGCGCACGGCGATCATCATCGCCCATCGGCTGGCGACCATTCGCGATGCCGAGCGGATCGCCGTGGTGCGCCATGGGCGGGTGGTGGAACACGGGCGGCACGGGGAGTTGCTGGCGCGCGGCGGGGCGTATGCGGCGCTGCATGAGGCGTACTTGCGCAGTGCCGGCGAGGAAGTGCTCGAGCCGGCGATTTGAGTGGGCTGACCAGGCGCCATCGCGGGGCAAGCCCGCTCCAGGTATCGCGCTTGCGGTGAGAACGGTGGTGTGCCTGTAGCGGGCTGGCCCCACGATGGCGTGCTTGAGGCTCATGAGACGACTCCAGAGCAGTGAAAGGTGGAGTCATCGGCGAGCTCGGTGCATCCTAGGCAGGCCCCACCGATGCGCCCCCCAGCACACGAACCTTTTCCAGAAGAGACCCACCATGGCCAACGCCTATGCATCCCTGAAGACCGCCCACGCACCGGACCACATCTGGGCCCTGGTCGGCGGCTTCCAGAGCCTGCCCGACTGGTTGCCGTTCATTACCGAGAGCCTCACCAGCGAAGGCGGCCGCGTGCGCTCGCTGAAAGACCCGGACGGCAACAACATCGTCGAGCGGCTGATCGCCTTCGACGAGGCGGCGCGCAGCTACAGCTATTCGATCTTGCAGAGCCCGTTCCCGATCGCCAGCTACCTCGCCACCCTGCGCGTCAGCGCCGATGGCCAGGGCAGCCTGGTGGAGTGGTTTGGCGAGTTCAGCCCGAACGGGGTGGGTGAGGCCGAGGTCGAGGCGCTGTTCAAGGGCATCTACGAAGGTGGCCTGCAGGCCCTGGCCAAGACCTTGGGTTGATCATTCCGGCCCTATCGCGGGGCAAGCCCGCTCCTACAGGGGACTGCGCTGCCCTTGTAGGAGCGGGCCCCGCGATAGGGCCGCATTGTTGCCCCGAACTCATCACACCTTTGCCCGCCAACACCTGTTCCCACTCGCCGCAACGCCCTACCCTGCCGTTCAGACGCTTTCCATTCAAGGAACCGCCCATGTCGAACGACTACCAGGCCTGGGGCTGGACCCCAGGCGCCGGCCTCGACGGCCTGCACCTGACCCGCAAACCCCTGCCCACCCCCGGCCCCGGCGAAGTGCTGGTGGCCAACCGCGCCATCGCCCTCAACCCGGTGGACTGGAAGATCTGCGAACGGGGCCACCCCGCCTGGCAGCAAGGCACCGTGCCCGGTGTCGACGGCATGGGCGTGGTGTCGGCGGTCGGCGCGGGTGTCGACTTGCCGCTGGGCACCCGCGTGGCCTATCACCGCGTTGCCGCAGGCGTTGCGGGCGGTGAAGGGCGGCGAGGGCGGGAAGTGGGGGCGCGGGTGGTGTCGTAGCCCGCGCTGGACACCCTGATGGCTGATTAGTAGCATCGGATCCAATCTCCGATACACGGGCCTCCCACAATGGATCAGCTGAAAGCCACACATATTCAACGGGAAATGGGCTCCCCCATCCGCTCGGGTCTCAGCTGGCACGAGACCTGGCAAGGGCCAGACCATGGGCTGATCCGTTGCTGGGAAATCGGGCGTCAACGCGCCGAGGCCAACCCCGACCTCGCACAACGTTGCCGGGAAGGTCAACTGCCTGTGCTGGGTTGGAAGGGTGGACATGAACGCGCACTCAGGAAAACCCTGAAATTTGGCTCATTCAAGTACCTCGCCCAGTGGCAGGGTCTGCGCGGCGATAACCTGGAGATTGATCCAGGCACCGAGATCACTCTGAACTGCAGTCAGACCGGTATGTTGACCACGTTCACGCCAGACCGGGAAAAATACGCCAACGCAACCAACCAGGCCGAGTAAAGCAAGGCGCAAGGCATGGTCGATCTGCATCAGGAGTTCGAGAACAGCCGATTCTTCCACCAGGCCCGTATCGACCGGCGCTCGGTCGATGCCCTCTTGGGCATTGCAGCCGGGCTAACCGCCGACAACCGGGTCAATCAACAGGAAGCCGAATTCCTCAAGACTTGGATGGACCACCATCTTGTCCACCTGGAAGATCCGGTGATCAACCTGCTGTACCGTCGCCTGGCTGACATGTTGAAAGACGGTGTGCTCGACGATGAGGAGTCGAAGGAGCTACTCGGCTTGCTCAACCAGTTCTCGGGCACACCACGTAGAAGCGACAAGCCATTCACCTCCCCCACGACATTACCGCTGAACGACCCTGCCCCAGACCTCGTATGGGTCGATCGGGTCTATCTCTTCACTGGCACCATGGCCTACGGCCCACGCAAGGACTGTGAAGAGCTGGTCATGGAGCGCGGCGGGGCAATCGGCGCGAGCGTCAGCAAGAAGGTTCACTACCTGGTCGTTGGCAGTGTCGGTAACGAGCAGTGGCTGCACAGCAGCTACGGCACCAAGATCAAGAAAGCCATGGAGCTCAGGGAGACAGGCGCAGGCATCGCGATCATCAGTGAGAAGCACTGGCAGAGCGCTGTCTTCGGATGACCCGGATCATCGCTTCAACGCCGACTGGTAGACCGCCCCACGCTCACGTTTTCCGACCGAAACAACCACGACAACGATGCGCTCGTCTTCGACCCGGTAAACCAACCGATAGCCAGAGGCCTTGAGCTTGATCTTGTAATGGTTAGGCAACTCACGCAGCGCGTCGGCCTGAACACGCGGCAGGAGCAGGCGCTCCTTGAGTTTCTTCTTGATCTGCTCACGCACCGTGTGCCCGAGCTTTTCCCACTCTTTCAGGGCAGAGGGGAGGAATTCGAGCTTATAAGTCATCCAGGTTCACCGGTACCCCTTGCTCCCCGGCACGCGACTTGGCCTGCTCGGTCAACTCGATGTCCTCCAGACGCTCCATCATGGCTTCGTAGAGCTCCGCAGGCACCATATAGCCCATGACACGGTTGTGGTTGAGCACCGCGACCGGCATACCGGCGGCGCCCGACATCACGGCGGTGGGATTCTTTTTCAGCTCGGAGACGCTGACGGTCACGTCCGCGAAGATTTTTTGCATGATAAGCCCCTCAAAAAAGACCGATATTCTGGTCGTTATTTAGCACACCGACAAGGCCTTCGCTAAACACCTTTTGATCCCAGGCAGAGGGGTCATGGCTCTTGCCCAGCAGGCAAAACTCCTTGTACTCCATCTACCTTTTTCCCGCCGCGCCCTCTGCCCAGAATCTCCCCAACACGTATTTTTCCAGGAGATTCCATGACCCCCTTCAAACCCCTGCTGCTCGCCGCCGCCCTCGCGGCCACCGCCCAAACCGCCCTGGCCGCCGACTGGCGGCAGTCCGCCTACGGCCCGCGGGATGAAATCGGCGCCGCCAACCTGCTCACCCCCGAGGTGACCCGACAGGCCGCGCAGTTGATCAAGACCGGCAAGACCTACCCTCTGGCGGTAGCGGTCAGCAAGGACCTGCCCGCGTTCCGCCACCGCAGCTTCCACCTGTACAACATCCAGCCCGGTGAACAGGCCGGGCAGACCCTGGGCCGCAACAAGTTCACCTTCAACGACGAGCTGGTCAACGGCTGGACCGGCGTGGGCACCCAGCTCAACGGCATCGGCCACATCGGCATCGACAACGTCTACTACAACGACAACAAAGCCGCCGACTTCGTCACCGTCGAGGGCGTGACCAAGCTGGGCATCGAGAAGGTGCCGCCGATGGCCACCCGGGGCGTGGTGCTGGACATGACCGCCCACTACGGCAAGGCCATCGTGCCGGGCGGCACGGCGTTCACCGTCGAGGACATCAAGGCTGTGCTGAAGAAACAGGGCATTACCCTGCGCAAGGGCGATGTGGTCCTGTTCAACACTGGCTGGCTAGAGCTGATCGGCAAGGACAACGCGCAGTTCCTCGCCACCGAGCCGGGCATCGACCTGCCCGCTGCCGAGTGGCTGGCCGACCAGGGCATCGTCGCCTTCGGCGGCGACACCTGGGCCTCGGAGGTGTACCCCAACCCCACCGGCGAAGAGTTCCCGGTCAACCAGTTCATGCTGGCCAAGCGCGGCATCTACAACCTGGAACTGATCGACACCCGCGCGTTGGTGCGCGACCAGGCGTTCGAATTCATGTTCGTGCTGGGGCAACCGTTGTACAAAGGCTCGACGCAGGTGAACATCAACCCGGTGGCGATTCGCTGACCGAACGGGAGTGTTCTCCACACCTGGACTATGGTTCAAGGGCCGGCCCTGTCGCCAGGCGCCCTCTTGAACCGCAAATCATTGCTCGGAAGGACACTACCCATGGAGAAGGACACACTGTTCTGGAAGGTCGCCAACGGCGAGCGTCCAGTGCCGGACGCTACCGCGTTGCTCGGTTGGAAATTCATCCTGTTCGACCAACACAAGCGTCAGGTGGAAGTCCTTTTCAAGGCCGGCAAGGCACTGACCACTCCCTTGGGCTTCATCCATGGCGGTATGCTGACCGCCATGCTGGATGACTGCATGGGGCCTGCGGTGTTGGCCCTGCTCAAGCACGAGTATGTGGCGGTGAGCACGAAGATCGAAACCCGCTTCATCAAGCCGGCCCTGCCGGGATCAATCATTGGCCATGGCCAGGTCATCAGGAGCGTCCGACAATATCGTTACACCACCGGCGTGTTGATGGATGAACAGGAGAACATCCTGGCCACCGCCAAGGCGACCTACAAGGTCATCTACAGGCCGGAGCATGCCGATTGGCCCATACCGTGATACGACCAAGACATCTCTACACAAACTGGAAACCGACATGGATCTAGGCATCAAAGGCCGTTGGGCCATCGTCTGCGCCGCCAGCCAGGGCCTGGGCCTGGGCTGCGCCGAAGCGCTGGCCAACGAAGGTGTGAACCTGGTGATCAACGCCCGAGGCGCGCAGACGCTGGAGCAGGCCGCCACGCAACTGCGTACGACCTTCCCGGCCATCGAGGTGCGCACGGTGGTCGGCGACGTGGCCACCGCCGAAGTGCGCCAGGCGCTGCTGGCCGCCGCCCCGCAGGTCGACATCCTGGTCAACAACGCCGGCGGCCCGCCGCCCGGCGACTTCCGCGACTGGGACCGGGAAGACTGGCTCAAGGCGCTGGACGCCAACATGCTGACGCCCATCGAGCTGATCAAGGCAGTGGTCGATGGCATGGCCGAGCGCGGCTTCGGGCGGGTGGTGAATATCACTTCCGGGGCGGTGAAGGCACCGATCGATGCACTGGGTTTGTCCAACGGTGCGCGTAGCGGCCTCACCGGGTTCATCGCCGGGCTCGCGCGCCAGCGGCGCCTGGCTGGGCGTAATGTGACGCTGAACAACCTGCTGCCAGGGGCGTTCGACACGGCGCGGTTGCAGAAGACGCTACAGGCGGCCAGCCAGGCCAGCGGCGACATCGAGGCGACCACCCAGGCGCGGCGCCAGGCGATTCCGGCGGCGCGCTTCGGCAGTGCGCAGGAGTTCGGGGCGTATTGCGCGTTCCTGTGCAGTGCGCATGCGGGGTATGTGACGGGGCAGAACCTGTTGATCGATGGCGGGGCGTATCCGGGGACGTTCTGATCCGGTTACGGCGGCGACCCATCGCGGGACGCCGCCGTCCTCGAGACACAGAGCCTAACGAACCGCGCGCAGACGCCAGCCCAAAACGAAAACAGCCCCACCCAGTACCACCAGCAACCCCACCAGCACCTGCGCATACCGCGCCACCAGCGCCTGGAACCCCATCACCTGCCGCAACACCTGCACATCCGCCTTGCCATCGGCATGCACGATGCTGATGCCGCCCTGCTTGATCTGCGAGTAGTCCGCGTCGAAATACACCCACACCTTGCACGCCCCGCCCGGGGTGATGGTGGGAATATCGATAAGGTTGGTGGTCGCTTCGGGAATGCGATCGTTGCCGGCATCGTCGCGCACCTGCACCAGGCCACGGGCCGGCAGGCGGATGTGCACGTCCTTGACTGGTGTGTCGCCATGGTTGTGCAGGCTGATCACCAGCCCGGTGCGGTGGTCCACCAGCCCCGCCTCGAATGGCTTGGCGAACAGTTGCAGGTACGGCGCCTGGGCGAGGTTGACCAGCTTGTCGACCTGCTCATGGCCCAACGCGCCCTGGGCGATGGCCTCGATACCGGCGTGCAGGCGCTCGTACTTGAGCTGGTCGTTGGCCTGGCTGATGCGCTCGCTGAACTGGCTGGGGTAGGTCAGGTATTCGTAGGACAGGTGCGCCTCGAGCTTGGCGTCGTCCTTCCACAGCGCATGCAGCGCGAACCCGGCGGCAACGACGACCAGCACGCCCGCAAGGGCTTTACCGACTTTTTCCCAACTCACCTTGGCGGTTCCTTGTTTCGCGTCAGGGGTGAAAGACCGGGGCCAAGCGTGCCAAGTTAATCGGGCCGAGGCAAGCACAGGGCGGTGGCTCAACCCACTTCCCAGAGTTTCATGTGCACTTCCCCTTCGAGACCGTCGGACAGGCACACCTGAACGTTTTGCTGGGTCCAGAACGGCACCGCCTCGAACCAGTATGCCCACTGTTTATCCAGTGCCTGTTCGGCATCGCTGCAACTGAACACCAGTTGCAGGCGACGCACACCCTGGCCCGTCGCCGCCTCCAGCTTGCTCCGGTCACGGACGAGCTTGTCTCGCCATTTGTCGAGGGTGTAGCCATGCACCAGGGCCACTTCGACCAACCAGTAATCACCGTTTTCGCCACGCACCCCCAGGTCGGCGAGGGCCGCGATCTCGTAAAAGCCGATCACTTTCCTGTAGGCCGGCTTGGGATGGCAGTCGAACCCACGCGCGGTAAAGGCGTCGAACAACTCCCAATTCAACCACTCCTCGAACGAGTAACCGGTACCGGCAAAACGAGTGATGGTGCGTGCCCTCGAGGCAAAGTGCTCACGCAAGACGTTGGCAAATCGCTGAATATCCAAGGTAGCGCCCTGCTGGGTGAATGATTCGATCATGCCTCGCATCCGAGGACGTTCTCAGTGAAGCGGTGCCCCTCAATAACCTTCCATGAACAACATCGCCTCGAGTTCGCGCAGCGTGTACTGCTGATCGGCCTGCGCGTTGATCGCATCGAGCATCTTCTGACCGAGCGCATTGGCGTCCAACTGCGCCCGCCAGCAGGCGTAGCCGTTGCGCCAACGCACGCGGGTGGCGCGGGGCCGCGTGCCGCCTCGCCCGGTGACACGCCCCAGGGCCGGGTAACGGCTCTGGAACTGAAGCAGTTCGTCATCGCTCATGACCGCTTCGGCGATCGACACGAAGGCGGTGGCCACGCGCGAGTCGAAAATCAGGAAGTCCGAGGGGTAGAACATGGCGTAGAGCTTGGTCCAGGCGCTGTTCATGCTCGCGGGTTGGTGGCGGTTCATTTTGGCTGCCAAGCCAAGATTCCCGACCACCACGTCAGGATCGCTCGTGGGTACGCGAACGCCACCCCAACCGCAGATCGCGTCAAACAGCGTGTAGATCTGGGCCTTATGCCGCTGCATGTCGGAGGCATAGCGGCAGGCGTCGCTGACGTACCCACTCAATTTCGCGGCATTGATCTTGTAGTTGTCGTGCACGCCGGGCCAGAAGTAGGCGTCGAGGCGTTTCTGCAAACCAGTCACGGGCTGCGGGGGATGAAGCCGACGGTGTTTGCGGTCGTGAATCTGAAATGGCTGCTGCGCCAGGTACCAGGCCATTCGCGCCTCAAGACCGAGGTTGGCCGGCCAAGGTGCGGGCGGAGTCATCGCCGGAGCCGCGCCCAGGTACTCGTCGTCCTCAGTCAGAGCGAACACTTGGTAACACCCGCGCTCCAGCCTGACATATCGCGGCGCACGACCGGCGCGGACATTAAAGCCGGTGCCCTGCTCATGATTGCTGAACTCAGAGCGAATGGTCTTGTCGCTATAGAAATCGAACCCGACGCGAAAGCACTCGCTCCCCTCACGCAGCACTTTGCGCTGTACCGTGAGCAGGTCGGTCGCTCGCAGCGTCCTGGGCAGTTGCCCCTGCTCGATCTCCAACACGATGGATTCATACAACGTCACGCGGCAACTCCTTTACCGGCAGGTCTAGGCCACGCCCCGCAGGATGGCCTTTAGGAAATAGTATCAAATTGATACTACACGCGCTCCCTCCCGTCGCTACCTGTGGAGCAGCACCGGCACCGACGCCACCAACATCGCCACCCCGGACAACGTCAGCAGCCCGAGCACCACGCGGCGGAAGGCCAGCTCGCTGATCCCCAGGTACACCCGCGTGCCCAACAAGGTCGGCAGGGCCATCGCCAGCGCCACCACGCCCAGCGATGGCAGCAGCTCGGCGCCCACCAGCCCGGTACCGAGGTAGGTGAGCAGGGTGACCATGAGCATCGACAGGTTGAAGTTCTGGATCACCGCGCGCTGGGTATCACGGTCGAAGCCACGCAGGGTGCACCATAGGGTCGGCACGGTGCCGGTGAAACCGCCGATGCCCCCCAGCGCCCCACCGACCAGCCCCACCGCGCCATCGGCCAGGCGCCCGGCCCGCAGGCGCGGCAAGCGCAGCGCCAGCAGCATCAACGGGCACCACAGCACCAGCAGCGTGCCGAACACGGCCTTGAACCAGAGCATGTCCAGTGGAGGTTTGCAACACCAGCACCATGTCCGGACAGGGCACCAGGTACACCGCGATTCAATGCACCGATGAACAACTCAAGATTCGCCATATCCGCCTCTGCGCCGGCTGAACAACAGGTGCGAAACAGCTTACCGAGGGTGGCGCGTGGACGCGTTGCGTAGTGCGCTACACAAGCACGATTTATTGGCATATCGCGCCAATCATTACCTCCATTAACTCGAAAGATGCCAATCATGAAACTCGATAACCTCGACCGTCGCATCCTCGCCGCGCGATGGCCGCCTGACCAACGTGCAACTGGCCGAGGAAGTCGGCCTGTCGCCCTCCCCCTGTCTGCGCCGCGTGCGCCTGCTGGAAGAGGCAGGGTTGATCCGTGGCTACCATGCCCAGCTCGACCGCGATGGCATCGGCTTGGGCTTGACGGTGTTCGTCGGGGTGAAGGTGGAGCGGCACAGCGATGCGTCGTCCACCGCGTTTCGCCAGGCGGTGATCGAACTGAACGAGGTGGTGTCTTGCCATCTGGTGTCGGGGGAGTCGGACTTTCTGTTGCAGGTCGTAGTGCCGGACTTGCGCGCGTATGAGCGGTTTCTGATGGAGGCGCTGTTGAAGTTGCCGGGCGTGAGTGATATCCGCAGCAATTTCGCGATCGCAGCGGTGAAAGAGCAGTCCGGGTTGCCCCTGGGGCATTTGCCGCAGGCGGCGGGTGGCGTTGCTGGTTGAATAAGTGTGGTGGTTATGCCGACCCTGCCCCGCGATAGGGCCGGCATGCCCCCTTGTATCAGGCGAACCGCTCAACCTGCGCCGGCGTGCGCCGCATCAACACCTTGCCCCCCCGCACCGACACCAGCGCATGCCCCTGGCTGCGCACCATCTCGTAGTCATCCGGCGCCGACAGCACCAGCAGGTTCGCAGGTCGCCCAACCTCCAGACCGTAACGCTCACCCAGGTTCAGCGTGCGCGCGCTGTTGTCGGTGATCAGGTCCAGCGAACGTTGAATGTCCTCGTAACCCAGCATGTGGCAGATATGCAGCCCCGCCTCGAGGATGCGCAGGATATTACCGTTGCCCAACGGGTACCACGGGTCGACGATCGAGTCCTGGCCGAAGCACACGTTCAACCCCGCGCGGTCCAGCTCGGCCACCCGCGTCACACCCCGACGCTTGGGGAAGTTGTCGAAGCGCCCCTGCAAATGGATGCTCTCGGTCGGGCACGACACGAAGTTGATGCCTGACAGTTTCAGCAGGCGGAACAGCTTGTAGCAGTAGGCGTTGTCGTAGGAGCCCATGGCCACGGTATGGCTGGCGGTGACCCGCGCGCCCATGCCACGCACCCGCGCCTCCTCGGCCAGCACTTCGAGGAAACGCGACTGCGCGTCGTCGGTCTCGTCGCAGTGCACGTCCACCAGGCAGCCGGTGCGCTCGGCCAGGTCCATGAGGAACTTCACCGAGGCCACGCCTTGGTCGCGGGTGTTCTCGAAATGCGGGATGCCGCCGACCACGTCGGCGCCGATGGCCACCGCCTCGGTCATCAACGCGCGGCCATTGGCGTAGGACTCGATGCCCTCCTGGGGAAAGGCGACGATCTGCAAGTCGACCAGGTGGCGCACCTCCTCGCGCACCTCGACCATGGCCTTGAGCGCGGTCAGGCTCGGGTCGGTGACGTCGACGTGGGTGCGCACGAACTGGATGCCATGGTCCACCAACATGCCAATGGTCTTCTTCGCGCGGACCTTGATGTCTTCGTGGGTGGTCAGCGCCTTGCGCTCGGCCCAGCACTCGATGCCCTCGAACAGGGTGCCGCTCATGTTCCAGCGCGGCTCGCCGGCCGTGAGGGTGGCGTCGAGATGGATGTGCGGCTCGATGAAGGGAGGAATCACCAGGTTCTGCGCGGCGTCGATATCGTCGGCGCTGGCGGGCGTGGCCGGGCCGGCTTGCAGGTCGATGGCGGCGATGCGCTCGCCGTGCAGCGCGATGCGGTACAGGCCTTCCTTGCCGCGCAGGCGTGCGTTGATGACGTTCATGGGTCTACTCCTTGCCGTGGATTTCGGTCATGCGCCAGATCAGCAGCGCGACCGCAGCGTTCATGCGAAACAGCGGGTCATCGAGCGATTGTCCGCTCAACTGCTCGATGCGGCGCATGCGTTGATTGATGGTATTACGGTGCAGCCCCAGGCGCTGCCCAGCCTTGCCGCCATTGCCGTTTTCCTTGAGCAGGGCGTCGAGGGTGTGCAGCAGGGCGTGGGGGTGCTTGCGCCCGTGTTCGATCAGCGGGCCGAGGGTCTGGGCGACGAAGGTGTCGATCAGCGAGCGGTCGGCGATGCCCTGCAACAGGCGCAGCACACCGAGTTCGCCGAAGTCGCACAGCCCGCTGGCCGGGCGTAGGTATTGGGCCACTTCCAGGGCCTGGCGCGCCTCATTCAGCGCCTGGCGGTAGTGGGCGCAGTCTTCGGCCAGGGTCGACAGGCCCATGAACAGGCCCATCTCCCCCACCGCCTCGCGCAGTTGGCGGTACAGGCCCGCCAGTGTCGGGCGCAGGTCGGCGGTGTCGGCCAGCAGCAGGACGAACAGGTCGCCCGGCAACTGCGCCAGCACCGCGCCCGGCACGTCACGGCACCAGGCTTCGAGGTGGTCCTCCAGCGCCTGGCGGGTGCCTTGCCAGACGCGCTCGGCCTGGGCCGGGCCATGCCGCTCGAACACTCCGTCGAGCGCCGACAGACGCAGCGCCACCAAGCGCCGTGGCGCGTCCAGCTCAAGCTGCAGGTGCGCCGCGCGCTGGCGGGCAATGGCCAGGCTCGGGTAGTCGCCGGTCAGCAACTGGCCAAGGATGTCGTGACGCGAACGGCGCACCTGGCTCATCTGCACCAACGCCGTGCCGATCAGGTGGGTGACCACCACCATCTTCAGCGCGTAGGGCTGCTCGATCAGCGGCAGACCGAGCTGCTCGGCGCGGGCGATCACCGCCGGCGGGATGCGCTGGATGAACGTGCCACCGGTGAGGATCACCAGCCCGGCGATGCCGATGGCGTCGCCGTCGTCCACCAGGCTCAGCAGGTTGGCCTCGCCGCGCGGGTGGTTGATGCCGGTGACGAACACCAGCTCGCCGCCCATCACCCACTCGGCGATGCCCTCGTTCTCCGCCACGTAGGGCCAGCGCACGCGCCGCTGCAGGTTGCGCGCACCGGCGCGCACGGCCATCTCCTCCAGGCCCGGCAGGCGCAGCAGCGCGTCCAGTGCCAGGCTCACGGCTCGACCTGTGCCTGGGCCTGGGCGCGACGGGCAGTCAATTGCACCAACAGGCTGTAGCACAGCGCCGAGGCGCCGATGCCCACCAGCGGTGCGACCCACGGCGAACTGTAGGCCAGCACCGCACCCACGGCGTAGGCGAACAGCCCGACTCGGTTGTAGCGCGGCAGGCTGACCGAGGCCAGCGCCGGGTACTTGCCACGGTGGCGGTACCAGAAGTCGGCCATGATCACCCCACCCACTGGCGGAATGATCGAGCCCAGCAGCACCAGGAACGGAATCAGCCACTCGTACATGCCACCGATGGCCAGCACGATGCCGACGCCCGCCGCTGCCAGGGTGGCGGTGCGCCGGCGTTCGCTGCGCAGCAGGTGGCAGGTGGCGGCGGCGACGTTGTAGATGGTCGGGCCCTGGATGGTCCAAAGGTTCAGGCACAGCATCACCACCGCGGCGAACGACAGGCCCTGGAGGATCATCACCTCGACGATGTCGGCCTGCTGGTAGACCATCGCGCACCAAGCACCGGCCACCACCATCAGCCCGTTGCCAATCAGGAATGCCACCACGCTGGCCGTCACCGCCACCCGGCCACTGCGCGACAGGCGCGTCCAATTGGTGGCCTGGGTGGCGCCGCTGGCGAAGGTGCCGAAGACCATGGTCACCGCCGCCGAGAAGCTCAGCGCCTCGTGCGGCACCACCGCCATCAACCCGGCGAAGCCCCCGGCATCGCGGGTGGCGATGACCATCGACAGCACCAGTAGCACGAACATCAGCGGCACCGACACCCGCGACAGCCAGTCCAGGCCCTTGAAGCCGATGATCGCGGTGATGCTGAAGCCCAGCCCGAACAGCACCATCAACGGCACGGTGAAGCCCTCGGCCAGGCCCAACAGCTTGACCAGCACGATCGCCACCGTCGCCGTGCCCCAGGCGTACCAGCCAAGCTCGGCGAAGCCCAGCAAGAAGTCGGACAACCGGCTGCCGGCCTCGCCGAAGCAGAAGCGGCCCATCAACACGGTGTTCAGCCCGCTGCGCGAGGCGATGAAGGCCAGCGCCGCGGCATAGGCGGCCAGCAGGGTGTTACCGACGGTGGCGACCCACAGCATGTCGACGAAGTTGAACGCCATACCGAGCTTGCCGCCGGCGAACATGGTGCCTGTGAAGAAAGTGAAGCTGAACAGCACCATCGCAATGGGCAGCAGGCCCTTGCGGGCGTGCTGGGGGGCTTCGCTGAGGGGGAATTCGCCGGGTGAGCTCATTTTCGGGGGTGCTCCAGGTTGGGGTGGGCCTGGGAGAGCAAGATGTGGGCCGGTTTAGCCTAGGCGAGAAATGCGGGAAAAGCGGGCAAGGCTGATATCGATGATTGTGCAATATGCACTGTTATCTGGAATGGATGATGATCAAGGTGTGCGAAATGACTCAACTTGAAGCAGAGGCGCACCAAATCGGAACACTGATGGCCTCATCGCGGGGCAAGCCCGCTCAGGTAAACCGGCGCCAATGAGAACTGTGGTGTACCTGTAGGAGCGGGCTCGCCCCGCGATGGGGCCGGCAAAAACACCACAAAACGCCGCGCTGCGTCAGGCACCACGCCTGACAGCCCGATAAAGCCGCCAAACCTCCGGCAATGCGCTGCTGGGGCGCTCGGCCTGCGTCCAGATGCGCTCAAGTTGAGCGGTCGAAACGGACTGCGCGTCAATCCACAGCCCCGCCTCGATCGACTTGGCACGCTCGGCGAAGAGCGCTTGGCCCAATGCCAGCGACAGCTCCTGCTGCTCTGTGGTCACGTCCATGTAGCGCTCGTGCTGGGTTTGAAATTTATCCTTGTAGCGAAGCCGTACCACGGTCACGACACCCTGGTTCATCGACCCGGTGCGGGCCCGCTGCTGTTGCACCGTGAACGCCTGGGCAACCTCACGAAGCCGTGCGTTGTCCTCGTCAACCTCATGCAGCACACCTTTGTAGCTGTCACCGGAGCTACCTAAGGCATAGTAGTTCTCGATCGGAATATAGACAGTCGCCAACCTGGTCGATTCTGCCTCGCGGCAGTCCGACGGGGTGCGAATCACGCACAGGTCATTGACCAATAGAAAAGGCGCAGGCATGACCTTCAACTCGGTCAATTCCTCCCCCGTGTTCTCGACGACCAGCCGTTTGGCAGGAAAGGTGAGGCTGTCATCGGTCTTCAGGTACACCTTCAACGCAGGCTGTTGCAGTCGCTCCTGCAACCTCAAGGCCTCGCTGCGGCGCTTGTCCAGTTCGAGAATGCACTTCACGTAGATGTCGTAGTTCTTCTCATGCGCCGAGAGCAAGCCAGACTCAACGCCATAGGCGAAGATGTTCGAACGCTGCTCGGCCGACAACTCACCGTTTGTCTTCTGGGCTTCTTCACTGATCTTCGCACCGAGCGCATTGGAAATCTGCAGGCCACCGCCGCATCGGCCCATTTCCTGCGTTTCAGGGGTGCCATGGGCCATCGTGTCGGCGGCGTTGTAGCTTGCACAGCCACTCAGCAAGCTTGCGATCAGTAGCGTGGGAAGGGCTTTCATCATTCCTCCTGGAGGCGGTGCGTGCTGGCTTGCCGGCATTAACCATTGAGAAGGGTTGCGGCAGCAGGCTTGGATCCAATTCGAGACGGGCTTTTCGCACAAAACAAGATTGATGTCAAAATGCCTGAACCCCCTCCCGAATCAGACGATGACCATGTTTTTCAATAGGATGATTGAGCGCCTCTGGCCAAACGAGCCGTGGTGGAGAAAGTCGTATCGGATTGCGACCTACCTAAGCTTCTGCATGCTCGTTCATGTGCTGGCGACGAAGAACTTCCTGGCAGGCCACCCGTACACTCTGCCGATTGGCGCTTTCGCATCTGCCGGCTTCTGCGTGTGGCTATGGCCCAAGATCCGCGACGCGTGGCTGCACAAGCTGACCCAACCCTTCAAGGGCCTGATTCACGCAGGCATCGCCCTGGCCAGTTACCTGCTCGCGCGCATCGTCGTCGGGGAGATCCTGCAATTGCCGGCCAAGGACTTCGAGGGCACGGTCGCGCTCGTGGCGATCTACCTCTGCCCCTGCATCTACCTGCTGCTCATGGCCATTGCTTGCGTGGGTACGGCCTCGGTGGCGCTGGTAACCGCAGGCACGCTGGTGATCCTCAACAGCACGCCACTGCGCATGGCCTCGGGCCTGATCGGTGGACGGTTGCTGGGCATCGCCTTCTTCACGCGCGACCTGCCTGAGCAAAGCAAGACGGTGAATACGCTATTGGCCCACGTTCTCGGCGCAATGGCCACCGGGGTGGCCATCGCGACCTGCCACGACCTGGCACAGGCCGCGTTGTTGAAAAACCCGCAACTCGTCAAGCGCATCGCCTACCATCTCGACTACCAGCACGCGCGCAACTACCCCGGCATCCGCCAGGGCCCGCGTGTCGTGCTGCATGATAACGGGGTTGTTTCGTATGCAACCCTTTCGCAGGGGCGCGTCGAGATCAAGGTGGATATGGTTGCCGTTCCAACGGCGCCAAGCGCCTGAGCATCACCCTTCTGCCCTGCGTACCCGTCTCAGGAATCTCTGCATGCCCTACCCCATCGAACAGAAACTCGTCGTCGGCGTCGCCTCCAGCGCCCTGTTCGACCTGACTGTGTCCGACACCCTCTACCAGACCGAGGGCGTCGAAGCCTACCGCCTGCACCAGGAGGAAAACCTCGACACGCCCTTCCCCAAGGGCGTGGCCTTCCCGTTCATCCGCCGCTTCCTGAGCATCAACAAGGCCTTCCCCGACCAGTTGCCGGTGGAAGTGGTGCTGCTCTCGCGCAACTCGCCCGAGACCGGCTTGCGGGTGTTCCGCTCGATCGACCACTACGGCCTGGACATCACCCGCGCCGCCTTTATGTCCGGCCGCTCGCCGTATGAATACATTCCCGCGTTCAATGCCTCGCTGTTCCTCAGCGCCCATGAACAGGACGTGCAGCGCGCCATCGACGCCAACTACCCCGCCGGCCTGGTGCTGCCCACGCGCATCTACGACGACGAGATCGACACCGAGCTGCGCGTGGCCTTCGACTTCGACGGCGTGATCGCCGACGACGAGGCCGAGAGCGTGTACAAGCAAAGCCACAACCTCGACGACTTCCAGGCCCACGAACGCGAACGCCAGGCCATCCCCCACCAGCCCGGGCCGTTGGCCGACCTGTACCGCAAGCTGTCGCTGATCCGCACCCTGGAAGACCGCAAGCTCGCCGAAGACCCGGATTACCAGCGCATCCTGCGCATCGCCATCGTCACCGCGCGCAATGCCCCGTCCCATGAGCGGGTGGTGACCACCTTGAAGAACTGGGGCGTGTCGCCGGACGAGTCGTTCTTCCTCGGCGGCATGGAAAAGGACCGGGTGCTGTCGATTCTCAAGCCGCACATGTTCTTCGACGACCAGCGCAGCCACCTGGCCTCGGCGGCGGGGGACCTGCCGATGGTGCATGTGCCGTTCGGGGTGGCCAACAAAGCGCGGTAACTCCGCGCCCACAAAAAATGCCGCTTCCTTGCGGAGGCGGCATTCGTGGTGCGCTAGCCGGGGCTCAATGCCCCTGCGCCGGCCCGTCGTCTTTTTGCTGCGGTAACTGCCCATCGATCATCGCCTTGGCCATCCCGCTCATGTAGTGGGTGGCGCGCATCAGCACCTTGGCGTCCTTGGGCCGCTCCAGCGCCTGATGGGTGAGCGCCATGATGCATCCGAGCATCACCGACGTTTCCATCAGGACTTCCTGCGTCGGCAGGCCCGACACCGCTTGCACCCAGGTACGCGGCACGCCCTTGCGCGCCCGCCCGACCACGCTCACCACCTTGAGCCCTGAAGTGTTGTTCGGTTGATCGTCCTTGCTCATGCGCTTTCCTCTTATTGCCTGAGTACACAGGGCAGGCCCACCTTGTTTCAGCGCCCCTGCCCTGCACGATTGAAACGGGGAAGCCCGTCGCTCAACACCCCGGGGCCGAACCGACCAACCCGCGCGAACCCCACGCGGGTTTCTGCCCGTGACCCGACCGGCCTCGGCAGTGAAGAACGACGAGCGAGCCGAGACTAGAACGGGCTCGGCACGCACTACAACCGGGGGACAGGGGGAAATTGCCCCTTTAGGAAATGCCCTACACAGGCATAGGAAACGTCCGTCAAATTCCCAGAAAATATCGCTCGAAGGTGATCGTAGCGCCCCACCCGAGGCGGACTGCCTGAGCGGGGCGGCAAAGGGTTACTGGCGCATGGTGTGGATCATCAGCCCTTGGTTCATGTCTTGGGCCAGTGCCTTGGCCATGCCGCTGAGGTAGCGCACGGCGGTCAGCAGCGTGGGGACTTCGTCCACCTCGTCCAGCGCCAGGTCGCAGAGGCTGTGCACGGTGCACATCAGCACGGTGGCCTGCTCCACCGCATGGGGCAGCGGGTGGCCCTTGACCACACGGAACAGCGGGTTCTCGAGGCCGGCGCGGTCGTTGCCGCCGAAGCAGCCGACGCCGAGGGTGGTGAGCTCGGGGATGGTGGGGGTTTGCGAATCCTTGTCCATAGTGCTTCTCCTGCGGCTCCACCCAGGGCGGAGCCTGGTTGGGGGTGGAGTCAGTGACGAGATTGGACCTGGCTCAGGGCCTGTTCGACCAGCGTGCGGGCGCTGTCGATTTCGTGCATCGAGGCCAGGGTGAGGATCTGGCCTGGGGGTTTAGTGTGAAAGTGGACGGATTGCTGTGCGACGGTCAGGGCGCAGATCAGGTATTCGGCGATCTGGACCAGGAGGTCTTCGAGGGTTTGGAGGGGTGGGTCGGGGACGATTTTTAGCATGGCGCACTCCTTCATCGGATGAAACCGCCAACTGCTGCTGTCAAACAGGAAGGTGGCAGCGGTACGTGGGTTGACAGACCGAGGATGAAGGAACTCGGCGCACACGAGGTGCCCCACGTACAGCCGCCATAAGGGCAGGCACGTGCGATCCTTCATCCATCAGCTACGGTCTGTCAAAACCGGTCGCTGGGTTAGCAACGACTTGGCGAGACTAGGGTGCTGGGGGAGCAGGTGCAATGGCCTACGGGGCGGCGGGAGTATGTTTGGGAAAGGTCCTACAGGGAATAGAGAAATTCTGATTACGTTCGGTGGGCTGCCCATGAATCGATCATCCAGGTCTGCAAGTCAATGAGCCCTTGATCATTGAGTTTGAGATGTAATCGCTTGAGCATCTGATCAAAAACCGGGACTGTCAGATTTTTTGTGTGCGGGCCGGTAAACCCGCCGCCTCAAGCTAGGCTCTGTCTGAAATCCCAAGAAACTCAAATGTGGCCCTGGAATAGCTTGGGTTCTGTACATTCGCCGACCATCTACGGAAAGGAATTCTGTGATGGCAAAGCGGTACGAACTTTCGGATGAAGCGTGGGCAGTGGTCGCTGATCTCTTTACGGCAGTCCACGTCAGGGGCCGGCCGCGCAGCAGTGATCGCTTGATGCTCGATGGTGTGCTCTGGGTGCTCTGCTCAGGAGCAGCCTGGCGAGATATGCCCGAGCGTTTCGGATCTTGGGCGACGGTCTATCACCGCTTCCGAGTCTGGCGAAACCGCGGAACATTCGATCAGATGCTCAGGCGATTGCACCTCAGACTCAATGACAAAGGCTTGATCGATCCCCACACCTGGATGATTGATTCGACCGCTATGAGAGCAACCCGTGCTTCGTCTGGAGCGCGGAAAAAAGGGGGCCTGACGAGCCTGCCGATCACGCTCTAGGCCGCAGCCGTGGCGGCCTGACAACCAAAATCCACATGCTCTGCGACGCCAACGGGATACCGTTGCGCTTCCTTCTCTCTGGTGGTCAAGCCAGTGACATCAGCTACGCACAACCACTGTTGGACGAGGTCGGCATTCCATCGAGCCAACGTGGCCGCCCGCGCAAGCGCTGTAAATGGCTGCTTGCCGATAAGGGCTACGACGCCGAAGCGCTACGCCGCTACTGCGACCAATATCGAATGCAACCCGTCATCCCGCTGCGCTCGATGAAGCGCAAGCCCAAGCCTGGCTTGCCCAGACTGTTCGACCGGCCCAAATACCGACAGCGCAACATCATCGAACGCATGTTTG
>NZ_JARGCS010000036.1 GCF_029193575.1 Pseudomonas entomophila | reverse complement strand
ACCAGTTCAGTTCCTGGACGGTGAGGACAATCGCTTCGTCGGTGGCGTCAGGTGATGTTTTGAATCGCTCGGATTCCAGGCGTTTGAGCCAAAGGCAGAAGCCGTTGCGCTCCCAGTACAAAATCTTCACGCGGTTGCGCGGCTTGTTGAGGAAGACGAAAAGCACGGGGTCGAACACCGCCACCTTGATGTCCAACTCGACCAGCGCGGCCAGGCCATCGATGGACTTTCGAAAGTCGACAGGTTTGGGATAAAGGTAGACTTTTTCGACTTTGGCGTCGGGTCGCATCATGGCCCGCGGGCTCCGGAAAGAAATCGGGAGCACAGCATCGGCGATCAGATGAGCGCTTTGAATGTGGGGTTCATGGAGCGCTTACAAAAGGTCTACCTCTACCCCCAAGTCCGTCGACTTCCGTAAATCCATTGACGGCCTGGCGGCGCTGGTCGAGTTGGATATCAAGGTCGCGGTGTTCGATCCTGTGCTCTTCGTTTTTCTCAACAAGTCCCGCAACCGCGTGAAGATCTTGTATTGGGAGCGCAACGGCTTCTGCCTTTGGCTCAAGCGCCTGGAGTCCGAGCGTTTCAAAACGTCGCCCGACGCCACCGATGAGGCCATCGTGCTGAGCGTTCAGGAGCTGAACTGGCTACTCGACGGCTTTGATCTCTGGCGTAATCGCCCGCACCAGGTTTTGACCCGATCCTGGGGCAGTTGAAAAGCTGGCTGGACAAAACGCAGCTACACGTGACGCCGCAAAGTGTGCTGGGCAAGGCGTTGAATTACCTGGCGAGCCATTGGAGTCGCCTGGAGCGTTACGTGGAGGCTGGCTATTTGCCGATCGACAACAACCCGGCGAACGCGCAATAAAGCCATTTGTGATTGGCCGCAAAGCCTGGCTGTTCAGTGATACGCCCAAGGGGGCCACGGCCGGTGCTCGGATCTACAGTTTGGTTGAGACTGCCAAGATCAACGGCCAGAGCCTTATACGTGGCTGCGCCACGTACTTGAAAGGCTGCCGCATGCACAGTCTGTGGCCGACTACGAGGCGCTGTTGCCATGGAACTGCTCACCGGAAATGCCTCGATAAAAGATAGCCTCACCTTGCGGTAGGTGGGGTTCATGGATCGCTTACGTTTCTTCGATGGACTCGGCAAGGCTTTCCGGCTCGTTGAACAGCAGCAACTGCGATGCTGCCACGTCGCCTGTCTGCTCGCTCTTGCGGCCAAACCGCTGGCGCAACAACGCAACTTCCTCTTCGAGATGAACGATCTTGCCCTTGTCGGAGGCACGTTCATTGATCATTTGCTCAAGGAATTGCTTGAGCAAAACAGGATCGTCGGGGAGGTTTTCGGGCATGGAAATCATGCCGCGGATTATACCGATTCAGGCGACGTAGCGAGGCGTCAAACCTGATGACGACGATGGCGCCGGAGGTCGAAGCCGTCGAGCAGTCAGTTCAGCTCCTGAACGGTCAGGACGATGGCGACGTCCGTCGGAGCAGGCGATGTTTGGAACCGCTCGGAGTCCAGACGCTTGAGCCAAAGGCAGAAGCCGTTGCGCTCCCAGTACAAAATCTTCACGCGGTTGCGCGGCTTGTTGAAGAACACGAAAAGCACGGGGTCGAACACTGCCACCTTGATATCCAGTTCGACCAGCGCGGCCAGGCCATCGATGGACTTTCGAAAGTCGACAGGTTTGGGGTAGAGGTAGACTTTTTCGACTTTGGCGTCGGGTCGCATAATGGCCCGCGGGCTGTGGAAAGAAATCGGCAGCACAGCATCCGGGATCAGTTGAGCGCTTTGAATGTGGGGTTCATGAAACGGTTCCTAAGGTTCAAGAGCCAGCGATGGAC
Source organism: Pseudomonas entomophila (assembly GCF_029193575.1). Lineage (GTDB taxonomy): Bacteria > Pseudomonadota > Gammaproteobacteria > Pseudomonadales > Pseudomonadaceae > Aquipseudomonas > Aquipseudomonas entomophila_G. The sequence continues at coordinate 283,788 of NZ_JARGCS010000036.1, read as the reverse complement.
GTGCTGCTTCTTAACCCGTTAGTTTGATACATGAGTTGTCTACACCCTCATGGTGTGGCAGCTGCATATCCAGAAATACATTGAATTTCAGTACCGATTGAATTCATCGGGTTTCGCGCTAGGTTTCAAGTGCAGCCAAGGAAATGCTGCCTTCGATACCCAAGACCAAGGAGTCCTGACCATGCGCAACACCGTACTGTCTTATCTGCTGCTGCCGCTTTTCACCTGCCTGTCGTTCTCGCTCTCCGCTGCGCCTAGCACCTCAACCTTCCCGCAAGGCAGTGTCCAGGTAGCGGCGCAGTCGGCTAAACCGCACGCTATCGATCTCAATCAAGCCGACGCCGCCATGTTGCAAAACGAACTCAGTGGCATCGGTAAAACCAAGGCCGAAGCCATCGTCGCCTACCGTGAGGCCAATGGCCCTTTCCAGTCCGTTGACGAACTGCTCGAGATCAAGGGCATCGGCAACGCCTTGCTGGATCGCAATCGTGACAAGTTGACCGTGGAGTAACTCAAGCAGAAAGAGCCGGTCAGCCTTGTGCTGGCCGGCTCTTGCCGTGGGGGAGGTGCCTATCTGTCCTGCGCTTCCTTGGCATCCATCTGCGCATTGCGCTCGTGAATCTTTTTCAGTTGCTCTTCGGTCAGTGGCAGCTTCTTGGCGGTATCACGCAGCAGCATCAACCCGCCGACGATCGAGCCGAGGGCTATGATGAGTATCAGCCAGGCATACCAGGGCATGATCGTTCTCCTGTAATTGTGGGGCGGCTTGTCATTGCATTCGACCGATTATTCGATCCCTGCGTTCAATTGTAGCGTTTGGCCTTCCGAACGGATCCACGGCCCCCCAACCTCGCCTCACTTCGTTTACAATGCGCGCCGTTTCCGACTTGCCTGAGAGAACCTCCAAATGTCCGCCTGCCAGACGCCCCTGATCGTCGCCCTGGATTTCCCCACCCGCGAAGCCGCCCTGAAGCTGGCTGACCAGCTCGACCCCGCGCTGTGCCGGGTGAAGGTCGGCAAGGAGCTGTTCACCAGCAGTGCCTCGGGCATCGTCGAGACCCTCTGCGCCAAGGGCTTCGAAGTGTTCCTCGACCTGAAATTCCACGACATCCCCAACACCACTGCCATGGCGGTCAAGGCTGCGGCCGAGATGGGCGTGTGGATGGTCAACGTGCACTGTTCCGGGGGCCTGCGGATGATGGCCGCCTGCCGTGAGGAGCTCACCAAGCGCAGCGGCCCGCAGCCGCTGCTGATCGGCGTGACCGTGCTGACCAGCATGGAGCGCGAGGACCTGGCTGGCATTGGCCTGGACGTCGACCCGCAGGAGCAGGTGCTGCGTCTGGCAGCATTGGCGCAAAAGGCGGGGATGGACGGCCTGGTGTGTTCGGCTCTGGAAGCGCCAGCGCTGAAGGCGGCACACCCGTCTCTGCAACTGGTGACCCCGGGCATTCGCCCTGCGGGTAGCGCCCAGGATGACCAGCGCCGTATCCTCACCCCGCGCCAGGCGCTGGATGCCGGTTCCGATTACCTGGTGATCGGGCGTCCGATCAGCCAGGCAGCCGACCCGGCGCAGGCGCTGGCGGCGGTGGTGGCTGAGATTCGCGGTTGAAGCAAGACCCTGGGGGCCGCTGTGCGGCCCCTTTCGCGTCGCGAGGCCGTCTCGAGACGGCCACCGCTGATCAGACCTTCAGCACTAGCTTGCCGAAATTTTCACCGCTGAACAGCTTCAGCAATGTCTCCGGGAAGGTCTCCAGGCCTTCGACCACATCCTCCTTGCTCTTGACCTTGCCACTGGCCAGCCAGCCGGCCATGTCCTGGGCGGCCCTGCCGTATTCCTTGACGTGGTCCATTACCACGAAGCCCTCCATTCGCGCACGATTCACCAGCAGCGACAGGTAGTTGGCCGGCCCTTTCACCGCGTCCTTGCTGTTGTACTGGCTGATGGCGCCGCAGATGACCACCCGGGCCTTGAAGTTCAGGCGGCTCAATACTGCATCCAGGATGTCGCCACCCACGTTGTCGAAATACACGTCCACGCCCTTGGGGCATTCGCGCTTCAGGCCGGCGAGCACATCTTCGGCCTTGTAGTCGATGACCCCGTCGAAGCCCAGTTCATCCTTGAGGTATTGGCATTTCTGCGCGCCACCGGCGATGCCGACCACGTGGCAGCCTTTGAGCTTGGCGATCTGCCCGGCGATGCTGCCGACGGCCCCGGCGGCGCCGGAAATGACCACGGCATCACCGGCCTTGGGCTGGCCGACGTCGAGCAGGGCGAAGTAGGCGGTCATGCCGGTCATGCCCAGGGCAGAGAGGTAGCGGGGCAGGGGGGCCAGCCGTGGGTCGATCTTGTGCAGGCCCTGGGGTTCGCCGGTGAAGTAGTCCTGCACGCCCAAGGCGCCGCTGACGTGGTCACCGGGCTTGTAGTCCGGGTGCTGCGAGGCGACCACTTCACCCACCCCAAGGGCACGCATCACCTGCCCCAGGCCTACCGGCGGGATGTACGACTTGCCTTCGTTCATCCAGCCGCGCATGGCCGGGTCCAGCGATAGGTACAGGTTGCGCACCTGGATCTGGCCATCGGCGGGCTCGGCGGCGGGCACCTGTTCGAAGCTGAAATCGTCGCGGCGCACGACGCCGACAGGGCGTTTGGCCAGCAGGAAGCGGCGGTTGGTCTGGGTCATGGCGGGTCTCGCTGTAATGGGCAGTACCTGTTGATAGTTCGTGGCGCGCCGGTCGGCAAGGTCCACTGGCGTGGCGAATGCCGGGCGATCCACCTCGATGATCCGCGGTAGCGGGCACAATCACTGCAAACGATGGTAGTCCAACCGCGCTCCTGATGATGCTGCCCAGCCCGACGGTGGCCTGACTAGACTCAGCCTCGATTTCATATCCCTTTGTAGGAGCCAGCGATGAGCATGACGTTTTCCGGCCAGGTCGCCCTGGTCACCGGCGGTGCGGCAGGCATTGGCCGGGCGACGGCGCAGGCATTCGCCGCCGAAGGCCTCAAGGTGGTGGTGGCCGACCTCGACGTGGCAGGCGGCGAGGGCACCGTGGCGCTGATCCGCGAGGCCGGTGGCGAGGCGCTGTTCGTGGCCTGCGACGTGACCCGCGACAGCGACGTGCGCCAGTTGCACGAGAAGATCGTCGAGGCCTATGGGCGGCTGGACTACGCCTACAACAACGCCGGCATCGAGATCGAGAAGGGCCGCCTGGCCGAGGGCAGTGAGGCGGAGTTCGACGCGATCATGGGGGTCAACGTCAAGGGCGTGTGGCTGTGCATGAAATACCAGTTGCCGTTGCTGCTGGCCCAGGGCGGCGGGGCGATCGTCAACACCGCGTCGGTGGCCGGCCTGGGTGCGGCGCCGAAGATGAGCATCTATGCGGCCTCCAAGCATGCGGTGATCGGCCTGACCAAGTCGGCGGCCATCGAGTACGCGAAAAAGGGCATCCGGGTCAACGCCGTGTGCCCGGCGGTGATCGACACCGATATGTTCCGCCGCGCCTACGAGGCCGACCCGCGCAAGGCTGAGTTCGCCGCCGCGATGCACCCGGTGGGGCGCATCGGCAAGGTCGAGGAGATCGCCAGCGCGGTGCTGTACCTGTGCAGCGACGGTGCGGCCTTCACCACCGGCCATAGCCTGACCGTCGACGGTGGGGCCACCGCTATCTGAAAGACGCCTGGGCGGGCAGGGTGGCGTGCGCGCCACGCCACAGCATCAGCGCCACGCCCAGGCAGCCCACCAGCAGCGTCGCACCGAACGCCAGCAGAGCAGTGTGTGAGCCGAGGTGGTCGCTGAGCGCGCCGGTAGTGATCACTGGCAGGCTGAAGCCCAAGTAAGCCAAGAGGAAGAACCCCGCGCTTGCGCGGGTGTTTTCGTGCCCAGCCAGTTGATTCACCGCAGCCAATCCACCCAAGTAGATGAAGCCATAGCAGGCACTGCTGGCCGCCACCGTGCCTAGCAGCACCGCCGGTAGCTGGCCGCTGTCCGCGCCCCAGGCGAGCACCGCGTAGCTGCTCGGTAGCACCGCCAGGCCCAGCAAGGTCGACCGGCGGCTCGACAGGCGCCGGGCCAGAGGCTGGAACAGCAGGCCGCAGCTGATCACGCAGAAGGTCGATAGCCCTGACCAGTCACTCAGGCCATGCTGGCGCAGGATACCCGGCAGCAAGGCGATCACCAGCCCGACACAGGCCCAGGCCAGCAGGATCGCCAACCCATACGCCAGGCTGCCGGTGGGGTAGTACGGCAGGCGTAGCATGGCACCGCGTTGGGCTGGACGCGGGTCGGGGAGGCGCCATACCAATGCCAGGGCGACTGCGGCGAGCAGCAACTGCAGGTGGAGGCTGCCGGGCGTCAGGCTCGGGCCACTCAATAGGAACAGACTGGTCAGCGCTGCACCCAGGCCAAAACCCAGCGAAGTGCTGGCGGTGACCCAGTTGGCGGCGCGGCGGGTGTCGGTATCGCCCATCAATTCCGTCATATAGGCGGTGGCGGTGGCCGAGGCCAGCCCGGTGCCCAGGCCAAGGAGCAAGCGCGCCAGGCCGAGGGTGTGCAGACTGGGGGAGAACAGCATCAGCAGGGTGGCGGACATCGACAGGCCCAAGGCGGCGAGGATCAGGGGGCGTCTGCCGACTCGGTCGGCGAGGCCGCCGAGGGTCAATAGCACTGGCAGCACGCCCAGCACGTAGCCGGAGAACGCCACGGCGGTGGCCGTCGAGCCCTGGCCGGAGAGCTCGGCATAGGTGGTGTAGAGCGGGGCCTGGAGGTTCACCGCGAGGGTGATCAGGCAGAGGGCGAAGGCGAGGCGGGCGGGCATGAGGGTGTCCGTTTGGCTGGTGGGGTTTGGGTGTCTGTACCGGCCCAACACTGATGCCCACCTGGCTTAGCGACAAGGCACACACCACCCGCGTTTATGCTTAACTGTTCGCTCAAAAGCAGCGAACACTACGCCATGCATTTCCCTCTAGACCGCCACAGCCCAATGCCCCTGGTTCAGCAACTGACCGATCACCTCCAGGCCTGGATCGAGCAGCAACGCCTGCGCCCCGGTGCCCGCCTCCCCTCAATCCGGGCCCTGGCTGGCTCATTGCAGGTCAGCCACGCCTGCGTGATCGAAGCCTATGACCGCCTGGTCGCCAGTGGCTGGCTGGAAGCGCGCCACGGCACTGGCTTCTTCGTCGCAGAACGCAAATCTGACCTGTCTTGGCAAAACGAAGCCCCCTGGGGCGAGGCCGCCGACGGAAGCTGGCGACAGTTTCGCGAGGGTTTCGATGAACTGCTCAAGCTCGGCTGTGGCTGGCTGCCGACGTCCTGGCGCGATGGTGAGGCGCTGGCCCAGGCCGTGCGCCAGGTCAGTCGCGGCGATGCGCAAGACCTGTTCGACTACGGCCCACCCCTGGGCCTGGCCAGTCTGCGCCAGCAGTTGCACAAGCGCCTCACCCGCCTGGACATCCCGGCCGGCCCTGAGCGCATCCTCACCACCCAGGGCGCCAGCCATGCCCTCGACCTGCTGGTGCGCATCTTGCTCAAGCCCGGCGATACCGTGTTGGTGGAAAGCCCCGGCTACTACAACCTGTTCAACCTGCTGCGCCAGCACGGTGTGCGCATGCTCGCCGTGCCGCGCACCGCCAGCGGCCCGGACGTGCAGGCGCTGGAGGCGCTGCTGGCCGAGCACCGCCCGCGCTGCCTGTTCATCAACAGCCTGTACCACAACCCGACCGGCACCAGCCTCACGCCCAAGGTCGCCTATCGGCTGTTGGAACTGGCCCGCGAGCACGACCTGCGGATCATCGAGGACGATATCTATGCCGACTTCCAGGACGGCCCGGCCACGCGTCTCTCGACCCTCGACAGCGAGCAGCGGGTCATCTACCTGGCGAGCTTCTCCAAGACCCTGAGCAGCGCCCTGCGGGTGGGCTACGTGGTTGCGGACGCGCCGCTGATCGCCCGTCTGGCCGAACTGAAGATGGTCAGCGGCATCGGCACCTCGCGCTTCGCCGAGCAGGTGGTCGGGCAGATGCTCGCCAACGGCAGCTACCGCAAGGCCGTGCAGCGCTTGCGTGTGCGTCTTGCACAGCATATGGCCAAGCTGCTCGAGCAGCTCGAGGCAGTTGGCTGGGAGGTGTTCTGTGAACCCTATGGCGGCATGTTCGTATGGATTCGTTCGCCCGGGCGCAGCTTCGCCGAGGTGGAGCGGTTGGCCTTGACGCATTCGGTGCTGCTCACACCAGGCAGCGCCTTCGATTTCCAGGGGAAAGACAGCGACTGGCTGCGGGTCAATGTCGCCTACGGGCAGGATGTGCGGGCCCAGGCGTTCTTCCGGCATGCGGGGCGACCCTGATTTAGCTGAAAACGACAGGTTCATAGCTATTTGACACCATTCTGGCGCCAAGCCCTTGTTACTTGACGGGCGCCATTGTCACTCTTGCCCTCTGCAAAACCGCAAACGGGCGAGGGGGATTCGGCGATGAGGTCGACCAAGCACAGTGTTCTGGCCAACCTGGGCATGGCCCGCAAACTCGGCCTGGGTTTCGCCCTGGTGCTGCTACTGACGCTGGCGGTGGCGGCCATCGGCGTGGTGGCGCTGCAGAGCGTCGAGCAACGCTTCGAAGGGCTGCGCCAGATGGGCCAGGTCAATACCGACCTTCTGCGCCTGCGCCAACGCGAGCAGGCCTTTGCCTTGCGGTCGGACATCAAGGAGGCCGAAGCCGTGCGCGCCGGCCTGCAAGGCCTGGTCGAGCGCGTGCGCGGGCTGCCGGCGTTGGCTGCGACCGAAAGCGACCTGACGGCCTATGGCAAGGCTTTCGATGCCTTCGTCGAGGCGGTGCAGTCCAAGGAGCTGGCGCTGGACATGGCCAGTTGGTCGGTGTCCAGCGTCGCCAACAACCTCGACGTGCTTCAGGCGGGCCTGGCCGATGACGGTGCCTATACCCTCAAGCAGTCGCAAGGCCAGCAAGGCACGGAGTTCCTCGACCAGGCCGCGCAGGTGGCGCAGGTCTCGCGCCTGATGCTGCAAGCCATGGACGAGGCGCGGGTGCGCCTGGAGAAGGGCCGCAAGGGCGATGACACGGTCGAGCAGGGGCGTATCGCGCAGACCGTCGATGCCGCCGCGCTGGTCGACCAGCTCAAGGCGTCAGTGAGCGACGCTGGCTACCAGAGCGTGCTCGGCGAAGTGGCGGGGCATATCGCCAGCTTCTCGGAGAAACTCAACGAATACACCGACCTGCTGGCCAAGGAGCAGGGCATCAAGGCGCAGTTGCAGACCAGCGCCGAGCAGGTCACCGCGCGCATCGACCAGGCCTACGCGGCCCAGGAGCAGAGCATGCAGGGCGAGTTGACCCGCAACGCCCTGGCCATTGCCTTGGCTACCGCGCTGGCGTTGCTGGTAAGTGTGGTTGCGGCCTGGTTGATCACCCGCGCGGTGGTCGGTCCACTGAAGCGGGTGATCGCCAACGCCCAGCGCATCGCCGCCGGCGACCTGGTGGTCGAGGCGCAGGTGGCCGGGCGCGACGAAGTCGGCCAACTGACCCAGGCCATGCAGCAGATGGCGGCGGGCCTGGCCGGCATCGTCAGCGGCTTGCAGCAGGGCATCGAGCAACTGGCCGGCAACGCCCAGGCACTGTCGGCCGTGACCGAACAGACCAACCGCGAGGTCGGCAGCCAGAAGGAAGAGACTGAGCAGGTGGCCACGGCCATGCAGCAGATGACCGCCACCGTGCACGATGTGGCGCGCAATGCCGAGGAAGCCGCCCAGGCCGCCCAGGCCGCCGACGACAAGGTCGAGTCCGGCCAGCAGGTGGTGCGCCAGAGCATGCAGCGTATCGAGCAGTTGGCCGAAGCCGCGGAAACCGCCAGCGCCGGTATCGACAGCCTGAGTGCCGAGATTCACACCATCGGCGGCGTGCTGGAGGTGATCAAGAGCGTCGCCGAACAAACCAACCTGCTGGCGCTCAACGCGGCGATCGAGGCGGCCCGGGCAGGTGAACAGGGGCGTGGTTTCGCGGTGGTGGCCGACGAGGTGCGCGCCTTGGCGCGGCGTACCCGGCAGTCCACCGAGGAGATCGAGCGGCTGGTCGCCAGCCTGCGTGGCAATGCCCAGCAGTCAGTGGCGCAGATCCGTGGCAGCACCGAGCTGGTGCGTCTGGCGGTGGCCGATGCGCTGCATACCGAGAGCGCGCTGGGCAGCATCGCGTCGGCGGTGTCGTTGATCCAGCAGATGAACCAGCAGATCGCCGCGGCGGCCGAGCAACAGAGCTCGGTGGCGGAGGAGATCAGTCGCAGCGTCACGCAGATTCGTGGCAGTGCCGATCAGGCGGCGTTGGCGATGCGCGACAATGCGCGGTCCAGTGTCGAGCTGGCGCAGTTGGGGGATGAGTTGAAGGGGATGGTGGGGCATTTCCGGTTGTGAGGGGAGGCCGTGCCGACCCTATCGCGGGCTTGCCACGCGATAGGGTCGGCAAAGACGCCCGGTATCAGCCTGCCTTGCGCGGGCTCAGGATCACCAGGGTGATCACCCCCGCGACAATCCCCCAGAACGCCGACCCGATGGAAAACAGCGTCAATCCCGACGCCGTGACCATGAAGGTGATCAACGCCGCCTCGCGCTCACGCGCCTCGCCCATGGCCACGCTCAGGCCATTCATGATCGAGCCGAACAGCGCCAAGGCGGCGATCGACAGCACCAACTCCTTCGGCAGTGCGGCGAACAGCGCCGCCAGGGTGGCGCCGAACACGCCCGCGATACCGTAGAAAATCCCGCACCACACTGCCGCGGTGTAGCGTTTGGCCGGGTCTTCATGGGCATGCGGCCCGGTGCAGATCGCCGCGCTGATCGCTGCCAGGTTGACCCCGTGGGAGCCGAACGGCGCCAGCAGCAGCGAGGCGAAGCCGGTGGCGGAAATCAACGGTGAGGCTGGCACCTGGTAACCGTCCGCGCGCAATACCGCGACGCCGGGCATGTTCTGCGAGGTCATCGCCACCACGAACAGCGGGATGCCGATGCTGATGGTCGCCGCCAGCGAGAAGCTCGGTGTGGTCCAGACCGGCTTCGCCACTTCCAGGTTGAAGCCGCTGAAGTCCAGCAGCCCCAGCATGCCCGACAGCGCGGTGCCGACCACCAGCGCGGCGAGCACGCAGTAGCGCGGCGACAGGCGCTTGACCAGCAGGTAGCTGAAGAACATCCCCAGCACCAGCAAGGTGCGGTGCTGGGCGGCGACGAAGATCTCGCTGCCGATCTTGAACAGGATCCCCGCCAGCAGCGCCGAGGCCAGCGAGGCCGGAATGCGCCGCACCAGGCGTTCGAAGCTGCCGGTCAGGCCGCACACCAGCACCAGCAGCGCGCAGGTGATGTAGGCGCCGATCGCCTCGCCGTAGCTGACCCCGCCGAGGCTGGTGATCAGCAGTGCCGCGCCGGGGGTCGACCAGGCCACGGTGATCGGCGTGCGGTAGCGCAGCGACAGGCCGATGCTGCACACCGCCATGCCGATCGACAAGGCCCAGATCCATGAGGAAATCTGCGCGCTGGTCAGCCCTGCCGCCTGGCCGGCCTGGAACATCAGCACCAGTGAGCTGGTGTAGCCCGTGAGCATGGCGATGAAACCGGCGACCACGGCCGAGGGTGAGCTGTCCGCAAAGGGGCGCAGGCGCGTGGAGGTGGCGTCGGTCATAGGTGTTTCCTTGTACTTGTAAGCAGTTTTTTCAGGCTACCGTGTGGCAGCCTGATCCTTGCCATACAGCAACCATTGCATTTAGCCGTACAGTCCCCAACTATTGGGCACGGATCGCAAACTGCACCAGAGGGGAGGGGCGATGTACAAGGTCTATGGAGATTTCCTGTCGGGCAACTGTTACAAGGTCAAGCTGATGCTGCATCTGCTCGGCCGCCCGTATGAGTGGCACCCGGTGGATACCCTCAAGGGCGAGACAGAAACCCCCGAGTTCCTGGCCATGAACCCGAACGGCAAGGTGCCGGTGCTCAAGCTCGAAGACGGTACCTGCCTGTGGGAGTCCAACGCCATCCTCAACTACCTTGCCGACGGCAGCGAGTTCTTGCCCAGCGAGCCGCGCCTGCGTACCCAGGTGTTGCAATGGCAGTTCTTCGAGCAGTACAGCCATGAGCCGTACATCGCCGTGGCGCGGTTCATCCAGTTCTACCTGGGGCTGCCGCAAGAGCGCGTGGAGGAGTACCGCAAGCTGCACAAGGGCGGCTACAAGGCGCTCAAGGTCATGGAGCGGCAACTGCAGATGACGCCCTACCTGGTGGGGGAGCAGTTCTCGATCGCTGACGTGGCGTTGTATGCCTACACCCATGTGGCGCACCAGGGTGGGTTCGACCTGACGGATTACCCGGCGGTGCGGGCCTGGTTGGAGCGGGTGGCCAGTCATCCGCGGCATGTGCCGATGGTGGAGTGATTCAAGGTTTTGCGTTGTTGGTGCCGGCCCTATCGCGGGGCCGGCAAATTCGGCGCTGATTTTGCCTCAGACCGCCGAAAACCGCTTGTCCAGGTAGGCGATGATGGCCTTGGACTCGTACATCCAGGTCACCTGCCCGCCGTCCTCGATGCGCAGGCACGGCACTTTCACCCGTCCACCCCCTTCGAGTAGCGCCTGACGGTGCTCCGGGTCGTTCTTCGCATCGCGCAGCGCCACCGGCACGTTCAGGCGGTGCAGGGTGCGGCGGGTCTTCACGCAGAATGGGCAGGCGTGGAACTGGTACAGCGCCAGGCCCTTGGCTTCCTGCTCCACCTGTGCCTGGGCGCTGGCATCGCGCTTGCGCTTGGCCGGGCGGCTGATCCAGTCGGCGAACACGATGAGTTGGCCGAGGCCGACTCGCAAGGCTTTGACGATCATGGGCAACTCCTGAAACAGGTTGGGCGGAAAACAAAAAGCCGACCCCAGGGGTCGGCTTCAGCGCAGCGGCCGATCACTTGATCAAGCTGAGGAACTCGCTGCGGGTGGCGGCATTCTCGCGGAACTCGCCGAGCATCACCGAGGTGATCATGCTCGAATTCTGCTTCTCCACGCCGCGCATCATCATGCACATGTGCTTGGCCTCGATGACCACGGCAACGCCGGCGGCACCAGTGACCTGCTCGACCGCCTCGGCGATCTGGCGGCTGAGGTTTTCCTGGATCTGCAGACGACGGGCGTACATGTCGACGATCCGCGCAACCTTGGACAGGCCCAGCACCTTGCCCTTGGGCAGGTAGGCCACGTGGGCCTTGCCGATGAACGGCAGCATGTGGTGTTCGCACATCGAATACAGCTCGATGTCCCGGACCAGCACCATCTCGCTGTTGTCGGAGCTGAACAGCGCGCCGTTGGTGACTTCTTCCAGGGTTTGCTCGTAACCGCGGCAGAGGTACCTCATGGCCTTCGCGGCCCGTTTGGGCGTGTCGAGCAGGCCCTCGCGGGAGACGTCCTCGCCGATTTGGCTGAGGATCGCGGTGTAGTTCTGTTCCAGGGACATGTATCTACCTGTGGGAAAAAACGCAAAAACGAAGGTTACGGCGGCGAAGGCGGCGCTGCAAGCGCGATATCACTCGTCGCGGCCTTCGAGCATGGTCCGGCGCAGCATCACGTACACCGCGCCGGTGCCGCCGTGGCGGGCCTGGCACGAGGTGAAACCGAGCACCTGCGGGTGCTGGCGCAGCCAGGTGTTGACGTGGCTCTTGATCATCGGGCGCTTGCCGTCCAGGCGCGCGGCCTTGCCGTGGGTGACGCGCACGCAGCGGACTTCCAGCTTGGTGGCCTCGGCGATGAAGTCCCAGAGGGTTTCGCGAGCCTTTTCCACCGACATGCCGTGCAGGTCAAGGCTGCCCTCGAAGGCGATCTGGCCGAGCTTGAGCTTGCGGACCTGGCTTTCCTGCACACCGTCGCGGCGCCACATCAGCTCGTCCTCGGCACCGACGTCGATGACGAACTGGTCGGATAGGCCGTCGATCACCAGCGGCTGGTCGCTGCGCACCGTCGCCGACTGGCGCAGGCCGGCGAGTTGCTTGCGGTCTGCCTTGGGTTTGCCGACTTCGGCGCGGTCATGCTGGATCGGCTTGACGCCGCGCACTTCGCTGCGAAAGAGGGAAAAATCGTCGTCTTGCATGTGTGCCTCCACGTGGGCGGCGTAGTTTACGCGAGTGGTTCCTGGCGTACAGTCCTGTGTCGTGGGTGCCGGCCCTATCGCGGGGCAAGCCCGCGCCTGCAGGTATTGCGTGGCCCTTGCAGGCCCCGTTTCAGTCGTGCTTTTTCATCAGGTGCGGCGACAGGTTCAGCTCGCGCCCACGGCGCAGGCGGATGCGGCTACGCCGCCAGAAACGCACGCCCAGGTACAACAACGCCAACCCGCACACGGTCAGGGTGATCGACAGCGGTCGATTGGCGTTGAGTTCGGCGAAGGCCTGGTAGTTGCCTAGCAGGCCGGCGACACCGGCCATGGCCAGCAGGATGCCCAGGGTGGCGATCAGCGCCGAAAGGCCGGCTGCCAGGCGCGCGCCCCAGTTGCCGGGTTCACGTTGGCGCAGGCGCCTGGCGTCGAAACTGCCTTTGAGCTTCATTCCGATTTCCTCTGTGGGTATCGGGAATTCGACCTGGGCCCGGGCCTTGGGTTCCGCCCGGCTGCCGGGCGGTGTGCCAGCGCGTCAGATCAGGCTGGCGGTCGGGGCGACGCAGGCGAAGTTGTCGGCCATCACGGCCATCTCGCCCTGGTGGATCTGCGCGGCTGGGATGATGCCGTCCTTCCAGGCCAGGTCACGGGTGGCCGAGGCGTCTTCCACCAGGGTGCAGCGGTAACCATAGTCCTTGGCGCGGCGCACCGTGGTGCTGACGCTGGAGTGGCTCATGAAGCCGCAGACGATCAGGTCCAGGTGGCCCAGCTCCTGCAACGTCTCGTGCAGCTTGGTGTTCTTGAAGGCATTGGGCATGCGCTTCTCGATGATGATTTCGCCGGCCTGCGGCTCGAGGCCCGGGATGAACTCACCGCGGCTGCCTTGCGGGTCGAACAGGCCACCGACGGTGCCCAGGTGGCGAACATGGATGATCGGGCGCCCGGCCTTGCGAGCGGCTTCGAGCAACCGGGCGATGTTGGCCACGGCCTCGTCCATGCCCGACAGCGTCAGAGGACCGCTCAGGTACTCTTTCTGCGCATCGATGATGATCAGGCTGGCTTGGCCCAGCTTGGCCGGCGGGTAGTCGCGGCCGCTGAGGCGGAACATCGTGGTTGGAACGGACATCAAGGGCTCCTTGGATAGGGCTTTTGTAGGTCTATTCTCCCCTGCCTCGGCGCCAATGTGAATGGTTGACAACGCAAGCGGCATGGTTGCTGGCCTGTGGCTACCCGGACGGGATTCGGTGGAACATTTCAGCCGAGGGGCTGTTAGACTTTCGTGCTGTATCAAAAGGAGTCCCCCGTGATCACATCCCGTCTGCGCACCCTGCGCGACCATATTCGCTGGGCGGTCAGCCGCTTCCACGAGCACGAACTGTTCTTCGGCCATGGTGCCGACAACGCTTGGGACGAGGCGCGCCTGCTGGTGCTGGGCGCCGTGCACCTGCCTTGGGAAGTGGCCGACAGCTACCTCGACTGCCAACTGGAGGACGACGAGCGGGTACGCCTGCAGCACCTGCTCAAGCGGCGCATCGAAGAGCGCGTGCCGACCGCCTACCTGTTGGGCGAGGCGTGGTTCTGCGGCATGTCGTTCATCGTCGACGAGCGCGTGCTGGTGCCGCGCTCACCGATCGGAGAACTGATCGAGAAGCGCTTCGAGCCATGGCTGGCGGCCGAGCCCGCACGCATCCTGGACCTGTGCACAGGCTCCGGTTGCATCGGCATCGTCGCCGCCGACGTGTTCCCCGAGGCCGAGGTGGTGCTGGGCGACCTGTCCTTCGAGGCGCTGGAGGTGGCCAACCAGAACATCGAACGGCATGGCCTGGACGCGCGGGTATACACCGTGCAGGGCGATGGCTTCGCCGGGCTGCCGGGGCAGCGGTTCGACCTGATTCTGTCCAACCCGCCGTATGTCGATGCCGAAGACTTCGCCGACATGCCTGCCGAGTACCACCATGAGCCCGAGCTGGGCCTGGCCTGTGGCAACGATGGTCTGGACCTGGTGCGGCGGATGCTAGCCGAGGCCGCCGACCACCTGACCGAGAAGGGCTTGTTGATCGTCGAGGTGGGCAACAGCCAGGTGCACGTCGAGTCACTGTACCCGGAGGTGGATTTCGCCTGGCTGGAGTTCGAGCGCGGCGGGCATGGGGTGTTCATGCTCACGGCGCAGCAGTGCCGGGATCACCAGGCGCTGTTCAAGGCGCGAGTTTGAGGTGGGGCGGGGGCTGCTGCGCAGCCCATCGCGGGGCAAACCCGCTCAGATGCCACCGAGCTAGCGGGTGGCGATCCAGATCAACAACCCGGCCTGGAACACCGCGAACGCCACCAGGCAGGTGATGGTGAAGCGCAACCCGCTGTCCTCGCGGCGGTACTTGGCCACCCGCTCATCCCGCTCGCGCAGTTGCGCTTCCTTCTCCTGCAACTTCTGCTCGGCCTGTTGCAACATCGACGCCGCCTCGATGATGTCGACGCGTTGCACCTTCTCGCTGTTCCAGCCGCCCTTGAGCTGGCCAACCGGCGCTTCCACCGTGCGTCCCTTGAGCATCTGCCCGTCGGCGTACTCCACCTCCAGGCCGACGCTGCGCAGCATGTGGTCGCGGCGCAGGCGGGAATCCTCGTTCAGCGCGTCCTTGCTCGGCAGCGCCATGCCCTCGATGCGGTAGTGCGACCATTTGCGCTGCAGCCATTGGCTGGCTTGGGCCAGCATGAAGCGGCCCAGGCCGCGGTTCAGCGGCTCCAGTTGCAGGCCACCCTCGTCGCCCAGGCGCACCAGGCGCTGCTCGTGGTCGACGCGGACATCAAGCTGGTTCTGTTCCTTGCGCACCTTTTGCCCGGGCAGGCGGATCTCCAGGCGCAGCAGGCTGTTGGCCTTGTCGTGGCGCTCGGCGTAGCCGAACTGGACGAAGCGCAGCGGTCGCGCGCCACTGTTGCGGTCGGTGGGCAAGGGGGCCAGGCGCAGCAACTGGAAGTGTTCGACAGTCAAGTCTGCCCAGGGCAGTGGGGCGCTTTCCGGCGGTTGTTCTTCGGCCGCCTCGGCGGCGGGGGCATCGGTCATCGGGCAATCCTCAAAAACGGGGTGGTCGGTGAGATCGCGTGGTACCTGCTATCACCGCCTCATGCCCGTCTTATCGGCAGCGCGCGCCAAGACCTGAGTGAATCATCAGGCCGAGGGCAACTGATGGATGAACGCGACGATCCGCTCGCCCAGTTCGCGGGCCAGCGGCAGTTCGGGGTTGAGGTAGCTGTCGCGCTGCTGGTGCATGTCTCGCGGGCTGATGCGCAGCATGTGGTTCATGCCGTCGATCAGCGCCAGTTGCGCATCGGGCTTGGCCGCCTTGAGGCGCTCGGCGTCGTCCACGTCCACCTGCACGTCGTTGCGGCCCTGGACGATCAGCGCCGGCACTTTGACCTGGGCGAAAGCCGCCGCTGGGTTCTGGCGGAACAGCGAGATCAGGTACGGCTGCACGGTGGGGCGGAACACCTCGCGCAACGGGGACGGCACGTCCAGGCTCGACTGCCCGGCCTGCAAGCGGTCGAGCAGGGCGTTGCCGCTCACCAACTGCGCCGGTGGCAGGCGCTGGGCCAGTTGCTCGCGCAGCACGTCGGCCACCGGGCGGCCGCTGCCGGCCAGGGTGATCACCGCGCTGGCGCCGGCCTGCTCGGCGGCCAGGCTGGCGATCAGGGCGCCTTCGCTGTGGCCGATCAGGATCAGCGGGCCGAAGCGAGGGTCGGCCTTGAGCTGACGCGCCCAGGCCACCACGTCGGCGACGTAGCCTTCGACGCTGAGGTCGCGCTCATCCGGCGCGGCCGGCTGGCTGGCGGCCACGCCGCGCTTGTCGTAGCGCACGCTGGCGATGTGTTCGCCCGCCAGCAGCAGTGCCAGGCGCTTGAGGTTGTCGATACGCCCCGAGGCGGGGTTGTTGCCGTCGCGGTCGGTGGGGCCGGAGCCGGCGATGATCAACGCCACTGGCGGCGGCGTGGCCTGCTGGGGCAGCAGCAGGCTGCCGTGCAGCACGCCGTGGCCGGTGTCCAGGTCGATGGGGCGCTGCAGGACGGTGGGGGCGGCCTGGGCGACGGTGGCGCAGAGCAGGAAGAGGAGGGCGGCGAGGCGCGGCATGCTGGAGGGCTACATGGGGGGATGAGGTTTGGACAGGGTGGTGCCTGGAAGGTTCGCGCGTGTGTTTTCGGGCCCTGTCGCGATAGGGCCACCGCAGCATCCGATTCCTGTCGCAACCCTGCGCCTTTCCGTATACTGGCGCCCTCGTTCACATTCAGGCTGATTCGCGGAGCGTCCATGTCCGGCAATACCTACGGCAAGCTGTTCACTGTCACCACCGCTGGCGAAAGCCATGGGCCGGCGTTGGTCGCCATTGTCGATGGGTGCCCGCCTGGCCTGGAGATCTCCCTGGCCGACCTGCAGCACGACCTCGACCGGCGCAAGCCCGGCACCAGCCGGCATACCACCCAGCGCCAGGAGCCCGACGAAGTGGAGATCCTCTCCGGGGTCTTCGAAGGCCGCACCACCGGGTGCTCGATTGGCTTGCTGATCCGCAACACCGACCAGAAGTCCAAGGACTACTCGGCGATCAAGGACCTGTTTCGCCCGGCCCATGCCGACTACACCTACCACCACAAGTACGGCATCCGCGACTACCGTGGCGGTGGCCGCAGCTCGGCGCGGGAAACCGCCATGCGCGTGGCCGCCGGCGCCATCGCCAAGAAATACCTGGCCACCCAGGGCATCCGCGTGCGTGGCTACATGAGCCAACTCGGCCCGATCGAGATCCCGTTCAAGACCTGGGACAGCGTCGAAGACAACGCCTTCTTCAGCCCCGACCCGAGCAAGGTGCCGGAGCTCGAGGCCTACATGGACCAGCTGCGCCGTGACCAGGATTCGGTCGGGGCGAAGATCACCGTGGTCGCCGAAGGCGTGATGCCTGGCCTGGGCGAGCCGATCTTCGATCGCCTTGACGCCGAGCTGGCCCACGCGTTGATGAGCATCAACGCGGTCAAGGGCGTGGAAATCGGCGCCGGTTTCGCCAGCATCGCCCAGCGTGGCAGCGAGCACCGTGACGAGCTGACCCCGGAAGGCTTCCTCAGCAACAACGCCGGCGGCATCCTCGGTGGTATCTCCTCGGGCCAGCCGATCGTCGCCCACCTGGCGCTCAAGCCGACCTCCAGCATCACCGTGCCGGG
This sequence comes from Pseudomonas entomophila, assembly GCF_029193575.1. Classification (GTDB taxonomy): domain Bacteria; phylum Pseudomonadota; class Gammaproteobacteria; order Pseudomonadales; family Pseudomonadaceae; genus Aquipseudomonas; species Aquipseudomonas entomophila_G. The sequence continues at coordinate 266,496 of NZ_JARGCS010000036.1, read as the reverse complement.
CCGTTCCATCGACGTAAACGGCAACCCGGTGGACGTGGTCACCAAGGGTCGCCACGACCCGTGCGTGGGCATTCGCGCCACCCCGATCGCCGAGGCGATGATGGCCATCGTGCTGATGGACCACCTGCTGCGCCACCGTGCGCAGAATGCCGATGTGAAGGTGGGCACGCCGGTCCTGGGCCAGCTGTAACCTCCCATTGAAGGAGCGCCCGCCCCCTGAGGAGCGGGCTTGCCCCGCGATAGGGCCCGTTTAGACCCCGCACAGCTCCCGGCCCGACCCCATGCCTCCCATCCCCTATTGGCGTCTCTCCAGCTTCTACCTCTGCTACTTCGCCTTGCTCGGCGCCACCGCGCCATTTCTGGCGTTGTACTTCGACCACCTGGGCTTTTCCCCGGCACGCATCGGCGAACTGGTGGCCATCCCCATGCTGATGCGCTGCATCGCCCCCAACCTGTGGGGCTGGTTGGGCGACCGCAGTGGCCAGCGCCTGCTGATCGTGCGCCTGGGGGCGTTGTCGACCCTGGCGACCTTCTCGTTGATCTTCTTCGGCAAGAGCTACGCCTGGCTGGCGCTGGTGATGGCCTTGCACGCGTTCTTCTGGCACGCGGTGCTGCCGCAGTTCGAGGTGATCACCCTGGCCCACCTGCACGGGCAGACCGCCCGCTACAGCCAGGTGCGCTTGTGGGGGTCGATCGGCTTCATCCTCACGGTGGTCGGCCTGGGCCGGTTGTTCGAATGGCTGAGCCTGGACGTCTACCCGTTCGCCCTGGTGACCATCATGGCCGGCATCGTCGCCGCCAGCTTGTGGGTTCCCAACGCCCAGCCAGTGGACATGACCGAGCGGCGCGAGGCCGGGGGCTTCCTACGGCAACTGGCGGCACCGGGGGTGTTGGCCTTCTATGCCTGCGTGGCGCTGATGCAGTTCAGCCACGGGCCGTACTACACCTTCCTCACCCTGCACCTCGAACACCTGGGCTACAGCCGTGGCGCCATCGGCTTGCTGTGGGCCTTGGGGGTGGTTGCCGAGGTGCTGATCTTCATGCTGATGAGCCGGCTCTTCGCGCGCGTCTCGGTGCGCCGGGTGCTGATGGCCAGCTTCCTGTTGGCCTCGCTGCGTTGGCTGCTGCTGGGCAACCTGGCGGACATCCCGGCAGTACTGGTGTTCGCCCAGGTGTTGCACGCCGCCACCTTCGGCTGTTTCCACGCCGCCTCCATCGCCTTCGTCCAGGGCAGCTTCGGCGCCCGCCAGCAGGGCCAGGGGCAGGCGCTGTATGCCGCGCTGTCCGGCACAGGCGGGGCGCTGGGCGCGCTCTATTCGGGTTACAGCTGGAAGCTGCTGGGCCCGCAGTTCACCTTTGGCATGGCCAGCGTCGCGTCGCTGGCCGCAGCCGTTATCATTGCCGTTCGTTTGCATGAGACCAGGACCCGTCCCCGATGAGCATCCTCAGCGTTTTCCATACGTCCAGCCCGCAGCAGCCAAACAAGGTGCTGACCCACCACGACGACATCGCCGCGACCCTCGCCGAGCACGGCGTGCGCTTCGCCCACCGCGGCGAGACGCCGCGCATCCGCCCAGGCAGTGGCGAGCAGGCGGTGCTTGCCGAGGCCCGTGAGTGGCTGGACCGGCTGATGACCGAGCAGGGCAGTCGTGCCTTCGTGGTGCTCGACCGTGACGGCGTGGTGCCGGAGGCGGCCGACCTGCGCGATGAGCACATGCATGACGCCGAGGAGGTGTTCGCTGTGCTCGGCGGCCGTGGCCAGGTCAGCCTGCGCCTGGGCGACTACGTGTGCGCCGTGCTGTGCGAGCATGGGGACGTGCTGGTGGTGCCGGCGGGTGTCGGGCGCTGGATCGACCTGGGCGATGCGCCGTTCTGCCTTGCCGTGCGGTTGTTCACCAGCGAGCAGGGTGTGGCGGCGCGGTTCAGCGCTGATAGCGATGCCCGGGTGTTCCCGGGCATAGACGAGTTCTGAAGCGGGTGTTGCTGTAAAGCGCTCACAAACAGATCGCGGGGCAATCCTCGTCGCACAAAATCCCTTCGTGAGAGGAGGATTGCCCCGCGAAACGGGCGCCGCGATCAGCGATAGGTCGGCAGGGCGAAGCGCTGCTGGCTCTGCAGCATGGAGATCACCGGCAGCTCACTGGCCTGCTCGGCAAGGTCGCGGCGGATGGCGCTGATGGCCCAGGACAGTTGCTCGGCGCTGTGCAGCTGCGCGTAGGACAGCACCCGACGGGTCACCGTGCCGTCGGCGGCTCGCAGGGTCAGCAAGATGCCGCCGTCGGGGCGGGCCTTGGTGTCGACCTGGTAAGCGGAAAAGACCGAGGCGAATTTTTCCTGGATGAGGTCCATATCAACTCCTGACTGTGATTTAGCAGACGTGAGTTGATGATTGCAGCGACTGTGCCAGCCCGGGATTTCATTAAAAATCCTTATAAATCAATTATTTAAAAATTAATCTTGGCTGGCTCGCCGTGCATTCTGCATGGTCGCGCATTTTGCACAGTGCATTTTGCAAGGTCATAGAGGCCACCTTTGGCCCCCATAGAATCTGAACCTTTGACCCTGTTGCGGGGCCTGACGAAAAATTGGGCCTTGAACATTGCCAGGAGGTTTCCTATGTCCGACCAACAGCCCACTCCCATGACCGAAGAAGAAACCGCCGCCTTCGCTGAAGAGGTATTCGAGCGCGCGCGCCGTGGCGATGCTGCGATGCTGGAGCGCTTGCTGCAGGGGGGCTTGCCCGCGGACCTGCGCAACCACAAGGGCGACACCTTGCTGATGCTTGCCAGCTACCACGGCCATCACGATGCCGTGCGCGTGCTGCTGACCCATGGCGCCGACCCGCTGATCGCCAACGACAACGGCCAACTGCCGATCGCTGGCGCAGCGTTCAAGGGAGACCTGGCGATGATCCGCCTGCTGCTCGAGCATGGCGTGCCGGTGGATGCCGCAGCGGCCGACGGCCGCACCGCGCTGATGCTGGCGGCGATGTTCAACCGTGGCGAAATCCTCGAGTGCCTGCTGGCCCATGGCGCCGACCCGGCTCGCCAGGACGCCCGTGGCGCCACCGCGTTGCTGGCGGCGCGCACCATGGGCGCGGCGGAGGCCGCCGCGCGCCTGGAGGCGCTGGCCGGCTAACCGTCGGGGGGCGTTTGCGGCTATCCTTGGCGCCTTTTTCACCCACGCAGGGCCCCCCATGAAAAACCAGTTGCTCGAACTCATCAGCCTCATCGGCGCCGGCTGCATGCGCGAGGAAGACATCGAGCGCATCGCCGACGAGGCCGCGCAGGCCTACGCCGACCCCGCCGCCTTCCTGGCCGCCAACCCCGACATCAACTACGACGACAGCTTCCCCATGCCCCTGGGCGAATGGGTCGTGCTCGGCAGCCTGCCAGACACCGTGGTGTTCCAGGCCGACAGCTATCAGGAGCTGTTCCAGCACATCACCGACTCGTTCGACAAGAGCGTGCCGTTCACCCTCAAGCCCAAGCAACTGGCGCGTACCGAGCCGCTGACGGCGCTGAACCGTATCCAGGTGCAGATGGGCGCGTTGAACAAGGAAGCCGGCGGTTACGTGCTGGTGAACTTCAGCCAGTTGCTCGATGACGAGTTGCAGATGGTGATGGTCGGGCAGCAGGACCTGGCGCGGTTGCTGGCGTTGGGGGCCGAGGTGGGGATCAAGGTGGAGCCGGCGTTGGAGGCGTTGAAGGTGGCAGTGCACGTCTGACGGCCTGTGCCGCAGGGGCAGGCCCCGCGATAGCGTCGGTGCGGATACCCGCCTCAGCCCAACGCGGTATCGAGGAACATCATCACCCCGAACCCACCCATCAAACCCAGGGTCGCCGCCGTCTGGTGCCCGTTACGGTGGGTTTCCGGGATCACCTCGTGAGACACCACGAAGATCATCGCCCCTGCCGCCAGCCCCATGCTCACCGGGTAGGCGAGGGCAAAGCCGGTGGAAATCCCCAGGCCGATCACCGCCCCCAACGGTTCCATCAAGCCCGAGCCGATCGCCACCAGCGCCGCCTTGAAGTTCGACAGCCCCGTTGCCCGAAGCGCCAAGGCCACGGCCAGGCCCTCGGGAATGTCCTGGATGGCGATGGCGCTGGTCAGCGGCAGGCCGATGCTCATGTCGCCATTGGCGAAGCTCACGCCAATGGCCATGCCCTCGGGCAGGTTGTGCAGGGTGATCGCCAGCACGAACAGCCACACCCGGCTGACCCGTGCCGCATCCGGCCCGCAAGGGCCGGTGCTTTCATGCTCGTGCGGGGTGAAGCGGTCCAGGCCGAGCATCAGCAGCACGCCCAGGCCCATGCCCAGCACCACGGTGAATGCCGCCGCGGGGCCGTTGCCGGTGATCTCGCGGGCGGCGTCCAGCCCCGGCAGGATCAACGAAAAGGAGCTGGCCGCGAGCATCATGCCAGCGGCGAAGCCGAGCATCACGTCCTGGTTGCGCGCGCTGACATCGCGCAATACCACGGCCAGCACCGCGCCCAGCGCGGTGGCGGCAAACCCGGAGAGGCCGCCGAGCAGCGCGAGGTGCAGGTTCTGCGCATGGTCGCCGTTGACCGCGTTCCACAGGCTCGCCAGCAGCAGGAACACGATCGCCAGCAGGCTCACGCCCAGCCCGGCGCTTAGCCAAGGCGTGTTCAAGGCTTGCTGGCGCCAGGCATTGATCAGCGGGTGCGGTGTGGCGCTATGGGTGTGGGCTGGGGGCATGGCAACCTCGCGGGCAGTGGATGGGGCCAGTCTAGTCAGGGACACTCCGGGCTGGCCAAGGATTCCCTTCTATCGCGGCGATAGCCGACTATGCTGTGCAGCATCGACAGACAGCCGGAGCCTGCCCATGGGGTCGACATTCAACAGCCTGGTCGGGCTGATCATCCTTGCCTTGGACATCTGGGCCATTCTCAATGTGCTGAAAAGCAGCAGCGAGGTCGGCATCAAGGTGCTGTGGATCCTGCTGATTCTGCTGCTGCCGGTGCTGGGGTTGATCATCTGGGCGATCGCCGGGCCGCGGGGCAATGTGCGGATCGGCTGAGGCGGTGGCCAGCATGCCCCGCGCCTGTAGGAGCGGGCCCCGCGATAGGGCAGGCCCAGACACTCCACCTGCCACTCCGTGACAAAATTTTCACACTGACTTCACCAAAATCCGCGCCGCACGTTTATCGTGTAGGCCGCCCCATGGCCTCCCAGGCTGCAAGGCGAGATCGCCTTCCCGCAAACCCGATACCCTAGGATCCTCCCATTCATGGCTAAAACGGATGCCTTGAAGCAACGGGCCGTGCCGGCACCGTTCGCGCCGACCCTCAAATCGCACCTGGCCTACACGCTGCTCAGCGGCCTGGTGATCATGCTGATGCTCAGCCTGGTGCGCCTGGCGCTGCTGGTCTACAACAGCGACATGATCGGCGATACCCCCTATGCCACCGTTGCCGAAGGCTTCCTCAACGGCCTGCGCTTCGACCTGCGCGTGGTGGTGTACATCAGCATCCCGCTGTTGCTGGCCTTGCTCAGCCCGTGGGCCATGGCGCGGCGCGGGTTCTTCCGGCTGTGGCTGACCCTGGCTTCGAGCATCGTGATGTTCCTCGGCCTGATGGAGCTGGATTTCTACCGCGAATTCCACCAGCGCCTGAACGGCCTGGTCTTCCAGTACATCAAGGAAGACCCCAAGACCGTCATGAGCATGCTCTGGTACGGGTTCCCCGTGGTGCGCTACCTGCTCGCCTGGCTGTTCGGCACCTGGCTGCTGAGCCTGCTGTTCAAGGGTATCGACCGCCTGACCCGCGGTGATGCCGGCCCCGGCCGGATCAGCGGCTTGCGCCGCGTGGCGCCGTGGTACGGGCGCCTGGCGGTGTTCATGGTGATCCTGCTGGTGGCCGTGGTCGCCGCCCGTGGCACGCTGCGCCAGGGCCCGCCCATGCGTTGGGGCGATGCCTTCACCACCGATTCGAACTTCGTCAACCAGCTGGGCCTGAACGGCACCCTGACCCTGATCGACGCCGCCAAGAGCCGCTTCGGCGAAGACCGCGCCAACATCTGGAAGCCCGTGCTGGAAACCGGCGTGGCCCAGCAGAGCGTGCGCGACTTGCTGTTGACCGCCAACGACACGCTGGTCGAAGCCGACCAGGCGGCGATCCGCCGTGACTTCACGCCGCCAGCCGAGCGCACCCTGCCGATCAAGAACGTGGTGGTGATCCTCATGGAGAGCTTCGCCGGCCACTCGGTGGGCGCCCTGGGCAGCCCGAACAACATCACGCCGTACTTCGACAAGCTGGCCAAGGAAGGTTTGCTGTTCGACCGTTTCTTCTCCAACGGCACCCATACCCACCAGGGCATGTTCGCCACCATGGCGTGCTTCCCCAACCTGCCAGGCTTCGAATACCTGATGCAGACCCCCGAAGGCGGCCACAAGCTGTCTGGCCTGCCGGCGCTGCTCAGCGCCCGCGACTACGACGACGTGTACGTCTACAACGGTGATTTCGCCTGGGACAACCAGTCCGGCTTCTTCGGCAACCAGGGCATGACCACCTTCATTGGCCGCAATGACTTCGTCAACCCGGTGTTCTCCGACCCGACCTGGGGCGTTTCCGACCAGGACATGTTCAACCGGGCCAACGAGGAGCTGGCCAAAAACTACGGCAAGAAGCCTTTCTACGCGCTGCTGCAGACCCTCTCCAACCACACCCCGTACGCCCTGCCCAAGGACCTGCCGGTGGAGAAGGTGACCGGCCAAGGGCGTCTGGACGAGCACCTGACTGCCATGCGCTACTCCGACTGGGCCTTGGGCCAGTTCTTCGAGCAGGCGCGCAAGCAGCCGTACTTCAAGGAAACCCTGTTCGTCATCGTCGGCGACCACGGCTTCGGCAACCACCAGCAGGTCACCGAGCTGGACCTCGGCCGCTTCAACGTGCCGCTGCTGCTGATCGCCCCCGGTATTCAGGACAAGTTCGGCGCGGTCAGCCACACCGTCGGCACCCAGGTCGACATCGTGCCGACCATCATGGGCCGACTGGGGGGCGAAACCCGCCACCAGTGCTGGGGACGCGACCTGCTCAACCTGCCGGTCGGCGACCAGGGCGTGGGCATGATCAAGCCGTCGGGCAGCGAGCAGATCGTCGGCCTGGTGCAGGGCGACCAGATCCTCATCGAGTCCAAGGACATGACCCCGCGGATGTACCGTTACCAGTTGGGCCGTGAGTTCAAGGCCGAGCTGATCGAAAGCCCCGACCAGCCGGAAATGCTCAAGAAGCTCGAGGCGTACATCCAGACGGCGACCAAGAGCCTGCTGGACAACACCGCCGGTGTGATCCACGGCACCCCGCAGTAACGCAATGCGTTGAAGCACGAGCCCGCCACTACCGGCGGGCTTTTTTCATCTTCGGCCGGTCACCCGCGCTGAACAACGCTTTCCTGCCACGGTCAAGCTAGGTACGGATGTCACTCACGTTGCACCAAGCGAGGGTTGATCGATGAAAGAGTGGGAAGTCATCTTTGCCGACCAGAAAGGCGAGCCGATGTCGCTGCTGCTCACCAGCGAGCACTGCCCCAGCGAGGAGGACGCGGCGCGGGCGATACGCTCGCACCTGTTTCCGGTCATGGACGAGCTTGACCTGAACGACTTCCAGGGGCGTACCCACGCCCCCACGGCACGTTGGCTCAAGGAGCAGAACGGCGTGACCATCACCGAGATCCGCGAGGCGTCCTGACGGCAACCCCTCTGGCGCGGTGCCGTCACAGGCGCTACGCTGCAAAAAGGCGTCGGCCTCTTCTGCGGGCCGGCGTCGCTTCCTTTCGCGTCTCGCATCAGCTCGAACTGCCAGGCCATTCACAGCGGCCTGCAGGTGCGTAGTGCACTGAAAGTCTATCCATCGGTTTGAGGAGGACGTTTCATGAGCAGCCAGAACGACGACATCAGCAGCAATGTCCTGCGCCAGATGAAGGCAGGCGGTTTCGACTTCACCCGCATCCATCCCATCGAGTTCTACGCGGTGTTTCCCGACGAGGCCGGTGCGCGCCGCGCGGCGGGGCAGTTTCGTGGCGAGTCGATCAACGCCCAGGTGCGCGAGCGCGATGACGGCGCCTGGCATCTGGAACTGAGCAAGGTCATGTATGCCACCCACCGGGGGATCGGCGCGTTCGAGGAAAGTTTCGAGAAGGTGATTTCGCCGTTGGGCGGGGAAGTGGAAGGGTGGGGCGTCCGGCAGGAGCGGCTCACGGCCTGAGACCGAGGCGTGGCCATCGCGGGCAAGCCGGCTCCTGCAGGGCGATGGCTACAACGCTTTACGTCCCGCCATATGCTTCAGGTACGCCAGCACCGCATCCAGTTCCTGCTCGTTCAACACACTCTCGGGAAACCCAGGCATGCGCGCCTGCGGCCATTGCCGCAGGGCCTGCGGGTCACGGATGTAGCGGCGCAGGAACGCCGGTTGGAAATACTCGGTGGGGTTGTAGGGCCGGTTCAGGTCCGGCCCGAACTGCGCATCACCCGCGCCATTGAGCCGGTGGCACGCCAGGCAATTCTGCTGAAACAGGGCGAACCCCTGGCGCACCGGGTCGTTGGCTGTCAGCGCTGGGTCCGGCAGCAGTGCCGGAAAGCGCTCGGCCACCGGTGCCAGGCGGCGGATCGTGGCGAGCTGGTAGGGCCATTGCTCGGGGCGGATGCCGCTGGCGTCCGGGTTGCTCCAGACCAGGTAGAATGGCCCGGCCCCCGGTTTGCCGGGGGGCAGGGGCGGCCACGGCTGGCGTGGGTCTTCCACCGCCAGCCAAGCCTGCGCAGGGCCGTTCAGCAGCAGCGGTGCGGCGGGCATTTCCGCGGCGAAGCCGTCCAGCGCCACTGCTTGCAGGTGGTCCTCCGGGCGTACGCCCTCAAGCAACACGGCCAAGGGTACGGCACGGTAGCGCATGGGCTGTTTGTAGGCCGCATCCTGCGCGATATCGAGGTCGCGGGCCTGGGGGTGCTCAAGTAGCTGCGCGGTCTGCCACTGGCGTGGCGAGTCACCGAGTTCGAGGGTCAACTGCGCCGCCGCCAGGGGCAGGCTGAGCAACGACAGCAACAGGGTCAGGCAGTGGCGCATGGGCAATCTCCAACCGTCGAGGTCGGCAGGTTACCTGGGCACCGCTGGTGAATGCCACCGCTGCTTCAGCCGAACAAACGCGTCAGGTTCGGCAGGATCAGCAGCAATGTAGTGGCGAACAGTATGAGGCCGGCTTGGCGTACTTTCGATTGTCTGAACATGGCGGACCGCCTTCTTGTTGTTATTCCTGAATAACCCTTGGCTTCCGTGTCTGGCTTCGGGTCGATCGCAGGGCGTGTGAACCACCGTCCTGCTTGCCGCTTGTGTCTGGATATACAACCAACAGTAGGGCGAACGTCATGGCTGTTTGAGAACCCTTTGTTCTAACCGAATCATGGTCGATTCTCCGTGGTTATGAGGCCAGTGGCCATTCCGCTGGCATGCTCTGACTAGACAGTTGCGTGGCTGCCACGAGTAATTGCCTAGCTGCCTACCGTTCGTCAGTGCGCACCACTTGCTTGTACGTGTCTTTCGCGGCAGTCTCTACCGCAGATTCCCACCCATGTCGTTCAGGACTATCCCTATGTCGTTACGCATCTGCATCCTTGAAACCGATGTCCTGCGACCGGAGTTGACCGCGCAGTACCAGGGCTACGGAAGGATGTTCGAGCAGCTGTTCTCGCGTCAGCCGATCGCCGCCGAGTTTCGCGTGTACAACGTGATGAACGGCGAGTATCCCGCGGAAGAGGAAACCTTCGACGCCTACCTGGTGACCGGCAGCAAGGCCGACTCGTTCGGCAGCGACCCCTGGATCCAGACCCTCAAGGCGTACCTGCTCAAGCTCTACGAACGGGGTGAGAAACTGCTGGGCGTGTGCTTCGGCCACCAGCTGCTGGCGCTGGTGCTCGGCGGCAAGGCCGAGCGTGCCGACAAGGGCTGGGGGCTGGGTATCCACCGCTACAGCCTGGCCGCCCACGCCCCCTGGATGGACCCGGAAGTGACCGAGCTGAGCATGCTGATCAGCCACCAGGACCAGGTCACCGCGCTGCCCGAGGGCGCGACCCTGATCGCCTCCAGCGACTTCTGCCCGAACGCGGCATACCACGTGCGCGACCAGGTGCTGTGTTTCCAGGGGCACCCGGAGTTCGTCCATGACTATTCCCGTGCGCTGCTCGATGCGCGCCAGGATCGGCTGGGGGAGGAGGTGTACCAGAAGGCGGTCGCCAGCCTCGTCGATGAGCACCAGGGGGACCTGGTCGGGGAGTGGATGATGCGCTTTGTCGGGCATTCGGACAAAGGCAAGCAAAACCTGGCCTGATCTTAACGTCCCTCTCGCGGGGCAAGCCCTCTCTCACAAGGACTGCGTCGTTCCTTGGGAGAGCGGGCTTGCCCCGCGATGCTTTTCGCTACAACCACCCCGACCGCTTGAAGCTGGCGAACAACCCGCCACACCCTGCCACGATCACCCCCAGCACCACGAAATAGCCGTAGTGCCAGCTCAGCTCCGGCATGTTCTGGAAATTCATCCCGTAGATCCCGGCAATCGCCGTGGGGAAGGCCAGAATCGCCGCCCAGGCGGCGAACTTGCGCTGCACGATGCTTTGCCGTGACGACTCCAGCAGCATGCCGATCTCGATGGTCTGGCTGGCGATGTCACGAATCCCCGCCAGGTCCTCCATCTGCCGCGTGACGTGGATCTGCACGTCGCGAAAGTACGGGCGCATGTTCTTGTCGATGAATGGAAAGCTCAAGCGCTGCAACTCCTCACCGATCTCCACCATCGGCGCCACGTAGCGGCGCAGCCGCAGGATGTCGCGGCGCAGGCTGTGCAGGCGGCGGATGTCATCTTCGCGCAGCGAGCCGCTGAGCACGCTCTGCTCCAACTCCTCGATCTCGCCATGGATCGCTTCGCTGACCGGCTGGTAGTTCTCGGTGACGAAGTCGAGCAGGGCATAGAGCACGAAGTCCTCGCCGTGCTCGAGCAGCAGCGGCCGCGCCTCGCAGCGTTGGCGCACCAGGGCGTAGGACTTCGAGTGGCCGTTACGGCAGGTGATGATGTAGCCGTTGCCGGCGAAGATGTGGGTCTCGATGAACTCCAGCCGGCCTTCGTGGCGCACCGGCGAGTAGGTCACGATGAACAGCGCGTCGCCAAAGGTTTCCAGCTTGGGCCGGCTGTGTTTCTCCAGGGCGTCCTCGATCGCCAGTTCATGCAACCCGAACTGCCGTTGCAGGTTGGCCAGCTCCTGAGCGTTGGGCTCTTCGAGGCCGATCCACACGAAGTGCCCGGGCTTGCGTGCCCATTCGCTGCCTTCGTCGAGGCTGATGTTGGTGACCTTCCTGCCGGCGCTGTACACCGCCGCTGCGACGACTCGACCCATGGTTGCCTGCTTATTCGGTTAGACATGGCAGACAGCTTGGGCCGTGCGCGGCATTAGGGCAACCGTTGCCGGTCAGTGCCGGGGCAGCTCGCTGTCCATGCGGTCGATGCACTGCTGCATCTGCGTGCGGCATTGTTCGATCAGCGCCGGCAGGTCCTGCTGGCCGAGGCCGCGGGTGGCGATTGGCGGCAGCGAGCGGACGATCACCGTGCGCTGGCGCCAGCTGTTCAGGCCCAGGCGCTGGGTGTAGCGGCTGACGCACACCGGCACGATCGGCACGCCGGCCTCGACCGCCATGTGGAACGCGCCTTTCTTGAACGAAAGCAACTGCTCACCGGGGTTGCGCGTGCCCTCGGGGAAGATCCAGATCGAGGTGTCGTCGCGCAGGATGCGCGTGGTCACCTGCAGGGCCTTGCGCGCCTGGTAGGCGTTCTTGCGGTCGACCAGCACGTTGCCGCCGAGCCAGAACAGCTGACCGAACAGTGGGATCCAGCCCAGGCTTTTCTTGCCAATGGCCACGGTGCGTTGCGGCACCACGCGACCGAGGATGAACAGATCGAAATTCGATTGGTGGTTGGCGACGATCACGCAGCCGGGCGGCTGGTCCCACAAGGGGCCGACCTCTGCCTTGACCCGCAGGCGCAGCAGCCAGGTGGCCGGTACGCTGTAGAGGCGGGCGAACAGGCGGCTATTATCGGGGTTGAACGGGCGGCACAGGCCGATGACCAGGCCGAGCGCTCCCACCAGCAGGAAGTGCAGGGCCAGCAGGAGCATGCGAAGCGAATAGAGCATGATGGGGCTCACACCAGACAGTCGCGGGGCAGTGTACGACTGTGCACTGGCCTGGGCAAACGGTTGGTGTGTCTGGGAGGGCCCTCTCGCGGGGCAAGTCGGATCGCCCCGCGAGGGGTGTTCAACCCATGTGGTTCTGGTCCAGCAGAATCGCCTCGTCCAGTGCGTCCAGCAGCCCCTTGCGCACCTTCAGCTTGGTGTTCTTGTGCGCCAGCATGTTCAGCTTCTTCAGCTCACGCGCGGCGGCCAGGGCGGTGTCCAGCAATTGCTCGGCCGGCACCACCTGGTCGAGGAAGCCCGCGCCCAGCGCGCCCTGTGGGTCAAACACCTCGGCATTGTTCACCGAGCGCTGGAAGGCCGCGCGGCCCAGGCGGTCGCGCGCCAGTTCGATGCCGGCGTGGTGCATGGTCATGCCGATCTGCACTTCGTTCAGGCAGATCTTGTAGGGGCCTTCGACGCCGATGCGGTAGTCGGCCGACAGCAACAGGAAGGCACCCTTGGCCACGGCGTTGCCAGGGCAGGCGACGATCACCGGGAACGGGTGCGAGAGCAGGCGCCGTGCCAGGGTGGAGCCGGCGGTGACCAGGCCGACGGCTTCCTTGGGGCCGCTGGTCATCACCTTGAGGTCGTAGCCGCCGGAGAGAATGCCAGGCTGGCCGGTGATGATCACCACCGCACGCTCTTCAACGGCCCGGTCCAGCGCGGCGTTGAAGGCGGTGATGACGTCCGGGGAGATGGCGTTGACCTTGCCGTTGTTCAGGGTCAGGGTGGCGATGCCGTCTTCGGCGTGGTAGGTAATCAGCTCGCTCATGACAGAGTCCTTTAGGTGGCGTGGCGACGACGTTACCCAGCGCCGCCGGCCAGGTAAAGCGCCAAGGCTGACCGGCTGGTCAGTGAATCGGGCCGCGGCCTTGCGCGGGCGGGGCAGGGCGCTGGCCGTGGAAAAAGCGCAGTGTGGATTGGCAGCATCGCCCTGGCGCCTGGGGCATTTCCGTTCAGGGGCTTAAGCGCATGAAAATTCTGAAAAAAATGCTTGCCAAAGAATAGGTCTTCTACTAAATTAGCGCGCCTCGACAGGCTGAACTGCTTGAAGAGATCCGGTGAAGTGTCCGAGTGGTCGAAGGAGCACGCCTGGAAAGTGTGTATACGAGAAATCGTATCAAGGGTTCAAATCCCTTCTTCACCGCCACATTCCGCAAGAAACCCCTGAATCGAAAGGTTCAGGGGTTTTTTGTTTTCTGGGTTTTTTGCGCGGACAGTGATGGCCCTAGCGCGGGGCAAGCCTGCTCCTGCAAGGAGCGCGCTGTGCCCCGCGAGGCGTCCTCAGAAACTGACCGAAGCCGACAGCCGAGCGGTACGCGGCGCCCCCTGGAACAGGTAGTTGTCCCCCAGGTAATCCCCCACGTCGCGCCAGTAACGCTTGTCGAAGAGGTTGTCCACGCTCAGCCTCAGCACCGTGTCATACCCGCCGATGCGCGTGCGGTAGCGGCTGCCGATATCGAACACCGTGTACCCGCCCACCTCGACGTTGCCCGCCTGGCTCGCAGACTTGCTGGCGTTGTAGCGCGCCCCGCCGAGTAACGCCAGCCCCGGCAGCGGCAGGCTGTATTCGGCCTGCAACGCCGCACGCAGGCGCGGCACGTTGATCGCCTGGTGGCCTTCGTAGGCCTCGGTGCCGCTGCCCTGCACCCGGGCGCGGATCGCCGCGGCGCTGGCCTGTACCTGCAACTTCGAGGTCACCCAGCCGCTGGCGCCGAGTTCCAGGCCGGTGTTCTTCTGCTGGCCCTGCTGCACGTAGGTGAAGTTGCCGTCGCCCTCGGGGCGGGCGTATTGGTAGGCCTGGCGAATCTGGAACAGCGCCGCGCTCAGGCTCATGCCCCGCCAATCACGCTTGATGCCGACTTCCAGCTGGCGCGACAGGGTTGGAGAAAGGATCTCGGCGGCATTGCTGGCAAACCACGGCGCGGTGCCGCCGGACGACAGGCCTTTGGCATAGCTGGCGTACAGGGTGGTGTCCGGCCGTGGCTTGTAGATCAAGGCGGCGTTGGGCAGCAACTGGTATTGCCGAGTGTGGCGGCCAGCCGCGCCGGTCTCGTCCCAGGTCTTTTCGTCCAGGCGCACTTCGCGGGCGCCAAGCACGGTCTGCCACTGTTCGTTGAAGCTGATGCGGTCGCTTGCGAACAGGCCGTACTGGCGGCTGTCCAGGCGTTTCTCGCTGGCGCCGACGGGTTTGTCGGACGGCTCCAGCGCCGGGGCGCCGGTGTAGATGTTGCCGGTATCGAGCCACTCGTTGTAATAGGGCCGCTGGTCGAGGGTGCGGCGCTGGGCGCTGGTGCCGACGGTCAGCTCATGGCCCACGCCCAAGGCGTCGAAGCGCCCGTCGAGGGTGGCCTGGGCCTCGTCGATGCGCCGGGTGTCGTCGGGGCTGCGGAAGTCGTAGATGTCGTAGTCGCCGTTGCTGCCGAAGAACGCGCCCTCGCTGGAGCCCCAGGCGAACGAACTGTAGTCGTCGATCACCACCTTGCTGCGCGAGGCGCTGAGGGTGCCCTGCCACGTGTCGCTGAAGCGGTATGTGAAGTGCCCGCCGAGGTTCAGCGAATCGTTCTGCACGGGTTTGGCCCAGTGCTGGTAGGCCAGGCGGTCGTGCGGGTCGATGCCGTGCGGCAGCTGGCTGCCGCCGAGCAACTGGTAGCCCGGCACCGAGCGTTGCTCGCGGTGCTGGTACTCGGCGTCCAGTTGCAGGGTGGCGTCGGGGCTGATCTGCCAGTCGAAGGCCAGTGAGGCGAAGTCGCGCTTGCCGTCGGCGTGGTCGACGTAGCTGCGGATGTCTTCATGGGCAAGGTTGGCCCGCAGGCCGAACTGGCGCTCGCTGCCGAACCAGCCGCCGAGGTCGGTGGCCAGGTAGCGTTCGCCGTGCTCGTTGCTGGCGAGGGTGACGCTGCGCACGTCCTCGGTACGCTTGGTCACGTAGTTGACCAGCCCGCCCGGCGCCGACACGCCGCTTTGCAGGCCGGACAGCCCCTTGAGCAACTCGACCTGCTGCTTGTTCTCCAGGGCCACGTTCTGCTCGCCGGCGATGGTCTGGCCATTGATCCGGTAGCTGCTGGCGGCGTTCAGCTCGAAGCCGCGCACGTTGAAGTTCTCGTAGTAGCCGATGGGCGCGTAGCTTTCGCCGACCGAGGCGTCGCTTTGCAGCACTTCGCTGAGGTTGCGCACCTGGCGGTCATCCAGCAGTGCGCGGTTGAACACGCTGATCGACGCCGGGGTATCGAGCAGTGGCGCGGGCTGAAAGCCCCCGACCTGCGCTTCGCGGGCCTGGTAGCCGTTGTCGCCGTAGCGTTCGGTGACCTGCACCGGGGCCAGGGTCACGCTGTCGGCGGCCAAGGCGTGGCTGCCGTGCAGGGCAAGGCCCAGGCCAAGCAGGCCGAGGGGCAGGCGGGGGCGAAGCGGGGTCATGCGGGGGGCTCCTTGAAGGACGGGCGCGCAGGGGCGGGGCTCGGCGGCGTTGCACCGGCCGGGCAAAGGGGCGCCATGTTAGCAGGCGCGGGTGGGCGAGGGGATGTGCCAGTGTGCTGGCCTCATCGCGGGGCGAGCCCGCTCCAGGAGGACGGCGCGGTCCTCGTAGGAGCGGGCTTGCCCGGCGATGAGGCCGCCAGGGTATCGCGGCGAGCTGTTCAGCTCACGCTCAATGCGGGGTTGGGCGTTGCTGCTTGCGCCAGGTGTCGTCGATCTTCGACCAGGTCTTGCCGTCGGTGATGGCCATGAGTTTGCGTCCGTCCTTGAAAGTGACGAGGAAGGTGGCTTCCTCTTCCTTGCCGCCGAGCCATAACCCTGCCAGCAGGCCCACCGGGCCGGCCACCAGGGCGCCGGCGACGCCCCAGCCGAGGGTGCTGCCCAGATTGCGGCTGGATTCCAGGCTGGCCAGTTTCAGATCCTTGATCCGCGCCAGGGAAATCCGTTCGCCGGGCGAGGGGCTGCGTGGGGTCTTGAGCGTGAGCGCTCCGTTGCGATACTCGCCTTCACCTTGCAAGAAATCGCCGGATTGCACCGTGAGTCTTGTCATCGTGTCGTCCTGTCAGTGGGAGGGCTGTAGCCAACGCCTACTGAGCGCCGCCGCCGCAGGCAAGTCAACGTGCAGGCGACGGAGGGTCATGCGGTAGTTTGTCGCGCGGCAAAAAAAACATTAACGAAACAGACTGGCCGATCACTAATTTGAAGTCGCGTTTTTATAATTAAACTTCCGTGCGGTGAATAATAAACGTGCGCGTCATTATTGGCGTTGTGGGTAACCCTCGGTTAAAACTGATTCCTCACAGTTTGCGCAAATGCACTGGGTGCTTTGGCACTTTTCAGTTCAGTGAATGGCCGCCAAAAATAACTGGACAACAAGTTTCAGAATGTGTCGGTTTTTTTGCGCCTCAAAAGGGCGAGTGACTGGAAGCCTCGCCGAAGTTGGCGGGTTTCCGTCTGACATCCATTGCTTTTTTGCGCCTTCGGACTTCTACAGCCGCGAGCTGGGCACTTTCAGCCCGTTCAGCGCCCAGCAGAAGGCACAGGCGAAACTCGCCATGCAATCGTGGGCCGACGTGGCCAAGGTGACCTTCACGGAAGCGGCGTCGGGTGGCGACGGTCACATGACCTTCGGCAACTACAGCGCCAACGACGGCGGCGCGGCGTTCGCCTACCTGCCGTTCGACCAGCCGGGCTCGCACAAGGGCGAATCCTGGTACCTGATCAACAGCGGCTACCAGGTCAACGTCACCCCGGACACCGGCAACTACGGCCGCCAGACCCTGACCCACGAGATCGGCCACGTGCTCGGCCTGTCCCACCCCGGCGACTACAACGCCGGGCAAGGCAACCCGAGCTACCGTGACGCTTCGTATGCCCAGGACACCCGTGGCTACAGCGTCATGAGCTACTGGAGCGAAAGCAACACCGCGCAGAGCTTCGTCAAGGGTGGCGGGCAGTACTACGCCTCGGCCCCGCTGATGGACGACATCGCGGCGCTGCAGAAGCTCTATGGCGCGAACTACGCCACGCGTTCCGGCGACACCGTGTACGGCTTCAACTCCACCGCTGACCGCGACTTCTATTCGGCCACCTCGTCCGCGTCGAAAGTCGTGTTCTCGGTGTGGGATGGCGGCGGCAACGATACCCTGGACTTCTCCGGGTTCACCCAGAACCAGAAGATCAACCTCAACGAAGCCTCGTTCTCCGACGTTGGCGGCATGCTGGGCAACGTCTCCATCGCCAAGGGCGTCACTGTCGAGAACGCCTTCGGTGGGGCAGGGAACGACCTGCTGATCGGCAACGCGCTGGCCAACGTGCTCAAGGGCGGGGCCGGCAACGACATCGTCTATGGCGGTGGCGGGGCCGATACCCTGTGGGGTGGCAGCGGCGCGGACACCTTCGTGTTCGCTGCCGTCAGCGACTCCATGGCCAAGGCGTCGGATCGGATCATGGATTTCGTCAGCGGTCAGGACAAGATCGACCTGTCGGGCATTGCCGCGTTCGCCCAGCACACGTTGCCGTTGCAGTTCGTCGACGCCTTTACCGGGCATGCCGGCGAGGCGATCCTCAGCTACGACCAGGCCACCAACCTGGGCAGCCTGGCCATCGATTTCACCGGTAGCAGCCTGGCTGACTTCCTGGTGGACACCGTGGGCCAGGCCGTCGCCTCGGATATCGTGGTCTGATGGCGCGGGGGTGGCCTGCGGGCCACCCCTTGCCCCGCGAGGTGGATGGATGCGAGCAATCAAGCGAATGATCGCGCTGGGCGCGATTCCCCTGATGTCGATGACCGAGGTAGGTATGGCGAGCAGCCTGCTACTCCCCAACGCCGCGCAACTGGCCGGCGACTGGCGGCTTTACCCGCAATCGCAGGCGGCCGACGGCTGTGCCCTGCGCCTGGCCGCCAGCGAAGGCGCCGTGCACGGTGACCTGGTGTGTGCCGAGCGCCTGCTGGGCCTGCGCCCGGGGTCCTGGTTGGTGACCCCCGACACCCTGGCGCTGGTGGCCGCAGACGGCGCCACGGGGGTGCACTTCAGCCGCGAGGGAGGGCAACGTTATACCTGGACGTCGGCCGAGGGCCGGCAACTTGTGCTTGAACGCCAGGGCAAATAAGCCAACCGCCAAGTTATAACGGCAACCAGGGTAAAACATGAAACAACCGAGCCATACGCCCGGGGCGCCCTTGTGGGTGGCACTCGGCGAATTCAAATCGCCGTTGATCAGCGTGGGGTGTTTTACCGCGCTGATCAATATCCTGATGTTGGTCCCTTCTATTTATATGCTGCAAGTGTACGACCGTGTGCTGACTTCGCAGAATGAAACCACCTTGTGGATGCTCACGCTGATGGTGGTGGGCTGCTTTGCTTATATTGGCGTGCTCGAAGCCGTGCGCAGTTTCATCGTTATCCGCGTGGGCAGCCAATTGGAAAAAAGTTTTAACCTCAAGGTGTATCGCGCGGCCTTCGAGCGCAACTTACGCCAGGGCGACGGCGCCGCCGGGCAGGCCTTGAACGACCTGACCCAGGTGCGCCAATTCGTCACCGGACCTGCACTGTTCGCCTTCTTCGACGCGCCATGGTTCCCGGTGTACCTGGCGGTGATTTTCCTGTTCAACGTCTGGCTCGGCGTGCTTGCCTGCGCCGGCGCGCTGTTGCTGGTGCTGCTGGCGCTGCTCAATGAACGGCTGACCCATAAGCCGATGGCCGAGGCCTGCGCCCTGCAGCAACAGTCCAGCGCCCTGGCTGGCAGCCAACTGCGCAATGCCGAGAGCATCCAGGCCATGGGCATGCTCGGCGCCTTGCGCCAGCGCTGGTTCGCCCTGCACGGGCGCTTTCTCGATCTGCAGAACCAGGCCAGCGACACCTCGGCCGTGATCACCGCTACCAGCAAGGCCCTGCGGCTGTGCCTGCAATCGCTGGTGTTGGGCTTAGGTGCGCTGCTGGTGATCGAAGGGCGGATGACCCCGGGCATGATGATTGCCGGGTCCATCCTGATGGGGCGAGCGCTCGCTGCTCAACTACCTGTTCAAGCCCCTGCTCGACCGCGCGGGCACTGCCTTGACCGAACAATAAGGACCGGCTGCGATGAACGCTTCACTGATCGGCCTGCTGGCCGCCTGTGCCCTGGCGCCAGGGCTTGCCCAGGCGGCCATGGGGCCGTTCCAGGTCTACGAGCAGGCCCTGCGCCGCGACCCGACCTACCTTGCCGCGTTCAAGGCGCGCGAGGCGGGTCAGGAATACCGCGCCATCGGTCGCGCCGGCCTGTTGCCAAATCTTTCCTACAGCTACAGCAAGGGGCGCAACGATTCCAAGGCCACCTGCAAGGGCGTGGCCCAGGCCCTGTTCGCCGACGAGAGCTTCCGCGACCAGAGCCAGCAGTTGCTGGTGCGGGTCATGACCAGCTACACCCAGGCGCTGTTCGCCCAGGATCAGATCGCCATCAGCGTTGCCAGCAAGCAAGCCTACCGCCAGCAGTTCCAGCAGAACGAGCGGTTGTACCAGGCTGGGGAGGGCACCCGCACTGACATCCTCGAAGCCCAGGCACGTTACGAGCTGGCCGATGCCGAAGAGATCCAGGCGCGTAACGACCAGGATGCAGCCCTGCGCGAGCTGGGCGCGCTGATCGGCGAGCCGGCGGTGCGGGTGGAGGAACTGGCGCCGCTGCGCGTTGGCTTCGCCTTGCCGGTGGTGACCCCCAGCGGCTACGAGGCCTGGCAGTCACTGGCGTTGGCCAGCAACCCGCTACTCGGCTCGCAGCGCCATGCGCTGGAGGTGGCGCGCTACGAGGTCGAGCGCAATCGCGCCGGGCATTTGCCCAAGGTCACGGCGTTCGCCACCTCGCGGCGGCAGGAGTCGGACAGCGGAAACACCTACAACCAGCGCTACGACACCAACACCGTGGGTATCGAGGTGAGCCTGCCGCTGTTCGCCGGTGGCGGGGTATTGGCCTCGACGCGTCAGGCCAGTCGGCGTGTGGAACAGGCCGAGTACGAACTCGATGGCAGCACCCGCGGCACCTTGATCGAGCTGCGCAAGCAGTACAACGCCTGCCAGTCCGGCGCCAGTCGGCTGCGGGCCTACGAACGGGCATTGCAAGCCGCCGAGGCGCTGGTGGTGTCGACGCGCAAGAGCGTGCAGGGTGGCGAGCGGGTCAACCTGGATGTGCTCAATGCCGAACAGCAGTTGGCCACCACTCGGCGCGACCTGGCGCAGGCGCGGTATGACTACCTGCTGGCGTGGATCAAGCTGCATTACCAGGCGGGGACGCTGAGCGAGGAGCAGTTGGCGCGGGTGGATGAGGCGTTCGTGTCGAACGGGCCGTAGCCAGTGCCAGCGCTATCGCGGGGCAAGCCCGCGATAGCGCCAGATCATCCTCCCGCTGCACCTCAGGCAACCCGAGACCGACCACGCGTCGACATACCCCAAACCGCCAGGGCGACCGCACCGATCACAACCCCAGCCGCAACGATGCCCATCCAGCCGAACCGTTGGAACAACTGCGTCCCCAGCAACGACCCCAGTGCCCCGCCAATGAAATAACAGGTGATGTACCCCGCATTCAGCCGCGTGCGCGCCTCTGGCCGCAGCCCGATCACCGCATTCTGGTTGCTCACGTGCACCAACTGCACGGCCAGGTCCAGCAACAGCACCCCCAGCAGCAACGCCAGCAACGACTCCCGCGCAAACGCCAACGGCAACCACGACAGCAGCAGCGCCGCCAGCCCGACCGTGGTGCCCAACGCCCCCGCGCCACGGTCGGCCAAGCGCCCGGCCCAGTTGGCCGACAGCGCCCCTGCCGCCCCCGCCAGGCCGAACAGGCCGATCACCGCGTCTGGGTAGTGGTAAGGCTCATCGGCCAGCAGGAATGCCAGCGGCGTCCAGAACAGCGCGAACAAGCAGAACGCCAGCAGCCCCAGCAGCGAACGCAGGCGCAGCTCCGGCTCTTCGACGAACAGGCGGAACACCGAGCCGATCAGCGCCGGGTACTTGAGCCCGGCATGGCTGCGGTGCTGGGGCAGGCTGCGGTACAAAGCGATGGCGCTTGCCGCCATCAGTACTGCGGCCAGTACGTAGATGGCGCGCCAGCCGCCCAGTTCAGCCATCAGGCCAGCGGCGGTGCGCGCCAGGAGAATGCCCAGGAGCAACCCACTCATCAGCGTACCCACCACCCGGCCACGCTGCTCCGGGGCGCTGAGTGCGGCCGCCATCGGCACCAATACCTGGGCCACCACCGAGAACAGCCCGGTCAGCGTAGTGCCCAGCAGCAGCCAAGGCAGGCTAGGCGAACAGGCGCTGATCACCAGGCCCACCGTGGCAATGACGACCATGGTGACGATCAGCCGCCGCTGCTCGAACAAATCGCCCAGCGGTGCCAGCAGGAGCAGGCCGGCGCCGTAGCTGAGCTGGGCGGCGATGACGATGGTGCCGGCGCTGGCGGTGCCCAGCCCGAACTGCTCGGCGATGCTGTGCAGCAGGGGTTGGGCGTAGTAGTTGCTGGCCACGGCCAGGCCGGTGGCGGTGGCCATCAGCAGGATCAGGGCGCGGCTCAGGGCAGGGCTGTGCATGCGGGGTCTCGGGCGGCAGGTTAAGCGGGGAGTATCGACAAGAGTGGCTTGGGTTGCCAGTGCTGGGGCTGGCCAACGACAGGGGCCTGCGCCTACAGGGAGGGTATTGTCCCGGTAGGCGCAGGCGTGCCGCGATGAGCAGCGTCAAACGATCACGCCGCGAACCCACCATCGGCCGTCAGGCTCGCCCCAGTGATGTAACCCGCCTCGGGCCCTGCCAGGTAGGCGACGAAACTGGCGATCTCGTCGGGGTGCCCATAGCGCCCGATGGCCATCAAGGGGATCAGGCTGTCGGCGAACTCGCCGCTGGCCGGGTTCATGTCGGTGTCCACCGGCCCAGGCTGCACGTTGTTGACGGTGATGCCCTGCGGGCCGAGGTCACGGGCCATGCCGCGGGTCAGGCCGACCAACGCCGACTTGCTCATGGCGTAGGGCGCGCCACCGGCGAACGGCATGCGCTCGGCGTTGGTGCTGCCGATGTTGATGATCCGTCCACCCTGGCCCATGTGCCGGGCCGCGGCCTGGCTGGCGACGAACACGCTGCGCACGTTCACTGCCAGCAGGCGGTCGAAGTCGCCCAGGTCGAATTCGGCCACCGGTGCCACCGCCAGCACGCCGGCGTTGTTGACCAGGATGTCGAGGCGACCGAACGCCTTCACGGTATCTTCCACCGCCTGCTGCACGGCGCTGGCGTCGGCGCTGTCGGCGCGCAAGGCCAGGGCGCGACCGCCGCTGGCGTTGATGTCAGCGGCCAGGGCCTCGGCGGGGGCGGCGGAGCTGACGTAGGTGAAGGCCACCTGCGCGCCGTCACGGGCCAGGCGCCGGACGATGGCGGCGCCGATGCCGCGCGAACCACCCTGGACCAGGGCGACTTTGCCTTCGAGGCTCGAGTGCTGGGACATGTTGCTCTCCTGAAAAGGGCAAGGCCGAATGCCTTGGATGCGCCCAGTATCGACTCGTAATTAGGTGCTGATAAGATGGCAATCGCTATCATCAGAGTGAACTTTTAGTTGGGAATCGATCATGGAGTCCTTCAGTAGCCTCGAATGCTTCATCCGCAGCGCCGAGGTCGGCAGTTTCGCCGAAGCGGCACGGCGCTTGTCCCTGACCCCGGCGGCGGTGGGCAAGAACGTTGCCCAACTCGAAGCACGCCTGGGCGTGCGCTTGTTCCAGCGCAGCACGCGCAAGCTGACCTTGACCGAGGCGGGGCAGCGCTTTCTCGGCGAGGTCAGCGACAGCTTTCGCACCATCCAGCATGCGGTGGCCAACCTCGCCAGCAGCGAAGGCCAACCGGCCGGGGTGCTGCGGGTGAGCATGGGCACGGTGTTCGGGCGTCTGTATGTGTTGCCGCTGTTGGGCGAGTTCTTGCGGCGTTACCCGGCGATCATCCCGGACTGGCATTTCGACAATCGCCAGGTGGACCTGATCGGCCAGGGGTTCGACGCGGCTATCGGTGGTGGCTTCGACCTGCCGCTGGGGGTCGTGGCGCGGCGCTTGGCGCCGGCACACCGGGTGCTGGTGGCCGCGCCCGAATACCTGGCGCGACATGCGCCGATCATGGTGCCGGAGGACCTGCAGCGGCATGACGGCATCCTGATCCGTTCACCGCAAACGGGCCGTGTGCGCTCCTGGCCGCTGACCAGTCGTTGGCACGAGCAGCGCCCTTTGGCGTTGCGTCAGGGCATGACCATGAGCGATTCGGACGCCGCCTGCGCGGTGGCAGAGCAAGGGTTGGGGATCGCTCTGGTGAGCTTGCCGTTCGCCGTGCCTTGCTTCGCTTCTGGGTGTTTGCAGCGGGTGTTGCCGGACTGGTACGTGGACGATGGCAACATCAGCCTGTATTACGCCGAGCACAAGCTGCTGCCGGGCAAGACCCGGGCGTTCATCGATTATGTGGCGGAGCGCTTCGCCGAGCAGGGGTTGGCGCGGCGGTTCAATGCGCTGGAGGAGGGGTAGGCCGTGCCGGCCCTATCGCGGGGCAAGCCCGCTTCTACAGCAGTGATGGGCCCGTCTAGACAACCTCGACAATGACTTGGCCCCGCGCCGCTCCGGCTACCACGAGGCTTACTTCGTCATCCACACGCTTGCCGACCAGTTGCTGGCCCAACGGCGAACGCGGCGTGATCACTGTTACTAGTTCCTCTCCCTCGCCAATCTTCAGCCCCGCTGCCTCCGGCCCGAGGAACAGCAAGCGCTGCACACCGTCCTCATCCTCCAGCGTCACCAGGTTGCTGACCTGCACCCCTCGCGCCGGGTCGTAGTCGCGCAACAGCAACTGCTGGTAGGTCTGCAGCGCCTGGCGGATCTCGGCCGTGCGCCGCGCCTGGCCGGTGGCCAGGTACGAGGCTTCCAGCCCCAGGGTGTCGTATTTGTTCTCGGCGATGTTTTCTTCGGCGATGGCGGCCTCGTAGGCGGTCTGGGCGGCGCGGCGCAGCACCTCCATGTCGTGTTCGAGGGTGGCGACGATACGCGCGAGCAGGGTGGCCTTGTTCATGATCAGTAGCAGAACTCCAGCACGTTGGCCTGGCTCTTGTCGGTCGGCGCGGTGCGGTTTTGCTGCAGCCAGAACTGGCACTTGGGGTTGTTCAGGTTGCGCATGTTGCCTTGGGCGGCCTCGGCGGCCTGCTGGGCTTCCTGTTTGTGCAGGATGTCCTTGTAGCGCTCGAACATTTCGGCCTGGGCATCGGCCGGTGGCGCAGGGGGCGGGGTGGGTGCCAGCACTGCCGGGGCGATGGCCTGGGCCACTGGCTCCACCTGCTGCGGCCATTGGCGCCAGGCCAGCCACAGGCTCAGGGCGATTGCCACGGCGCCAAGCCACAGGCCCAGGGCCACGCACAGGATCAACTGCACGGGTTTCAAGGTGATCTTCAGTTCGCGGTGGCGGGGCATGGCAGCCTCCTGGCAGGGCGGGTCGTGGGCGGCATTGTCGCATGGCGATGTGGGTTTTTTCAGCGGCGATGCTTTTGTCGGCGAGAATTAATCCGCACAATCCGCGGTTTTCCGCGTCGAGAGGGGAGAGGGATGAAGACCCGCTGGGACATCTTCTGCACGGTCGTCGACAACTATGGCGACATTGGCGTGACCTGGCGCCTGGCCCGCCAGTTGGCGGCTGAGCATAGCCTGGCCGTGCGCCTGTGGGTCGATGACTTGGCGGCCTTCGCCCGCTTGTGCCCGGGGGCCGATCCCGGCGCCGCGCAGCAGTGGCGGCAGGGTGTGGACGTGCGCCACTGGATGCCCGATTGGTCAGCGGTCGACACTGCCCAGGTGGTGATCGGCGCCTTCGGCTGTAGCCTGCCGCCCGCCTATGTCGACGCGCTGGTGCAACGCGCCACCCCGGCGCTGTGGCTGAACCTGGAATACCTCAGTGCCGAGGACTGGGTCGAAGGCTGCCACGGCCTGGCCTCGCCCCAGGCCAATGGCCTGCGCAAGCGCTTCTTCTTCCCCGGTTTCACCGACAAAACCGGCGGCCTGCTGCGCGAGGCCAGCCTGTTGCTCCAGCGTCAGGCCTTCGAGGCCGACGCGGCTGCACGCACCGCGTTTCTTGGCGGCCTGGGCGTGCAGCCTCGGCCAGGGGCGCGGCTGGTGTCGCTGTTCGCCTACGAGAACCGGCAGTTGGGCAGTTGGTTCCAGGCCATGGCCGAAGACTCCCAGCCGACCCACATGCTAGTGCCTGAGGGGCGCATCCTCGCCGATGTGCGCGCCTGGTTCGGCGAGCCGGCACTGGGCGTGGGCGATGTGCGCGAGCGCGGTGGGTTGACGGTGCAGGTGCTGCCGTTCGTCAGCCAAGAGGACTACGACCGCCTGCTCTGGTGCTGCGACTTCAACGCCGTGCGCGGCGAGGACTCGTTCGTTCGCGCGCAATGGGCCGGCAGGCCCTTGCTATGGCACATCTACGTACAGGAAGAAAACGCCCACTGGGAAAAACTCGAAGCGTTCCTGGCGATCTATCGGCGGGGCCTGTCGGAGCAGGCCGGTGACGCGCTGGTCGAACTGTGGCGCGCCTGGAACATGGACCATGACATGGGCCAAGCCTGGCGCGAGGCGCTGGCGCACTGGTCGGAACTGCAGGCCCACGCCCGGCAATGGTGCGCTTTGCAGGCCGCTCGGCCGGACCTCGCCACAGCGCTGGTACAGTTTTACCGAAATTGGATATGATACGCGGCCTCGATTTTTATAAATCCATCCAGATTCGGATATTTCGTAATGAAAACTGGTAAAGAAATCAAACCCGGTACCGTTCTGCGCATCGATAACGATCCGTGGTTGGTTCAGAAAGCTGAATTCACCAAGTCGGGCCGTAACAGCGCGATCATGAAGACCAAGCTGAAGAACCTGCTGACCGGCTACAAGACCGAAACCGTCTACGGTGCGGACGACAAGCTGGACGACGTGATCCTGGATCGCAAAGAAGCGACCCTGTCGTTCATCAACGGTGACGAATACACCTTCATGGACACCACCGACTACACCATGTACGAACTGAACGCCGAGGACATCGACGCCGTTCTGCCGTACATCGAAGAAGGCATGGAAGACATCTGCGAAGCCGTCTTCTTCGAAGGCCGCCTGGTATCGGTAGAACTGCCGACCACTATCAGCCGTCAGGTCGTCTACACCGAGAACGCTGCTCGTGGCGACACTTCCGGCAAGGTCATGAAGCCTGCCAAGCTGAAGAACGGCACTGAAATCCAGGTTGCCGACTTCATCCAGATCGACGAGTGGATCGACATCGACACTCGCGACAACAGCTTCAAGGGCCGCTCCAAGAAGTAACTCTTCTTGCGACCCACGAAAAACCCGGCCTTGGCCGGGTTTTTTTGTGCCTGACGTTAGTCGGTCGGGGACGCATGGCGTCCCCGAGGCCATCAGACCGTCACGTGCAAGCGTACATCCACGTTACCGCGGGTGGCGTTGGAGTAAGGGCAGACTTTGTGCGCCTTCTCCACCAGCCCTTCGGCCTCGGACTGGGCCAGGCCCGGCAGGTTGACGTGCAGGTCGATGTCCAGGCCAAAACCACCGGGGATCTGGCCGATACCGACCTTGGCGGTGATCGAGGCATCGGCGGGCAGGGCTTTCTTCTCCTGGCCGGCGACGAACTTCAGGGCGCCGATGAAGCAGGCCGAGTAACCGGCGGCGAACAGCTGCTCGGGGTTGGTGCCTTCACCGCCTGCGCCGCCGAGTTCCTTCGGGGTGCTCAGCTTGACTTCCAGCTTGCCGTCGCTGGATTTGGACTTGCCGTCGCGACCGCCGGTGGAGGTGGCTTCTGCGATGTACAGGGGAGTGACCTTTTGCATCTTGAACCTCGCTTTGTGTGCTGTGCGCCAGGGCGCTGGGTGGGTATGGGGATTAAGTTATCGCGCAATTATTTTGTGCGCAAGATAATTTTTCGACCATTCGTCCGACGGCCATTTCACAGCGTAGTCGTCAGAGGTTTTTTTGCAGGCTGGCGCGCAGGTCCAACAGCTCGGTTTGCAGTTGCTGCAGGCGCTCCAGCGAGCGGCCGCTGGCTTGCAGGATGCATTGGGGCACACGACGCGCTTCCTGCTGCAGCTCACGGCCCTTGTCGGTCAGTTGCACCAGCACCACGCGCTCGTCTTCGCGGCTGCGGGTACGTTTGAGCAGGCCTTCGCTTTCCAGGCGCTTGAGCAAGGGGGTCAGCGAGCCGGGGTCGGTGAGCAGACGCTGGC
Source organism: Pseudomonas entomophila (assembly GCF_029193575.1). GTDB lineage: Bacteria > Pseudomonadota > Gammaproteobacteria > Pseudomonadales > Pseudomonadaceae > Aquipseudomonas > Aquipseudomonas entomophila_G. The sequence goes on along the minus strand of NZ_JARGCS010000036.1, from coordinate 239,045 downwards.
TGATCTCACCCACGGTCAGGCCGTCCTGCTCCCACAGCACGAGCATGGCCAAGTATTGCGGGTAGGTCAGGCCGAGGGCTTGCAGCAGCGGTTTATAGACCTTGGTCATCAGCAACGAGGTGGAATGCAGGGCGAAGCAGACCTGGTTGTCCAGCAGCAGCTCGTCGCAGGAGGCTTGGGTGTCTTTCATGCAGGTCCTTGAGTAGGTTCGGTTAAGAATCTAGCACGCTGATGGTTAGCGCGCTCATCATCCACGCAGTCCGCTGCGCAAGGCCAAGTCCCAGGGGGGCACCGGGCTGAAGCGGCTCTTGAGAAATTCGAGCAGCAAGCGGCTGCGAGAGTTCGTTTCATGTTCAAGGCGCAAGGCATAGATGCCGGTGGTTTCAGGTTCAGGCAGGCCGTTTTCGCAGAACAGCGGCAGCAGTTCGCCCCGCAGCAGGTACTCACTGATCAGCCAGGTCGGCAGGTGCGCCACACCCAGCCCGGCGAGGGCACCGAACAGCAAGGCCTCGGCGTTGTTGGCGGCCATGCGCATGCGAGTAGGGCGGTGCAGGCGCAGTTGCCCGTCGACATGAAAGCGCCAGGCGAAGGGTGGCGCCAGGCCGTCCCAGTCCAGGCCGTCGTGCGTCGGCAGTTCGCTGGGGCTGCGCGGTACGCCGCGGCTGGCCAGGTAGGCAGGGCTGGCGCAGGCGATGCGCACCATGGGCGCCAGGGGGGTGGCCACCAGCCGGGTGTCGGCCATGGGGCCGGCGCGCAGCACCAGGTCGACTTCGCCCAGGTGGCTGCCGTGCATGTCGACGAAGCTGTCGATCAGGCGCAGTTGCACGTCCAGCCCGGGGTAGGCGACCAGGAAGTCGGCGATGGCCGGAGCCAAGTGGCGGCGGCCGAAGGCGGCGGGGGCATCGATACGGATCAGGCCTTCCGGAGCGCTGCTCAGCGACACCGCCTCGGCACGTGCCAGGCGCAGCTCCTCGACGATACGCCGGGCGCGTTCGGCGAACGCCTTGCCAGCCGGGGTGACGCGCACCGCATGGGTGCTACGGGCGAACAGGCGGCTGCCCACGGCATTTTCGAGGTGGTCGATGCGCCTTGCCACCGCCGAGGGGGTCAGGGGGTGGCGGCGCGCGGCGGCGGAGAAACTGCCGGTTTCCAGTACGTCGAGGAACAGGCTCAGGTGTTCGGTGAGAAGGTCCGGGCTCATGGGATGACCGTTTGCTTGTGCGAAATGCGCAAAGCCATTGTGCGCTGCTGTGCGTTTCCCTGCCAGGGCCCACTGGTTAGCATGCTTGGATTATTCAATGCAGCTGGATGAAACGCTGATGATCGAGTGGTTGATGTACATCGCCCTGGGCGCGGCCCTGGGCACCATGGGTGGGTTGTTTGGCATTGGCGGCGGGCTGATCGCCATTCCGGCGTTGGGTGTGCTGTTTGGCCTGGACCAGCAACTGGCCCAGGGCACGGCGCTGGTGATGGTGGTGCCGAACGTGCTGCTGGCGCTGTGGCGCTACCACCAACGCAACCGCATCGAGCTGCGCCATGCCGTGCCGCTGTCGCTGTGCAGCTTCCTGTTCGCCTGGTTGGGGTCGATCTGGGCGGTGGGCATCGATGCGCATTCGATGCGCCTGGGCTTCGTCGGCTTCCTGATCGTATTGGCGGTGTGGAACGTGGCACGGATGTTCCTGCGCGTGGCACCGCCGAGCAGCGAGCTGCGCTACCCCTGGCCGTGGCTGGGCGTGCTGGGTTGCTTTGCGGGCACCATGGGCGGGCTGTTCGGCGTGGGCGGCGCGGTGGTGGCGACGCCGATCCTGACCAGCGTGTTCGGCACCACCCAGGTGGTGGCCCAGGGCTTGTCGTTGGCACTGGCTGCGCCGAGCACGACCGTTACCCTGCTGACCTACGGGCTGCACCAGAGCGTCGACTGGCACGCCGGCATTCCGCTGGCGGTGGGTGGGTTGTTGAGCATCAGCTGGGGCGTGAAGCTGGCCCATGCGCTGCCGGAGAAGGTATTGCGCACGCTGTTCTGCGGGTTCCTGATCGTCTGCGCGGTGATGCTGGCGTTCGAGCTTTGATCAAAGGGCCCTAGCGCGGGGCGAGCCCGCTTCTACAGGTTCAGCGTTGGTTTCGGAATCAGCGGGGTATTTGTAGGCGTGGGCTTGCCCCGCGATAGGGCCGTCAACCACCCCACAAAAACCTCACTTGAAGCCCTGAGCCACATAGTCCGCCAGGCAATCGGTAATCGGTGACTGGCTTTGCGCATTGCGCAGCAGCATCACATTGGCCACCGGCAATTGCGGCAACCCATGTTCCTCCCCCAGGACCCGCAGGTTGCCAGCAATCAAGCTCTGCAACTGCGCCGTCACCGCAAGCCCCGCGCCGACGATGGCGAAGATCGCCGCCAGGCTGGGGCTGGTGTAAGCGATGCGGTAGTCGATTTCCAGCAGTTCCAAGGCATTGCAAGCCCATGAACGGCAGAAGCAGTCGGTGTTGAACATCGCCAGCGGCATCGGCCGCTGCTCTTGCGGGCAGAAGCCCTGGGCCGCAGCCCACACCAGGCGCTCCTGGCGCAGCAACTGGCCGACCTCCGAGCCGGGCTCGCAGGTGACGATGGTCAAGTCCAGGTCCTGGCGCTGCATCAACTGCTTCGACGGCTCGCAATGCACTTCCACTTGGATCAGCGGGTAGCTCTGGGCGAAGCTCGACAGGATGGTCGGCAGGAAGCGCATGGCGTAGTCGTCAGGCGTGCCGATGCGCACCACCCCGACCATGTGCGGCATGCGCAGGGTGTTGAACACTTCACCGTGCAGCTTGAGGATGCGCCGCGCATAGCCCAGCAGCACCTGGCCCTCGGCGGTCAAGCGCACCTGGCGGCCGTCACGTTCGAACAGCTGGCGCTGGAGGATGTCTTCCTCCAGGCGTTTCATCTGCATGCTCACCGCCGATTGGGTGCGGTTGACCACTTCGCCGGCACGGGTGAAGCCGCCTTGCTCGGCGATGGCGACGAAGGTGCGCAGCACGTCCGCGTCGAGGCTCTGGTATTGGGACATTGCATCAATCTCCTAGATGCAAGGTATAAGAAACATTCGTTGGATTGATCTTATGCCGGGGGCGAGACTGAAGCCATCTTCACGGAGGGCATCAAGATGAAAGGTCATGTCAGCATCCATCCGCACAGCTTTTCCCTCAGTCATGCACTGAATGTGGCGCTGCACCACGTTGCGCGCTGGTACCAGCTGGGGCGCCAGCGGCGGCAACTGGCAAGCCTCAGTGACGAGGCGCTGCACGACCTGGGATTGAGCCGGGCGGACACGTTGCAGGAAGTGGAGCGGCCCTTCTGGGACGATCCGCTACGCAAGTGACACCGCATCGCGGGGCAAGCCCGCTCTTGTGAGCGGGCTTGCCCCGCGATAGGGCCGCCACAGACACTACACTGACCGCTCACCCACCCCGGAGCCGCGCAGTGTCCTTAAGCCTCTCCCTCAAGCAGGCCCGCCGCCTGGCCCTCGCGGCCCAGGGTTTCGGCAAACCGACAGATACCACGCCCACGTCCGCGGCCATCAAGCGCATGCTCCAGCGCCTGGGCGTGGTACAGATCGACTCGGTCAACGCCCTGGTGCGCTCGCACTACCTGCCGCTGTTCTCGCGCCTTGGCGACTACTCCCCGGCCTTGCTCGACCAACTGGCCTGGGGGCGTGGCCGCCAGCGCCAGTTGTTCGAATACTGGGGCCACGAAGCCTCGCTGCTGCCCCTGGCGCTGTACCCGCTGATGCGCTGGCGCATGGCCCGGGCCGCTGAAGGCGAGGGCATCTACCGGCAACTGGCGCAGTTCGGCCGCGAGCGTCAGGACGTGATCGCCCGCGTGCTGGCCGCAGTGCGTGAGCAAGGCGCGTTGGGCGCTGGCAGCCTGTCGACCCGCGAGGAGCGCGCTGGCCCCTGGTGGGACTGGAGCGACGAGAAGCACGCGATGGAATGGCTGTTCGCCGCCGGTCAGGTGACCGTGGCTGGACGCCGGGGCTTCGAGCGCCTGTACGATTTGCCCGAGCGGGTGCTGCCCGGCGCCATCCTCGACCAGCCGACCCCCTGCGACGCCGAAGCCCACCAGGGCCTGATGCTGCATGCCGCCACCGCCCTGGGCGTGGCCACCGAGCAGGACTTGCGCGACTACTTCCGCTTGAGCCCGGCGCAAAGCAAGGCGGCGCTCGCCGAGCTGGTGGCCGATGGCCGCTTGCAAGCCTGCACGGTGCAGGGCTGGAAGCAGCCCGCCTACTGCGTGGGCACCCCGCGTATCCCTCGACGCGTCGAGGCCAGCGCCTTGCTGTCGCCGTTCGACTCACTGGTCTGGGAGCGCGGTCGCACCGAGCGGTTGTTCGACTTCCGCTACCGCCTGGAGATCTACACCCCGGCGCACAAACGCGTGTTTGGCTACTACGTGCTGCCGTTCCTGCACGACGAGCGCATCGCCGCGCGCCTGGACTTGCGCGCCGAGCGGGCCAAGGGCGAGCTGGCGGTGCATGCCGTGCATGAGGAGACGCAAGGGTTGGACGAGGCGGGGTATCAGGCCCTGGCCCGCAACCTGGAACGGCTGGCGGGCTGGCTGGGCCTTGAGAGGGTGCGGCTGGACTGCCCGCGGGAGGCGGCAGCCCGTTTGCGTCAGGCGCTCAGCGACGCACCTGCTTGAGGGTTTCGGCGATCAGGAACGCCAGCTCCAGCGACTGGTCGGCGTTCATGCGCGGGTCGCAGTGGGTGTGGTAGCGATCGGACAGGGCGTCCTCGGTGATCGGCCGGGCGCCGCCGATGCATTCGGTGACGTTCTGCCCGGTCATCTCGATGTGAATGCCGCCCGCGTGGCTGCCCTCGGCCTGGTGCACCTGGAAGAACTGCTTGACCTCGTCGAGGATCTGCGCGAAGTCGCGGGTCTTGTAGCCGCTGCTGGCCTTGATGGTGTTGCCGTGCATCGGGTCGGAGCTCCACAGCACCTTGCGCCCCTCGCGCTCGACCGCGCGGATCAGCCCCGGCAGATGGTCGCCGACCTTGCTGGCGCCCATGCGCACGATCAGGTTCAGGCGACCGGGGTCGTTTTCCGGGTTGAGCACGTCGATCAGGCGGATCAGTTCCTCGGTGTTCATGCTCGGGCCGACCTTGACCCCGATCGGGTTGTGCACCCCGCGCAGGAACTCCACGTGGGCGCCGTCGAGCTGGCGGGTGCGGTCGCCGATCCACAGCATGTGCGCCGAGCAGTCGTAGTAGTCGCCAGTGAGGCTGTCGCGGCGCACGAAGGCTTCTTCGTAGTTCAGCAGCAGCGCTTCGTGGGCGGTGAAGAAGCTGGTCTCTCGCAGTTGCGGGGCGGTGTCCAGGCCGCAGGCGCGCATGAACGCCAGGGTCTCGTCGATGCGGTCGGCGAGTTGGTGGTACTTCTCGGCCAGCGCCGAGTTGGCGATGAAGTCCAGGTTCCACTTGTGCACCTGGTGCAGGTCGGCGAAACCGCCCTGGGCGAAGGCGCGCAGCAGGTTGAGGCTGGCGGTGGCCTGGTGGTAGGCCTGCAGCAGGCGCTCGGGGTCGGGCACGCGGCTGGCGGCGTCGAAACCGATGCCATTGACGATGTCGCCCCGGTAGGCGGGCAGGGTGACCTGGCCGATGGTCTCGTCATTGGCCGAGCGCGGCTTGGCGAACTGGCCGGCCATGCGCCCGACCTTGACCACTGGGCAGCCGGCGGCGAAGGTCATGACGATGGCCATCTGCAACAGCACCTTGAAGGTGTCGCGGATCTTCGCCGCGGAGAACTCGGCGAAGCTCTCGGCGCAGTCGCCGCCCTGCAGCAGGAAGGCGCGGCCCTGGGTGACCTCGGCGAACTGCCGGCGCAACTCGCGGGCCTCGCCGGCGAACACCAGCGGCGGGTAGCTGGCCAGGGTCTGCTCGACCTTGAGCAGGTGCGCGGCGTCGGGGTAGGTCGGTTGCTGCTGGATCGGCAGGGCGCGCCAGCTGTCGGGGGTCCAGGGTTGGTTCATCACGGGCTCGGTATCGGCGGTTGTCGTGCCTGCCATGGTATCAGGTGGCGGTGAGCTTGTTGCACCGCAGGCATTGACGGACAATGCGCGTTTTGCGCGGGCGGGAAGGCGATGGCGACGGAGCGGGAAGAGCGGCTGCTGGCCCGGGTGGAGGATGCCTTCGGGGTCATCAGTGTGTACGAGGTCGAGGACTATCGCTTCCTCGAGTTCGGCGACGCCATCGAGCAGAGCTGCACCTTCACCGCCGACCCCAGCTGGCTGGAGTACGACTACACCCGTGCCATGCTGGTCGGTGCGCTGTGCCATGCGCAACCGGAGAGCGCGCTGTTCCTCGGCCTTGGCGCGGGCACCTTGACCCAGGCGTGCCTGAAGTTCCTGCCGCTGGAGGATGTCGAGGCCATCGAACTGCGCCCCGACGTGCCGCGCCTGGCCATGGAGTACATGGGCCTGGACGACGACCCAAGGCTGTACGTGCGTATCGGCGATGCCCTTGAGTTGTTGCCTACTGCCGAGCAAGCCGACCTGATCTTCGTCGACTTGTACACCGACCATGGCCCGGGTGTCGGGCACCTGGCCTGGGGTTTTCTGGAGAGCTGCCAGAAGCGTCTCAACCCGGAAGGGTGGCTGGTGATCAACCAATGGGCGGGCGATGATGGCCGGCCGCTGGGCGCGGCGTTGCTGCGGGGGCTCTACCACCGGCACTACTGGGAGCTGCCGGTGAAGGAGGGCAACGTGATCCTGCTGGTGCCGGCGGACCTTGAGCAGGCGCTGGACCTTGATGGCCTGCGGGCGCGGGCCGGCGCGTTGGCCGCGCGCCTGGGGTATTCGCTGGAGTACCTGATCCGCGAGGTGCGGGCGGCGAGTTGAGCGGAGGGTGGTGGCGCCCCCATCGCGGGCGAGGCCGCGATGAGCACGACATGCATCCCGGGGGAATCGTTTCAGCGACCTCTGGCTGCTGGCCCGATACTGGCCACTACCCCCCGAAAAAATTCTCACGGCCAACACGAATTCGTATATGATACGCGCCGGTCTTTTAGCGGGCCGCAAAATCAGGCGGTGCAAATCCTCCGAATCCAGCTTCGGCTGCTGGTCCGCTAGGCGGACATTCCCACGTTTTTCTTTTCAATCGTTTTCGCAAATCCCCGCCGCCAAAGCTGCCTGGGTGACCTTCGGGTCTTTCAAGGCATGTGCAGCTTTGGAGCATGGGTCTTTGCGGATGCACATAGAGGCAGACCCATGACCCAGGAAACCGGCGGATTCGCCGCTCTCGAACTCAATCCGAACATCGTTGCTGCCGTCCTGGCGACCGGCTATGAAGAGCCGTCCGCCATTCAGCAACAGTCGATCCCGATCATCCTCGCCGGTCACGACATGATCGGCCAGGCGCAGACTGGCACCGGCAAGACCGCTGCCTTCGCCCTGCCGATCCTCAACAAGATCGACGTGAGCAAGCGCGAACCGCAAGCCCTGATCCTGGCGCCAACCCGTGAGTTGGCGCTGCAAGTAGCCACCGCCTTCGAAACCTACGCCAAGCAGATGCCGGGCGTTAACGTGGTGGCCGTGTACGGTGGTGCCCCGATGGGCCCACAACTGCGCGCCATTCGCAACGGCGCACAGATCGTCGTCGCCACCCCGGGCCGCCTGTGCGACCACCTGCGTCGTGACGAGAAAGTGCTGTCGACCGTGCAGTACCTGGTGCTGGACGAAGCTGACGAGATGCTCAAGCTCGGTTTCATGGACGACCTCGAAGTGATCTTCGACGCCATCCCGGCCTCGCGCCAGACCGTGCTGTTCTCCGCCACCCTGCCGTCTTCGATCCGCAGCATCGCCGAGCGTCACCTGCGCGAGCCGAAGCACGTCAAGATCCAGAGCAAGACCCAGACCGTCACCGCGATCGATCAGGCCCACCTGATGGTCCATGCCGACCAGAAGATCCCGGCCGTGCTGCGTCTGCTGGAAGTGGAAGAGTTCGACGCGCTGATCGCCTTCGTGCGCACCAAGCAAGCTACCCTGGACCTGGCCGCTGCCCTGGAAGCCAAGGGCTACAAGGCTGCCGCGCTGAATGGCGACATCGCCCAGAACCAGCGTGAGCGGGTCATCGACTCGCTCAAGGATGGCCGCCTGGACATCGTCGTCGCTACCGACGTCGCCGCCCGTGGCCTGGACGTACCGCGCATCACCCACGTGTTCAACGTCGACATGCCGTACGACCCGGAATCCTACGTGCACCGTATCGGTCGCACCGGCCGTGCCGGTCGTGATGGCCGCGCGCTGCTGCTGGTTACCCCGCGCGAGCGCCGCATGCTGCAGGTGATCGAGCGCGTGACCGGGCAGAAGGTCGCCGAAGCCCGCCTGCCCAACCCGCAGGCCGTGCTCGACGCACGCATCAAGAAGCTGACCGCCAGCCTCGCGCCGCTGGTGGCCGAAGCCGAAGTCAGCCATGGCGAGCTGTTCGATCGCCTGACCGCCGACCTGGGCTGCAGCCCGCGCGCCCTGGCCTCGGCTTTGCTGCGCAAGGCCACCAACGGCCAGGCGCTGGACCTGGCCGCGGTCGAGCGCGAGCAACCGCTGGTGCCGACCCACGCCCCGCGTGAGCGTACTGGTGAGCGTGCCGACCGTGGCGAGCGCAGCGAGCGTGGTGACCGCGAGCGTCGTGCGCCGATGCCGCTGGCTGAAGGCCGTGTGCGTTGCCGTACCGCCCTGGGTGCCCGTGACGGCATCGCCGCGAAGAACCTGCTGGGCGCGATCCTCAACGAGGGTGGCCTGGCGCGTGACGCCATCGGCCGCATCCAGGTACGCGACAGCTTCAGCCTGGTCGAGCTGCCGGAAGAGGGCCTGGAGCGTCTGCTGTCCAAGCTCAAGGACACCCGTGTGGCGGGCAAGCAGCTGAAGCTGCGCCGCTACCGCGAAGATTGATCCTGGCGCTGCAATGAAAAAATCCCCGGCCTAGGCTGGGGATTTTTTTGTCTGGCGAATGTTGCTGCGTCATTACCGGCCCTCAGTCAAACCGGTAGATATCCATTCCCAGCGCCCCGAGCGTGAACCCCTGGTGCACTACCCCGAACCGTTCCCCCGCCCCCAGGGCGAAGAACAGCGGTAGCAAGTGTTCGTCACTGGGATGGTTGCGCACCGCATGCGGTGCCTGGTGCCGGTAAGCCAGCAGCGCCGCGCGGTCATCCTCGGCCAGACGCTCCACCACCCAATCCCGGAAGGCACCGGCCCACGGCGCGATCACCTCCGGCCCGGCATGCCAGCTGAGCTCGCCGAGGTTGTGAGTGATGCTGCCCGAGCCGATCAGCAAGATACCGTCCTCACGCAATGGCCTGAGGGCCTCGCCGACCCGCACCTGCAATGCCGGGCCGAAATGGCTGGGTAGCGACACCTGGATGACGGGAATGTCCGCAGCCGGGTACATCAGTGACAGCGGCACCCAGGCGCCATGGTCGTAAGGGCGCTGGTTGTCCAGGCTAGCGCCCAGGTCGGCGCTCGCCAGCAGCGTGGCGATCCGCTGCGCCAGCGCAGGCTCGCCCGAGGCAGGGTACTGCACGGCATGCAAGGCCGGCGGGAAGCCATGGAAATCATGCCAGGTGGGCGGTTGTGGCGTACTCATCACCAGCAGCCCTCGGCTTTCCCAGTGCGCCGAGACCACCACGATTGCCTTTGGGCGTGGTAGCGCTTGCGCCAGGGCGGCGAGGGCCGGGCCGCTGGCACCGGGCTGCAGGGCAAGCATGGGCGAGCCGTGGGAGATAAACAGGCTGGGCAGCATGGTGCGTTCCTGAACGGTTAAGATGCCGCCATCTTCGATCAGTCAACGATCGATATCCAATATAAGTTTTGCAAGAAATCTATCGAGAAATCAGGAGTTAGCATGGAGTCTGCGTTCTGGCACAAGCGGTGGGCGGACAACCAGATCGGTTTTCACCAGGCCGAGGTGAATCCGTACCTGCGGGCGCACTGGTCGAAGCTGGCGCTGGCACCGGGCAGTCGTGTGCTGGTGCCCTTGTGCGGCAAGAGCCTGGACCTGGCCTGGCTGGCCGGGCAGGGGTATCGGGTGCGGGGGGTGGAGTTGTCGAGGCGGGCGGTGGAGGATTTCTTCTCCGGGCAGGGCTTGCTGCCCGAGGTCGCTCAGCACGGCGCGTTCGAGGTGTGGCGCAGTGGTGAGGTGGAGTTGTGGTGCGGAGACTTCTTCGCCTTGCAGGCGCAGGACCTGGTCGATTGCGGGGGGCTGTACGACCGCGCCGCGTTGATCGCGCTGCCGCCGCTCATGCGTGAACGCTACATGGCGCTGCTGTCGACCCTGTTGCCAGCGACGTGCACGGGGCTGGTGGTGACCCTGGAGTACGATCAGTCGCGCCTCGATGGGCCGCCATTCTCGGTGCCGGATGACGAGGTGCGAGGTGGCTTCGAGGGGTGGCGCATCGACGCGCTGGAGGCGCCACAGATTATCGAGCAAAGCCCTAAGTTCCAGGGCGCGGGGGTGATGAGCCTGTTGGAGCGGGTGTATCGGGTCGAGCGGTGAAGGGGAGGGCTGCGCCTCCAATCGCGGGGCAGGCCCGCTCAGGCCCAGCACAAGAAAGGCGACCTTGCAGGTCGCCTTTCTTCACATCGGTGCAATGCTCAACCGCGACGACGCAGCGCCTCGATCCGGTCCTCCAGCGGCGGGTGGCTCATCAGCAGGCCCGCCAGGCCCTGCTTGAGGCCGCCATTGATACCGAAGGCCTTCAGTGTGTCGGGCATGTGTACCGGCATGCCTTGCTCCACGCGCAGGCGCTGCAGGGCGCTGATCATGGCCCCGGTGCCGGCCAATTGCGCACCGGCCTCGTCGGCGCGGTACTCGCGGCGACGCGAGAACCACATGACGATGATACTGGCGAGGATGCCCAGCACCAGTTCGGCGACGATGGTGGCCACGTAGTAGGCGATGCCCTGGCCTTCCTCGTTCTTGAAGATCACCTTGTCGACGAAGTTGCCGATGATGCGCGCGAAGAACATCACGAAGGTGTTCACCACGCCTTGCACCAGCGCCAGGGTGACCATGTCGCCGTTGGCCACGTGGCCTATCTCGTGCGCCAGCACGGCGCGCACCTCGTCACGCGAGAAGCGCTCCAGCAGGCCCTGCGAGACCGCCACCAGGGCGTCGTTGCGGTTCCAGCCGGTGGCGAAGGCGTTGGCCTCGTAGGCCGGGAAGATACCCACCTCGGGCATCTTGATGCCGGCCTCGCGAGACAGTTCCTCGACCGTCTGCAACAACCACTGTTCGTGATGGGTGCGAGGCTGAGTGATGATCTGGGTGCCGGTGGTCATCTTCGCCATCCACTTGGAGATGAACAGCGAGACCAGCGACCCGGCAAAACCGAACACGGCGCAGAACACCAGCAGGCGGCCCAGGTCCAGGTCGACGCCGTTGGCGGCCATGAACCCGTTGAAACCGAACAAGCTGAGGGTAATGCTTGCAACCAGCACCACCGCGAGGTTGGTGGCCACAAACAACAGAATGCGCATCATGGTTGTTACGTTCTCCTGACGGATGAAAATCTAGCGTACTGCGGGGGTATATAAGGCTGCGGACACGGCGATTCAACCGGTCGACTATTTCAAACTGTGTACCGAGCAGTATGGCAGAGGGTGTCAGGTGGGCTGTGGGATAGAGCGTTGCGGGGTGTAGGAAGATAGTTGGGCCCGCAACGCGGGCCCGGTAGTCGCTTATTGCTGGTAGGTGCGCAGGAAGTTACCGATGCGGCCGATGGCCTGCTCCAGGTCGTCGACCCGCGGCAAGGTGACCACGCGGAAGTGGTCTGGCCACGGCCAGTTGAAGGCGGTGCCCTGGACGATCAACAGCTTTTCCGACAGCAGCAGGTCGAGCACGAACTTCTCGTCGTTGTGGATAGGGCACACCTTTGGGTCGATACGCGGGAAGGCGTACAGCGCGCCCATGGGCTTGACGCAGCTCACGCCTGGAATGGCGTTGAGCAATTCGTAGGTGCGGTTGCGCTGCTCCAGCAGGCGCCCGTTGGGCAGTACCAGGTCGTTGATGCTCTGGTAGCCGCCCAGGGCGGTCTGGATCGCATGCTGCGACGGCACGTTGGCGCACAGGCGCATGTTGGCCAGCATGTCGATGCCTTCGATGTAGCTCTGGGCGTGTTGCTTGGGCCCGGAGATGATCAGCCAGCCGGAGCGGAAGCCGGCAACGCGGTAGGACTTGGACAGGCCGTTGAAGGTCAGGCACAGCACGTCCGGGGCCAGCGACGCGGTGCTGATGTGCACGGCCTCGTCGTAGAGGATCTTGTCGTAGATCTCGTCGGAGAACACCACCAGGTTGTGCTGGCGTGCCAGCTCCAGCATGCCCAGCAGCAGCTCCTTGGAGTACACCGCGCCGGTCGGGTTGTTCGGGTTGATGATCACCAGGGCCTTGGTGTTCGGGGTGATCTTGGCCTTGATGTCGTCGAGGTCGGGGAACCAGTCTGCCTGCTCGTCGCACAGGTAGTGCACGGGCTTGCCGCCCGCCAGGCTCACGGCGGCGGTCCACAGCGGGTAGTCCGGCGCCGGGATCAGCACCTCGTCACCGTTGTTGAGCAGCGCTTGCATGGACATCACGATCAGTTCGGACACGCCGTTGCCCAGGTAGATGTCCTCGATGCCGACGCCTTCGATCTGCTTCTGCTGGCAGTACTGCATGACCGCCTTGCGCGCGCTGAACAGCCCCTTGGAGTCGCTGTAGCCCTGGGCGGTGGGCAGGTTGCGGATCACGTCCTGGAGAATCTCGTCGGGCGCCTCGAAGCCAAACGGCGCCGGGTTGCCGATGTTCAGCTTGAGGATGCGCTGGCCTTCCTCTTCCAGGCGTTTGGCGTGCTTGAGCACCGGGCCGCGAATGTCGTAGCAGACATTGGCGAGCTTGTTCGATTTGCTGAACTGCATGATGTGATCCCGATTGGATAAGTCGCGGGGCGCGGCCGTCAAAAGGTTTGAAAAGGACGGGGCGCGGGTGCCAGACTGAGCGTCTGCACACAAGCCAACTAATATACGTGCCACCCGCGCTACGGAAAAGACAGCGCGGGGTGAAATTCCGCCTGCCGAGGTCCACCCATGCAAAAGATCGAGAAAACCCTGGAAGAGTGGCGCGCGATGCTCGACCCCGCGCAATACCAGGTGTGCCGCCTGAAAGGCACCGAGCGCCCCTTCAGCGGCAAATACAACAGCGAGCGCCGCGCCGGCATCTATCATTGCATCTGTTGCGACCTGCCGCTGTTCGATGCGCGGACCAAGTTCGATGCCGGCTGCGGCTGGCCGAGTTTCTACGAGCCGATCGAAGAGGGCGCGATGATCGAGATCCGCGACACCTCCCACGGCATGATCCGCACCGAAGTCACCTGCGCCCAGTGCGACGCGCACCTGGGCCATGTGTTCCCCGACGGTCCGCCACCGACTGGCCTGCGCTATTGCATCAACTCGGTTTGCCTGGATTTCAAACCGCACGACTGACACGGAGAATCGACATGGCTGACGCGTTGCTGGACTTCCCCTGTGTGACCCTCGCCGGCGAGCAGAAAACCCTCGGCGACTTCGCCGGCAAGGCGCTGCTGGTGGTCAACACCGCCAGCCAGTGCGGCTTCACCCCACAGTACAAGGGGCTGGAGCACCTTTGGCAGCAATACCAGGCGCGTGGCCTGGTGGTGCTGGGCTTTCCCTGCAACCAGTTCGGCAAGCAGGAGCCGGGCGATGCCCTGGAGATCGCGCAGTTCTGCGAGCTGAACTTCGGTGTGAGTTTTCCGCTGTTTCGCAAGGTCGAGGTGAACGGCCCCGGCGCCCACCCGCTGTTCGCCGAGCTGAAGAAGCGCGCGCCCGGGGTGCTGGGCACGCAGAAGATCAAGTGGAACTTCACCAAGTTCCTCATCGATCCGGTCAGCGGCCAGGTCACCCGCTACGCGCCGACCACCAAGCCGGAAGCGATCAAGGCGGCGATCGAGCCGTTGCTCAACCGCTGAGCGGCACCCAGTGATCGATCAGCGCCAGTAGTTCCTCGCGGCGGAACGGTTTGGCCAGGTAGTCGTCCATGCCCGCAGCGCGGCAACGCTCACGTTCCTCGGGCATGGCGTTGGCGGTCAGGGCGACGATCGGCAAGTCTGGCCAGCGCCCGCTCTGGCGGATGCGCCGACTGGCCTCGTAGCCGTCCATCACCGGCATGTTGCAGTCCATCAGCACCAGGTCGAACCCTTCCCTTTCCAGCATCTCCAAAGCTTCGGCGCCGTGGGCCGCGACCTGCACCTGGCAGCCGAGCTTGCCGAGCATGCCCTTGGCCACCAGCTGGTTCACCGGGTTGTCCTCCACCAGCAGAATGCGCGCGCGGCGCTGCTGCAAACCGCTCACTTCGTGCAGCAGAGGCGTGTTGGGTTCGCCCTGCAAGGTGCGGCGCAGGATCTGGTAGAGCGCATTGCGCGCCAGCGGTCGGGCCAGTTGGTGCAGTGGCGCCAGGTGCGCGGCCTCCTCGCCGGGGAGAAAGTTGCCGTAGGCGGTCACCAGCAGGATCGGCGCCTTGAGGGTCGGGCGCAGTTCGAACAGGTGCTCCAGGTCGTCGGTGATCAGCAGGTCGATGGCAGTGCCCGCGAGCCCATCGGCGCCATCGCGGCGTTGGTAGTCCAGGCCCCAGCTTGGCAGCAGGCCCTCGAGCAGTTCTGCCAGGCCGCTGGACGCATTGCTCAGGGCGACCACGCGCCCTTGCAACGGCGCTGCGGCCAGCGCCTCGGTATGCGCAGGCAGCGGCAGCTCGGCACTGAATCGGCTGCCAAAACCGGTTTCGGAATGGATGTGCAGATGCCCCTGCATGGCCCTGCACAGGTTGCGGGTCAGCGCCAGGCCAAGGCCGGTGCCCCCATACTGGCGGGTGATGCCGGCGCCAGCCTGGGTGAAGGGCTGGAAGATTCGCGCCTGGGCCTCCTCGGGGATGCCAATGCCGGTATCGCAAACCTCCAGGCGCACGCCGCCGACGATGGGTGAAAGGCGCACATCGACCCGGCCAAAGCGGGTGAACTTGAGCGCGTTGGACAGCAGGTTGCTGACGATCTGTCGCACCCGGGTCGGGTCGCCGAGCACCGTGCTGGGGAAACCCGCGTCGACCAGGCAGGTCAGCTCGACGCTGGCGGCGGCATTCTGCGACAGCAGGTTGGCGGTGTCTTCGACCATTGCCCCCATGTCGAAAGGGATGCGTTCGAGCTCCAACTGCCCGGCGTCGAACTTCGACAGGTCGAGGATATCGTTGAGCAGTTCCACCAGCACCTTGCCCGAGTCGTGGGCGATCGACAGCTGCTGGCGTTGTTCGGCGTTGAGCCCGCTGTCCAGGGCCAGGGCGATCATGCCGAGCATGCCATTGAGCGGGGTGCGAATCTCATGGCTCATGTTGGCCAGGAAGGCGGCGCGCGCCTGGGCCATGTCCAGGGCGCGTCGGCGTGCTTCCTCCAGCTCCTGGTTGGACTGGCTCAGGCGGCTGTTGCTGGCCTTGAGCTCGTCTGTGCGTGCCGAGACGATGTCTTCCAGCTCGTTGAGGTATTGGGTCAGGCGGTTCTCGGCGTTGCGCCGCTGCTGGATCTCGGTGGCCATGCTGATGAACTGCTGGTTGGCGACCTTCACAAGTACGCCGATCTCGTCGTGCTCGTGGCCATGGGGGTAGTCCAGGCGCGTGCGCCCGGGCTGGCGTGGGTCGCTGCCGCTGAGTGCGCCGATCACCGTGACCAGTGGCTTGGTCAGCATCATGTAGAACAGCGCCAGGAGGATGCCGGTGAGCACCAGGCTGCGGGCGAAGCCGTTGAACAGGGTGATTCCGGCGCGGTCGAGGAAGCGACTGCCGAAGGCATAGGTGTCGATGTCCAGGTACAGGGTGCCGAGGTAGTCCTGTGGCATGTGGGCGAGGAACAGACGGTCGCTGAACTGGCGCTGCTCGCCGAACAGGAAGTCGCTGAGTGGGCGGTAGCGGTCTTCCTGGCGCGGGCGTTGGACGTCGGCGAGTACCGTGTCGTTGTTGTCGATCAGTCGCGCGCGCACCACCGCCGGCGATTGCAACAGGCCTCCGGTGAGTTCCTTGGCCAGTTCCGCGTCGATGTTATAGGCGATGCGCGAGGCCGGATCGTGGCTGATCTGCAGCAGCGCTTGCACTTCGCGGTTGATGGAAGCGTCTTCGCTGGCATAATCGATGCCGATCTGGATGAGACTGAGCAATGCTCCCAGGATGAAGCCGACCAGGACTGTCAACTGGGCTTGCTTGTATGACAGGCGATTGGTGAACTTGATATCCATGGTTCCCGAGCCGGTTCAACGCCCCTTGCGCTGCGCAAGCATAGCCGATCAGCCTCGGCTGCTGGCGGGTCTGTCTGTTGTTTCGATCGATCATTCGTTGGGTGAGTGCGGTCCCATCGCGGGGCGAGCCCGCCCCTACAGGTTTGAGGAGCGGGCTTGCCCTGCGATGAGGCCACACTGGCCCCTGAACCGATCTTGAATATAGGTAGCCCACATGGACCCCCGCCTCATCGCTTTCCTTGACCGCGCCGAATCCGTTCTCGCGCGCCTCGAACCGCTGTTGCCCGCTCCTCGACCCGACATCGACTGGGCCCGCACCCTCGCTGCGCGCTGGCAGCGCGACGGTCGCAGCGGTTACCTGATGCCGCTGGAGGTCAGCCTCGATATCCGCCTGTCCGACCTGATCGGCGTCGACCAGCAGCGCGAGCAGTTGGGCCGCAACACCCACCAGTTCATCAGCGGCATGCCCGCCAACCACGCCTTGTTGTGGGGCTCGCGCGGTACCGGCAAGTCGTCGCTGGTGCGCGCACTGCTGGCCGAGCATGCCGGCAAGGGGCTGCGCCTGATCGAGATCGAACGCGATCACCTGGCCGACTTGCCGCGTGTGGTCGAGCAACTGCACAAGCTCGAGCAGCGTTTCATCCTGTTTTGCGACGACCTTTCGTTCGAAGCCGGGGAGGGCGACTACCGGGTGCTCAAGAGCGTGCTCGATGGCTCGTTGGAGCAGGCACCGGACAACGTCCTGCTGTACGCCACCTCCAACCGTCGTCACCTGGTGCCGGAGAGGCAGAGCGACAACGAGAATTGGAAGATGGTCGACGGCGAGCTGCACCCCAACGAGGCGGTGGAGGACAAGATCGCGTTGTCCGACCGTTTCGGGTTGTGGCTGTCGTTCTACCCCTTCACCCAGGATCACTTCCTCAACGTGGTCGAACACTGGATCGGCCAGCTGGCGGGTGACGCCGGCCTGCGCTGGCAGCGTGACGAGGAACTGGACAAACTCGCCGTGCGCTGGGCCACCGGCCGCGGCAACCGTAATGGCCGTTGTGCCTATCAGTTCGCCCGCTACTGGGTCGGGCTGCAATTGCTGGAGCAGAATCAATGATCGACCTCAATGCCAGTAGCGCCGGTCTGAACGGCTATGACCTGCTGGCTGCGCAAGTGCAGGCGTTGTTCGCCGACGAGCGAGACTTCATCGCCAATGCCGCGCAGTTCTCGGCGTTTCTCTATCATCAGGTGGAGGACCTGAACTGGGCGGGTTTCTATATCAACCGCAATGAGCAACTGGTGCTTGGGCCATTCCAGGGCCAGGTCGCCTGCGTGCGCATTCCGTTCGACAAGGGCGTGTGTGGGGCCGCTGCGGCATCGCGGCAGACCCAGCGGGTCGAGGACGTGCATGCGTTCCCGGGGCATATCGCCTGTGACAGCGCGTCGAACAGCGAGCTGGTGATTCCGTTGGTGAAGGATGGGCGGTTGATTGGCGTGCTGGATCTGGACAGCCCGAAGCTGGCGCGCTTCAGTGAAGCGGATCAGTTGGGGGTGGAGCGGTTGGTGGGAATATTCCTGGCGTTGACCGATTGCTGATCGCTGGGAAATGAAAAGGGGCCTGTGGAAGGCCCCTTTTCGTTGGCGTCTGTGCCGGCCCTGTGGCGGGGCGTACGGTCAATCGTAAATGACCTTCTTCTTCCAGGTCTCGTCCTCGTCGGTCTTGAGCCCTTGGGTCAGTGCGTTCTGCTCGTCCTCGGCCGGTTCCATCTGGTCCAATACCTGAGCGTTGGCGCGGGCCAGGAGTTTTTCCAGGTAGGTCAGCTGTTCCTCGTACTGCTTGGGCTCCGGTTGCTTGCGCAGATACTGCACACCACGCTCGAACGCCAGGCGCGCATGGCCCGGCTGGCCTTGCTGCAGGGCCTGCTGGCCGAGGTTGTTGAAGAACTCGATGTGCAGCAGCACCAGGATGTGACGGACCTCGCGCACCCAGTACTTGCCCTCGTTGGCCTGCAGGAAGTTGTCCTGGGTGGCCTTGACGATCTGGTTGTGCAGCGACTCCAGTAGGAAGCGCACGTCCTTGGCCTTGACCTCTGTCTGGATCGGGCTGGGCGGGTTGTTCACCTTGATCTTTTCGCCCTGGGCGATCAGGCCCTCGAGTTCGGCGATGCGGTTCTTGAACTGGGCGTTGTGCTTGTCCAGTGCCAGCTGGCGCTGGTTGAGGTTCAGCTCCAGACGCGTCAGCAGCAGCTTGAGCGCCGGAGTCATCAGTTGGCCAGGGAAGGTCTCGGTGATTTCGCCGCAGCGGCGCAGGCGTTCGGCAAGCTCGACCTTGAGGCGCGCGCGCTCGAGCTTGGCATTCTCCACGACATTGTTGAGGTAGCCGATCACGATCAGTAACGCGATACCCGCCACGATGAGCAGGGTGATCAGAAGTGGTGTCACCGTTAACGCCTCTGAAGAAAAGTTTTACAGCTTGAGTGTAGTAAGTTCGCCCGGAAGCGAACAGTGCAGCCCAGCGGACAACCCGGCTTCTTTATAGGAGTGGGCTTGCCCCGTGATCGGGGTCGGTACTGACACCACACGCTATCTGTGTCGGCGGCGCCCCCGAAACCTGCAGTGCTGGCACTTTGATGCGAGCTTGCCGGGCTCGCGTCAGAAAATCAACGCCAATCCCTGGGCGCTTCGTCGCTATCCCCTCATTCCACCCGGAAGTCATTGATTTAAATAAATTTCTACAAAGGGGTTGACGGCCTTTGGATGCGTCCCTAGAATGCGCGCCACTTGCAGCGTAAAGCACAGCGCCAAATGCAGCAGGCAGTGAATGTTGTAGTGTGTCCCCTTCGTCTAGTGGCCTAGGACACCGCCCTTTCACGGCGGTAACAGGGGTTCGAGTCCCCTAGGGGACGCCAATGCGGGAATAGCTCAGTTGGTAGAGCACGACCTTGCCAAGGTCGGGGTCGCGAGTTCGAGTCTCGTTTCCCGCTCCAGTTTCTCCGGCACTGCTTTCATGGCGGGGCGGGAAAAGAAAATCCAGATTGAATCGTGAGGTTCACCTTCTGGTGCGCTGAAAAGCGTTGGGTATGTCCCCTTCGTCTAGTGGCCTAGGACACCGCCCTTTCACGGCGGTAACAGGGGTTCGAGTCCCCTAGGGGACGCCATTTGCGGGAATAGCTCAGTTGGTAGAGCACGACCTTGCCAAGGTCGGGGTCGCGAGTTCGAGTCTCGTTTCCCGCTCCAGTTCAAATACTGTGGCGTTCATGACGGTACAGGGCGATGAAGGGCGCAACGCCGCTTCACGCCGTAGGCAGTAAAGCTTCAAATGCGGGAATAGCTCAGTTGGTAGAGCACGACCTTGCCAAGGTCGGGGTCGCGAGTTCGAGTCTCGTTTCCCGCTCCAATACAAAACGCCACTTCGTTGAAGTGGCGTTTTTTTTTGCGTTGGAATGCATATGCAGATACCCGCCTGATCCCCCAGGCGCGGGCTCTGGGGGGCAGGTTGGAGAGCCCTGCTTAGTGAGCGGTATCGCCCGCGGTTGGGTGTGCCAGCAACTGCTTTTCCAGATTCCAGTCGAACGGCTCGCCATTCTGCTCGGCCTCGTAGCGACGCTCCTCAAGCGTTTGGTAGAGGTCGAGTTCTTCGTCCGGCATGAAGTGCAGGCAGTCCCCGCCGAAGAACCACAGCAGGTCGCGTGGCACCAGATGGGCGATCTGCGGGTAGCGCTGGATCACCTGGCAGATCAGGTCCTGGCCCAGGTATTGGCTTTCCAGCGGATCTTGCGGCAGCAGGGTCAGCAATTCGTCGAAGCGTTCGAGGAACAGGGCGTGGCTCTCCTCTGGCACCTGCTCGGCTTCGCCCAGGGCCACCAGGATCGTGCGCAGGTGGTTGAGCAATTGCAGGTGGTATTCCAGGTGCGGGTTGGCCATTGGGGTGATCCTCGGGGTGGTTGAAACGGGGGCGGAGTATACGGCGCGGGGGAGTGGTGTTCAAACCGCCCCGTCCACAGGTTTCGCTAGGCGCGATACTTGTGGGCGGGGTGGTTCGCGGCGAGTGGGGTCAGCGGATCCGGCCCGCTTCAGGCAGCAGCTGCTCTTTGTCGAAAGCATCCACGTCGATCACCGCTCGCCGGGCTTTTTCGGCGTCGTGCAGCTTTTCAGCTTCTTCAGGCTGAAGGGCTCCAGCCGCCAGGGCGGCATCGATAAACGACTCGCCAGGGGCGGGCTGTACGCTGCCTGCCTTGATTGCCTGGTACAGCGTCTTTTGCAACGGTGCCGTTTCATCCAGCAGGTCGCTGGCCCGTTGCAGCGCGGCCACCGGGTCGTCGTCGGCCTGTGGCCGGAAGCAACCGGCCAGCAATGCTTCCAGTGCCGGGTCGCCCTGGCGTCGCCCGATCAGTTCGGCGACTTCGGCGTCCAGTTCATCGCTGGGGCCGGTGTGGCGTCGTCCGAACGGGAACACCAGTACACGCAAGGCGCAACCGATGAAGCGATTGGGGAAGTTGTCGAGCAGGCGGTCCAGGGCTTGCTCCGCCTTGCCCAGGCTTTCTTCCAGGGCCCAGCGCAGCAGCGGTTGCAGGTGCTCGGGCGAACCTTGGTCGTGATAGCGCTTGAGCGCCGCCGACGCCAAGTACAGGTAGCTCAGGACGTCGCCCAACCTTGCGCTCAGGCGCTCGCGGCGCTTCAGCGCGCCGCCCAGCAGCATCATCGACAGGTCGGCAAGCAGCGCGAACGCGGCGGCCTGGCGGTTCAGCGCGCGGAAGTAGCCTTGGCTCAAGGCATCGCCCGGCACCCGCTCGAAATGCCCTAGGCCCAACCCCAGCACCAGGGTGCTGGCGGCGTTGCCGGTGGCGAACAGGATGTGCTTCATCAGCAGGTCATCGAATTCCTTCAAGGCCTGGTCGCGGTCCTCGCGGCCGGCCAGGGCCATCTCCTTGAGCACGAATGGATGGCAGCGAATCGCGCCCTGGCCGAAGATCATCAGGTTGCGCGAGAGGATGTTGGCGCCCTCGACGGTGATGAAGATCGGTGCACCCTGCCAGTTGCGCCCCAAGTAGTTGTTCGGGCCGAGGATGATGCCTTTGCCGCCATGCACGTCCATGGCGTGCTGGATGCACTCGCGGCCGCGTTCGGTGAGGTGGTACTTGAGGATTGCCGACAGCACCGAGGGTTTTTCACCCAGGTCGACCGCCTTGGCGGTGAGCAGGCGGGCGCTGTCCATCAGCCAGGCATTGCCGCCGATGCGGGCGAGCGCTTCCTGGATGCCCTCGAAGGCCGACAGCGGCACGTTGAACTGCTCACGGATGCGCGCGTACTGGCCGGTCACCAGGCTGGTGTACTTGGCCGCACCGGTGCCCACGGCGGGCAGGGAGATCGAGCGACCCACCGAGAGGCAGTTCATCAGCATCATCCAGCCCTTGCCGAGCATGGCCTGGCCGCCGATGAGGAAGTCCAGCGGCACGAACACGTCCTTGCCGCTGTTGGGGCCGTTCATGAATGCCGCGCCCAAGGGCAGGTGACGCTTGCCGATGTCCACGCCGGGAGTGTCGGTGGGGATCAGCGCCAGGCTGATGCCCAGCTCTTCTTGGTCGCCCAGCAAATGGTCGGGGTCGTAGGCTTTGAAAGCCAGGCCCAGCAGGGTGGCCACCGGGCCGAGTGTGATGTAGCGCTTTTCCCAGTTCAGCCGCAGGCCGATCACTTCCTCGCCGTTCCATTGCCCCTTGCAGATGATGCCGGTGTCCGGCATGGCGCCAGCATCAGAGCCGGCCAGCGGGCCGGTGAGGGCGAAGCAGGGAATGTCGTCGCCACGGGCGAGGCGTGGAAGGTAGTGGTTGCGCTGCTCCTCGGTGCCGTAGTGCAGCAGCAATTCAGCAGGGCCCAGCGAGTTGGGGACCATCACCGTGGAGGCGAGATCGCCGCTGCGCGTCGCCAGCTTCATCGCCACTTGGGAATGGGCGTAGGCGGAGAAGCCCTTGCCGCCGTATTCCTTGGGAATGATCAGGGCGAAGAATCCCTCGCGCTTGATATGCGCCCAGGCCTCGGGCGGCAGGTCGAGGTCTTGGCCGATCTGCCAGTCGCTGACCATGGCGCAGAGGGCCTCGGTAGGGCCATCGATGAAAGCTTGCTCTTCTTCGGTGAGCTGTGCGGCCGGGTAGGCGAGCAAGGTATTCCAGTCTGGGCGACCGCTGAACAGTTCGCCGTCCCACCACACGGTGCCAGCGTCGATCGCTTCGCGTTCGGTCTGTGACATTGGCGGCAGGGTGCGTTGGAACCAACTGAACACCGGCCTCGTGAGAACCTTGCGGCGCCATTCGGGCAGCAGCACCAGCGCCGCCTTGAGCGCCAGCACCAGCCAGAACAGTGCCAGCAGCCAGCCGGGCGCGCTGCTGAAAATACCCATCAACAGCACGTAGACGGCGATGACCCCGAGTATCTGCAGGGGCGCCAGGCGCCGGTGCGTGAGGTACGCCGCACCGATCACCAGTACCACCAACCACAACAGCAACATAGTCCTTCCTCCTTGGAACCTGGGCTCGAAGCCACCCCGCAAAGCTTAGACGGCCTGCCGGGGAAGGCCTGCTTTGAACAGTGACAGGGTATGGCGCTGGGAGTTCGACCGAGCGTACCGGCCAATCGTGGGGCGGGGCCGCGGATTCAACAACGGGGCGCTTTTCTTGGAGTAGACTGGGCGTCCTTCACTCAATCGGGACGTTGTCATGCTGAAGATCTGGGGCCGGAAAAACTCTAGCAATGTGCGCAAGGCGCTATGGATTGCTCACGAACTCGACCTGGAGTTCGAGTCCATCGACGCCGGTGGCGCCTTCGGCCTGGTCAATGAGCCTGATTACCGGTCGCGCAACCCCAACGGTCTGGTGCCGCTGCTCGAAGACGGCGATCTGGTGCTCTGGGAGTCCAACGCTATCGTGCGCTACCTCAGCGCCGAATATGGCAGCGAGCAGGGCTGGTATGCCGCCGACCCGCGCCAGCGCGCCCAGGCGGACAAGTGGATGGACTGGACCACCTCGTCCTTCGCCACGCCGTTCCGCCCGCTGTTTTGGGGCTTGCTGCGCACCCCCGAGGCGCAGCGCGACTGGGTGGCGATCAACGCCGCGCAGAAGGCCTGTGCCGAGTTGCTGTCGATCGCCGACCAAGCCCTGGCGCGCCAGCCCTACCTCTCGGGCGAGCGGATCGGCATGGGCGACATCCCGCTGGGCTGCTTCGCCTACGCCTGGTTCGAGATGCCCATCGAACGCCCGGACATGCGCCACCTGCGTGCCTGGTACGAGCGCTTGAAGGCGCGCCCGGCCTACCAGGCAGCGGTGATGACCGCACTGACCTGAGGCGAACACCCTGGCTGTTTCGATAGTCACTATCGACACACATGACTGTACTTGCGCGGCCTGGCCTTGCACCATGGCCGCACTCACTGCGCCAGTGAATCGACCTGGCGTGTCCTGAACCTCTTTATCGGTACCTGACCCGCTATGAGTTCCGCCCTGTCCATACGACAGCTGACCAAGACCTACGGCAATGGCTTCCAGGCCCTCAAGGGCATCGACCTGGAAGTCGCCGAGGGTGACTTCTTCGCCTTGCTGGGCCCCAACGGTGCCGGCAAATCCACCACCATCGGCATTCTCTCGACCTTGGTGAACAAGACCAGCGGCACGGTGAATGTCTTCGGTCATGACCTGGACCGCGAGCCGTCGGCGCTCAAGCGCAACATCGGCGTGGTGCCCCAGGAGTTCAACTTCAACCAGTTCGAGAAGACCTTCGACATCGTCGTCACCCAGGCCGGCTACTATGGCATCCCGCCGAAGCTGGCCAAGGAGCGCGCCGAGCAGTACCTGACTCAGCTCGGCCTTTGGGACAAGCGCGATGTGCAGTCGCGTTCGTTGTCCGGTGGCATGAAGCGTCGCCTGATGATCGCGCGCGCGTTGATTCACGAGCCGCGCTTGCTGATCCTCGACGAGCCGACCGCGGGGGTGGACATCGAGCTGCGTCGCTCGATGTGGAGTTTCCTCACCGAGCTGAACGAGAAGGGCATCACCATCATCCTCACCACCCACTACCTTGAGGAAGCCGAGCAGTTGTGCCGACACATCGGCATCATCGACCACGGCACCATCGTCGAGAACACCAGCATGCGCAAGCTGCTGGGCAAGCTGCACGTAGAGACGTTCGTGCTCGACCTCAAGCAGGACCTGGCCGCCGCGCCGGTGCTGCAGGGCTACCCGTGCCGGTTGATTTCCCCGCACAGCCTTGAAGTGCAAGTAGACAAGGACGTTGGCATCACCGCGCTGTTCGGCCAGTTGGCGCTGCAGAACATCGAGGTGCAAAGCCTGCGCAACAAGACCAATCGACTCGAGGAGCTGTTCGTGTCCCTGGTGGAAAAGAACCTGACGAAGGTGGCGGTATGAGCCTGGAACTGCGCACCAACCTGGTCGCACTCAATACCATCGTCTACCGCGAGGTTCGGCGTTTCCTGCGGATCTGGCCGCAGACCCTGCTGCCGCCAGCGATCACCATGATCCTGTACTTCGTGATCTTCGGTAACTTGATCGGCCAGCGCATCGGCGAGATGGGCGGCATTCCCTATATGGACTACATCGTCCCCGGCCTGATCATGATGGCGGTGATCACCAACTCCTACGGCAACGTGGTGTCGAGTTTCTTCGGCAGCAAGTTCCAGCGCTCGATCGAGGAGCTGATGGTGTCGCCGGTGTCGCCGCACACCATCCTCGTCGGCTACACCCTCGGTGGCGTGCTGCGCGGCCTGGCGGTGGGGGTGATCGTGACCTTGCTGTCGCTGTTCTTCACCCATCTGCAGGTGCACCACATCGGCATCACCGTGCTGGTGGTGCTGCTGACCGCGACCATCTTCTCGCTGCTGGGCTTCGTCAACGCGGTGTTCGCGCGCAACTTCGACGATATCTCGATCATCCCGACCTTCGTGCTGACGCCGCTGACCTACCTGGGCGGGGTGTTCTACTCGATCACCCTGCTGTCGCCGTTCTGGCAGACCGTGTCGTTGGTCAACCCGGTGCTGCACATGGTCAACTCGTTCCGCTACGGCATCCTAGGAGTTTCGGACATCAGCATTGGTACGGCGATCACCTTCATGCTGGTGGCCACTGCGGCGTTGTACCTGGTGTGCATCCGCCTGTTGGTCAGTGGCCGCGGCATGCGTGCCTGACACTCGGCACTTGCGGCGGCGCCACTGGCGACCGACCCACCAGCGCCAGTAGAGCATGGTGAGGCAGTAGGCGAGCGCGCCCAGCACTACACCGCAGACCACCGAGCCCAGCAGGAACGGCTGCCAGACGGTTGAGAGCTGGTCGGTGATCCATTCGAAGGTGAGCTCGTCCGGCAGAGTGCGCGGGGGAATTTGCATCAGCCAGGCGCCGGTCATGTAGGTGGCGATGAACACCGGCGGCATGGTCAGCGGGTTGGTCAGCCAGACCAGGCTGACCGCGATAGGCAGGTTGCCGCGAACCGGAATGGCCAGGCTTGCGGCCAGCAGCATCTGCATGGGGATCGGGATGAGCGCCGCGAACAGGCCGACCCCCATGGCCCGTGCCACCGAATGACGGTTCAGGTGCCAGAGGTTGGGGTCATGCAGTAATTTTCCGAAGAAGCGTAAGGATTTGTGTTCCCGAATGCTGGTCGGATCCGGCATGTAGCGTTTGAAGAGTCGGCGCGGCATGTAGGCTCCCCGGTCTCGAATGCAGGCAGTATGCCCTGATTCCCTACTCAGTCTTGTTCAGAGTTTGTGACAATTGTTGAACGTTCCCGAGCGCCGATTGCGCCTAGCCTGACGGAGCTATGTCGCTTCGGGAGCCGTACCTCATGCGCACAGGGATGTCCGCGCTAGTCCTCGGGTTGTTGGGCCTGGGCTTTCTGCCTGCATTGCCGTCTGTCGGATGGCTTTTCCTCTTGATTGTGCTTGGCGTGTCGTGTTTTGGCAGCCGTCTGTGGCCGCTGGGCTTGACGTTGCTCGGGTTGGCGTGGGCGAGTGTGTCGGCGCAGCAGGCACTGGATGATCGTCTGGCGCAGCCCCTGGATGGTCGTACCCTGTGGCTCGAAGGCCGGGTGGTGGGCTTGCCGGCGGCATTGGCGCGCAGCGTGCGCTTCGAGCTGGAGGGCGCTGTTTCTCGCCGCGCCGAGCTGCCGCGGCGCTTGCAACTGAGCTGGTTCGATGGGCCGCCGGTGAAGGCCGGCGAGCGCTGGCGCCTTGCGGTCAACCTCAAGCGCCCCCACGGCTTGCTCAACCCCCATGGGCCTGACCGTGAGGCTAACCTGCTGGCGCGGCGCATCGGCGGCACAGGCACGGTGAAGGCCGGGCAATTGCTGGCACCAGCCTCCGGGGCTTGGCGCGATACGCTGCGCCAGCGCCTGCTGGCGGTCGATGCCCAGGGCCGCGAGCCGCTGCTGGCCGCGTTAATCCTGGGCGATGGCTCGGGGCTGGCGCGGGAAGACTGGCAAGCGCTACAGGCCACCGGCACGGTGCACCTGCTGGTGATTTCCGGTCAGCACATCGGCCTGCTGGCCGGGCTGGTATATGGTCTGGTGGCAGGCCTGGCGCGTTTTGGCCTGTGGCCACAGCGCCTGCCGTGGCTGCCTTGGGCCTGTGCGCTGGCGATGCTCGCGGCCCTGGGCTACGGCGCCCTTGCGGGGTTCCAGGTGCCTGTGCAGCGGGCCTGCTTGATGTTGGCGGTGGTGTTGCTCTGGCGCCTGCGCTTTCGCCACCTGGGTGCAGGGTTGCCCTTGTTGCTGGCGTTGCTTGGGGTGCTGCTGGTCGAACCGCTGGCCAGTCTCTTGCCTGGCTTCTGGCTGTCGTTCGGCGCGGTGGCGGTGCTGGTGCTGTGCTTCAGTGGTCGGCTGGGTGGTTGGCGACCCTGGCAGGCCTGGGCTCGCGCCCAGTGGGTGATCGCCGTGGGGCTGCTGCCGGCACTGCTGGCGCTCGGCCTGCCGGTGAGCCTCACGGGGCCGCTGGTCAACCTGCTGGCGGTGCCGTGGATCAGCCTGGCGGTGTTGCCGCTGGCCTTGCTCGGCACCGTGCTGTTGCCGCTGGCGGGCGTGGGTGAGCGTCTGCTCTGGCTGGCGGGTGGCCTGCTAGACGGACTGTTCCGGTTGTTGCACGCAGTGGCGGGCTGGCAGCCGGCCTGGGTGGCGCAGCCTTTGCCGACCTGGGCGTGGTTGCTGGTCTGTGTCGGCGCGCTGCTGGTGCTGTTGCCGCGTGGCATGCCTTTGCGCGCGCCGGGGGCGATGCTGTTGCTGGCGCTGTGGGCGCCCCGGGAGCAGGTGCCGGTGGGGCAGGTGGAGGTATGGCAGTTGGATGTCGGCCAGGGCCTGGCGGTGTTGTTGCGCACCCGCCACCATAGCCTGCTCTATGACGCAGGGCCGGCCAGCGACAGCCACGACCTGGGCGAAAGCGTGGTGTTGCCGACCTTGCGCAAGCTGGGCGTGCGCCAACTGGACCTGATGCTGATCAGCCATGCCCACGCCGACCATGCCGGTGGTGCCGAGGCGATCCATCGAGGGTTGCCGGTGGCCCGCGTGATGGCCGGCGAGGTGGACATGCTGCCAGGGGCCGAGCCCTGCGCCATTGGCGAGACCTGGCAGTGGGATGGTGTGCGTTTCTCGTTCTGGCGCTGGGCAGGTGCTCAGCACAGCAACGACCGCTCCTGCGTGTTGCTGGTCGAGGCCAATGGCGAACGACTGCTGCTGGCCGGCGATATCGAGGCGGGCGCCGAGCGGGCCTGGTTGGCCTCGGTCGACGATCCACGCATCGATTGGCTGCAGGCGCCACACCACGGCAGCCGCAGTTCGTCCACCGAGCCCTTCCTGCGTGCCACGGCGCCCCGCGGGGTGCTGATCTCCCGTGGTCGGCACAACGGCTTCGGCCACCCGCACCCCCAGGTCAGCGCACGCTACCGTCGACATGGCCTGGTGGCGCACGATACGGCGCTGGAGGGTGCCCTGCGGCTGCGTTTGGGCAGCCATGGGGGGGTGAAAGGGCTGCGCGGCGAGCGGCGCTTCTGGCGCGACGCGGGTAGTGGCTGAATGCCTGGCTGACCTTCGGCAGATGAGCCCCCGCCGGTCCTATGGTAGAGTGGCGGCCTTTTTCCAGGGGGATGCTTACTGTGTGGGAATTGGTCAAGTCCGGCGGTTGGATGATGCTGCCGATCATTCTGAGCTCCATCGCCGCGATGGCGATCGTCGCCGAGCGCCTGTGGACCCTGCGCGCCAGTCGCGTGACCCCGCCACACCTGCTCGGCCAGGTGTGGATGTGGATCAAGGACAAGCAACTGACCAGTGACAAGCTCAAGGCCCTGCGCGCCGATTCGCCACTGGGCGAGATCCTCGCCGCGGGCCTGGCCAACTCCCGTCACGGCCGCGAAATCATGAAGGAGTGCATCGAGGAGGCCGCCTCCCGGGTCATCCACGAGCTCGAACGCTACATCAGTACACTCGGTACCATCGCCGCCATGGCGCCGCTGCTCGGCCTGCTTGGCACGGTGCTGGGCATGATCGACATCTTCAGCGCCTTCATGGGCTCGCAGATGACCGCCAATGCCGCCGTGCTCGCCGGTGGTATCTCCAAGGCCTTGGTCACCACTGCGGCTGGCCTGATGGTCGGTATTCCGGCGGTGTTCTTCCACCGCTTCCTGCTGCGCCGCATCGATGAGCTGGTGGTGGGCATGGAGCAGGAGGCAATCAAGCTGGTCGAGGTGCTGCAGGGCGATCGCGAGGTCGAGGTGGCCGGAGGCAAGGCGTGAAGTTCCGGCGCAATCGGCAACGCGAGAATGTGGACATCAACCTCGCGTCGTTGATCGACGTGGTGTTCGTGCTGCTGCTGTTCTTCGTGGTCACCACCACCTTCACCCGCGAGACGCAACTGCGCGTCGAGCTGCCCGAGGCTGCCAGCGGCGCGCCCGCTCCGGCGCAGGAGGGCAAGCGGGTCGAGGTCACCATCAGCGCCGAGGGCGTGTATTCGGTGAATAACCACCTGCTGCCCAAGAGTGACCTGGCGACCCTGACCGAGGCGCTGCAACGTGAGTCCGAGGGCGACATCACCTTGCCGCTGTCGATCAGTGCCGACGGCAAGACCCCGCATCAGGCTGTGATCACCGCGATGGATGCCGCCGGCAAGCTCGGCTTCAGCCAACTGCGTATGACCACCGTCGAGGCGGCCCCAGGAACACCCTGATGGCCCTTACCGATCGCTTGCTCGCCGCCTGGTACGCGGGCCACCCGGCCCTGGCCTTGCTGCGCCCACTGGAAGCCTTGTATCGCCGCGTGGTGACGCGCAAGCGTGAGCGCTTCATCAGCGGCGAGCGCCCCGGTTATCGGGCGCCTGTGCCAGTGATCGTGGTGGGTAACATCACCGTCGGTGGCACCGGCAAGACGCCGATGATTCTCTGGTTGATCGAGCATTGTCGGCGTCAGGGGCTCAAGGTTGGCGTGGTCAGCCGTGGCTATGGCGCCAAGCCGCCGCAGTTGCCTTGGCGCGTCGAGGCTCGACAAGAGGCCGCGCAGGCCGGCGACGAACCCCTGCTGATCGTCCAGCGAACCGGCGTGCCGCTGATGATCGACCCCGATCGCGCCCGTGCGGTGCAGGCATTGCTGGCAAGCGAGCCACTGGACTTGATTCTCTGTGACGATGGCATGCAGCACTACCGCCTGGCCCGTGACCTGGAGCTGGTATTGATCGATGCCGCCCGTGGCCTGGGCAATCGCCGCTGCCTCCCCGCCGGCCCCCTGCGCGAGCCGGTCGAGCGCTTGGGCGAGGTCGATGCGCTGCTGTACAACGGTGCCAGCGCCGACCCTGAGGGTGCCTTCGCCTTCGGCTTGCAACCCCGTGCGCTGGTCAATCTGCGCAGCGGCGAGCGCCGCGACCTCGATCATTTCCCCGCAGGCCAAGCCCTGCATGCGGTTGCCGGCATCGGTAACCCGCAACGTTTCTTCAAGACCCTACTGGGGCTAAACTGGCAGCCGGTGCCGCACCCCTTTGCCGACCATGCGCAGTTCAGCGTCGACAGCCTGACCTTCACTCCCACGCTGCCGCTGGTGATGACCGAGAAGGACGCGGTGAAATGCCGTGCCTTCGCTGGCGACGACTGGTGGTACCTGGCAGTCGACGCGGTACCGTCTTCGGCCTTCGTCGCCTGGTTCGACGACCAACTCGCGCGCCTGTTGCCCGCGCGCCGGCAGCCCTGATTCCCATCCATTTCCGGCCATCGGCCTCAAGGACGCTTCCATGGACACCAAACTGCTCGACATCCTGGCCTGCCCGATCACCAAGGGGCCGCTCAAGCTCAGCGCCGACAAGACCGAGCTGATCAGCAAGGGCGCGGGCCTGGCCTACCCGATCCGCGATGGCATCCCGGTGATGCTGGAGAGCGAAGCGCGCACCCTGACCGATGACGAGCGCCTGGACAAATGAGCCTGAACTTCACCGTGGTGATCCCCGCCCGCCTGCGCTCCACGCGCCTGCCGGGCAAGCCGCTGCTGCCGATCGCTGGCAAGCCGATGGTCCAGCACGTGTGGGAGCAGGCGCGCAAGAGCGGCGCCAGCCGCGTGGTGATCGCCACCGACGATGCCAGCATCGTCGCGGCCTGCCAGGCCTTCGGCGCCGAAGTGCTGCTGACCCGCGCCGACCATGAATCGGGCACCGACCGTCTGGCCGAAGTGGCTGCCCACCTCGGTCTGCCAGCCGATGCCATCGTGGTCAACGTGCAAGGCGACGAGCCGCTGATTCCGCCGGTGATCATCGACCAGGTGGCGGCCAACCTCGCCGTCCACCCGGAAGCCGGCATCGCCACCCTGGCCGAGCCGATCCACGAGCCGGAAACCGTGTTCAACCCCAACGCCGTCAAGGTGGTCAGCGACAAGCACGGTCTGGCCCTGACCTTCAGCCGTGCGCCGTTGCCCTGGGCGCGGGACACCTTCGCCAAGGATCGCAGCCAACTGCCGCAGAGCGCTCCGTATCGCCGCCATATCGGCATGTACGCCTACCGCGTGGGTTTCCTCCAGGACTTCGTCGGTTGGGGGCCGTGCTGGCTGGAACAGACCGAAGCGCTGGAGCAACTGCGCGCGCTGTGGCACGGCGTGCGCATCCATGTGGCCGATGCCATCGAGGCGCCTGCGGTGGGCGTCGACACTCCTGAAGACCTGGAGCGCGTGCGGCGCTTGCTGGAGGCTTGATGCGCGTCCTGTTCGTCTGCCTTGGCAACATCTGCCGCTCGCCCACCGCCGAAGGCGTGCTGCGTCGGCAGCTTGAAGTGGCGGGGCTGAGTGGCGTGGTTCATGTGGCCTCCGCCGGCACTGGCGACTGGCACGTGGGCAAGTCCCCTGATAGCCGTACCTGCAAGGCGGCGTTGGCCCGTGGCTACGACCTGTCGCGCCAGCGCGCCCAGCAGGTCAAGGCCGCACACTTTGCCGAGTACGACCTGGTCCTGGCCATGGACAAGAGCAACCTGCGCAACCTGCAGGCCTTGCGCCCGCACCATGCCAGTGGCGAGCTCGATTTGTTCCTGCGCCGCTACGGCGCCGCGTTGGACGAAGTGCCGGACCCTTACTACGGAGGCGCCGAAGGTTTCGAGCAGGTCCTGGACTTGATCGAGGCTGCCTGTCGTGAACTGGTCGTTGAAATCAAGGGGCGGTTATGACGTCGCACTGGCAGGAGCAGGTTTCGCTCAAACCCTACAACACCTTCGGTATCGACGTTGCCGCCCGTTACTTCACCGAGGCGCGCAGCGATGACGACGTACGCGCCGCGCTGCGCCAGGCTGCCGAGCGCCAGGTGCCGGTGTTGGTCATCGGTGGTGGCAGCAACCTGCTGCTGACCCGTGACATCGATGCGCTGGTGCTGCACATGGCCAGCCGCGGGCGACGCGTGCTCAGCGACGACGGTGAGCGGGTGGTGGTAGAAGCCGAGGCCGGTGAGCCCTGGCACCCATTCGTGCAGTGGAGCCTGGCTCAGGGGCTGTGCGGGCTGGAAAACCTTAGCCTGATCCCGGGCACGGTCGGTGCAGCGCCGATGCAAAACGTCGGCGCCTATGGCGTCGAGATCAAGGACGTGTTCGCCGGTTTGACCGCATTGGACCGCGAAACCGGCGAGTTGCGCGATTTCAACCTGGAGGAGTGCGCGTTCGGTTATCGCGACAGCCTGTTCAAGCGAAACCCCGGGCGCTGGTTGATCCTGCGCGTGCGCTTCGCCCTCGGGCATGCCTTGCAGGCCCACCTGGACTACGGCCCTGTGCGTCAGCGCCTGAGAGAGCAGGGCGTCGAGCGGCCAACTGCTCAGGCCATCAGCGAGGCCATCTGCAGTATTCGCCGCGAGAAGTTGCCGGATCCGGCCGAGCTGGGCAATGCCGGCAGCTTCTTCAAGAACCCGGTCGTGTCGTCGGCGCTCGCCGAGCGCATCCGCGCGCAGCACCCGAACGTGGTGGCCTACCCGCAGGCGGAGGGGCAGGTGAAGCTGGCCGCAGGCTGGCTGATCGAGCAGGCGGGGTGGAAGGGCTATCGTGATGGTGATGCTGGCGTGCACCGCTTGCAGTCATTGGTGCTGGTCAATCATGGCCAGGCGAGTGGGGCGCAGTTGCATGACCTGGCGCGGCGCATCCAGGCGGATATTCTCGCCCGGTTTGGCGTCGAGCTCGAGATGGAGCCCAACCTTTACTGATTCGACAGGCCCGTCCTGATCAACGACGGGACAGGCACAAAGAAAAAGCCCCGCCAGTTCGCACTGGCGGGGCTTTTTCATTCAGCCGATGGAATCAACCGTGGTGAGGCTTGTGCTCTTCGGTGGTTTCCAGAGCCAGGTGCTGCTGTTCGGCAGTCTCCGGTGCTTCGGCTTCCACCGCAGGGCTGACCTGGGTAGCGGCTTCGGCGGCGGCAGCAGCTGCGGCAGCGGCGGCTTCGGCTTCACGCTTGCGGCGACGCACTTCACGCGGGTCGTTCGGCGCGCGGCCGTTGGCCAGCATGATGGTGGCCGGTTCGGCTGGGGTTTCTTCCACTACCGGGGCGGCTTCGACCACGGCGGCCTCGACGATCTCGGGCTGGGCTTCCACGACTGGCGCTTCCACTGCCGGCGCTTCTGCCACTGGGGTGGCCTCGACGACCGGTGCCGGCTCGGCTTCAGCCACTTCAACGGCAGGTGCAGGCTCGACTGCGGCTTCCAGTACCGGTGCTGGCTCGCTGGCGGCGATTTCCACCGCTGGCTGCGGTGCGGCTTCTACCACTGGCTCGATGCTCGGCTCGACTGCGGCCACGGGCTCGCTCAGCGGTTGCTCAATGACCGGTGCGATAGCGACAGCTTCGACCTGGGCGACGGCGTCCACCTGCTCGGCAGGCGCAGCGACTTCGCTTTCAGCGACGGTAGCGGTGGCGCGTTCAGCCTGCTCGTTGGCCTGGGCTTCGGCGTCGGCGCTGATGTTGCTGCTGGCAACGGCGGCGGTGACGGCAAGGCCTGCGGCCAGTTCGGCGCCCAGCGCGCTCGCCTGGTGCTGTTGTGGCTGCTGCTCTTCGCCGGCGTCTTCGTCGCCGCCTTCGATCAGCTCACCGTTGGCATTGCGCTGGCGCTCGCGGCGGTTGCTGCGGCGACGCTGGCCGCGGGAGCGACGACGAGGGCGCTCGCCATCGGCGCCTTCCTGCTCGTCCTGCAGCAGTTCTTCGTTCGGCAGTGGCTCGTCACCGGTGGCTTCGACTTCCTGCTCGGCAGGACGCGGCTGGCGCTCTTCGCGCGGCTGGCGCGGCTGGCGCTCTTCCCGTGGGGCGCGCTCTTCGCGCTCCTCGCGTGGTGCGCGTTCTTCGCGGGCTGGACGCTCTTCACGCGTTGCGCGCTCTTCGCGCTCCTCACGTGGCGCACGTTCTTCACGCGGGGCACGCTCCTCGCGTGGTGCGCGTTCTTCACGGGCTTCACGCGGTGCGCGTTCCTCGCGGGCTACGCGCTCTTCACGCGGCTGGCGTTCTTCGCGGGCGGCTGGGACGGCGGTGTCCAGCGGCTCGCGCAGCTCACGCACACGCTCCTCGCGGTTGGCGCGGCGGTCGTCGCGAGGCTGACGTGGCGCGCGCTCTTCGCGCGGTGCACGTTCTTCGCGTGGGGTGCGCTCCTCGCGCGGTGCACGTTCTTCACGTGGGGCGCGCTCCTCGCGTGGTGCACGTTCTTCGCGCGGTTGGCGCTCTTCACGTGGCGCTCGCTCGCTGCGCTCTTCGCGCGGCTTGCGGTCTTCCTCGCGGCGGCCGTTGCGGTTGCGGCTCTGCTGGCGGCCGTTGCGGCGTTCCTCGTTGCGCTGCGAGCGCTCGACGGCAGGTTTCTCGGTGCTGACAGCGGGTGTCGGCGCAGGCTCATCCTTGCCGGCGAACAGGCTGACCAGCGACTTCACCAGGCCTTTGAACAGGCTTGGCTCAGGTGCGCTTGGGGCCGGGGCGGCCACGGCGACAGGCTGCTGTTCTTCCGGAGTGCTCGGCACCGGGGCGTTGGCGCGGGCCGGCGCGGTTTTCACTGCGGCCTCCTGGCGAACCAGGGTGCGGGTGGCGGTCGGTTGCGGCGCTTCTTCGGTCTCGGTGGTGGCGATCTCGTAGCTGGACTGATTATTCAGTACGTCCGGGTTGTCATCGCGCAGGCGCTGGACTTCGAAGTGCGGGGTTTCCAGGTGATCGTTCGGCAGGATGATGATGCGTGCGCGAGTACGCAGTTCGATCTTGGTGATCGAGTTGCGCTTCTCGTTGAGCAGGAACGCAGCCACCGGGATCGGCACCTGGGCACGTACCTCGGCGGTGCGGTCCTTCAGGGCTTCTTCCTCGATCAGGCGCAGGATCGCCAGCGACAGCGACTCGACGTCACGGATGATGCCGGTGCCGGAGCAGCGCGGGCAGACGATGCCGCTGCTTTCGCCCAGCGACGGGCGCAGGCGTTGGCGGGACATTTCCAGCAGGCCGAAGCGCGAGATGCGTCCGACTTGGACGCGCGCGCGGTCTGCCTCGAGGCACTCGCGCACACGTTCTTCGACGGCGCGCTGGTTCTTTGCCGGGGTCATGTCGATGAAGTCGATGACGATCAGGCCGCCGATGTCACGCAGGCGCAGTTGGCGGGCGATTTCCTCGGCCGCCTCCAGGTTGGTCTGCAGGGCGGTTTCCTCGATGTCGCTGCCCTTGGTGGCGCGCGCCGAGTTGATGTCGATGGAGACCAGGGCCTCGGTCGGGTCGATGACGATGGAGCCGCCGGAGGGGAGGTCGACGACGCGCTGGAAGGCGGTCTCGATCTGGCTTTCGATCTGGAAACGGTTGAACAGCGGCACGCTGTCTTCGTACAGCTTGACCTTGCTGGCGTACTGCGGCATCACCTGGCGGATGAAGGTCAAGGCTTCTTCCTGGGCGTCGATGCTGTCGATCAGCACTTCGCCGATGTCCTGGCGCAGGTAGTCGCGGATGGCGCGAATGATGACGTTGCTTTCCTGATAGATCAGGAAAGGCGCGGCGCGGTCCTGGGAGGCTTCCTTGATGGCGGTCCACAGCTGCAGCAGGTAGTCGAGGTCCCACTGCATTTCTTCGCTGCTGCGACCGAGGCCGGCGGTGCGCACGATCAGGCCCATGTCGCCGGGGACGGTCAGGCCGTTCAGGGCTTCACGCAGTTCGTTGCGCTCTTCGCCTTCGATGCGGCGAGAGATGCCGCCGGCGCGCGGGTTGTTGGGCATCAGCACCAGGTAGCGGCCGGCGAGGCTGATGAAGGTGGTCAGGGCGGCGCCCTTGTTGCCACGTTCTTCTTTCTCGACCTGGACGATGACTTCCTGGCCTTCGCTCAGTACTTCCTTGATGTTCACCCGACCTTCGGGGGACTTCTTGAAGTACTCGCGGGAAATTTCCTTCAGCGGCAGGAAGCCGTGACGTTCGGAGCCGAAGTCGACGAAAGCGGCTTCGAGGCTGGGTTCGATGCGGGTGATCTTACCCTTGTAGATGTTGGCTTTTTTCTGCTCACGGGCGCCGGATTCGATATCCAGGTCGTAGAGGCGCTGGCCATCCACCAGGGCTACACGCAACTCTTCGGGTTGAGTTGCGTTAATCAGCATTCTTTTCATGTTGTACCGTCGGTTTCCGGGCTGCCGGAAACGGCGTTCGGCACACACGACTTCTCATGGTCGGTGCCAAGGTGCGCAAAGGGTGGCGGGCCACCCTTGTGTCCAGCGACATTCGGCACCAGCCGGTTGCCCAGCCTGCCGTGGTCGCGACGACGCGTCCTGTTTGCTGCGGTGCCTAGTGCACTCAGTCAGGAGGAGGAATCAGCCGAGGGCCGTGGACGCCCCGTGGGCATCTGCAAACACCGGATCCGCTCGCCGGGCCATTAACAGTGGGCCGGTGGCCGGATGCCGTGCTTACACGGTCCGGGCTGTACATCTCCACCCTGCACGTATCCCTGAAAATTCGGGTGCTGCCGCGCGCTGAATCCGCAACGGGTTGCATTTTTCGCCAGCTCCGGTTCGAGAGCTGGCGCCATTCATGTCCAAGGCAGGTATTTCCGAAGCATTCGCCAAGCGCTGCGCGGAAGCGACGGTGGCGTGGCAGAGGTACGGCGAAAAGAATCGGGTAAGCAGGTGAGACACCGCACTTGTCGTTTTTTTTCGTTCTTCTCTGCTCGGCGCTGGTGGCGATTCCAGGCAATTCGGTAAACTGGCGAAAACCCCGTGGGACGGCCTCGCGTCCTGGAGAATTGCGTTGGTCAGGGCAGGCTTGTAGCCATGTACCGCTGGCCTGCCGCTTTTGGCGGCGTTCTCGACTATAGCAGCAATGATTAAGTGCTTCAATTCCATAAAAAATTGTTATGATCCCGCAATGACGACCAATAATCCCCCGACTTCCGGCGTTCAGCTGATCGAAGTCGCGCCGGAACTTGCCGGCCAGCGCATCGACAACTTCCTCATCACCGCGCTCAAGGGCGTGCCCAAGACGCTCGTCTACCGCATCCTGCGCAAGGGCGAGGTGCGTGTGAACAAGGGGCGTATCAAACCCGAATACAAGCTGCAGGCCGGCGATATCGTGCGGGTGCCGCCAGTGCGCTTGCCCGAGCGTGACGAGCCGGCGCCAGTGGCCCAGGGTTTGCTGCAACGCCTGGAGGCGGCGATCGTCTACGAAGACAAGGCGCTGATCGTGATGAACAAGCCAGCCGGCATCGCCGTGCATGGCGGCAGCGGCCTGAGCTTCGGGGTGATCGAGGCGCTGCGCCAGTTGCGCCCGGATGCCAAGGAGCTGGAGCTGGTCCATCGGCTTGACCGCGACACCTCCGGCCTGCTGATGATCGCCAAGAAGCGCAGCATGTTGCGTCACCTGCATGCAGCCTTGCGCGGCGACGGTGTCGACAAGCGCTACATGGCCTTGGTGCGCGGGCACTGGCCGACGTCGAAGAAGCAGGTGAGCGCGCCCTTGCAGAAGAGCAACCTGCGCTCGGGCGAGCGCATGGTCGAGGTCAATGACGAGGGCAAGGAGGCGCTGACGATGTTTCGCGTGCTGCGCCGTTTCGGCGAGTTCGCCACCATCGTCGAGGCGCGCCCGATTACCGGTCGCACCCATCAGATTCGTGTGCACACCCTGCATGCCGGGCACATGATCGCCGGCGACAGCAAGTACGGTGACGAAGATTTTTCCCGCGAGATTCGCGAACTGGGCGGCAAGCGCCTGTTCCTGCATGCCTATGCCCTGACCGTGCCGCTGCCTGATGGCGGTGAGCTCAAGCTGGAAGCGCCAGTGGATGAGATGTGGGCCAAGACCGTGGAGCGCCTGAGTGCGACCTGATCGTTGATGAGCAAGCCCTACGAATTGTTGATTTTCGACTGGGACGGCACCCTCGCCGATTCCATCGGGCGCATCGTTCAGGCGATGAATGCCTCCGCCGAGCGCGCCGGTGAGGTGTCGAGTGACGAGGAGGCCATCAAGGGCATCATCGGCTTGGCGCTCTCCGAAGCCATCGCCACGCTCTATCCGCACCTCGATGCGCACCAGGTAGAGATTTTTCGCCAGCATTACGCCGATGTCTACATGGCGCTCGACCAGCAGCCGTCGCCGCTGTTCGATGGCGTGGTCGAGTCGCTGGAAGCATTTCGTGCCGAGGGGTATCGTCTGGCGGTGGCCACCGGCAAGGCGCGTCGTGGGCTGGACCGCGTGCTCAAGGCCAATGGCTGGGAGGGCTACTTCGATATCACTCGCGCGGCTGACGAGACCCGCGGCAAGCCGCATCCGTTGATGCTCGAGGAGATTCTTGCCCATTGCCAGGTCGAACCCTCGCAGGCGCTGATGGTCGGAGATTCGGCATTCGACCTGCAGATGGCCAGCAATGCAGGGATGCATTCGGTCGCGGTGGGGTACGGTGCCATGTCGCTGGGGGCGCTGAGCGAGTTCGGTCCGCAGGTGTGCATCGATCATTTTTCACAGTTGCGCGAATGGCTGGACGGGCCCGCGCGGTTTTCGATTCCAAGGTAGGTAAGCATGGCTGACGAGTGGAAGGCGCCTGCACCCGATGAGGGTGATGAGCGCGAAGAGCGCAAGAGCTGGAAGCTGCTGGAGAAAACCTTGCTGGCAGGCGTCCAGGAGCAGCGTCGGGCGCGGCGGTGGGGCATCTTCTTCAAGTTGCTGACCTTCATCTACCTGTTCGGCATCCTGTTCCTGTTCACACCGCTGCTGAATGTGGACAGCAGTGCCTCGCGCAGTGCCAGCCATACAGCGCTGGTCGAGGTGCGAGGGGTGATCGCCGACCAGGAGGCCGCCAGTGCCGACAACCTGATCAAGAGCCTGCGCGACGCCTTCAAGGACCCCAAGAGCAAAGCGGTGATCCTGCGTATCAACAGCCCGGGCGGCAGTCCGGTGCAGGCTGGCTATGTGTATGACGAGATCCGTCGCCTGCGCGCCGAGTACCCGGCGATCAAGCTGTATGCGGTGATCGCCGACCTCGGTGCGTCCGGGGCCTACTACATCGCCAGCGCGGCGGATGAGATCTATGCCGACAAGGCCAGCCTGGTCGGCTCGATCGGGGTTACTGCGGCCGGCTATGGCTTTGTCGGTGCCATGGACAAGCTGGGGGTCGAGCGTCGTACCTATACGGCAGGCGAGCACAAGGCGTTCCTTGATCCGTTCTCGCCGCAAAAGCCTGAAGAGACGGCGTTCTGGCAGGGGGTGCTGGATACCACCCACCGGCAGTTCATCGCCATGGTCAAGCAGGGGCGAGGCGAGCGCCTCAAGGACAAGGAGCATCCCGAGCTGTTCAGTGGTCTGGTCTGGTCGGGTGAGCAGGCTAAGGCGCTGGGGTTGGTCGATGGCCTGGGTAGTGCTCCTTATGTGGCGCGTGAGATCGTTGGCGAGAAGGAACTGGTGGATTTCACCGTCCAAGAGTCGCCGTTCGATCGATTCTCCAAGCGCATCGGTGCCAGTGTGGCTGAGCGCCTGGCCATGTGGATGGGCTTCCAGGGGCCTTCGTTGCGTTGAGCTGCGCAGCCGCCTTGTTGTGGGGCGGCTGTTCTCGTTATGTTCGTGGCGGCCCTTTGATGGCGCCAGTCGCACTGGCCGCGCAAGGCGGCCTACACAACTTGCACGCCTTCCTTTGTCAGCATGTCCACTAGTCGGATCAGCGGCAGGCCGATCAGGCTGGTGGCGTCGCAGCCGTGCGTGCTCTGGAACAGGGTCACGCCCAATCCCTCCGCCTTGAAGCTTCCGGCGCAGTCCAGTGGCTGCTCAGCCTGCACGTAGCGCTCCACGCACGCGCGGTCCAGTTCCCGCAGTGTCACGGTGAACGGCACGCAGTCGACCTGGCAGTGCCCGGTGGTGCTGTTGAGTAGTGCCAGCCCGGTCAGGAAGGTGACCTGCTGCCCGCTGGCGGCCAGCAATTGTTCGCAGGCGCGTTCGAAGGTATGCGGCTTGCCAAGGATCTGTTCGCCGAGCACCGCCACCTGGTCGGAGCCGACGATCAGGTGGTGCGGATGCGTGCCGGCCAGGGCTTCGGCTTTTTGCCTGGCGAGGCGCCGTACCAGGTCGATGGCCGGCTCATCGTCCAGGCGTCGTTCGTCTATATCGGGGCTCGCCCAGGTGAAAGGCAGGCGCAGGCGTTCGAGCAGTTCGCGGCGGTAGGGGGAGCTGGAGGCGAGCAGCAAGGGGGGCATGGTGAACTCCTGGGTAATTGAACCCACTTTAACATGTGCGATGTCGCCTAATTTCCTTTGACAGGGGCAGGGGGCATCCCTAGAATGCTGCGCCTATGTTGAATGACCCGATTCCACCTCACGTTGACCCGCGCAAATTAGCCGATCGCGGCGTAACCCTCCAGGGTTCGCTGCAACTCGCTGATTTGGAAAGACTCTGCGACCCGCTGTCCGACGATGTCGGTACGGTGCAGGCGAAGTTCGATTTTGAGCGAGACGAGCAAGGCGTTGTGGTTTTCCACAGCGAACTCGATGTCGAAGTCAAGATGGTTTGCCAGCGTTGTCTTGAGCTGGTCACCCTGCCGATTCACAGCGAGTGTACCTACGCTGTGGTGAAGGAGGGTGCGAATACCCAGTCGTTGCCGAAAGGCTATGACGTGCTGGAACTGGGCGAAGATCCTTTGGATCTGCAGGCACTGATCGAGGAGGAGCTGTTGCTCGCCTTGCCTATCGTGCCTGCTCATCATCCGGAAGAATGCCAGCAGCCGGCGGGCACAGACGAGCCCGAATCGAGCAAGGACGAGGTATCGAGGTCCAACCCGTTCAGTGTCTTGGCGCAGTTAAAGCGTGACCCAAACGTTTAGGAGTTAATCAATTATGGCTGTTCAGCAGAACAAAAAATCCCGCTCTGCCCGTGACATGCGCCGTTCCCACGACGCCCTGTCGGAAAACGCACTGTCGGTAGAGAAAACCACCGGTGAAGTCCACCTGCGCCACCACGTATCGCCAGAAGGCGTATACCGTGGTCGCAAAGTGATCGACAAGGGCGCTGACGAGTAATCCTTGTCCGCTCAGATCATCGCGATCGACGCAATGGGCGGGGACTTTGGTCCCCGCAGCATTGTTCAGGCAAGTATTGCTTGCCTTGCCGCTACTCCCTCGCTGCACCTGGCCCTCGTCGGCCAACCCTCCCTCCTCGAAGAACTTGTCAGCGGCCTACCGGCTGCCGATCGCGCGCGCCTGCAGATTGTCGGTGCCAGCGAAGTGGTGGGTATGGACGAGCGGCCATCCCAGGCGTTACGCGGCAAGCCTGATTCGTCGATGCGCATCGCCCTGGAGTTGGTGCGCGATGGCAAGGCGCAGGCCTGCGTGAGCGCTGGTAATACCGGGGCGCTGATGGCGTTGTCGCGCTTCGTGCTCAAGACCCTGCCGGGCATCGACCGCCCTGCGATGGTGGCCGCCATTCCGACGCAGGCGGGTTACTGCCAGTTGCTCGACCTGGGCGCCAATGTCGATTGCAGTGCCGAGAACCTCTACCAGTTCGCCGTGATGGGCTCGGTGGCCGCGCAGGCCCTGGGTATTCACCGCCCGCGCGTGGCGCTGCTCAATGTCGGTACCGAGGACATCAAGGGCAATCAGCAGGTCAAGCTGGCCGCCAGCTTGCTGCAGGGCGCTCGCGGCCTCAACTATATAGGCTTCGTCGAAGGTGACGGCCTGTACCGTGGTGAGGCCGATGTGGTGGTGTGCGACGGCTTTGTCGGCAATATCCTGCTCAAATCCAGCGAGGGGCTGGCGACCATGATCGGGGCGCGCATCGAAGCCTTGTTTCGTGGCGGCCTGTTGTCCCGGGCTGCTGGCGCGGTGGCCATGCCGCTGCTAAAGCGCCTGCAGGCCGATTTGGCGCCAGCGCGGCACAATGGTGCAAGTTTTCTCGGCCTGCAGGGTATCGTCATCAAAAGCCATGGTTCGGCGGGCGTGCAGGGCTTGCAGAGTGCGATCCAGCGCGCGCTCATCGAGATCCAGGAAAACCTGCCGCAACGCCTGCATGGTCGCCTGGAGGATCTGTTGCCTTAGGCATATTCGCCATGAAGTGGTTAAATGTGACCGCTTGGTCTGGGTATCCATCCAAGTCTTCAGTTTCCGCGCCAGGCTTGCGGCCTGGCGCCCCCTATCCGACGACAAGATCATAAGGGCTTGTTCAATGTCTGCATCCCTCGCATTCGTCTTTCCTGGTCAAGGCTCCCAATCGCTGGGCATGCTCGCCGAGCTTGGCGCCGAGAAGCCTTTGATCATCGAGACCTTCAAGGAAGCTTCCGAGGCTCTGGGTTACGACCTGTGGGATCTGGTTCAGAATGGGCCGGAAGAAAAGCTCAATCAAACCGACAAGACCCAACCGGCGATCCTGACCGCCTCCATTGCCTTGTGGCGTCTGTGGCTGGAGGAGGGTGGTGCGCAGCCTGCTTATGTCTCCGGTCACAGCCTGGGCGAGTACAGTGCGCTGGTTGCCGCTGGCAGCCTGAGCCTGAAGGATGCCGTGCGCCTGGTTGAGCGCCGTGGCCAGCTGATGCAGGAGGCTGTGCCGGCGGGTCATGGCGCCATGGCCGCTATCCTGGGCCTGGATGATGCCGATGTGGTAGCTATCTGTGCAGAGGCCGCCGAGGATGAAGTCGTGAGCGCCGTCAATTTCAATTCCCCCGGCCAGGTCGTCATTGCCGGTAACAAGGCTGCGGTGGATCGCGCCATCGAACTGTGCAAGGCCAAGGGCGCCAAGCGCGCACTGCCGCTGGCGGTCAGCGTGCCATCGCATTGTGCCCTGATGAAGCCTGCTGCCGAACGCTTCGCCGAGGCGGTCAATGCGCTTGAGTGGAAGGCGCCGCAGATCCCGGTGGTGCAGAACGTCACTGCCGCTGTCGCCGCCAACCTCGATGCCCTCAAGCAGGACCTGCTGGCCCAGTTGTACCAGCCCGTGCGCTGGGTCGAGTGCGTGCAGACCCTTGCCGCGCGTGGTGCGGTGAATCTGGTCGAGTGCGGCCCTGGCAAGGTCCTGGCCGGCCTGAACAAGCGTTGCGCCGACGGCGTGACCACCTACAACCTCAACACCCCAGACGCTATCGCCGCCACTCGCGCGGCGCTGGCCTGATTTAGGAGAAGCTTGCATGAGCCTGCAAGGTAAAGTTGCACTGGTGACCGGCGCCAGCCGTGGCATCGGCCAGGCGATCGCCCTCGAACTGGGCCGCCAGGGCGCCACCGTGATCGGTACCGCCACCTCCGCCTCTGGCGCTGCGCGCATCGCCGAGACCCTGAAGGAGCATGGCATTGCCGGTACCGGCATGGAGCTGAACGTGACCAGCGACGAGTCGGTTGCCGCCGTGCTGGGCGCCATTCAGGAGCAGTTCGGTGCGCCGACCATCCTGGTCAATAACGCCGGTATCACCCGTGACAATCTCATGCTGCGCATGAAAGATGAAGAATGGTTCGACGTGGTCGACACCAACCTCAACAGCCTTTACCGTCTGTCCAAGGGCGTGCTGCGCGGCATGACCAAGGCTCGCTGGGGTCGTATCATCAGCATCGGCTCGGTGGTTGGTGCCATGGGGAACGTCGGTCAGGTCAACTACGCCGCCGCCAAGGCCGGCCTGGAAGGCTTCAGCCGCGCCCTGGCGCGTGAAGTCGGTTCGCGCAATATCACCGTCAACTCGGTCACCCCGGGCTTTATCGACACCGACATGACCCGCGAGCTACCGGAAGCCCAGCGCGAAGCGCTGCAGACCCAGATTCCGCTGGGCCGCCTTGGCCAGGCCGAGGAGATCGCGAAAGTGGTTTCCTTCCTGGCATCCGACGGCGCAGCCTACGTCACCGGCGCCACCGTGCCGGTGAACGGCGGGATGTACATGTAACATCTGCAACTCAATGTGACGGATTGCTTAAAAAAACAGTCATACTGCGAGCCTAAAATCCGTTATAAAGCTGCAACCAGATTCCGGACAGCGGGCCGGGTGGTTTTGGGAGAGACGCGTTACGCTTGAAAAGCAGGCGTCTTTCTATAAAATTGTTCACCGGCCAGCTGCCTGACATATGTCCATTAGGAGTGAAAACTAGGTATGAGCACCATCGAAGAACGCGTCAAGAAAATCGTCGCCGAGCAACTGGGCGTCAAGGAAGAGGAAGTGACCGCTGAGAAGTCCTTCGTCGATGACCTGGGTGCCGATTCGCTTGACACCGTTGAGCTGGTGATGGCTCTGGAAGAGGAATTCGAGACCGAAATCCCTGACGAAGAAGCCGAGAAGATCACTACCGTTCAAGCTGCAATCGACTACGTCAAAAACCACCAGGCCTAAGACGTAAGCAGTCGACGCTTCTTGTCGGGAAAAACCGCACTGCCTTTGCCGGCGTGCGGTTTTTTCTTTGCGAGAGCCGGGGCTTGTTGCGATGTCATTCGCCATCGTGAATGCCATGGCAAGAAACCCTGATATGAGAAGAGGAGAGTACTGTGTCGCGTAGACGCGTCGTGGTCACTGGTATGGGTATGCTGTCGCCACTGGGTACCGATGTGCCCAGCACCTGGCAGGGCATTCTGGCTGGCCGCAGTGGCATCGGTCCTATCGAGCATACGGACCTGTCTGCCTACTCCACCCGTTTTGGCGGCTCGGTGAAAGGCTTCGAGGTCGAGCAGTATCTGTCGGCCAAGGAGGCCCGCAAGCTCGACCTGTTCATTCA
This sequence comes from Pseudomonas entomophila, assembly GCF_029193575.1. GTDB lineage: Bacteria > Pseudomonadota > Gammaproteobacteria > Pseudomonadales > Pseudomonadaceae > Aquipseudomonas > Aquipseudomonas entomophila_G. Next base: position 194,158 of record NZ_JARGCS010000036.1, on the reverse strand, counting down.
GTACGGCCTGGCGGCCGGGTTCCAGGCGGTGCGCAACGCCGGCCTGGAGGTCACCGACGCCAACCGTGAGCGCATTGGCGTGGCCATGGGCTCGGGCATCGGCGGCTTGACCAACATCGAGGAAACCAGCCGGACCCTGCATGAGCAAGGCCCGCGGCGTATCTCGCCGTTCTTCGTGCCGGGGTCGATCATCAACATGATCTCCGGCTTCCTGTCGATCCACCTGGGCCTGCAGGGGCCGAACTATGCCATCGCCACTGCCTGCACCACCGGTACTCACTGCATTGGCATGGCCGCGCGCAACATCGCCTACGGCGAAGCCGACGTGATGATTGCCGGCGGTGCCGAGATGGCCGCTTGCGGCCTGGGTATGGGCGGCTTTGGTGCTTCCCGGGCACTGTCGACCCGCAATGACGAGCCGACCCGGGCCAGCCGCCCGTGGGATAAGGGCCGTGACGGCTTCGTGCTCTCCGACGGCGCCGGTGCCCTGGTGCTCGAAGAGCTGGAGCATGCCAAGGCCCGCGGCGCGACCATCTATGCCGAGCTGGTTGGCTTCGGCATGAGCGGCGACGCGTTCCACATGACATCGCCGCCCGAGACCGGTGAAGGTGCTGCCCGCTGCATGGTCAACGCCTTGCGCGATGCCGGTATCCAGCCGGAAGACGTCAGCTACATCAATGCCCATGGCACTTCGACCCCCGCAGGCGATGTGGCCGAAGTGGCCGCGATCAAGCGGGTGTTCGGCGAACATGCCTACAAGCTGGCGGTCAGCTCGACCAAGTCCATGACCGGCCACCTGCTGGGCGCCGCGGGTGCGGTGGAAGCCATCTTCAGTGTGCTGGCGATCAACAGCCAGATGGCGCCGCCCACCATCAACCTGGACGAGCCGGACGAAGGCTGCGACCTGGACTTCGTGCCGCACCAGGCGCGCAGCATGCCGATCGACGTGGTGTTGTCCAACTCCTTTGGCTTTGGCGGCACCAACGGTTCGCTGGTGTTCCGCCGGTTCGCCGGTTGATGCACAGCTGGATCGATGGCCAGCCCGCCACTGCGGTCAACCTGCAGAACCGGGGGCTGGCCTACGGCGATGGCCTGTTCGAGACCATTGCCGTCCACGGCGGTAGGCCAAGCTTGCTGTCGTACCACCTCGAACGTCTGGCGCTGGGTTGCCAGCGCCTGGCAATCGAGGCCGACATACCTTTGGTCCGCGACGAGCTCTTGCGTTTTGCCAGTCAACTCGGCGAGGGCGTGGCGAAATTGGTTGTCACCCGTGGCGATAGCCCACGCGGCTACGCGCCGGCCCCCGGTGCAATCGCCCGGCGCATCCTCCAAGGCGCACCTTTGCCCGCCTATCCCGCTGCCAATGCCGAGCAGGGTGTCAGCCTGTTCGCCTGCAAGACCCGTCTCGCGGAACAACCACTGCTGGCCGGGCTCAAACACCTCAATCGCCTCGAACAAGTGCTGGCCCGCGCCGAGTGGCAGGGCGGCGAGCATGCCGAAGGGTTGATGCGCGACATGCATGGGCGGTTGATCGAGGGGGTGTACAGCAACCTGTTCCTGATTCGTGACGGCATGTTGCTGACTGCGGACCTGAGCCGTTGCGGTGTGGCCGGTGTAATGCGTGCGGCATTGCTGGAGCAAGTGCCTCGGCTCGGCATCGGCGTGCAAGTTCGCGACTTGGAGCAGGCCGACCTGGAGCAGGCCGAGGAAGTGTTCCTGTGCAACAGCGTGTATGGCATCTGGCCGGTGCGCGTGTTTGCCGAGCTGAACCTGAACTGGCCGGCAGGGCCGCTCACCCGTAAACTGCAGGCCGTTGCCTGTACGTTACTGGATACCTGAATTCGTGAGACGCAAATTCCTGCTGCTGCTGGAAATGGGGTTGATCCTGGCCGGCCTGGCACTGGGCTGGTCGGCCTGGAAGGTTAACTCGGTCCTGGAGCAGCCGCTGCAAGTGGCACAGGAGCGCCTGCTCGACGTGCCCAACGGCACCAATCCGAACCGCATGTTCTACCGCATGCAAAGCGAAGGCCTGCTCGAGGACGCCTTCTGGCTGCGCCTTTACTGGCGCTTCAACATGGCCGGCACGGCGCTGCACACTGGCGAGTATCGCCTGACCCCGGGCATGACCGTGCAGGAGTTGTTCGAGGCTTGGCGTCGTGGCGATGTGGTGCAGTACAACCTGACCTTGGTGGAGGGCTGGACCTTCCGCCAGGTGCGCGCCGCTGTCGCCAAGCATGAGAAACTCAAGCACACCCTGGGCGGCTTGTCCGACAGTGAAGTGATGGACAAGCTCGGCCACACCGGTGTGTTCCCCGAGGGGCGCTTCTTCCCTGATACCTACCGCTTCGTGCGTGGCATGAGTGACGTCGAGTTGCTGCAGCAGGCCTACATGCGCCTGGAGGAGGTATTGGCCAAGGAGTGGGCCGAACGTGTCACCGACCTGCCGTACCGCGACCCCTACCAGGCGTTGATCATGGCCTCTCTGGTGGAGAAGGAGACCGGCATTCCCCAGGAGCGTGGCCAGATCGCCGGCGTGTTCGTGCGCCGCATGCGCCTGGGCATGATGCTGCAGACCGACCCGACGGTGATCTATGGCATGGGCGAGCGCTACAACGGCAGGATCACTCGCGCCGACCTGCGTGAGCCGACCCCCTACAACACCTACACCATGACCGGCTTGCCGCCGACGCCTATCGCCATGGTCGGCCGTGAGGCTATCCATGCGGCGCTGAACCCGTCCAATGGCACCAGCTTGTATTTCGTTGCCCGTGGCGATGGCAGCCACGTGTTCTCCAACGACCTCGACGACCACAACAGTGCGGTGCGCGAGTTCCAGCTCAAGCGCCGCGCCGACTATCGCTCCAGCCCGGCGCCGCAGGCGCAGCCCGAGACAGGGCAGCAGGCAGAGCCGCCGCTCGAGGCCGCTCCCGGAGCTGACCCGCAAGCCTCCCCCGAGGCCGCCGAGCCTGCCGCGCCCGCCAACGAACCCGTGCCGGCCGATGGGCCGGCGCCCACTGAACGACAGTAAGGAATGCCTGTGAGCGGCTTGTTCATTACCCTCGAAGGCCCCGAAGGCGCGGGCAAGAGCACCAACCGTGAGTACCTGGCCGCACGCCTGCGCGAGCAGGGCCTGGATGTAGTGCTGACCCGAGAGCCCGGCGGCACGCCACTGGCCGAGCGCATCCGCGAGCTATTGTTGGCCCCCAGCGACGAAACCATGGCTGTCGATACCGAGCTGCTGCTGATGTTCGCCGCGCGCGCCCAGCACCTGGCTGGCGTCATCCGACCGGCCCTGGCACGTGGGGCGGTGGTGCTGTGCGACCGTTTCACCGACGCCACCTATGCCTATCAGGGGGGTGGCCGTGGCCTGCCCGTGGAGCGTATCGCCACCTTGGAGGCCTTCGTCCAAGGCGAACTGCGCCCGGACCTCACTCTGGTCTTCGACCTGCCCGTTGAAGTCGGTCTGGCTCGCGCCGCCGCCCGAGGCCGCCTGGATCGCTTCGAACAGGAAGGCCAGGCATTCTTCGAGGCGGTGCGCCAGGCCTACCTGCAACGCGCCGCCGGCCAACCGCAGCGCTACCACTTGCTGGATGCCGCACAGCCACTGGACGCCGTGCAGCGCGCCATCGACGCTTTGTTGCCGGGCATTCTGGAGCGTTGCCGTGGCTGAAGCCTTCCCCTGGCAGCAGGCGCTCTGGCAGCAATTGGCCGGGCGCGCCCAGCATGCCCATGCCTACCTGTTGCACGGGCCACAGGGCATCGGTAAGCGGGCCTTGGCCGAGCGCCTGATGGCCCGCCTGTTATGCCAGCAGCCTAGCGGCCTGGAGGCCTGCGGCCAGTGCAAGTCGTGCTTGCTGCTCAAGGCGGGTAGCCACCCGGACAACTTCGTGCTGGAGCCGGAAGAGGTCGACAAGCCGATCAAGATCGACCAAGTCCGCGAGCTGGTTGCCTTCGTCGTGCAAACCGCGCAGTTGGGCGGGCGCAAGGTGGTGTTGATCGAGCCGGTCGAGGCGATGAATATCAACGCTGCGAATGCTTTGCTCAAGAGCCTTGAGGAACCGTCCGGTGACACCGTGCTGCTGTTGGTCAGCCACCAGCCGAGCCGGTTGCTGCCCACCATCAAGAGCCGTTGTCAGCAGGTGGCCTGCCCGCAGCCGAGCCTTGCCCAGAGCCAGGACTGGCTGGCGACGGCGCTGTCGGAATGCGCCGAGGCCGAGCGCAGTGAACTGCTGAGCCTGGCCGCTGGCTCGCCGCTGATGGCCGTCAGCTTGCAGGCCCAGGGGGTGCGCGAGCAACGTGCGCTGGTCACCGACGGCGTTAAGAAGCTGCTCAAGCAGCAACAGTCGCCGAGCCAGTTGGCCGAGGCGTGGAGCGCGGTGCCGCTGGTGCTGCTGTTCGACTGGTTCTGCGATTGGTCGCACTTGATCCTGCGCTACCAATTGACCCAGGACGAAGAGGGGCTAGGCTTGGGCGACATGCGCAAGGTGCTGCAATACCTGGCGCAGAAAAGCCGCCAGGCGAAGGTGCTGGAGGTCCAGGCGTGGATCCTCGAGCAGCGCCAGAAGGTGCTGGCCAAAGCCAACCTCAACCGCGTGCTGTTGCTGGAGGCGCTGCTGGCCCACTGGGTGCAGTTGCCCGGGGCTCGCTGATTTCCCTACCGTTCATTTTCTGTGTGTTTTCATCCCATGCTCGTAGATTCCCACTGCCACCTCGACCGTCTTGATCTCAGTGCACATGGCGGCTCGCTCGAAGCCGCCCTGCAGGCCGCGCGCGAGCGCGGGGTTGGGCATTTCCTGTGCATCGGCGTCAGTGCCGACAACGCCGGGGCGGTAAAAGCCCTGAGCGATCAGTACCCAGACGTGGATTGCTCGGTGGGTATTCACCCACTCGACCTGGCGCCTGGCGAGGCCCCGGCGCTGGAGTGGCTGCTGCACGAGCTGGCCCACCCACACGTGGTGGCCATTGGCGAGACCGGGCTGGACTACCACTACGAGCCTGAAGCCGCCGAATTGCAGCAGGCGTCCTTCCGCCTGCACCTTGAAGCGTCGCGTCAGACCGGCAAGCCGGTGATCGTGCACACCCGTGCGGCGCGTGCCGATACCCTGGCGCTGCTGCGTGAGGCCAACCTGCCCCAGGCCGGCGTGTTGCACTGCTTCACTGAAGACTGGGACATGGCCCGAGCTGCGCTGGACCTGGGGTATTACATCTCGCTCTCGGGCATTGTCACTTTTCGCAATGCCGACGCCCTGCGCGAGGTGGCCCGCCAGGTGCCGGCCGATCGGTTGCTGGTGGAGACCGATTCCCCGTACCTGGCGCCGATTCCACACCGTGGCAAGCCGAACCTGCCGCAGTACGTGCGGGAGGTGGCCGAGTACATCGCTTCGCTGCGCGGGGTAAGCTACGCGCAGTTGGCCGAGCAGACTACCGGCAACTTCAAGCGGCTGTTCCCCCTGGCCCGTGTGGCCTGAACCCAAAGACGCCGTATCCCTCGGCGGGTTTGCTCCGCAATGGGGGCGGCGCCAGGGGGTGCGAACAAAAAAAACCCGGGTTCTGGGGGAGGAATCCGGGTTAAGACCATTAGGAGTAAAACAAAGGCACGCGGTCCCTGGGCACCTTTATCGGCGCGCCACTTGGGGGGATGCGCCGCGCCAACACTTCAAGTATTGGCCAGGTTTGGCGCAGTGCCAGCGACAGTTGGTCGTTTTTTAAACAGATTTGGAATACGCGCGCACCCCGTTGGGACTCAAAGCATGGCAATGCGGCGGATTTTCTGTAATGTCTCGTCAATCAAGCGCTCATCGGTATGGAAATGCGGTGAAAGCCGCACACCACCACTGCGCCGCGCGCAGACCACCCGTTGCTCGCTGAGCAACTGATACACCTGCGCACTGTCCTGACCGTTGATCGCAAAGGTGATGATCCCCGCTCGGCGCTGAGGCTCCCGAGGGCTGAGTAGCTCGACGCCGGGAATCTTGGCGAGCCCTTGGAGCAGTTGCTCGACGCGCCCATTCAGCTCGCGCGCGACGGTTTCCATTCCCACCTCTTCCAGTAGCGACAGGCTGGCTTCCAGTGCGCAGGCACCCAGCATGTTCGGGCTGCCGCACTCGAAGCGTCGCGCGCTTCGCGCTGGCTGCCACTGGCGTCTTTCGAAGTCGCCCAGCTGTTCGAGCATGTGCCAGCCATAGGCGTGCAGCTTCAAATGTGGTCTGAACGACGCGCGGCAGTAGAAAAAACCTAGCCCTTCGGGGCCTAGCATCCACTTATGGCCGTCGGCCATGGCGAAGTCGCACTCATAGGCTTGCACGTCGAAGGGCAGGGCGCCGACCTGTTGGATGGCGTCTATGCAGAACAGTACACCTCTTGACCGGCAGGCCTTTCCCAGTCGGGCCAAATCCAGGCGCAGGCCGCTGGCATACTGCACCGCGCTCACCGTCAGCAGGCGGGTGCGTGCGCCACAGGCGGCGAGCAGGTCTCCTTCCGGGTCATCCCCGGCCAGGCGTACTTGGATCACCTGCACGCCTTGTTCGGCCAGCGCCTCCCAGACCACGCGGTTGGAGGGAAACTCCTCGTCGCTCGTCACCACTTGGTCGCCCGCTTGCCAGGAAAGGCCGAAGGCAACGAGCGACAATGCTTCGGACGTGTTCTTGACCAGGGCGATATCGCCGAAGGACGGTGCATTGATCAACCTTGCCAGGCGTTCGCGCAAGCGACGCTCGGTCGCCAGCCAGGTTGGGTAGTCGCTGGCCCCTACGCAAACGTTGTCGCGGGCGAAGCGCGCCACGGCGTCGGCGGTGCGCTTGGGCCAGGGCGCGATGGCCGCGTGGTTCAGGTAGCACAGGCCAGGCGCCAGGTCGAACTCATCATGAAACATAGACATGGTTGGATGTTCCGTGCAATTTGCCGCAAGTTAGGCATAATAATCCGCTTCGATTGTCATCCAGTCCTTCCTATGCAGAAAGAACCTCGTAAGGTCCGTGAGTTTCGTCGCCGCGAACAAGAGATCCTCGATACCGCGCTCAAGCTGTTCCTCGAGCAGGGCGAAGACAGTGTCACCGTCGAGATGATCGCCGACGCCGTCGGCATCGGCAAAGGCACGATCTACAAGCACTTCAAGTCCAAGGCCGAGATCTATCTCCGCCTGATGCTCGACTACGAGCGCGACCTGAACGCGTTGCTGCACTCGGCCGACGTCGACCGCGACAAGGAAGCCCTGTCGCGCGCCTACTTCGAGTTCCGCATGCGCGACCCGCAGCGCTACCGCCTGTTCGACCGTCTGGAAGAAAAGGTGGTCAAGGGCAACCAAGTGCCGGAGATGGTCGAGGAACTGCACCGTATCCGCGCCTCCAACTTCGACCGCCTGACCCAGTTGATCAAGGGACGGATCAGCGAAGGTAAGCTCGAGGACGTGCCGCCGTACTTCCACTACTGCGCCGCCTGGGCCTTGGTACATGGCGCCGTGGCGCTGTACCACTCGCCGTTCTGGAGTAACGTTCTGGAGGATCAGGAAGGCTTCTTCCAGTTCCTCATGGATATTGGCGTGCGCATGGGCAACAAGCGCAAGCGCGACCCGGAACCCGCGAACTAAAGCCGCTCGAAGGGCTCGCCCGCGTCGGGCGAGCCTTGTGTGCTTCAAGACTTCGGCAGCAAGACTTGCAAAAACCTGATTTTTAAGTCAGGTTTTGCCGGCTCGTTTCTTTTCATGCCGGAGTCTTCCCATGATCGTCGATCGTCAAGGTAGGCGTTTTCGCAACCTGCGTGTCAGCCTGACGGCTGCCTGCAACTACGCGTGTACCTACTGCGTACCAGACGGCAAGCGCCTGGTGGCGGCCCACGACGAGTTGTCCGCAGAGGCCTTGGCCCGTGGCGTGGCCTACCTGGTCGAGGCGGCGGGGGTCGAGCAGCTGCGTATCACCGGCGGCGAGCCGCTGATCAGCCCTCGGCTTGAAGGCTTCCTTGCCGGAGTCACCGGGTTGGGCCTGAAGGACATCAGCCTAACCACCAACGGGCAGTTGCTGTCACGCAAGTTGCCCTTGCTACGCGCCGCTGGTATCCAGCGCCTCAATATTTCCCTCGATACCCTCGACCCCGTCATGTTCCGGCGCATTGCTCGCGGTGGCGACCTGGCCAGCGTGCTCACCGGTATGCGCCAGGCCCGCGATGCGGGCATGCGTATCAAGGTCAACATGGTGCCGATGCGCGGCCAGAACCTCGATCAAGTCTTGCCGTTGCTCGACTACTGCCTCGCACAAGGTTACGAACTGCGTTTCATCGAGCTCATGCGCATGGGGCACCTGGCGCGTGATGCCAACGCTTTTTTGCAACAATTCGTCGGCCTGGAGGCGCTGCTGGAGCGAATCGCTCAGGCCCATGCCTTCGAGCAAGCGGCTGCGGCCCAGGACGCCACGGCGCTGCGCTACCAGATTCCCGGCAAAGGCCATTTCGGCATCATCGCCAACGAGAGCGTGCCGTTCTGCCGCAGTTGTTCGCGCCTGCGCCTGTCGTCCACCGGTTGGCTGCACGGCTGCCTGTCGTCGAGCAACCGGCACTTCATCGGCGACCTCCTGGAAAAACCACGTCACCAGGCGCTTCCGGCCTTGCAGCGCCTGCTTGTAGAAGCCCTTTCCGATAAGCAGGAGCTGGCCTTCGCCGGTGACGTGATGGTGATGAAGGTGATCGGCGGCTGAGCTGGCGCAAAAGCTGCATCTGGCGGCTATTCGCCGGTTTTTCGTCACCGGTCACTGGAGGAAAGATGCGTAGCCTGGTCTTGCTGCTGGCGCTGATGGTGCTGGGCGGCTGCATGAATGTCAGCGATATGGGCGAGGGTGTCCGCTACCACATGAGCGACGCCGGTCTGCTCGATCACAGCGATACCACTCGCACCCTTTCGGTACGCCTGCAACCGGACTCGTTCATCTTCATCGGCCAGGGTGCCTTCGTGCCGCCGGGCAAGGGCCCGGTGCCGCGCCAGAACGTGGTGGCCGAGGAGGCCTTCAAGGGCTTCGTCGAATACTTCCCCCTGGTGCGCCGGGCCCAGGCCCCACTGGGCCTAGAGGATGCGCTGGCGCAGGCCCGTGCGGTAGGCGCCCACTACGTGCTGTACACCCGCTTCGCGCGCACCGACGATCGCATCGGTAATGGCGACGAGTGGTACGACGAACAGGCGGTCGACCGCCTGGGCTGGGACTCCGGTGTGGTGCAGATGATGCTCATCGAGACCAGCACCCGCTACCTGATCGATACCGCGCGTATCAAGAGCCGCGGCGGTTTGTTGACGTTCCACGACAATACGCCGCAGGATTTGCTCGCCGCACCCATGCGCGAGTACGCTCGTAGCCTGTTGGGCATGAGTCGTTGAGGAGAGGGTGATGACGGGTTCGGGCAAGGCCAACGATCTTCTGGCGCAGATTCCGAAGGAGAAGGGCCTGCCACCGGTGCACCTGTGGAACCCGGCTTTCTGCGGCGACATCGACATGCGCATCGCGCGCGACGGCACCTGGTACTACCTGGGCACGCCGATCGGGCGCAAGCCGATGGTGCGGCTGTTCTCCACCATCATTCGCCGTGATGGCGACGACTATTTCCTGGTCACGCCAGTGGAGAAGGTCGGAATTCGCGTCGATGACGCGCCGTTCGTCGCAGTGGCGCTGGACGTGGAGGGCAGCGGCGAGCAGCAGGTGCTGCGCTTCACCAGCAATGTCGAGGACCAGGTCGAGGCCGGGCCCGAGCACCCGCTGCGGGTCGAGACCGACCCCGCGACCCAGGAGCCTTCACCCTATGTGCTGATGCGCGGCAACCTCGAGGCGCTGGTGCATCGCAACGTTTTCTACCAGTTGGTCGAGCTGGCGGTGCCACACCGGGTGGATGGCGAGGAATGGCTGGGCGTCTGGAGTCATGGCCAGTTCTACCCCATCGGCAAGAACGCCTGAGCCGCCCTGTAGGCGCGGGGTGCGTATCCGACCATAGGCCTCCTGCTTTTCCGAAAGATTGGCCGTTTTGCTCCCCGCCCGCGCGTTTTACCCTGCTGGAAGCCCACCAGGAGAACGCTCGAGATGAAAATTTCCCACCTGTCCCTCTCCCTGCTCATGGCCGTCGGCCTGCTCGCCACCAAGGCAGCGGCCTGGGCCCATGGCGAGAAGCAAGCCCTCGACCAGGTCAAGGTGTTGCAGGAAAAACATCCCGACATCGCCCCTGGCAAGAAAGTCGTCATGCTCACCGTCAACTATGCCCCCGGCCAGTCCTCACCCGCGCACCAGCATCCCGGCGCGGTGATGGCCTACGTGCTCGAAGGTGCCGTGGTGTCGAAGCTCAACGACGAGCAGGAGCACACCTTCACGGCTGGCCAATACTGGTACGAGGCCCCGGGCACCGTGCACCGTGTGTCGCGTAATGCCAGCAAGACCCAATCGGCCAAGCTGCTGGTTTGGAGCCTGGTGGATGAGAATCGCCCGGTGACCGAGCCGCTGAAGCCCTGAATGCCGGCCCCGCCGCGAATGGCGGGGCACGGCCACCTGTCACAGCTCGCGCTGCGCCGCGCTGATCAGCGCGCTATCAAGCACCTGGCTAGGCGCTACCTGGACGCTTTGGGTGTAGAACGGCGGTAGGTTCTGCGCCAACTGCGCCACTGCTTGAGCCGTTGTGCCCGGTGGCAGTAGCACGTACTGCAGGTTCGAGGGGAACGACTGCGGCACTGGACCCTCCATCGTCGAGCCATACGCGCCGAAGGCCATCACCGCCTGGCTGGTATTTGGGTCAGGGGCGTACAGGAACACGAAGGTGCCGTATTTGGGATGGGTCAGGTGCTGCTGGGCCTGGGCTCGCACCTGTGGGTCGTTGTCGTTCATCAGCTTCCAGCGCAACTCGGCATAGCCACGGGTGGTCTCCATGAATGCGGTGCGGATCGGCGACTGCTTCTCCACGCCGCCTAGGCACGCCAGCAGGTTGCCAAACGGGTCGAGAAGCGCCACCGCGTTCAGGCTGTCGGCCTGGCGGGCGGTCTCGGTCAGCGGGCGGGCCAGTTCCTGGCCAGGCATGCGCGGGTTGGCGCAGCTCACCTTGAGGCTCCATGGGCTGAGCTTGGTCAGCGCCTGGCGTACCTTGCTGTCGGCCGGCAGGGTGTTCGGGTTGCGCAGCTCGCTGGGCGGCAGGCCGCTGTTGTTGCTGGCGTCGCGCACGCTGGAGACGCTGGCGTCGAAGATAGACCCTGTCAGGCTGAACGCTGCGGCATCAATCCCGCAGCCGGCATACACCGGCCCGTTGCGCGCCCCCTGGTACGGACGGTTGATGGGCGCGGCGACCGAGTAGTAGCCCCAGCTGGCCTGGGCTTTCTGGCGCACGGCCGGTGGCAGGGTGGGGAAGTCGAATTGGCTGTTGTAGTTGATCCCGGCGTAGGTGTCGATGGCGCTCACCGCCACGTTGAAGCCCGCCGTGAGCAAGGAGCCGGCGCACATCGCGCAGGGGTCGAGGGTGGTCACCACGGTGAGTTTGTCTGGCGTCGGCAGGGCCAGGCGTTCACGATTGGCGAAGTACCAGTCCACCAGTTGGCGCTCGCCGTGGGCGGTCGGGTCGTGAGGCAGGAAGGGCGGTTGAGCGGTGCTGTAGGGGTAGGGCATCAGCACGTTGTTGTGCATGGCGGCGAGCACCTTGCCGGTGGCGTTCTCGACGATGCAGCCGCCGACAGCGAAGGTGCCTTGCAGGCTGGCCTCGATGGCCTGGTTGGCGACCAGTTCCACGGCCTGTTGGGCATTCTGGATGGATTGAACGGTGTCCATGTTGACTCCCTGTCGTTGAGGCGCGAATGCGCATCCAGACGATAGATCAGGGCGAATGGAAAACAAGGACGTGCCATGCAAAAGAAAAAACCTCCAGTGCTTGCGCATCTGGAGGTTTTCAGTGTTTGGCTCCGCGACCTGGACTCGAACCAGGGACCCAATGATTAACAGTCATTTGCTCTACCGACTGAGCTATCGCGGAATCTGGGCGTATCTTACTGATTGCCAAGGGGAAGTCAAGCTTCCCCCAGGCGCAGCAGCAGTTACAGCACCTCGACGATGGCCTTGGTCACCACGTGGATGTTGCTCTGGTTCAGCGCGGCGACGCAGATACGACCGGTGTCCAGCGCATAGATGCCGAACTGGTCCTTCAGGCGCGCCACTTGCTCGGCGCTCAGGCCCGAGTAGGAGAACATACCGCGCTGGCGACCAACGAAGCTGAAGTCACGTTTTGCGCCGTACTGTGCCAACAGCTCGACCATCTGCTTGCGCATGCCGTGGATACGGTTGCGCATCTCGCCCAGTTCGGTTTCCCACATCTGGCGCAGCTCGGCGTTGTTGAGCACGGTGGCGACGATGGTGGCGCCGTGGGTCGGCGGGTTGGAGTAGGTGGTGCGGATCACCCGCTTGACCTGCGACAGCACGCGGGTGCTCTCGTCCTTGGATGCGGTGACGATCGACAGTGCGCCGACCCGCTCGCCGTACAGCGAGAACGACTTGGAGAACGAGCTGGAGACGAAGAACTCCAGGCCCGACTCGGCGAACAGGCGCACGGCGAAGGCGTCTTCGGTGATGCCGTCGCCAAAGCCCTGGTAGGCCATGTCGAGGAACGGCACGTGGCCCTTGGCCTTGACCACTTCCAGGACGTTCTTCCAGTCATCCAGGCTCAGGTCGACGCCGGTCGGGTTGTGGCAGCAGGCGTGCAGGACGATGATCGAGCCGGAGGGCAGGTTGTTCAGGTCTTCCAGCATGCCGGCGCGATTGACGTCGTTGCTCGGGGCATCGTAGTAGCGGTAGTTGTGCACCGGGAAACCAGCGGTCTCGAAGAGCGCGCGGTGGTTTTCCCAGCTCGGGTCGCTGATCGCCACCACGGCGCCCGGGCTCAGGCGCTTGAGGAAGTCGGCGCCGATCTTCAGCGCACCGGTGCCACCGACCGCTTGCACGGTCACCACGCGGCCTGCGGCCAGCAGCGGCGACTCGGCGCCGAACAGCAGCTTCTGCACGGCCTGGTCGTAGGCGCCGATACCGTCGATCGGCAGGTAGCCGCGGGAGGCGTGCTGGGCGGCACGCTGGGTCTCGGCTTCGATCACCGCGCGCAGCAGCGGGATACGGCCTTCCTCATTGCAGTACACCCCCACGCCCAGGTTGACCTTGTCGGTGCGGGTATCGGTGTTGAATGCTTCGTTGAGGCCCAGGATGGGGTCGCGGGGTGCCAGCTCGACAGCGGAAAACAGGCTCATTTTACCTTGGCTCTGATAGGAGAGTGATAGGACGCGCACGCTCCAGCCCAATGCACTGAAGCGGTGCAAACGGGGAGTCAGTATAGTGATACCGATCGGTCACCGCGACAGTCTGGCGCAGCTTTTCAGGTCGTTTGCGCAAATATTTTTCGACCATTGGTCGAATTGCCAGGTCCATTGCAACAGGCACTCGCACACCGGGCGTGAAAGCTACGCCCGGTGTGCGTTATTTGGGTATAGACTACTGGCTAAATTTACAGTTACCGCGACAACAACGAGGTCCGTCATGTCCGAGTTCCAGCTCGTCACCCGATTCCAGCCGGCCGGCGACCAACCCGAGGCCATTCGCCAGATGGTCGAGGGTATCGAGGCGGGGCTGTCGCACCAGACGCTGCTGGGCGTAACCGGCTCTGGCAAGACCTTCAGTGTCGCCAACGTCATCCAGCAGGTGCAGCGCCCGACCATGGTGCTGGCGCCGAACAAGACCCTCGCCGCGCAGCTGTATGGCGAGTTCAAGGCGTTCTTCCCGAACAATGCGGTGGAGTATTTCGTTTCCTACTACGACTACTACCAGCCCGAGGCCTACGTGCCCTCGTCGGACACCTTCATCGAGAAGGACGCCTCGATCAACGACCACATCGAGCAGATGCGTCTGTCGGCGACCAAGGCGCTGCTGGAGCGGCGCGATGCGATCATCGTCACCACCGTTTCATGCATCTACGGCCTGGGCAGCCCTGAGACCTACCTGAAGATGGTCCTGCACGTCGACCGCGGCGACAAGCTCGACCAGCGTGCGTTGCTGCGCCGCCTGGCCGACCTGCAGTACACCCGCAACGAGATGGACTTCGCCCGTGCCACCTTCCGCGTGCGTGGCGACGTGATCGACATCTTTCCCGCCGAATCGGACCTCGAGGCCATCCGCATCGAGCTGTTCGACGACGAGGTGGAGAACATCGCCGCCTTCGACCCGCTGACCGGCGAGGTGATCCGCAAGCTGCCGCGCTTCACCTTCTACCCCAAGAGCCACTACGTGACCCCGCGCGAGACCCTGCTCGACGCGGTGGACGGCATCAAGGAGGAACTTGCCCAGCGCCTGGAGTACCTCAACAAGGCCAATAAGCTGGTCGAGGCCCAGCGCCTGGAGCAGCGCACCCGTTTCGACCTGGAGATGATCCTCGAGCTGGGCTACTGCAATGGCATCGAGAACTACTCGCGCTACCTCTCCGGGCGCCCGGCCGGTGCGCCGCCGCCCACCCTGTACGACTACCTGCCGGACGACGCGCTGCTGGTGATCGACGAGTCCCACGTCAGCGTTCCGCAGGTCGGGGCCATGTACAAGGGCGACCGCTCACGCAAGGAAACCCTGGTGGAATACGGCTTCCGCCTGCCTTCGGCGTTGGACAACCGGCCCATGCGCTTCGACGAGTGGGAGTCGGTCAGCCCGCAGACCATCTTCGTCTCGGCGACACCTGGCCCCTATGAAGGCGAGCACGCCGGCCGCGTGGTCGAACAGGTGGTGCGTCCGACGGGCCTGGTCGACCCGCAGGTGGAGGTGCGTCCGGCGCTGACCCAGGTCGACGACCTGCTGTCGGAGATCGGCAAGCGCGTTGCCGCCGGTGAGCGGGTGCTGGCCACCACCCTGACCAAGCGCATGGCCGAGGATCTCACCGACTACCTGGCCGACCACGACGTGCGGGTGCGCTACCTGCACTCGGACATCGATACCGTGGAGCGGGTGGAAATCATCCGCGATTTGCGCCTGGGCACCTTCGACGTGTTGGTGGGTATCAACCTGCTGCGCGAGGGCCTGGACATGCCCGAGGTGTCGCTGGTGGCGATCCTCGATGCCGACAAAGAGGGCTTCCTGCGCTCCGAGCGTTCGCTGATCCAGACTATCGGCCGTGCCGCGCGCAACCTCAATGGCAAGGCGATCCTTTACGCCGACCAGGTTACCGGCTCGATGCAGCGGGCGATCGACGAGACCGAACGGCGCCGGGCCAAGCAGGTGGCGTTCAACGAGGCCAATGGCATCGTGCCCAAGGGGGTGGTCAAGGACATCACTGACATCATGGAAGGCGCCAGTGTCCCGGGGGGGCGCAGCAAGAAGCGCAAGGGTATGGCCAAGGCGGCCGAAGAGGCCGCACGATACGAGGCCGAGCTGCAGACACCGGGGGAAATCACCAAGCGCATCAAGTTGCTGGAAGAGAAGATGTTCCAGTTCGCCCGCGACCTGGAGTTCGAGGCCGCAGCGCAGTTGCGTGACGAAATTGGCCAGTTGCGTGAGCGTCTGATCGCCAGTTGATGTTGTCGTCTGTGCCGGCCCTATCGCGGGGCAAGCCCGCTCCTACAAAAAACAGCACCGTACTTGTAGGTGCGGGCTTGTCCCGCGACAGGGTCGGCTCAGACAACACAAATCCACCCTTAATGAGCTTCCCCCGCCTTCAACCCCTGCGGCAACGTCCGCGTCATCAACACCGCCAGCATACTGATCGCCAACCCCAACCCAACGAAATGGAAGGCATCGTTGTAGGCCATTATCAGCGCCTGCTGGTGCGTGATTTCACTGAGTCGCCCCAGCGCGGCGCTGTCGCTACCCAAGCGCTCG
Organism: Pseudomonas entomophila; assembly: GCF_029193575.1. Taxonomy (GTDB): domain Bacteria; phylum Pseudomonadota; class Gammaproteobacteria; order Pseudomonadales; family Pseudomonadaceae; genus Aquipseudomonas; species Aquipseudomonas entomophila_G. The sequence goes on along the minus strand of NZ_JARGCS010000036.1, from coordinate 178,325 downwards.
GCCAACTGCGCCAGGCGTTCGGCGACCTGGGGGTTGCTCGGCACCACCGCCTCCCGCAGGTACTCGAAATACACCTTGGTGCGCGCATCCAGCAGTGTCGCCAGCAAGGCAATGCCGATGGCCCCGCCCAGGTTGCGCAGGATATTGAACAAGCTGGATGCCGACCCAGCATCCTGCGGCTGTATATAAGCCGTGGCGATCAACGAGATCGTCACCATGATCATCGGCTGCCCCAGCGCGCGAATGATCTGGATATGGTTGAACTGAGGCCCGGCGAAGTCCGGGTTGAGCACCCCAGAGCCGAAGCTGGCGACCCCGAACAGGCAGAAGCCCAATGCGCACAGCGCTTTGGGTGATATCACTTTCATCAGCTGCGGCACCAGCGGAATCAGGAATAGCTGCGGAATCCCCATCCACATGATCACCTCGCCGATCTGCAGGGCGTTGTAACCCTGGATTTGCGCGAGGTACAGCGGCAGCAGGTAGATCGAGCCATACAAGCCGACGCCCATTCCCAGGCTGGCGATGCTCGACAGGCCGAAGTTGCGGTTGCCGAGGATGCGCAGGTTGATCAGCGGGTTCGGTCGCGAAAGCTGCAGGATCACGAAGGTGACCAGGCTGAGCAGGGCAACGGTGCCCAGGCCGACGATCAGGCTCGACTCCAGCCAATCCTTGCGATGCCCTTCTTCAAGAAACACCTGCAGGCAACCCAGCCCCAAGCCCAGGGTGACGATGCCGGCATAGTCGGTGCTTTTCAGCAGTTCCCAGTGCGCGTCCTTTTTCTCCAGCCCATAGAGCAGCCCGGCGATCATCACCAGGCCTGGCGGGATATTGATGTAGAAGATGTACTCCCAACCCCAGTGTTCGGTGAGCCAGCCGCCCAGGGTCGGGCCGATGGAGGGGGCGAACGTGGCGGTCATGGCGAACATCGCCATGCCTTTGGCGCGGTGGTGCTCCGGCAGCTTGATCAAGGTGAGGGTAAACGCCAATGGAATCAGCGCCCCTCCGGTAAAGCCCTGCAGGGCGCGGAAGACGATCATGCTTTCCAGGTTCCAGGCCATCGAGCACAGCAGCGATGAGGCCAGGAACCCCAGCGACACCCAGACCGCGAGGCGTCGTGCCGAGAGCAACTGCACCAGCCAGGCGGTCAGCGGGATCATGACGATTTCCGCCACCAGGTAGGAGGTGGAGATCCATGAGCCTTCCTCCAGGGTCGCCGACAGCGCGCCCTGGATATCCTTGAGCGAGGAGTTGGTGATCTGGATGTCCAGCACCGCCATGAACGCACCGAGCATCACGCTCATCACCGCGATCCAGTCCCGTCGGGTTGGCTCAGTGGTGGGGCGCAGCAGTTGATCACCGACCATCGTGGCGTTCGTCTTGCGCGCGCAAGTCCACCGTGGCGGTGACCGACATGCCCGGGCGGATGCGCCCATGCAGCGGGTTGTCGGCGGCGAAGGTCAGCTTGATCGGAATGCGTTGCACGACCTTGGTGAAATTGCCGGTGGCGTTGTCCGGCGGCAGCAGGCTGAACTGCGCACCGGAGGCGGCGAACAGGCTTTCGACGCGGCCTTCGATCGGTGTGTCGGGGTAGCTGTCGAAGGTCAGCTCGGCGCGCTGGCCGGGTTGCATGCGGCCGATCTGGGTTTCCTTGAAGTTGGCCTGCACCCAGATGTCCTCGTCGGGCACGATCGATAGCAGGTAGGCGCCGGCCTGCACCACCTGGCCGTTGCGTGCGCTGCGTTGGCCGATGGTGCCGCTGATCGGCGCGCGGATCTCGCAGCGGCTCAGGTTCAGCTCGGCCTGTGCCAGCTCGGCGCGAGCGTTTGCGATCTGCGCGTCGAGGCGCTTGAGCTCGGCATTCAGCGCGTCGACCTGCTGGCGCTGGCCTTGCAGGTCGGCCTGGGCCTTGTCGACCTGGGAGCGGGCCACGTGGTTTTCCGCTGACAGGGTGGTGACGTGCTCTTCGGAAACGAAGCCCGGTTTGCGCAAGGCCTGGGCGCGGTTCAGGTCCAGGCGCGAGCGGTCGAGGGTGGCCTGGTTGGCGGCGACCTGCGCGGCGCCTGCGGCGATCAGGCTGGCCTGTTGGGTCAGACGGCTCTGCGCCTGCACCCGCTCGGCCTCACGGGTGGCCAGGGCCGCGTGTGCGCGTTCGACCGCCAGCTGGAAGTCGGCGGCCTCCAGGCCCACCAGCAGCTCGCCCTGGGTCACGTGCTGGTTGTCCGCCACGTTGACCTGCTCGATGCGCGCGCTCAACTGGCTGGAGATGCGTGTGATCTCGCCTTGGACGTAGGCGTTGTCGGTGCTTTCGTAGAAGCGCCCCTTGAAGTACCAGTGGGCCATAAAGCCGAGGGCGGCCAGCACCACCAAGGTGAAAAAGACCAGCAGGCGACGTTTGAGTTGGGCAGGCATGAGGACTATCGTTCCAAAAGTGTAAGCAAATTTAACAACCCAAGCCCGCGGGGTCACAAGTGACGATCGCGCCATAGCTGGAGCCCGGTGCCTGCTCCCTGCTACCATCCCGCCTTTGTTTCATCTTTCGTCCGAGACTGTCCATGACCACCGTTCGCACGCGCATCGCGCCATCGCCCACTGGCGACCCCCATGTCGGTACCGCCTACATCGCCCTGTTCAACTACTGCTTTGCCAAGCAGCACGGTGGTGAGTTCATCTTGCGTATCGAAGATACCGACCAGCTGCGCTCCACGCGTGAGTCGGAGCAGCAGATCTTCGACGCCCTGCGCTGGCTCGGCATCGAATGGAACGAAGGTCCGGACGTCGGCGGCCCGCACGGCCCGTACCGGCAGAGTGAGCGTGGCGAGATCTACGCCCGGTACGCCAAGCAACTGGTCGACGCAGGCCACGCCTTCTACTGCTTCTGCACCGCCGAAGAGCTGGAGCAGATGCGCGCCGAGCAGATGGCTCGTGGCGAAACCCCGCGCTACGACGGCCGTGCCCTGAAGATGAGCGCCGAGGAAGTGCAGCGCCGCCTGGACGCCGGTGAGCCCCACGTGATCCGCATGAAGGTGCCGAGCGAAGGCATCTGCGTGGTGCCGGACATGCTGCGTGGCGACGTCGAGATCCCATGGGACCGCATGGACATGCAGGTCCTGATGAAGAACGACGGCCTGCCGACCTACTTCCTGGCCAACGTGGTAGACGACCACCTGATGGGCATCACCCACGTGCTGCGCGGCGAAGAGTGGCTGCCGTCGGCACCGAAGCTGATCAAGCTGTACGAGTACTTCGGCTGGGAGCAGCCGAAGTTGTGCTACATGCCGCTGCTGCGCAACCCGGACAAGAGCAAGCTGTCCAAGCGCAAGAACCCGACCTCGGTGACCTTCTACGAGCGCATGGGCTTCCTCCCAGAGGCGATGCTCAACTACCTGGGCCGCATGGGTTGGTCGATGCCCGATGAGCGCGAGAAGTTCTCCCTGGCCGAAATGGTCGAGCACTTCGACCTGTCGCGTATCTCCCTGGGCGGCCCGATCTTCGACATCGAGAAGCTGTCGTGGCTCAACGGCCAGTGGCTGCGCGACTTGCCGGTGGAAGAGTTCGCTGCGCGCGTGCAGAAGTGGGCGTTCAACAGCGACTACATGATGAAGATTGCCCCGCACGTGCAGGGGCGGGTCGAGACCTTCAGCCAGATCGCCCCGCTGGGCGGGTTCTTCTTCGAAGGTGGCCTGAAGCTCGATGCCAAACTGTTCGAGCACAAGAAACTGTCGCCTGAGCAGGTGCGCCAAGTGATGCAGTTGATCTTGTGGAAGCTCGAGAGCCTGCGTCAGTGGGAAAAAGAACGCATCACTGGCTGCATCCAGGCCGTGGTCGAGGCGCTGGAACTGAAGCTGCGTGACGCCATGCCGCTGATGTTCGCCGCCATCACCGGCCAGGCCAGTTCGGTGTCTGTGCTCGACGCCATGGAAATCCTCGGCCCCGACCTGACCCGCTTCCGCCTGCGCCAGGCCCTGGAACTGCTCGGCGGCGTGTCGAAGAAAGAAAACAAGGAATGGGAAAAGCTGCTGGCGACGGTTGCCTGAAAGCATCCCGATTCCTTGTAGGAGCGGGCTTGCCCCGCGATGGCGTCAGTAAATTCAGCGACGCAATCGCAGGGCAGTCCCGCGCCGACGAGGGTAAAGTGCCCAGAGGGCCGGGGTAGGGCGGTAAGTGATTGTTATCTGTGAAAAAAATTTTGAAATTTTTCACGAATTCGTTTGACAGCCCTGCAATCCGATTTTAATATGCGCCCCGTCCACAGCGATGAACGAAAATGAAACGCCAGGCACCCAGCCAGCGCTTCAGTTCAAAGCGACATTGTGGGGCTATAGCTCAGCTGGGAGAGCGCCTGCATGGCATGCAGGAGGTCAGCGGTTCGATCCCGCTTAGCTCCACCAAATTCCGCTTCAGGGCAAAGCCGTGAAGCAAGACCAGCTCCAGCGGCCGGGTCTTGAAGGTAAGAAGGTTCGTCCCCTTCGTCTAGTGGCCTAGGACACCGCCCTTTCACGGCGGTAACAGGGGTTCGAGTCCCCTAGGGGACGCCAGTATCACACAAGCGATGTTTCAGGATGTCGCTGGGCCGCGAGGCTAGAAATCCGGGGCTATAGCTCAGCTGGGAGAGCGCCTGCATGGCATGCAGGAGGTCAGCGGTTCGATCCCGCTTAGCTCCACCAATTTTGCCGCGGTTCGTGAAAGCGGACCGGCACGAAGGTCAACGTCCCCTTCGTCTAGTGGCCTAGGACACCGCCCTTTCACGGCGGTAACAGGGGTTCGAGTCCCCTAGGGGACGCCACTTCTTCCCGCGTTTTGCGGGGCTTGAAAGGCTCATTCGACTGTTGGATGAGCTTTTTGTTTTGTTACGGGGCTATAGCTCAGCTGGGAGAGCGCCTGCATGGCATGCAGGAGGTCAGCGGTTCGATCCCGCTTAGCTCCACCAATCGCCAGGGTTCGTGAAAACGGACCTGCACGAGGGTTACGTCCCCTTCGTCTAGTGGCCTAGGACACCGCCCTTTCACGGCGGTAACAGGGGTTCGAGTCCCCTAGGGGACGCCACTTTTACCCGTGTCTTGCGGGACTTCAAAGGCTCATTCGCATATTGAATGGGCCTTTTGTTTTTCTATCTTCCCCATTCTCCCAGCGCCTGCGACCAGTGGCAGTAAATTGTCCTTGCCATAAAATATTATAGGCATAATATTACATCCATCATATTCAGGGGCTGGCCATGAGCGACAAGAAGAGCAAGACCCGCGAGCGCATTCTCGAAGCCGCCCGTAGCGCGCTGATCCAGCAGGGGCCCGCCGATCCGAGCGTGGGCCAGGTGATGGCCGCAGCGGGGCTGACGGTGGGAGGGTTCTACGCCCATTTCGAGAGCAAGGACGAGCTTATGTTGGAGGCCTTTCGCCAGTTGCTCGCCGAGCGTCGCGCCTTGCTCTGCGAGGTCGACTCGGGCCTCGACGGGGAGGGGCGGCGCGCCCTGGTGGCGGCGTTCTACCTTTCGCGCAAGCACCGCGATGCCCAGGTGAAGGCCTGCCCGATCCCCAATTCCCTGAGTGAGATGCAGCGCCTGCCCGCCGCTTTTCGCGAGGTGCTGGCAGAGCACATCGAGCTGATGACCGCGCAGATGGTCGATTGTCCTGAGGACATCGACAAGGCCTTCGCCGACCTGGCCCTGATGATCGGTGGACTGGCGGTGGCTCGTGCCCTTGGTGACTGCGAGCTGTCCGACCGGATCCTGCGCGCCGCCAAATCGGCGGTGCTCTGAGCAACCTGAACCCTGGAGCAAGGCGATGACTACCCTGAGCTGGATTCGCGGCGTTAACGGCACCCTCGGCCACCTGGCCCCCGAACATGTCGCCGGCCGCATGCGCCGTGCTTTCATGACCCCGCGCACCTTGCCACCCAAGCCCTGGGAGTTGCCGCTGCTGGCCAAGGCCGAGCGCATCACCCTGCGCTTCGGCCTGTCGGCCTTGCGCTGGGGCAAGGGCCCGACCGTGTTGCTGATGCACGGCTGGGAAGGGCGGCCGACGCAGTTCGCCGCACTGATCGAGGCGTTGGTGCAGGCGGGCCATACGGTGGTGTCCCTGGAGGGGCCGGCTCATGGCCGATCCCCGGGCCACCAGGCGCACGTAGTGCTGTTTGCCCGCGCCTTGCTGGAGGCCGCCGCCGAGCTGCCGCCGTTGCGTGCGGTGATTGGTCACTCCATGGGTGGGGCCAGTGTGATGCTGGCGCTGCAGTGGGGCTTGCGCGCCGAGGCGGCAGTCAGCATCGCCGCCCCTGCACAACTGCTGGGGGTGCTGCGCGGTTTTGCCAAGCGCCTGGGCATGCCGGCGAGGGCGCGAGCGGCGTTCATTCGTCAGGTCGAGCGCGATGTCGGTGTACAGGTCGCCCGCCTGGATGTCAGTGGCTACCAGTTGGAGCTGCCGGGGCTGGTGGTGCATGCCAGCGACGATGCGCTGGTGCCGGCCAGCGAGGCGCAGATCATCCACAAGGCCTGGTTCGACAGCCGCCTGATGCTGCTGGAGGAGGGTGGCCACCAGCGCGTGCTGGCCGACCCGCAGGTCACCCAAGCGGTGCTCGAACTGCTGGCGCGCACGGCACAACCGGCGCGGCAAAGCGCCTGAGTATCCGTTACACTCTGCCCGATCACAGACAACGGGAGCGGGCATGAGCTGGGACCTGGCATCGCCATTCATCGTCGACCTGCGTGTCGGCACGGAAGACATCGACGGCCTCGGCCACGCCAACAACGCCGTCTACGTCACTTGGCTGGAGCGCTGTGCCTGGCGCCACTCCCAGCGCCTGGGGCTGGACCTGGCCGAATACCGGCGCCTGGACCGGGCGATGGCCGTGGTGCGCCACGAGATCGACTACCTCGCCGCCGCCTACGAGGATGACGAGTTGCAACTGGCGACCTGGATCATCGATTGGGACCAGCGCCTGCGCATGACCCGTCGCTTCCAATTGAAGCGCCCGCGCGACGGCGTGACCCTGCTGCGCGCGCAGACCACCTTCGCCTGTATCGAGCTGTCCAGTGGCAAGCCCAGGCGTATGCCGGTGGAGTTCCTCGACGGCTACGGTCCGGCGCTGATCGGTACCTGAGTGGTCAGGGATTTTTGCTAGACTGCCGCCTTTTTCCTCCGAGACCCTGAAATGCAAATTGCCCTGGCCCCGATGGAGGGGCTGGTCGACAACATCCTGCGCGACGTCCTTACCCGGGTGGGCGGCATCGACTGGTGCGTCACCGAGTTCATCCGCGTGTGTGACCGGCTGTTGCCGGCGTCGCAGTTCGACAAGCTGGCGCCGGAGTTGCGCCAGGGGGCGCGGACCGCGGCCGGGGTGCCGATGCGCGTGCAGTTGCTGGGCTCCGATCCCGTGTGCCTGGCGGAAAACGCCGTGCTCGCCTGCGAACTGGGCGCGCCGGTGATCGACTTGAACTTCGGCTGCCCAGCCAAGACAGTGAACAAGTCCCGTGGCGGCGCGGTGCTGCTCAAGGAGCCGGAGCTGCTGCACGCCATCGTGCGCGAGGTGCGTCGCGCAGTGCCGGCGCAGATTCCGGTGACCGCCAAGATGCGTCTGGGCTTCGACAGCCCAGACGGTGCCCTGGAGTGCGCCATGGCCCTGGCCGAAGGTGGCGCCGAGCACCTGGTGGTGCATGCCCGCACCAAGGTGGAGGGCTACAAGCCACCGGCGCATTGGGAGTGGGTGGCGCGGGTGCAGGAGGTGGTCAAGGTGCCGGTGTTCGCCAATGGCGAGATCTGGACCGTGGATGACTGGCGGCGCTGTCGTGAGGTCAGTGGCGCGCGGGATATCATGCTGGGCCGGGGGCTGGTGTCGCGACCCGACCTGGCGCTGCAGATCGCCGCAGCCCGTGAGGGGCGTGAATACCAGCCGCTGGGCTGGGATGACCTGTTGCCGCTGTTGCGCGAATTCTGGCGCCAAGCCCAGGACAAGCTGTCGCCGCGTTATGCGCCTGGGCGGATGAAGCAATGGCTGGCGATGTTGACGCGCAGTTACCCCGAGGCGGTGGCATTGTTCGCCGAGCTGCGGCGCGTGGATGAGTGTCAGCGGATCAGTGAGCTGCTGGGAGTGGTCCCCGAGGCCTGTGTCGCCTGACCCGCGGTGAGGCCAGTCACCGCGCCAACCCAAAAATTTTTTCATCCCCCCTTGAAACCGCTTTGCCCACCCCTATCTCTTGAGTACGCGATGCCGAAGTCGGGTCGCGTAGTGACTTACTTGCTGAATCTCAGGAGTTTATGACCATGACCACCGCTTTCTCTCTCGCACCTCTGTTCCGCCATTCCGTCGGCTTCGACCGCTTCAACGACCTGTTCGAATCCGCCGCCCGTAACGAGGCCGGTAGCAGCTACCCGCCCTACAACGTGGAAAAGCATGGCGATGACCAATACCGCATCGTGGTAGCCGCAGCCGGTTTCCAGGAGCAGGACCTGGACCTTCAAGTCGAGAAGGGTGTCCTGACCGTTACCGGCGGCAAACGCGACACTAGCGCCGCAGGCGGCGTCACCTACCTGCACCAGGGCATTGCCCAGCGCGCGTTCAAGCTGTCGTTCCGCCTGGCCGACCACATCGAGGTCAAGGCCGCAGGCCTGGCCAATGGCCTGCTGAGCATTGACCTGTTGCGCGTCGTGCCGGAAGAAGCCAAGGCCAAGCGCATCCCGATCAACGGCGACAAGCCAGCGCTGAACTGACCCTGGCGGTATGAGAAAGGGCACCTGCGGGTGCCCTTTCTGCGTTTGCAGGACACCGCGGCGGCTTCAATAATCCGCTGGCGCCTCCAGCAGCATCTGGCGAAACTCCGGCAACGGCAGCGGTCGGCTGTGCAGGTACCCTTGGTACAGGTGGCACCCCAGTCGTTCGAGAAACTCCAGCTGTTCGGTCAGCTCGACCCCTTCGGCGATTACCGCCAGCTCCAGGCTGCGCGCCATGGCCACGATGGCGCGGACGATCTCGGCATCGTTCGGGTCCACCGGCGCGTCGCGCACGAAGGTCTGGTCGATCTTCAGCGCATCCACCGGCAGGCGCTTGAGGTAGGTCAGCGACGAATAGCCCGTGCCGAAGTCGTCCATGGCGAAGCTCACGCCGTATCGCTTGAGTTCGCGCATCTTGCTGATGGTGTCTTCCAGGTTCTGGATGACGATGCCTTCGGTAATTTCCAGCTTGAGCATGCGCCGTGGCAGGCGGTAGTCGTCAAGGCTGCGAAGCACCCGCTCGACGAAGTCGTTCTGCCGGAACTGCCGGGGGCTGATATTCACGCACAGGCTGAACTCGTCGGCGCATATCAGCCCGTCCTCCAGCATGCGCGCGCAGGCGTCGCAGGCTTCGTCGAGGATCCAGCTACCAACTTCGAGGATCAAGCCACTTTCCTCCAGCACTTGGATGAATTGCGAGGGCGGTTGCTGACCCAGTTGCGGGTGGTGCCAGCGCAGCAGCACCTCGGCGCCGACGATGCGGTTGTCGCGGGCATCGACCTGGGGCTGGAAGTGCAGGGCCAACTCGCCCCGGGCCAGGGCCAGGCGCAGGTCGTTTTCCATGCGCAAGCGCTCACTGGCGGCCTTTTGCATGGTGGTGTGGAACAGTTGCGTGGTGTTGCGCCCGGAGTCCTTGGCCCGGTACAGGGCGATGTCGGCGCGCTTGAGCAGGTCGGCGGGGGTGGCGCCATGGTCGGGAATCAGCGCTACGCCGATACTCGGCGTCACTTGCAGGCGCTGGCCATCCAGCGACATCGGCTCTGCCAGCAGTTCGCGCAGGGTGTCGGCCAACTCGCGGACTTTGCCCTCGACCTCTTCGCGGCTGCCCTCCAGGCCGCTGAGCAGCACCACGAACTCGTCGCCCCCCAGGCGCGCCACGGTGTCTTCCAGGCGCACGCTGGCCTCCAGGCGCGCGGTGATGATCTTCAGCACCGTGTCGCCCACCGGGTGACCGAGCGAGTCGTTGATGTGCTTGAAATGGTCCAGGTCGAGGAACAGCAATGCGCCGCGCAGGTTATGGCGTTTGAGCAGGGCGATCTGCTGGCTCAGGCGGTCCATCAACAGTGCGCGGTTGGGCAGGTTTGTCAGCGGGTCGTGGTAGGCCAGGTGGCGGATCTGCGCCTGGGCGTTCTTCAGTTGGCTGACGTCGCGGGCGGTGAGCAGCAGGCAGTCGGTCTCGTTGAGGCTGATTGGCTCCACCGACACCTCGACGGTGAGGATGTCGCCGCGCTTGTTGCGCCCGAGCATCTCCCGGTGGTGCACCCGTCCACGCTCCTTGAGCTCGGTGAGCAGGGCGCTGCGCTGCTTGTCGTCGGCCCAGATGCCGATCTCGAAGACGCTGTGCCCGACTACCTCGGCAGCACTGTAGCCGGTCAGGCGGCAGAACCCGTCGTTGACCTCCAGGTAGCGGCCGGTCTGGCGTTCGGTGATGGTGATGGCGTCGGGGCTGGAATGGAAGGCCTTGGCGAACTTCTCCTCGCTGGCCTTGAGCGCCGCCTCGGCGCGCTGCTGCTGGGTGATGTCGCGCAGGGTGGTGACGCTGCAGGGCTGGTTGTCGACACTGATCAGGCGGCTGGAGATCACGCACGTCAAGGGGGTGCCATTGCGATGGTTGACCACCACCGCCACGTTGCTCAAGGCCTGCTCGCGGATCACGCGTTCGATGCGCAGGGCGCGGTCTGAGGACTCGGCCCACAAGCCGATCTGCTCGGCGGTGCGGCCGATCACCTGGTCGGCGTTCCAGCCGAAGGTCTGAGTAAAGGCCGGGTTGACCTCGATGAACTGGCCGTTGTCCTGGCGGGTGACGCAGATCGGATCGGGGCTGACCTGGAACAGGCTGGCAAACTTCTCTTCCGAGGCGGTCAGGCGCTGTTCGCGCTCGACCTGGTCGGTGATGTCCAGCAGCGTGCCGGCCATGCGCAGTGGGTTGCCCTGGTCGTCACGGTACAACCGCGCGCGGCTTTCGATATAGCGCGAGGCGCCGTTATCCAGCTGGATGCGGTAGGTGATCTGGTAATTGCCCGCCGGGCCTTCGCGCAAGCTGCGGTAGGCCTGGCGCATCACGCTGCGTTCCTGCTCCGGCACGCCCTCGAAGAACGCCTCGAAGGATTCGTGGAACGGCACCGGGTCCAGGCCGTGCAATTGCGCGGCGCGGGCCGAGCCGTAGAGCATGCCGCTGGGGATGTGCCAATCCCAGGTACCCAGCTGCGCCGAGTCCAGGGCCAGGTCGAGGCGCTCCTGGCTGTCCTTGAGCGCTTGTTCGGCACGCTTGCGCTCGGTGGTGTCGACGAAGGTGCTGATCAGGTAGGTGATGCCCTCCAGCTCGATACCCTGGGTGCAGAGGATGCCGTCATGGACCTTGCCGGTGCTGGCACGGAACTGCACTTCCATGATCAGTGGGCCGCTGTTGCCGGTAGTCGCCTCCAGTACTTGATGGCGCTGCTCGGGGTTGACCCACAGGCCCAGTTCCACGCTGGTCTTGCCCACCACCTGGCTGCCGGGCCAGCCGAACATGTCCTCGAAGTGCTGGTTGACCTCGAAGATCAGGCCGTCGTGGCGGCGGGTCAGCAGAATGGCATTGGGGCTGAGGTGGAAGAGGGTGGCGAAACGTTTCTCGGAGTTGATCAGCGCGGTTTCGCGCTCACGCTGGCGAGTGATTTCGCGGATCACCCCGATCATCTGGGGGCGGCCATGACGGTCGTGGGTCAGGCTGCCGTTGATCTCCAGCCAGTGCAGACTGCCGTCTGGCCAGCGGATGCGATGGCGCATGGCCTGTTCCACGGGTTCGCCACTCACTACGGCCTGGAACAGTTGGCGAGTGCGGGCGCGGTCCTCCTCGGGCAGCAAATCGAGGTAATCGATGTCGGCGGGCAGTGGGCGCTGGGGGTCGAAGCCGAACAGCGCCTGGGTGCCGCGTGACCAGCTGACGCGACCAGTTTCGATGTCCCACAACCACGCGCCCAGGCGCGCGCCGTTGAGCGCGGCCAGCAACTGCGGGGCGTTCTGCCAGGCCTGCTCCGACTCCTGGGGATCGACCGCAGGAATACGCGGCAGGCGCGGAAAGCGGTTTGCTGATTTGGGCATCGGTACCAGACCTTTGGCGGATGAAGCGTCCTTGAATAGAGATATGCCGTGCTGACGACCGGTTAAACGGACCCTGCGTGGCTGTCGAGCAATGCCATGAAGGCCCTTGCCGCGTTCGATAGCGTTCGTTCCGTATGCAGAATGTAGCCTAGCTGGCGCGACAGCTGTATGCCGGGCAAGGCGATGGGTGCAACCTGTTCATCGAGCATAGTACGTGGCAGCACACTCCACGCCAGGCCGATGGAGACCATCATCTTGATGGTCTCCAGGTAGTTGGTGCTCATGGCGATGTTCGGCGTCAGGCCCTGGCTCTCGAACAGGCGCTGGACGATGTGGTGGGTGAAGGTGTTGCCACCGGGGAACACCGCCGGGTGGCGCGCCACGTCGGCCAGGTTGACCTCGCTATCACGCGCCAGCGGGTGTTCCGGTGCGGCCACGAAGTCCAGGGCGTCGTCCCACACCGGGATCGCCCGAATGAGGTGGTGCGGCTCAGGGGCCAGGGTAATCACGGCAATTTCCGCTCGACCATGGAGAATTTCATCGTAGGCCGCTTCTGAGTCGAGGAACTGAATATCCAGCGCCACGGCAGGGTACTGACGGGTGAACGCCCGTAATAACGGGGGCAGACGGTGCAGGCCAATGTGGTGGCTGGTGGCCAGGGTCAAGCGACCTGTCACCTCGCCAGTCAGATTGGTCAGTGCGCGTCGGGTATCCTCCAGCACATTGAGAATCTGGTATGCCCGTGGCAACAGTGCGCGCCCGGCTTCGGTCAGGGTCACCTCGCGCCCCAAGCGATCGAACAAGCGCACGTCGAGTTGCTGCTCGAGCCCGGCGATGCGCTTGCTGATGGCCGGTTGGGTCAGGTGCAGGCGTTCGCCAGCGCCGGAGAAGCTGCCGGTTTCGGCAATCGCGATGAAGGCGCTGAGGTTGGCCAGGTCCAAGGGGCTCGATTCCTATTGGTTATTCAAAGCATGAAAATTATGAATTTGAGTTATTCAATCTAACGCCCTAGCATCGCCCGTACAAGCCAAGGGGTTATTGGCATAGAAAGACGCTGATGAGGAACAGTCTGATGGCTGGCAAAACGCTCTACGACAAACTCTGGGATGCGCATGAGGTCAAGCGCCGCGACGACGGCTCTTCCCTGATCTACATCGACCGCCACATCATCCACGAAGTGACCTCGCCGCAGGCCTTCGAGGGCCTTCGCCTGGCCAACCGCCAGCCATGGCGCATCGATGCCAACATCGCCACGCCCGACCACAACGTGCCGACCACGCCGGAGCGCAAGGGCGGCATCGAGGCCATCGTCGACCAGGTGTCGCGCCTGCAGGTGCAGACCCTCGACGAGAACTGTGACGAATATGGCATCGTCGAATTCAAGATGAACGACGAGCGCCAGGGCATCGTCCACGTCATCAGCCCCGAGCAGGGCGCCACCCTGCCGGGCATGACCGTGGTCTGCGGCGACTCGCACACCTCCACCCATGGCGCCTTCGGCGCGCTGGCCCATGGCATCGGCACGTCCGAAGTCGAGCACGTGCTCGCCACCCAGTGCCTGGTGGCCAAGAAGATGAAGAACATGCTGGTGCGCGTCGAAGGCCAACTGCCGGCCGGCGTCACCGCCAAGGACATCGTCCTGGCCGTGATCGGCAAGATCGGCACCGCCGGTGGCAACGGCCACGCCATGGAGTTTGCGGGCAGCGCCATCCGTGAACTGTCGATGGAAGGCCGCATGACCATCTGCAACATGTCCATCGAGGCTGGTGCCCGCGTTGGCCTGGTGGCGGTCGACGCCACCACCGTCGCCTATGTCGAAGGCCGCCCCTACGCACCGAAGGGCGAGCAGTGGCCGCTGGCGGTCGAGGCTTGGCAGGGCCTGGTGTCCGACGCGGACGCGGTGTTCGACACCGTGGTCGAGCTGGATGCCGCGCAGATCAAGCCGCAGGTCAGCTGGGGCACCTCCCCGGAAATGGTCCTCGCGGTCGATCAGCGCGTGCCGGACCCGGCCGCCGAGGCCGACCTGATCAAGCGTGGCTCCATCGAGCGCGCCCTCAAGTACATGGGCCTGACCGCCAACCAGGCGATCACCGACATCAAGCTCGACCGCGTGTTCATCGGTTCGTGCACCAACTCGCGCATCGAAGACCTGCGCGCCGCCGCCGAGATCGCCAAGGGTCGCAAGGTCGCCGCCAACGTCAAGCAGGCGCTGGTGGTGCCGGGTTCGGGCCTGGTCAAGGCCCAGGCCGAGCGCGAAGGCCTGGACAAGATCTTCCTGGAAGCCGGTTTCGAGTGGCGTGAACCGGGTTGCTCCATGTGCCTGGCGATGAACCCGGACCGCCTGGAGAGCGGTGAGCACTGCGCGTCCACCTCCAACCGCAACTTCGAGGGCCGCCAGGGCGCCGGTGGTCGTACCCACCTGGTCAGCCCGGCCATGGCCGCCGCTGCGGCGGTTACCGGCCACTTCATCGATGTCCGCGAGTTGATCCAAGGGAGCGCAGCATGAAAGCCTTCACCCAGCATACCGGCCTGGTCGCGCCATTGGATCGCGCCAACGTCGACACCGACCAGATCATCCCCAAGCAGTTTCTCAAGTCGATCAAGCGCACCGGCTTCGGTCCGAACCTGTTCGACGAGTGGCGCTACCTGGATGTCGGTCAGCCCTACCAGGACAACAGCAAGCGCCCGCTGAACCAGGAGTTCGTGCTCAACCACGCACGCTACCAGGGTGCCAGCGTATTGTTGGCGCGCGAGAACTTCGGCTGTGGCTCGAGCCGCGAGCACGCCCCCTGGGCCCTGGACGAGTACGGCTTCCGCAGTGTCATCGCGCCGAGCTTTGCCGACATCTTCTTCAACAACAGCTTCAAGAACGGTTTGCTGCCGATCATCCTCAGCGATGAAGAAGTCGATGAGCTGTTCAAGCAGGTCGAGGCCAACCCGGGCTACCAGCTGACCATCGACCTGCAGGCGCAGGCGGTGACCCGCCCGGATGGCAAGGTGCTGCACTTCGAGATCGACGCCTTCCGCAAGCACTGCCTGCTCAATGGGCTGGACGATATCGGCCTGACCCTGCAGGACGCCGATGCGATCAAGGCCTTCGAAGGCAAGCACCGCGCCAGCCAGCCATGGCTGTTCCGCGATGCCTGAGTGGCATGACGGTTAACACCGTCGCTGTAGCCGCGGGCTCGCCCCGCGGTACGGCCGGTAAACCCAGTGAAGGACTCAAGGAAACCCGCATGACCAACACCGCCCACACCGATGTGGTCCAGCGCCAGTTCGGCGAACAGGCCAATGCCTACCTGAGCAGTGCCGTGCACGCGCAGGGCCGCGAATTCGCCCTGCTGCAGGCCGAACTCGCCGGGCACGGCGAAGCCCGCGTGCTGGACCTGGGCTGCGGTGCCGGCCATGTCAGTTTCCATGTCGCCCCGCTGGTTGCCGAGGTGGTCGCCTACGACCTGTCGCAATCGATGCTCGAGGTGGTCGCCGCGGCAGCCACCGAGCGTGGCCTGGGCAACATTGCCACCGAACGAGGCGCCGCCGAGCGCCTGCCGTTCGCCGACGCCAGCTTCGACTTCGTCTTCAGCCGCTATTCGGCACACCACTGGAGCGACCTGGGCCTGGCCCTGCGCGAAGTGCGCCGGGTGCTGAAGCCGGGCGGGGTGGCGGCGTTCGTCGACGTCATGTCCCCCGGCAGCCCACTGCTCGACACCTACCTGCAAAGCGTCGAGGTGCTGCGCGACACCAGCCACGTGCGCGACTACTCCGTTGCCGAATGGCAGCGCCATGTCAGCGAGGCCGGCCTGCACGTGCGTAGCCACAGCCGCCAGCGCCTGCGCCTGGAGTGGCAGTCGTGGGTCGAGCGCATGCGCACGCCGGAGCCGCTGCGGGTGGCCATTCGCCAATTGCAGCAGGCGATGGGCGAGGAAGTGCGGCAGTATTACCAGATCGAAGCCGACGGCTCGTTCAGCACCGATGTCCTGGTGCTCTGGGCCGAACGCTAGTTATTTTCGGCGCGACCAGTTGGGCCGCGCCGCTTGAATGGATAGAGGAAAGCATGAGCAAGCAGATTCTGATTCTTCCAGGTGATGGCATTGGCCCGGAAATCATGGCCGAGGCGGTGAAGGTCCTGGAGCTGGCCAACGACAAGTTCCAGCTTGGTTTCACCTTGGCCCACGACGTGATCGGTGGCGCGGCCATCGACCAGCACGGCGTGCCGCTGGCCGACGAGACCCTGGAACGCGCGCGCAAGGCCGATGCCGTGCTGCTCGGTGCGGTCGGTGGCCCGAAATGGGACAAGATCGAGCGTGACATCCGCCCGGAGCGCGGCTTGCTGAAGATCCGTTCGCAACTGGGCCTGTTCGCCAACCTGCGCCCGGCGATCCTCTACCCGCAACTGGCTGATGCTTCGTCGCTCAAGCCCGAGATCGTCTCCGGCCTGGATATCCTCATCGTTCGTGAGCTGACCGGCGGCATCTACTTCGGCGCGCCCCGCGGCCAGCGTGAACTGGAAGGTGGCGAGCGCCAGGCCTACGACACCCTGCCATACAGCGAAAGTGAAGTGCGCCGCATCGCCCGTGTCGGTTTCGACATGGCCCGCGTGCGCGGCAAGAAACTGTGCTCGGTGGACAAGGCCAACGTCCTGGCTTCCAGCCAGCTGTGGCGCGAAGTGGTCGAGGAAGTCGCCAAGGACTACCCGGACGTTGAGCTGAGCCACATGTACGTCGACAACGCCGCCATGCAGTTGGTGCGTGCGCCCAAGCAGTTCGACGTGGTGGTTACCGACAACATGTTCGGCGACATCCTGTCGGATGAAGCTTCCATGCTGACCGGTTCCATCGGCATGCTGCCTTCGGCCTCCCTGGATGCCGACAACAAGGGTATGTACGAACCCTGCCACGGCTCGGCGCCGGACATCGCCGGCAAGGGCATCGCCAACCCGCTGGCGACCATCCTCTCGGTGTCGATGATGCTGCGTTACAGCTTCAACCAGCAGGT
Source organism: Pseudomonas entomophila (assembly GCF_029193575.1). GTDB lineage: Bacteria > Pseudomonadota > Gammaproteobacteria > Pseudomonadales > Pseudomonadaceae > Aquipseudomonas > Aquipseudomonas entomophila_G. The sequence continues at coordinate 161,268 of NZ_JARGCS010000036.1, read as the reverse complement.
CGCGGCCGACGCGATCGAGAAGGCTGTCAGCCTGGTGCTGGACCAGGGCCTGCGTACCGGCGACATCTGGTCGGACGGTTGCAGCAAGGTGGGTACGCAGGAAATGGGCGACGCAGTAGTCGCAGCGCTGCGGAATCTGTAATCTCTCTGGCCCGCCGTCGTTCCCCTTCGATGGCGGCCCACTTTTAGCAAAGGTGTAGTTGCGATGAAACGTGTAGGTCTGATCGGTTGGCGCGGTATGGTCGGTTCCGTGCTCATGCAGCGGATGCTGGAGGAGCAGGATTTCGACCTCATCGAACCGGTGTTCTTCACCACCTCCAATGTGGGTGGCCAGGGCCCGAACGTGGGCAAGGATATTGCTCCGCTCAAGGACGCTTATTCGATTGAAGAGCTCAAGACCCTCGACGTGATCCTGACCTGCCAGGGCGGCGACTACACCAACGAGGTCTTCCCCAAGCTGCGCGAAGCCGGCTGGCAGGGGTACTGGATCGACGCCGCCTCGTCCCTGCGCATGCAGGATGACGCGGTGATCATCCTCGACCCGGTCAACCGCAAGGTCATCGACCAGCAGTTGGACGCGGGCACCAAGAACTACATCGGCGGCAACTGCACCGTCAGCCTGATGCTGATGGGCCTGGGCGGCTTGTTCGAAGCTGGCCTGGTCGAGTGGATGAGCGCCATGACCTACCAGGCGGCCTCTGGCGCTGGCGCGCAGAACATGCGTGAACTGATCAAGCAGATGGGCGGCATCCACGCGGCGGTGGCTGACGAGCTGGCCAACCCGGCGAGCGCGATCCTCGACATCGACCGCAAAGTCGCCGAGACCATGCGGGGCGAAGCCTTCCCAACCGAGAACTTTGGTGTGCCGCTGGCCGGCAGCCTGATCCCGTGGATCGACAAGGAACTGCCGAACGGCCAAAGCCGTGAGGAATGGAAGGCCCAGGCCGAGACCAACAAGATTCTCGGCCGCTTCAAGAGCCCGATCCCGGTCGATGGCATCTGCGTGCGCATCGGCGCCATGCGTTGCCACAGCCAGGCGCTGACCATCAAGCTGAACAAGGATGTGCCGCTGGCCGACATCGAAGGCATGATCAGCCAGCACAACCCGTGGGTGAAACTGGTGCCTAACCAGCGCGAGATCAGCATGCAGGAGCTGACCCCGACCAAGGTCACCGGCACGCTGAACATCCCGGTTGGCCGTCTGCGCAAGCTGAACATGGGTTCCCAGTACCTGGGCGCCTTCACGGTCGGCGACCAACTGCTGTGGGGCGCCGCCGAGCCGCTGCGCCGCATGCTGCGGATCCTGCTGGAGCGTTGATCGCCTCGCAGTGCCCGAAAACCCGCGTCCTCACCGGCGCGGGTTTTTTGTTTGTGCCGGCCCTGTCGCGGGGTATAGGTTCGTCGCCGCTCTCAAAATCAACGGTGCCCCTGTAGGGGCGGTAATCACAACGCAACCCCAACGGGTATGCCCCAACCCACAATCCAAGTAAAGTGCCGCTCCCGCCGTACCCGCAGAGGACTCACCCCATGACCCACCCCCTAGACATCGCCGTCATCGGCGCCACCGGCAGCGTCGGTGAAACCCTCGTGCAGATCCTCGAAGAACTGGACTTCCCGGTCGCCACCCTGCACTTGCTGGCCAGCATGGAGTCGGCGGGCAGTAGCGTGATGTTCGCCGGTAAGAAGGTGCGCGTGCGCGAAGTCGACAGTTTCGACTTCAGCCAGGCCAAGCTGGCCTTCTTCGCCGCTGGGCCTGCGGTCAGCCGCAGTTTCGCGGCCAAGGCGCAACAGGCGGGGTGCACGGTCATCGACCTGTCGGGCGGTCTTGACGACGCCCTGGCGGTGGTCCCCGAAGCCAACCCCGAGCGGATCGCTGGCCTGGCCTGGCCCGCCCGCGTGGCAAGCCCCAGCAGCGCCGCGGTGGCCCTGGCCGTGGCCTTGGCACCCTTGAAGGGTCTGCTGGACATCGAGCGCGTGCAGGTGATGGCCTCGTTGGCGGTGTCGGCCCAGGGCCGCGAAGCGGTCAACGAGCTGGCGCGTCAGACCGCTGAGCTGCTTAACGCCCGGCCCCTGGAGCCGCGCTTCTTCGACCGCCAAGTGGCGTTCAACCTGTTGGCGCAGGTCGGTGCCACCGACGAGCAGGGCCATGCGCCGCTGGAGCGACGCTTGGTCAGCGAGCTGCGTGTGCTGCTGGGCCTGCCCGCGTTGAAGATTTCCGTGACCTGCGTTCAAGTCCCGGTGTTTTTCGGCGATAGCTTCAGTGTGGCGGTGCAGAGCCATCGTCCGGTCGACCTGGAGGCCGTCAACCAGGTGCTGGAGGCGGCCGAGGGTATCGAACTGGTCGAGCGTGACGATTATCCGACCCCGGTGGGTGACGCAGTGGGGCAAGACGTGGTCTATGTTGGTCGTGTACGTCATGGCGTCGATGAGGACCAGCAGCTCAACCTCTGGCTGACCACCGACAATGTGCGCAAGGGGGCGGCGCTAAACGCCGTGCAGGTGGCGCAATTGTTGATTAAACACATGGCGTAAAAGATACTGGCCAGCAATTTTGTCCTACACCGTCGGCTGGTTTTTGGGACGATTCACACAAGGGAAGAGTTCATGCTTCGAATTCGCAAACTGGTTCTGGCCATCGCGGCGGCGTCAGCGCTGTCGTCCGGCATGGCGAATGCGTTGGGGTTGGGAGAGCTGACCCTCAAGTCGGCGCAGAACCAGCCGCTGGATGCCGAGATCGAGCTGCTCGATGTGCGCGACCTCACCGCCGCCGAAGTGGCGCCGAGCCTGGCGCCGCCCGAGGAGTTCGCCAAGGCGGGCGTGGCCTTGCCCACGTACCTGGAAGACCTGACCTTCACGCCGGTGATCAACCCCAACGGCCGTAGCGTGCTGCGGGTAACCTCGAGCAAGCCGCTGCCGGAGCCGATGGTCAAGTTCCTGGTGCAGGTGATGTGGCCCCAGGGGCGCCTGCTGCGTGACTACAACGTCGCCCTTGACAGGCCGCAGCCTGCCGCGGGCCAGCCCTCGCCATCGGCCATCAGCCCGGCGGTCAGCGGTGGCAACTACACCACCAAGCGCCGTGACACCTTGTGGCAGATCGCTGCGCGCAACAGCCATGGCGGCTCGATCCAGCAGACCATGCTGGCGATCCAGGCATTGAACCCCGATGCCTTCATCGGCAACAACATCAACCAACTCAAGACCGGGCAGGTCCTGCGTCTGCCCGACCAGCAGCAGATCCAGAGCATTCCCCAGGGCGAGGCGGTGCGTGAAGTGGCCGACCAGTATGCGGCGTGGCGTGAAGGGCGGCGTTTGGGGCCGCGCGCTCGGCAGTTGGACGCCACCCGGCGCGGCGCCGCCGAGGCCGCGCCTGCGCGCATCGCCCAGGGCGACAACCTGCGCCTGGTGGCGCCCGGTGACGCTGCTGGGGCGAACAATGCCAAGGCACTGAACGACAAGTTGGCCGTGGCCCAGGAAAGCCTCGACACCAGCCGTCGCGACAATGCGGAGCTCAAGAGCCGAATGGCTGACCTGCAGAGTCAATTGGACAAGCTGCAGCGCCTGATCGAGCTGAAAAATGATCAGTTGGCCCGCCTCGAAGCACAGGGCGCCACTGAACAAACCCCGCCGGCCGCCGCACTGCCGGGCGAACCGGCACCGGCCCAGCCTGCGGTCAACGCCCAGTTGACGCCAGCGGAGCCTGTGGTCACGCCTGCTCCGGCGGCCACCGACACCGCACCGCAACCGGAGCCAGCCAGCGAGGCGACAGCGGGCGCCCCCGCGCAGAGCCCGCTCGACGAGTTGCTCGGCAACCCGTTGTTGCTGGGCCTGGTGGCGGGTTCGGCGTTCCTCGTGCTGTTGTTGTTGCTGTTGCTCCTGGCGCGCAAGCGCAAGGCGCAGCAGGAAGCCGAGAAGCACCTGCGCATGGCCCGCGCGCTGGCCGAGGAGGGCGAGCGCGCCCCGGACCTCGACCTGCCGCCTGGTAGCTTCGACAGCCTGGACGTATCGGCGCCCAGCGTGACCCTGTCGCCTGCCGTGGTAGCCGCCTCGGCGGCAGCAGCGGTCGCCGCTGAGAAGCCTGCCGCGCCAGCCCCCGTCGCCGAGGTCGACACCACGGCCAGCCTGCTGGCCGAAGTCGAAGAAAGCCTGGCCAAGGGCCGCCTGAACCATGCCGCCAACCTGCTGGAGCCGGCAGTCGCTGCCGACCCGCAGCGTAGCGACCTGCGCCTGAAGCTGATGGAGGTGTACGCACGCCAGGGCGACCATCACGCCTTCGTTGAGCAGGAGCGCCAACTGACGGCTTCGCCTCGGAACGAGGCCGAGGTCGAGGCTCTCAAACAGCGCTTCCCGGCCATGCTTGGCGTTGCCGCTGCGGGCCTCGGCGCCGCAGCGCTGGCCGCCGAGCTGGACGAGCAGTACGTGCAGGAGCTGCTGAGCGAGCAGGAGGCCGCGCCGGTCACCGAGCCGGCACTGGAGACCGCACCTGAGCCCGAGCTGGTTGCCGAAGCCGAGTTGCCTGCGGTGTTCGAGGCGGAACCTGAGACTGAAATCGCCGAAGCTCCCATCGCCGAGGACGATCTCGACAGCGCCTTCGATCTGAGCCTGGATGACGACCTGCCGCTGGACGATCACCTCGACCCACCGATGCTCGATGCCGATCAATTGACCGAGCCGCAGGCCCCGCTTCAGGGCGCAGCCGAGCCAGTGGTCGCCAGCACCGCCGACAGCGACGCAGACGCCGATTTCGAGGCCCTGCTGGCACAGGCCCAAGTCGAGTCCGAACCCGAGCCGCAAAGCTTGGATGACCTGGCCGACTTCGACTTGGACGTGGGCGAGCCAGAGACGCCCGCGCCAGCTGAGGAAGCCCCAGTGGACGTGATGGCCGAGCTGGCTGCTTTCGACGAAATACCCGAGTTCGACCCGATTTCCGAGTTGGAATTGCCGGATGATTTCGACCTGTCGCTGTCGCTGGACGACGAATCGCCCGCCGCGAAGAACTTCGCCTCGGAGCTGAGCGACGTCAACGCCGAGCTCGACAAGCTGTCGCAGAGCCTGGAAACCCCATCGCTGGAGCCGCAGTTCACTGCCGCTGATGCAGCCCTGGAGCCCGAGGCGCTGGACGACCTGGACTTCGACTTCTTCTCCGGTACCGACGAGGTGGCGACCAAGCTCGACCTGGCCCGCGCCTACATCGACATGGGCGACCACCAGGGCGCCCGCGACATTCTCGATGAAGTGGTCAAGGACGGTGACGACACCCAGCGCCAGGAAGCCGAGGACATGCTGTCTCGGCTGGTCTGACCGGCGATGATGTGAGCGCAACGGCAGCCCCAGGGCTGCCGTTGTCGTTATAATGCCGGCCTTTTCGTTCCATCCACAGGTTTGGCTTTCTTGGACATCAACGACATCGAGGCCGCCGAGGCGGCCGCCGAAGGCTATTCGCGCATCGCCCTGGGCGTGGAGTACAAAGGTTCTCGCTACCGCGGCTGGCAGCGCCAGGCCAGTGGCGTGCCGAGCGTCCAGCAGGCGCTGGAGCAGGCACTGTCGAAAGTCGCCGACTCGCCGGTGAGCGTGGTCTGCGCCGGGCGCACCGACGCTGGCGTGCACGGCTGCGGCCAGGTGGTGCACTTCGACACCCGCGCTGTGCGCGACGAGCGCGCCTGGACCCTGGGCACCAACTTCAATCTACCCCACGACATCAGCGTGGCCTGGGCCAAGCCGATGCCAGCGCATTTCCATGCGCGCTTCAAGGCTACCGCCCGCCGCTACCGCTATGTCATCTACAACGACCCGATCCGCCCGGCGCACCTGGCCGAGGAAGTGACCTGGAACCACCGGCCGCTGGATGTCGGCCTGATGGCCGCGGCTGCCCAGTACCTCCTGGGCACCCATGACTTCAGCGCCTTCCGCGCCAGCCAGTGCCAGGCCAAGTCACCGATCAAGCACATTCACCATCTGCGCGTCACCCGCCATGGCAGGATGATCGTGCTGGATGTGCGCGCCACGGCGTTCCTGCACCACATGGTGCGCAACATCGCTGGCGTGCTGATGACCATTGGCGCCGGCGAGCGCCCGGTGGAGTGGGCCCGTGAGGTGCTCGAGGGGCGCAATCGCCGCGAGGGCGGGGTGACCGCGCACCCCTACGGCCTTTACCTGGTGCAGGTGGAGTACCCGGAAGAGTTCGTGTTGCCGCAGCGTTACATCGGTCCACATTTTCTTACCGGCTTCGACGCGCTGCTCGACTGACGGGTGAAACGTCATTTGCTAACATCGGGCCTTTCACCGATCACTCAAGGTTCGCTGTCCATGAGCTACGTTCGCACCAAGATCTGCGGGATCACCCGCGTCGAGGACGCGCTGGCCGCCGTCGAGGCGGGTGCCGATGCCATCGGTTTCGTTTTCTACGCCAAGAGCCCCCGGGCGGTGGATGTGCGTCAGGCGCGCGCGATCATCGCCGAGCTGCCGCCATTCGTGAGCACCGTGGGGCTGTTCGTCAACGCCTCGCGCTGCGAGCTCAACGAGATCCTCGAAGTGGTTCCGCTGGACCTGCTACAGTTCCACGGCGACGAAACCCCGGCCGATTGCGAGGGTTACCACCGGCCATGGATCAAGGCCTTGCGGGTGCGCCCCGGGGATGACCTGGAGGCCGCCTGCCAGCATTATGCGGGCGCTCGCGGTATTCTCCTGGACACCTACGTGGCCGGCGTTCCCGGTGGTACCGGCGAGGCCTTCGACTGGTCGCTGGTGCCGGCGCGCCTGAGCAAGCCGATCATCCTCGCCGGCGGGCTGTCGGCCGACAACGTCGCCCAGGCCATCGCCCAGGTGCGACCCTATGCGGTGGATGTCAGCGGTGGCGTCGAACAGGCCAAGGGCATCAAGGATGCGGCGAAGATCGAAGCCTTCATGCGTGCGGTGAAGCAGGCGTGACGGCGGATGTGACGGTTGGCTGCGCGCCATCGTCCATAGCTTTCGCAGCCCGGTGCTGCCCGGCCACGCCCGTGGGGGTGGCCATCAGAACACGCGACGCTCCTGGCGTCGGCGTACAGGTTGAAGGTGGAGTGGCGCGCGGGCGGTCCCCGTGGCCGGTCCACCATCGGTTTACAGAAGAATTTGAGCTCAAGGGCTGGGGCAGGGCAGGCAAGCCAAGACCCGCCACCGGCCAAAACGGGAGAAACAGAGCATGAGCAACTGGTTGGTAGACAAACTGATCCCTTCGATCATGCGTTCCGAGGTGAAGAAGAGCTCGGTGCCTGAAGGCCTGTGGCACAAGTGCCCGGCGTGCGAGGCCGTGCTGTACCGTCCGGAGCTGGAAAAAACCCTGGATGTCTGCCCCAAGTGCAACCACCACATGCGCATCGGCGCGCGTGCGCGCATCGACATCTTCCTCGACGCCGAGGGCCGTGCCGAGCTGGGCGCCGACCTGGAGCCGGTCGACCGCCTGAAGTTCCGTGACGGCAAGAAGTACAAGGACCGCCTGACCGCGGCGCAGAAGCAGACTGGCGAGAAAGACGCCCTGGTCTCCATGAGCGGCACCCTGATGGGCATGCCGATCGTGGTCAGTGCCTTCGAGTTCTCCTTCATGGGCGGCTCGATGGGCGCCATCGTCGGCGAGCGTTTCGTGCGCGCCGCCAACTACGCCCTGGAAAACCGCTGCCCGATGGTCTGCTTCTCGGCCTCCGGCGGTGCGCGCATGCAGGAAGCGCTGATCTCTCTGATGCAGATGGCCAAGACCTCGGCCGTGCTGGCACGCCTGCGCGAAGAAGGCATTCCATTCATCTCCGTGCTGACCGATCCGGTCTACGGTGGCGTTTCCGCCAGCTTGGCGATGCTCGGCGACGTGATCGTCGGCGAGCCCAAGGCACTGATCGGCTTCGCCGGCCCGCGGGTGATCGAGCAGACCGTGCGCGAGAAGCTGCCGGAAGGCTTCCAGCGCAGCGAATTCCTGCTGGAGCACGGCGCCATCGACTTGATCATCTCTCGTGAACAGCTGCGCCCGCGCCTGGCGCGTTTGCTGGCGCAGATGACCGGCCAAGCGACTCCGGAGCAGGCCAAAGAGGTCGCCGCGGTCGCGTGATGAGCCAGCGTAGCCTGGGCGAGTGGCTCGCCTACCTCGAGCAGTTGCACCCCTCGGCCATCGACATGGGCCTGGAGCGTTCGCAACAGGTCTTGGCGCGGCTCGGCCTGGGCCGCCTGGCGCCACGTGTGGTGACCGTCACCGGCACCAATGGCAAAGGCTCGACCTGTGCCTTCGTGGCCTCGTTGCTGCGTGCCCAGGGCCTCAAGGTCGGCGTGTACAGCTCGCCGCACTTGCTGCGTTACAACGAACGGGTGCTCATCGACGGGCGTGAAGCCAGCGATGAGCAACTGTGCGAAGCCTTCGCCGCCGTCGAGGCGGCACGTGGCGAGACTTCCCTCACCTATTTCGAGATGGGCACCCTGGCGGCATTCTGGTTGTTCCATCAGTCGGCGCTGGATGCCGTTGTGCTCGAGGTCGGTCTCGGCGGTCGGTTGGATACGGTCAACCTGGTCGACGCCGATTTCTCGCTGGTCACCAGCATTGGCGTGGATCATGCCGAGTACCTGGGAAACACCCGCGAGTCGGTGGCTTTCGAGAAGGCCGGCATCTTCCGTCAGGGCAAGGCGGCCCTGTGTGGCGATCTCGACCCGCCGCAACCGCTGCTGGACAAGGCCCGCGAGCTGGCATGCCCGTTTTTCCTGCGAGGTCGCGATTTCGACCTGGCCAGCACCGAGCATCACTGGCAGTGGCGCGGGCGCACGGCCGATGGCTCGCCGGTCGAATTGCACGACTTGCCGCTGCTCGACCTGCCGATGGAAAACGCAGCGCTGGCATTGCAAGCCTACCTTTTGATGGGCTTGCCTTGGGATGCCGCGCGTATCACCCAGGCGCTTCTGGCTACCCGGATCACCGGGCGGTTGGACCGTCGGACGCTGTTCTGGCAGGGCAAGCGCGTCGAGTTGTTGCTGGATGTCGGCCACAACCCTCACGCTGCCGAATATCTGGCCCGTCGTTTGGCAGCCCGGCCGCCGCGTGGCCGGCGCCTGGCGGTGTTTGGCCTGTTGGCCGACAAAGACCTCAGCGGCGTCATCGCGCCGCTGCGTGGTCTGGTCGAGCAATGGGCAGTGGCGCCGCTGGAAACGCCCCGCAGCCGTCCGGCTGCCGAGCTTGCCGATGCCTTGACGAACCTCGGCGCTACGGTGAAGTCTTACCCCAGCGTCGACGCTGCCTTGGAAGGGCAGTGCGCGCAGGCGACGGCGGATGACCAGATCCTGCTGTTCGGTTCGTTTTTCTGCGTCGGCCAGGCTCTGGAATGGCTCGAACGGCAGACCCAGGAGGGTGGAGTAGATGGCAGTGCTGGATAAGGGAATGAAGCAGCGCATGGTCGGTGCGCTGGTGCTGGTGGCACTGGCGGTGATCTTCTTGCCGATGCTGTTCACCCGCGAGGACGAGATGCGCCAGGTGCGTGTCCAGGCGCCAGAGGCGCCGGCAATGCCGAGCCTGCCCGAGGTCAAGGTCGAGCCGGTGCAGGTGCCGGAGCCGCAGGTGCTGCCGGATCCGTCCGAGCAGGCGCCAGTGGTGGTCAACGAATCCAGCGCACCGGTCGCTGCGCCGAGCCAGCCAATCGCTCCAGCGCCTCAGGCTCCGGCCATCAAGCCACAGCCCTCGGCACCGGCTGCGGTGGCGAAGGTCGAGGCGCGTCCTGCACCGGCGCCAGTAGCCACTGCCGCGACCTCGACGAAACCTGCCGCGGCGGCGAAGATCGACGGCAACGGCCTGCCGGTGAGCTGGTCGATCCAGCTGGCCAGCCTGTCCAACCGTGCCGGTGCCGACAACCTGCAGAAAACCCTGCGTAGCCAGGGTTACAACGCCTATATTCGCTCCTCCGACGGCATGAACCGAGTGTTCGTCGGGCCGCTGATCGAGCGCGCCGAGGCCGAGCGCCTGCGTGACGTGATCAATCGCCAGCAGAACCTCAAGGGGATCGTGGTCAGGTTCCAGCCAGAGCGCGGCTGACCTGTATCGCTGCTGTCCCATTCGCGGGCCCGCCTGCGAATGGGACGCAACATCCCACCCAGGCGCAGACCCCGACATTCCGCTTACCCCAAGCCCTCCGCTCTGGTAAAATGCGCCGCCTCAAACGTCTGCAGGCAGCACCGTGGCATTTACCTGGGTTGATTGGGCGATCATCGCGATCATCGCCATTTCCTCACTGATCAGTCTCAAGCGCGGCTTCGTCAAGGAAGCCTTGTCGCTGCTCATCTGGATCATTGCCGGTGCCGTCGCCTGGATGTTCGGTGGGTCGCTTTCCCAATACCTGGAAAGCTACATCCAGACACCTTCCGCGCGGGTCATCGCCGGTTGCACCATTCTCTTCGTCGCCACCCTGCTGGTGGGGGCGATGATCAATTTCCTCGTCGGCGAGCTGATCCGCGTGACCGGGCTGTCCGGCACCGATCGTTTCCTCGGCATGGCCTTCGGCGCCGCGCGTGGGGCATTGCTGGTGGTCGTGGCCATCGGGCTGCTGAGCCTGGGGCCGGTACAACAGGACCCGTGGTGGCAGGAATCGCACCTGATACCACAATTTCTATTGGTCGCTGATTGGTCGAAGAACCTTATCCTGGGTTTCGCCGGTCAGTGGATGTCCAGTGGGATCAGCGCACCGGTTGATCTTCCGTTCAAGGAACAGTTGCTCGGGCCCACCAAGCCCTGAGCGCTTTTCACTCAAGTTTCATCAATGTAGGGGTTGCGTCGCATGTGTGGCATCGTCGGTATCGTCGGTAAGTCGAACGTCAATCAGGCGCTGTATGACGCGCTAACGGTCCTCCAGCACCGCGGCCAGGACGCTGCCGGTATCGTGACCAGCCATGACGGCCGGTTGTTCCTGCGCAAGGATAATGGCCTGGTGCGCGACGTCTTCCAGCAGCGCCACATGCAGCGCCTGGTCGGCCACATGGGTATCGGCCATGTGCGTTACCCCACCGCAGGTAGCTCCACCTCGGCCGAGGCCCAGCCGTTCTACGTCAACTCGCCGTATGGCATCACCCTGGCGCACAACGGCAACCTGACCAACGTCGAGCAGTTGGCGAAGGAGATCTACGAGTCCGACCTGCGCCACGTCAACACCAACTCCGACTCCGAAGTGCTGCTGAACGTGTTCGCCCACGAGCTGGCGGTGCGTGGCAAGCTGCAACCTACCGAGGAAGATGTGTTCGCCGCCGTATCCCACGTGCACAGCCGCTGCGTGGGTGGCTATGCGGTGGTGGCGATGATCACCGGCTACGGTATCGTCGGCTTCCGTGACCCCAACGGCATCCGTCCGGTGGTCTTCGGCCAGCGCCACACCGACGAAGGCGTCGAGTACATGATCGCCTCCGAAAGCGTTGCCCTGGACGTGCTCGGCTTCACCCTGATCCGCGACCTGGCGCCGGGCGAGGCGGTGTACATCACCGAAGAAGGCCAGATGCACACCCACCAGTGCGCCACCAACCCGCAGCTCAAGCCGTGCATCTTCGAGCACGTCTACCTGGCCCGCCCGGACTCGATCATGGACGGTGTGTCGGTGTACAAGGCGCGTCTGCGCATGGGTGAGAAGCTGGCCGAGAAGATCCGCCGCGAGCGCCCCGAGCATGACATCGACGTGGTCATCCCGATCCCGGACACCAGCCGCACCGCGGCCCTGGAACTGGCCAACCACCTGGGCGTGAAGTTCCGCGAAGGCTTCGTCAAGAACCGCTACATCGGCCGTACCTTCATCATGCCCGGCCAGGCCGCGCGCAAGAAATCGGTGCGTCAGAAGCTCAACGCCATCGAGCTGGAGTTCCGCGGCAAGAACGTGATGCTGGTGGACGACTCGATCGTGCGCGGCACCACCTGCAAGCAGATCATCCAGATGGCCCGCGAGGCTGGCGCGAAGAATGTCTACTTCTGCTCCGCCGCCCCTGCGGTGCGTTACCCCAACGTCTACGGCATCGACATGCCGAGCGCTCACGAACTGATCGCCCACAACCGTACCACCGAACAGGTGGCCGAGTTGATCGGCGCCGACTGGCTGGTCTACCAGGACCTGTCTGACCTGATCGAATCGGTCGGTGGCGGCAAGATCAAGATCGAGCACTTCGATTGCGCGGTGTTCAATGGTGAGTACGTCACCGGCGACATCGACGAAGCCTACCTCGACCGTATCGAACAGGCCCGCAACGACGCGGCCAAGGTCAAGACCCAGGCCGTCAGCGCGATCATCGACCTGTACAACAACTGATTTGGGAGTGACGGCATGACGGATCAATGGGATGCCGGGCGACTGGACAGCGACCTGGAGGGTGTCGGTTTCGACACCCTGGCAGTGCGCGCCGGTCAGTACCGCACACCGGAGGCCGAGCACAGCGACCCGCTGTTCTTCACCTCCAGCTACGTGTTCCGCACCGCCGCCGACGCGGCCGCGCGGTTTGCCGGTGAAACGCCGGGCAACGTCTATTCGCGCTACACCAACCCGACCGTGCGCGCCTTCGAGGAGCGCCTGGCGGCATTGGAAGGCGCCGAGCAGGCGGTGGGCACCTCCACCGGCATGTCGGCGATCCTCTCCACAGTGATGGCCCTGTGCAGCGCCGGCGACCATGTGCTGGTATCGCAGAGCGTGTTCGGTTCCACCATCAGCCTGTTCGAGAAGTACTTCAAGCGCTTCGGCGTAGAGGTGGACTACGTGCCGCTGGCCGACCTGGCAGGCTGGGAGAAGGCCATCAAGGCCAACACCAAGCTGCTGTTCGTCGAGTCGCCGTCCAACCCGCTGGCCGAGCTGGTCGACATCACCGCCTTGGCCGAGATCGCCCATGCCCGTGGCGCCATGCTGGTGGTGGACAACTGCTTCAGCACCCCGGCGTTGCAGCAGCCGCTCAAGCTCGGCGCCGACATCGTCGTGCACTCGGCGACCAAGTTCATCGACGGCCAGGGCCGTTGCATGGGCGGCGCGGTCGCGGGGCGCAGCGAGCAGATGAAGGAAGTCGTGGGCTTCCTGCGCACTGCTGGCCCGACCCTCAGCCCGTTCAACGCCTGGGTGTTCCTCAAAGGCCTGGAAACCCTCAAGCTGCGCATGCGCGCCCACTGTGAAGGGGCCCAGGCCCTGGCCGAGTGGCTGGAGCAGCAGGACGGCGTGGAGAAGGTCCACTACGCTGGCCTGCCGAGCCACCCGCAGCACGAACTGGCCAAGCGCCAGATGAGCGGTTTCGGTGCCGTGGTCAGCTTCGAGGTCAAGGGAGGCAAGGAGGGTGCCTGGCGCTTCATCGACGCCACGCGCCTGGTCTCGATCACCGCCAACCTCGGTGACAGCAAGACCACCATCACGCATCCGGCCACGACGTCCCACGGGCGCCTGACCCCGCAGGAGCGTGAGGCCGCGGGTATCCGCGACAGCCTGATCCGCGTGGCCGTCGGCCTGGAAGACGTGGCCGACCTGCAGGCCGACCTGGCGCGTGGGCTGGCGGCGCTGTGATCGACTGGAGGGGCGGCGAACCGGACCATAACGGTCGGGTGGCCCTCGTCACCGGTGCCGCTCGCGGCATCGGCCTGGGCATCGCCGCCTGGTTGATCTGCGAGGGTTGGCAGGTAGTGTTGAGCGACCTGGACCGCGCGCGCGGCGCCAAGGTCGCCAAGACCCTCGGCGCCAATGCCTGGTTCATCACCATGGATGTGGCCGACGAGGCCCAGGTCAGCGCCGGCGTTGCCGAAGTGCTCGGTCAGTTCGGCCGTTTGGATGCCCTGGTGTGCAATGCCGCCATTGCCAACCCCCACAACCACACCCTCGAAAGCCTTTCCCTTGCCCAATGGAACCGCGTGCTGGCGGTCAACCTCAGCGGCCCGATGCTGCTGGCCAAGCATTGCGCACCGTACCTGCGCGCGCATGCCGGGGCCATCGTCAACCTGACCTCGACCCGTGCCCGGCAATCCGAGCCGGACACCGAGGCCTATGCGGCGAGCAAGGGTGGCCTGGTGGCGCTGACCCATGCCCTGGCCATGAGCCTGGGCCCGGAAATTCGCGTCAACGCCGTGAGCCCCGGCTGGATCGATGCCCGTGATCCGTCGCAACGACGTGCCGAGCCGTTGAGTGAGTCCGATCATGCCCAGCACCCAGCGGGCAGGGTAGGGACAGTGGAGGATGTGGCGGCATTGGTGGCATGGTTGTTGTCGCGCCAGGCGGCCTTCGTCACTGGGCAGGAATTCGTGGTCGATGGCGGGATGACCCGCAAGATGATCTACACATGAGCTACGCGCATCGACTTGTAAGCTGCAAGAAGGGACCGCGAGGTCCTTTCTTTTTTGCAAGCGAGAAAATTGCGGGTGGCTGCATCGCTTTTCTCGCAGCCTGTGGCTCGAAGCGCGTAGCTGCTTTTTTACTTTTTTGGAAAAAAATTCAATGGGGCTATTGACTTAGCTTCGGTACCTGCGTAAATTTCGCGGCCTCAGCGAAGCAAACGCAACTAAGCGGGTGATTAGCTCAGCCGGGAGAGCATCTGCCTTACAAGCAGAGGGTCGGCGGTTCGATCCCGTCATCACCCACCACTTCCTGAGATTGTTCCTGGTAGACGGCTCGCAAGAGCTTGCCTACATGAGAGGAACGCACTATGCGCAGCGGTAGTTCAGTCGGTTAGAATACCGGCCTGTCACGCCGGGGGTCGCGGGTTCGAGTCCCGTCCGCTGCGCCACTTTTCTTCCAGATGGGTGTTTTCACCGGTCTGAGGTGCGAAGGCCAAGGTCTTCATGCCAGATCCCAGTTTCAAGCAGGCCACGGCCTGTACGATACGCAGCGGTAGTTCAGTCGGTTAGAATACCGGCCTGTCACGCCGGGGGTCGCGGGTTCGAGTCCCGTCCGCTGCGCCATCTTCGCTTCGAAGCCCTTGAACACTTCGAAGCAGCATCAGAGGCGATCATCGAGTCGCTTTTTTTGCGCCTGTAGCCAGCGTCATCGTTGGCAAACAGATCCCAGTTTCAAGCAGGCCATGGCCTGTGCGATACGCAGCGGTAGTTCAGTCGGTTAGAATACCGGCCTGTCACGCCGGGGGTCGCGGGTTCGAGTCCCGTCCGCTGCGCCATCTTCGCTTCGAAGCCCTTGAACACTTCGAAGCACGAAAAAAGCGACCTTCGGGTCGCTTTTTTCGTTTCTGGCGTTTGCCCTCACGGCAGGGCCAGGTACTGCTCGATCAGCGCCAGCAGCGCGCGGTTGTCCACCCGTCGCAACACGTTCACCAGGCCGCCGCTGGGCGGCGCGATGCCCACCTCCAGGCGCAGCGGCAAGCGGTAGCGCCAGCTCTTGCCGCGGGTGCGACCCGGGCGCAGTTCCACTTCCGTGTAGTACGGCACCGAGGTGGCGACCCCTGGGTCGAGCAGCCAGGCGATGACCAAGGCATCGTGTATCCAGCAGCCGGCCAGGCCGCGGGTGGCGATCGAATAGTCGATCCAGGGCCTGAAGGTCTCGCAGACGAAGCGCGCCAGCGGGGTGCCCAGGTGCCCGATACGGTCGAGGTCTTCGTGGGTCATCAGTGTCTGGGTGGTGACATCCAGGGGCGCCAGGGTCAGCTTGGCGCCGCTGCTGAGTACGCGCTGCGCGGCCTCCGGGTCGAAGCCGAAGTTGGTGTCCTTGATGTAGTCGTCCAGGGCGAATACCCCACCCATGATCACGATTTCCCTGACCGCCGAGGCCATCTGCGGGTAGCGTTCCAAGGCCAATGCCACGTTGGTCAGGGGGCCGATGGCGACCAGGGTGATTTCGCCGGGGTGGGCGCAGATCAACTGGCCGATGGCGTCGGCCGCCTCCTGGGCAGGGGCGGTGATGTCAGGCGGTGGACGCACACCGTGCCACAGGTGGGCCAGTTGGCGCTTGTGCACGGTGGTGTCCAGCACCTCGCGCCAGGGGGCGTCGTTTTCCCACAGCGGGTGGGTGCTACCTTGCACAACCGGCACCGTGCGGCCGACCCTTGCCATCAGCGCGCTGGCCACGTTGTAGCCCGCGGCGCTGGGGGTATTGCCAGCGACGGTGGTCACCAGTTCCAAGGAGAGCTGCGGCGCCGCGAGCGCCAGCGCGAGGGCCAGGCCGTCGTCGACGTTGGCCCCGGCGATCCCGTTGCCGGGGTCGCAATCGATGATCAAGCGTTTCATTGCACCTTCTCAGGCGCACCGCGCGGGCATCCGCAGGACTCGCCAAGCACCAGCTGGTGGGAAAACTCCTGCAGCCTGACGTGGCCGTCCCAGGCCAGCAGCATGGCGATGGCGGCCTTGGCCATGGCCTTGACCGGCTGGCGCACGGTGGTCAATGAGGGCACTTGGAACGCGGCTTCCTCGGTGCCGTTGAAGCACACCAGGGCGACGTCCTCGGGCACCTTGAAGCCCTGTTCCGAAAGCGCGCGCAAGCAGCCGATGGCCTGGGCTTCGTTGGAGCAGAACAGTGCGCGTGGCGGGCGGCCGCTGGCCAGTAGGCGCAAGGTGGCGTCGTAGCCGCCCTGGCGTGTGTAGCTCGCCGGGCAGATCCATTCGGCGCGTTCGCTGATGCCCTGTTCCATGAGGGCATCGCGCCAACCGGTCAAGCGGTCCTGCGCGTTGAGCATCTCCAGCGGCCCGCAGAGGATACCGGCCTCGCGGTAACCGTGGCTGAGCAGGTGGGCGGTGACCTGTCGCGCCGCGGCGCGTTCGTCGACCCGCAGCATGTTCACCGAAAGGTTCGGGTCGACTCGGTCGAGCATCACGAATGGCGTGCCGCTGGCGCGGATCAGGTCGATGTGCGGGTGACGGTCGACGCTGGTGTAGAACAGCCCGTCGACCCGCTGGCTGAGCAGCGTGTTGATCAGGTCCAGTTCGCGCTTGCGGCAGTCACCGGAGTCGCCGAGCAGGATCACCAGCCCGTTGTCCAGCGCCTCCTGCTGCAAGGCATGGGCGAACGAGGCGATGAAGGTGTTGGCGATGTTCGGCACGATCAGGCCGTAGGTCCGGGTCTTGCCTGAGGCCAGGGCCTGGGCCACGCCATTGGGGCGGTAGCCGGTGCTGGCGATGGCCTCCAGCACGCGCTGGCGGGTGGCCTTGGCGACGGGCTTGGGACCGTTGTTGATCACGTAGCTGACCACCGCGACCGACGTGCCGGCCAGGCGCGCCACATCGTCGCGGGTCACGCGGGGAGGGGAGTGTTTCGTCAAGTCGACCTGCCTTTGCGTTGGGGAAAACGGCGATTGCCGGGCAGCGTGGCAAGAATCTACCCGCGTAGACTCTTGCCGCAAAAAAGAAGAGGGGCTGCGTGCCGGGGTGCCCGGTCACCTGTGCCTACTCTTGCCGTGGGTCATTATCGCTGCGGTTTTGTTTCAGTTTGATGATCCGCCGCTGGCCTCAGAACAGCGCGTAGGTGTAGTTGAAGATCAGCCGCGCCTGGTCCACCGCCGCCACGTTGGGGATGCCGCTGCGGTAGCTGCCCTGGCGCAGGGAGGCGCCGAGGCCCTTGAGCCAGCCGCTTTGCACCACGTAGTCGATGCGCATGTCGCGCTCCCACTCCGAGTAACGCGACTCGCCGTCGGCCGAGCGGATGTTGTCGGCGTGCAGGTACAGCGCCGACGCGGTGAGCCCGGGCACGCCCAGGGCGGCGAAGTCGTAGCTGTACTGGGCGAAGTTGGTGTTTTCCCCGGCGCGGATGAACGAGTTGGCCATCACGTCGGTGATCAGGTAGACGCTGGCGCCACCGTTGCCTTCGTTGTTGCCGGCGCCGCCCTTGACGCTGCCCTGGTTGAGGAATGCCGCGCCGCCGGAGTCGGACACCTGCTGGCGCCCGAGCATGAAGGCGCTGCCACCCCAGTAGTAGGTGAATGCGGCGCTCCAGGTGCGGTTGTCGACTTCACCCGGGCTGCTGGCATAGCCGCCGTTGTTGTTGAACAGGTAGCCGGCGCTGCCGTTCTTGCCTTGGCCGGTGCTGTTGAACCCGCGCAGGTCGGTCTTGAACTTGCGGCCTTCCCCCAGCGGCGTGACGTTCAGCAGGCCGAGGAAGTCCTGGCGGTAATAGTCGCTCAGGTCGGCATGGTAGTACTGCAAGGTGGTGTTGGGGGTGACCTTCCAGTCGCCGCCGGCGTAGGTGAATTCATTGCTCGCGCGGCTGCCTCCGGCGACGGCGAGCCCGGTGGCATTGGACGAGGCGCGCCCGGTGGAGCGGCTCAGTTGCCCGGCGTTGAGGGTGAGGTCGTCGATTTCCCGCGAGGTCAGGGTCACGCCCTCGAAGGTCTGCGGCAGCAGGCGGCCATCGTTGGCCACCAGGATCGGCAGGTTGGGTAACAGCGCCCCGCCGGCGTGCAGTTCGGTTTTCGAGAGCCGCAACTTGGCATTGCCGGCCAGGCGGCTCCAGCTGTCGACCGGGGTGCCATCGGTGCTCACGGGGACGAACGAGTTGCTGGTGCCGGGGTTGGCATGCTGGATGCCACCGGACAGGTTGAGCCCCTGCAGCGCCTGGACATCCAGACCGAGGCCGAGGGTGCCCTGGGTGAAGCCCGATTGGTAATCGAGCTTGAAGCCTTGTGCCAGTTCGTCTTGGTCGACGCCCGGGGCGTTAGGGTTGTCGCTGCGCAGGTAGTAGGTGCGCGCGCTGAGGCTGGCCTTGCCGTCGTCGAGAAAGCCGGCGGCCAGTGCCTGTTGTGCCAGGGCGCTGGTGGCCAGTGCCAGGGCGAATGCGGGTTTGTTCATCGAATGCTCCTTCAGTTTCTTGCCGTTCTACGGGCATGGCTTCGCCGGGCCGTCGAAACGCAGCCAAGCGAGTTCTCGCCTTCTGTGAGGCGTTACGGGGGAATTGCGGCGAAGGTTAGATGGCGTCTTCCACGACGTTGAGGTCGCGGCCGCGGGTTTCCGGGGCGATCAGCGTGGTGAGGAAGCCAATGCCTGCCATGGCCATGAAGTACACGGCGATCGGCCACCAGTGGCCTGCCCACGACAGCAGCGCTGCGGCGACCAGTGGCGCGGTGCCGCCGGAGAGGATCGAGCCCAGTTCCTTGGCCATCGCCAGCTTGGTGTAGCGGTTCTTCACGCCGAACATCTCCACGCCCCAGGCCGCTTGCACGCCGAAGATGCCCAGGGACGCCAGGCCCATGCCCAGCACGATGGTGGCAGTGATGATCAGCGGGTCGCGCGAGTCCAGCAGCAGGAAGGCCGGCACGGCGTAGAGCATCAGCAGCAGGCAGAATGCGCGGTATACCAGGCGTCGGCCATAGCGGTCGGAGAGCCAGCCGGCCAGGGGGATGATCAGGAAACCCAGCACCGAGGCGAGCAGCACCGCCTGGGTGGCGACGGCCTTCTCGACGCTAAGCACCTTCACCACGTAGCCGACGATAAAGCCCTGGGCCAAGTAGGACGGGCCGTTCTCGCCGATGCGCAGCCCCATCATGGTCAGGAACGCCCGGCAACCTTTCCAGCCACTGGCCGGCCGCTCGAGTTGGGCGGCGGCGATGACGCTGTCGCGTTGGGCTTGCAGCTCGGCTTTCCTGCGCTCGAAGACCGGCGTTTCGCGCAGGTTGCGGCGCAGCCACAGGGCTACCAGGGCGATCAGCGAGCTGCACAGGAACGGAATGCGCCAGCCCCATTCCTGCAACTGCTGTTGGTCCATCTGCACCACCGCCAGCCAGACCATCGACGCCAGCAGGGTGCCGCTGTTCGAGCCCAGGGCGATGACCGAAGCCACCAGGCCACGGCGCCGTGCCGGGGCGAACTCGCCGAGCATGACCGTGCCCGCGGCCAGCTCCGCGCCAGCGCCGAAGCCCTGGGTGAAGCGCAGCAGCACCAGGCACGCCGGCGCCCACAGGCCGATGCTGGCGTAACTGGGGATCAGCCCGATCAGGGTGGTGGAGGCGCCCATCAGCAGCACCGTGGCGATCATCACCACCCGCCGACCCTTGCGGTCGCCCAGCCAGCCAAAGAACAGCGCCCCGATCGGCCGCGCGACGAAGCCCACCGACCAAGTGGCGAAGGTCGACAGCAGGGCCATCGCGGGGCTGACGTTGGGGAAGAACACATCCCCGAAGATCAACGCCGCAGCCAGGCCGTAGAGGGCGAAGTCGGCGTATTCCATGGTGGTGCCCAGCCAGCAGGCGAGGGTCGCACGGTACAGCTCTCGGCGTCCTTGCGCGGTGGTCAGGCTCTCGTCCGCGGCGGCCTGCGCGGGGGCAGGTGTGTAGCGCGCGGCGCTTTCAGCAGTGGGCATTGAATAACTCCTGGTTCGAGGATGGCCCCGACAGGCTGTCGAGGCAGGGGGCGCCCGCTCGATCTCTGGGTGCTACGCCTATCTACGCGCGTAGATTCCAATCCTTGAAAAATCGGCCCGGGCGGGTGCCACGACGGCCGATGACAGAAATCAACAGAGCGACGTTCATTCGTTGCGACCCGGTATTTCGCAGCGGGTCGGGGCAGGATCTTAGGCAGGCTTGTGTTGCAGGCGCATGACGGTTCGGTTGTAGGTGAAAGGCGGTTATTGGCGATGAAGTCGACCGTCCCCGCTACGGAAGATTTACATACCGCTGACAGACTCTTCACCGATCAGCGGTTTCAGCGACCCTGCGATGTGATGCACAATAGGCGCCATTCGTTCTTCCCCGGAATTGGCAATGTCTAGATCAACCGTCGTCGGTGCGCTCGGGTTGGCCCTTGTGCTGGCCGGCGTTTCCGGCTGCTCCTCGAAAAAAGCCGCAGTGTACGAGCACGAGAACTTCGACGACTCGGGCACCTTCTCGCGCAGCTTCCCGGTCAGTGAGGCCGGGTCCTGCGAGGCGGCCCGGCGCGCGCTGCTCAGCCAGGGCTACATCATCACCAGTAGCGACGCCAACCAGGTCGCCGGCAACAAGAGCTTCCAGCAGAACGCCGAGAACCACCTGCAGATCAGCTTCAACGTGACCTGTGCCCCGGACAGTAGCGATGATCAGCGCTCGACCATGTTCGCCAACGCCCTGCAGGATCGTTACGCGCTGAAGAAGTCCAACACCTCGGCGAGCCTGGGTGTAGGCGTGCTGGGGTCGGTGTCGATGCCGATCGGTTCGAGCGACGACTCGCTGGTCAAGGTGGCCAGCGAGACGGTCACTGCGCCGCAGTTCTACGACCGCTATTTCGCCTTGGTCGAAAGCTACCTGCCCAAACCCAAGCCGAAGCAGGCCCACAAGGCCGAGCCTCAGGTGGAGGCGCCCAAGCCGGAGAAGCCTGCGCCTGACCTCGGCTTGCCGGAGCAGCCGCCAGCGGCGCTGGCGCCCATCGCCCCAGTCGTGGCGCCTGTGGCCGCCAGTGACGCGCAGCCTGCCGCCGTGCCCCCCGCCAGCGAAGTGCAGCCAGCGCCGGTGGTGAATGACGCCCAGGGGTCGCAGCCCATTGCACCGCCTGTCGAAGCGGCCCCGATTCAGGTGCAGCAGGAGGCGCCGGTTACCGAGGTGGCCCCGGCGCCGTCCCTGTAGGCGCGGGCTTGCGCCGCGCAGGCGGCGCTCGATTCCGCGGCGGCGTGGCTCATTGTCGCGGCCCCCTCGGATAACTTCCTGAACGCCTGCTACGTTTACCACTCATGGGGATGTCACGATTCCTTCATGCGGCCAGCTTAAGTTGACGGCACGAAAAGCGAATATCTATGAGTGAAGAGGACGCAGGCCGATGGACGACTACCAGGAAGAACTTCTCGAATTCCAGGCATATGAACTGGACCTTCCCGAGCCGGCGGACGACGCCACCGAGCTTTAGGCCAAGCCCTAGCCCACCTGCCGCTGATGGCGGCGAAACTCCCCCGGCGTCAGGCCCGTCCAGCGCTTGAATGCGCGCTGGAAGGCCTCGGCCGAAGCGAACCCCAACAGATAGGCGATCTCGCCGAAGGCCAGTTCCGTGTCGCGGATATAGGTCTCGGCCAGGTCGCGGCGCGTGTCGTTGAGCAGGTTGCGAAAGCGCGTGCCTTCGTCGGCCAGCTTGCGGCGCAAGGTCCAGGTCGGCAGTTGCAGGTGCCGCGCGACTTCTTCCAGGTCCGGTTCGCGCCCGCCATTGAGCAGTGGGCCCAGCAGATGGGTGATGCGTTCGCCCAGGCTGCGTATGCGGGTGCGCTGGGTCAGCTCCGCCTCGCACAACTGCACCAGGTGCTGCCAGGTGCTCGGGCAGTGCTGGGGGTTGGCCAGGTCGAGGCTGGCCCGGCTCAGGCGCAGTTGGTTATGCAGGGCGCCGAAGTGCACCGGGGTGGCGCAGAGCGCCTGGTATTGGTTGGCGTAGGCCGGGGTGTCGAACTCGATGTCCATGCGCTCGGCCTGCACCGGCACACCGGCCAGGCTCGACAGTTGCGCCAACCAGCCGGCCAGCACGGAATCGACCACGAAGCGGTTGTAGGCGTTGTACGGGCTGATCGAATAGAAGCGCAGCCAGGCACCCTGGTGGTCTTCGAGCACTTGCGACTGGCCACGGTAGTTGGCGGCATACAGCGGCTCGAACCGCAGCAGCGTGCGCGCTGCCTCGCCCAGGGTCGGCGCCTGGGCGGCGGTGACCCCGGCCAGGCCGGCCTGGGCCAGGCGGCTCAGGTGGCCCATGCGCAGGCCCAGGGCCGGGTCACCGCACAGCTCGATGGCGGCATGGCCCAGGTGCATGTAGCGGGGGATCGACAGGCGCGCACCGGCCTCGCCCAGACGCGGGGCATCCAGGCCGTAGCGTTGCAACAGGGGCGCAGGGTCATGGCCGAGTTGGCGCAGGGCCTCGCCCAGGGGCTGGACGAAACCCACCGACAGGTCGCCCAGGCGAACGCGTGGCCGGGTCATGCCGCTACAGCCACAGGTTCAGCAGGCGCGCACCCGGGCTGGGGCTGCCTGCCAACTGCTCGCCAGCCTGGTTGGCGAAGCCCTGGCCGTCGCTGCCTTGTTCCCAGAACTGGCCGCGCAGGAACACGCTCATGCTCGGTGCGCTGGGGTTGGCGCTCAGGGTCAGCTGGCGCCAGGCGTCCTGCTCACTGACGTCGCCCTTGCCCAGCGGCAGCCCAGCCGCCGCCTGCTGGTGGCGGTTGCCGCGCCAGGGGCTGTGCCAGCTGTCCTTGCCGCTGAGGAACACCGGGTTGGCGATCAACTGGGCCGACTGGCTGGCCAGTTGCTGGTAGTTCTGCGGGTACCAGCTGTCGCTGCCGACCAGCACGCCCAGGCGCCCGGCCGGCGTTTGCAGCACCTGCAAGGGCTGTTCGCCGGGTTGGATGTAGCGACGCATTTCGCTGTCCGGGTACTGCTGGCGCTGGGGCTGGCCGAGCACCGAGCCGTCGCCGGCAAACACCACGCTGCTGTTGAACAGCGGGCCGCGCCCGACCCGCAGCTGGCCCTGCTCCACGTAAGGGGCGGGCAGCACGATGGAGCCGGCCACCAGGGTCACGCCGAACTCACGGGCCAGGCCGCCGAACAACTGCTGGTAGTCCATCGCCATCTGCCGCGCCTTCATGCGCAGGTGCGCGTCCGAGCGGCGGTCGTCGCCAGTGGCCGCAAGCATCGCCAGGCCGTAGCGCAGCGGGTTGCTCAGCTCCAGCCACTGCCAGGCTTCGCGGTACTGGGCGACCTGGTAGAGCTCTTTCTTTTCGCCGCGGGCCCAAAGCCAGGTGCCGATGTGTTCGGGCAGCACCACGACCGTGCGCGCGTTGATGAGCCCTTGGCCACGGGCCTGTTCCAGGTAGGCCGACAGTTTGCGGTGCAAGCGTTGCAGGCTCTGGTAGTCGCTGGGGTAGAGCAGCGGCTCGATGCCCAGCAGGTTGCCGTGCTCGCCCGGCTGGCCATGGTTGAGCGCCAGCTCGATGCGCAGGTCGGACAGGTAGTGGCCCTCCGGGCGCTGCTGGGTCCAGAAACCATAGCCACAGAGGGCGGCGACCATCACCAGCGCCAGGGCGCTTGCCAGGAGTTTTCGCATGCGGCGGTACAGCGCCTCGAAGGGAACGGAACGGCTAGGGTAGTCCTGCTGTGCAGCAGGATCAATAAGTTGTCAGTTTCGATCATTGAGCGTGTTCAAACGCCTGTTTTAATGTCGGCCTCAGACAATCGACGGGCCCCGCCGCACTGGCCGAGGCAACCCGCATTCCGTGATCACGCCTCATGTGGAGTTCATCATCCATGGCTGCCGACCATTACCCGCACCTCCTGGCCCCGCTCGACCTGGGTTTCACCACCCTGCGCAACCGTACCTTGATGGGCTCGATGCACACTGGCCTGGAAGAGCGCCCAGGCGGTTTCGAGCGCATGGCCGCGTACTTCGCCGAGCGCGCCCGTGGCGGCGTCGGCCTGATGGTCACCGGCGGCATCGCGCCGAACGACGAAGGTGGCGTGTACTCCGGCGCAGCCAAGCTCTGCACCGAGGAAGAAGCCGACAGGCATCGTATCGTCACCGAGGCGGTGCATGCCGCCGGCGGCAAGATCTGCCTGCAGATCCTCCACGCCGGGCGCTACGCCTACAGCCCGCGCCAAGTCGCACCAAGCGCCATCCAGGCGCCGATCAACCCGTTCAAGCCCAAGGAGCTGGACGAGGCGGGCATCGAGAAGCAGATCGCCGACTTCGTCACCTGCTCGGTGCTGGCCCAGCGCGCCGGCTACGACGGTGTCGAGATCATGGGTTCGGAAGGTTACTTCATCAACCAGTTCCTTGCCGCCCACACCAACCACCGCAGCGACCGCTGGGGGGGCAGCTACGAGAACCGCATGCGCCTGGCGGTGGAGATCGTGCGGCGGGTGCGCGAGGCGGTGGGCCGTGAGTTCATCATCATCTTCCGCCTGTCGATGCTCGACCTGGTCGAGGGCGGCAGCACCTGGGACGAGATCGTGCTGCTGGCCAAGGCCATCGAGCAGGCCGGCGCCACGCTGATCAACACTGGCATCGGCTGGCACGAGGCGCGTATCCCGACCATCGCCACCAAGGTGCCGCGCGCGGCGTTCAGCAAGGTCACCGCCAAGCTGCGTGGCGAGGTGAAGATCCCGCTGATCACCACCAACCGCATCAACACCCCGGAAGTGGCCGAGGCGGTGCTGGCCGAGGGTGATGCCGACATGGTCTCGATGGCCCGGCCGTTCCTGGCCGACCCGGACTTCGTCAACAAGGCCGCCGAGGGCCGTGCCGACGAGATCAACACCTGCATTGGCTGCAACCAGGCCTGCCTGGACCACACCTTCGGCGGCAAGCTGACCAGTTGCCTGGTCAACCCGCGCGCCTGCCATGAAACCGAGCTCAACTACCTGCCGGTGCAGACCGCCAAGCGCATCGCCGTGGTCGGTGCCGGCCCGGCGGGCCTGGCTGCCGCCACCGTGGCCGCCGAGCGCGGGCACCAGGTGACGCTGTTCGACGCCGCGGGTGAGATCGGCGGGCAGTTCAACGTCGCCAAGCGCGTACCGGGCAAGGAAGAGTTCTACGAAACCCTGCGCTACTTCCGCAACAAGGTGAACAGCACCGGCGTCGAGCTGCGCCTGAATACCCGCGTGGGGGTGGACGACCTGGTCGCCGGCGGCTTCGACGACGTCATCCTGGCCACCGGCATCAGCCCGCGCACGCCGGCCATTCCCGGGATCGATAACGCCAAGGTGCTCAATTACCTGGACGTGCTGCTCGAGCGCAAGCCGGTGGGCCAGCGCGTGGCGGTGATCGGTGCGGGCGGCATCGGCTTCGATGTGTCCGAGTACCTGGTGCACCAGGGTGTCGCCACCAGCCAGGACCGCGAGGCGTTCTGGAAGGAGTGGGGCATTGACACCCAGCTCGAAGCCCGTGGCGGCATCGCCGGGGTCAGTGCCGAACCGCATGCGCCGGCGCGCCAGGTGTACTTGCTGCAGCGCAAGAAAACCAAGGTCGGCGATGGGCTGGGCAAGACCACTGGGTGGATTCACCGCACCGGGTTGAAGAACAAGCAGGTGCAGATGCTCAACAGCGTCGAGTACCTGGGGGTGGACGATGACGGCCTGCATATCCGCGTCGCCGAAGGCGAGCCGCAGGTGCTGGCGGTGGACAACGTGGTGATCTGCGCGGGGCAGGACCCGCTGCGTGAGCTGCATGAAGGGCTGGTGGCGGCGGGGCAGTCGGTGCACCTGATCGGTGGGGCGGATGTGGCGGCCGAGCTGGATGCCAAGCGAGCGATCAACCAGGGGTCGCGGTTGGCGGCTGAGTTGTAAGGGGATTTAAGGCCCTATCGCGGGGCAAGCCGGCTCCCACAGATACCCCACCGTTCTCTGGGCTGTGGTGAACCTGTGGGAGCGGGCTTGCCGCGATTGCGTCGGTACGGACACCTGCCTAGACTCGCCCGATGCACGCCCTCCCTCATGCCCCGTTGACGCCCTTGAACCTGCCCTGGCTGGAAGACGCCAGGGTCCAGGCGGCGATCCTGCGCCTGGACCTGATCGATCCGCTGCTCAGCGGCAACAAATGGTTCAAACTGCGCCACCACCTCATCGACGCCGCCCGCGTCGGCGCCCCCGGGTTGATCAGCCTGGGCGGCAACCACTCCAATCACCTCCATGCCCTCGCCGCAGCAGGCAAGCGTTTCGGCTTCGCCACCGCCGGCCTGTTGCGTGGGGAACCGCAGGACACGCCCACGGTGCGCGACCTGCGTGCCATGGGCATGCAGTTGCACTGGCTCGGCTACGCCGGCTACCGGGTACGCCATGCGGCGGACTTCTGGCTGCCCTGGCAGGCGCGCTACCCCGGCTGGCACTGCATCGCCGAAGGCGGTGGCGGCCTGGCGGGTGCCCAGGGCTGTGCGCTGATCGTCGAGCAGGCGCGGGCGCAACTGGGGGGGCTGGGCTGGGAGGATTACGACGCCTGGTGGCTGGCGGCGGGCACCGGGACTACCCTGGCCGGGTTGGTGCTGGCCGAAGCCGGAGTGCGCACGGTGCATGGCGCCTTGGCGGTGCCACCGCGCCATGGCGTGGAGCAGGCCGTAGAAGCACTGGTCGGGCGCGAGGGCTACGTGCTGCACGACGCCAGCCGCGGCGGCTTCGGTCGCATGGACGAGTCGCTGCTGGCGTTCATCGCCGAGACCGAGCGCCACAGCGGCATCCCTCTGGAGGCGCTGTACACCGGCAAGGCGCTCATGGCCCTGCGCGGCCAGGTCGAGGCGGGGGCCTTCGCGCCCGGCACACGCCTGGTCTTCGTCCACACTGGCGGCCTGCAGGGCCGGCGCGGCTACTTGTAGGGCAGCATGCGCAGCAGCGTGTTGTCGCGGCGCACGTAGTGGTGATAGAGCCCAGCCAGCGCGTGCAGGCCGATCAGCCAGTAGCCCCAGCGGCCGACGCGCTCGTGCCAGCCCTTGATGAACTTGGCCTGGTCCGTATCGGGGGCGATCAGTGCCGGCAGTTCGAGGCCGTAGAAGGGGATCGGCTTGTCGGCGGCACTGAGGATCAGCCAGCCGGCCAAGGGCATGCCGATCATCAGTAGGTACAGCAGCACGTGCACCAGGTGCGCCAGGCCCGTCTGCCAGGCCGGCGGCTTGGGCACGATCGGCGGGGTGGGGCGGGCCAGGCGCATGGCCAGGCGCAGCCACACCAGCAGGAACACGCTCAGGCCGAGCATGAAATGCAGGCTCTTCATCAGGTCGCGTTCGGCGCTGTCCTTGGGGAACAGGCCGCGCAGTTCGATGCAGGCATAGACGGCGGCCAGCAGGATCAGCATCAGCCAGTGCAGGGCGATGGACAGGCGCGGATAGTGTGCCGCGGGGGTGGATGAAACCATGGTCGGTCCTCGTCATCAGGTCTTGGAGGCGCTCTTGTTGGCGCCTGGGGTCAACGCTAAACGTTGAGTGGGGGCTTTCGTTGCTGTGATTGGTGTCGGGGTGGCCGGCCCTATCGCGGGGCAAGCCCGCTCTTACAGGCACCCGTTGGTTCCGCGGTCCGTACCCCTCAATTCGGCCAGCCGTCGCTCACCAGGAACACCCGCTCCACCTCCTGCCAGGCACCGTGCTCGTGTTCCAGCCGCACCAGCAACTGTGCCGGGGCATGGGCGTCCAGGCCCAGCATCCAGGCGCTGAAAGCCGGACGGTTCCAGCATTCCTCCACCCGCGCCGGCGCCAACCAGGCCTGGCGCGGCAGTGGTTGCCAGCACGCCCCGGCTTCAATCGGCCAATCGTGCCGATGCAGCCAGCGCCCGCGCAGGTGTTCGGGGTTGGCGCCCAGCGGGGCCTCGGTTTGCCCCGGCCAGGGGTAGAACAGGTAGCCGCCCAGCCACAGCTGCGCCTGTACTGCATCGACGCCCAGCCGCGCCAGCACCGCGCGGGTTTCGTCGCGGCCGGACAGCGGCAACTGGTGCCCGGCCAGGTGCGCGAGCTTGTGCCCCAGGCGGTCGTGGCAGCCCGGCCCCAGCCACTGTTCCGGGGCCCGGCCGTCGCCATGGCGAGGGCCGAGGTAGAGCTTGATCGCCAGTTCGACGTGGTGCACGCCGTCGCTGTCGCGCAGCAACAGGTCCAGCTCGCCCAGGGTGTGGCCGCCGTCGCGGATCGGCAGGTTGGCCGCCAACAGCTCGACGCCCGGGGCCTGGCCCAGGGCGAATTGCCACAGCGCCTCGTAGTACAGGCCCAGGCGGCCGCTGGTCAGGCGCGCCAGGGCGTGGCGCAGGGGCTGGTCATCCTGGTCCAGCGCGCGCAGCCACTGCACCAGGCGCTGCGGGTCGTGTGCCCAGCCGCTGGCCGCCAGCGGGTGGCGCTGGGGGCAGGGCGGGTGAGCCAGCAGCGCGGGTGATAGCAACACCCAGGCCAGGTCGCGCACCGCTGGGCGGCGCAGTTGGCGCGGCAGGTCGGAAAGCTCGGCGAAAGGCGTCATGCAGCGAGCATAGCCGGTTTGCCGCTGGCCGGTCGTTTCGCCCATAATCCCGGCATTGTCACCCGCCGCAGAGCCTCGCAGGAGCCCCATGGAGCAATTTCGCAATATCGGTATCATCGGACGCCTCGGCAGCTCCCAGGTGCTCGACACCATTCGCCGGCTGAAGAAATTCCTGCTGGAACGCCACCTGCACGTGATTCTCGAGGACACCATCGCCGAAGTGCTGCCCGGCCATGGTCTGCAAACCTCCACGCGCAAGCTGCTGGGCGAGGTCTGCGACCTGGTCATCGTGGTCGGCGGCGACGGCAGCCTGCTTGGCGCCGCCCGCGCCCTGGCCCGCCACAACATCCCGGTGCTGGGCATCAACCGCGGCAACCTGGGCTTTCTCACCGACATCCGCCCCGACGAGCTGGAAACCAAGGTCGCCGAAGTGCTCGACGGCCACTACCTGGTGGAGAACCGCTTCCTGCTGCAGGCCGAGGTGCGTCGTCACAACGAGGCCATCGGCCAGGGCGACGCGCTCA
The DNA here is from genome assembly GCF_029193575.1 of Pseudomonas entomophila. Lineage (GTDB taxonomy): Bacteria > Pseudomonadota > Gammaproteobacteria > Pseudomonadales > Pseudomonadaceae > Aquipseudomonas > Aquipseudomonas entomophila_G. The sequence goes on along the minus strand of NZ_JARGCS010000036.1, from coordinate 131,971 downwards.
ACGATGTGGTCCTGCACCCGGGCAAGTCGACGCGGATGATCGAGTTCGAGATCTACATCGACGGCCAGTTCGTCTGCAGCCAGAAGGCCGACGGCCTGATCGTCGCCACGCCGACCGGTTCGACGGCCTACGCACTGTCGGCGGGCGGCCCGATCATGCACCCCAAGCTCGACGCCATCGTCATCGTGCCGATGTACCCGCACACGCTGTCGGGGCGGCCGATCGTGGTCGACGGCAACAGCGAGCTGAAGATCGTGGTGTCCAAGGACCTGCAGATCTACCCGCAGGTCTCCTGCGACGGCCAGAACCACTTCACCTGCGCCCCCGGCGACACCATCACGGTCAGCAAGAAGCCGCAGAAACTGCGCCTGATCCACCCGCTGGACCACAACTACTACGAGGTCTGCCGCACCAAGCTCGGCTGGGGCAGCCGCCTGGGCGGCAGGGACGACTGATGCTCGATCCGGCGCGAAGTTTCGACATCATCGGCGACGTGCATGGCTGTGCGCTGACCCTCGAACGCCTGCTCGACACCCTCGGCTACCAGCGCGTGGCTGGCGTCTGGCGTCACCCACGGCGCCAGGCGCTGTTTCTTGGCGACATCGTCGACCGCGGCCCGCGCATCCGCGAGGCGCTGCACATCGTCCACGACATGGTCGAGGCCGGGCAGGCCCACTGCATCATGGGCAACCATGAATACAACGCCCTGGGTTGGGTGACGCCGGCGCTGCCGGGCAGCGGCAAGGCCTACGTGCGCGAACACACCCCTCGCCACGCCCGGCTGATCGACGAAACCCTGACCCAGTTCGCCCAGCACCCCGGCGATTGGCACGACTTCATCGACTGGTTCTACACCCTGCCGCTGTTCGTCGACGCCGGGCGCTTCCGCCTGGTGCACGCCTGCTGGGACCACAGGCTGATCGAGCAACTGCGCGGCCAGCACCCCGACGGGCGCATCGACCAGCACTTCGTGCAGGCCTCGGCGGTGTCCGGCAGCTTCGCCTCCACCGTGTGCAACCGCCTGCTGCGCGGCACCGACATGCGCTTGCCTGACGGCCTGACCCTGACCGGCGGCGACGGCCTGACCCGCGCGTTCTTCCGCACCAAGTTCTGGGAAGAAGACCCGCAGACCTACGGCGACATCGTGTTCCAGCCCGACGCGCTGCCCGAAGCGGTGGCTCGCACGCCGCTGGAGCCCGCGCAGAAGAACGCCCTGCTGCGCTACGCCGAGGACGAGCCGTTGCTGTTCGTCGGCCACTACTGGCGCAGCGGCCGCCCGGCGCCGATCCGCGCCAACCTGGCCTGCCTGGACTACAGCGCGGTGCTGTACGGCAAGCTGGCGGCGTACCGCCTGGATGACGAAACCCGCATCGACCCGCACAAGTTCGTGTGGGTCGACGTCGACCGCCCGCAGGCCAGCCAATGAACGTGATCGAAGTGATGCGCCTGCCGGTGAGCGTCGACCTCAGCGGCTTCGTCGGCATGCTGCGGCGCCTGGAGGTGCCGCACCGGGTGGTGGAGGAGGGCCGTGAGCAGGTGCTGTGGGCCCCGCCGGCCTTGGCCGAGAACCTGCGCGAGCTGTACCGGCGCTACCCCGAAGGCAACCCTGACATCCAGCTCGCCGTCGACCCTGTGGGAGCGGGTTCACCCGCGCATGCGCCAACGCGCCCCTCGCTGAAGGACCAGGCCCGCGCCTGCAAGGTCACCGCCGCCGTGCTGCTGCTGTGCATCCTGGTCGCGGGCCTCACGGGCCTGGGCGACAACCTCTCGACCATTGGTTGGTTCACCTTCCTCGACTTCCACGTGCAGGGCGACTACCTGTACTTCACCCCCCTGGCCCAGACCCTCGGCGAAGGCCAGTGGTGGCGCCTGGTCTCGCCGATGCTGCTGCACTTCGGCGTGCTGCACCTGGCGATGAACGGCCTGTGGTACTGGGAGCTGGGCAAGCGCATCGAACTGCGCCAGGGCCCCTGGGCGCTGCTGGGCCTGACCCTGCTGTTCAGCCTGGTGTCGAACCTGGCCCAGCATTTCGTTGGCGGCCCGAGCCTGTTCGGCGGGCTGTCCGGGGTGCTCTACGGCCTGCTCGGGCATGTCTGGCTGTACCAGTGGCTGGCGCCCAACCCGCACTTCAACCTGCCCAAGGGCGTGCTGGTGATGATGCTGGTCTGGCTGGTGGTCTGCCTGACCGGTGTGGTCGGCCAGCTGGGCTTCGGTCAGATCGCCAACGCCGCCCACGTGGGCGGCCTGCTCATCGGATGCCTGACCGGGCTCTTGGGCGGGGCGCTGGCCCGGCGTAAACTGTCGGCTTGATTTAGGAGACGCTATGTCCACTTTCGCGCAAATGATCGAAAACATCACACCCGAGATCTACGAGAGCCTGAAGACGGCCGTGGAGATCGGCAAATGGTCGGACGGGCGCAAGCTCACCGCCGAGCAGAAGGAGCTGTCGCTGCAAGCGGTGATCGCCTGGGAGATCAAGAACCTCCCCGAAGACCAGCGCACCGGCTACATGGGCCCGCAGGAGTGCGCCTCGAAGTCGGCGCCGATCCCTAACATTCTGTTCAAGTCGGACTCGGTACATTGATCGAACTCGCTCGTGGCTCTTTGAGCAAAATGGCGGTGCGCCTGGAAGCACCGGTGGTGCAGTACAGTTTTCGCCTGGGTGAGGAGCAGGTGCCGGTCAACCCGCTGATCGGCCAGTCGCTGCGCCTGGAGTACCTCGGCGCGATCCACTGCACCCATTGCGGCAAGCGCACCAAGACCAGCTTCAGCCAGGGCTACTGCTACCCCTGCATGACCAAGCTGGCGCAATGCGACGTGTGCATCATGGCCCCGGAGAAATGCCACTACGACGCCGGCACCTGCCGTGAGCCATCGTGGGGCGAGCAGTTCTGCATGACCGACCACGTGGTGTACCTGGCCAACTCGTCAGGCATCAAGGTTGGCATCACCCGCGCCACCCAGCTGCCCACCCGCTGGCTCGACCAGGGCGCCAGCCAGGCGCTGCCGATCCTGCGCGTGGCCACCCGCCAGCAATCCGGGCTGGTCGAAGACCTGCTGCGCAGCCAGGTGCCCGACCGCACCAACTGGCGCGCGCTGCTCAAGGGCGATGCCGAGGTGCTCGACCTTGCCGCCATCCGCGAGCAGATCTTCGACGCCTGTGCCGACGGCCTGCGGGGTTTGCAGGAGCGCTTCGGCCTGCAGGCCATCCAGCCGTTGCCCGATGCCGAAGTGGTGGAGATGCGCTACCCGGTCGAGGCCTACCCGAAGAAGATCGTCAGCTTCAACCTGGACAAGGACCCGGTGGCCGAAGGCACGCTGCTGGGCATCAAGGGCCAGTACCTGATCTTCGACACCGGTGTGATCAACATTCGCAAGTACACGGCCTACCAGCTGGCCGTGCTCCAGTAAAAGGACCGCCACATGCGTACCGAACAACCGCAAGTGATCTACCTCAAGGACTATCAGGCGCCCGAGTACCTGATCGACGAGACGCACCTGACCTTCGAGCTGTTCGAGGACCACAGCCTGGTCCATGCGCAACTGGTCATGCGCCGCAACCCGGCACGTGGCGCCGGCCTGCCACCGCTGGTGCTCGACGGCCAGCAGCTGGAGCTGCTCGGCGTGCAGATCGACGACCAGGCCTTGGCCGCCGGTGACTACCAGCTCGACGACGACAGCCTGACCCTGCAGCCCAAGGCCGAGCGCTTCACCGTCGACACCACGGTGAAGATCCACCCGGAAAGCAACACTGCGCTGGAAGGCCTGTACAAGTCCGGCAAGATGTTCTGCACCCAGTGCGAGGCCGAGGGTTTCCGCAAGATCACCTACTACCTCGACCGCCCGGACGTGATGAGCACCTTCACCACCACGGTGATCGCCGAGCAGCACCGCTACCCGGTGTTGCTGTCGAACGGCAACCCGGTCGGCAGCGGCCCGTCCGAGGACGGCCGCCACTGGGCGACCTGGGAAGACCCGTTCATGAAGCCGGCGTACCTGTTCGCCCTGGTGGCGGGCGACCTGTGGTGCGTGGAGGACAACTTCGTGCGTCAGTCCGGCCGCGACGTGACCCTGCGCATCTACGTCGAGCCCGAGAACATCGACAAGTGCGACCACGCCATGGTCAGCCTGAAGAAGTCCATGCGCTGGGACGAGGAGGTCTACGGCCGTGAATACGACCTGGACATCTTCATGATCGTCGCGGTCAACGACTTCAACATGGGCGCCATGGAAAACAAGGGCCTGAACATCTTCAACTCCAGCTGCGTGCTGGCCCGCGCCGAGACCGCCACCGACGCCGCGCACCAGCGCGTCGAAGGCGTGGTGGCCCACGAGTACTTCCACAACTGGTCGGGCAACCGCGTGACCTGCCGCGACTGGTTCCAGCTGTCGCTCAAGGAAGGCTTCACGGTGTTCCGCGACGCCGAGTTCAGCGCCGACATGAACTCGCGCACGGTCAAGCGCATCGAGGACGTCGCCTACCTGCGCACCCACCAGTTCGCCGAGGACGCCGGCCCCATGGCCCACCCGGTGCGCCCGGACAGCTTCATCGAAATCTCCAACTTCTACACCCTGACCGTGTACGAGAAGGGCTCCGAGGTGGTGCGCATGGTCCGCACCCTGCTCGGTGCCGAGGGCTTCCGCAAGGGCAGTGACCTGTACTTCGAGCGCCACGACGGGCAAGCGGTGACCACCGACGACTTCATCAAGGCCATGGAAGACGCCAACGGCGTCGACCTCACCCAGTTCAAGCGCTGGTACAGCCAGGCCGGCACGCCGCGCCTGGAGGTCAGCGAGGCCTATGACGCCGCCGCCCAGACCTACAGCCTGACCTTCCGCCAGAGCTGCCCGGCGACCCCGGACAAAGCCGAGAAACTGCCGTTCGTGATCCCGGTTGAGCTGGGCCTGCTGGACGCCGACGGCAACGACCTGCCGCTGCGCCTGGCCGCTGAGGCGCAGGCCGTGGGCAGCACTCGCGTGTTGTCGGTGACCGAGGCCGAGCAGACCTTCACCTTCGCCGGCATCGCTTCCAAGCCGCTGCCGTCGCTGCTGCGCGGCTTCAGCGCACCGGTCAAGCTGAGCTTCCCCTACGACCGCGACCAACTGATGTTCCTCATGCAGCACGACAGCGACGGCTTCAACCGCTGGGAGGCGGGGCAGCAGTTGTCGGTGCAGGTGCTGCAGGAACTGATCGGCCAGCACCAGCGCGGCGAGGCGCTGCAGCTCGACCCGCGCCTGATCACCGCCCTGGGCGCGGTGCTGGGCAACGACGCGCTGGACCCGGCCATGGTCGCCGAGATGCTCTCGCTGCCGGGCGAGGCCTACCTCACCGAGATCAGCCAGGTGGCCGATGTCGACGCCATCCACGCCGCCCGCGAGTTCGCCCGCCAGCAGATCGCCGAGCAGCTGTTCGACGCCCTGTGGGCGCGCTACCAGGCCAACCGCGAGGTGTCGCGCAACACCGCCTACGTCGCCGAGGCCGAGCACTTCGCCCGCCGCAGCTTGCAGAACATCGCCCTGTCGTACCTGATGCAGAGCGGCAAGGCGCAGGTGCTGGAGGCGACCCTGGAGCAGTTCGAGCAGTGCGACAACATGACCGAGCGCCTGACTGCGCTGGCGGTGCTGGTCAACTCGCCATTCGAAGCCGAGCGCGCCAAGGCCCTGGAAGCCTTCGCCGAGCACTTCAAGGACAACCCGCTGGTCATGGACCAGTGGTTCAGCGTGCAGGCGGCCAGTACCTTGCCGGGCGGCCTGGCGCGGGTCGAGGCGCTGATGCAGCACCCGGCGTTCACCCTGAAGAACCCGAACAAGGTGCGCGCGCTGGTGGGCGCCTTCGCCGGGCAGAACCTGGTCAACTTCCACGCCGCCGACGGTTCGGGGTATCGCTTCCTGGCCGACCTAGTGATCGAGCTCAACGCGCTGAACCCGCAGATCGCCTCGCGCCAGTTGGCGCCGCTGACTCGCTGGCGCAAGTACGACGAGGCGCGCCAGGCGCTGATGAAGGGCGAGCTGGAGCGGATTCTCGCTTCCGGGGCGCTGTCCAGCGATGTGTATGAGGTGGTGAGCAAAAGCCTGGCGTAACACCCGGGCGACCCAATCGCGGGGCAAGTCGGATCGCCGCACCGCCGCTCCCCACAGGAACCGTGCAGGCCATGAGGTTTGTGCTATTCCTGTGGGGGCGGCGGTGCGGCGATCCGACTTGCCCCGCGATGCGTTTGGGCGCTTAACAAAACATAACGTCCCGCTCGTTGTTTTCCCCCGGAAATCCCCGATAGGATGGCCCAAAGCTATTGCAGGGCTCTACTCCAGGGGTTTCGCAGTGCCTGCAATGGATGACCCACTACAAGAACACAACAGGGGGCAGTCATGAGGGAATGGCTGAAGGCGAACGCCAGGCGCGGCGCCTGGGCAGTGACGGCCAGCGCGGCATTGGCGCTGGGAACATGGACCACCCACGCACAGGCTGCGGCCGCGGGGGAATACTCGGCGGAATCGGCCAAGGCCAGCCAGAGCCTGCTGATCGACGCCACCCATGCCGGCAAGCGTCTGGTGGTGGTCGGCGACCGTGGTCATATCCTGTTCTCCGACGACCAGGGCAAGACCTGGACCCAGGCCCGGGTGCCCACCCGGCAACTGCTCACCGCGGTGTTCTTCCTCGACGACAAGCGCGGCTGGGCGGTCGGCCACGACGCGCAGATCCTCGCCAGCAACGACGGCGGCGCCACCTGGAGCAAGCAGTTCGAAGACCTTTCCCGCGAAGCCCCATTGCTCGACGTGTGGTTCGTCGATGCCCAGCACGGTTTCGCCGTCGGCGCCTATGGCGCGCTGCTGGAAACCACCGACGGCGGCCAGCAATGGCAGGACGTCGCCGAGCGCCTCGACAACCCCGACCAACTGCACCTGAACGCGATCACCGCGGTCAAGGACGACGGCCTGTTCATCGTCGGCGAGCAGGGCAGCATGTTCCGTTCCAGCGACGCGGGCCAAACCTGGTCGCGTGTCGAAGGCCCCTACGAGGGCTCGCTGTTCGGCGTGATCGGCACCGCGCAACCCCACACCCTGCTGGCCTACGGCCTGCGCGGCAACCTGTTCCGCTCCACCGATTTCGGTGACAGCTGGCAGCCCATCGAGCTGAACGCCGCGCGCGGCCCGCTCGAATTCGGCCTGGCAAGCGCTACGCTTCTCGATGACGGCAGCCTGGCCCTGGTCGGTAACGGCGGCAGCGTGCTGCGCAGCTTTGATGATGGCCAGACCTTCACGGTCTACAACCGCGCCGACCGTCTCGCCCTGGCTGGCGTCAGCGGCCTGGCCGGCGGCGGGCTGTTGCTGGTGGGGCAGGGTGGCGTGCACCTGGCCACCGCCGAAGGCGCCGAGGAGGCAAGGCCATGACCCGCCGGGAGAATTTCGACATGCATCAGCAGCACCACCAGGACAAGGCCACCCTGCTCGAACGGCTGATCTTCAACAACCGGCCGGTGGTCATCGCCCTGTGCCTGTTGGTAAGCATCTTCCTGTTCTGGCAGGCCACGCAGATCCGCCCGTCCACCAGCTTCGAGAAGATGATCCCGCTGCAGCACCCGTTCATCGAACAGATGCTCGAGCACCGCAACGACCTGGCCAACCTTGGCAACACCGTGCGTATCTCGGTCGAGTCGGTCAACGGCGACATCTTCGACAAGGACTACATGGAGACCCTGCGCCAGATCCACGACGAGGTGTTCTACATCCCCGGCGTCGACCGCGCGGGGCTGAAGTCGTTGTGGAGCCCCAGCGTGCGCTGGAGCGAGGTCACCGAGGAGGGCTTCTCCGGTGGCGAGGTGATCCCCAACACCTACAACGGCTCCGAGGACAGCCTCGACACCTTGCGCGACAACGTGCTCAAGTCCGGCCAAGTCGGGCGCCTGGTGGCCAACAACTTCAAGTCGAGCATCGTCGACATCCCGCTGTTGGAGAACTTCCCCGACCCGCAGGACCCCGGCAAGCTGACCAAGCTCGACTACCAGAAGTTCTCGCACCAGCTGGAAGAGAAGATCCGCGACAAGTTCCAGGCGCAAAACCCCAACGTGAAGATCCACATCGTTGGCTTCGCCAAGAAGGTCGGCGACCTGATCGACGGCCTGGTGATGGTGGCGATGTTCTTCGGCGTGGCGCTGGTGATCACCTGGGCGCTGCTGTACTGGTTCACCTGGTGCATCCGCAGCACCATCGCCGTGCTGATCACCACCCTGGTGGCGGTGGTCTGGCAACTGGGGTTGATGCACGCGGTGGGCTTCGGCCTCGACCCCTATTCGATGCTGGTGCCGTTCCTGATCTTCGCCATCGGCATCTCCCACGGGGTGCAGAAGATCAACGGCATCGCCTTGCAGTCGAGCGGCGCCGACAATGCCCTGACCGCCGCTCGGCGCACCTTCCGCCAGTTGTTCCTGCCGGGGATGATCGCCATCCTGGCCGACGCCGTGGGCTTCATCACCCTGTTGATCATCGACATCGGGGTGATCCGCGAGCTGGCCATCGGCGCCTCGATCGGCGTGGCGGTGATCGTCTTCACCAACCTGATCCTGCTGCCGGTGGCGATCTCCTACGTTGGCATCAGCAAGAAGGCCATCGAGCGCAGCAAGAAGGACGCCACCCGCGAGCATCCGTTCTGGCGCCTGCTGTCTAACTTCGCCAGCCCCAAGGTGGCCCCGGTGTCCATCGTCCTGGCCCTGCTGGCCTTCGGCGGCGGCCTCTGGTACAGCCAGAACCTTAAAATCGGCGACCTCGACCAGGGTGCGCCGGAGCTGCGCCCGGACTCGCGCTACAACCAGGACAACAACTTCATCATCAGCAACTACTCCACCAGTTCCGACGTGCTGGTGATCATGGTCAAGACGCCGTCCGAGAGCTGCTCGATCCACTCGACCATGGCGCCGATCGACGAGCTGATGTGGACCATGGAGAACACCCCCGGCGTGCAGTCGGCGATCTCCCTGGTGACGGTGTCCAAGCAGGTGATCAAGGGCATGAACGAGGGCAGCCTGAAATGGGAGACCCTGTCGCGCAACCCGGACATCCTCAACAACTCCATCGCCCGTGCCGACGGCCTGTACAACGCCGACTGCTCGCTGGCGCCGGTGCTGGTGTTCCTCAACGACCACAAGGCCGAGACCCTGGAGCGGGTCACCGCGGTGGCCAAGGCCTTCGCCGACAGCCACAACAAGGAGGGCCTGCAGTTCCTCCTGGCAGCGGGTAACGCCGGCATCGAGGCGGCCACCAACGAGGTGATCAAGTCGGCCGAGCTGACCATCCTGATCCTGGTGTACCTCTGCGTGGCGGTGATGTGCATGATCACCTTCCGCTCGTTCGCCGCGACCCTGTGCATCGTCCTGCCGCTGGTGCTGACCTCGGTGCTGGGCAACGCCCTGATGGCCTTCATGGGCATCGGCGTGAAGGTCGCCACCCTGCCGGTGGTGGCCCTGGGCGTGGGCATCGGTGTGGACTACGGCATCTACATCTACAGCCGCCTGGAGAGTTTCCTGCGCGCCGGGTTGCCGTTGCAGGAGGCCTACTACGAGACCTTGCGCTCCACCGGCAAGGCGGTGCTGTTCACTGGCCTGTGCCTGGCCATCGGCGTGTGCACCTGGATCTTCTCGGCGATCAAGTTCCAGGCCGACATGGGCCTGATGCTGACCTTCATGCTGCTGTGGAACATGTTCGGCGCCCTGTGGCTGCTGCCGGCGCTGGCGCGGTTCCTGATCAAGCCGAACAAGCTGGCGGGCAAGGAGGGTGGGTCGATCTTCGCGCATTGATCGGTTGAGGCCATCGCGGGGCAAGCCCGCTGCCACAGGGCACATCGAACCCCGTGGCAGCGGGCTTGCCCCGCGATTGGTTATACTGCCGCTCTTTGCTTGCCAGGTACCCTCCATGACCACCCTCGCCACCGCCCTCGCGTCCTGCGACATGCTCCTGATCGACGGCCTGCACGCCTTCGACTTCACCTTCGACGCCACGGGCCTGGCCATTGAATGCATGGACGGCCGCCAGTTGCGCCGCTGGCACTTCACCGCCGAGCAGGTCGCTGCCGCCGAAGGCGCAGGCGAAGACTGGCGCTTGCAGGATGGCGAAGGCGAGCATCGTCTAGTCTGTATGAGTGCCCTGCGCGCCCCGGAAGACGACGATGAAGAAACCGACCTGGACGAGCCTGCTGACCGCTAGTCTCATGGCCCTCGCGCTCGATGCCCACGCCGCGACCTTGCTGGTGGGCAGTTATACCGATGGCCAGAGCCAGGGTATCTACCGTTACGCCTTCGATGTGCGCAGCGGCCAGGTTCAGACCCCGGCCCTGCAAGTGGTCAAGAGCGTCAGCCCCTCGTGGCTGGTGCTGTCCGCCGACCAGCGCCAGTTGTTCGCGGTCAACGAGACGCCCCAGGGGCACGTCAGCAGTTTCAGCGTGGATACCCAAGGCGTGATCCAGCCGCTCAACCAGGTGCCCAGCCAGGGTGACGAGCCGACCCACGCCAGCCTCAGCCATGACCAGCGTTACCTGTTCGTCGCCAACTACGCGGTCGCCCCCGACCCCGGTGGCAGCCTGGTGGTGATTCCCGTCGCCCGAGACGGCCGGCTGCGCGCGGTGACCCAGCAACTGCGCCATGCGCCGAGCAAGGTCGACCCCGAACGCCAGGCTGGCGCCCATGTGCATTCGTTGGTGCTGTCGCCCGATGGCCGGCATCTGTACGCCTGCGACCTGGGTGCGGACCAGGTGTTCATCTATCGCTACGATGGCGCCAGCAGCGACCGCCCCTTGAGCCCGGCGATTCCGGCGTCCGTCGCCCTGCCGCCTGGCAGCGGCCCACGCCACCTGTTGTTCGACGCCAAGGGCCGGCACGCCTACCTGACCCTGGAAATGAGCGCCGAGGTGGTGATGTTCGATGTGCGCGACGGCGCGCTCAGCGAACGCCAGCGCCTGCCGCTTACCGAACGCCAGGAGGCTGCGGCGAAGGCCGCGGGTGGCCTGCACCTGTCGGCGGATGGACGATTCCTCTATGTCAGCAACCGGGGCACGGCCAACGAGATCGTGGCCTATGCGGTGGGCAAGGACGATGGTCAGCTGACCTTGCTGCAACGCCGCTCGGTGGAGGGCGACCACCCGCGCGAATTCACCCTCGACCCCAGCGACAACTTCTTGCTGGTGGCCAACCAGAAGAGCAACCAGGTCGTGGTCATGCGCCGCGATCCGCGCAGCGGCAAGCTCGGCGAGACGGTGCAGAAGCTGCTCCAGGATGCGCCTTCGGACCTCAAGTTCATCGAGTGACTATCAATCGGCGTGATAATCGCTACTGCTGCAATGAATTTCAGCGGACGGCGGCATCGGCGTAAGTTTGACCCAAGGCCCAGACGGGCCACTGTCAAACCACCGCAGTCGAGGACAGCCCGCATGAACTTCAATCTCTTCCCGGTCATCGCCGCTTCCGCCATTTCCGCTTCCGTCGTCCTGCCGGCCCATGCTCAGGTCGAGAGCCGCGAGAAATCGTCCACCACCCACAGCTACACCGAGAAATACCTGCAGCAGAGTGCGCATTTCCATGCCGCCCTGAATGGCAAGAACACGCACTGAAGCGTGTAAAGAGTCTAGTAATAGCATATGGCCATGTGATTGAATTTGACGCTGGTTTCTTGACTCACCCGGGGGTGAAGCATGATGTGGCGTCTCGTGGCTGTAGTGCTGTTGCTGATGTCGTCGCCGATTCTGGCGATCTAGTAAGTTTGGCCATCACCGAACCAGCTCTGCCTCGGCGACCCTGAATGGGTTCGACCCTGTCAACTGGCCTATCGATGGTCGTATAGGGACGTGCACCCTCGAACCCGCTCTGTCTCGGCGGCCCGAATGGGCTCGACCCTGTCAACTGGTCTACGCATATCCCTGTAGGGGCAAGCCCGCTCCTACAAGGGTCGTGCATGCCTCTGAGGGTTCAGCGAGCCATCACCGCGTTGAACAGGTCCGACGACAACCACCCTTGCAACCAGCTCCGCACCCGCGGATAAGCGGCCTCGGCGAACCACTGCGGTTCGACCCCGGCAAACTGGCGCAGCAGTGGCAATAGCGCGGCATCGGCCAGGCTTGGATGGTCGGCGAGCAGGTAGGGCCTGTCTTCGAGCAAACCTTCCAGTTCCGCCAGCCAGGGCGCGGCCTGAGAGCGGTAATGCTGCCGAGAATGTTCAGGGTGGCGTTCGGCGTACTTGTAAAGGTTCACCTGCGCCTTGAAGTCCCGGTCATTACGCGCGATCAACGCTTCGGCCCGTTGCGCGGCCGCCGGGTCAGCGTGCAGGCGCCAGTCCTGCGGGTCGTTGCGTTCTAGCGCCCAGCGCATGATGTCCAGGCTTTCCTCCAGCACCTCCTCGCCGGTATCGAGCACCGGCACCGTGCCCTTGGGCGACAGTGCCAGCAGCTCGGCAGGCTTGTCCTTCATCTTCACCTCGCACACCTGCACCTCGCACCCGGCATAGCGCAATGCCAGGCGCGCACGCATGGCCCAGGGGCAGCGGCGGAACGAATACAGGATCACCCGCAGACCTCCACCTCGCTCAGGCCATTGCCCTGGCGCCGCACCTGGATCTGCACCGGAATCCGCTCGTGCATCTCCTGCACGTGGGAGATCACCGCGACCTTGCGGCCTTGCGCCTGCAAGCCGTCCAGCGCGTCCATGGCCAGTTGCAGGGATTCCGGGTCGAGGCTGCCGAAGCCTTCGTCGATGAACAGCGACTCGATGCGCAGGGTGCTCGAGGCCATCGAGGCCAACCCCAGGGCCAAGGCCAGCGACACCAGGAAGGTCTCGCCGCCCGACAGCGAGTGCACCGAACGCAGCTCGTCGCCCATCTCGGTGTCCAGCACCAGCAGGCCGAGGGCGCTGCCGCCACGCTTGAGTCGGTAGCGTCGGGCCAGCTGGCGCAACTGGCCGTTGGCGTGGTGCAACAGCAGGTCGAGGTTGTAGCCTTGGGCGATCTTGCGGAACACGTCCCCCGAGGCCGAGCCGATCAGCGCGTTCAACCGTGCCCAACGCTGCCACTCGCCGTGAGCCTGGGCGATGGCTTCGGCCAGCGCCTGGTAGGCCTGCTGGCGTCGCTGGTCGTCGGCTTGCTGGGCGCGCAGCTCTGCGCAGCGCTGTTCATGGGCCAGCAGTTGCTCGCGCAACGCGGCGAGGGCTTGCTCCAGATCCTCGGCGGATAGCTCGCCATTGGCCTGGGCCGTGTGTGCATGCAGACGCTGTTCACGCTCTTGGAGTAGCACACGGCCTTGCTCAATGGCTTTTTCCGCGCCTTGCAGGCGCTGGCGCAGCTCACCGACCTGGGCGTCGTCCATGGCCAACAGGCGATCGAGGCCGCTGTCGTCCAGCTCCGGGTGCTCGGCGCGCCATTGGGCGATCTGGCCCTGCAACTGCTGGTGTTCCTGCTCCAGCGCCTGTTGGCGCACGGTGTTGGCCTTGAGTTCGCCGGCCAGTTGCACGCCTTGGGTGCGGGCTTCCTGCAATTGGCTCGCGGTATTGGCTTCGGCGGCGCGGGCCTGTTCGACCTGTTGCTCCAGGTGCTGCTGCCAATCTTCCGCGCACGGGTGCTCGCCCAGCAGGTCGGTGAGCGCGGCGCGGGTGGTGTCCATCTGCGCGGCCTGGCCGTCGAGCTGCTGTTGCAGTTCTTGCTGGCGCTGCACGCGGGCCTGCTGCTGGTCGTGCAGGCGCTCCAGTTGTTGCTGGCGCTGCTGCAGTTCCTGCTGTTCTTCCTTTTGCTGGTCGAGCTGCTGCAAGCGCTGGGTGACCTGCTGGTCGAGTGCCAGGAAGGCATGCGCCGGCTCGTCGCGCAGGGCTTGGAGGAGGTCGGCTGGCAGCAAGCTGGCGAAGTCGGCGAGGGCCTGCTCCAGGCGCTCGTCGTCCGCGGCCAGCGCCTGGTGCTGCTGTTCCAGGCGGCGCTGCGCCTGCTGCTGGGCATCGCTGGCGGCTTGCACCTGCTGGGTCAGGCGGGCGGCATCCTGTTGCAGGGTCAGCAGGGTCGACTGACGTTGCTCGTCACGGGCGATTTCCTGCTCCAGGCGGCGCAGTTGGCCGTCCAGCCAGGCACCCCGGGCCTTGTCGTCGTGGGCTTCGAGCGCCGGCCACAGCGCATGGGCAGCGAGCTGGCCGGCCAGTGGCTGCAACTGCTCGGCCAACTGCGCCTGCTGGTGCTGGTAATCCTTGACCTGGGCATTGACCACGCCGACCTGTGTACGCAGCTCGATCAGGCGCGTGCTGAGGTGTTCCACCCGCGCCACGGCGCCGGCTTCCTCGGCCTGGTCGTGCTGGCCGAGGCTGTGCAGCAGCGCCTCGGGCTGGTGGAAGGGGTGCTCGGCGCTGCCGCACACCGGGCAGGGCTCGCCCTCGCGCAGTTGCGCGCGCAGCTCCTCGACGCTGGCGCTGCGGGCCAGGCGCTGGCGCTCCAGCAGTTGCCGGGTCAGCGTCAGGGCCTGCTCGGCAGCTTCCAGTTCGGCCTTTGCCGCCGTGCCTTCGCCGATCAGCTGCTGGCGTTCCTTCAGGGCCTGTTGCTGGCGCTCGCGCAGGGCACTGATGCCCTGTTGCAGCTCCTGCTCGCGGGTGTACAGGCGCGACAGCTCTTCCACTGCGCGTTGTTGCTTACGGTTGTCCTGGAGCATGCCGCCCAGCAGGCCGAGTTGCTCGGCCAGGGCCTGGGGTTCGGCGGCGGCCTCGCGGAACAGCACGTCCAAGGCGTCGCGCTGCTCCTGCAACTGCGTGTTGGCCTGGCTGGCCTGGGCTTGCAGGCCAGGTAGTTCCTCCTTGCCCTTGGCCAGCCGGCTGGCCACCTGCAACACCTGCTGTAGCTGGCTGCGGTAAGCCGGCCAGGCGTGGTCGAAGGCGGCCAGCGCGGCGCTGCCGGCCAGCGCGGTGTCGATCTGCGCCAACTGCTGCTGGCTGCGCTGTTGCTGTTCGTCGAGCAGCTGCACGTGCTCATGCAGTTCGCGGGTGGACTGCTCAGCCTGCCCGGCGGTTTCGCGCAGCTTGCCCAGTTCTTGCTCCAGCCGCGCCAGGGTGTGCTGCTCGGCGAAGGCCTGGCGCAACCGTGGGGCGTTTTCGCTCTGGTTGGCCTGGGCCTGCTCCAAGGCTTGTCGTGCGTCGCCCAGTGCCTGTTCCAATTGCCCGGTACGGCCTTGCAAGTCGGTTTGCTGGCGCTGCTGTTCGGCCAGCTCGGTGGCCAGCGGGGCCAGTTGCGTGGTCAGGTCCTGCTGGCGTTGGAACTGGTGACGCTGCGGCGCCAGGCGCTCCAGGCGTTGCAGGTCCAGGCGCTGCTCGGCCAGTTGCTGCCAGTCGTGCTCGGCGTTTGTCAGCGCTGCGCTGGCCTCTTGGTGTTGCGCCTGCAACTGGCGCTGTTCGTTCAGCCAGGCGCGTTGCTGCTCGAACTGGCGCTCGCGGGCTTGGTCGGCCTTGAAGTGCTGCTGCGCCTCTTCCAGTTGCAGGTCGAGCGCGGCGCGGGCCTCGGCGGCCATCGGCAGCAGGTGTTCGGCCTGCTTCTTGAGGTCGTTGTGGGCCTCGCCGGCTTCCCGGGCCTTGCCGAAGGCGCGCTGGCCCAGGCGGGTATAGATCGCCGTGTTGGTGAGTTTTTCCAGCAGCTCGCTGCGCTCTTTGTCGTCGGCCTTGAGGAAGGCGCCGAACTCGCTCTGGGCCAGCATCACCGCGCGGGTGAACTGCTCGAAGTTCAGCCCCAGGCGCGCCTCGACCAATTGCTTGTAGTCGCTCTTGCCGCTGGCCAGCAGCTGTTCGCTGTCCAGGTCGTAGAAGCTCTGGCGGCTGAATTGCAGCTTGCCGTTGGCCTTGTCGCGGGCGCGGTTGGCTTCCCAACGAGCGCGGTAGCGCTTGCCGTCGATGCCGACGAAATCGACCTCGGCAAAGCCGCTGCCGGTGCCGCGGCGCAGCAGGTTGCGCGGGTCGGAGGTGGGGATTTCGCCGTCGGCGTCGGGCACCTTGGCTTCGCGGCCGATGTCGTTGAGCCGCGGCACGGTGCCGAACAGCGCCAGGCACAGGGCGTCGAGCAAGGTGCTCTTGCCGGCGCCGGTGGGCCCGGTGATGGCGAACAGGCCGGCGCTGGCCAGGGGTTCGGCGGTGAAGTCGATGTCCACGGGGCCTGCGAGCGAGGCCAGGTTCTTCAGGCGGATGGCCAGGATCTTCATGGCTGCTCCTCCTCCAGTTGCACGTCCTGCAGCAGCAGGGCGAAGTCGGCCAGGGCCTGTTCGTCGGCGGGGTTGCCGTAGGCCTGCTCCCAGGCGCGGCTGAACAGGTCCTGCGGGGTCATCTGGCTCAGTTCGACGAATTCCAGGGCGTCGTCATCCTGCGCGTCACGCCCGGCGTACTCGGCGCTGATGCGCACCAGGCGCACGGCCTTGCCGTGCAATGCTGCCTCGATCTGCTGGCGCAGGTCGGGCTGCGGCTCGTCCAGGCGCACGCGCACTTCCAGCCAGGGCTGGCGATTGGGGTCTTCGAGCAGGTCGACCACCGGCAGCTCGGCCAGTTGCGTCAGCAGTTCGGCCAGCGGCGCCGGGCCAACACGTTGCAGGGCCACGGCGCGCGGCACCAGGCGCGGCTCGATGCTGACCAGCTCGGCGCCGTCCAGCTCCACCTCCAGCACCTGGTGCGGGTAGCCGATCTCGGCGAACGACAACGGGATCGGCGAGCCGCTGTAGCGGATGCGTTCCTCGCGGTTGACCTTCTGCGGCTTATGCAGGTGACCCAGGGCGACGTAGCTGATGGCCTTGTCGAACAGCCGCGCTGGCAGTGCTTCGGCGTTGCCGATGATCAGGCTGCGCTCGGAGTCTTCCGACACCGCGCCACCGGCCATGTGCGCGTGGCTGATGGCGACCAGCGCCTGGTCCTTCTTGCGCTTGGCCAGGGCGGCGGCGATCAGTTGCTGGTGCACCTGGGTAATGCCTTGCAGGTAGTCGTCGCCCAGTTGCGGGCCGGTGACCTCTGCCGGGCGCAGGAAGGGCAGGGCCAGGCACCAGGCGCAGACCTTGCCGCGGGCGTTGGTCAGTGGGATCAACAGGCGTTCTGCGTCCAGCTGGCCCTCGTCTAGCCAGTGCACGCGCCCCAGCGCATGGGTGCGCAGGCGGCGCATCAGCGCGGCGGGCAGCTCGATGCGCGAGCCCGAGTCGTGGTTGCCGGCGATCATCACGATGTCCAGCTTCGGCTGTTGCTCGTGGGCCTGGACGATGAAGTCGTAGAGCCGCTCCTGGGCTTTGACCGGCGGGTTGACCGTGTCGAAGATGTCGCCGGCGATCAGCAGCGCGTCGGGTTGGCGCAGGCGCAGTTGGCCGAGCAGCCAGTCGAGGAAGCAGGCGTGTTCGAAGTCGCGTTCCTGGCCGTGCAGGCTTTGGCCCAGGTGCCAGTCTGAGGTGTGGAACAGACGCATGGAGGATCCGTTGGATGGAAGCGGGAAAGGGGCCGTGGGTGGCCGTGGAGCGAGGGCGGTATGTTAACCCAAGTGGGTTTGTGGGTGGGGGGATCAACGCTGGCTGCGAGGTGCGCGCGTGGTGTGCGCTTGAGGCTCATGGTACCGCGCAAATCGAGCGCCGCCCGCGCGGTGCTCGATCTTGAGCGTGCAGAAAATCTACCGGCGGACCTACTTGGGATAGAGCGGCGGCAAGCTGCCGCTTTCGCCCGAAGGCAGCAGCACCTGCCCGGCACTTGGAATCGCCCCGATCGCCCGCCACAGCTCATCCCCTTGCCAGAACTGCCCGCTCTCGCTGTACAAGGCGCCATTGAGCCCGTCCAGCGCATTGGACAACGGCACGAAGCGCGCCGCCATCTCGGCCAGGGTTTCCGGCTGCTGACGCGCCCAGGCATCGAGCGCTTGGCGCGTGGCCTGGGGGTCGTTGGCCAGGCAGGTGCGTTTGAGGTCATCCAGCAGCGTGCGCGGGCTCGGCCCGGTTTGCGCGGCGCGCGCCACTGCCGGCTGCGAGCGCGCCCGCCACCATAGGGTGAACCCCAGCAGGGTGGTCAGCGCCAGCACCAGGGTCGCCAGTTGCCAGGGCCAGAGCAGCCCTGGGCGGACGCGGTTGTCGCCCACCGGCGCCTCGGCGCTCAGCGCCGGGTTGTCTTCCACGCTCAGGCTGCGCGCGGGCAGGCTGCTGTGTTCCAGGTGGTCCTCGCGGGTGTTCCACCAGGTGATTTCCAGCGTCGGTAGCACCAGGTTGCCGCTGTGGGTCGGCACCAGCGCTTCGCGCTCCTCGCGGGTGGCGGTCATGCCGCGTTCGTTGATCTCGTTGCGCAGCAGCGGCTGGTCGGGGTAGCGGCGCAGGCCATGCGCCTCGGTGGCCGGCAGCGGCGGCAGTTGGGTGCTCGACAGGCCGTCGGCGCGCAGCGTGACGCTGCGGGTCAGCGAGTCGCCGATCTGGGTTGGCTGTTTGGCGGGGTCGGGGTTCCAACGCTCCTCCAGGCTCAGGCTGCGTGCCGGTAGCCAGGGCAGGTTGGGTGGCCAGGCGGCGGGAATGGCACGTACCTCGAGGCGCAGGGGCAGCGAGCTGACTTGCACCTGGCGGCCGTTGCGGGTGCCGGCGGCGGAGGGGTCGCTGCTGTCGGCGGCGGTGGCGGTGAAGGTCAGCGGCGGGATCGTCAGCTCACCGCTCTGTTGCGGGTAGACGGCGTAGCGGGTCTCGATCACCCCGTGGCGCACGCCGTTGATTTCCTTCTCGTAGGTGCGCGACTCGCCCAGTGGCTCGACCTTGGCGTTTTCCAACTGCAAGGGGCTCAGGCTGCTGTCGTCGTACAGCGACACCGAATGGTAGATGCGCAGGGTCAGCACGGCCTGGGCCTGCACGTAGACTGCGCTGCTGTCGAGGGTGGCTTCGATGAACACCTGGGAGGCGATGTCCGGGCGGCTGGCGTCGGCCTGCAGCACCTGCAGATCGATGGCCTGGCTGCGCGACTGGCCCAGTTGCAGTTCGGGGATGCGCAGGCTGCCGCTGCGCCGGGGCAGCAGGGTGATGATCCAGCGGGTGCTGGCGCGGGTTTCGCCGTCGAGGCTGTGCAGGCTGTTGAGCTGGCGTGTGCCGCGCACTTCGAAGTCTTCGTCGAGGGCGCGCAGGTCGGGCTTGCCGAACTGGGTGACGTCCTGGCTTTCCAGGGTCAGCTCCAGGGTTTCGCCGGCCTCCACGCGGGTGCGGTCGACGCTGGCTTGCAGCGCTGGCTGGGCCAGGGCCTGGGTGAGCCAGAGAAGGCTCAGGAGAAAGACGCCGAGGCGACTCATCGTGGGGTTTCCTGATGCAATTGCTGTTCATACCAGAATTTGCGCCGCAGCAGCTGCGCGGGGTTGTCGGGAATCTCCCGCAACCATTGCTCCAGGGCCTGGCGCTGTTCGGCGTCGAGGCCGGTGGAGACCGGTCGCTGTGGCGGCTGGGTGACGCCGTCGTCGTTGCCGGGTTGGTTGCTGGCCTGGGCCTGGTCGTTGCCGGTGTGCTCGCCGGAAGGCTGGGCCTGGGCCGGGTCCTCGTTGCCGGGCGAGCCTTGCACCGGGCTGTTGGCCGAGCTGCTGTTGCCGTCGTTGTCATTGCCGGGCGTGCCCTGGGCCTGGTCGGCGGCCGCTTGCGCCTCGGCCTGGCCCTGGCGCTCCTGCAGCAACTGCTGGACCAGCGCCTGGTTCTGCAACGCCGCTTGCAGGTCGGGCTGGCGCTCCAGCGCTTGCTCATAGGCGTCCAGCGCGGCGTCCAATTCGCCAGCGCGGGCCAGGGCATTGCCACGATTGTAGTGCGCCGCGGCGTCGTTGCCCTGGGCGAACGCCTGGGCGGCGCCTTCGTAGTCGCCGGCCTGGTACAGCGCCAAGCCGCGCCACTGTGGGTCTTCGAAGCGCTTGGCCGCTTCGGCCGGGTGCTGGCGTTGTAACAGGTGTTGGCCTTGCTGGTCGGGGCGGCGCCATAGGTCCTGGAATTCGAAGGCCTGGCTCGGTTGCGGCAGGGCCAGCAGCAGCGGCAGGCAGAACAGCCAACCCCGGCGCCCGGCGCAGGCGGCCAATAGCAGCAGGGGCAGCAGCAACCAGTAGCCCTGGTCGGCCCAGCTGTCCAGTTGCAGGGTCTGGCCGTCGTTGCGCAGGAGTCGCGGGTTGTCGAACAGGCCCAGGCCGCGCAGGTCGAGGTCGTCGATGCGCGCGTGGCGATAGCGCCCGCCGGTCTCGGCGACGAAGCGCTTGAGCCCGGGGCTGTCCAGACGTGGCACGAGGATGCCGCCCTGGGCGTCCTTGAGGAATTCGCCGTTGGCCTGGCGCACGGGCGCGCCGTCGGCACTGCCGATGCCGAGCATCAGCAGCGGCGGGCCCTGGCGGCCCATGGCCTGGGTGATGCCTTGCTGCTCCTGGGGGCTCAGCGACGAGCCGATCAGCAGCAGGCGGCCCTGGCCCAAGCCGCTCTGTGCCAGCAGGGCCAGGCCTTTCTGCACGGCCAGGTCGGCACGCTGGCCAGGCTGCGGCATGATCGACGGGTCGAGTGCCTCGAGCAGGTTGCGCGTGGTTCCCAGGTCGTCCGACAGCGGCACCAGGGTGTGTGCGCTGCCCGCGTAGACCACCAGTGCGGTCTGGCTGTCGCGGCGCTGTTCGAGCAGGTCTAGGACCTTGCGCCGCGCCTGTTCCAGGCGGTTGGGCGGGCTGTCCTCGGCGAGCATCTGCGGGGTCAGCTCGAGCAGGATCACCAGCGGGTCGGCCGGGCGTTGACGGGTTTCTTCAAGGCGCTGCCAACTGGGGCCGAGCAGGGCCAGCACCACCAGCAGCCAGGCCAGGCCCAGGGCGACCCAGGGCAGCTTGCTGGTGCTGCCGCTGCCGCCACCGAGCAGCACGGCGTGGAACTGCGGCGGCAGGATCAATTGCCAGCGCCCGGCGCGCTTGCGCCGGTGCCAGAGCGTGTACAGCAGCCAGCCCAGCAGCGGTAAGACCAGCAGCCAGAGCGGGCGCAGCCATTGTGGCCAGAGGTCGATCATCGCCGCCTCCTCAGGCGCAGACGCTTGAGGCGCTCGCGCCACTGCGGGTGGGGTTGCAGGAAGCGTGGCCGGCGCAGCAGGCGTTGCAGCAGGTTGTCCGGCCACTGCACGGCCACCACCAGCAGCACGCTGAGCAACAGCGCCAGGGCCAGTGGCCAGGCGTACAGGGCCTTGGCGGTGCGCGCCTGGGTCGGCTGCTGGGCCACCGGTTCGAGCTGGTCGAGGGTGTCGCCGATGGCGTTCAACTCCGCGCCGTCATGGGCACGGAAATAGGCGCCATGCGTCAGCTCGGCGATTTCCTTGAGCGAGGCTTCGTCCAGGTCCAGGCTCGGGTTCAGCCCGAGCAGGCCCGGTGTGCCGCTGGCCTCGGGGTCGGCGCCGATGCCGATGGTGTAGATGCGCACGCCTTCCTGGGCGGCCAGGCGCGCGGCGGTCAGCGGGTGGATCTGCCCGCCGTTGTTGGCGCCGTCGGTGACCAGCACCAGCACCCGGCTCTGCGCCGGGCGCTGGCGCAGGCGCTTGACCGCCAGGCCCATGGCGTCGCCGATCGCCGTGTTGCGCCCGGCGATGCCTATTTGCGCTTCGTCGAGGAAGGTGCGCACGGTGCGCCGGTCGAAGGTCAGTGGCGCCTGCAGGTAGGCCTCGCTGCCGAACAGGATCAAGCCCACCCGGTCACCCTCGCGGTCCTGGAGGAAGTCGCCGAGCAGCGCCTTGACCAGTTCCAGGCGGCTGAGTTCGTCGCCGTTCCACTGCATGTCGGGGTAGTCCATCGAGCCCGACACGTCCACCGCCACCAGCAAGTCGCGGCCGCTGGCCGCCACCGGCACCGGCTCGCCCAGCCACTGCGGGCGCGCGGCGGCCAACAGCAGGAGCAGCCAGATCACCACGAACGGCGCTTGCTGGCGCCAGGTCGGCAGGTTCAGCCGCGCGCGACGCCCGGCCAGGCCTTCGAGTTCGTTGAGGAAGCCCACCTTGAGCACCGGCTCGCCGCTGTCGGCTGCCGGCAGCAGCAGGCGCATCAGCCAGGGCAGCGGCAGCACCAGGAAGATCCACGGCCAGGCCAGTTCAAACATGCTTGCGGATCCAGGTTTCGACCGCCTGGGCGAGTCCGGCGATGGCCTTGTCGTCGAGCTTGCACTCGGGTTTGTAGGCACCTTCGACCAGCACCATCCAACGCGTGAGGCCCGCGGCCGGGCAGCGGTTGTCGAGGAAAGCCAGCCATTGGCGGCCATTGAGGGTGTGGCTGTTGGCGCCGGGGTAGTGGCTGCGGCACAGACGCTTGAGCAGGGCGTTGATCTGCTGCAGCCAGGCACCGGCCGGGGCGCCGTCGTAGGGGCGTGGCAGGCGGGCAAGCTCGGCCAGGGCCTCCACGCGCACCGAATCCAACGGCTGCTCGGCGCGCACCACGCGACGCTTGCCGGGGCGCCAGCGACGCAGTCGCCAAAGACCCCAGCCGAGCAGCGGCAGCAGGGCGAGCAGCACCCACCAGCCCGGCGCCGGCGGCCACAGGCCAATGGCCGGCGGGGCGATCAGCGGTTGCAGTTGGTCCAGCGGGTTCATGGGGTGCTTCCCGGGCGCTGGTTGAGGTACTCGCGCAGTTGCTCGATCATTTCGCTCTGGGTGCTCAGTGGCATCAGCAGCACGCGCAACTTTTGCGCCAGCAGCTCCCAGCGCTCGATGCGCGCCTCGGCCTGTTGGTGGTAGAGCTGGCGCAGGTTGGCGTCGAGGGTGTCGAGCTCCAGCTGCGCGCCGCGCTGGGCGAAGCGCAGCAGGCCGGCGGCGGGCAGGGCGTGGTCGAGCGGGTCGCTGATCGGCATCAGCAGCAGGTCGCAGTGGCGCGAGAGCATCGCCAGGTGCTGCTCGACCGATGGCCCCAGGGCGCGTTCATCGCAAATGACGATCGCCAGGCTGCCTGGGCGCAGCACCTCGCGGGCGCGGCGCAGGGCCAGGCCCAGGCTGTCGGGTTGCGGCACGGCCTCGGTGTGCAGCGACTGGTTGACCTTGGCCAGGCGGTTGAGCAGTTGCAGCAGGCTCTGCTTGCTGCGCCGCGGCTTGATTTCGTGGTGCTCGTTGTCGCCGAACACCAGGCCGCCGATGCGGTCGTTGTGCCCCAGCGCGGCCCAGCCGAACAGCGCGGCGGCCTGGGCGGCGAGCACCGACTTGAACATCAGCCCGGAACTGAAGAACAGGCGCTGGCTCTGCTCGACCAGGATGAAGATCGGCCGCTCGCGCTCTTCGTGGAACAGCTTGGTGTGCGGCTCCTGGGTGCGTGCGGTGACCCGCCAGTCGATGTTGCGCACGTCGTCGCCGGCCTGGTACACGCGCACCTGGTCGAAATCCACGCCGCGCCCGCGCAGCTTGGAATGGTGCAGGCCAACCAGCGGGCTGCGTTGGCCGGGCCGGGAGAACAGCTGGATCTCGCGCACGCGATGGCGCATGTCGATCAGCTCGGCCAGGCCGATGCGGATGCCGGGTTCGGCCAGTGGCGCGGTGGGCATGCGGTCAGGCGACGGCGACGACGTCGAGGATGCGCTGGACCACACGGTCCTGGTCGATCCCCGCCGCCTCCGCCTCGAAGGAGAGAATGATGCGGTGGCGCAGCACGTCGAACAGCACCGCCTGGATGTCCTCGGGGCTGACGAAGTCGCGCCCCGCCAACCAGGCGTGGGCCCGGGCGCAGCGGTCCAGGGCGATCGAGCCACGGGGGCTGGCGCCGTAGGCGATCCAGTCGGCCAGCTCGGCGTCGAACTTGGCCGGGGTGCGGGTGGCCATCACCAGTTGCACCAGGTATTCCTCCACCGCATCGGCCATGTACAGGCCGAGGATTTCCTTGCGCGCGGCGAAGATCGCCTGCTGGCTGACCTGGCGCTCGGGCTTGGTCTCGCCATGCAGCGCCTCGCCACGGGCCTGCTGGAGGATGCGTCGCTCCACGGCGGCGTCGGGGAAGCCGATCTTCACGTGCATCAGGAAGCGGTCGAGCTGGGCCTCGGGCAGCGGGTAGGTGCCTTCCTGCTCGATCGGGTTCTGCGTGGCCATGACCAGGAACAGCGGCGACAGCTCGTAGGTGCTGCGGCCCACGCTGACCTGGCGCTCGGCCATGGCCTCGAGCAGCGCCGATTGCACCTTGGCCGGCGCGCGGTTGATTTCGTCGGCCAGTACCAGGTTGTGGAAGATCGGCCCCTGCTGGAACACGAAGCTGCCGGTTTCCGGGCGATAGATCTCGGTGCCGGTGATGTCGGCCGGCAACAGGTCGGGGGTGAACTGGATACGGTGGAACTGCGCCTCGATGCCCTCGGCCAGCTCCTTGATCGCCTTGGTCTTGGCCAGGCCCGGCGCGCCCTCGACCAGCATGTGGCCATCGGCGAGCAGGACGATCAGCAGGCGTTCGACCAGTTTCTCCTGGCCGAGGATCTGGGAAGAGAGAAAAGTGCGCAGCGCGATCAGCGCGTCACGGTGTTCCATCGTAGGCGGTTCCTGGAAATGGGCCGGGCGGGCGCGAAACGGTGCCGGGCGAGGGCTGATACTTTAATCCATCCGGGCCCGTGGCGACCAATGGCGCGGTGGAAAAATCTCCCGGCGCCAACCGTTCAGCGCTCGCTGACGAACGTTCCGGTGCCGTCGAGGATGTTGCGCAGCGTCAGCGCCACTTCGTCCAGGTCGCTGCCGTCGGTGGTCAGGAGAATCTCCAGCTGCGCGTCGCCCTTGAGCGCATCGCGGTCGCCGGGCGCCACTTCGATCAGCAGGCGTGAGGCGCTCAGCGTCACGGTCAGGCCGTCTAGGGTCGAGGGCTCGTCGTCCAGGGTCAGGTCGACGGTGTCTTCGTCCGGGTAGCGGGTGAGCAGGAACATCTGGCCCTTGTCGCTGTGGCAGCACAGGGTCGCCATGTTGTCTTCCTCGTCATCGCAAGGGGTGGCGAAGAGCAGGGCGGTTTTCAGTTGCATGGGCGGCTCGGGTCAGGGAAAGAAGCGGCAAGCTTCGAGCCTGGAGCTTTGGGAGGTCAAGGGGTGTGGTGGAAATACTCGATTGCCTCGCAGCTTTTGGCTTGAAGCTTGCTAATGGCGCTTCAGCGCCATCATTGACCGAATATGTCGCAGCGCTGCAAGCCGCGATGGCCGCACAGTCGTTAAGCTGCCCAGTCGATGGACACCCGTAAAGACACAGCCGCCGGCAGTCGTCTTTGCAGATGCCCATCCCTGGAACGCTGGGCGTGCCGATCACGTCCGACGCCTGGTTTTACCGCCCTGTCGCCACGGGTTGGCTATCGTTGACCCTTGGACGGCGGACGCACGCGACGCTTCACCTATAACAAAGCCCAAGCGGAGTACCACAGATGGCGTTCTTCACCGCAGCCAGCAAAGCCGACTTCCAGCATCAACTGCAAGCGGCCCTGGCGCAGCACATCAGCGAGCAGTCCCTGCCACAAGTGACGCTGTTCGCCGAACAGTTCTTCGGCATCATCTCTCTGGACGAACTCACCCAGCGCAGGCTCTCCGACCTGGCCGGCTGCACCCTCTCTGCCTGGCGCATCATCGAGCGCTTCGACCCCGAGCAGCCGCAGGTGCGCGTCTACAACCCCGACTACGAGCGCAATGGCTGGCAGTCGACCCACACTGTGGTCGAAGTGCTGCACCACGACCTGCCGTTCCTGGTCGACTCGGTGCGCACCGAACTGAACCGTCGCGGCTACAGCATTCACACCCTGCAAACCACCGTGCTCAGCGTGCGTCGCGGCGCCAAGGGCGAGCTGCTCGAACTGCTGCCCAAGGGCACCCAGGGCGAAGGCGTGCGCCATGAGTCGCTGATGTACCTGGAGATCGACCGCTGCGCCAATGCCGCCGAGCTGAACGTGCTGGCCCGGGAGATCGAGCAGGTGCTGGCCGAGGTGCGGGTCACCGTCGCCGATTTCGAGCCGATGAAGGCCAAGCTGCGCGAGGTCGTGGCGCTGGTCGAACAGACCCCGTACGCGCCGTCGCAGCACGACAAGGCGGAGGTCACGGCGTTCTTGGAGTGGCTGCTGGACAACCACTTCACCTTCCTCGGCTATGAGGAGTTCACCGTCCAGGCCGATGCCGACGGTGGCCAGATGGTCTACGACGAGCAGTCGTTCCTCGGCCTGCCGCGCCGCCTGCGCGTGGGCCTGACCGCCGAGGAGCTGCGCATCGAGGACTACGCGGTGGCGTACCTCAACGAGCCGCTGCTGCTGTCGTTCGCCAAGGCCGCGCTGCCCAGCCGCGTGCACCGCCCGGCCTACCCGGACTACGTGTCGATCCGCCAGTTGGACGCCGACGGCAAGGTCATCAAGGAACACCGCTTCATGGGCCTGTACACCTCGTCGGTGTATGGCGAAAGCGTGCATGCCATCCCCTACATCCGCCTCAAGGTCGCCGAGGTCGAGCGCCGCTCCGGCTTCGATCCGAAGGCCCACCTGGGCAAGGAACTGGCCCAGGTGCTCGAAGTGCTGCCGCGCGACGACCTGTTCCAGACCCCGATCGACGAGCTGTTCAGCACCGCCATGTCGATCGTGCAGATCCAGGAGCGCAACAAGATCCGCGTGTTCCTGCGCAAGGACCCGTACGGCCGCTTCTGCTACTGCCTGGCCTACGTGCCGCGCGAGATCTACTCCACCGAGGTGCGCCAGAAGATCCAGCAGGTGCTGATGGAGCGTCTGAAGGCCACCGACTGCGAGTTCTGGACCTTCTTCTCCGAGTCCGTGCTGGCGCGCGTGCAGCTGATTCTGCGGGTCGACCCGAAGAACCGCATCGACATCGACCCGCAGCAGCTGGAAAACGAAGTGATCCAGGCCTGCCGCTCGTGGCAGGACGACTACTCCACCCTGGTGGTGGAGAACTTCGGCGAGGCCCAGGGCACCAACATCCTCGCCGACTTCCCCAAGGGCTTCCCAGCCGGTTACCGCGAGCGCTTCGCCGCGCACTCGGCGGTGGTCGACATGCAGCATGTGCTGGCACTGTCGGAAAGCAAGCCGCTGGCGATGAGCTTCTACCAGCCGCTGACCCAGCTGGGTGAGCGCCAGCTGCATTGCAAGCTGTACCACGCCGATACCCCGCTGGCCCTGTCGGACGTGCTGCCGATCCTGGAAAACCTCGGCCTGCGCGTGCTCGGCGAGTTCCCCTACCGCCTGCGCCACGCCAACGGCCGCGAGTACTGGATCCACGACTTCGCCTTCACCTACAGCGAAGGCCTGAGCCTGGACATCCAGCAGCTCAACGACACCCTGCAGGATGCCTTCATCCACATCGTCAAGGGCGACGCCGAGAACGACGCCTTCAACCGCCTGGTGCTGACCGCCGGCCTGCCGTGGCGCGACGTGGCGCTGCTGCGTGCCTACGCGCGCTACCTCAAGCAGATCCGCCTGGGCTTCGACCTGGGCTACATCGCCAGCACCCTGAACAACCACACCGACATCGCCCGCGAACTGACCCGGTTGTTCAAGACCCGCTTCTACCTGGCGCGCAAGCTCACCCAGGAAGACCTCGACGACAAGCAGCAGCGCCTGGAGCAAGCCATCCTCAGCGCCCTGGACGAGGTCCAGGTGCTCAACGAGGACCGCATCCTGCGTCGCTACCTGGACCTGATCAAGGCCACCCTGCGCACCAACTTCTACCAGCCGGACGCGAACGGGCAGAACAAGTCGTACTTCAGCTTCAAGTTCAACCCGAAACTGATCCCCGAGCTGCCCAAGCCGGTGCCGAAGTTCGAGATCTTCGTCTATTCGCCACGGGTCGAGGGCGTGCACCTGCGCTTCGGCAATGTCGCCCGCGGCGGCCTGCGCTGGTCGGACCGCGAGGAAGACTTCCGCACCGAGGTGCTGGGCCTGGTCAAGGCGCAGCAGGTGAAGAACTCGGTGATCGTCCCGGTCGGCGCCAAGGGCGGCTTCCTGCCGCGCCGCCTGCCGCTGGGCGGCAGCCGCGACGAGATCGCCGCCGAGGGCATCGCCTGCTACCGCATCTTCATCTCGGGTTTGCTCGACATCACCGACAACCTCAAGGACGGCGGCGTGGTGCCACCGGCCAACGTGGTGCGTCACGATGACGACGACCCGTACCTGGTGGTGGCGGCGGACAAAGGCACCGCGACCTTCTCCGACATCGCCAACGGCATCGCCATCGACTACGGCTTCTGGCTGGGCGATGCGTTCGCCTCCGGTGGTTCGGCCGGCTACGACCACAAGAAGATGGGCATCACCGCGCGTGGCGCCTGGGTCGGCGTGCAGCGTCACTTCCGCGAGCGCGGCATCAACGTGCAGGAAGACCCGATCACCGTGGTCGGCATTGGCGACATGGCCGGCGACGTGTTCGGCAACGGCCTGCTGATGTCCGACAAGCTCAAGCTGGTGGCGGCGTTCAACCACCTGCACATCTTCATCGACCCGAACCCGGACCCGGCCACCAGCTTCGCCGAGCGCCAGCGCCTGTTCGACCTGCCGCGTTCGGCGTGGAGCGACTACGACGCCAGCATCATGTCCGAAGGCGGCGGGATCTTCCCGCGCAGCGCCAAGAGCATCGCCATCACCCCGCAGATGAAGGAACGCTTCGCCATCGAAGCCGACCGCCTGACCCCGACCGAGCTGTTGCACGCACTGCTGCAGGCGCCGGTGGACCTGCTGTGGAACGGCGGCATCGGCACCTACGTCAAGGCCAGCAGCGAAAGCCATGCCGACGTCGGCGACAAGGCCAACGACGCCCTGCGCGTGAATGGCAACGAGCTGCGCTGCAAGGTGGTGGGCGAGGGCGGCAACCTGGGCATGACCCAGCTCGGCCGGGTAGAGTTCGGCCTGAACGGCGGCGCCACCAACACCGACTTCATCGACAACGCCGGCGGCGTGGACTGCTCCGACCACGAGGTCAACATCAAGATCCTGCTCAACGAAGTGGTGCAGGGTGGCGACATGACCGAGAAGCAGCGCAACCAGTTGCTGGGCAGCATGACCGATGAAGTCGCCTCGCTGGTGCTGGGCAACAACTACAAGCAGACCCAGGCCCTGTCGCTGGCCGCCCGCCGCGCCCGCGAGCGGATCGCCGAATACAAGCGCCTGATGGCCGACCTTGAGTCGCGTGGCAAGCTCGATCGCGCCATCGAGTTCCTGCCCACCGAGGAGCAACTGGCCGAGCGCCTGGCAGCAGGCCAGGGCCTGACCCGCGCCGAACTGTCGGTGCTGATCTCCTACAGCAAGATCGACCTCAAGGAGCAACTGCTCAAGTCGCTGGTGCCGGACGACGACTACCTGACCCGCGACATGGAGACGGCGTTCCCGCCGTCGCTGGTCAGCAAGTTCGCCGAGGCCATGCGTCGCCACCGCCTGAAGCGCGAGATCGTCAGCAACCAGATCGCCAACGACCTGGTCAACAACATGGGCATCACCTTCGTGCAGCGCCTGAAGGAGTCCACCGGCATGAGCCCGGCCAACGTCGCCGGCGCCTACGTGATCGTGCGTGACATCTTCCACCTGCCGCACTGGTTCCGCCAGATCGAGGCCCTGGACTACCAGGTCCCGGCCGAGATCCAGCTGACCCTGATGGACGAGCTGATGCGCCTGGGGCGCCGCGCCACCCGCTGGTTCCTGCGCAGCCGTCGCAACGAGCAGGATGCCGGGCGCGACAGCGCGCACTTCGGGCCTAAGATCGCCCAGTTGGGGTTGAAGCTCGACGAGTTGCTCGAAGGCCCGACCCGCGAGCGTTGGCAGCAACGCTACCAGGGCTTCGTCGAGGCCGGCGTGCCGGAGCTGTTGGCACGCATGGTCGCCGGCACCACGCACCTGTACACGCTGCTGCCAATCATCGAGGCCTCGGACGTCACCGGCCACGACCCGGCGCAGGTGGCCAAGGCGTTCTTCGCCGTGGGCAGTGCGCTGGACCTGACCTGGTACCTGCAGGAAATCAGCAACCTGCCGGTGGAGAACAACTGGCAGGCCCTGGCCCGCGAGGCGTTCCGCGACGATATCGACCTGCAGCAGCGCGCGATCACCATTTCCGTGCTGCAGATGGCCGACGCGCCGGAGGACATGGACGCTCGCGTGGCGCTGTGGGCCGAGCAGCACCGAGTGATGGTCGAGCGCTGGCGCGCTATGCTCGACGACCTGCGCAATGCCACGGGCACTGACTATGCGATGTACGCGGTGGCCAACCGCGAGCTGGTCGACCTGGCGTTGAGCGGGCAGTCGGTGGTGATTCCGTCCTGAGCCAGCTGAAATGAAAAAGCCCCGCCAGTTCGCACTGGCGGGGCTTTTTCATTCAGCCGTAGCGGCCCCCTCGCGGGCTTCCCCCGCGAGGGGGCCGCTGCAGGCGTTACTTGAACCGCCGCTCCACCCCTTTCTCCACCAGGATCTTCGCGGAAATCTCCTCCACCGAGAAATGCGTGGAGTTGATGTTCGGAATGTTCTCTCGGCGGAACAGGTTCTCCACCTCGCGCACCTCGAACTCGCACTGGGCAAAGCTCGAATAGCGGCTGTTGGGCTTGCGCTCGTGGCGGATGGCCGTCAGGCGGTCGGGGTCGATGGTCAGGCCAAACAGCTTGTTGTGGTGCTTCTTGAGCACCGCTGGCAATTGCAGGCGCTCCATGTCGTCCTCGGTCAGCGGGTAGTTGGCCGCGCGAATGCCGAATTGCATGGCCATGTACAGGCAGGTCGGGGTCTTGCCGCAACGTGACACGCCTACCAGGATGAGGTCGGCCTTGTCGTAGTAGTGGGTGCGTGCGCCATCGTCGTTGTCCAGGGCGAAGTTGACCGCCTCGATGCGCTCCATGTAGTTGGAGTTGCCGCCAATCGAATGGGATTTACCCACGGAATACGACGAATGGGCGGTCAATTCCTGCTCGAGCGGGGATAAAAACGTCGAGAAGATGTCGATCATGAAGCCATTGGACGTGGCCAGGACCTCACGGATGTCTTGGTTGACGATGGTGTCGAAGATGATCGGGCGCACCCCGTCGCGTTCGGCCGCAGTGTTGATTTGCTGGACCATCGTGCGTGCCTTGTCCAGGGTGTCGATGTACGGCCGGGTGAATTTGTTGAAGGGGATGCTATCGAACTGAGCCAGCAGGCTTTGCCCCAGCGTTTCCGCCGTGATGCCGGTACCATCGGAGATGAAGAACGCGGTTCGTTTCATTTGCACCCTGGGCCTTAAGCTGCCGAATGTTTCTGGATATGATAGGTTCGGTTTGCCGAACGCGGTCGTTCGGCATTCTCACTTATTTTCCAGGTCCAGGCCACAAGCGTCCGGCCCAGTCGGCAGAGCCGGCAGGCGGGCGCCCTTGAGCTTTTCCAATACAGTTAGTGGAGAGATCACCTTGGTAGAGTACGTAGTTTCCCTCGATAAGCTCGGCGTCCATGATGTGGAGCATGTGGGGGGCAAGAACGCATCCCTGGGCGAGATGATCAGTAACCTCGCAGGCGCCGGCGTCTCTGTGCCAGGCGGCTTTGCCACTACGGCTCAGGCGTACCGCGACTTTCTCGAACAGAGTGGCCTGAACGACCGCATCCACGCCGCGCTCGACGCGCTGGACGTGGATGACATCAACGCCCTGACCAAGACCGGCGCGCAGATCCGCCAGTGGGTCATGGAGGCCGACTTCCCGGCGCGCCTGGATGCGGAAATCCGCACCGCGTTCGCCGCAATGTCCCAGGGCAACCCGAACATGGCTGTCGCCGTGCGCTCCTCGGCCACCGCCGAAGACCTGCCCGACGCCTCGTTCGCCGGCCAGCAGGAGACTTTCCTGAACATCCGTGGCGTGGACAACGTGATCCGCGCCGCCAAGGAAGTCTTCGCCTCGCTCTTCAACGACCGCGCCATCGCCTACCGCGTGCACCAGGGCTTCGACCACAAGCTGGTCGCCCTGTCCGCCGGCGTGCAGCGCATGGTCCGCTCGGAAACCGGCACGGCCGGCGTGATGTTCACCCTCGACACCGAGTCGGGTTTCCGCGACGTGGTGTTCATCACCGGTGCCTACGGCCTGGGTGAGACCGTGGTGCAGGGTGCGGTCAACCCTGACGAATTCTACGTGCACAAGCACACCCTGCAGGCCGGCCGCCCGGCGATCCTGCGCCGCAACCTGGGCAGCAAGGCGATCAAGATGGTCTACGGCGACGAGGCCAAGGCCGGTCGTTCGGTCAAGACCGTCGAGGTCGACCGTGCCGAGCGTGCGCGTTTCTGCCTGTCCGACGTCGAGGTGGCCGAGTTGGCCAAGCAGGCGATGATCATCGAGCAGCACTACCAGCGCCCGATGGACATCGAATGGGCCAAGGACGGTGACGACGGCAAACTGTACATCGTCCAGGCGCGCCCTGAGACCGTGAAGAGCCGCGCCAGCGCCAACGTCATGGAGCGCTACCTGCTGAAGGAAAAAGGCACCGTATTGGTCGAAGGCCGCGCCATCGGCCAGCGTATCGGCGCTGGCAAGGTCCGCGTGATCCACGATGTGTCCGAGATGGACAAGGTGCAGCCGGGCGACGTGCTGGTCTCCGACATGACCGACCCGGACTGGGAGCCCGTGATGAAG
Source organism: Pseudomonas entomophila (assembly GCF_029193575.1). Lineage (GTDB taxonomy): Bacteria > Pseudomonadota > Gammaproteobacteria > Pseudomonadales > Pseudomonadaceae > Aquipseudomonas > Aquipseudomonas entomophila_G. The sequence goes on along the minus strand of NZ_JARGCS010000036.1, from coordinate 99,491 downwards.
CGCGCCAGCGCCATCGTCACCAACCGCGGCGGGCGTACTTGCCACGCGGCGATCATCGCCCGTGAACTGGGCATCCCGGCAGTGGTCGGTTGCGGCAACGCCACCCAGATCCTCAAGGATGGCCAGGGCGTGACCGTCTCCTGCGCCGAAGGCGACACCGGCTTCATCTTCGAGGGCGAGCTGGGCTTCGACGTGCGCCAGAACTCGGTCGATGCCATGCCCGAGCTGCCGTTCAAGATCATGATGAACGTCGGCAACCCCGACCGCGCCTTCGACTTCGCCCAACTGCCGAACGCCGGCGTGGGCCTGGCGCGCCTGGAGTTCATCATCAACCGCATGATCGGCGTGCACCCCAAGGCGCTGCTCAACTACGCGGGCCTGCCGGCGGACCTGAAAGAGAGCGTCGACAAGCGCGTGGCCGGCTATGCCGACCCCGTCGGCTTCTACGTCGAGAAGCTGGTCGAGGGCATCAGCACCCTGGCTGCGGCCTTCTACCCGAAAAAGGTCATCGTGCGGCTGTCGGACTTCAAGTCCAACGAGTACGCCAACCTGATCGGCGGCAAGCTGTACGAGCCGGAAGAAGAGAACCCGATGCTGGGCTTCCGCGGCGCCTCGCGCTACATCAGCGAGTCGTTCCGCGACTGCTTCGAGCTCGAATGCCGCGCCCTCAAGCGCGTGCGTAACGAGATGGGCCTGACCAACGTCGAGATCATGGTGCCGTTCGTGCGTACCCTGGGCGAGGCCAGCCAGGTCGTCGACCTGCTCGCCGAAAATGGCCTGGCCCGCGGCGACAACGGCCTGCGCGTGATCATGATGTGCGAACTGCCGTCCAACGCCCTGCTGGCCGACGAGTTCCTCGAGTACTTCGATGGCTTCTCCATCGGCTCCAACGACCTGACCCAGCTGACCCTGGGCCTGGACCGCGACTCGGGGATCATCGCCCACCTGTTCGACGAGCGTAACCCAGCGGTCAAGAAGCTGCTGGCCAACGCCATCCAGGCGTGCAACAAGGCCGGCAAGTACATCGGCATCTGCGGCCAAGGCCCGTCGGACCACCCTGACCTGGCCAAGTGGCTGATGGAGCAAGGCATCGAGAGTGTGTCGCTGAACCCGGACTCGGTACTCGAAACCTGGTTCTTCCTGGCCGAGGGCCAGGGCGCGGCCTGATGCGCTGAGCGCGGGGGCGTGCCCCCGCATCGGACCTTGTAGGAGCGGGCTTGCCCCGCGATAGCGCCCGCCGGGCCACCTTGGTTGCCTGGCATGACGCTATCGCGAGGCAAGCCCGCTCCTGCATTTTTTTGTATCCCTGTTCGTTCGTGAATCCATGCAAAGCAGCAGCACCCTTTTTCCCGTGGCCCTGCTCAGTGCCGAGCGCCGCGGTGACCTCAGTGAAGACGTATACCGGATCAAGGCCGGCAACAGCCCCGATGCCAGCGTAGAGCTGGCCGTGACCCGCCTGGGCCCGGCCGACCAGGCGGGCGCCCTGGGCGTGCCGGTGATCCTCCTGCATGGCAGTTTTTCCAACCGGCGCTTCTGGTATTCGCCCAAGGGCGTCGGCTTGGGGGCCTACTTGGCGCGCGCCGGTTTCGATGTGTGGATCCCGGAAATGCGCGGCCATGGCCTGTCGCCGCGCAACCGCCAGTGGCGGCAGAACCGCGTGGCCGACTATGCCCGCTACGACTTGCCAGTGATCGCCGCATTCGTTCAGGAGCAGGCCGGGCGCGCACCGCACTGGCTTGGCCATTCCCTGGGCGGCACCACCCTGGCCGCAGCGCTGGGCGGCGGCTACTTGGACGTCGCGCAGGTGGCCAGCGCGGCATTCTTCGGCACCCAGGTCAGTCGGGTGTACTGGCCGCTGAAGGTGCCGCCGGTGGAATGGGGCGCGCGGCTGCTGCTCAAGCGCTTCGCGCAGCTGTCCGGCCCACGCTTCAAGCGCGGGCCGGAAGACGAGCCGATTGGCCTGGCCTTGGAGAGCCTGCGCTGGCATGGCTTGTTCGGGCGTTTCGGGGTCAGGGAGCGCGACTGGTGGGCTGGGCTGGCCGAGGTGGACGTACCGGTGCTGGCGGTGGCCGGGGCTGGAGATTTCCAGGACCCGGTATGGGCCTGCCGCAAGCTCTACGAGCAATTGGGTGGCAGCCGCAAGCAGTTCCTGCGCCTGGGGCGTGAGGAGGGCTATGACGCCTTCGGGCATGTCGACATGCTGGTCAGCAAGGCTGCGCAAACGCAGGTGTGGCCGGTGGTGGAACGCTGGCTGCGGGATCCGTTGGCGCCGGTGCAAGGGGCCGAGGTGATGGCCGAGTGGGTGGCGGTCGGGTGAGGGGGCCGTAGGCGCGGGCTTGCCCCGCGAGAGGGCCATCACAGGTGACTGCTCAGTCCCAGATGACTGCGATGCTCCCCAGGGTGTAGCCTTGCCCTCAACCCCGCCTTCGTTGTGACTGACAGGAGTTTCCCATGCAGCATTACGTAACCCCCGACCTGTGCGACGCCTACCCGGAGCTGGTGCAGGTCCTCGAACCGATGTTCAGCAATTTCGGCGGCCGCGACTCCTTCGGTGGCCAGATCGTCACCATCAAGTGCTTCGAGGACAACTCCCTGGTCAAGGAGCAGGTCGAGCTCGACGGCAAGGGCAAGGTGCTGGTGGTTGACGGCGGTGGTTCGCTGCGCCGCGCGCTGCTCGGCGACATGCTCGCCGAAAAAGCCGCCAAGAACGGTTGGGAAGGCCTGGTGATCTACGGCTGCGTGCGTGACGTGGACGTACTGGTGCAGACTGACGTCGGCGTGCAGGCCTTGGCCAGCCACCCGCTGAAGACCGACAAGCGCGGCATCGGCGACCTCAACGTGGCCGTGACCTTCGCTGGCGTGACCTTCCGCCCGGGTGAATACGTGTATGCCGACAACAACGGCGTGATCGTTTCGCCAAGCCCGCTGAAAATGCCGGAGTGACGCGCTGCGCGCTGATGGAGCTTTGATGTTCGAGGAAGACAACGCGCAGTGGGGGCTGGTCCACGCCCTGGTGCTCGATGGCAAGGGTGGCGCACGCTCGATTGCCCGCACCGAACTGGACGACCTGCAACTGCAACCCCAGGAGAGCCTCTGGCTGCACTGGGATCGCAGCCATCCCCAGACCCGCTCCTGGCTGCTGCGCGACAGCGGCCTGAGCGCGTTCGCCTGCGAGCTGCTGCTGGAGGAAAACACCCGCCCACGCCTGCTGCCGATGGCCAGCGAGCAATTGTTGCTGTTCCTGCGCGGGGTCAACCTCAACCCGGGCGCCGAGCCCGAGGACATGGTCTCGGTGCGTATCTTCGCCGAGGCGCAGCGGGTCATTTCCCTGCGCCTGCGGCCATTGCGCGCCAGTGACGAGATCCTCCAGCAGTTGGATGAGGGCAGGGGGCCGAAGTCGGCCTCCGAGCTGTTGCTGTTGATGGGGGAGTTGCTCACCGAAAAGGTCCAGGCATTGATCAGCGACCTTTCGGAAGTGGTCGACCTGGAGGAGGAGAAGGTCGAATCCGACGAGCGGTATACCCCGGCCCAGGGCAGCTTGCAGCAGATTCGCCGGCGTGCCGCCGGCCTGCGGCGTTTCCTCGCGCCGCAGCGCGACATCTATGCCCAGCTGTCGCGCCACAAATGGAGCTGGTTCGCGGATGCCGACGCCGACTACTGGAACGAGCTGAACAACAGCCTGATCCGCTACCTCGAAGAGCTGGAACTGACCCGCGAACGCGCCGCGCTGCTGCTGGAGAACGAAGACCGCCGCCGTAGCGAGCGGATGAACCGCACCATGTACCGGTTCGGCATCATTACCTGCATCTTCCTGCCCATGAGCTTCGTCACCGGCCTGCTGGGTATCAATGTCGGCGGCATTCCTGGCTCCGACAGCCCCTACGGTTTCCTCTTCGCCAGCCTGCTGGTGCTGGGCCTGGCCGCCGGGCAATGGTGGCTGTTCCGCCGCCTGCGTTGGGTCTGACCATGTGCCTTTTAGGCGCGGGCTCGCCCCGCGATAGCGCCGGCACAGCCACCCCCTGGGGGGAGCGTGCGAGGCATTTTGAAACACTCGTCCCAGCTCCCGGTGTGACCCGTCGTGCATCACCCTCGTCTTTGACTGACATTGCGCGAGGTGCCCATGCACGATCCGTTTGAAGAATCCCTGCGTGACCTGCTCAAAGCGTCGCCGTCCGGCCAGGACCGCGACGACGCCGCTTGCCTGGGTCGCGTGCTGAAAACCGCCAACCGCCAGGTTGGCGCGGGCGATCTGTTCAGCCTGCTGGGCCGTTGGAGCCAGGCGCTGCTGATCGCTGTGAACAATGGCTCGGCGCATGTCGCGCCGGTGCGTCGCAACCCTGCCGCTGGCAGAACGAAAGCTGATAAGGCCGATTGAATATGGAACTCGATCTCTGGACCCAGAGCCTGGTCACCGCCATGACCGCCCTTTGGACGAAGGTTGCCAACTTCATCCCCAACCTGTTCGGCGCGCTGGTGGTGGTGCTGCTCGGTTTCGTGGTGGCCAAGCTGCTCGACACCCTGTTGTCCAAGCTGCTCGCCAAGCTCGGCCTGGACCGCCTGATGAGCGGCACCGGGCTGACCAAGATGCTTGCCCGGGTCGGCATCCAGGTGCCGATCTCGACGCTGATCGGCAAGATCGTCTACTGGTTCGTGCTGTTGATCTTCCTCGTCTCTGCCGCTGAATCCCTCGGCCTCGAGCGGGTTTCGGCGACGCTCGACATGCTCGCCCTGTACCTGCCCAAGGTGTTCGGTGCCGCACTGGTGTTACTGGCCGGTGTGCTCCTGGCGCAACTGGTCAATGGCCTGGTGCGGGGGGCCGCCGAGGGTATTGGCCTGGAATACGCCGCTGGCGTCGGGCGCATTGCCCAAGGCTTGGTGATCATCATCAGTATCTCGGTGGCCATCAGCCAGCTGGAGGTCAAGACCGACCTGCTCAACCACGTGATCGTCATTGGCCTGATTACCGTTGGTCTGGCCGTGGCCCTTGCGATGGGCCTGGGCAGCCGCGAAATCGCCGGGCAGATCCTGGCCGGCATCTATGTGCGCGAACTCTACCAGGTCGGCCAGCAGGTGCGGATTGGAGAGGTCGAAGGGCACATCGAAGAGATCGGCACGGTGAAAACCACCCTGCTGACCGATGATGGCGAACTAGTGTCGCTGTCTAACCGGGTATTGCTCGAGCAGCGAGTCAATAGCCGCTAACCGCACAAAAGCTGTTAATGTATGCCGCCGCAAAATCGGCCCACGGGGCCGAGCGGCGACATTGACCTGACTGTCGGCCAGATCCGTTTTGAATAAAGTCCACTCGCCGCCCATGCGCTATGACCCACGCGAGCTCACCGACGAGGAGTTGGTGGCGCGTTCGCATGAGGAGCTTTTTCACGTCACCCGCGCCTATGAGGAGCTCATGCGGCGCTACCAGCGGACCTTGTTCAACGTCTGCGCACGTTACCTGGGGAACGATCGAGACGCTGACGATGTCTGTCAGGAGGTGATGTTGAAGGTGCTGTACGGTCTGAAGAACTTCGAGGGTAAATCCAAGTTCAAGACCTGGCTCTACAGCATCACCTACAACGAGTGCATTACCCAGTACCGCAAGGAGCGCCGCAAGCGGCGGTTGATGGATGCCTTGAGCCTGGACCCTGTCGAAGAGGCGTCCGAGGAGAAGGCACCGAAAGCCGAAGAAAAAGGCGGGCTGGACAAATGGTTGGTGCATGTGAACCCGATCGACCGGGAAATCCTGGTGCTTCGATTTGTCGCAGAGCTGGAATTCCAAGAGATCGCAGACATCATGCACATGGGCTTGAGCGCCACGAAAATGCGGTACAAACGTGCGCTCGACAAGCTCAAGGAGAAATTTGCAGGCATGACTGAAACTTAGTCGATTGCAAATTGCTCTAACGAACCGGTGAGTTCTGCTAGACTTGCCGTCGAGTTGTCCCCCGGATTTTGGTGGGACTGCTTAATTATCACCAGATGGGGATTTAACGGATGAAATTGAAAAACACCTTGGGCTTGGCCATTGGCTCGCTCGTAGCTGCTACTTCGTTCGGCGTTCTGGCACAAGGCCAAGGCGCTGTCGAAATCGAAGGTAACGTCACCAAGCAGTACTACGACAGTGAGCGTAACTTCAAGAACGACGGCACCAATCCTGGTGTTCGCCTCGGTTACTTCCTGACCGACGACGTCTCCCTGGACCTGGGCTACAACGAGACCCACAACGCTCGTGGCGAAGTCTTCAACAAAGACATCAAAGGTTCCAAGACCAAGCTGGACGCCACCTACCACTTCGGTACCGTTGGCGACGCGCTGCGTCCTTACGTCTCCGCCGGCTTCGCCCACGAGAGCCTGGGCCAGGCCACCCGTAGCGGTCGTGACCACTCCACCTTCGCCAACGTTGGCGCTGGCGCCAAGTGGTACATCACCGACATGTTCTTCGCCCGTGCTGGCGTCGAAGCCATGTACAACATCGACAACGGCAACACCGAGTGGGGTCCGACCGTTGGTCTGGGTCTGAACTTCGGTGGTAGCGGCGGCAAGCAGCCAGCTCCGGCTCCTGCTCCGGTTGCTGAAGTCTGCTCCGACAGCGACAACGACGGCGTCTGCGACAACGTCGACAAGTGCCCTGACACCCCGGCCAACGTTACCGTTGACGCCGATGGCTGCCCGGCTGTTGCCGAAGTCGTTCGCGTTGAGCTGGACGTCAAGTTCGACTTCGACAAGTCGGTCGTCAAGCCTAACAGCTACGGCGACATCAAGAACCTGGCTGACTTCATGAAGCAGTACCCGCAAACCACCACCGTGGTTGAAGGTCACACTGACTCCGTAGGTCCAGACGCTTACAACCAGAAGCTGTCCGAGCGTCGTGCCAACGCTGTCAAGCAGGTCCTGACCCAGCAGTACGGCATCGAGTCCACCCGTGTTGACTCGGTTGGCTACGGCGAGACCCGTCCGGTCGCCGACAACGCCACTGAAGCTGGCCGCGCCGTTAACCGTCGCGTAGAAGCTCAGGTAGAAGCCCAGGCCAAGTAATTGGTTTGAAGCTTCACGAAAAACCCGGCCTCGGCCGGGTTTTTCTTTTTTTGGGTTTCTGTGACGGCCCAATAACCCTTAGCCCTTCAAGCGAGCCAGCAACACCACCAGGTTGATCAACAGCGACACCAATGCCACCGCCCGCCACACCTTCAGCGGCTCGCGCTCCAGCAGCGGTCGCGCACGCAGCGGCAACTCCTGCCGATCGCCCCGTTCCAGCAACAACAGCCACTGTTCCGCCGTCTCGAAACGCAGTGCGGGCTCCGCTGCCACTGCCTGTTCCAGGTTGCGTTGCAACCATTCCGGCAGGTCGGGGCGATAGCGCGCGGGATTGACCGGGTGGCCGAAGCGCGGGCGCTGGAATGCCTCGACCTCGCCATACGGGTAATGCCCGGTCAGCAGGTGATAGAGCGTCACACCCACCGCGTAGAGGTCTTGGCGCGGGCTCGGCGCCTGGCTCTCGAAGGCTTCCGGAGCGATGAACGATGGTGTGCCGGGCAACTCATGCGGTGCGTCCTCGGACAACCCCGGGCAGTAGGCCAGGCCGAAATCCAGCAGGCGCAGTTGACCGTCGTCGCCCAGGTGCAGGTTTTCCGGCTTGATGTCACGGTGAAGCAGGTTGCGCCGATGCAGCACGCCGACCGCTTGCAACAGCTGGCGTGCCACTTCCAGCCACTGGGGCAGAGGCAATGGGCCGTGCTCGGCCAGTAGGCTGGCCAGCGTGCGGCCCGGGTACTGTCGCATCACGTAGTAAAGGTGCTGGCGCTGGCTGGCGGCATGCACTTCTGGGAAGTGCCGCCCGGCCACACGGCGCAAGAACCACTCCTCCAGCAGCAGGCGCTGCACCGCTTCCGAGTCTGTCTCGCGGGTCTGCGGCAGGGTCTTGAGCAGCCAAGGCTGGCCTTGGCTGTCCGTGACCCGGTACAGCAACGACTGGCGACTCTGCGCCAGCACCCCTTCGACCTGCCAGCCGTCGATGCGCTGGCCGGCGCGCAGGGGAGGGGGTGCCGGCCAGTGTTGCAACTGCGCCAAGGTGTCACCGAGGTTCGCCGGCCCGGGCTGCTCGACCCGCACCAGCAGGGCGCTGGCGTTGTCCTGGCTGCCGCAGTGGTGAGCGGTGGCCACCAGGGTATCAGCCGCCACCTGCAGGTCAGGCTGTTCGCGCAGGATCGAGCGGATCTGCTGCTCGCCCAGGCTGGCCCAGACTCCGTCGCTGAGCAGCACGAAGCACTCGCCGTGCTGCAATTCACCTTCCAGGTAGTCCACCAGCAGATGTTGGTCCAGCCCCAGGGCCCGCTTGAGCACATGCTGCATGCCCGGTTGGTCCCAGACGTGATCCTCACTCAAGCATTGCAAGCGACCGTCGTGCCAGCGATAGGCACGGCAGTCGCCCACGTGCGCCAGGGTGAAGCGCTGCCCGCGCAGCACCAGCGCGGTGAGGGTGGTCAGCAGCGGCTGGCCGCCACCTTGGGCGCGCAGCCAGCGGTTCTGCGCCAGTAGCAGCCGATCCAGGGCCTGGGCCACACCCCAGGTGGCGGGCGTGGCGTAGTAGTCCAAGGCCAGCGCCTGCAGGCTGGCCCGTGCCGCCAGGCCGCCGTCTGCGCATTGGCTGACGCCGTCGGCGAGGGCGAACAGGTAGCCCTTGCTGGCCGCCAGCTCCGGCGCCGGGGTGACCAGGCGCAGGGCGTCCTGGTTTTCCGCGCGCGGGCCGGTGGCGCTGGCCTGGGCGAAACTCAGTCGCAGGCTCATCGTGGTGCTCAGACCCGCGCCGCGGTGACCGCCGCCGAGCCCCAGGTGGTGCGCCAGCGCAGCTTGACGCCGTGCAGGCCGAACCAGGCCAGCAGGCCAAGGCTGGCGAACAGCCACAGGCCCAGCTGGTAGTCTCCGGTGTGCTGCTTGATCGCCCCAAGGCCCGCCGCCAACAGGAAGCCACCGATACCGCCGGCCATGCCGATCAACCCGGTCATCACGCCGATCTCCTGACGGAAGCGCTGCGGCACCAGTTGGAACACCGCGCCGTTGCCAGCGCCCAGGCCGAGCATGGCGCTGACGAACAGGGCCAGGGCCGCTGCGGCACTGGGCAGGTTAAAGCCGACCGCAGCGATGCAGATCGCCGCCACGGTATACATGCCCAGCAGGGTGCGGATACCGCCGAAGCGGTCGGCCAGGGCGCCGCCCAGCGGGCGCATCAGGCTGCCGGCGAACACGCAGGCGGCGGTGTAGTAACCGGCGGTCACCGGGCTCAGGCCGTACTGGTCGTTGAAGTAGCCGGGCAGGGCGCTGGCCAGGCCGATGAAGCCGCCGAAGGTCACGCTGTAGAAGAACATGAACCACCAGCTGTCACGGTCGCCGAGGGCCTTGAAGTAGTCGGCCATGGCCTTGGGCTTGGGGCGCTCGGGGGCGTTGCGCGCCAGCAGGGCGAACAGCACCAGGGTCAGCACCAGTGGGATCACCGCGAAGCCGAACACGTTGTTCCAGCCGAAGCCGGCGGCCAGGGCCGGTGCCAGCAGGGCGGCGAACACCGTGCCGGAGTTGCCGGCGCCGGCGATACCCATGGCTTTGCCCTGGTGTTGCGGCGGGTACCATTGCGAGGCCAGGGGTAGCGACACGGCGAACGAGGCGCCGGCGAAACCGAGGAACACGCCCAGCAGCAGGGCCTGTTCGTAGGTGCGTACGCCCAGGTGCCAGGCACAGGCCAGGGCGACGATCACCACCACCTGGCCGATCAGCCCGGCGGTCTTGGGTGACAGGCGGTCGACCAGCATGCCCATGGCGAAGCGCAGCAGCGCGCCGGCGAGGATGGGTGTGGCGACCATCAGGCCGCGTTGTTGCGCGCTCAGTTGCAGGTCGGTGGCGATCTGCACCGCCAGGGGGCCGAGCAGGTACCAGACCATGAAGCTCAGGTCGAAGTACAGGAAGGCGGCGAACAGCGTGGGCACATGCCCGGATTTCCAGAAGCTCGTATTCATTGAACACCTCGCTCGGCTTGCAACGGTTGTCAGGCCCTTGCCTGTGCAGGGGCGGAAACGAAAAAGACGCCGCTACCCGGTCCATCAGCGTGGAGGGGAGAGCGACGTCTTTGTCGGGGATATGGGGCAACCGCCGTTGGCTACCTGGGAATTGTCGAGCAAGAGGCGGGCCAAGTTCGAGGGGCTGTGTTGGCCACGGCACCGATGCCGTGCCTAGCCCAGCATCTCGTGCATGGCGATGATCTGCTCGGCCACCTGGATCAGCTTCTGCTGGCGGCTCATGGCCTGGCGGCGCATCAGCGTGTAGGCCTGCTCCTCGTTGCAGTCTTTCATCTTCATCAACAGCCCCTTGGCCTGCTCGATGCGCTTGCGCTCGGCCAACTGCTGGTCGCGGGCCAGCAACTGCGCGCGCAGCGCCTGGTCGCTCTCGAAGCGCGCCATGGCCACGTCGAGGATCGGCTGCAAGCGCGCGGCATGGATGCCCTCGACGATATAGGCGCTGACCCCGGCGTGGATCGCCTGGCGCATCACCCCTGGGTCGTGTTCGTCGGTGAACAGCACGATCGGCCGTGGCCGGTCGCGGCTGACCAGCACCACCTGTTCCATCACATCGCGGCCCGGTGACTCGGTATCGATCAGCACCACGTCCGGGCGCACCGTTTCGACGCAGGCGGGCAGGTCGATGGTCAGCCCTGGGGCTTCGATGACCTCGAAGCCGGCTTCGCTCAGCGCGGCCTTCAGGCGGCCGACCTTTTTCTCGGTGTCGTCGATCAGCAGGATGCGCAGCATGGTGGCCTCCTCACGAACCGACGCGCACGCCGGGCGCGTCGCCCAGGGCATGCAGGCGGAAACTACGGGCGTAGGCGTGCGGATCGCTGCCGTCCCAGCGGCTGCCGTCGATCAACAGGCTGCTGCGCATCGGCAGGTCGGCGCACGGCACCCCCACCGCCTCGGCGGCCTCGCGATACAGGGCCAGTTGTTGCACGCGGGTGGCCACGGCCAGGTAGTCGGGGTCGTCGCGCAGCAGGCCCCAGCGGCGGAACTGGGTCATGAACCACATGCCGTCGGAGAGGTAGGGCAGGTTGGCGCGGCCGTGGTCGAACAGGCGTAGGGCGTGGCGATCCTGCCAATGGTGGCCGAGACCGTCGTGGTAGTCGCCGAGCAGGCGCGGCTCGATGCTGCTGGCCGGGGTGTCCAGGTAGGCCTTGCCGCTGAGCAACAGGGCGGTGCTGCGGCGGTTCTCCGGGCTCTGTTCGATGAAGCGGCTGGCGGCGAGCACCGCCTTGACCAGCGCGCGTGCGCTGTTGGGGTATTGTTCGACGAACGCGCGGGCGCAGGCGAGTACCTTCTCCGGGTGATCCGGCCAGATCGACTGGCTGGTGGCCAGCGTGAAGCCCTGGCCTTGCGCCACGGCGTCCGCCGACCAGGGCTCGCCGACGCAGAAGCCGTCGATGCGTCCGGCCTGGAGGTGCGCGAGCATCTGCGCCGGTGGCACCACCACGCTGTCGACGTCGCGCAGGGGGTGGATGCCCTGGCTGGCCAGCCAGTAATACAGCCACATGGCGTGGGTGCCGGTGGGGAAGGTCTGGGCGAAGGTCAGCCGTGCGCCGTTATGGTGCACCAGGTGCGCCAATGCTTCAGGGCTGGTCACACCCTTGCGATGCAGGGCAGGGGACAGGTTGATGGCCTGGGCGTTCTGGTTCAGGCCCATGAGCACGGCCATGTCCTTGGCCGGTACGCCGCCCAGGCCCAGGTGCACGGCGTACACCAGGCCGTACAGGCTATGGGCCGCGTCCAACTCACCGCTGACCAGCTTGTCGCGCAGGCCGGCCCAGGAGGCCTGGCGGCGCAGGTTGAGGGTCAGGCCGTAGGTTTGGGCGAAGCCCTGGGTGGCGGCGACCACGACCGAGGCGCAGTCGGTGAGGGCCATGAAGCCGATGTCGAGGCTGGGTTTTTCCGGCGCGTCGCTGCCGTTGACCCAGGCCAGGGGTGTTGCGGGAGGTGCTGTATCCACGAAAAATCCTCGCCCGTACCGATCGGGCCGTCATCGAGGCGAAGCAACCCATATGCCAAGGCCCTGTCGCCCGGGCGGCGCGCTGGCTATAATCGCGCCCTCACTCACCCCGAGCCTTGCCGACCATGTATACCCTGGCCCGCCAGTTGCTGTTCAAGCTTTCCCCGGAAACCTCCCACGACCTGTCCCTGGACCTGATCGGCGCCGGTGGCCGCCTCGGGCTCAACGGCCTGCTGTGCAAGCGCGCCGCCGCACTGCCAGTGACGGTGATGGGCTTGAACTTCGCCAACCCGGTGGGCCTGGCCGCCGGCCTGGACAAGAACGGCGCGGCGATCGACGGCTTCGCCCAGCTGGGCTTCGGCTTCGTCGAGATCGGCACCATCACCCCGCGCCCGCAGCCGGGCAACCCCAAGCCACGCCTGTTCCGCTTGCCCGAGGCCACGGCGATCATCAACCGCATGGGCTTCAACAACCTCGGCGTGGACCACCTGCTGGCGCGGGTGCGTGCCTCGCGTTATGACGGCGTGCTGGGTATCAACATCGGCAAGAATTTCGACACCCCGGTCGAGCGCGCCCAGGACGACTACCTGATCTGCCTGGAAAAGGTCTACAACGACGCCAGCTACATCACCGTCAACGTCAGCTCGCCCAACACCCCCGGCCTGCGCACCCTGCAGTTCGGCGACTCGCTCAAGCAACTGCTCGATGCCCTGGCCGAGCGCCGCGAGCAACTGACGGGCGAATATGGCAAGCGCGTGCCGTTGGCGATCAAGATCGCCCCGGACATGAGCGACGAGGAAACCGCGCTGGTGGCCTCGGCGCTGGTCGAGTCGGGCATGGATGCGGTGATCGCCACCAACACCACCCTCGGCCGCGAAGGCGTCGAAGGCCTGCCGCATGGTGGCGAGGCCGGTGGCTTGTCGGGGGCGCCAGTGCTGGAGAAAAGCACCCACATCGTCAAGGTGCTGGCAGGCGAGCTGGGCGGCAAGCTGCCGATCATCGCCGCGGGTGGTATCACCGAGGGCCGTCACGCGGCCGAGAAGATCGCCGCCGGCGCCAGCCTGGTGCAGATCTACTCCGGCTTCATCTACAAGGGCCCGGCACTGATCCGCGAGGCGGTCGACGCCATCGCGGCCATGCCCCGGTAACAAACGACGGGCATAAAAAAGGGCCCCGCGAAGGGGGCCCCTGGGCCGTAGCCCGCCGCCCGGATGGGGCGTGCATGGTGACTCGAATTCAGTGTCCTCGTTCAGCCAACGGCGTGATTTTCGTTGAGTCTCTGGATGCCAGCGGTGCCGGTCATACCGTCCCAGTTGTCGCCGCGACCTTCACGCCAGCCGTTGATCCAGGCCTGGCGAACGGATGGCAGGTTGAAGGGGCAAAGTTCGCGGGATTTTCCGGTGACCCCATATTGGTAGCCACGTGAATATGCTCTTTCCAACGGATCACGCTTAAGTCTTCTCATAGGGTGTTGCCCTCACTTGTTGACTGTAATGTCCCGTCGGCCTCTCCGAGGCCGGGCAGAATCTTTCTGCCGGTTTGCGCTCGCTGCCGGCGTCGCGAGCCGAAAGTGCCACTTCATTGCGAGGTGGCCTGAGAGGAGTTCTAACGAATGCGCGTCACAGTGTGAATGATCGATTTGTCATAAGGACGTAACGTTTCCAAGGGTCACAGGATAAGTAAATAAATGCGACTCGACGCGATTCGCCCTTCAGCCCGCTATGATCAGGGTTTGGCCGCACTTGACGTCATTTGGCCATTGGTCGGACTACACCATTTGAAATAACCGGTAATGCGACGAAGGGTCGCTGATGGCCCTTCGATAGACGAAATTTTCACACTGCTCGACGATCAAAGCCTTTTCATGGTTCGCCATGAAAGGCCTGTCGGTCGGGCGGCCCGGCGCTCCCGAGGTTGGGGAGGCCACCCGGATGCCTGCTGGAAGGGTGTCCGGCTAACAGCGGCAGGCACGATGCGTCGGCTTGCCACCGCACAGCCCCTAGGCCCTGGAATACTCATGTCGGACCGTTTCGAACTCTACCTCACCTGCCCCAAGGGCCTCGAAGGCCTGCTCGCCGAAGAGGCACGGAGCCTTGGCCTGCTCGATGTACGCGAGCACACCGCAGCCATTCGCGGCGCGGCCGACATGGAAACCGCCTACCGCCTGTGCCTCTGGTCGCGCCTGGCCAACCGCGTGCTGCTGGTGGTCAAGCGCTTCGCCATGAAGAACGCCGATGACCTCTACGACGGCGTGCATGCCGTCGACTGGGCCGACCACCTGGCCGCCGACGGCACCCTGGCGGTGGAGTTCAGCGGCCATGGCTCGGGCATCGACAACACGCACTTCGGCGCGCTCAAGGTCAAGGACGCCATCGTCGACAAGCTGCGCAACCGTGAAGGCCAGCGCCCGTCGGTGGACAAGCTCGACCCGGACCTGCGCGTGCACCTGCGCCTGGACCGTGGCGAGGCGATCCTGTCCCTCGACCTCTCCGGCCACAGCCTGCACCAGCGTGGCTACCGCCTGCAGCAGGGCGCCGCACCGCTCAAGGAAAACCTCGCCGCCGCCGTGCTGATCCGTGCCGGTTGGCCGCGCATCGCCGCCGAGGGCGGCGCCCTGGCCGACCCGATGTGCGGCGTGGGCACCTTCCTGGTCGAGGCGGCGATGATCGCTGCCGACATCGCACCGAACCTCAAGCGCGAACGCTGGGGCTTCAGCGCCTGGCAGGGCCACGTGCCGGCGCTGTGGCGCAAGGTGCATGACGAAGCCCTGGCCCGCGCCCAGGCGGGGCTGGCCAGGCCGCCGCTGTGGATCCGTGGCTACGAGGCCGACCCGCGGTTGATCCAGCCGGGGCGCAACAACGTCGAGCGTGCAGGCCTGGGCGATTGGGTGAAGATCTACCAGGGCGAGGTCGCCAGCTTCGAACCGCGTCCGGACCAGAACCAGAAGGGCCTGGTGATCAGCAACCCGCCCTATGGCGAGCGCTTGGGCGACGAAGCAAGCCTTCTGTACCTCTACCAGAACCTCGGCGAGCGTCTGCGCCAAGCCTGCATGGGCTGGGAAGCGGCGGTGTTCACCGGCGCGCCGGAGCTGGGCAAGCGCATGGGCGTGCGCAGCCACAAGCAATACGCCTTCTGGAACGGTGCGTTGCCTTGCAAGCTACTGCTGTTCAAGGTCCAACCCGACCAGTTCGTCACCGGCGAGCGTCGCGCGGGCACCGACGACGGCGAAAGCCGCCCGCAGGCCGCCATGGCCGCTGAGCCTGCGCGCCTGTCCGAAGGCGCGCAGATGTTCGCCAACCGCCTGCAGAAGAACCTGCGCCAGTTGGGCAAGTGGGCGCGGCGAGACAATGTGTCGTGCTACCGCCTGTACGATGCCGACATGCCGGAGTACGCCCTGGCGGTCGACCTGTACGAGGAGTGGGTCCACGTGCAGGAGTACGCCGCGCCGCGCTCGGTCGACCCGGACAAGGCCCAGGCGCGTCTGCTCGACGCCCTGGCGGCGATCCCCCAGGCGCTGGGCATCGACCCCCAGCGTGTGGTGCTCAAGCGCCGCGAGCGGCAGAGCGGCACCCGTCAGTACGAGCGCCAGGCCACCGAAGGGCGCTTCCAGGAAGTCAGCGAGGGCGGCGTCAAACTGTTGGTCAACCTCACCGACTACCTGGACACCGGCCTGTTCCTCGACCACCGCCCGATGCGCCTGCGTATCCAGCGCGAAGCGGCCGGCAAGCGCTTCCTCAACCTGTTCTGCTATACCGCCACGGCCACCGTGCACGCGGCCAAGGGCGGCGCGCGCAGCACCACCAGCGTCGACCTGTCGAAGACCTACCTGGACTGGGCGCGTCGCAACCTCTCGCTCAACGGCTTCTCCGAGCGCAATCGCCTGGAACAGGGCGACGTGATGGCCTGGCTGGAAGGTGCTCAGGACAGCTACGACCTGATCTTCATCGACCCGCCGACCTTCTCCAACTCCAAACGCATGGAAGGGGTGTTCGACGTGCAGCGCGACCATGTGCAGTTGCTCGACCTGGCCATGGCGCGCCTGGCGCCGGGCGGGGTGCTGTATTTCTCCAACAACTTCCGCAAGTTCCAGCTCGACGAGCACCTGCAGGCGCGCTACGCCGTGGAGGAAATCAGCGCCCAGACCCTGGACCCGGACTTCGCCCGCAATGGCCGCATCCACCGGGCCTGGCGCCTGCAGCTACGCTGAAACGACGAGGTACGTTGCGGCGCTAATGGCCAATGGCTATAAAACAGCAAAGGGCCGGTAAATTCGCAGGACGCTGACGTGATGAGAATGCTCTATGTCGAGGTATGGCGTGCGCGCGAAGATGTTCGGCCTGATCAGCGAGGAGCTGTCGGCCTGGGTGGTGGCATTGGTGGCGCTGGTCGCGGGCGGTCTGCTGACCGCCGCGCTGGGTTTTGCCGCCCATGCCTTCTACAAGCAGCAGTTGCGCCAGCGCTTCGAGCTGCTGGCCAGTGAGCGCTATAGCCGCATCGCCGAGCGTTTCGAGGACCAGACCCAGCGTCTGGATGGCCTGAGGCGCTTCTTCAGCTACTCCAACGAAATCACCCCTGAGGAATTCGACGGTTACGCCCGCCCACTGCTGCATCGCACCCAGGCGTATTCCTGGGCGCCGCGGGTCGAGGCAGCGCAGCGCGAGGCCTTCGAGCGCCGGGCCAGCGCCTGGCTCGGCCAGCCCTACCAGATCCGTGACCATGATGCGCAGGGCGGCTGGCACCCGGCTGCGCCGCGCGCGTACTACTACCCGGTGCTCTACACCCAGGCCACGCACCAGGAGGAGCAACCCTTCGGTTTGGACCTGGTCGGCCAGGCGCAACGCGCCGACACCCTGGCGCGCGCCGCGACCCCAGGCAGCATGGCGGTCTCGGCGCCGCTGGACATGATCAACGTCGAGCCGGCCTACAGCCGTGGGGTGCTGATCGTTGCCCCGGTGTTCGCCGAGTCGGTCAAGGCCGGCCCGGCCGGTTACGTGATGGCGCTGCTGAGCATGCGTCAGCTGATCGCCGAAGGCCTGCCGACGGCCGCCGACGATAACCTTGCGGTGCGCATCGTCGATCTTTCCAGTCTTCAGGGCCATGAGGTGCTGTACGACTCCGGCAACCCGGCCGCGCCGATCGCGCTGGGGAGCAGCCAACTGCTGAGCCTGGCCGATCATCACTATCAGCTCGAAATCCGCGCCAGCCAGGCGTTCCTGCTGGCGAATCGGTCCTCGGTGGTGCCGACCGTGACTTTGCTGGGCGGGCTGCTGAGCCTGCTGCTCAGTGCCTTGCTCTACAGCTTGTTCAGCCAGCGCCAGCGAGCGCTCACGCTGGTCGAGCAGCGCACTGCGGAACTGCGGGTCAGCGAGCAGTCCTTGCGCGAGACGCACAACCAGTTGCGCAGCGTGCTCGATGCGGCGACCCAGGTGGCGATCATCGCCACCAGTCTGCGCGGGGTCATCACTACCTTCAACGCCGGTGCCGAGCGTTTGCTCGGCTACAACGCCAACGAGGCGATCGGCCGGCTGACCCTCGAAGACCTGGTTGAGCCCGAGGACCTGCGCCAGCGCGCCCATGCCCTGAGCGTGCGCTACGGCCGGGAGATTGCCGGGGGCCAGGCGATGTTCGCCGAAACCGTGCAGGAAGGGGGTGGCGAGCCCGGCGAGTGGACCTTGGTGCGCAAGGATGGCAGTCATCTGCTGGCCAACATGCTGGTCACTGCGGTACTTGACGAGCAGGGGCTGTGGGTGGGCTACCTGGCGATCTGCATCGACGTCACTGAACGCCGGCGCGTGCACGAGGCCCTTGCGGCTCGCGACCGGTTGCTGGAGAAACTCAGCGCCGAGGTGCCCGGCGGCATCTACCAGTACCGCCTGGATGTCGACGGGCACTCCTGCTTCCCCTACGCCAGCCAGGGCCTGCACGACATCTACGAGGTCGACCTGCAGGTGTTGCGCGAGGACGCCTCGGCGGTGTTCGAGCGCATCCACCCCGACGATCTGGAGCGCGTGCGCCGCTCGGTGCGCCAGTCGGCCG
Source organism: Pseudomonas entomophila (assembly GCF_029193575.1). GTDB lineage: Bacteria > Pseudomonadota > Gammaproteobacteria > Pseudomonadales > Pseudomonadaceae > Aquipseudomonas > Aquipseudomonas entomophila_G. The sequence goes on along the minus strand of NZ_JARGCS010000036.1, from coordinate 81,440 downwards.
AGCGCCTGACACCGTGGCGCGAGGAGTACCGGGTGTGTTTGCCGCGGGCCGGGCTGCGCTGGGTGCGCGGCGAGGCGACGCCGGAGATCGGCGAGGACGGCTGCACCCTCTGGCACGGCTACCTGACCGACATCTCCGACCTCAAGCGTGTGGAGGAGGAGCTGCGCGCGCTGTCGATCACCGATGCCCTGACCGGTATCCACAACCGCCGTTATTTCCAGGAACGCCTGCGCACCGAGCTGGAGCGGGCCCAGCGCGACGGTTGCGACCTGGCGGTGATCATGCTCGACATCGACCACTTCAAGTGCATCAACGACCAGTTCGGCCATGCCGTGGGTGACCATGTGCTGCGCAGCCTGTGCCAGCGCATTGGCCACAGGTTGCGGCGTACCGACGTGTTCTGCCGGTTGGGCGGCGAGGAGTTCATGGTGCTGTGCCCGGGCAGCAATGCCGAGCAGGCGCGCTCGTTGGCGCTGGAATTGTGGCAGGGGGTGCGCAGTGTGCCGGTCGATGGGGTTGGCCGGGTCACGGCGAGTTTCGGGGTGGCCGGCTGGCGATCGGGGGAGGGGGCCGATGCTTTGTTGTTACGGGCCGATGCGGGGGTCTATGTGGCCAAGCAGGCCGGGCGGGATCGGGTGGAGGCGGAGTTGCCCTGAGCCGTGTGGGTGTTGCTGACGGCCCTATCGTGGGGCAAGCCCGCTCTACAGGTACCCCGCCGTTCCTGGACTCAGTGCGGTACCTGTGGGAGCGGGCTTGCCCCGCGATAGGGCTGTGTCATGCCCTCAGGGCACGACGCCGATGGTACCTGCCCCCACTTTCGGCTGCTTGTACAGGTCCAGCAATACCTGGTCCAGTACCTGGGAAGCCCCCCATGGCTTCGGATCGTTGAGGATCGCCGCCACTGCCCAGGTATTGCCGTTGCTGTCGCGGCTGAACCCTGCGATCGCCCGCACGGTGTTCAATGTGCCGGTCTTGATGTGCGCCTCGCCGGTCATGGCGGTGCGCTTGAGGCGCTTGCGCATGGTGCCGTCCATGCCCACCAGCGGCATCGAGCTGATGAACTCGGCCGCATACGGGCTCTTCCACGCCGCCTGCAGCAGTGCCGCCATCTCACGGGTGCTGACCCGCTCGGCGCGCGACAGCCCGGAGCCGTTCTCCATCACCAGGTGCGGCGAGGTGATGCCTTTCTTGGCCATCCACTGGCGCACCACGCGCTGGGCGGCGCGGGCGTCGTCACCGTCGGCATCGGTGCGGAACTGCGCGCCGAGGCTGAGGAACAACTGTTGGGCCATGGTGTTGTTGCTGTACTTGTTGATGTCGCGGATCACCTCGACCAGGTCGGGCGAGAAGGCGCGGGCCAGCAGGCGCGCGCTCTTGGGCACGTTCTCGACGCGGTCGCGGCCCTGGATGCTGCCGCCGAGTTCGTTCCAGATCGCCCGCACGGCGCCGGCGGCGTAGGTTGGGTGGTCGAGCAGCGAGAGGTAGGTCTGCGAGTTGCAGCCGTCGGCCAGCTGGCCGCTGACCGTGACGCTGACGCCGTCCGGCTGCACCACCGGGTTGTAGCGCACGTCGCCGCTGCACTGCTTGCCAGCCACCGGCTTGACCTGGTTGTCGATGCGCACGCTGGCGATGGGTGGCTCGACCGACACCGTGACCTTGCCGCCGTCGTTGCGGGCGACGAAGCGCAGGGCCTTGAGGTTGACCAGCAGCGAGTCGGGCTTGACCAGGAAGGGTTTGTTGACGTCGCCGCCGTCATCGTCGAAGTGCGGCAGGTTGGGCTGCACGAAGTGGCTGCGGTCCAGCACCAGGTCGCCGGTGATGGTGCGCACGCCATTGGCACGCAGGTCACGCATCAGCAGCCACAGTTTTTCCATGTTCAGCTTGGGGTCGCCGCCACCCTTGAGGTAGAGGTTGCCGTTGAGCACGCCGTTGCTCAGGGGGCCGTCGGTGTAGAACTCGGTCTTCCATTGGAAGGTAGGGCCGAGCAGTTCGAGTGCGGCGTAGGTGGTCACCAGCTTCATGGTCGATGCGGGGTTGACCGAGACATCGGCGTTGAAGATGGTCGGTGTGCCAGGCCCATCGAGGGGCAGCATCACCAGGGAGAGGGCGGAATCCTGCAGCTTGTTGGTCTTCAGGGCCTGTTGCACCTTGGCGGGCAGGCTGGTATTGACGGTCGCGGCCTGGGTGGGCAAGGCCAGGGGCAGGAGCAGGCCGGCGAGAAACAGTGGGCGAAGCGTCTTGATCATGAGTGCTGAAACCCTGCGTACGAGGGGAAAAGGACAAGGGGCCGTAAGAAGTGATAACCCCTGAACGAAATATAGTGCGCATTATGCCCCAAGCGTGCGTGGCATGGGCATGTTCGACGGAAAAGCGCCGCGGCGCCGTGGAAACTGGTAAAGTGCCGCGCGTAATTACTCAAGAGGATTGTTTCATGGCCACCAACCGTTCCCGTCGTCTGCGCAAGAAGCTGTGCGTGGACGAATTCCAGGAGCTGGGTTTCGAACTGAACCTGGACTTCAAGGAAGACCTGTCCGATGAGGCCATCGACGCCTTCCTCGACGCCTTCCTGGCAGAAGCCATGGACGCCAACGGCCTGGACTATGTCGGCGGTGACGATTTCGGCCTGGTCTGCCTGGCCAAGCGTGGCTCGGTCAGCGAAGAGCAGCGTGCCACCGTCGAAGCCTGGCTCAAGGGCCGCAGCGAACTGACCAAGATCGAAGTCAGCCCACTGCTGGACGCCTGGTACCCGGACAAGCCGATCAACTCGGTTTCCTGATCCTGCGTCACCGAGCCCTGGCTGGTCGGCTGAGCTGACCAGCCAGGGCTTTCTCCATGCGGCGCATCTGCCGCGCCAGGGTTTGCCGTCGCAGCTTCAGCTGGGCCAGCGGCACTTCACTTTCCTCAAGAGCCTTGCAGGCTATTGCCATCTCCCGAGCCTCCAGCATGTGGGCAACGCTGAGGATCTTGTGCGCCTGCGTGCGAATACCCGTCGCATCGTCTCGCGGGTTCAGGGCCATCAGTATTGCCAGGTCCTGTCTCAGGCTCAGGTGCAGGGCGGCCAGCATGCGTTGATGATCCTCGGGGTTGCTGCCGACGATGGCGGTGAGGTTGCCAGGGCATGAATGTCGACGGCGGGGCCGTTTGCATGGCGCTACTCCCGTGAGGTGCTGCCCTAGCGTGCGCAAAGTGATGGGTTTGAGCAAGCAGTCGTCCATGCCTGCGTTCAGGCAGCGCTGGTGTACCTCGGGTTGGGCATTGGCGGTGTAGCCGAGAAGGGTGCAGCGCGGACGGCCGAGCCGATGTTCCTCGGCGCGCACGGTTTCGGCCAGTTGATAACCGTTCATGCGCGGCATGTTGCAGTCGACGATCAACACGTCGAATTGGCCGCTGCGCCATTTTTCTAGACCTTCCTGGCCGTCGCGGGCGCAATCGTGACGAAGGCCGAGGAAACCGAGTTGTTGTGTCATCAACAGCAGGTTGGCGGGGTGGTCGTCGACCACCAGCACCTCAAGCTCGGTATCCGGCGCCTCGACCACCTTGACCTCGGGGGGCGGCGTCAGCTCGGTGACGCGTTGCAGCGGCAGGTGCATGCGCACCTGGGTGCCGACGCCCTGCAGGCTCTTGAGCAGCAACTGCCCACCCATCATTTCGCACAGGGTATGGCTGATGGCCAAGCCCAGGCCGGTGCCCGCGCGCGCGCCCTCGCTGTGGGGGTTGGCCTGGACGAACGGATTGAACAGCTCTTGCAGGTCGTCCTCATGGATGCCGATACCACTGTCGCGCACCTCCAGGTCGAGGCTTGGCGGTGTGTCCTCCAGCACCCGCGCGTTGATGCGCACATGGCCGTGCTCGGTGAACTTGATCGCGTTGCTGACCAGGTTCGACAACACCTGTTTCAAGCGCAGTGGGTCAAGCAGGGCGTGGCAGCGCGCTGAGGGATCGATGGCCACTTCCAGAGTCAGGCCTTTTTGCCGTGCCTGGCCGTCGAACACCCGTTGCACCGCTTCGATGAGCTCACCGAGGTCGACCGGTTCCGGGGTCAGTGACAGGTGGCCGGACTCGATCCGCACGATGTCGAGGATATCGCCGATCAACCCCAGCAAGTCCTTGGCAGAATGGTAGGCGACATCGATGGCGGGCCGGTCCAGTTGCCCATCGTCGGCACGGCGCAGGGCCAGTTCCAGCATGCCAATCACGGCGTTCATCGGGGTGCGGATCTCATGGCTGATGGTAGCCAGGAAGGTGCTCTTGGCACGGTTGGCATCGTCGGCCTGCTGTTTGGCCAGGCTCAGCTCCTGGATCAGCTTGCGGCGGTCGCTGATGTCGATCCAGCCGCCGATGATGCCTTGGACTTCACCCAGCGAGTCACGGTAGGGCAGGATCCAGTGGTAGATGGTCAATTCCCGGTTCTTCAGGCGCAGGGGGCGATCGACGATCAGGGGCTGTCCGACGGCCATTACCTGCAGGTAGTCGGCATGGATCTGCTGGGTGTAGTCGCAACTGCTGAACAGGGTTTCCTGCAGGCGCTTGCCCATGACCTCGTCGGCGCTGGCGTCCACGGCTTCGAGGTAGCTGTCGTTGCAGCTTTGCAGGCAGCCCTCGCGGTCGCGCACGTACATGGGGTGCGGCGTGCCATTGAGCAGCGCGCGCATGAACGCCAATTGGTCGTTCAAGGCCCGCTCTGCCGTGCGCCGCTGACGGATCTGCCGGCGCAGGTAGGCATTCCAGGTCAGGGCCAGTGCCAGCAGCAGGCCGATGCCCAGCACCATGTAGACCACCAGTCGTTGGTATTCACGCCAAGGGCTGCCGTCGTGGGCGGTGTAGTCACGCCAACGGCTATTGATGACCCCAAGCTCCGAGGGCGAAATGCTCAGCAAGGCCTTGTCGAGTATCGACGCCAGTTCGGTCAGGCGGCCAGCGCTGGCGATGGAGTAGGTGGCGGGTTCGCTGCCGACGGTGCTGCGGATCACCAGGTCGCTGTTGGCCGCCAGGGCGTGGTTGGCATCGATCAGGGTGGTGATTGCCGCGTCCACGGCGCCACTGCCCAGTAGCGCCATGGAGTAGAAAGTGCTGTCGGTTTCCACCGTGCGCAGGTGCGGTTGAGCCTGGGTCAGCGCATCGAACAGAGGCGTGTTGCGGGTCATGGCGACGCGGCGTCCCTGCAGCGTTTCCAGCGAGGAGGGTTGGCGTTCGCCGCTGCGGGTCACCAGCACGTAAGGGCTTTCGAGGTAGGGGCGGCTGATCATCAGGTTGCCACTGGCTTCGTCGTTGCTGGAGAGTGCGGCGATCAGGTCGGCACGGCCGTCCTTGATTCGCGCGACCAGGTCATCGGTATCGGTGGCGCGTTGTACCGTGAAGTGCAGGCCGGTACGCAGGCGGATCAACTCAAGCAGGTCGGCGGTGATCCCGCGGAAGCGCCCGGCATTGTCGAAAAACGACAGGGGGGCGGCGCTGTCGCTGACGGCCACCCGCAGGGTCGTGTTTTGCCGCAGCCATTGCTCCTCGCGTGGGGAAAACTGCAGCTTGCGATCATTCAGCAGCAGTTCGCTGCCCGCGCTCCAGCGCTTGAAGATGGTGGTATCGACGGTATGGGGCTGGCGCTCGAGGACGGCATTGACCAGCCCCATCAGCAACGTGTCCTGGTGGCGCAGGGCGAAGCTGAACCCGACTGCCTCGTGTTTGCCGAAATTGGCCATGCGCAACCCCGGCAGGTGGCTGCGGTTGAGTTGGAAGAGGGTTGAGATGGTGTCGCCGATGAACACGTCGGCTTGGCCGAAGGCCACGGCGTTCAGGGCCTGACTGGTAGAGTTGAAGCTGCGCAGGTCGGCGTTGGGGTAGTCGGAGCGGATCTCATCGACGGGCAAGTAGTGGTAGAGCATGCTCAGGCGCATGCCGCCGAGGCCCCCGTCCAGCAAACGGTTGTCATCCTCGCGGGTAACCAGCACCGGACGGTCGACGGCATACGGACGCGACAGGGCCAGGCCGCGCACCGCCGCTTCGTAGCCATTGGCACTGCCCAGCAGGTCGATGCGACCGGCCTTGAGCGCCTCGACCGCTTCCTGACGACTGGGGAAGCGCAGGACCTTGACCGGCAGGCCCAGGGCTTCGCCGATCAGTGCGGCATATTCGGCGGTCAGGCCTTGATATTCCCCGCCGTTGGTGATGTCGAACGGCGGGTTGTCGGGGGCTGAAGTTCCTAGCACCAGTTGGCGCTGATGGGTGAGCCATTGCCGTTGTTCAGGCGTCAGCGATGGGGGCGTGATGGTGGTCGTGGCGCGCTTGAGCAACGGGTAGGGAATGGCGTTGGCAGGCGCCGCAGAGGCCCCAGGGGTGATTAGCATACTAAGTAGAAATGCCGCGCAACGGAAATACCAACCCATGGGCGACCTCAGACAAGTGCGTTGCGCTTGGCCACTTCGATCAGCTCGACCAAGGTGTTGGCCTGCAATTTCTGCATCAGGCGTTTCTTATAAGTACTGACGGTCTTGTTGCTGAGGAACATGCCCTTGGCGATTTCCTTGTTGCTTCTCCCCTGCGCGAAAAGTTGCAGGACCATCAACTCTCGGTCATTGACCTGACGGAAGAGTTCCATGTCTTCATCGTCGATGTGTTGGCAAGCATTGAATGCCTGGCTGGGGAAGTAGTTGTAACCGGAAAGTACCGCCTTGATAGCGCTGAGCAGCTCGCTCAAGTCTTCTTGCTTGCAAACGAAGCCGGCGGCGCCCGAATGCATGCAGCGCACGGCGAACAGCGCGGGAGACTGGGCGGTCAGGACCAGCACCTTCAGCGGTAGCGCCATGGTCTGGAAGCGTGACAGTACCTCCAGACCATCGAGCTTGGGAATGCTGATGTCGAGGATCACCAGGTCGGGACGGCTTTCGCGGATCATTTGCATGGCATCGACGCCGTTGTCCGATTCGCCGACGATCTTGTAATGCTGGTTTTCCAGCAACATGCGAACGGCCAGGCGGATGACCGGATGGTCGTCGACGATAAATACTGAGTGCATATGGAACTTCCCTGCGGCATGGTCGGAGGCAGGTGCACCTTATCTCAGTTGCCATCCTGCGGGCACGGAAGGTGAGGCTGTAAAAGGGATATGGGAAAATGCCTACAGGCAAAAGATAGAGTGGCTACAAATGTTTATGGTCGTGATGATCTGTCAATTTTTAGTTGGTAACTTTTTATTGGGATTTTTATCTTTTTGTTTATGTGTTGACTGTTGCTGTAGGAACTTTCTTAGAGAGAAAACCCAAGGGCGGGGCAACACCCCGCCATCGCCTGTCTGTCAGGTCGGGCTGGAGCGTCCGGTCATCTCCCTGGCCATTTCGCTGGCGTAGCTGTCGGTCATGCCGGCGATGAAGTCGATCATGCGCAGGAACGCAGTGTGCAGTGAATCGTGCGGGTCCGGGGCATGGTTGCCGATCAGGTCGAGGATGCGTCGGCTCTTGAACGACGGTGTGCGCCCGCCGTGTTGTTCCAGTGCGGCGCCGCAGAAGGCGGTGAGGAGGATCTCCAGCGTGGTGTAGGCACCAATCTCGTGCAGGGTCTTGCGCTTGTCCTGGAAGATCTTCTTGCGCGCCATGTCCTTGGCTTGCAGCACGCAGCGTTTGGCCGGGCCATGCATGTGCTCCACCAGGTCTCCCGTCAGGCGCCCGGCCAGCAGGGCCTGCTGTTGCTCGACGAAAGCGCGAGCGGCGGCGTTGGTGAGGTGCTCGATGGCCTTGCCGCGAAGGATCGCCAGCTTGCGTCGGCGTGACTCGCCTGGGCCGAGCTGACGGTAGGTTTCCGGCAGGTCGTCGCCGACCAGGTCGAGCAGCAACGCCTCGACCTCGCTGTAGTGCAGCAGGTCCATCTCCAAGCCGTCTTCCAGGTCGATCAGGGCGTAGCAGATGTCGTCCGCGGCCTCCATCAGGTACACCAATGGATGGCGTGCCCAGCGCTGCGCTTCCAACTGCGGCAGGCCGAGCTTGCGGGCGATCTGCTCCAGCAAGGGCAACTCGCTCTGGTAGCAGCCAAACTTGTGTTTCTTGTAGCCCAGGGCGTCGGCATGGCGGGCGCTCCAGGGGTATTTGAGGTAGGTGCCGAGCGTGGCGTAGGTGAGCCGGGTACCGCCGTCGAACTGGTGGTATTCCAGCTGGGTCAGCACACGGAAGCCCTGGGCGTTGCCCTCGAAATTGAGGAAGTCGGTGCGCTCGTCGTCGCTCATGTCGTCCAACCAGCCGCGCCCGGCGGCCTGCTGGAACCAGTAGCGGATGGCGTCCTCGCCGGAGTGGCCGAACGGCGGGTTGCCGATGTCATGAGCCAGGCAAGCCGATTGCACGATCATCCCCAGGTCACTGGGTTCGCACCAATCCGGCAGGCTGGCGCGCAAGGTCTCGCCTACGCGCATGCCCAGCGAGCGGCCGACGCAGCTGACTTCCAGCGAGTGGGTCAGGCGGGTATGGATGTGATCGTTGCTCGATACCGGGTGTACCTGGGTCTTGCGCCCCAGGCGGCGGAAGGCGCCGGAAAAGATGATGCGGTCGTGATCCTTGTGGAAGGGGCTGCGCCCCAGCTCCTCGGGGCTGTAGAGGGCTTTGCCCAGGCGTTCGCGGGTCAGCAGGGTGTGCCAGTCCAAGGCTTGATCTCCCGTCAGGTGGTGGCCATAGCTTCCCGTGTCGGGCGCGCCCACGCAAGCGGGGCGCGCGACGGTTCAAGGGCGTCGGCCATTCTGCAGGAACAGGCGCACCAGGGGTGCCAGGCTGGTACCCAGGCGCAGCAGGCGAGCCAGGTTGCCGCTGCGTACGCCCTTGCCGGTGAGAAAGCCCAACGCGACGACCGCGCCGATGCCCCACAACGGTGCATGCTTGATGCCCAGGCCGTCGTTGAGCGACGAGCCCATGCCGCGCAGGCGCGTGACCGGTTCCAGCAAGCGTGCCGATTCCTGGCGGATTTCCTGGCGGTGCATCTCCAGGCGCAAGCGCAGCAGCGCCTTGCGCAGCTCGCGTGGGTTACGGGTGTTTGGCAGTTCAGGCAGGCTCATGGCAACAGGCGCTCCCGATCCTTGGCCAGTTCTTCGAGGGTCGCGCTGAATGGCGAGGACTCGTCGAACACCGCCGCCTTCAAGCGCAGCCCGCAATACAGCGCCGCGACGCCGTAGAACACGCAAAGGCCGATGATGCCGGCCAGGCGGTAGCTATCCCACAGCAGCACCAGCAACAGCCCCGACAGTGCGGTCAGCAGCAGCAAGGCGAACACCAGGGCCAACCCCGCGAACAACAACAGCCTCAGCGTGCGGCCTTTCTGTTCCTGCAGCTCGATGCCGAACAGTTCGATATGGCTGTGCAGCATGCCGAGCACGGCAGCGCCCAGGCGTTTGCCCGAGGCGCCGATGGCATCGTTTTCCATGAGCGACCTCAGCGCCGATTGGCCAGCAGGCCGATCAGCAGGCCCACGCCGGCGGCGATGCCGATCGCTTGCCAGGGGTTCTCCTGCACGTATTGCTCGGCGCTGCCCAGGGCTGCCTGGCCACGTTCGCGCACCGAGTCCTGGGTCAGTTGCAGGGTTTCGCGGGCTTGCACGAGGCGGTCGTGGATCTGGCCGCGCAGTTCATCGGCCTGGTCCCCGGCCAGGTTGGCGGTATCGGCGAGCAGCTTCTCGGTGTCGCGTACCAAGGCCTGGAAGTCAGCCATCAATATCTCTTGTGCAGTCTTTGCCGATTTGCTGGCCATGGGCCTCTCCCTGTGAGTGTGTGTGGCTATTTCGAGTGATGGGCGTTGCGGAAGGTTCAGTGCAAGGTCGCTGGTACGGCCCTTGCTACTTGCCGGGGCGTAGACGCCCTGGCCTGCGCCGATTTCGTGCAGGGCCTTGGCAGATACCGATAAACCTTAACCCAATCCATGACAAACCCAAGAAAAAACGCTCACCGTCGCCCTTGTTCACCGGGACAGGACGACAGGAAAGCACCGAACAGGTGCGTGGGCACTGCTTTTTGAACTGTCCTGGTGCACTTTTCAGCAGGTCTGCCCATTCCATGGAAAACACGCAAAGCGCGATGGACGCTCTCGTCCACGGCTCCAACACCCTGTTCATCCTCATGGGGGCCATTCTGGTCCTGGCCATGCACGCCGGCTTCGCCTTCCTGGAGGTCGGCACCGTACGGCACAAGAACCAGGTCAACGCCCTGTGCAAGATCCTCAGCGACTTTGCGGTCTCGGCGCTGGTGTACTTCTTCATCGGCTACTGGGTCGCCTATGGCGTGAACTTCCTCCAGCCGGCCACGGTACTGGCCGCCGACCACGGCTACGCGCTGGTCAAGTGCTTCTTCCTGCTGACGTTCGCCGCGGCGATCCCGGCGATCATCTCCGGCGGTATCGCCGAGCGCGCGCGGTTCGCTCCGCAACTGTGCGCCACGGCGTTGATCGTGGCGTTCGTCTACCCGTTCTTCGAAGGCTTGGTATGGAACGGAAACTTTGGCCTGCAAGGCTGGCTGCAGGCGCGTTTTGGCGCGCCGTTCCATGATTTCGCCGGCTCCGTGGTGGTGCACGCCATGGGCGGCTGGCTGGCGCTGGCGGCGGTGCTGCTGCTCGGCGAGCGCCGCGGGCGCTACCGCGAGGGCCGGTTGGTGGCGTTCGCACCGTCGAGCATCCCGTTCCTGGCGCTGGGCTCGTGGATCCTGATTATCGGCTGGTTCGGTTTCAACGTCATGAGCGCCCAGACCCTGCAAGGGGTTAGCGGGCTGGTGGCGATCAACTCGCTGATGGCGATGGTCGGTGGGACCCTGGCGGCCCTGGCGGTGGGGCGCAACGACCCGGGCTTCCTGCACAACGGCCCGTTGGCTGGGTTGGTGGCGGTTTGCGCGGGCTCCGACCTGATGCACCCGATCGGTGCGTTGGCCACCGGATTGGTGGCCGGGGCGCTGTTCGTCTGGTGCTTCACCGCCTCGCAGAACCGCTGGAAAATCGATGACGTGCTCGGTGTCTGGCCGCTGCACGGCCTCTGCGGGGTGTGGGGTGGTATCGCCTGTGGCGTCTTTGGTCAGGCCGCGCTGGGCGGGCTGGGCGGCGTCAGCTTGGTCAGCCAGTTGCTCGGTAGCCTGGCCGGTGTGCTGGTGGCGCTGGCCGGCGGTTTCGCCGTGTACGGGCTGGTCAAGGCGCTGCATGGGCTGCGGCTGAGCCATGAGCAGGAGTTCCAAGGGGCCGACCTGTCGGTGCATCGCATCGGTTCCACCAGCCAGGACTGACCGACAGATGCGTGGTATCCGGCGTGGACCTAGAATGAGCACTTCTGGAGCTGACGCGGGAATTGTCCATGCTGCCTGAATGCCAACTGTTCGGCACCTTGGGGTGCCACCTGTGCGAAGTCGCCGAGGCCATGCTGATGCCCTTCGTCGAGCACGGCCTGCTGGTGGAACTGGTCGACATCGCTGACAGTGAAGCGCTGTTCGAGCGCTATGGGCTGAGCATCCCGGTGCTGCGCCGCTGCGACAACGGTGCCGAACTGGCCTGGCCGTTCGAGGCCGAGCAGGTGGTGGCGTTCCTCCGTTGAGGGGCTTTCCCTCAGCCTACGCACGGGGTGCCTGGTCGATGATGTGGGGCCGGTCTTGACGGACCGGGCCCGTTCACTCGCCAGGAGCTCTTTCCATGCACCTCACACCGCATTTCACACTCGAAGAAATGACCGCCTCGCAGTTGGCTGCGCGCGACGGCCTGGACAACCACCCTGACGCGACCGCTCAGGCCAACCTGGTGCTGGTGTGCCAGGCCCTCGAACAGGTGCGCAGCTTGGTGGGCGCACCGATTCTGGTGAGCAGCGGCTATCGCTGCCCCGAGGTCAACCGCCGGGTTGGCGGCTCGCCCGACAGCGCCCATCAGCGCGGCCTGGCCGCGGACTTCTCGGCGGTGGGCCTGACCCCGCGCGAACTGGCGCGGCGCATCGACGCCAGCCCCTTGATGTTCGACCAGCTGATCCTCGAGTTCGACCGCTGGGTGCACCTGGCCGTCTCGGTCGATGCGCCACGGCGCCAGACCCTGACGGTGCGGCGGGGCACCGGCTACCTGCCGGGTATCTGTTGATTGACGGCGGCCGAAGCCACTCCGTATGCTGTATATGGATACAGTATTCGAGGTGAGCGATGCTCAATGTCGAGCAATTGAAGTACAGCATCAACCGCATGGCACCCGCGCAGGTGCTCGACGCCGTGGTGGAACTGCGCCTTGAAGGCCTGGTCACGGACGAGCGCACGCCGTTCGGCAAAGTCCACTTCAATACCTGCTTCGCCGAGATCGAAGCGCTGTTCCAGCGTGCCGGCTATCACCGGCCGCTGGACGTGGTTGGCTACCAAGGGCTGGTCTACGCCCTCTACGACCCCAGTCGCTGGGACGCGGTGCAGGTGTTGCGCTGGCTCAAGGCGCGTAGCGAGATGGCTTCCGAGGCTGGTTGACCTGTCAGGCATCGGGGATAATGCCCCCTTTGATACCCGAGCCCGCCATGACCACGCCTTTCGATCCCGCTCATCAGCAAGCCAGCACGGTCTGCCTGCCGCCCGGCAACTGGGCGACGGTGCTCGATTGCCTGTGCGATTACTTCAAGGCCGTGGGCCGAGAGCAGTGGCTCGATCGCTTCGCCCGCGGGCGGGTGCTCGATGCCCAGGGCCAGCCGGTCGTGGCGGGGCTGGCGTATCGACGGGGCATGCGCCTGCATTACTTTCGCGAGGTGCCGGACGAGAAGCCGATCCCGGTGCATGAAGCGATCCGGCACATCGACGAGCACCTGGTGGTGGCCGACAAACCGCATTTCCTGCCGGTAACACCCACTGGCGAATATGTCGAGCAAACCCTGCTGCGCCGCCTCATCCGTCGTTTGGACAACCCGCATCTGGTGCCGCTGCACCGCATCGACCGGCACACGGCGGGCCTGGTGCTGTTTTCCGCCAACCCGCAGAGCCGCGGCGCTTACCAGCGGCTGTTCCCCGAGCGGCGTATCGACAAGCGTTACCAGGCCATCGCCGCTGCGCTGCCGGAGCGGGCATTTCCGCTGGTGCACAAGAGCCGGCTCGAACATGGCGAGCCGTTCTTCCGCATGCACGAGGTGGAAGGGGCCGCCAACAGCGAGACCCTGGCGCAGGTGCTGGAGACCAACGGTGAGCTGTGGCGCTATGGGCTGTCGCCGGTGACCGGCAAGACCCACCAGTTGCGGGTGCACATGGCCGCGTTGGGGGCAGGGATCTGCAACGATCCGTTCTACCCGGTGCTGCGTGACCAACAGGACGATTACACGCGGCCGTTGAAGTTGCTGGCGCAGAGTTTGCGCTTCAGCGACCCGCTTACGGGGGAGGAGCGGTACTTCGAGAGTCGATTGCAACTGGAGTGGTGAACGAGGGGAGTCCATCGCGGGGCATGCCCGCTCCTACAAGGACCGCATCGTTTTCATGAGCGGCCCGGTGTTGGTAGGAGCGGGCTTGCCCCGCGATGCGTTCAGCGGTTGAACCGCTCCACCAGCGAGTACTGGGTGCCGGCCGTGCTCGTCAGCTCCTCGCTGAGCTGCGCCGAGTGCTGGGCCTGTTCGGCGGTCTGGTCGGCCAGGTCGGCGATGGTGCTGATATTGCGGCTGATCTCGTCGGCCACCGCGGTCTGTTCCTCGGTGGCGGCGGCGATCTGCGTGGCCATGTCGGTGATGTGCGCCACGGCCTCGCTGATACCCACCAGTGCCTGGTCGGCCTGCATCACCCGCTCGACGCCTTCCTGGGCTTGGCGATGGCCGGTTTCCATGGTCTGCACCGCGTTGTTGGCGGTCTGTTGCAGCTTGGCGATCAAGGTGTGGATCTGCCCAGTGGACTCGGCGGTGCGCTGGGCCAGTTGGCGGACTTCATCGGCGACCACGGCAAAGCCACGGCCCATCTCGCCGGCACGGGCCGCTTCGATGGCGGCGTTGAGCGCCAGCAGGTTGGTTTGGTCGGCAATGCCCTTGATCACGTCGACCACGCCGCCGATCTCGTCGCTGTCCTTGGCCAGCTGGGTGACGGTCTGCCCGGTCTGGCCGACCGCGGTGGACAAGCGCGAGATGGCCTCGCGGGTTTCCCCGGCGATCTGCCGGCCTTCGCTGGTCAGGCGGTTGGCTTCCTGGGTAGCGTCGGCGGTGCGCTGCACGTGGTTGGCCACTTCCTGGGTGGTGGCCGCCATCTGGTTGACTGCGGCGGCTACCTGCTCGGTCTCCACGCGCTGGCGCTCCAGGCCCGAGGAGCTCTTGTGCGCTAGTTCATCGGACTGGCGCGCCTGCTCGCTCAGGTGTTCGGCGCTATCCTGCAGACGGGTCAGGCAGGTCTTCAGGCGCGATTCCTGGCTGAGCATGGCCATTTCCAGGCGTGCCTGCACGCCACGGCTGTCGGTGAACATCTGCGCGATCAGCGGGTCGGAGGTGGTCTGTTCAGCCAGGCGCAGCAGGCGCTTGAGGCCGCGCTGCTGCCAGCTCAGGCCGAGCAGGCCCAACGGTACCGAGAGGGCGGCGGCCAGGGCAAAGCCCCAGGAGTGGCCTAGCCAGTTGCCGATCAGGAAGCCGACCTGGCTGATCAGGATGAACGGCAGCCAGTCTTGCAGCACCGGCAGCCATTTATCGCGACGCGGCACTGCGGGCTTGCCCTGGTTGAGGCGCTGGTACAAGGCTTCGGCGCGGCGGATCTGCTCGGCGGTTGGCTTGACCCGCACCGACTCGAAGCCGACGACCTGGTTATTTTCGAAGATCGGGGTGACGTAGGCGTTGACCCAGTAATGGTCGCCCGACTTGCAGCGGTTCTTGACGATGCCCATCCAAGGCTGGCCCTGCTTGAGGGTTTGCCACATGTGGGCGAACACTGCCGATGGCACGTCAGGGTGGCGCACCAGGTTGTGCGGCGCGCCGTTCAGCTCCTCGCGGGAGAAGCCGCTGATCTCGATGAAGGCATCGTTGCAATAGGTGATCACGCCTTTGGCGTTGGTCGTGGAGATCAACCGCTGCTGGGCAGGGAAAGTCCGTTCTCTCTGGGTAATCGGTTGGTTGTTACGCATTGGCTGCTCAATCCGCAAGGCTTTCGACAGGTATCGGCAAGCCCCTGCTTTTATTGAATGAATATTTAAATGTGCTTGACCTGGCGCAAGGCGCACCCCGCCTCCATGCACTAGGCGCGCGCTTGTTCGAGTGTTTTGCCGTCAATGTTTCAGTTTTCAAGCGATTATGACGGCAGGCCCATGATGGCCGTTTGTTCAGGAGGGGGACAGCATCGGATAGGTGAACGCAGCGAAATGCATCAGGTTGACCAGGAAGTGGCACAGCACCGCAGCGGCCAAACCGCCGTGGCGGTAGGCCAGGCCGTAGCCAATGCCGGCCAGGCTGGCCAGGTAGAACCACTGCCAGCCTGCGTCCAGGTGGGCCAGCCCAAACAGCAGGGCGGCCGCCACTAGCGCCAGGCCTGGGTGGCCGAACAGGCGTTGCAGGCCGCCCTGTATGTAGCCGCGGAACAGCAGCTCCTCGGTCAGGCTGACCAGCAGCAGGTTATTGAGCATCCACAGCCAGGACTGTTCCGGCCATTTCGGTGCCCAGGCCACCATGCCCAGCGACCAGGCTCCTCCCAGGCAGGCGAGCAGCGTCAGCGGCAGGATCAGCCCCAGGCGCGTCAGCCCACCGCGACGGGACAAGACCAGCAGCCACGGGCAGGCCAGCAGCAGCCAGAAGCCAATAAGCGGCTTGTCGAGATTCAGGTACATCGTGAAGGGTACGGCGCCTTCGCTGAACACGGCCTTGTCGATCACCTTGGCGCCCTGGAAACCGGGCAGCCAGTGCTGGGTCAGGGCGAGGGCCAGGACGATGAACGAGGCGTGGCCCAGTGCCTGCTGCCAGCGGGGTTGGTGGCGCACCAGCAGGCCGGCGACGAGCAGGGCGAAGAAGGCGGGGAGGGTGGTCGGGGCCAGGCTGCCATGGGCGAGGGCCAGCAGGTATCCGAGCGTGAGCAGGAGCAGGGTGATCCAGTGGGGGCGGGACATTGGCATTCCATTCGGCAGACGGTCCGCCGGGATTCTAATCGCCGTTCGTCGGTGAGGCCATCGCGGGGCAAGTCGGATCGCCGCTCCCACAGGTACCCCGCTGTGTTCACATTCAACGGTGTACCCGGGCGGACTTGCCCCGCGCTGAACGCCCAGGCGCTCTAGCGCCCAGCGATCAATTGCCGCAGCACGTAGTGCAGAATCCCCCCCGCCTTGAAGTACTCCACTTCATTGAGCGTATCGATGCGGCACAGCACCTTGATCTCCTCTCGCCGCCCATCCTCGCGGGTGATGTGCACCGGCAGGCTCATGCCCGGCCGCAACTGCGCGCCCGACAATCCACCCACCTCGACCCGCTCGCGCCCGGTCAGGCCGAGTTGCTTGCGGTCCTGCCCGGCGCTGAACTGCAACGGCAGCACACCCATGCCCACCAGGTTGGAGCGGTGGATGCGCTCGAAGCTCTCCGCCAGCACCGCCTTGACCCCCAGCAGGTTGGTGCCCTTGGCCGCCCAGTCGCGGCTGGAGCCTGTGCCGTACTCCTGGCCGGCGATCACCACCAGCGGCGTGCCTTCGGCTTGGTAGCGCATGGCCGCGTCGTAGATCGACAGCTTCTCGCCACTGGGCACGTGCAGGGTGTTGCCGCCTTCCTCGCCGCCGAGCATCTCGTTGCGGATACGAATGTTGGCGAAGGTGCCGCGCATCATCACCTCATGGTTGCCACGTCGCGAGCCGTAGGAGTTGAAGTCGCGTGGCTCCACGCCCTTGCCGCGCAGGTAGCGGCCGGCCGGGCTGTCGGCCTTGATGTTGCCGGCCGGCGAGATGTGGTCGGTGGTGACCGAGTCGCCAAGCAGGGCGAGAATGTGCGCGTCGCGGATATCGGTGATCGCCGGCAGCGGCCCGCCGATGTCGTCGAAGAACGGCGGGTGCTGGATGTAGGTGGAATCGTCCTGCCAAACATAGGTGGCGGCTTGTGGCACCTCGATCGCCTGCCACTGGGCGTCACCGGCGAACACCTCGGCGTATTCCTTGTGGAACATGGCGGTGTCGACGCTGGCCACGGCATCGGCGATCTCACGTTGGCTCGGCCAGATGTCGCGCAGGTACACCGGCTGGCCGTCCTTGCCAGTGCCCAGTGGGTCTTGGGTCAGGTCGATGCGCACGCTGCCGACCAGGGCATAGGCCACCACCAACGGCGGCGAGGCCAGCCAGTTGGTCTTGACCAGCGGGTGCACGCGGCCTTCGAAGTTGCGGTTGCCCGAGAGCACCGAGGCCACGGTCAGGTCGGCGCCGCTGATGGCTTTCTCGATGGCCTCGTCCAGCGGGCCTGAGTTGCCGATGCAGGTGGTGCAGCCATAGCCGACCAGGTCGAAGCCCAGTTGGTCGAGATAGGGCGTCAGGCCCGCGGCCTTGAAGTAGTCGGTGACCACCTTCGAGCCCGGCGCCAGCGAGCTCTTGACCCAGGGCTTGCGCACCAGGCCCTTTTCCACGGCTTTCTTGGCCACCAGGCCGGCGGCCATCATCACGCTGGGGTTGGAGGTGTTGGTGCACGAGGTGATGGCGGCGATCACCACGGCGCCGTCGCGCAGGGTGTGGGTCTGGCCGGCGTGGGTGTAGCTGACCTCGCCGGCCTGGTCGGCGTTGCCCACCGCCACGCCACCGCCGCCTTCGCTTTCCAGGCGCCCGACTTCCTTGGCCAGGGGCTTGGGTTGCAGCTCGATGAAGCCGTCGAAGGCCTGGCGCACATTGCCCAGGGCCACCCGGTCCTGCGGCCGCTTCGGCCCGGCCAGGCTCGCCTCGACCTCGGCCATGTCCAGCGCCAAGGTGTCGCTGAATAGCGGCTCCTGGCCTGGCAGGCGCCACAGGCCTTGAGCCTTGCAATAGGCTTCGACCAGTTGCACGGTCTGCGCCGGGCGGCCAGAAAGGCGCAGGTAATCGAGGGTGATGTCGTCGACTGGGAAAAAGCCGCAAGTGGCGCCATATTCCGGGGCCATGTTGGCGATGGTGGCGCGGTCGGCCAACGGCAGGTCGGCCAGGCCGTCGCCGTAGAACTCGACGAACTTGCCCACCACACCCTTCTTGCGCAGCATCTGCGTGACCGTCAGCACCAGGTCGGTGGCGGTGATGCCTTCGCGCAGTTTGCCGGTTAGCTTGAAGCCGATTACCTCGGGGATCAGCATCGACACTGGCTGGCCGAGCATCGCCGCCTCCGCTTCGATGCCGCCGACGCCCCAGCCGAGCACGCCCAGGCCGTTGATCATGGTGGTGTGCGAGTCGGTGCCGACCAGGGTGTCGGGGAAGGCGTAGGTGCGCCCGTCTTCTTCGCGGGTCCACACGGTGCGGCCGAGGTATTCGAGATTGACCTGGTGGCAGATGCCGGTGCCCGGCGGTACCACGCGGAAGTTGTCGAAGGCGCTCTGGCCCCAGCGCAGGAAGGCGTAGCGTTCGCCATTGCGCTGCATCTCGATGTCGACGTTCTCGGTGAAGGCGGCGGGGCTGGCGTAGCGGTCGACCATCACCGAGTGGTCGATCACCAGGTCCACCGGCGATAGCGGGTTGATCCGCTGTGGGTCGCCGCCGGCCTTGGCCATCGCCGCGCGCATCGCGGCCAGGTCGACCACGGCGGGCACGCCGGTGAAGTCCTGCATCAGCACCCGCGCCGGGCGATACTGGATCTCGCGGTCCGAGCGGCGTTCCTGCAGCCAGGCGGCGAGGGCGCGCAGGTCGTCGCCGGTGACGGTCTCGCCGTCTTCCCAGCGCAGCAGGTTTTCCAGCAGCACCTTGAGCGACATCGGCAGGCGCTGCAGGTCGCCAAGTGCCTGCGCGGCATCGGCGAGGCTGAAATAGTGGTAGGTGGTGTCTTGAACCGTCAGGGTCTTGAGGGTGTTCAGGCTATCGAGCGAGGGCATTGCCAACTCCTTCTGCGCCGGTGCCCGACGGTGCTGCGCGCCCGTCGGTGTCACCGCTCTGTATCGGCCCGCACGGCACGGGCCTGGCTGAAACGTCAGGTTAGACCGGTTTGGCCGGCCCGACCTTGTTCTGGACCGGTGGGACGTGTCGCAGGTTCCGATCTTCCTTTATCATTCGCCGCCCTGGCGGCACCTGCGCCAGTGATGTGGAGTGAGAAATGAATACCCTGTTCATGCATTGCCGCCCCGGCTTCGAGGGCGAGGTCTGCGCCGAAATCAGCGAACACGCGGCCCTGCTGGGCATCGCTGGCTATGCCAAGGGCAAGCCGCAGAGCGCCTGTGCCGAGTTCGTCTGCAGCGAGGAGGGCGGCGCCGAGCGGTTGATGCGTGAGCTGCGCTTCGAGCGGCTGATCTTCCCGCGCCAGTGGGCCCGGGGTGGCTTCGTCGAGCTGCCGGAAAGCGACCGTATCAGCGTGCTGCTGGAGCACCTGGCCGGGGTGGTGTGCGGCAGCCTATGGCTGGAAGTACTGGACAGCAACGACGGCAAGGAACTCTCGACCTTCTGCCGCAAGTTCGAGGTACCGCTGCGCAAGGCTTTGGAGAAGGCCGGGCGGCTGGTCGACGATGCGCGCCGGCCACGCCTGCTGCTGACCTTCATCAGTGGCCGCCGGGTGTTCGTCGGCCTGGCCGAGGGCGACAACTCGGCGCTGTGGCCGATGGGCATCCCGCGCCTGAAATTCCCGCGCGAGGCGCCGAGCCGCTCGACCCTCAAGCTGGAGGAGGCCTGGCACCAATTCATCCCACGTGAGCAGTGGGACCAGCGCCTGAACGACGACATGACCGGCGTCGACCTCGGTGCCTCGCCAGGCGGTTGGACCTACCAACTGGTCAAGCGCGGCATGCTGGTGACCGCCATCGACAACGGCCCGATGGCCGAAAGCCTGATGGACACCGGGTTGGTGCAGCACCTGATGGCCGATGGCTTCACCTGGAAGCCGAAGCAGACGGTGGACTGGATGGTCTGCGACATCGTCGAGAAGCCGGCGCGCACCGCTTCGTTGATCGAGACCTGGCTGGGCGAGGGGCTGTGCCGCGAGGCGGTGGTCAACCTCAAGCTGCCGATGAAGCAGCGCCATGCCGAGGTGCGCAAACTGCTGGATCGCATGGAAGCGGCGTTCAAAGCGCGCAAGGTGAAAGTGTCGATCGCTTGCAAGCAGCTGTATCACGACCGTGAGGAAGTGACCTGCCACCTGCGCAGGCTGGATCTGAAACCGCGGTGAGGCCATTGCGGGGTGCTGGCGATAGCCGCTTGGACCCCGCCCGCCGATACGCCACAATGACCCCATTCAGCGGAGCTACCCATGACCGACTTCACCCCCGACGCCATCCTCGACGCCACCGGCCTGAACTGCCCGGAGCCTGTGATGATGCTGCACCAGCACGTGCGCGACCTGGCCGCTGGCGGCCTGCTCAAGGTCATCGCCACCGACCCCTCGACGCGCCGCGACATCCCCAAGTTCTGCACCTTCCTCGGCCACGAGCTGCTGCAGCAGCAGGAAGAGGCCGGCACCTACCTGTACTGGATTCGCAAGAAGGCCGACTGAGCCAGGCTGGATCGCGTCCGGCACAGCGCCTACACTGCGTTCCCCTGACAGGAGAGCGCCATGCTGATAGTTGCCGACGAGAATATCCCGCTGCTCGATGCCTTCTTCGAAGGCTTCGGTGAAATCCGTCGATACCCGGGGCGCGCCATCGACGCAGCCTGCGTCAAGGACGCCGACGTGTTGCTGGTGCGCTCGGTGACCCGGGTCGATCGGCAACTGCTCGACGGTAGCCAGGTGCGTTTCGTCGGCACCTGCACCATCGGCACCGACCATCTCGACCTCGACCACTTCGCCCAGGCTGGCATCCACTGGAGCAGCGCCCCCGGCTGCAACGCCCGTGGCGTGGTGGACTACGTGCTCGGCAGCTTGCTGACCCTGGCCGAACTCGATGGCGTGGACCTGGCCAAGCGGGTGTATGGCGTGGTCGGTGCCGGCGAGGTCGGTGGGCGCCTGGTGCGTGTGCTGCATGGTCTGGGCTGGAAGGTGCTGGTCTGCGACCCGCTGCGCGAAGCCCGCGAAGGGGGGGATTTCGTCAGCCTCGAAACGATTCTCGAACAGTGCGACGCGATCAGCCTGCACACGCCGTTGCAGCGCGGTGGCGAGCACCCGACCTGGCACCTGCTCGGCGAGGCGCAACTGGCCCGTCTGCGTGCCGGTGCGTGGCTGGTCAACGCCGCCCGCGGCCCTGTGGTGGACAACGCCGCCCTGCGCGAGCTGCTGCTCGAGCGCGACGATGTGCACGCGGTGCTGGACGTCTGGGAGGGCGAGCCACAGGTGGATTTGGCCCTGGCTGACCTGTGCACCCTGGCCACCCCGCATATCGCCGGCTACAGCCTGGATGGCAAGCAGCGTGGCACGGCACAGATCTACCAGGCGTTCTGCCGCTGGCAGGGCATCGCCGACCAGGTGCGCCTGGCCGACCTGCTGCCGCCACCGGCGCTGGCCCGGCTCGACCTGGATGCCAGCGCCGACCCGACCTGGGCGTTGGCCACCGTGTGCCGTGCGGTGTATGACCCGCGCCGTGACGATGCGGATTTGCGCCGTAGCCTGAGCGAGGATGTCAGCGCACAGCGCGCGGCCTTCGACCTGCTGCGCAAGCATTACCCGGCGCGGCGCGAGATCGAGGGGCTGGCCGTGCACCTGCATGGCGAGTCGCCGCAGTTGGCGCAGATGGTCAGTGCGTTGGGTGGGGTGTTGGTCTGAGGGACGAGTGGTATGGCGTGCGGCCCTATCGCGGGCTTGCCCCGCGATAGGGCCCTGACAGCCACCTCAGAATGCAAAAACCCGGCGCAAGCGCCGGGTCGGAAGAATTCGTTGGCCTCAGCCCTTGCGCGGTCGCTCGGCCCGGCTCTTCTCCAGGTCTTCGCACGCCTGCTGGATCATCTGCTCGGTGATCGGAATCTCGCGACCTTTGCCGTCGATGATCGAACCGCATACCTGAGGTTGCGGCGGGTTCGGGTTTTTCGGCGTTTCGCTGCTCTGTTGCAAGCTCATTTCCTGTCTCCTCTTCAGGTTGCAAGCTCAGGGTAATACCGTGCCGTGACTGGCCTGTGACAGCTCCTGCGGCGTCGCGACAGCCACAGTCCACCAGAAAGCGCGGCAAAGCTCCAGTGACACGTTAGACCGAAAAGCTATAGGCGATAACCGACGCTTCCCGGTCTGCATTCCGAGGGTTGACGGCGTGGCGGAGTTCCGTGGTGACGGATGAATGGTAGTCTGCAGGCTCCCCCAGCCACTTGGCCGCGCCCATGCCCGAACCGGTCTCTTCCCGTCAACGCCGCGCACTGCGACTGGCTTGGCAGTTCATTCGTCCCTATCGTCGCCAGGCGCTGCTGGCCTTGCTGGCGCTGGTCGTGACCGCCGGTATCACCCTGTCCATGGGCCAGGGCATCCGCCTGCTGGTCGACCAAGGCTTCATGACCCGCTCGCCGCACCAGCTCAACCAGACCATCGGCCTATTCATGGTGCTGGTGCTGGCCCTGGCGCTAGGCACCTTCAGTCGCTTCTACCTGGTGTCGTGGATCGGCGAGCGCTGCGTGGCTGACATTCGCCGCGCGGTGTTCGACCACTTGGTCGGGCTGCACCCGGGCTTCTTCGAAGACAACCGCAGCTCGGAGATCCAGTCGCGGCTGACCACCGACACCACCTTGCTGCAATCGGTGATCGGCTCGTCGCTGTCGATGTTCCTGCGCAACGCGCTGATGGTGGTTGGCGGGGTGGTACTGCTGTTCGTCACCAACCCCAAGCTCACCAGCATCGTAGTGCTGGCCTTGCCTCTGGTACTGGCGCCGATCCTGCTGTTCGGTCGACGGGTGCGCAGCCTGTCGCGGCAAAGTCAGGACCGCGTGGCCGATGTCGGCAGCTACGTGGCCGAGACCCTGGGGCAGATCAAGACGGTGCAGGCCTACAACCACCAGGCGCGTGATCGCGAGCTGTTCGCCGGTACCGTCGAGGCGGCATTCGCCGTGGCCCGGCGACGCATCGTCCAGCGCGCCTGGTTGATCACCCTGGTGATCGTCCTGGTGCTCGGTGCGGTCGCGGTGATGCTCTGGGTCGGTGGCATGGACGTGATCGGCGGGCGCATTTCGGGCGGCGAGTTGGCAGCGTTCGTGTTCTACAGCCTGATCGTCGGCAGCGCCTTCGGCACCCTCAGCGAGGTGATTGGTGAACTGCAACGGGCCGCCGGCGCCGCCGAGCGCATCGCTGAGCTGCTGGCGGCCAGCAGCGCGATCCTTGCGCCCAGCGAGCCGGTTGGGCTGCCAAGCATGAGGGCCAGTGGCCGTATCGAACTGCGCGAGGTGCGCTTCACCTACCCGTCGCGCCCGCAGGTGGCGGCTGTCGACGGCCTGAGCTTGGTCATCGAGCCAGGGCAGACGGTAGCGCTGGTGGGGCCTTCGGGGGCCGGCAAGTCGACGCTGTTCGACCTGCTGCTGCGCTTCTACGACCCTCAGGGCGGCGAGATTCTGCTCGATGGCCAGGCGATCACCGGGCTCGATCCGCTGGATCTGCGTCGCCAGTTCGCCTTGGTGGCGCAGAGCCCGGCGCTGTTCCGCGGTACGGTCGAGGCCAACATCCGCTATGGCCGCCCCGAGGCGACCCGGGCCCAGGTCGAGTCGGCGGCGCGCAGCGCCCATGCCCATGAATTCATCGAGCAGCTGCCACAGGGCTACCAGACGCTGCTGGGCGAGGGCGGCATTGGCTTGTCCGGTGGGCAGCGCCAGCGCCTGGCGATTGCCCGGGCGCTGCTGGTCGATGCCCCGGTGCTGCTGCTCGACGAGGCCACCAGCGCCCTCGATGCGCAAAGCGAGCACCTGATCCAGCAAGCCCTGCCGCAACTGATGGCAGGGCGCACCACCTTGGTGATCGCCCACCGCCTGGCGACCGTGCAGCACGCCGAGCGCATCGCGGTAATCGACAAGGGGCGTCTGGTGGCGATCGGCACCCATCGCCAATTGATCGAGCAGAGCCCGTTGTACGCGCGCCTGGCGGCGTTGCAGTTCACCACGGGCTAGCCTGTCGTGGATCCGTAACATTCCTATAGCAATTGCCTGGAATTATTGGAATCATCTGGCCTGTAAGTGCTCGACCTGGCTGCCGTCTCTCGATGGCAGCTTTTTTGGCTTGCGAACGAGGACATGGATGTCTG
Source organism: Pseudomonas entomophila (assembly GCF_029193575.1). GTDB lineage: Bacteria > Pseudomonadota > Gammaproteobacteria > Pseudomonadales > Pseudomonadaceae > Aquipseudomonas > Aquipseudomonas entomophila_G. Next base: position 57,289 of record NZ_JARGCS010000036.1, on the reverse strand, counting down.
CACGACGGCATCGCGTACGTGCCGTTTTCCTTCTCCTGGTTCGAGACCTCCCGATGTTGCGTAAATCCCTTCGTGTGCAAATCCTCACCCTGCTGGGCGGTAGTCTGGCGGCGATGCTGTTGATCGCCCTGGTGTGCTTCCAGTTCCTGTCGTCGAGCGTGCGGGGCTATGCCGCGCTGGTCGATGGCCCCTTGCGTGCCTCACAACTCATCGACGAGGCCAACCTGCAGTTCAAGGTGCAGGTCCAGGAGTGGAAGAACGTGCTGCTGCGGGGGCGCCAGCCGGCCGAGCTGGACAAGTACTGGCAGCAGTTCCAGGACCGCGAGCGACAGGTTCAGGACGTACTCGGGCAGTTGATCGACGGTAGCGACGGCGAGTTGAAGGCGCGCCTGCAGCAATTGCGCGACAGCCACCGCCAGTTGGGCCAGGCCTATGGGCAGGGCCGGCAGGCGTTCCTTGCCGCAGGTGGCGACCCGGTGGCGGGCGATCAGGCAGTCAAGGGCGTGGATCGTGTCGCCAGCGAGCAGATGAGCGCGCTAGTCGAGCACCTGCGCGCCGACGCCAGCACCCGCGCCAGCGCTATCAGCGCCGGGGCCGAGCGCACAGTGTGGCTGGGCATGCTGGTGATGCTCGGCTCGGCGCTGTTGGTCGGGCTGCTGAGTTTGTGGCGGGTCAATCGCAGTCTGGTGGAGCCGATTCGCCAGTTGATCGAATACGTCGCTCAACTCAGCCAGGGGCGCTTCGCGGCGCGGGTCGAAAGCCTGCGCCAGGATGAGCTGGGCCGCCTGGCGCGGGCCGCCAACACCTTGCGCGACTTTCTCGCCGACACGGTGGGGAGCCTGAAGGACAACGCCGAGGAACTGGACCGCGCCAGCGGCCAGCTACGCCATATCGCCAGCGACATGGCGGCTGGCACCCACGACCAGTTCCAGCGCACCGACCAGGTGGCCACGGCGATGCACGAGATGTCCGCCACCGCCCAGGAGGTGGCGCGGCATGCGGCCCAGGCGGCGCGGGCGGCGGACGAGGCCGACCACAGCGCCCAGGCTGGCGGGCAGGTGATGCAGCAGACCATCGACATCATTGGTGTGGTCAACCGCGAGATTGCGGGCACCGCTGCGGTGATCCGCCACCTTGAGAGCGACAGCACGCGCATCGGCAAGGTGTTGGAAGTGATCCGTGGCATCGCCGAGCAAACCAACTTGCTGGCGCTCAACGCCGCCATCGAGGCTGCTCGTGCCGGCGAGGCCGGGCGTGGCTTCGCGGTGGTCGCCGACGAGGTGCGCAGCCTGGCCCAGCGCACGGCAGCGTCGATCGCAGAGATCCACCAGATCATCGAGGCCGTGCAGCAGGGCGCGTTGGAGGCCGTGAAGGCCATCGAAAGTGGCCAGCAGCGCAGCGAGGAGGGCGCCGAGCAGGTGCAGCAGGCTGGGCAGATGCTGCAACGCATCACCGTGGCGGTGGAGGCGATCCGCGACATGAACCGGCAGATCGCCACGGCGGCGGAGGAGCAGACCAGCGTGGCCGAGGACATTTCGCGCAACCTGGTGGAGATCACCCGCATCGCCACCGCCAACCAGCAGGCGGTGCAGCACACCGAGCAGGCCGGGCAGCGGCTGCATGGGTTGTCCGGGCAGTTGGGCGAGGTGACGTCGCGGCTGAGTACCTGACGCGCGACGCATCACGGGGCGAGCCCGCAGGCGCCCCATCGTTCTTCATGTGAGCGGTGAACCTGGAGCTGGCTTGCCCCGCGATGAGGCCGGCACTGATCAAACGAAGATGCTTGCTTCCGCAGGCGCTGGTCTGCCCCATGAGGGTTTTCCTGGCACAACAAAAAGCCCGCGCAAGGCGGGCTTTTTGGGGAGTTTGGTCGGAGAGACAGGATTCGAACCTGCGGCCTTCTCGTCCCGAACGAGACGCGCTACCTGGCTGCGCTACACTCCGATTTCCAAAATCCTACTGCATACCTTTTTTGAACGCAAGCCCTTGTTGTGAAAAGGGCGTTTGCCAAAATCGGTCGCCAGATCAGAGCTCTTTCACGGTGCGGATCTGGTCTTTGTTGATGCGCGTGCGCTTGCCGTCAAGCTGTTCGAATTCGTAGAAACCGGAGTCTTCGTCATAGGAAGGGGTGTCCACTGCCTGAATCTCGCGGCCGTCGTTCAGCGTGATGACGGTCGGCGAGGCGCAGCCGGCGAGGGCGCCCAGGCCCAGGGCAAGCAGGAAGGCGGGAAGGGTCCGTTGGATCATCGTGTTTCTCCAGTGCGATGGTGCTAGATGACTTTAAGACGCAGCGCGTCTGCGCAAGTTCCTTGCACAGTGCAGCATAGCGGCAAAGCGCTGGTATTGACCAAGGGCAAGCCCCGCCCGCAGGCGGGTGCCGCCCTGTGATATAACAGCCGGCATCCCTTCCCCCTGCGACGGACTCCCATGAAAGCCAAGGCCGATACCCCCTTCGTGCCGCTGAACATCGCCGTGCTGACGGTCAGCGACACCCGTACCTTCGACACCGACACCTCCGGGCAGCTGTTCGTCGACCGCCTCAGCGCTGCTGGCCATCGCCTGGCCGAGCGTGTGCTGCTCAAGGACGACCTGTACAAGATCCGCGCCCAGGTCGCCACCTGGATCGCCGATGACCAGGTACAGGTGGTGCTGGTCACGGGTGGTACCGGCTTTACCGGCCGCGACAGCACCCCTGAGGCGGTCGTCTGCCTGCTGGACAAGCAGGTCGATGGCTTCGGTGAGTTGTTCCGGCAGATCTCGGTGCCTGATATCGGCACCTCCACCGTACAGTCGCGCGCCCTGGCGGGCCTGGCCAACGGCACCCTGGTGTGCTGCCTGCCGGGTTCGACCAATGCCGTGCGCACCGGCTGGGACGGTATCCTCGCCGAGCAGTTGGATGCCCGCCACCGGCCGTGCAACTTCGTGCCACACCTGAAGCAGGCCGAGGCCTGCGAAAGCCGTGGTTGAGGCGGTGCCGAGCCGGCCGCTGATGCCGGTGGAAGAAGCCCTGGAACGGTTGCTGGCGCTGGCCGAAGCGGCGCCGATTAGCGAAGCCGAAGAGCTGGCCCTGGCCGACGCCGACGGGCGCATTCTCGCCGAGGACCTGGTCGCGTCCCTCGACCTGCCGCCGTGGCCGAACAGTGCCATGGACGGCTATGCCCTGCGTCTGGCCGACTGGCGGGGCGAGCCGCTGCCGGTGAGCCAGCGGGTCTTTGCCGGGCACGCGCCAGCGCCTTTGCAGCCGGGCACCTGTGCGCGGATCTTCACCGGCGCGCCGCTGCCCGAAGGTGCCGATTGCGTCGAGATGCAGGAAAACGCCGAGGTGCTCGAAGATGGCCGGGTGCGCTTGCTCGAAACCCTGGTCGTCGACCAGAACGTACGCCCCAAGGGCCAGGAGACCCGCGCCGGCGAGCAGGTGCTGAGCGCCGGCACGCGACTGGGCCCGATCGAGCTGGGCCTGGCCGCGACCCTCGGTCATGACCGCCTGAAGGTGGTGCGCCGGGCGCGGGTGGCGGTGCTGTCCACGGGCGACGAGCTGGTCGAGCCGGGGCTGCCCCTCGGCCCTGGGCAGATCTACAACAGCAACCGCCGCCTGCTGGTCAGCTGGTTGCGGCGCATGGGCTGCGAGGTGATCGATGCGGGCATCCTGGCTGACGACCTGGCGTTGACCCGCCAGTGCCTGGCCGAGTTGGGCGACGTCGACCTGATCCTCTCCACCGGCGGTGTATCGGTGGGCGAGGCCGACTACCTGGGCATGGCCCTGCGCGAGGCCGGCGAACTGGCCTTGTGGAAATTGGCGATCAAGCCTGGCAAGCCGCTGACCTTCGGGCATTTCCGCGGTGTGCCGGTGATTGGCCTGCCCGGCAACCCGGCGTCGACACTGGTGACCTTCGCCTTGCTGGCCCGGCCCTACCTGCTGCGCCGCCTGGGCGTGGCCGAGGTCACGCCGCTGCGCTTCGATGTGCCGGCCGGCTTCGATTGGCCCAAGCCGGGCAATCGCCGCGAGTACCTGCGCGCGCGCATCGAGCAGGGCCGGGTGCGCATCTACAGGAACCAGAGCTCTGGTGTGCTGCGCAGCGCGGCCTGGGCCGAGGGGCTGGTGGAGGTGCGCGAGGGCTGCACGGTGAGCCAGGGCGACAGCGTGCCGTTCATTCCCTTCAGCGAGCTACTTGGCTGAACGCCCCAGTAGCACCGCGCTTATCGGTGCGGGGTGTGCCGGCGCCAGCTGGGTCAGGCGCATGTGCACGTTCTCCAGCTGTTGGGCGGCCACGCTCCAGTCGTGGTGCTGGCGCACCAGTTGGCGCCCGGCTTCGCCCAGCTGGCTCATGCGCCAGGGTTGGTTGAGCAGTTGGGTGAGCAGCAGTGCCAGGTGGTCGCCGTCGTCACTGCCCAGGTAGTGCTCGCCGTTGTTTACGGCAAGGCCGGAAACACCCTTGCCGGTCGTCACCACCGGTAGCCCGGCGGCCATGGCCTCGAGGATCTTCACTTTGGAGCCGCCAGCGTGGCGCAGCGGCGCGAAGAACAACGCCGAGCGCCGTTGCAACTCGCGCAGGTCGGGGCGGTAGCCGATCCATTCGATGCGTGGGTCGTTCCAATGCAGTTTCCAGTGCGCTGGCAAGGCGTGACCAGCGATGGCCAGGCGCACCGCGGGGTTGCTCAACCAGACCTGCGGCAGGATCTCCTCAAGTGCCCACTCGATGGCTTCCAGGTTGGCGCCATATTCGAAGTTGCCGACGAACAGCAGCCGCTGGCTGTGCAGGGCCGGCCGCACCTCCTGGTAGTAGTCACAGTCCACGCCATTGACCACCACGTTCACCGGTCGGCCACTGATCTGGCTGATCAGTTCGGCATCGTGGGCACTGACCGCCACCACCTCGCTGGGTTGGCGCAGCACACGCTGCTCCCAACGGCGATAGCGCCAGCGGTCGAAGGCGTTGAGCGGCCGCAACCACAGCGGCAGGCGGTCGTGGCAGGCCGCACCCATCACCGATTCGAGGGTGTGCTCGCTGAGCATGTAGGGCAGGCCGCGTGCCTGCAGGGCTTTCTCAAACGGCTGGAAGGCGTAGCTGTGCTCGATCTGGATCACGTCCCAGGGTTCGTCCAGCAACTGCTCGAAGCGATGCCGCAGGCACGGTGCCAGGCCGTTGATGATGGTGCGCATGGGGTAGTCGATGATCGGCGATGCCAGCAAGTTGAGCGGGCTGTGCACGGGGCGTCGGGGCAGGACGATCAGGCGTTCGAGAAAAGGCTCCAGGGCTTGGCGGGCGAGGTCGGACAACGGTACTTTCGATTGCACCAGCAAGGTGATCCGGTGGCCGTGCCGCGCCAGCTCGCGCAGCAGGTGGAATTGCCGGGTCTTGCTGCCGCTGGTGGTGGGCCAGGGCAAGTAGGGCAGTGTCCAAAGTATGCGCATGGCCCCGCTCCTGTCAGGTGTTTGGCAGCAGTTTGTCAATAATATGACGTGTTTGGGTTCTCCTATTAAGGATAGCCAAGGATTTGTCGAACGGGGTGTGCTGTTCGTCTGCGCGACTTTCTGCCCGAGGCGTGCAGCAATTGTGCGATGGCGGTGGTCGAGATTGGGGTGGCCCTTTTACGGAGATGCTTCGATGGATGCGCGCAAGGCGATGTTGATCCTGCATGGCAAGCAAGCCCTGAACGACGAGGTGCGCGCCGCCGTGGCCGACCTGCGCGAGCGAGGCTGGACGCTGGATGTTCGCCTGACCTGGGAGGGCGGCGATGCCGAGCGCCTGGTTGGCGAGGCGCTACAGGCCGGATACGACCAGGTGATCGCCGGTGGGGGGGATGGCACCCTGCGTGACGTCGCCGAAGCCATGGGGTTGGCCAACGCCAAGGCCAGCCTGGCGCTGTTGCCCCTGGGCACCGCCAATGACTTCGCCAAGGCTGCGGGCATTCCCCTGGAGCCCGCCGCCGCGCTGGCACTGCTGGAACTGCCGGCGCGCCCCATCGACCTGGGCAAGGTCGGCGGGCAGATGTTCCTCAACATGGCCACAGGCGGCTTCGGCAGCCAGGTCACGGCCAGCACCTCGGAAGACCTGAAGAAAGTGCTGGGCGCTGCCGCCTACCTGTTCACCGGGCTGTCGCGTTTCAGCGAGCTGCAGGCCGCGTCGGTGGAGCTGCAGGGGCCGAATTTTCACTGGCAGGGCGAGTTGTTGGCACTGGGCATTGGCAACGGGCGCCAGGCTGGGGGCGGGCATGTGCTGTGCCCCGATGCGGTGGCCGATGATGGTTTGCTGGATATCGGTATCTTGCCGGCGCCGCAGGAGATGGTCGGTGCCTTGCGTGACCTGCTGGCCGGTGAAGGCCTGTTCGTTCGTGCTCGTCTGCCTTGGGTGGAGATAAAGAGCTCCCAGGGGTTGGACATCAACCTCGACGGTGAACCGTTGCAGGCCGACAGCCTGCGCTTCGAGGCGTGCCCGGCAGCGCTGCGCGTGCACCTGCCGGCCGATTCGCCGCTGCTCAGTCGTCCAGGCTGATGATCTTCTCGCGCACGGCGAACAGCACCAGGCCCGCCACGTCGTAGATCTGCAGGCGTTTCATGATTTGTGAACGGTGGGTTTCCACGGTCTTGATCGACAGGCCCAGGCCGGCGGCGATTTCCCGGGTCGACTTGCCGCGCACGATCAGGCGCAGGATCTCCAGCTGGCGGGCGGTCAGGTTGTGGCGCTCGCTGGGGGGCTGCTTGCCGCTCTGCGCGCGCAGCAGGGCCTGGCTGATCACGGTGTGGGCAATGGCCGGGCTGAGGTAGCGCTCGTCATTGCTCAGGGCCTCCAGGGCCTGTTCCAGTTCGGTGGCGGTGGTGTCCTTGAGCAGGTAGCCATGGGCGCCGTTCTCCAGGGCACGCATGATCAGTTCCGGGTCGGTGTGCATCGATAGAATCAGCACCTTGCTGTCGCACCCGCTGGCGCGCAGTTGGGTCAGGGCGTCGAGGCCACTGGTGGAGCGCATGGAAATGTCCAGAAGGATGATGTCCGGGGCCACCTGCTGGACCATGCCCAGCAGTTGGTTACCGTCGTCGGCTTCGCCGACTACTGTGTAGCCCGGAATGTCCGAGACCAGTGCACGCACGCCTGCGCGGATCAGCGAATGGTCATCGACCAGCAGCAGTTTAATCATGTGGGGAGGAGGTCCTGGCGCGTTCGTGGCTGCGTGGTGGCCACGGGAACAGCGCGTCGATGCGCGTGCCCTGGTCGGGCTGGCTGGTAACGGTCAAGGTGCCTTGCAGGGCCGTGGCACGTTCCAGCATGCCGGCCATGCCACGTTGGCCCGCGTCGGCGGGGCTGCCGACGGGCACGAAGCCCAGGCCATCGTCCTCGATGTGCAGGGCCAGGCCCGCCGGGGTGCGTTGCAGGCGAATGAGCAGGTTGCGCGCCTGGGCGTGGCGCAGCATGTTGGTGACCGCTTCCTGGGTGATGCGAAAAGCCGCGATGGCCACATCTTCGGAGATGCCGCCCAGGCGCTGCTGGCACTCCAGGCTCCAGCGCACGTTGCTGTTCTCAAGGGCGCGCACCAGATGGGCGCGTAGGCTGGCTTCCAGGCCAAGGCTGGCGAGCTGGCGCGGGTTGAGCAGCGCGGAGACGTCGCGCACGTTGGTCAAGGTGTTATCCAGCGTCCCACGCAGGGTGGCGAGCTGCGCTTGCAGATCGTCGGGTACACGACGTTGCAACCACTCCACCTGCAACTTCGCAGCGGTGAGCAGTTGGCCAATGTCATCGTGCAGCTCACGGCTCAGGTGCTGGCGTTCACTTTCCTGGACCTTGAGCATGCGGTCGGCCAGTTCCGCCGGGCGCAGGTTGATGGACCTGGCCCAATGGCGCAGGTGCCAGCCGATCCCGATCATGGCGGCCATTTGCAGCAGCAGTACGCCCGCCGACAGTGGCCGACCATGCATGTAGTGCAGAAGGTTGACGGCCAGCGATACCACGCACAGCAAGGCAGTCGCCCAACGCAGCAAGGAGGTGCGAGAGCAGCAGCGCTGGGTGATCTTCAAGCGTGGGAGCATAGATAGGAAAGCCACTGAATTATTGCGGTCGCAGGCCGCGCGTCTGGGGACAGAGGCTTTGGCATCCTGCTTTCGATCAAGGCCATGCACACCCCGATGGATGTGTATATCCGACGGAAGTGCTCGCTTGCGCGCATGGTATCACTTCAAGTTGTTTTGGTCGCGACTGGCTAGTTGCCGTAAACCTCGGAATCTGCGGGGCGGATCGAGGTGCAGTCCGATCCGGTAAGTAGCAGAGTGCCATTATTGATTGAAATGGCGGAAACTTCCAAGTGCAACTAACGCGCCAACACGACAGCGATCATAGACAGAACTTGTACAACTTCCCTAGTTGCACATTGCGAAGGCTTGAACAGTACGGTTAGTTCCGTGGCCAGTGCATGTTCGAGGTTGGCCTAGTTGGGGTATTGAGCGCTTCGTTGCTGCGGAGGATGTTCAGGTGTTGGCGCGTGGTCGGCCGCCTCAGGGGGCGCACACGATTGCGGGCTCGGGCGGCCGAGTGCAGAGGCCAGTTCGCCCAGTAGCAGTTGCTGTTCCGTGGTGTCGAGGTTCAGCCGTCCGGTGTGCGGGTCGACCAGCTCCAGCTGCCAGGCGAGCAAGGTGAGACAGGCGTCCACCGTGTTCAACGCATCGCCTTGCAAGCGTCCGCTGGTGCAGGCGGGGGCGAGCAGCCGTTGCAGGTCAGCGCTGTACTGCGCCACCTCGAACAGTGCCAGGGCTTCGGCTCGGCGGGCGAGAGTGCCGAGGCTGTCGTTCAGGCCATGGCAGGCATCGGGGTCGTTGGTGATCAGCTCCAGGTGCAACAGGCACTCCTGGCACTGGGTCAGCAAGACCTGCGCGTCCAGCAGGAAATCCTGCAGGGCACTGTTCGATGGCGCGCGTTCCATCAGGAGGCTCCCAGACGGGCTGTGGGAGCAGGGGTGGGCCACACCAAGACAATCGCTGACAAAAGCCTGACTCCGTTCATGCATTGAGATTGGCGTCACATTAATGGCTATTGGATATCGCGAATATCAGGTTGCACCCGATTGCCACTAGGGGTTTCCCTGATGGGGGATTGAGGGCGGAGGGACGTCGCGGGGGACGCGGTCGCGGAGGGAGTCGCGGAGGGATATGTCGTCAGTAAAGCATGATGGTAAAGTGATATCAATCAGCTTCACAGCATTTTACGACAGGGGTCAAGCTGTGGAAGTTTGCGCCGATACAGGGCAGATGCAATCACTTTTTCCGCTTCAGAGCCTGGGGGTCGTCCAATGGCTGGCATTCTCGACACGGTAGACCAACGCACGCAACTGGTGGGTGAGAACCGCCTGGAAATTCTCATGTTCCGCCTGGCGGGCCGGCAGTTGTTCGCCATCAACGTGTTCAAGGTCCAGGAGGTGCTGCAACTGCCCAAGCTGACCCTGATGCCGCAGCGCCACTCGTTCGTCTGCGGGGTGGTCAACCTGCGTGGCCAGACCCTGCCGGTGATCGACCTGTCGCAGGCGATTGGCATGCGCCCGCTGCAGCCGGGGCCGGACAGTACCATCATCGTCACTGAATACAACCGTTCGGTGCAGGCGTTCCTGGTCGGTGGCGTGGACCGCATCGTCAACATGAACTGGGAAGCCATCATGCCGCCGCCGACCAGCGCGGGTCGTCAACACTACCTGACGGCGATCACCAAGGTCGATGAAAAGCTGGTGGAAATCATCGATGTGGAGAAGGTGCTGGCGGAAATCGTGCCCTATAGCGCCAAGGTCTCCCGCGACAAGCTCGCCGACCCGGTGCTGGCCCGCGCGCGCGGTTGCGAAGTACTGCTGGTGGACGACTCCAACGTGGCGCTGGCGCAGTTGCGCGACACACTGTCGCAATTGGGCATGAAGCTGCATGTGGCCAGCGATGGCCTCAAGGCCCTGCGTCTGCTCAAAAGCTGGGCCGATGCCGGCGAGAATGTCTGTGAGAAACTGCTGATGGTCTTCACCGACGCGGAAATGCCCGAGATGGACGGCTACCGCCTGACCACCGAGATCCGCACCGACCCGCGTCTGCGCGGGCTCTACGTGGTGCTTCACACCTCGCTGTCGGGCAGTTTCAACGAGTCGATGGTGAAGAAGGTCGGTTGCGACAACTTCCTCTCCAAGTTCCAGCCCGACCGGCTGGTGGACGTGGTGCGTGAGCGCCTGATGCTCGATCGCACCACTGTCTGAGACCTGCACGCGCCGCCTGCCGGGTATAAGCTTGGCTTTTCGACTGGCACAAGGCGGGTAGGGATGTTTCTCAGTGCGTTGTATCGATATCCGGTGAAGTCGGGGCAGGCCCAGTGCCTGCCCGAGTCCCTGGTGGACCCCATGGGGCTGAAGGGCGATCGCCGCTGGATGGTGGTGGAGGAAGACAATGGTCGTTTCCTCACCCAGCGCGCCTGGCCGCGGCTGGGTCAGCTCAAAGCCAGCTACACCGATGACGGGCAGTTGCTGCTCGAATGCCCCGGGCAGGCGCCGTTGTCAGTGGAGGTGCCCGCCGCTGACGAGGATCTGCGCGGTGTGACCATCTGGCGCGATACCCTGCGCGTGCCCGATGCCGGAGATGCCGCGGCCGCCTGGCTTAGCCAATTGCTCGGCAAGGCGGTGCGCCTGGTGCATTGCCCCGAGCAGCGGGCGCGCTATCTGCCCAGCGGTTACGGCCTGAACAGTGACCGTGCAGCGTTTCCCGATGGTTTCCCGCTGCTGCTGATCGGCCAGGCCTCGCTCGACGAGCTTAATCGGCGGATCGGCCGGCCCATGGAGATGCTGCGCTTTCGTCCGAACCTGGTGGTCGAGGGCGGCGAGGCATTCGCCGAGGATGGCTGGAAGCGGATTCGTATCGGCGACATGACCTTCCGGGTACTGAAGCCTAGCGTGCGCTGCATCCTTACGACCCTGGACCCGCATACGGGCGAGCGCAGCCTCGACCGGGAGCCGTTGACGACCTTGAAGACCTTCCGTGAGCGGGAGGGGGATGTGTTGTTCGGGCAGAACGTGGCGGTGGATGGGGCGGGGCGCCTGGAGATGGGAATGCCGGTCGAGGTGTTGGAGTAGGGGGTGGATTGCGGGCCTTATCGTGGGGCAAGCCCCCACACATTGGTTCCTGTGGGAGCGGGCTTGCCCCGCGATAGGGCCCGTAAATTTCTCACATATCGTCGAAATAGCGCTCGTGCCAATCCACCAACGGCTGCGGCGAATTGAGCTTCTGCCCGTAGATCACCGAGTACGACAGCACGTTCTGCACGTATTGGCGCGTCTCGTCGAACGGGATCGATTCCACCCATACATCGAAGCTCAGGTGCTTGGCACCCTTGAGCCACTGGCGCACGCGACCGGGGCCGGCGTTGTAGGCTGCCGAGGCCAGCACGCGGTTGCCGTTGAACTGGCTGTGCACCTGGCTCAGGTAGGCCGCGCCGAGCTGGATGTTCTTGTCCGGGTTGAACACCTGGGTCGGGGAGGCCAGCGGGATGTTGAACTTGCGCGCGGTCTCCTTGGCGGTGGCGGGCATCAGCTGCATCAGGCCGCTGGCCCCGACGCTGGAGCGGGCGTCCTCCATGAACGCGCTCTCTTGGCGGGTGATGGCGAACACCCAGCTTGAATGCAGGCCGCGTACCTTGGCCTCGCGTACCAGGGTGTCGCGATGGGCCATCGGGAAGCGAATGTCCAGGTCGTCCCAGTATTGCGCCTGGCTGATGGTGCGGATGGCCGGGAAGTACCAGCGCATGTCGTAGGCCAGGCGCGCTTGGGCGACCATTTCGTCGCGGTTGAAGTGGCGGCTGACGTGGTACCACTCGCGACGGCCCTCGACGATCTGGCCGCGGGCATGGAACTCCAGGGCGCGACGCACGCCCGGGGTGTTGCGCACTTTGTTCATCAGTTGCTGGCTGAGCACCAGCGGTTTGTTGTTGAGCTGGTACGGGGTTTGCGCACGGTCGGCGGCGAGGAAGCCGTAGAAGTCGCGCTCGCGCGCCACGTTCTTGTACAGCAATGGGATCTGCGGGTTGTTCGGTTGTGCCAGCTCCAGGCTGCGTGCCTGCCAGTAGCGCCAGCGGCTGCTGTCGGCGAGGTCTTGGGGCAGGCGGCGGGTCAGCTCGTAGGCTTCTTCCCAGCGGCCCAGGCGCAGCAGCAGGCGCAGGCGCCATTCGCTGACGGTGTTGTCGCGCAGTTCGGGGTCGTAGCGAGTCATCAAGTCGAGCGCGCGCGGGTCGTAGCGGCGGGCCAGGGTCAGGCCGACCTCGCGGGCGATCGCGACCTTCTCGTCACGGGAGAAGTGCATGCGCTGGGCGTAATCGTCGAGCAACGCCATGGCTTGCTCCGGGTCCTGGCGAGCCAGGCGGCGCAGGCCAAGGCTGACCACGTCGGACATCGCTTCGCTGACCGGGGTGAAGCGTGACGGTTGGTTGAGCAGCTCGGGCTTCTGCGCCACGTCGACCAGTAGCTTGCCCTGCGGTGCCAGCGTGGTCAGCGAGTTGACCAGGTTGTTGGCCAGCCCGTAGTTGCGAGCCTGGGCCGCGAGCTTGGCGCGCTGCCAGCGCTTGGCCTCGGTGAGCTGGCCTTCGGCGGCCCACATGCCGAACAGGGTGTCGCAGGCCGCCGGTTGCGACTTGCCGACGTTCCACAGCTTCTCGGCGGTGGCGAAGCCTTCGGCGCGCAGGCCGTGGCTCAGCTGGTACTGGCCGTTGAGGCAGTCCAGTTCGGTGAAGTTGAGCTTGGGGTCGTAGTATTTGACGAAGGGCTTCCAGTCGCCGCGTTCGGCCAGCCAGCGCAGCCAGCGCAGTTTCATCCAGTTGGCCTGTGGCAGGTCGCCGTGCTTGGCGAGAAAGCCCTCGATTTCCTCGTTGCTGGCGGTCTTGAGGCGCGCAGTGAGCTCGTCGTAGGCCAGGTAGGGCGTCAGCGGGTAGTCGCTCAGCGCTTGGGCGTAGCGCAGGTAGGGGGCCTTGTCGCCCTTGGCCAGGGCGCGCTTGGCCTCGTCGTAGTACTGGCGTTGCTGGGTGATGTCGATGGCGTGTGCCGCGCCCGCGGTGGTGGCGGTGAGCACGAGACAGGAAACGAGTTGGAACAGGCGGCTGCGCATGATACGTCCGGGCAGTTGAACCATGAAAAGTGACGGCGTAGCCAGCACTGTTTGAAGTCTATTGCCCTTAGCTTAGCTGTTTGCCGGCGCTGGATGAAAGCACTGTGCTTGTATCGAATCGTTAACACCGACCAGGCGTCGCAAAGCGCCTCGGCCGCCTTTCGGCGCATGCCTTCCAAGGGCAAGTCAGGTAGAATGCGCGCCCGGTTTTTGGAGATGATCATGACCCTGCTCAAATTCAGCGATGTGTCCCTCGCGTTCGGCGCCATGCCGCTGCTGGACAAAGTGTCCTGGCAGATCGCCCGTGGCGAGCGGGTGTGCATCATCGGCCGCAACGGCACGGGCAAGTCGAGCATGCTGCGCCTGGTAAAAGGTGAGCAGAAACCCGATGACGGCGAGATCTGGCGCGCCCCGGGCTTGAAGATCGGCGAGCTGCCGCAGGAGCTGCCGGTGGCCGACGAGCGTTCGGTATTCGACGTGGTGGCCGAGGGCCTGGACGGCGTCGGCGCGCTGCTTGCCGAGTATCATCACCTCAGCCAGAACATCCACGGTGACGAAGACCTGGAAAAGCTCATGCACGTCCAGCATGAGCTGGAAGCGCGCGACGGCTGGCGCCTGCAGCAGGTGGTGGAGAGCACCCTGAGCCGTCTGCAACTGCCGGCCGACAAAACCCTCGCCGAGCTCTCCGGTGGCTGGCGCCGCCGTGTGCTGCTGGCCCAGGCGCTGGTATCCGAGCCCGACCTGCTGCTGCTCGACGAGCCGACCAACCACCTGGATATCGGTGCCATCGCCTGGCTCGAAGACGCCCTGAGCGGTTTCAATGGCGCCGTGCTGTTCATCACCCACGACCGTTCCTTCCTGCAGAACCTGGCCACGCGCATCCTTGAGCTGGACCGCGGCGGCCTGATCGACTGGAACGGCGATTACGCCAGCTTCCTGGTGCACAAGGAGGCCGCGCTGGCCGCCGAGGAAACCGCCAACGCGCTGTTCGACAAGCGCCTGGCCCAGGAAGAGGTGTGGATCCGCCAGGGCATCAAGGCCCGTCGCACCCGCAACGAAGGCCGCGTGCGCGCCCTCAAGGCGCTGCGCGTGGAGCGCGGCGAGCGCCGTGAGCGCCAAGGCAAGGCGAACATCCAGATCGAGGTGGCCGACAAGTCCGGCAAGCAGGTGATGGTGCTGGAGAACGTCAGCTTCGCCCACCCGGAGGGGCCGAAGCTGGTCAAGGACTTCTCCATGGTGCTGCAGCGCCAGGATCGCATCGGCCTGCTGGGCGCCAACGGCACCGGCAAGACCACCTTGCTCAAGCTGATGCTCGGGGACCTGGAGCCGACCACCGGCAAGGTCGACCGTGGCACCAAGCTGGAGGTCGCCTACTTCGACCAGATGCGCCACCAGCTGGACCTGGAGAAAACGGTGATCGACAACCTGGCCGAAGGCCGGGACTTCATCGACATCGACGGGCAGAGCCGTCACGTGCTGAGCTACCTGGGCGACTTCCTGTTCAGCCCGCAACGTGCGCGCACCCCGGTCAAGGCATTGTCGGGCGGCGAGCGCGCGCGCTTGCTGCTGGCCAAGCTGTTCAGCAAGCCGGCCAACCTGCTGGTGCTGGACGAACCGACCAACGACCTGGATGTGGAAACCCTCGAGCTGCTCGAGGAGGTGCTGTCGAACTTCAAGGGTACCGTGCTGATGGTCAGCCACGACCGGGCCTTCCTCGACAACGTGGTCACCAGCACCCTGGTGTTCGAAGGCGAGGGCCGGGTGCGTGAATACGTGGGCGGCTACGAGGACTGGATCCGCCAGGGCGGCTCGCCAAAGTTGCTAGGGGTGAGCGAGAGCAAGGGCGGCAAGTCCGAGTTGGGCAGCGCGGTGGTCGAGAAGGTGGTGGCCGAGGCGGCGGCGCCGACGCCCGTGGCTGCGCCGGTTGCCGATGCCAACAAGAAGAAGCTCAGCTACAAGCTGCAGCGCGAGCTGGAGGCGCTGCCGGGGCAGATCGATGCGCTGGAGCAGAAGATGGCGGCGGCCCAGGAAGAGGTCAATGCGCCAGGCTTCTACCAGCGGCCGATTGGCGAAACCTCGGCGGTGCTGGCGAAGCTGGAGCAGATGCAGGCCGAGCTGGATGGGCTAGTGGAGCGTTGGGCCGAATTGGAAGGGTAGAGGCTTGTCGCGGGGCGAGCTCATTCCGGAGGGGTTGCCGCCAACCCTTTAGGAATGGGCTTGCCCCGCGATGGGTTCAACTCATTCCTTCTTCTGCAAGCGCACCGCCAGCACATCGCATGGCGCGCCGTGCAGTACGTCGTTGGCGGTCGAGCCCAGCAGCAGCGCCAGGCCGTGCCGGCCATGGCTGCCGACCACGATCAGGTCGCACTTCTGGTCCTTGGCCAGTTGGTGGATTTCCTGGCGCGGCTGGCCGTAGACCAGGTGCGAGTCGCCTTTCTGGATGTCCGGATACTTGTTGAACAGGCGTTCCATGCGTTCCTTGGCCTGGTCGAACTGCTGCTGTTGCAACTGCGACAGGTCCATTGGCACGTCGCCGCCGAATGCCATGGCCATCGGTTCGACGATGTGCACCAGTGACACCTTGGCGGCGGAGGCCAGGGCCAGGGCCTTGGCCCGCTTGATCACCGGGTCGCACTCCTCGGTCAGGTCGACGGCAACCAGAATATGTTCGTAGGACATGAGTGGTACTCCTGACAGTCGCGATAGTAGAAGTATGGTCGCTTTCCGGCGGATGCTGCGTGAAACCGGCTAACCCGCTTATTTGCAACGCTTTATGGGAACTACAGATATGACGGTATGGCTGGTGGTGTCAATCCTCGCGCTGATCCTCAGCCCGCTGGCCTGGCTACGCCCCTCGCGCAAGCAGAGCGAGCAGATGAGCCTGCGCCTGGAGGGCCGGCGCATGGGCCTGGCCATGCAACTGGCGCCCCAGCAGTGGCCACACTGGCTGGAAAACGAGCCGCCCAGCCCGTGCCCGCAGTACCACCGTGCCCGCCGCCGCGGCCACGAAGATGCCTGGTGCTACTGGCAGGTCAGCCCGGGCGTGTGGTGGAACCAGTGGCGCGAACCCTGCGCAGACCTGCGCCTCGGTGAGTGCTTCGCACGCCTGCCGGCAAGCGTCTACAAGGTCGAGGCCGACAGCCGGATGATCGCCCTGTACTGGAGTGAGCGTGGCGATAAATCTGTATTGCAGGATATTGCCCGCACCCTCGAAAGCCTCGCCTGACCCGTATTCATTCCCCATAACGACATAGCGGCGGTCCCCTACAAGGGTACCGCCGCTATGCGTTCCGCTCGCGCGAAAAGGCCAGGCAGGCCGGGAAACAGGTTTTATCCAGACGCAGTGTAGCCGCACTGCGTGAACGTGTTTGTAAAATTTTCCGCGCCGCCCCTCGCCCAGGGTTTATCGCTGACATGAATGATCGGCGATCACTGTCATCAGGGTTTATCCCCCCAGGAGTACAAAATGACTGGAAAGTCGCGTTTTTCGGGTGCTTTCGAGCATTTGACAATGCCGACCTTTTCGGAGAATGTGTGCGTACCCAAATCAAACGGGCGTATGAATTGAGCGTTTGTATGTCAGACTGCTCTTACAGAATCCCGACTAGCGCGCTGGCGGGTGTGCCTGGGCAAGGGGCGGCAAGCCCTCTCTGCACCAGCGTTCGGCGTGTACAGTTCAGCTTCCATATCGTGGAGATCAGTTGATGATTTACGAAGGTAAAGCCATCACGGTTAAGGCTCTTGAAAGCGGCATCGTCGAATTGAAGTTCGACCTCAAGGGTGAGTCCGTCAACAAGTTCAACCGCCTCACCCTGAACGAGCTGCGTCAGGCGGTGGACACCATCAAGGCCGACGCGTCCATCAAGGGTGTGATCGTCAGCAGTGGCAAGGACGTGTTCATCGTCGGCGCCGACATCACCGAATTCGTCGACAACTTCAAGCTGCCCGAGGCCGAGCTGGTCGCCGGCAACCTGGAAGCCAACCGTATCTTCAACGACTTCGAAGACCTCGGCGTACCTACCGTCGTAGCCATCAACGGTATCGCCCTGGGCGGCGGCCTGGAGATGTGCCTGGCAGCCGACTACCGGGTAATGTCCAGCAACGCCAAGATCGGCCTGCCGGAAGTCAAGCTGGGCATCTACCCGGGCTTCGGCGGCACGGTACGCCTGCCGCGCCTGATCGGTTCGGACAACGCCATCGAGTGGATTGCCTCTGGCAAAGAGAACCGCGCCGAGGACGCCCTGAAGGTCGGCGCCGTCGACGCTGTGGTCGCCCCCGAGCTGTTGCAGGCCGGTGCCCTGGACCTGATCAAGCGCGCCATCAGCGGCGAGCTGGACCACAAGGCCAAGCGCCAGCCCAAGCTGGAAAAGCTCAAGCTCAACGCCATCGAGCAGATGATGGCCTTCGAGACGGCCAAAGGCTTCGTCGCAGGCCAGGCCGGCCCGAACTACCCGGCACCGGTCGAAGCCATCAAGACCATCCAGAAAGCCGCCAACTTCGGCCGTGACAAGGCCCTGGAAGTCGAAGCCGCCGGTTTCGCCAAGCTGGCCAAGACCTCGGTCGCCGAAAGCCTGATTGGCCTGTTCCTGAATGACCAGGAGCTCAAGCGCAAAGCCAAGGCCCATGACGAGATCGCCCATGACGTGAAGCAGGCCGCCGTGCTCGGCGCCGGCATCATGGGTGGCGGCATCGCCTACCAGTCGGCGGTCAAGGGCACCCCGATCCTGATGAAAGACATCCGCGAGGAAGCTATCCAGCTGGGTCTGAACGAGGCCTCCAAGCTGCTCGGCAAGCGCGTCGAGAAGGGCCGCCTGACCCCGGCGAAGATGGCCGAGGCACTCAACGCCATTCGTCCGACCCTGTCCTACGGCGACTTCGGCCAGGTCGACATCGTCGTCGAGGCCGTGGTCGAGAACCCGAAGGTCAAGCAGGCCGTGCTGGCGGAAGTGGAAGCCCAGGTCAAGGAGGGGGCGATCCTCGCCTCCAACACCTCGACCATCTCCATCAACCTGTTGGCCAAGGCCCTCAAGCGCCCCGAGAACTTCGTCGGCATGCACTTCTTCAACCCGGTGCACATGATGCCGCTGGTGGAAGTCATCCGCGGCGAGAAGTCCAGCGAAGTGGCGGTCGCCACCACCGTGGCCTACGCCAAGAAAATGGGCAAGAACCCGATCGTGGTCAACGACTGCCCAGGCTTCCTGGTCAACCGTGTACTGTTCCCGTACTTCGGCGGCTTCGCCAAGCTGGTCAGCGCCGGTGTCGACTTCGTGCGCATCGACAAGGTCATGGAGAAATTCGGCTGGCCCATGGGGCCGGCCTACCTGATGGACGTGGTCGGCATCGACACCGGCCACCACGGTCGTGACGTGATGGCCGAGGGCTTCCCCGAGCGCATGAAGGACGACCGCCGCTCCGCCGTCGACGCCCTGTACGAGGCCAATCGCCTGGGCCAGAAGAACGGCAAGGGCTTCTACGCCTACGAGACTGACAAGCGTGGCAAGCCGAAGAAGGTCGCCGACCCCTCCGTGCTGGAGGTGCTCAAGCCGATCGTTTTCGAGCAGCGTGAAGTGAGCGACGAGGACATCATCAACTGGATGATGGTGCCACTGTGCCTGGAAACCGTGCGTTGCCTGGAAGACGGCATCGTCGAGACCGCCGCCGAGGCGGACATGGGCCTGGTCTACGGCATCGGGTTCCCTCCCTTCCGCGGTGGCGCGCTGCGCTACATCGATTCGCTCGGGGTCGCCGAGTTCGTCGCCCTGGCCGACAAGTACGCCGATCTGGGGCCGCTGTACCACCCGACCGCGAAGCTGCGTGAAATGGCCAAGAACGGCCAGCGCTTCTTCAACTGAGTGGCCAACGAGCTAGAGCGAGATTATTGATATGAGCCTGAATCCAAGAGACGTGGTGATTGTCGACTTCGGTCGCACCCCGATGGGCCGCTCCAAGGGTGGCATGCACCGCAATACCCGCGCCGAAGACATGTCGGCGCACCTGATCAGCAAACTGCTGGAACGCAACGACAAGGTCGACCCGAAGGAAGTCGAGGACGTCATCTGGGGCTGCGTCAACCAGACCCTGGAGCAGGGCTGGAACATCGCCCGCATGGCCTCGCTGATGACCCAGATCCCGCACACTTCCGCGGCTCAGACCGTCAGCCGCCTGTGCGGTTCGTCGATGAGTGCGCTGCACACCGCCGCCCAGGCGATCATGACCGGCAACGGTGATGTGTTCGTGGTCGGTGGCGTCGAGCATATGGGCCACGTCAGCATGATGCATGGCGTCGACCCGAACCCGCACCTGTCCTTGCACGCCGCCAAGGCTTCCGGGATGATGGGCCTCACTGCCGAGATGCTCGGCAAGATGCACGGCATCACCCGTGAGCAGCAGGACCTGTTCGGCCTGCGTTCGCACCAGTTGGCGCACAAGGCCACGGTCGAAGGCAAGTTCAAGGACGAGATCATCCCCATGCAGGGGTATGACGAGAATGGCTTCCTCAAGGTCTTCGACTACGATGAAACCATTCGCCCGGAAACCACCCTTGAAGGCCTCGCGGCGCTCAAGCCGGCGTTCAACCCGAAAGGGGGCACTGTCACCGCCGGTACCTCGTCGCAGATCACCGATGGCGCCTCGTGCATGATCGTCATGTCCGGCCAGCGCGCCATGGACCTGGGTGTCCAGCCGCTGGCTGTGATCCGCTCCATGGCCGTTGCTGGTGTGGACCCTGCGATCATGGGCTACGGCCCGGTGCCTTCGACCCAGAAGGCGCTCAAGCGCGCAGGCCTGAGCATCGCTGACATCGACTTCTTCGAGCTCAACGAAGCCTTCGCCGCACAGGCCCTGCCGGTGCTCAAGGACCTGAAAGTGCTCGACAAGATGGATGAGAAGGTTAACCTGCACGGCGGCGCGATTGCTTTGGGCCACCCGTTCGGTTGCTCCGGTGCGCGGATTTCCGGCACCCTGCTCAACGTCATGAAGCAGAACGGCGGTACCCTGGGCGTCGCCACCATGTGTGTCGGCCTGGGCCAAGGCATCACCACTGTCTTCGAACGCGTCTGATCGCATCGCAAGGCAGCAGCCGGGGCCATGTGCCCCGGTTTTTGTTTTTTCAGGATTTGTTCAAGAGGGTGAGCGACATGCAGATACTGCCAGGTGTGTACCGGCACTACAAAGGGCCTGAGTATCGTGTGTTTGGCGCGGCGCGCCACTCCGAGACCGAGGAATGGCTGGTGTTCTACCAGGCCTTGTACGGCGAGTTCGGGCTTTGGGTGCGGCCGCTTTCGATGTTCCTGGAGTCCGTCGAGGTTGACGGCGAGCAGGTGCCACGCTTTGCTTTGGTCAGTGTCGAAGAAGGGTTGTCCGGGCTGCTGGCCAAGGCGAGCGACTGAGCGTCCACGCTTGACCTCACTCTTTTGCCACTATATATAGCGGTGCCGCGTCCGGCACCTGACGCGTTTTTCATCTTCAGATTCAGGAATACTCCGATCCATGGGCAAATCGCTGGTCATTGTGGAATCCCCGGCCAAGGCCAAGACCATCAACAAGTATCTGGGCAGCCAGTACGTGGTGAAGTCGAGTATCGGCCACATCCGTGACCTTCCCACCAGCGGTTCGGCCAGTACGGCCAAGGAACCGGCTGCCAAGCGCGGCAAGACCGCAGGTGAGGCACCGGCCCTGTCGCCGAAGGAGAAGGCTCGCCGCCAGTTGGTGACGCGCATGGGCGTCGACCCGGAGGCCGGCTGGAAGGCCAAGTACGAGATCCTTCCCGGCAAGGAGAAGGTGATCGAAGAACTGCGCCGCCTGGCCAAGGATGCCGACACCATCTATCTCGCAACCGACTTGGACCGCGAAGGGGAGGCCATCGCCTGGCACCTGCGCGAGGCCATTGGTGGTGACGACAGCCGCTACAAGCGCGTGGTGTTCAACGAAATCACCAAGAAGGCCATCCAGGAGGCCTTCTCCCAGCCGGGCGACCTCGACATCGACCGGGTCAATGCCCAGCAGGCGCGACGTTTCCTCGATCGCGTGGTCGGCTACATGGTTTCGCCGCTGCTGTGGGCGAAGATCGCCCGTGGCCTGTCGGCTGGCCGCGTGCAGTCGGTGGCGGTGAAGCTGGTGGTCGAGCGCGAGCGCGAGATCCGTGCGTTCAACCCGGAAGAATACTGGGAAGTGCACGCCGACCTTGGCACCGCCAAGAACGCCAAGGTGCGTTTCGAGGTGGCGCGCGAAAACGGCGAAGCCTTCAAGCCGCTCAACGAGGCCCAGGCCATGGCGGCCCTGGAGAAGCTCAAGGCCTCCAGCTACAGCGTGACCAAGCGCGAGGACCGGCCGACCAGCAGCAAGCCGTCGGCGCCGTTCATCACCTCGACCCTGCAGCAGGCTGCAAGCAACCGCCTGGGCTTCGGCGTGAAGAAGACCATGATGATGGCCCAGCGTCTCTACGAAGCGGGCTACATCACCTACATGCGTACCGACTCGACCAACCTGTCGACCGACGCCCTGGACATGGCCCGCAGCTACATCGAACGTGAGTTCGGCAAGCAGTACCTGCCCGCCGCACCGGTGGTCTACGGCAGCAAGGAGGGTGCCCAGGAGGCGCACGAGGCGATCCGTCCTTCCGACGTGAACACCCACCCAAGCAAGCTCAGCGGCATGGAGCGTGACGCCGAGCGCCTGTACGAGCTGATCTGGCGCCAGTTCCTGGCCTGCCAGATGCCGCCCGCCCAGTACCTGTCCACCAGCGTCACTGTGGCCGCTGGCAGCTTCGAGCTGCGCGCCAAGGGGCGGATCCTCAAGTTCGACGGTTACACCCGCGTGTTGCCGCAGCAGAGCAAGCCTGGCGAGGACGACGTGTTGCCGGAGATGGCCCAGGGCGAGTCGCTCAAGCTGATCCAGCTCGACCCCAGCCAGCACTTCACCAAGCCGCCGGCACGCTACACCGAGGCCAGCCTGGTCAAGGAGATGGAAAAGCGTGGTATCGGCCGCCCGTCGACCTACGCTGCGATCATTTCCACCATCCAGGACCGTGGCTATGTGACCCTGCACAACCGTCGCTTCTACTCCGAGAAGATGGGCGACATCGTCACCGAGCGCTTGTCCGAAAGCTTCTCCAACCTGATGGACTACGGCTTCACCGCTGGCATGGAAGAGCACCTCGACGACGTTGCCCAGGGCGAGCGTGACTGGAAGAACGTGCTCGACGAGTTCTATGGCGATTTCAGCAAGAAGCTGCTGACCGCCGAGTCCACTGAGAGCGGCATGCGCGCCAACCAGCCGACCATGACCGACATTCCGTGCAAGGAATGCGGCCGGCCGATGATGATCCGCACGGCTTCCACTGGCGTATTCCTCGGCTGCTCGGGCTACAGCCTGCCACCGAAGGAGCGCTGCAAGGCCACCGTCAACCTGGTGCCGGGCGATGAAATCGCCGCCGACGACGAAGGTGAATCCGAGTCGCTGGTGCTGCGTGGCAAGCATCGCTGCCCGATCTGCGCCACGGCGATGGATGCCTACCTGCTGGACGAGAAGCGCAAGCTGCACATCTGTGGCAACAACCCGGATTGCGCGGGCTACGAGATCGAAGAGGGCAACTACCGCATCAAGGGGTACGAAGGGCCGAGCCTGGAGTGCGACAAGTGCGGCAGCGAGATGCAGCTCAAGACCGGTCGTTTCGGCAAGTTCTTCGGGTGCACGAATCCGGCATGCAAGAACACCCGCAAGTTGCTCAAAAGCGGCGAAGCGGCGCCACCGAAGATGGACAAGGTGGATATGCCTGAGCTCAAGTGCGAGAAGGTCGACGACACCTACGTGCTGCGCGATGGCGCCTCGGGCTTGTTCCTGGCTGCCAGCCAGTTCCCGAAGAACCGCGAGACCCGTGCGCCGCTGGTGCTGGAAATCATCCCGCACAAGCATGAGATCGATCCGAAGTACCACTTCCTCTGCGATGCGCCGCAGAAGGACCCAGAGGGGCGCCCGGCGGTGATTCGTTACAGCCGCAAGACCAAGGAGCAGTACGTGCAGTCCGAGGTCGAGGGTAAGCCGACGGGTTGGAAGGCGTTCTACGACGGCAAGGCGTGGAAGGTCGAGGACAAACGCTGACCTGAGCGTTCTGTGCTGATTGGGGCCGCTTCACGGTCCATCGCGGGCGCGCCCGAGATGGGGCGTGAAGCGGCCCCAATTACATTCCGCCGCCGCTTGCGGGAAGGCCACGCAATCCTCGACACTCATCCCATCGCCTTGCATCCCTGAGGGAGGTCACTCGAAATGGCCCAGGAACTCTACACCCGCACCAACCAGAAGCTGTTCTTCGCCGGCCTTGCCCTGGAATCCCTGGCCCAGGCCGAGCAAAGCCGTGCGATGAACGCCCAGGGCCTGATCCAGGCCGAGCGCGAATCGGCGCTGTTCCACCTGTACGGCGCGTTACTGGGCTTGTGCCATGAGATCGCCGGCTTCTATCGTCTGCCGCAGGCCGGCGCGCCACGTGCCGAGCTGCTGCTCAATGACGAGGTGCTGCACAGCGTGGCCATCCCGGAAATGGCCGAGATGCTGGAGCTGGCCCGCCAGCCGGAGACCTGGTTGGCGCGACTGATCGAAGCTTATGCCGATTTGTTCCGACCGCCGGTCGTGAAAAAAACCGTGAAGACCGACGTCACCCAGCCGTTGATCCAGGCCGTCGACCTTGACGCTGTCGAGCAACCCCTGCTGTCGCGGGAGGAATTGGAGAGCTGGCGGCAGAACCTCAAGGACCTGGTGAGACGTTTCCGCGACGCGCTGAGTGAGTGCTGATAGCCGCTTGCGCTGGTACAATGATCGCCTTTCGTGGAGAGCAGGCCCTATATGTCAACGTCCTTTCTAGAAATTGTCGAGTTGCCTGATGGCCGGATCGAACTGCGCCGCGCTGAGGACGAGGGCTCACTGGTGACCTTGGACTTCTCCGAGGATGCCAAGGCGTTCCTTCAGGGACAGCATGTGGAAGTGGCCAAGGCCATGCTCAGTGTCGGTGTACAGATGGCCGGCAAACTGATCGAAGGTGACTTCGAGCGTGACGAGGGGCCGCGCGTCCTGCACTGAGGCGCCCCTTGCTGCGGGATGGTTCAAGGGATTACAGGCAAGGCCTGGACATCAGCTGAGGCGGATGTTCAGGCTTTGTGCGTTTCCGGTGGTGGCGGCGCGTACCAGTTGTTGGCGCGCGTTGGCGTTGGTGTTGTCCAGCCAACTGACCACGGTGTGGCTGTGGCCCAGGCGCAGAGCCTCGCAGGCCAGTTGCAGCGCGCTCTGATTGCTGCCTGGCTGCAGCAGCAGGATGCGCTCACGGTTCAGCCCCGCGTCGCGCAGCCAGGCCTGAGTCAGGCTGGAGGGCGGGGCGATCAGCGTCAACCAGCGGTTGTCATCCTCTTCGCTCAGCTCGCGCAGCACCGGCGCCAGCAGGCTCTGGCAGTGCCCCGGCGCACCACGCAGGGCCAGTTCGCTGAACAGGTCGGGCTGGGCGGATTTGCGCGAGGGCTCACGGGCCTTCAGGCCTGGCAGCACTGGCTGCGCCAGGAAGGCTTCGAACAAAGGAAGCTGCGCTGGCTGGGATAGGTGAATGGACTGCTGCATGACGCCTCCTGGATCAGCGGCGAATGACGCCGACACTCAAGCCCTCGATCACCAGTTCCTGCTCTTTCAGGTCGACTTCGATGGGGGCGAATTCGGGGTTCTCGGCGAGCAGCCAGACCTTGCTGCCGTCGCGCTTGAAACGTTTGACCGTGACTTCGTCACCGATGCGCGCGACCACCACCTGGCCGTTGCGGGCCTCGCGGGTGGTGTGCACGGCCAGCAGGTCGCCGTCGAAGATGCCGATGTCCTTCATGCTCATGCCGTGCACGCGCAACAGGTAGTCGGCGCGAGGATGGAAGAACGCGGGGTTGATGTTGCAGGATTCCTCGATGTGCTGTTCGGCAAGGATCGGCGCGCCAGCGGCGACCCGACCGATGATAGGCAGGCCGTTGTCCTCGGCCTTGGGCTCCAGGCCGGGGATGCGGATGCCGCGCGAAGCGCCCGGTGTCATCTCGATCGCGCCCTTGCGGGCCAGGGCCTTGAGGTGCTCCTCGGCGGCGTTCGGCGACTTGAAACCGAGCTCCTGGGCAATTTCCGCGCGGGTGGGCGGGAAGCCGTTGTCTTCGAGGCAGCGTTTGATGAAAGCCAGAATCTCGGCTTGGCGTGGCGTCAGTTTCAGCATGGCGAGGGGCTCTGTCTTTTTATACAGTGACTGGGATTATATACAGTGGGTTGCGAGCTGCAAGCTGTAAGCCTCAAGAAAAAGCGCCATGCGATGACCTCGCGGCAGCGCCGTGGCTTGCAGGTGTTTATCCACGTTTCATGCATCCCTTGTGTCATGTGGCTTGCAGCTTGTAGCTCGGGGCTTTTAAAGTGCGACCGCCGGGTCACCGAACCTTGACAGATGAAAGCTTGAAACGTATGTTTCAAACAACTGTTTGTCAGGCGGATAAGTCATGGCCCAATCGGAAACCGTTGAACGCATTCTCGATGCTGCCGAGCAGCTGTTCGCGGAAAGGGGGTTCGCCGAAACCTCGCTGCGCCTGATCACCAGCAAGGCCGGGGTCAACCTGGCGGCGGTGAACTACCACTTCGGCTCGAAGAAGGCGCTGATCCAGGCGGTTTTCTCGCGCTTCCTCGGGCCCTTCTGCGCCAGCCTCGAGCGTGAGCTGGAGCGCCGCCAGGGCCGCCCGGAGCACAAGCCGAGCCTTGAAGAGCTGCTGGAGATGCTGGTGGAGCA
The DNA here is from genome assembly GCF_029193575.1 of Pseudomonas entomophila. Lineage (GTDB taxonomy): Bacteria > Pseudomonadota > Gammaproteobacteria > Pseudomonadales > Pseudomonadaceae > Aquipseudomonas > Aquipseudomonas entomophila_G. Next base: position 31,415 of record NZ_JARGCS010000036.1, on the reverse strand, counting down.
GGCCCTGGCCGTGCAGCCGCGCAGCAACAATGACCTGTCGATCTTCATGCGCCTGCTGGGCCTGGCCTTCAGCCAGAGCCAAGGGCACCTGCGCCGCTACCTCGAAGACATGTACGGCAAGGTGTTCCGCCGCTACATGCTGCTGGTGCACGAGGCCGCGCCCCGCGTGCCGCCGCTGGAGCTGTTCTGGCGTGTGCACTTCATGCTTGGCGCCGCGGCGTTCAGCATGTCGGGCATCAAGGCCCTGCGCGCCATCGCTGAAACCGACTTCGGCATCAACACCTCGATCGAACAGGTGATGCGCCTGATGGTGCCGTTCCTGGCCGCTGGCATGCGCGCCGACAGTGGCGTCACCGACGAGGCCATGGCCAGCGCGCAACTGCGCCCACGCAGCAAGAGCACTGGCGCCAGCGCGCCCGCCAAGGCCTGAGCACTGGGCGGGGCAGGGCGCTTCGGCTAAGCTAGGCGCCCATGTACGACCTCGATTTCCTGCATATTTCCCTCGCTGATCAATGCCTCTACGGTTTCGCCTGTGGGCGCTTGCGCGTGCGCCTGGCGGTCTCTACCGCGCACAATGGCGCAGGCGAGCGCAATGGCTCTGGCTGCACGCCGCGCGGCCTGCACCAGGTGCGGGCGAAGATCGGCACGGGCCTGCCCGTGGGCGCTGTGCTGTGCAGCCGACGCTGGACTGGCGAGGTCTGGTCGCAGGCGTTGCATACCCAATACCCTGGGCGCGACTGGATCCTCACCCGCATTCTCTGGCTCAGCGGCTGCGAGCCGGGCGTCAACCGCCTGGGCGAGGTCGATACCTTCCGCCGTTACATCTACCTGCACGGCACACCGGACACCGAACCCTTGGGCGTGCCGCTGTCCCATGGCTGCGTGCGCCTGCGCAACCGAGACCTGCTGGACCTGTTCGAACGCGTGCCGCCCCATTGCCCGGTGCGCATCGACGAGGCCGCCTGCCCCCAATGGGCCTCCCTGGACCTCCAATGAAGGACACCCTATGACTGCCCGCCTGCAAGGCTCCCTGATGGTCGATATCGCCGGCAAATGGCTGACCGCCGAGGACCGCCACCTGCTGCGCCAGCCCGAAGTGGCCGGCCTGATCATCTTTGCCCGCAACATCGACAGCCCGCGCCAGGTGCGTGAGCTGTGCGCGTCGATCCGCGCCATTCGCCCCGAGCTGATTCTCGCCGTCGACCAGGAAGGCGGCCGCGTGCAGCGGCTGCGCCAGGGCTTCGTGCGCCTGCCGGCGATGCGCGCGATCGCTGACAACGCCAACGCCGAGCAACTGGCCGAGCACTGTGGCTGGCTGATGGCCACCGAGGTGCTGGCGGTCGGCCTGGACCTGAGCTTCGCCCCGGTGCTGGACCTCGACCACCAGCGCAGCGCAGTGGTCGGCAGCCGTGCCTTCGAAGGCGACCCTGCGCGTGCCACGCAACTGGCAGGGGCGTTCATCCGTGGCATGAACGCCGCAGGCATGGCGGCCTGCGGCAAACACTTCCCGGGGCATGGCTGGGCCGAGGCCGACTCTCACGTGGCCATTCCCACCGACGAGCGCAGCCTGGAGCAGTTGCGCCAGGCTGACCTGGTGCCGTTTACCCGTTTGAGTGGACAGTTGGCGGCGGTGATGCCGGCGCATGTGATCTACCCGCAGGTCGACAGCCAGCCGGCCGGGTTCTCGCGGCGCTGGTTGCAGGACATCCTGCGTGGCGAGCTGGGCTTCAAGGGCGTGATCTTCAGCGATGACCTGTCCATGGCCGGTGCGCATGTGGTGGGCGATGCGGCCAACCGTATCGAGGCGGCGCTGAGTGCGGGTTGCGACATGGGGCTGGTGTGCAACGACCGGGCGGCGGCGGAGCTGGCCTTGAGCGCGGCGCAGCGGCTGAAGGTGGCGCCATCGCCAAGGATCGCGGGGATGCGTGGGCGTGGGTTCGCGCGTACCGATTATCGTCAGCAGCCGCGTTGGTTGGAGGCGTTGGGAGCGCTGAAGGAGGCGCAGCTGGTCGATTGAGGTGTTGGCCTTATCGCGGGCTTGCCCCGCGATAAGGCCGCTACAGGCATTCGCCGCACGCCTCAGCGGCTGCGCTTGCCCGGCAACGGCGCAAACAGCGCTTCGATCTCCTCATCCCCCAGCCGCCACTGCCCGGCCTCGCCGCCATCCAGCAACCCGGCCGCCAGCGCCGCCTTCTCCTGCTGCAACTGCTGGATCTTCTCTTCCACCGTACCCCGGGTGATCAGCTTGTAGACGAACACCGGCTTGTCCTGGCCGATGCGGTACGCGCGGTCGGTGGCCTGGTTCTCGCTGGCCGGGTTCCACCAAGGGTCATAGTGGATCACCGTGTCGGCGGCGGTCAGGTTCAGGCCGGTGCCGCCGGCCTTGAGGCTGATCAGGAACACCTCGCTGTCGCCGTTCTGGAACTGCTGCACCGGCGCGCGGCGGTCGCGGGTCTCGCCGGTCAACAGGCTATAGCGGATGCCACGCTTCTCCAGTTCTGCTTCGATCAACGCCAGCATCGAGGTGAATTGCGAGAACAGCAGCACCTTGCGGCCCTCGCTGAGCAGTTCCTCAAGCATTTCCAGCAGGCTGCCGAGCTTGCCCTTGTCGGCGAAGCTGCCCTTGGCCTCGGCACCCTTGACCAGGCGCAGGTCGCAGCAGACCTGGCGCAGCTTGAGCAGGGCGTCGAGGATGACGATCTGGCTGCGCGCCGCGCCATTGCGAGCGATCTCGTCGCGGACCTTCTTGTCCATCGCCACCCGGACCGCCTCGTAGGTGTCGCGTTGCGCGTCGCTGAGCTCGACCCAGTGCACCATCTCGGTCTTCGGCGGCAGTTCGCGGGCGACCTGTTCCTTGGTGCGACGCAGCAGGAACGGGCGAATGCGGTTGGCCAGGTGGGTCATGCGCTCGCGGTCGCCCTGGCGCTCGATGGGCGTGCGGTAGTCCTGGGTGAAGCGCTTGCTGTCGCCCAGCCAGCCGGGCATCAGGAAATGGAAGATCGACCACAGCTCGCCCAGGTTGTTTTCCATCGGCGTGCCGGTCAGGCACAGCCGCTGGCCCGCCTGCAGCTCACGCACCGCCTGCGCGGCCTTGCTGGTGCTGCTCTTGATGTTCTGCGCTTCGTCGAGCACCAGCACGTGCCAGTGCTGCGCGCGCAGGTGTTCGAGGTCGCGCGGGGCGAGGGCGTAGGTGGTCAGCACCAGGTCGTAGTCGTGCAGGGTGGTGAAGTGCTTGGTCCGGCTCGGACCGTGCAGGGCCAGCACACGCAGGCTTGGGGCGAACCGCTGGGCCTCGTCGAGCCAATTGGGCACGAGACTTGTGGGCATCACCGCCAGGGCTGGCTGGACAAGACGCCCGGCTTCTTTCTCCAGCAGCAGGTGGGCGAGGGTCTGCAGGGTCTTGCCCAGGCCCATGTCGTCGCCCAGGATGCCGCCGGTGCCCATCTCGCGCAGGGCCTGCAGCCAGTTCAGGCCCTGCTGCTGGTAGGGGCGCAGCGTGGCGGCCAGGCCTTGGGGTGGCGCCACCTGCAGGTCACGGGCATCCCGCAGGCGACGCCCGAGGTCGCGTACGTGGGCGCCGCCTTCCCAGTGCAGCGGCAGTTGGTCGATGTCGTTCAGGCGCGCGGCGTCAGCGCGGTCCAGGCGCAGGCTCGGGCCGACCACCTCCTCGTGCAGGTACAGCTCGCCGAGGGTGCCCATCAGCGCCTTGATGCGGCCATAGGGCAGGGCGACGCGCAGGGCGGGGCTGTCCTGGCGCAGGCGGTTGAGGTCGACCAGCAGGTGTTCGTCGTCGCCGCGCCGGGCCAGTTCGCTGGGGCGCAGCAGTTCGGGGTTGCTGCGCAGCAGGTGCAGCACGATCGGCAGCAGACTGTGGCGCTGGCCATCGACGACGATGCCCAGCTCCAGGTCGAACCATTCATGGCCCGGTGCTTCCTGGACCGTAGCGTACCAGTCGTCGACCTCCTGCAAATTGAAGGCGAAGTCGCGGTGCGGGTCGATCTGCCAGCCCGCTTGGCGCAACCGCGGCAGGTCCTCGCGGGCGAAACGCAGCCAGGCTTCGTCGTCGGCCAGTTGGAACATTTCCCCGGCGCTGTCGGCCAGGGCCTTGCTTTGCCGGGTGGCGGGCTTGAAGCCGAGCTTGCGCAGGGTATCGCGCAGGCGTTGCTCGGCCTGGGGCTGGCGGCGGATGCGCTGGCTGGTGGCATCCACCAGGCGGGTCAGCGGCTTGTCGTCGTTGGCGCTGGTGCGCAGGCCGTCGTAGTCGAAGGCCAGCGCGGCGCGGTGCTGCATTTGGCGCTGCATGCGACCGGTCTTGGGCATGTAGGCGCTGAATTCGATGCTGCCCAGGGTCAGCCGCGGTGTCGGCGGGATATCGCTGATGTCTTCGCTGCGTACGGTGGTGGGCGTGGGCACCTGGCGGTTCAGGGCGTTGAGGCGATGGCTCAGCGGCACGACCAGGCGTTCGGGCACCACGGGCGCGCGGGCGAGCTGGCTGGCGATGAAGGGGTCGAGGCCATGCTCCAGCTCGCCGCTTTGCCAGGTCTGCGGATCGACGTAGTACAGCGGCTCCAGCGGCAGGGCGCGCAGCGTGGGCCGCTCGTCATGGTGCCAGGCGCTGCGGTAGCTGCCGTTCTCCAGGCGAACCCAGCGGAACTCGGCGTGCAGCGTCGGGCCTGGGGTGAGCGGCGTGGTGTTGTCTTCGAACAGCATGCGGCCGGTGCCCAGCGCGTATTTGAACAGCTCGGCGCCCGGCTTGCCCGCCAGTGCCACGCTGGGGCCGGTCGCGCCCTTGCTGCGGGCGTCGATCAGGCGCAGCAGGCGCGCATCGTCCTCGGTCACGTAGCGCGGGGTGTAGTAGATCATCTCGGGCAGCGAGGTGATTCGCCCCAGTTTCAGCTCGCCGTCGGCCTGGCGGGTGCCCTTGAGGACTTTCAGCAAGCATTGGTCACGCTCGAAGCTGACCTGGTAGTACAGCGCCGGCCCTTTGCGTGCAGGCTCGCGAGGCCCTGCATCGGGTGTGGGGTTGGCCAGCCCCTCGACCCACTTGCTCAGGTCGTGGGGCAAGGACAGCGCGGCTTGCTCGGGCGGCAGGTGCTCTTCCTTGTCGCGTTGCAGGAAGAACAGCACGGCTGCGCAATGCTTGCAGTTGAGCCCGACCGGGCAGGAACAGCGTCCGAGCACGCGCAGCGTGCCCGCGTTCATCATCAGGTGGATGGTCTGGCTGTAGCGGTTGCCGGGTGAGCCCTCGCACACCGACTCGACCAATAGCTGACTCGCCGCATGCAGGGTCACTCGGCCTTGCCCGGCATATTCCCGTCCGCGACCGAGCGCCCCGCTGTCGAAGTTCTGGGTCCATGACTCGTGCGTCAGCAGCAGCTCCCGTGCTTCGTGTTCGCTCACCTCACTGCTCCATCATCTCCGGGTCGATCACCGGCACCTTGCGCAGGCCGGCGGGGGCGACCTTGATCAGCACGGCCAGGTGGCCGCCGTCGAGGAAGGTCAGCTGGTTGGCCTTGACGTTGCTGTTGCTCTGCTTGAACTGCTCGCTTTGCAGCACGCTGCCGTTGCCGTCGAGCTGGTTGACCCAGAAGTTGGCCTCGACGCTGATGAAACGACCTTCGGCGATGCTCAGGTTGCCCTCGATGGGGAAGTGGCCGAACTGCTCGTTCCCGGCGCCCAGGGCAATGCGGCTCGGTTCGCTGCCGACCTGTTGCTGCCAAGCCTTGTGCAGCAACACGGTGTAGCCGGGGGTTGCCTCCAGGCGAGTGGCCTCGTCGCTCAGGGCCAGTGGGCGTTCGTCGGCCTTGTCCAGGCGTGGGGCGCTAGCGCTCCAGTCCTCCGGGGCGAACGGGCTGGTCACCGCCGGCACGGCGTTCTGCCGCAGCAGGAGCATTTCCACCTGATAGGGGCCTTCGGCGAAGGCGGCTGGCGCGATCAGCGTCAGCAACAAGGTCAGGCAACGGATGGCACGCATGGATCTTCCTTCAGGCAGGCTGCGGGGTCAGGCGCTCGAACAGCGCCTCCAGGGTATTGAAGCGTTCGTCTGGGCGTTCCATCGGCACCAGGAAGCGGAACTGGGTGGCCCCTTCGAACTTGTAGCGCTTGGGCTGGCCCTGAATCAGCTTGATCAGGGTCAGCGGGTCGACCGGCGTTTCGGCCTCGAACTCGAGCTTGCCGCCATTGGGGCCGGCGTCGACCTTCTTGATCCCGAGCTTCTCGGCCTGCAGCTTGAGCTGGGTCAGGCGCATCAGGTTCTTGGTCGGCTCGGGCAGCAGGCCGAAGCGGTCGATCATCTCCACCTGCAGGTCTTTCAGGCCGTCCTCGTCGGCTGCCGAAGCGATGCGCTTGTAGAGGATCAGGCGAGCGTGGACGTCGGGCAGGTAGTCTTCGGGGATCAGCGCCGGCAGGCGCAGGTTGATCTCTGGGCCGCCACCCAATGGCTGCTCGAGGTTCGGCTGGTTGCCCTTGCGGATGGCCTTGACCGCGCGTTCGAGCATTTCCATGTAGAGGGTGAAACCCACCGCCTGGATCTGCCCGCTCTGGCCCTCGCCGAGTAGTTCGCCGGCGCCGCGGATCTCCAGGTCGTTGGTGGCCAGCACGAAACCCGCGCCGAGGTCCTGGGTGTTGGCGATCGCTTCCAGGCGTTTCTCGGCATCGCTGCTGATCTGCTGGCGCGGTGGCGTGAGCAGGTAGGCGTAGGCCTGGTGGTGGCTGCGCCCGACCCGGCCGCGCAACTGGTGCAGCTGGGCCAGGCCGAACTTGTCGGCGCGCTCGATGACGATGGTGTTGGCGCTGGGCACGTCGATGCCGGTCTCGATGATGGTCGAGGCCACCAGCACGTTGAAACGCTTGTGGTAGAAGTCGCTCATCACCTGTTCGAGCTCACGCTCGCGCATCTGCCCGTGGCCGATGCCGATGCGTGCCTCGGGCACCAGTTCGGCCAGCTCGGCGGCGCATTTCTCGATGCTTTTCACGTCGTTGTGCAGGTAGTACACCTGGCCGCCGCGCAGCAGCTCGCGCAGCAACGCCTCCTTGACCGTGCTCTTGTTCTGTTCCATGACGAAGGTGCGCACCGACAGGCGCCGCGCCGGCGGCGTGGCGATGATCGACAGGTCGCGCATGCCCGACACCGCCATGTTCAGCGTGCGCGGGATCGGCGTGGCGGTCAGGGTGAGGATGTCCACCTCGCTGCGCAGGGCCTTCAGTTGCTCCTTCTGGCGCACGCCGAAACGGTGTTCCTCGTCGATGATCGCCAGGCCCAGGTCTTTGAAGCGCACGTCGTCCTGCAGCAGCTTGTGGGTGCCGATGAGGATGTCGATCTTGCCCTCGGCCAGTTGTGCCGCGGCGCTGGCGACTTCCTTGGCCGACTTGAAGCGGCTCATCACCTCGACCGTCACTGGCCAGTCGGCGAAGCGGTCGCGGAAGCTGTTGTAGTGCTGCTGGGCGAGCAGGGTGGTGGGCACCAGCACCGCCACCTGGCGGCCGCTGTGCACCGCGATGAAGGCCGCGCGCATGGCCACTTCGGTCTTGCCGAAGCCGACATCGCCGCACACCAGGCGGTCCATCGGCTTGCCGGCGAGCATGTCCAGGCGCACGGCCTCGATGGCCGATTGCTGGTCGGGGGTTTCCTCGAAGGGGAAGCCGGCGCTGAAGGTGGCGTAGTCGGCGGCCGGGTCGGCGAAGGCGTAGCCCTTGCGCGCGGCGCGCCGGGCATAGATGTCGAGCAGCTCGGCGGCGACGTCGCGGACCTGCTCGGCGGCCTTGCGCTTGGCTTTCTGCCAGGCCTCGGAGCCCAGCCGGTGCAGCGGCGCCAGGGCGTCGTCGCTGCCGGTGTAGCGGGCGATCAGGTGCAGGTTGGCCACCGGCACGTAGAGCTTGGCGCCCTCGGCGTATTCCAGGGTGAGGAATTCGGCGACCTGGTTGTCCACTTCCAGCGTGGCCAGGCCCAGGTAGCGGCCCACGCCGTGGTCGATGTGCACCACCGGGGCGCCTTCGCGCAATTCGGTGAGGTTCTTGATCACCGCGTCGTTGGCCGCCTCGCCGCGCTTCTCGCGGCGCCGGCGCTGCATCACGCGCTGGCCGAACAGCGGGCTCTCGGCCACCAGGGCCAGGGCCGGGTCGTCCAGCAGCAGGCCGTCGTCCAGCGGGGCGATGGTGATCGCCAGGCGCTCCTTGCCGGTGATGAAGTCGGCCCAACCCTCGACCGTCTGCGGGCGCAGCTTCAGGCGCTCGAGCAGCTCCAGCAGCACTTCGCGACGGCCCGCCGATTCGGCGGTGAACAGCACGCGGCCGGGGAACTGGTCGAGGAAGTTGGCCAGTTCGGCAAGCGGCTGGTTGGCCTTGGCCTCGATGGCCAGGTTGGGAAGCGCGCGCGCCGGGAAGCGCTCGCGGCCCACGCCGGGCTCCACCTCGTCGGCGCCGACCAGCACGCGCGGCCACTGCTTGAGCCGGGCGAAGCAGTCTTCCACTGGCAGGAACAGCTCGGCGGGCGGCAGCAGCGGGCGGGTGAGGTCGCCGCGGCGCTCTTCGAAGCGCCCGCGCACGTCGTTCCAGAAATGCTCGGCGGCCTGTTCCACACCGGGCAGGGAGAACACCTGGGTGTCCGCCGGCAGGTAGTCGAACAGGGTCGAGGTTTCTTCGAAGAACAGCGGCAGGTAGTACTCGATGCCGGCGGGGATGATGCCGCTGGTGAGGTCCTGGAAGATCGCGCTGCGGCGGAAGTCGACGTCGAAGCGTTCGCGGAAGCGCGCCTTGAAGCGCGTCACTTCCTCCTTCTGCATGGGGAACTCGCGCGCCGGCAGCAGGCGCACCGAATCGACCTTGTCGATCGAGCGCTGGGTCTCCGGGTCGAAGGTGCGCAGGGTCTCGATCTCGTCATCGAACAAATCGATGCGGTAGGGCAGTTTGCTGCCCATGGGGAACAGGTCGATCAGCGCGCCGCGCACGGCGAACTCGCCATGCTCGTAGACCGTGTCGACGCAGCGGTAGCCGCTGGCTTCCAGGCGCGTACGCATCTGCTCGACGTCGACCTTCTGGCCGATGTCCAGCACCAGGCTGCTGCCCAGCAGGAAGCGCGTCGGCGCCAGGCGGTGCAGGGCGGTGGTCACCGGCACCACGAGGATGCCGTGGTCCAGCTCCGGCAGCCGGTACAGGCTGGCGATGCGCTGGGAAATGATGTCCTGGTGCGGCGAGAACAGGTCGTAGGGCAGGGTTTCCCAGTCCGGGAACGGCAGCACCGGCAGCTCCGGGGCGAAGAACCGCAGTTCCTGCTCGAGGCGGTCGGCGGCCTGGCTGTCGGCGGTCAGCAGCAGGGTGAAGCGGCCCGCGCTGCTGGCGGCCTCGGCGATGGCCAGGCTCAGGGCGGCACCGGGGAGGTTGCCCCAGGTTTGTTTGCCGGCCGTGGCCGACAGTTTCGGTAGGCGCAGAACTGACACGGGAGATTGGACTCCAAGCGTTGCGGCAAAGAGATCGATTGTACCGGCGCGCGTGCCGGCTGTCAGGCTCGCGAGGGCATGGTGGCGGGCTTTGGCGGCGGCGACAGGCGCTCATTGCCCGATACGCCGTGGGGCGTCATAATGTAGCCCCTTTTTTCTCCCCCTACATGTGGAAGGTTCCCGTGACTCAGAAGCCCGACCAGTGTCTTGGTGAGTGGATCGATCGTGAAGCCCTGGCTGAAGCGATGATCCCGCTTATCGGTCAGCTCTACCGCAATAACAACGTGGTGAGCTCGATCTATGGCCGCAGCCTGATCAACCGTTCGGTTATCTCGATCCTCAAAGCCCACCGCTTTGCTCGTCACCGCCAAACCGACGAGACCGAACTGTCCGTGCACGAGACATTCCCCCTGCTCAAGGCCATGAGCGAGCTGAAACTGGGCGCCGCTTCGGTCGACCTGGGCAAGCTGGCCAACAAGTTCAAGCAGGAAGGCAACGGCCGCAGCGTAGAGCAGTTCGTCCGTGAAGAACTGGCCGACGTGGTTGGCCAGCAGAACGCTTCGGCGCGCAAGGGCACCGACGTCGTTCTGTACGGTTTCGGCCGCATCGGCCGCCTGCTGGCGCGCATCCTCATCGAGAAGACCGGTGGCGGCGACGGCCTGCGCCTGCGCGCCATCGTCGTGCGCAAGGGCGCCGAGAACGACCTGGTCAAGCGTGCCAGCCTGCTGCGTCGTGACTCGGTACACGGCCCGTTCGATGGCACCATCACCATCGATGAAGCCAACAACACCATCACCGCCAACGGCAACCTGATCCAGGTCATCTACGCCAAGAGCCCGAGCGAAGTCGACTACACCCAGTACGGCATCGAGAACGCGCTGATCGTCGACAACACCGGTGTATGGCGTGACGCCGACGGCCTGGGCCAGCACCTGGCCTGCCCGGGCGCCGCCCGCGTGATCCTCACCGCGCCTGGCAAGGGCGCGCTGAAGAACATCGTGCACGGCATCAACCACGCCGACATCACCGCCGAAGACAAGATCGTCTCCGCCGCCTCCTGCACCACCAACGCCATCGTGCCGGTGCTCAAGGCGATCAACGACCAGTACGGCATCGTCAACGGCCACGTCGAGACCGTTCACTCGTTCACCAACGACCAGAACCTGATCGACAACTTCCACAAGGGCAGCCGTCGTGGCCGCGCCGCGCCGCTGAACATGGTCATCACCGAGACCGGTGCCGCCACCGCCGCCGCCAAGGCGCTGCCGGTGCTCAAGGGCAAGCTGACCGGCAACGCGATCCGCGTACCGACGCCGAACGTCTCGATGGCCATCCTGAACCTGAACCTGGAAAAGCCAACCACCCGCGACGAGATCAACGAGTACCTGCGCCAGACCGCCATGCACTCGGAGCTGCACAAGCAGATCGACTACGTCAGCTCGCAGGAAGTGGTATCCACCGACTTCGTCGGTTCGCGCCACGCCGGTGTGGTCGACGCCGAGGCGACCATTGCCAACGACAACCGTGTTGTCCTGTACGTCTGGTACGACAACGAGTTTGGCTACAGCTGCCAGGTCGTTCGCGTGATGGAAGACATGGCCGGTGTGAACCCGCCAGCGTTTCCACGCTGATAGGCTTGTAAGGCAATGAAAAAACGGGAACCTTCGGGTTCCCGTTTTTTTTTGGCCTATGTTGTGTCTGTGCCGGCCCTATCGCGGGGCAAGCCCGCTCCTAAAGGCTCAGCGCCGGTTTCATGGCCGGTGCCGGAGCGGGCTTGCCCCGCGATAGGGCCGGCACCGCCGACCGAGAGATCGAACTTGCGCACGACCTTGCTGTTTTTCCTGCTGCTGCTGTCAGCCTGCAACCCGCGCCCCACCGTCGAACGCCTGGGCGGCCCGACCATGGGCAGCAGCTACAGCATCCAGTACGTCCGCGACCCCGGCGGCCCCGCCCCGGAACAGGTGCAGCATGCCGTCGAGGCCGTTCTCCAGGACATCGACCGGCTCTATTCCACCTACCGCGGCGATTCCGTGGTCAGCCGCTTCAACCAGTTGCCTGCCAACCACTGCCTGGCCATCCCCGCCGACATGCTCGAACTGGTCACCTTCGGCCAGCACCTGGCCGATCTCAGCGGCGGCGCCTACGACCTCACCGTAGAACCCTTGCTCGATCTTTGGGGCTTCGGCCCGCAAGCCCGTCAGGAACACGTACCCGACCCCCAGGCACAAGCCCTGGCCCGCGAGCGCGTGGGCTTTCGCAAGTTGCGCATCGAAGGCCAGCAACTGTGCAAGGACGCTGCCCTGGAGCTGGACTTCAACAGCATCGCCGCCGGCCACGCCGTCGACCTGATCGCCGTGCGCCTGGGGGCGATGGGCGTCGGAAGCTTCCTTGCTGAAGTCACCGGTGAGCTCAAGGCGGTCGGCCGCAAGCCCGATGGCAGCCCCTGGCGGGTGGCCCTGGAGCTGCCCCGCGAGGACCGCCAGATCGCTCGCCAGGTGTTGGCCGTGGACGGCCTTTCGGTCTCGACCTCGGGTGACTATCGCAACTATTTCGAGGAGAATGGCCGGCGCTATTCGCACACCTTCGATGCCCGCCTCGGGCGCCCGGTGGCGCATGCCCTGGCCGCGGTCACCGTGCTTGACCGCTCGGCACTGGTCGCCGATGGCTATTCCACGCTGCTGCTGATCCTGGGCCCGGAGCGTGGCTGGGCGTTCGCCATGGCCCACGGTATCGCCGCGGTGCTGGTGACCCGCGTCGAGGGTGGCTTCGTCTCCCGGTCCACGCCGGGTTTCGAGCGGGCGGTGAAAGGCGAATGAAAGGCAAGGCACGGATGATCGCCGCCAGGGAATCGGTGCAAGACATGTAGTGCAGGCAAAGTTGGCCTACGACGCGACCAAGGGTTAATGTGCGCGGCGTTCACGCTTGATTAGACTGCACCCGAATTTTTTCATGGCGCTCTGGCGACATGATCGAGCCCCGCGGCCAGCCGGCCGGCGGGCCAGTTCTGAAGGAGTACGCATGGCTGTCTACAACTACGACGTAGTGGTGCTGGGTTCCGGCCCGGCCGGAGAAGGTGCGGCAATGAATGCCGCCAAAGCGGGGCGCAAGGTCGCGATGGTCGACAGCCGTCGCCAGGTCGGCGGCAACTGCACCCACCTTGGCACCATTCCCTCCAAGGCGCTGCGTCACTCGGTGCGGCAGATCATGCAGTTCAACACCAACCCGATGTTCCGTGCCATCGGCGAGCCGCGCTGGTTCTCCTTCCCCGACGTGCTCAAGAGCGCCGAGAAGGTGATCTCCAAGCAGGTCGCCTCGCGTACCGGCTACTACGCGCGCAACCGCGTCGACGTGTTCGTCGGCACCGGCAGCTTCGCCGACGAGCAAACTGTCGAAGTGGTCTGCGCCAACGGCGTGGTCGAGAAGCTCAACGCCAAGCACATCATCATCGCCACCGGCTCGCGCCCGTACCGCCCGGCGGACATCGACTTCCACCACCCGCGCGTCTACGACAGCGACACCATCCTCAGCCTCAGCCACACCCCGCGCAAGCTGATCGTCTACGGCGCCGGGGTGATCGGTTGCGAATACGCGTCGATCTTCAGCGGCCTGGGCGTGTTGGTGGAACTGGTCGACAACCGTGGCCAGTTGCTGAGCTTCCTGGATTCGGAAATCTCCCAGGCGCTGAGCTACCACTTCAGCAACAACAACATCACTGTGCGCCACAACGAGGAATACGAGCGGGTCGAAGGCTTGGACAACGGTGTGATCCTGCACCTGAAGTCGGGCAAGAAGATCAAGGCCGACGCCTTGCTGTGGTGCAACGGCCGCACCGGCAACACCGACAAACTGGGGCTGGAGAACATCGGCATCAAGGTCAACAGCCGTGGCCAGATCGAGGTCGACGAGGCCTACCGCACCAGCGTGCCGAACGTCTATGGCGCTGGTGACGTGATCGGCTGGCCGAGCCTGGCCAGCGCCGCCCACGACCAGGGCCGCTCGGCGGCTGGCAGCATCATCGACAACGGCAGCTGGCGTTTCGTCGATGACGTGCCGACCGGCATCTACACCATCCCGGAGATCAGCTCGATCGGCAAGAACGAGCAGGAGCTGACCCAGGCCAAGGTGCCCTACGAAGTGGGCAAGGCCTTCTTCAAGAGCATGGCCCGCGCGCAGATCGCCGGTGAGCCGCAAGGCATGCTGAAGATCCTGTTCCACCGCGAGACCCTGCAGATCCTTGGCGTGCACTGCTTCGGCTACCAGGCCTCGGAGATCGTGCACATCGGCCAGGCGATCATGAACCAGCCGGGCGAGCTGAATAACCTGAAGTACTTCGTCAACACCACCTTCAACTACCCGACCATGGCCGAAGCCTATCGGGTAGCGGCCTACGACGGCCTGAACCGGCTTTTTTGAGCGGCTCCGGCCGGTGGCCTGAGCCGGTCGGGGAGACCGATTTCAGTCCTTCCCAAGGGTGGTCTTGGCCAAACCGGGAAAGTCTGTAATCAGGCTGTCCACGCCAAAGTCGGCGAGTCGGCGCATCAGTGCCGGCTCGTTGACCGTCCACACCGACACGTGCAAACCCTGGCGCTGCGCCTTGAGCAGGCGCTCGGGGGTGCACAGCGTCCAGTTCAGCGCGAGCATCTCGCAGCCGTAGTTCTGCGCGACCTTCAGCGGGTCGAGCCAGGCGTATTCGGCCACCAGCCCACGGGATACGTCCGGCACCAGCTCCTGGGCGGCGCCCAGCACTTCCCGTGAACTGGAGGTGATGGTGACTTTGTCCAGCAGGCCGTATTGCTGGGCCAGCTCGCGGATCGCCAGCACCGTGCTCGCCGCGCGGGTGCGCGAGGCGCTCTTGACCTCCAGTTGCCAGTGGGTGAAGGGGCATTTCTCGAACAGCTCTTCCAGGCGCGGGATCGGGCACGGGTGCACATGGCCTGGGCCGCCCTTGCGCGCGTCGTAGGTGGCAAGCTCCGCCGCGGTATGCTCGACCACCTTGCCGCGTCGGCCAGTGGTGCGCTTTAGGGTAGGGTCGTGGATCACCATCAGCTCGTTGTCGGCCGACAGGTGCAGGTCCAGCTCGCAACGGTCGATGCCATGGGACAGGCACTGGCGGAAGCTGGTCAGGGTGTTCTCGGGCGCTTCGCCCTTGGCGCCGCGATGGCCGTAGATCAGGGTCACGTTCGTTCCTTCAGGTCAAAAAGAGAAAAGGCTCAGGGGGCAGGGTCGCTCTGTTCCAGTTGCTGGCGCCGCTGCTGTTGCTGGCGCTGCAGGATATAGCGCGCCAGCAGCTGGCGCTGGGCGTCGGTCATGTCGGTGAACTCGGTGCCGACCTCGAAGTCGCCAGCGGGTCGCGGGTCGCAGTGGGTGACCCGGCCGCGCAACAGCAGGCCATGGGCACGGGGCATCAGCACCATCTTGACCTTTACCCGGGTGCCAGGGGCGATCTTCTGCGCCTGGGCGAACTCGATGCCGCCTTCGGAGATGATCACCCGCTGCGGTTGGCCGATCTCGCCGATCAGGGTTTGCGCGACCACCGCGCTGAGCAGGTCCAGGCGGCGGTTCTGCGCGCGCAGGAAGGCCGCGAGGGTGCGGTCCTTTTCGCTGAGCTGGCGCAGCAGATGCTGGGATTCGAAGTCGGACAGGTGCAGCTCGCTGAGCAGGCTGAACAGCGGTGAATCATCCTGCAACAGTTCTGTCTCAAGGGCTTCGGCCGCGCTCAGGGGGCTTATTTCCAGTGCGATCCGGTCTTCGATGCGGTAGTATTCGCGGCGATCTTCTTCGTCTAGTGTCGTCATGGCGAACCCATGGTAGCGGCGGTGGTCCGAGTGTAAAGCCGCCGTAGGCGCCTCGCCACAAGGACGTTCCCATTCATCCGAACAAGCCCCGACATGTTCAGACCTCTCTTCGTATTCATCGGTACGCGTTACACCCGTGCCAAGCGTCGCAACCATTTCGTCTCGTTCATTTCGCTCACCTCGATGATCGGCCTCGCCCTGGGCGTGGTGGTGATGATCGTGGTGCTCTCGGTGATGAATGGCTTCGACCACGAGATGCGTACCCGCGTGCTTGGGATGATCCCTCATGCCACGCTGGAGTCCGGCCAACCGATCAACGACTGGCCGGCCCTCGCCACTCAAGTAAAGCAGAATCCGCAAGTGCTGGCGGTGGCCCCGTTCACCCAGATGCAGGGCCTGCTGACCCATGACGGCAAGGTGCAGAAGGTGCTGCTCAACGGCATCGACCCACCCCGCGAGCGCGAGGTGTCGATCATCGACAACTTCGTGCGCGAAGGCAGCCTCGACAAGCTGGCGCCAGGCGAGTGGGGCATCATGATCGGCGACAAGGCCGCGGCCAAGCTGGGGGTGAGCATCGGCGACAAGGTCACCTTCGTCGCCCCGGAGGTCAGCGTGACCCCGGCCGGCATGTTCCCGCGCATGAAGCGCTTCACCGTGGTCGGCACCTTCCATGTCGGCGCTGGTGAGATCGACGGCTTCCTCGGGCTGACCAACCTTTCCGACCTGTCGCGCCTGCACCGCTGGAAGCCCGACCAGGTCCAGGGCCTGCGCCTTAAGTTCGACGACCTGTTCCAGGCCCCGCGCGTGGCCTGGGACATCGCCCAGCGCCTGGGCGACCAGGAGTTCTACGCCCGCGACTGGACCCGCACCCACGGCAACCTGTACCAGGCGATCCGCATGGAGAAGGCGATGATCGGCCTGCTGCTGCTGCTGATCGTCGCGGTGGCGGCCTTCAACATCATTTCCACCCTGGTGATGGTGGTCAACGACAAGCGCGGCGATATCGCGATCCTGCGCACCCTGGGCGCCACGCCCCGGCAGATCATGGCCATCTTCATGGTCCAAGGCACGGTGATCGGCGTGGTCGGCACGCTGATCGGCGCCGTGGTCGGAATTCTCGCCGCGCTCAACGTCAGTGCGGCGATCGCCGGCCTCGAGACGCTGATCGGGCACAAGTTCCTCAACGCCGATGTGTACTTCATCGATTACCTGCCCTCGCAGATCATGGCCGAAGACGTGTGGATGGTCTGTGGTGCGGCGCTGGTCCTGAGTTTCTTCGCCACCCTGTACCCGGCCTGGCGTGCCGCGCGCACCCAGCCTGCAGAGGCGCTACGTTATGAGTGAGTCGCGCATGAGTGATAAAGCCGTACTGAGTTGCCGCAACCTGGGCAAGTCCTATGACGAAGGCCCGGAGTCGGTGCAGGTGCTGTCCGGGTTGAGCCTGGAGCTGCTCCCGGGTGAGCGGGTGGCCATCGTCGGCAGCTCGGGGTCGGGCAAGAGTACCTTGCTCAACCTGCTGGGCGGCCTCGACACCCCAACCCAGGGCAGCGTCTGGCTGGCCGGCGAGGAGCTGTCGGCCCTGGGCGAGCGCGCGCGTGGCCTGCTGCGCAATCGCGCGCTGGGCTTCGTCTACCAGTTCCACCACCTGCTGCCGGAGTTCACCGCGCTGGAGAACGTCTGCATGCCGCTGCTGATCGGCCGCACGGCGATCCCTGAAGCCCGCGAGCGTGCCGAGGCGTTGCTCAAGCGCGTGGGCCTGGGGCACCGGCTCAGTCACAAGCCGGCCGAGTTGTCCGGCGGTGAGCGCCAGCGTGTGGCGATCGCCCGGGCGTTGGTCAACCGACCGGGCCTGGTGATGCTCGACGAGCCGACCGGCAACCTCGACCATCACACCGCCCAAGGCATCCAGGAGTTGATGCAGGAGCTGTCCACGGCTTCGCGCACCGCGTTCCTGGTGGTCACCCACGACCTCAACCTGGCGCGCCAGATGGACCGCGTGCTGCGTCTGGAAGATGGGCGACTGGTCGCCATCTGACCGATTGCACGGGGCCGCGTTGGCTGCCCCGTTTTCTTTTTTCATTGGGTAATGCCACACATGTTCAGACCCTTGCCCTTGTTCATCGGTGCTCGCTACACCCGTGCCAAGCGCCGCAACCACTTCATCTCGTTCATTTCCATGACCTCGATGATCGGCCTGTCCCTGGGCGTGCTGGCGATGATCGTGGTGCTGTCGGTGATGAACGGCTTCCAGCGCGAGATGAGCTCGCGCATCCTCGGCCTGGTGCCGCATGCCGCGATCCTCGGCGCGCAGCCGCTGGACAACTGGCAGCAGGTGGCCGACCGCGCGCTGAAGAACCCCGCGGTGATGGCCGCCGCGCCGCTCACCGAGATGGAGGGCATGCTCTCCTACAAGGGCGCGATGCAGCCGATCCAGGTCAGCGGCATCGACCCGGCCCAGGAGGGCAAGGTGTCCATCGTCGGCCAGCACATCGTCCAGGGCGCGTTACAGAACCTGCTTCCGGGCGAGTACGGCGTGGTCCTTGGCGAGCTGACCGCGCGGCGCTTTCGCCTGAACACCGGCGACAAACTGACGCTGATCGTGCCTGAGGTGAGCAAGGCGCCGGGCGGCATCACCCCGCGCATGCAGCGCCTGACCGTGGTCGGCATCTTCAAGGTCGGCGCCGAGCTGGATGGCTCGCAGGCTTACATCCATGTCGCCGATGCCGGTGAGATGCAGCGCTGGGCGCCAGGCCAGGTGCAGGGCGTGCGCCTGAAGCTGCATGACCTGTATGCCGCGCCGCAGGTGTCCAAGGCGATCGCCACGGGGCTAGGGGAGGGGTATCACGCCGATGACTGGTCGCACACCCAGGGCAGCCTGTTCAGTGCGATGAAGATGGAAAAGACCATGATCGGCCTGCTGCTGATGATGATCATCGCTGTGGCGGCGTTCAACATCATCGCCACCCTGGTGATGGTGGTGAACGACAAGGGGGCGGACATCGCGATCCTGCGCACCATTGGCGCCACGCCATCGCAGATCATGGGCACGTTCATGGTCCAGGGGACGTTGATCGGTATCGTCGGCACGGTGCTGGGCGGCGTGCTCGGGGTAGTCGCGGCGCTGAATGTCAGCGAGATCGTCGGCTGGCTGGAGCGGGTGACCGGGCAGCACATCTTCACTTCTGACGTGTATTTCATCAGCAGCCTGCCGTCGCAGTTGCAATGGGGCGACGTGGCGATCATCTGCACCGCAGGGTTGGTGATGAGCTTCCTCGCCACGCTGTATCCGGCGTACCGGGCGTCGCAGGTGGAGCCGGCGATGGCGTTGCGCTACGAGTGATCGAAGGGGGGGGGCGCGCAGCGGCCCCCTTGGTCATGACGCCTCGGGCAACTCGATCAGAAACCGCGTCCAACCCCCTTCACATTCCACCCGAATGTTCCCGCCATGAGCCTGCACGATCGACCGGGTGATCGCTAGCCCCAACCCCGCATGCTCGCTGCTGCCTTCCTGGCGCGCCGGGTCCGCCCGGTAGAAACGGTCGAACAAGCGCGGCAGTGCCTGCGGCGCGATCGCTGGCCCCGTATTGCCCACGCTGATGCGCAATCCCGGCTCCAGCACCACTTCCACCGTCCCGCCCTTGGGCGCGAAGCGCAGGGCATTGTCCAGCAGGTTGGAGAGCGCGCGGCGCAGCATGTGTCGATCGCCCTCGGTGCGCGCGTTGCCCACCCGATGCAGGGTGATGCCGGCATCCTCGGCCAGTGGCGCGTAGTACTCCAGCAATGCATCGGTTTCCAGCCCCAGGTCCAGCGGCTGGCGGCAGGGCATCAGCAGGCCGTGGTCGGCCTTGGCCAGGAACAGCATGTCGTTGACCATCTGCGCCATCCATTGCAGTTCCTCGAGGTTGCCGTGCAGGGCCTCGCGGTACTCTTCCAGGCTGCGTGGGCGGGTGAGGGTGACCTGGGTGTGGGTCAGCAGGTTCGACAGCGGCGTGCGTAGCTCATGGGCGATGTCGGCGGAGAATGCCGACAGGCGCTGGAACGCATCGTCCAGGCGCTGCAGCATGGCGTTGACGGTCTCACCCAGCTCGGCCAGCTCCTCAGGCAATTGCGCCACCGGCAGGCGCGTCGTCAGCGAGCGTGCGCTGACGCTGGCGGCCACCGCGCCCATCTGGCGTAGGGGTTGCAGGCCACGACGCGCGGCCCAGGCGCCGAGCAGCGCGGTGGCCAGCGCCGAGAGGCCGACGGTGAGCCAGATCAGTTGTTGCATGCGCTGCAGGAAGTGCTGGTGGTGGGTGATGTCGAGGAACAGGGTCAACTGCGGGGAGCGCGTGTCGCCGTCGCGCAGTTGCACGCACAGGCTGCGGTAGTCGACGCCGTCGGCGTGCAGGGTTGCCAGGCCCGTGCGCGGTGGCGAGTCCGGCAGTGCGGCGCGGCTGTCGAACCACAGGGCGCCATCGGCGCCGCGCACGCGCAGGGCCAGGTCGGCCTGGTGGCTGAGTTCGTTGCGCACCGCTGGCAGGCGAGTGGCCAACTGCTCGGCGCTGGTTACCCCGTCGAGCTGGGTGCGCATCAGTGAGGCGCGGGCGTCGAGCAACTGTTGGTCGAGTTCGATGAAGTGCTGTTCGCTGGCGCGGTTGAACAGCAACCCCGCAGTCAGTGAGACGGCTGCGGTGCAGGCGGCGAACAGCAGGGCCAGGCGGCCTCCGAGGGAAAGCCGGCGCATCAGTCGTGGCGCTCCTCGAGCACGTAGCCCATGCCGCGCACGGTATGGATCAGCTTGTTCGGGTGGCTGTCGTCGATCTTCAGGCGCAGGCGGCGGATAGCCACCTCGATGACGTTGGTGTCGCTGTCGAAGTTCATGTCCCACACCTGCGAGGCGATCAGCGACTTGGGCAGCACCTCGCCCTGGCGGCGCAGCAGCAGTTCAAGCAGGGCGAACTCCTTGGCGGTCAGGTCGATGCGCTGGCCGGCGCGTTCGGCGCGGCGGCGGATCAGGTCCAGGCGCAGGTCGGCCAGGGTTAGGGTGGTGTCCTGGCTGGGGCTGGCGCCGCGGCGCAGCAGGCTGCGCACACGGGCCAGCAGTTCGGAGAAGGCGAAGGGCTTGATGAGGTAGTCGTCGGCGCCGAGTTCCAGGCCGTGTACACGGTCTTGCACGGCGTCGCGGGCGGTGAGGAACAGCACGGGAGTGTCCAGGCCGGCCTGACGCACGGCCTGGAGGATCTGCCAGCCGTCGCGGCCAGGCAGCATCACGTCGAGGATCAACAGGTCATGGTCGCCGGTCAGGGCCAGGAATTGCCCGGTTTCGCCGTCGCTGGCCAGTTCGGTGGCGAAGCCCGCTTCGCTCAGGCCTTGGCGCAGATACTGTCCTGTCTTGGCCTGGTCTTCGACGATCAGTAGTTTCATGGCAGTCCCTTGTGTTGCGCGCTTGGTGGGGGCGGAGGTGCGGTTGCGCAAATGATACGTGACGCCTGAGCACCGTGCCCCAGCTGACAAAGTTGTAATCTGCCTGTCAGGTGGCCGCCAGTCACGCCCTCCTAGAGTGGTGACATTCCCGCCGAACACCCCGGAGCACACATGAAAAAACTGATCCTCGCCGCCGCACTCGCCGTGGGTAGCCTGCCGGCGTTCGCCGACAGCGCCAAGGCCTTCGCCTTTGGCGAACCAGCGCCGGCCTCGAAGGCCACCCGCAGCGTCGATGTGGTGCTCAAGGACATCGCCTTCGAGCCCAAGAGCCTCAAGGTCAAGGCTGGCGAGACCATACGTTTCGTGATCGTCAACCAGGGCCAACTGGCGCATGAGTTCAACTTGGGCGAGAAGGCCATGCATGTCGAGCACCAGAAGGAAATGGCCGCCATGCAGGGCATGGACCACGCCAGCATGGTCGGCATGGACCATGGTCAAATGGGCCATGGCCACGCTGCGGGCAACACCGTGCTGGTGCAGCCCGGTCAGCGCGCCGACTTGACCTGGACCTTTCGCAAGTCGGCGCCCATCGAGTTCGCATGCAACGTGCCAGGGCACTACCAGGCTGGCATGGTCGGTGACTTGACCATCGAGTGACATCAGCCCCAAGGCAGGGTGCAAAACCGGTAGAATGGTTTCATTTTGAACCTTCAGGTCAGGTCCATGCATCCCGCCGCCGAACATTCCCCGCTGGGCAAGTCCAGCGAATACATCGCCACCTACAGCCCCGAACTGTTGTTCCCCATCCCGCGCACGGCGAAATGGGCGGAACTGGGCGTGACTGCCCAGACCCTGCCATGGCAGGGCGTGGATTACTGGAACTGCTTCGAGCTGTCCTGGCTACTGCCGTCGGGCAAGCCGGTGGTGGCGATCGGCGAGTTCGCCATCCCGGCGGACTCGCCGAACATCATCGAATCCAAGTCGTTCAAACTCTACCTCAACTCGCTGAACCAGACCGTATTCAGCAGCACCGACGAGCTGCAGAGGTGCCTGGAGAAGGACCTGTCGGCCGCGGCTGGCAAGCCGGTGCAGGTGCGCGTGCGCAGCCTGGGCGAGGTCGAGGCGCAGGGTGTGGTGGCACTGCCGGGGCTGTGCATCGATGCGTTGGACGTGAGCATCAGCAATTACGAGCAGCCACAGCCTGAACTGCTGCGTTGCTCGGCCGACCGCGTGGTGGAGGAGACGTTGCACAGCCACTTGCTCAAATCCAACTGCCCGGTCACCGGCCAGCCGGACTGGGGCAGCGTAGTGGTGGAATACAAGGGCAGGGCCCTGGACCACGCCAGCCTGCTGACCTACCTGGTGAGCTTCCGCCAGCATGCCGATTTCCATGAGCAGTGCGTCGAGCGCATCTATCTGGACCTGTTGCGCCTGCTGGCGCCAGAGCATTTGACGGTGTATGCGCGTTACGTGCGCCGGGGCGGGCTGGACATCAACCCCTACCGCAGCACCGGCGCGGTGCGGCCGGCGAATGGGCGATTGGTTCGGCAGTGAGGATGAGGGGCCGCGTTGCGGCCCCTCATGTGTCAGATCCCCATGCTGTGCAGGTGATTGGCGATACTGCGCAGCGTCGCGGTGAGGTCGGGGTGATCGACTTCGAAACGTTCGATGGCCAGGTTCACGCCATCGACCAGGTTGTTGTCGGGCGTGGCTTCCTCGAGCTTGAGCTGCGCCTCTATCTGTCGCGCTTCTTCATGAAGACTGGCGAGCTCTTCTTCTGAAAGCGGCACATTGCGATCCAGTTGCTCGCGCAGGCTATTGAGTCGCTCTTGCAGTTCGCGGGCAGGCATTGGTTGTTCTCCGTCCATTACTAGGCAAGCCATGGACCACTGCGCGAGCGCAAAGGTTCTGGCCTGCCTTCAAGCGTAATCCACCCGGTGCGGCTTTGCATGATTGGCGTCAACGCCGCTGTGTCAGGGTTTTTCACCCTTGCGCCGGCGTTGAGCGATGTCGGCCAGGCAGGTGTCCAGCGACTCCAGGTGGTCGATCACCGAATGCACGCCAAAGCCGAACAGCTCGAGGGTCGCCTTGCCGCGGGCCAGTTCCTGCTCCTGCTGGCTCAAGGCCTGCCAGTGCGCCGAGGCGGTGTCGCAGGACGGGCTGCACGCCGCCAAGCCCACGGTCCACAGGCCAGCGTTGAGCCCCGACTGCAGCAGCCGTGGCTCGCCGCTGACCAGCACGCAACCGTCCAGGCGCTCGCTTTGCAAGGCCATCAGGGCTTGCCAGCAGGCGTTCGGTGCGGGCCAGGTTGAGCCGTTGCTGAGCTGGCCAGGCAGCCAGTCGGGAAGCACACCGGCCAGTTGCTTGCCCTGGCGGGCGCTGAGTTCGTCGAGCCAGATGCACGGCACTTGTTGACGGCGCAGGCCATCGAGGGTTTCCAGGGCGCCGGGCGCGGGCAGGGGGCTGCCCTCGGCGTGCTGAACCAGGCAGCCGCGCAATCCGAACAGCACAGCGGTGAAGGCAGGTGCATCGTGCATGGCAACGTCCCTGAAATAGTCCGCAGGCTAAAAGGGGATTGTTACCATCCAATGACTGCCGCAATAGTTGTTCACAAAATGTTGAGCAAAGATGTGTAAAGCTTTTTATCAGCGTAGGAGCCATTATACTGGCGCCTTGTCAGCAGCGCGCCGTGGGCGCCTGCCCTGTGAAATCCGATGGAGAAACATCTATGCAGAGGATCGGTGCCGGCGTGATCGAGCGCATCGCCCAGGCCTGTGTCTGCGCCAGCCTGTTGCTGGCGCCGGTGGCTGCCACCCAGGCCGCGACCGAGGAAGATCCCTGGGAAGTGGTCAACCGACCGATCTTCAGGTTCAACGACACCGTGGACACCTACGCCCTCAAACCGCTGGCCAAGGGTTACCAGGCGATTACCCCGCAGTTCCTCGAGGAGGGTATCCACAACATGTTCCGGAACCTCGGGGACGTCACCAACCTGGCCAACAACATCCTCCAGCTCAAGCCCCACGCCGCAGGCGTGGATACGGCGCGGCTGATCGTCAACACCACCTTCGGCCTGGGCGGCTTCTTCGATGTGGGCACCCGCATGGGCTTGCAGCGCAACGACGAGGACTTCGGCCAGACCCTGGGCTACTGGGGCGTGCCGAGCGGCCCGTACGTGGTGATCCCGCTACTGGGGCCAAGCACCGTGCGTGACGGCCTGGCCAAGTATCCGGACACCTACACCGAACCCTACCGCTACATCGATCATGTGCCGACGCGCAACTCGATCTTCGCGCTGGACATCATCGATACCCGCGCCAACCTGCTGTCGGCCGAGAGGCTGATCCAGGGCGACAAGTACATCTTCATCCGCAACGCCTACCTGCAGAACCGCGAGTTCAAGGTCAAGGATGGGGAAGTCGAAGACGACTTCTAGGGTGTTCTGCAACGTCCTGCCCACTCCTTCAACAGGAGTGGGCGCCGGCCCTCAATGCATCGCCAGGATGCGCAGGCCGAACTTCTGTTGATCGCCGGGCAAGTCGGCGATCCACACCACCTCGGTGCTGGCGTGCAGCCCCTTGAGCGCGGGGTGGTCCGACTCCAGCTTCACCTCGATACGTTCCCCCACTTGGAAACGCTGCGGCGCGCGCACTTGCATGCCGCCGCTGGAGAGGTCCAGGCACACCGCGGTGATCACCTGGCCAGCCTGCAGCAGGCTGACCTCGGCGTCGATGCGCATACGGATGAAGTCGCGTTTTTCACTGTGGTCGGTGGGGGTCTGAGGCATGCTGCATCCTTCCCATCGGGTAATGGCCAGTTGGGGTTGGGCCTGGGGTGTCGAGCCTGATCATACGTCCGGGCAAAACCTTCCGGCAATGCGTCGATTCGCTGTTCGGCTATGCACAACGGTAAGCGAAACCGAGGTGCTAATAACCGGCGGTGATTAGCGTCACCCAGCCGACGTTCGCATGCTTGAAACGCCCGGCGGATGGGAGTACCGTCTGCGCCTTACAGGGCACCACTGCTATTTGCCGGGCAAGACATCTTGTCCTACAACTCAGGTAGAAGTGGTCACAACGTATTCCTGTAGCCGTTCGTCGGTGTCCCCGATGCCTGCTACACCCAACCCAAATCGGCGCCGTTCGCCCACATGCAGAAAACCAGTGCAACGCTGCTGATCATCGATGACGACGACGTGGTCCGTGCCAGCCTCGCCGCCTATCTGGAAGACAGCGGTTTCAGCGTCCTTCAGGCTGCCAATGGCCAGCAGGGCCTCCAGGTCTTCGAAGCACACCAGCCCGACCTCGTGATCTGCGATCTGCGCATGCCGCAGATGGGTGGTCTCGAGCTGATCCGCCGGGTCAGCGAGATCGCCCCCCAGTTGCCGGTGATCGTGGTGTCCGGTGCCGGCGTCATGAGCGATGCGGTCGAGGCCTTGCGCCTGGGCGCGGCCGACTACCTGATCAAGCCCCTCGAAGACCTCGCCGTGCTCGAACACTCGGTGCGCCGGGCCCTGGATCGCGCGCGCCTGGTGCTGGAAAACCAGCGCTACCGCGACAAGCTGGAGGCGGCCAACCGCGAGCTGGAAGCCAGCCTGCACCTGTTGCAGGAAGACCAGACCGCCGGGCGCCAGGTGCAGATGAACATGCTGCCGGAAAAGCCCTGGGTTGCTGGCGACCTGTCGTTCGACCACCAGATCATCCCATCGCTGTACCTCTCGGGCGATTTCACCGATTACTTCCGCGTTGACGAGCGGCGCATCGCCTTCTACCTGGCCGATGTCTCCGGCCATGGCGCGTCGTCGGCATTCGTCACCGTGCTGTTGAAGTTCATGACCACCCGCCTGCTGTTCGAATTCAAGCGCAGCGGGCGCATGCGCGAGTTCAAACCTTCGCAGGTGCTGGCGCACATCAACCGCGGCTTGATCAACTGCAAGCTGGGCAAGCATGTGACCATGGTCGGCGGTGTGATCGATGAAGAGACGGGACTGATGACCTACAGCGTCGGCGGCCATCTGCCGCTGCCGGTACTGTACTCCCCCGGCCAGGCGCGCTACCTGGAAGGCCGTGGCCTGCCGGTGGGGCTGTTCGACGAGGCCACTTACCAGGACCACGTGCTGGAGCTGCCGTCGAGCTTCAGCCTGACCTTGATGTCCGATGGCATCTTGGATCTTTTGCCTGGGGACACACTCAAAGATAAGGAAGCGACCTTGCCGCAGATCGTCAAGGAAGCGGGCGGTAGCCTGGACGGGCTGCGCCAACGATTCGGATTGGCTACGCTTGGGGAGATGCCGGATGATATCGCCCTATTGGTGTTGAGCAGGAACCTTCAATGAGTACCGGTAGAATCCAGTTCGCCGAGCAGAGCGGGACCTTCGTGCTGAAGTTCGTCGGTGAAGTGCGCCTGACCCTGTGTTCGGCCTTGGATGCGACGATCGAGAAGATCTTCACCGCGCTGAACTTCTCGGCCATCGTCATCGACTTGACCGAAACCGAGAGCATCGACAGCACCACCTTGGGCCTGCTGGCCAAGCTGTCGATCCTGTCGCGCCAGAAAGTCGGCCTGTTGCCGACCGTGGTGACCACCAACCCGGACATTTCGCGGCTGTTGCAGTCCATGGGCTTCGACCAGGTGTTCAACATCGTCGATCGGCCGCTGCCATGCCCTGATTGCCTGACCGACCTGCCGTCCCAGGACCAGAATGAGGATGTGGTGCGCTCCAAAGTGCTGGAGGCGCACAAGATCCTGATGGGGCTGAACGACTCCAACCGCGAAGCCTTCCACGACTTGGTGAGCGCGCTCGAACGTTCCTGAGCGCTGCGCTCCTTGGTAGGCGCGGTGTCTCAGTCGCGCACGAATTCGGTCGCCGGCGCACCATCGGCATTGAGTTGGAACACCCGCGCTGGCCGCCCCTCGCCATCGAAGAACACCTGCCCCAGCCCCGCACTGTTCCACAGCCGTTCACCCGCCCGGCTGTGATTTGGCGTGCGCGGTACCACCTCCATGCGCCGCCGCTGGGTGAACCAGTTGAGCGGCGAACGCGGCGAGTACAGCCAGCGATTGAGGCGGTCGAGCACGTCCAGCAGGCGCCGGGGGAACTCGTTCTTGATGCCACTGCTGGTCACCTGCCACAAATGCGGGCTGCGCTGGCGGTGGCGGATCAGCACTTCATAGACGAAGGAGTAGTGCACGTCCCCCGACAGCACCACGTAATGCCCTGGCGTGCGCGAGTGACCGAAGATGTTCAGGATCACTTGCGCCGCGCCGCGGTGGGCCATCCAGTTCTCCGCGTCCACCAGCAACGGGTAGCCCAGGGCGCTGAACACCCGCTGCACCGTCTCGATCAGCTTGACCCCGAAGATCGGCGCCGGTGACACGATGATCGCCGAAGGGTGGTCCAGCAGCGCCTGCTGCAATTCGCACAGGGCCTCCCAGTCGAGCAGGCCGGAGGGTTTCTTCAGGCTGCTTTCGCTGCGCCAGCGGCGTGTGCGGGTGTCCAGCACCAGCAGCGGCGGGTCGCTGGGCAGGTGGTATTGCCAGCCCTGGAAGCGCAGCAGCTCGCCGATCAGTCGGTCCAGCGCCTCGCCATCCAGGCGGTTCGCAGCGCTGGGCAGTTGCGCGCAGGCGCTGGCCAGGGCGCCACAGGCGTCGGGATCGTTGCCCCAGCCTTGGCACAACAAGTAACCGAGCAAGGCGTTGCCTATGATCCGCCGCGAGAATGGGTGCCCGTAGGCTGTCTCTTCCCACTGTGCCGAGAGGTTCCAGTCGTCGGTGATGTCGTGGTCATCGAAGATCATCAGGCTGGGCAGGTGGGCCATGGCCCGCGCAACCGGGCCCAGCCCATCTCGGAATGCCTCGATGCGCGGTAACTCCTCCTGGAAGCGTGCCTGGCGGTCGGGCGTGAGGCCGTGTGGCGGCGTCATGCGCACCAGCGTCCAGGGCACTGGCGACCAGACCAGCAGGTACATGGCCATGACTTCGGCGAAGGTCACCAGGTGGTTGTCGGCGTTGCTCGACGAGAAGATCGGCTTGCGCTTGCCGCGGAAGAAGCGCCGACGTAGCGGCTCACTGGCTTGTTCGGCGGGCAGCAGGTCAGCGCGGTGGTAGTAGCAGGCCGGGTGGCGGTAGAGCGCGGCGCCGTCGTCGACCAAGGCGCCGTCCAGCGGTTCGTCGAACAGGCCCAGGCGCTCGATCAGCCCGTGGATGGCGCGCAAGGTCGGGCCTGCGACGTCGTCGGCGTAGACCTGGTCGCCGCTCATCAGCAGCAGGGCCGGGCGCTCTGCGGGCACCTGGCAGGCTTGCAGCAGGCGGTCGGCGCAGAGCAGGCCGTCGGCCACCGGGTGGTGGGGCTTGCGGCAGGAACCGTGGAGCACGTGGTCGAGGCGCGCGCGCAGCACGAAGTTCGGGCGCTGGGCGCCGGGGTAGAGCAGGTGCGGGGCCCAGTCAGCGATACGCTGGCCGTCGGGCAGGCACAGGTCGTAGTCGATGAAGGTGTCGCTGGGCAAGGGCTGGTCGAAGTGGATGTCCAGCAGGTGGATGAAGGCGTGCAGGCCGATGGCGACCACCTGGCGTTCGAGGCGTGCGCCGGAGGGGGCGATGCCTAGGGTGAATTGCAGGTCCAAGGGGCGTGAGCCGACCAGCCAGATGGCCAGGCGCTGAGGTTCCAGGCGGCGGAGCACGGGGCCGGCGAGGACGGCGGGGAGAGCAGTGGTCATGGGCGGTTCTGGTGGTGGCGGGGAGGGCCCTATCGCGGGGCATGCCCGCTGCTACAGGTATCGCACAATGAAAAACGGGCGGGAAATACTCGGTATTTCCCGCCCGTCGAACAAACCGGATTTGTATCAGGCTTTTTCCGAGAGCAGGGCTTCCAGTTTCTCCTGGTCACGGGCGAACTGGCGGATGCCCTCTGCCAGCTTCTCGGTGGCCATCGCGTCCTCGTTCATCGCCCAACGGAACTGGCTTTCGTTCAGTTGGCGCTTGGCCTCGCCAGCGTTGCCCGGCTTTAGCAGGCGCGGCAGCTCGCCCTGGTCGTCGCTCAACTGCTGCAGCAGCTCGGGGCTGATGGTCAGGCGATCGCAGCCGGCCAGTTGCTCGATCTGGCCGATGTTGCGGAAGCTCGCGCCCATCACCACGGTCTCGTAGCCGTTGGTCTTGTAGTAGTCGTAGATGCGCGTCACCGATTGCACGCCAGGGTCTTCGGCGCCCACGTATTCCTTGCCGGTGCTCTTCTTGTACCAGTCGTAGATACGGCCCACGAACGGCGAGATCAGGAACACCCCGGCATCGGCGCAGGCCTGGGCTTGGGCGAAGGAGAACAGCAGGGTGAGGTTGGTTTGGATGCCTTCCTTTTCCAGCTTCTCGGCGGCGCGGATGCCTTCCCAGGTGGAGGCCAGCTTGATCAGCACGCGATCACGCCCGATGCCAGCGGCCTCGTACAGCTCGATCAGTTGGCGCGCCTTCTTCAGCAGCGCTGGCTCGTCGAACGACAGGCGCGCGTCCACCTCGGTGGAGATGCGCCCAGGGATGACCTTGAGGATGCCTGCGCCCACGGCCACGGCGAACTTGTCGCAGGCCAGGTCCACGTTGCCCTTGGCGTCGGCCTTGACCTGCTTGAGCAGGTCGGCGTAACCGGGAATGGTCGCGGCCTTGAGCAGCAGGGAAGGGTTGGTGGTGGCATCGACCGGCTTGAGGCGGGTGATGGCGTCCAGGTCTCCGGTGTCGGCGACCACGGTGGTGAACTGCTTGAGTTGTTCCAGCTTGGAGGTCATTGGCGTGCTCTGTCCTGTGCAATTGTCTGACATTACCCGAGCCCCGACGGCCACTCAAGGCCGGCGTGGGTCCAGGGTTTGCCCGGCGGTGGGCCGCGCCGCGACCCGATTGAATGCGAAGGTCAAGCTTCGAGCCCAGCGCACCTCCAAGGTTCCCCTCAACGCCCTTGCAGCAGCTCGGCGGCCTTATCGAGAACGGCCAGCGGGTCGTCGGTCTTGTGGATGTCTGCCGACAGCAACTGACGAAAGCGGCGCGCGCCGGGGAAGCCTTGCCCAAGCCCGAGGATATGCCGGGTGATGTGATGGATCGCGCCACCGCTTTGCATGTGCGCCACGATGTAAGGCCGCAGGCGCGCCAGCGCCTCGCTGCGGCTGACCACTGGCGCCTCGCTGCCGAACAGTTGCTGGTCGACTTCGGCCAGCAGGTAAGGGTTGTGGTAGGCCGCGCGCCCGAGCATCACACCGTCGAAGGTCTCAAGGTGCGTGCGGCATTCGTCGAGGGTCTTGATGCCGCCGTTGAGCACGATTTCCAGGTCCGGGAAGTCGGCTTTCAGTTGCGCCGCCACGTCGTAGCGCAGCGGCGGGACTTCGCGGTTCTCCTTGGGCGACAGCCCTTCGAGGATGGCGATGCGGGCATGCACGGTAAAGCTCTTGCAGCCCGCTTCGCGCACCTGGCCGACGAAATCGCACAGCTCGGCATAGCTGTCGCGGCCGTTGATGCCGATGCGGTGCTTGACCGTCACCGGAATCGCCACGGCGTCGCGCATGGCCTTGACGCAGTCGGCCACCAGCGCCGGGTGGCCCATCAGGCAGGCGCCGATCATGTTGTTCTGCACCCGGTCGCTGGGGCAGCCGACGTTGAGGTTGACCTCGTCATAGCCGGCCCCCTCGGCCAACCGCGCGCAGGCCGCCAGCTCTGCCGGCACGCTGCCGCCCAGTTGCAGGGCCAGCGGGTGTTCGCTGTCGTCGTGGCGCAGGAAGCGCTCGGGGTCGTTGTGCAGCAGCGCGCCGGTGGTGACCATCTCGGTGTAGAGCAGGGTGTGGCGCGAGAGCAGGCGCAGGAAGAACCGGCAGTGGCGGTCGGTCCAGTCCATCATCGGGGCGACGGAGAAGCGGCGGGATGGCTCAGGGCACGTAGTTTGTGGCTTTGAGTTTTTTTCTAGGGGCATTCTGGCCTACACGGTTTTGTACCATTTCTCGCGGTTTGGGGACGTTTTTGGTATGACGGTGGTACGATGTACCACCGCCAATCACGCGTGTACCACTGGAAATCATGGCTACTATCAGGGCAAGGAAAAAGGCCGATGGAACGGTCAGCTACACCGTCCAGATCCGCCTTAAGAAAAAGGTGTCCTAGTCTACCAAGAGTTCCAGACATTCGCCCGCAAGCAGGCTGTTCAAGCCTGGGCGAAGCGACGAGAGACCGAGCTGGCAGAGCCAGGCGCGATCGAGCTGGCCAGCCGTGGTGGGCACGCGGTCAAGGACATGATCAATCGCTACCTAGGCTCTGTCTGAAAAAAGCCGTCGCATACACCGCATGACACAAGCCAGCGAGACCATCGCGGCATAACTTTTCGCGAGCTTGTCGAAGCGCGTGACGATTCGGCGGTTCTCTTTCAGCCAGCCAAACATGCGTTCGATGATGTTGCGCTGTCGGTATTTGGGCCGGTCGAACAGTCTGGGCAAGCCAGGCTTGGGCTTGCGCTTCATCGAGCGCAGCGGGATGACGGGTTGCATTCGATATTGGTCGCAGTAGCGGCGTAGCGCTTCGGCGTCGTAGCCCTTATCGGCAAGCAGCCATTTACAGCGCTTGCGCGGGCGGCCACGTTGGCTCGATGGAATGCCGACCTCGTCCAACAGTGGTTGTGCGTAGCTGATGTCACTGGCTTGACCACCAGAGAGAAGGAAGCGCAACGGTATCCCGTTGGCGTCGCAGAGCATGTGGATTTTGGTTGTCAGGCCGCCACGGCTGCGGCCTAGAGCGTGATCGGCAGGCTCGTCAGGCCCCCTTTTTT
>NZ_JARGCS010000035.1 GCF_029193575.1 Pseudomonas entomophila | reverse complement strand
CGCAAGTTTGTTGAAGCTCAGAAGGTGCAGCCCAAGGGCAAAGCCGGGCGAGCAGATATGGCGCTGGCATTGATCAATAAGCTGTATGGCGTCGAGCGTGAACTGAAGGACGCCTGTGATGAGCAGCGATTGACTGGCCGGCAGGAGAAGAGCCTGCCGATCTTGAGGCAATTGAAAAGTTGGTTGGATAAAACTCAGCCTCATGTGACGCCGCAAAGTGTGCTCGGCAAGGCTGTGAATTACCTGGCGAGCAATTGGAGTCGGCTGGAGCGTTATGTGGAGGCTGGGTATTTGCCGATCGACAACAACCCGGCAGAGCGCGCCATAAAGCCATTTGTGATCGGCCGCAAAGCCTGGCTGTTCAGCGACACGCCCAAGGGTGCCGCGGCCAGCGCGCAGCTCTACAGTTTGGTCGAGACCGCCAAGATCAACGGCCAAGAGCCCTATACGTGGCTGCGCCACGTACTGGAGCGGCTGCCCGGTGCGCAGTCGGTGGCAGAATATGAAGCTCTGTTGCCCTGGAACTGTTCACCGGAAATGCCACGGTAAACGATGGTCTCACCTTGCGGTAGGTGGGGTTCATGGATCGCTTACATTTGAGGTGCCTGTATCGCTGCTTGAAACGTTGTTGTGGTGCGCATTGGCAAAGGATTTTCGAGTGATTCAACCCAATCCTGGCTGCGACGTATATCTGTTCAACCTAAACAACAAAATTCTTGCGTTTCCGTACGATGATAGGGGTATGGATGTAGTCGGCTCGAACAGAGAGCTGTTGTTTGCCCTCTACGAAAAGCATCAGCGATATCTGCTGGAAAGCGACCATCCAGAAATCAGCGCTATGTTCAGTGCTTCCTAACGAGGAACCAGCGCGGCACACATGCCACGTCAAGTGACTGCAATGGGTCGAATGCGGCCTACCGACACAGACAGGCCTCGCAATGCTCCCCATCCCCCCTTATCCTGTTTAGAACTCGTACTACCGCGGCTGCTGATCCCGGTACTCACGAGGAAACTATCATGCTAAGAACCCGAGCCTGGAGACGCCAGCAGGCCCGTAAACACGGCAAGCATCAGGCCACACAACCCCCTGTGTTCAAGCCGGAAAAGAACTGGAAGCTGCTATACAGCCGCGCAGAAAAGTTAAAGAGGGCACGCCAGCTCGGACTATGCTATCCCGCTCGCACCATCCGCCAATTACTGGATCAAGAATGATCAACCTTCTGTTCATTTGCAGCCGTAATCAATGGCGCAGCCCCACTGCGGAAAGTCTGTGGCGGCGCCGAGCGGGCTTCGAAGCCCGCTCGGCAGGCACCAGCCCGAATGCACGCCGGACGGTCAGCCAGA
This sequence comes from Pseudomonas entomophila, assembly GCF_029193575.1. Lineage (GTDB taxonomy): Bacteria > Pseudomonadota > Gammaproteobacteria > Pseudomonadales > Pseudomonadaceae > Aquipseudomonas > Aquipseudomonas entomophila_G. Next base: position 94,490 of record NZ_JARGCS010000035.1, on the reverse strand, counting down.
CAGATATACGCTGGGCTGACGTCATATTCGTCATGGAGCGTAAGCACCAGCAACGACTCGAGGCGGGGTATTCACGTCTACTTGAACACAAGCGGCTGTACGTCCTGGACATACCCGACGATTACCGCTACATGGATCCTGACCTGATCTCCATTCTGGAAGACACAGTGACGCCGTACCTCCAGACCCAAACGTCATGTTGATGTTCCAGTTTTTGATATTGTTGGGTCCCTGTTCCTGCTGCCCAAGCACTGATGCCTATGATTCGCGTCCGAGGAGCTATTTGTTGAAAAGGATAGGAATACTGTCGTTGCTCTGTTGTACGAGTGCTTTCGCCGCAGAATCGCAATACGACCACTACGCAGCCGGTAATAGAGACCTTGGGGCCAGGATTGCTCAACTGGATAGCGAGAAAATTTTGGCCGAGGAGATGCGGCTCGCCCCCTTGGCCAGTGACATGCTGCTAAGGGTCAAACCGATGATCCGCCAAGGCAGCAATGGTATTGCGATCCAGGATTATCTGCTGAAACAGTTTTCGCAGTACGGCTGGCGGCCAATGGCGGTGGGCTACAACGGCTACCCGGAGGCAGTGCCGGTTTCGGTTAACGATCAAGTGGGTAACGCATTGCCCACTGGCACTCCTTTTCCGGATTCAGCACTTGTCAAAGTGGAGTTGGTCGCCGCATCGACTCAAGCCCATGTCGCCCAAGCCTGGACATTCGCCACCCCCAACGCCACCGAACAGCAGAGGCAGTTATTGGCGACGGCTCGCCACGCGCTGCAAAGTGGTATTGACCAGATTCGCTCTGGTGAGCGGCTATCGAATGTGGGCAATGCCATTCAACAGGTGCTTGATGCCAACCAGGTGGTCGCCGTGCATGAACTGGTGGGCTACTCCATGGGCCAGAGGCGGATTCAGAAACCTCAGGTGCTCGGTTACAAGGGCATCATCGATGATGAAACCCTGATGAAATCCGGGCAGGTGCTGAACGTCTATGTGGTGGCAAAATCCGGCACTTTCGGAACGAAATTCCAGCCGCCGAAATTCTGGACAGTGCTCACCCAGGACGGCGCAGATAGCGTGATGCTTTCGGCGATGGTCAAGGTTACGGGTGACGGGCACCAAATACTCAGCAGGTTGATCGACTGAGTGCTACTTGCCTGTTTTTACTGCCTGCGAGCCCAAGGGAGCGGCACCGGATTGTGACTAACATTCAGCGTACCGACAGACTGCCCCGAACCACCCAGAATTTCATTCGACCCAACCGGAGCCCCCATCGCAGAGAAGCAAGGAATATCAGACCGCAGACGCAGGCAGGAAGACCTCCAGCAACGCTCTGCCCCTCTGCCAATCGCCAAGGCCGCTTTGAGCATTGATGTGCCCACAGGCACCGATATTGACCAGCGAACTCCCCCAGGCCTGCGCACATCGCTCGCTGTATTCGGTATCCGCATAAGGGTCGTTTGAGCTAGCGACAACAATGCTGGGAAAACTGAAGCGCCTCAAGGTCGGTGAACCGAACCCCACTGCTGCCTTCGGAAAGGAGAGTCGATCCGGGTCCGGCACAGCCACGAGTAAGGCTCCGCGAATAGCCGAATGGCTAGCGGCGGCCCAGTGCGCGACTTGCAAACAACCCAGGCTATGGGCGACCAGCACAATGTCGGGCCCTGCGATATTGACCGAACGCTCCAGATTCTTCACCCACTGGCTGCAATCTGGGCTCTCCCAGTCTTGCGCGTCAATGCGCTGAACTTCTGCACCTTCGTTTTCCCATAACGTTTGCCAGTGTTCAGGGCCTGAGTTGCCGATGCCAGGCAGGAGCAATATCGGAGATTTCATTCACTATTCCTTTATGGTGGTTGGCATAGCAATGTAGCCAATGAACCATTCGACAGGCATGGCAAAACATCGGAACAATGGTGACTAAACCGATGAGTCATCGGCATATCAGGGAGAGGATCATGACGCTGGATGGCAAGGACCTACAGATTCTGGAAGCGCTGCAACGCAATGCCCGACAGAGTTTAGCCTCGCTGGGCAAGCGTATCGGGCTCTCACAACCGGCAATGAGCGAGCGGGTGCAAAAACTTGAAGCGAGCGGCGTGATCGAGGGCTACGGCGCCCGAGTGAATCTGCCCAAGCTAGGGCTGGGGTTGCAGGCAATCTTGCGTATCCGCACTACCCACCAATACATCAAACGCTACCTTGAATTGTTTGCCGAAATGCCCCAGGTCCTGGAAGCAGACCGAATTACCGGCGATGACTGTTTCATCGTCCGTTGCGCACTCGCTCAGCCCGCCGATCTGGAGAAAGTGGTGGACGCACTCGCGGTTCATGGGTCGGTCACGACGTCGCTGGTCCTGTCCAGCGCGGTCCGCAAGCCCATACCGGTGGCTGCGAAGGCTTGTTGTATCAGCTGACCGAGACTGAATGATCAGTGATCCGCTGGATCATGGAGGGTCAAGGACTTCACGCAGGTCGCGGTAGCGCAGCGCGAACGACGGCTATCGGCCAGAAGCAGCCCTTCGCACCCGAAATTTTAGTGACCTAGTTTCCACTGTCCTCCTCGACTGTTGGAGTCACAGCCGACCCTGCCAATAGACCACCATCAATGTTGAACTCACTGCCCGTAATGTAGGTTGCGTCATCCGAAGCGAGCAACAAGGCCACAGCAGCCACTTCTTCAGGCATTCCAAAGCGTCTGAGTGGAGTGTCTCGAACTAGCGCAGCCATTCGCTCATCGCGGCCTGCATCGCTACCCAGCATTGGTTCCCACATAGGGGTGAGAATGGCCGCGGGATGAATCGAGTTGCATCGAACATTCAGCCTTTGCTCTGCGCAGTAAAGTGCCACCGTTTTAGTGTGATTGCGTACTGCTGCTTTGGACGACGCGTACGCTGCTGCGCCTGGAATGCCAACCAGGCCGGAGCGAGAAGAGATGTTGATTATTGAACCCGCCCCCGACTGACGCATGGAGCGAATGGCGTACTTGCAGCCCAGGAATACGCCGTCGAGATTGGTTTGATGCACAGCGCGCCAGTCTTCAAGGCGTGCATGCTCAGGATCATGCTGCACAGCGCCTTTTTCAAATCCAGTAATACCCGCGTTATTCACCAAGACGTTCAAGCTGCCGCAGTCGTTCAAAATCTGTGTCACTGCTCGTTGCCAATCCTCTTCACGCCGCACATCCAGACTCAGATAACGGGCACGATCGCCCAGCGAGCTTGCAACAGTTTCACCGAGTTCATCGTTTATATCCGTGACGTAAACGAAGCAGCCTTCTTGCACGAAGAGTCGCGCAATTGAGGCGCCAATCCCTTGAGCCGCTCCGGTGATAACCGCGATTTTGGAAGCCAATTTCTTGGTCATAACGGCAAGTCCTTCATTCTATGACGTATTCAGAAAGCATGAAAAACAGGCTAGCCCATATACCGCGCTACGGCACAGCAATGCACCTAATCCATAGTGGGATTTTGGGAAGCCTAAAAAAGCTTGTTGATTGAGCACAGGGACTCTTAGACGAAAATTTCGAGTGTGTGCGACAGGCTGCAATTGGCCGACAGTTGCCCTCCGCGAGAGGCAGCTTAGGGTCCAGGCTGTGTGAAAACCTTCGGCCCGATCCGACTGGTTAGAAAATGACCAGGATTTCGCGCTTCTACGCGAATTCTGGGTTAGCTGAATAGCCAAGCTTCTACAGGGGACTGTCAGATTTTTTGTGTGCGGGCCGGTAACGGCCTGCCGCTAGGCAGGCCCTGATTTCACCAGGTCGGCCTGATGAATCGATCTCCGTACAAAATCGCAAATTGATTCATCGCACTTTTCCAATCATGCGCCGCTGAGCCCCAATTCGCTGTGATGTTGCGCAGTCCCAGCCAGATCAGTTTGGTCGCCGCATCATCGTTCGGAAAGTGGCCACGCGTCTTGATGATCTTGCGCAACTGGGCGTTGATGCTCTCGATGGCATTGGTGGTGTAGATCACCTTTCGGTCACTCTGCGACCGGCAGTGAAGGCACTATTATTGAAACCCAGTAATTCTGTCCGTCCAGCCCCCTCACTCATACTTCACCAACACCACCGTAGCGTTATCCCGCCCCCCATACTCCGCCGCCAACCGAATCAACCGCTGACTGCTGACCTCCAAACCGTCCCGCCCGGCACCTCCCAGCACCCGCGCCAGCTCATGATGCGGCACACACCCATGAACCCCATCACTGCACAACATCAGCAAATCCCCCGCCTGCACCCCCTGCACCCACACCTGCGGTTCCACCCGCGGCGCCGGCCCGATCGCCTGCAACAGCACGTTGCGCGCCGGCAGCCGGTCGAAATGCCCGGCATCCAGCGCCTGCTGGTACCAGGTCTGATCCCGGCTCAACTGCTCCAGCTCACCGCCGCGATATCGATACAGGCGACTGTCGCCCACGTGGAAGGCCAGCAGCGGCCCGCCGGCCTGGGGGCGCCAGAGGCCGGTCAGGGTGGTGCCCATGCCGCGGCCTTCACTGAGCTGGCGGGCGTGGTTGTGCGCGTACAAGCGGGCGTTGGCCGCCTCCAGCGCCTCGTGCAGCACGCCCAGGGCCTGCATCGAGGGCACCTGGCAGGTGGCGTCCGGGTCGCTGCTGGCGTGGGCTACCTGTGCCATCTGCCCGGCCAGGCAGTCGCGCAGGGCTTCCAAGGCCAGCGCGCTGGCCAGGGCGCCGGCTTCGTGGCCGCCCATGCCGTCGGCGACGGCTAGCAGCTCCAAGCGTGAGTCGATCAGGAAGTGGTCTTCGTTGTGACGGCGCACCGGGCCGGTGTCGCTGTGGCCGAAGGCGATACCGCCGCGTAGCGCGCTGGGCGCGGTGGCCTTGTGGTTTTCCGGCGCGCTCATGGCTGCTCCTCGAGAAAGGCGATGCGCTGGGCGGGGTCGGGGATGTGCTCGGCCAGGGCGTGTAACAGGGCCTGGCGGGTACTGGCGTGGGGCAGGGCGCGGCGCAGGACGATGCGCGCGATCGGGCCGATCAGGTAGGTCAGGCGCGTCTCGCTGGCTTGCACGAACGCTGCGTCCAGCTCCGCTGGCATCGGCGTCTGGCTGGGCGGGCTGTGGTCGGTGGGCGGGGCTTCGCTCGAGGCCAGCAGCGCTTCGGTGGCGGCGACGAACTGCTCGCGGCCACGCTCGGACGGGATGTGCGGCAACAGGGCGCTGCGCAGGCTGGCGAAATCGTCGGCGCCGGCCAGGCTGCGTTTGACCAGCAGGCGCGCCAGGGGGCCGATCTGTTGCGACAGCAGCGATTCGAGCTGCGGGCGGACCTGGCGTTTCCACGGTATCAGGGTGTCCGCCGCGTCGCTGCCGGCGGTCGGCGCGCTGCCCAGGCTGGCGTGGCTGAACGAGGCGGGCATCAGCAGCCGGGTGCGGTCGTCGTCCAGTTCCACGCTGCCCAGCGTCTGCGGGCCGGACAGCGCTTCGAGCGCTTCGAGGAAGTCCTGCGCGCTGGCGAAACGTTCGTCCGGGCGCTTGGCCAGGGCCTGGCGGATCAACGCGTCGAACTGCGGATCGAGCGTTGGGTTCAGGCTCGACGGCGGCACCGGGGTCTGGTTGAGGATCTGCTGCATCACCATGGTCGCCGAACCCGAGAACGGCCGCTCGCCGGTGAGCAACTGGTACAGCACGATGCCCGCCGAGAACACGTCGGAGCGGCCATCCACCAGCTCGCCGCAGAACTGCTCGGGCGACATGTAGCTGGGCGTGCCGATCATCGAGCCGGTCTGGGTCAGCACCGAGGTGTCGATGCGCGCGATGCCGAAGTCGGTGACCTTGACCTGGTCATCGCTGGTGATGAGCAGGTTGGCCGGCTTCACGTCGCGGTGCACCACGCCCTTGGCATGGGCGTAGTGCAGGGCGCCGAGCAGTTGGCGCATCCAGCCCAGCACCTGGGCCAGCTGGCGTGGCTCCTGGTTTTGCAGGCGGGTGTTGAGGGCGATGCCGTCGACGAACTCCATGGCGATGTAGGCGGCGCCGTCGTCTTCGCCGTAGTCGTACACCGCGACGATGTTCGGGTGGCTCAGGCGCCCGGCGGCCTGGGCTTCGTTCTGGAAGCGGCTGAGCAACTGCTGTTGCTGGCCGTCGCCGAGCAGCTCGCGGCGGATGGTCTTGAGCGCCACCACCCGCGCGATGTGCGGGTCGAAGGCCTTGTACACGGTGCCCATGGCGCCTTTGCCGAGCACGCTGTCGATGCGGTACTTGCCCAGTCGTTCGAGCATGGTGGGCTCCTGGTTATTCTTCGAGCATCTTCATGGCGCTGACCAGGCTGGTGCGCATGCGCACGAACGACTGGCCCATGCGCGCCAGTTCGTCGTGGCCGCTGACATCCATCTCCGGCACGTCGTCCTCGCCCAGGCTGACCCGGTCGGCCAGCGCCGACATCGCCCGCAGGCGGCGGATGACGAACAGGTGGACCATGACGTTCAGTGCGCAGAACAGGAACACGAACACCCCCAGCAGCGACAGCATGAAGGTGTGCAGCAGCTCGCTGGCGCGTTGCAGCGGCACCGCCAGCGGCACCGAGACCAGGCGCGCGCCGATGATTTCGTTGAGCTTCCAGCCGAAGCCGTTGTGCGGGCCGTAGCGGTCGACCACGGTTTTCGGCGCGGTCTCCGGCGTGGTGTGGCAGGCCAGGCAGGCCGGGTCGGTGATCTGGATCGGCTGGGCGACGAACAGCGCCGGGCCGTTGCCGTCGGCGCGCTCGCCGATCAGCTCCTGGGTGTCGGGCTTGCCGCGCAGTTGCTCGACCACCTCGGTTTCCCAGCCGGTGGCCTTGTTGCGCGGGTTGGTGGGGTTGAGGGTGGCTTCCTTGTAGAGGAAGTCGGGGTAGGCCTTGAGCAGTTGCTGGAGCTGCTCGGTGGCGGCGAAGGAGGGGATCGACTGCGGCAGGAACTCGAACTTCAGGCGGTTCTCCAGCAGCGGCACGATCTGCTCGGCGGTGTAGGTGCTGCTGGCGCTGGCCGCGCCCATGAGCATCCGCGCCTTGTCCAGCGACTCTTCGCGCGCGCTCTTTTGCAGCAGGTAGTGGGCGAACAGGCTGCTGGCGATGAAGCCGACGATGAAGACGGCCAGGAACACCAGGTTGAAGCGTACCGCCAGTGTCAGTTTCATGAGGGCTCCTGGGTGGCGTCAGTGCGCGGCGTTCTTGCGTTCGAAACGGTACAGCGCGGTTTCCCAATCCAATGTGCCGCCGAAGCGCTGCACCACGGCCTGGCGGAAGGCGGGGTCGGCCAGGCGCGGCGAGAAGCGCGTGGCCAGCGAGGCGCCGTTGGGTTTCAGCGGGCCGAGCAGCAGGGGGCTGGCGTCGGCGAAGGTGACTTCGCGCAGCTTGTTCAGCGGGTCGCTGGCGGCCTTGCGGCGGGCCACGCTGGGCAACGGGTCGAAGAACGCCGGTGGCATCGCGCCGATGAATTCGCCACTGGGGCGGCCTGGGCTGCCCTGCGGGCCTTGGCCCTTGGCCTGGGCATATTCCTCGCGGCGCAGTACTTGTTTGGCGGCGTCGCGCGCGGGTTGGCGCGGGTCACGCAAGCTGACCGTGCCGTCTTCGACGAACACCTCGGTGCCGCTGGCGGCGGCGTGGATGACGCTGGCGGCCTTGCTGGCGTCGAGGGCCAGGTTGGTGGTGGTGACGCGCAGGTTGCCCTGGGGCACGCCGGGTAGCGGTTGCAGTTTCAGCCAGCCTTGCAGAAGACCGAGGTGGGTGGTGTTGCCGGCCTGTTCAAGGTACAGGCGAGTGTTGGGGCCGAGGGCGACGCGGGTGCCGGCGAGTTGGTCGATGAGCAGGCCCGCGCTGCCGGTCTCGAGGTAGTCGGTGCTCTTCAGGCCAGTGCCGGCGCTGGCTTCGTACAGGGTGGTGGCGCGGATCAATTGCACGGGTTTTTCCGCCACGGTGATCACCCCGAGGTTGGCGGGGGCGGCGAGCAGTGGCGGGAGGTGCAGCAGGCCAGCCAGGAGGGTGAGGAGCGCGGTTCTGTTCACGGTTCGGCCATCGGGGGGGGCGGAGGGGGATGCTGGGAATGAGCGCAGGCTACCGATTCGCGGGGGTTTGGGAACGTCATTTTTTTCTATGTATTTCAATGAGATGGATTGAATGAAGTCATGGAATAAAAGGGGCGGGGTGGGTGTTTTCGTCATGGGCGCGCGGGTTTTTCGTTGGCCTTGCGGGCCCTATCGCGGGGCACAGCGGGAATAAACGGGCGGGCTGGCTTGTTGTGTACAGGTCTCCATCGTCTACAGGCAAACCACCATGCACCCGACCTCACGCACCACCCCGCAACGCCGCCGCGCCTTCCTCGGCGTCTGCGCCCTGGCCGTGCCGCTGCTCGCCGGCGCGGCACCGGCCAGCTTCACCGTCGCGCCCGGCAAGGCCGAGATCCTTACCGTGCAGGCGGTCGGGGTGCAGATCTACGACTGCCGCGCCGATGAAACCGGGCAGTTGAAATGGATGTTCCGCGAACCCTTGGCGACCCTCACCGCTGCCGGCAAGACCGTTGGGCACCACTTCGTCGGGCCGTCCTGGGAGATGGTCGATGGCAGCCGGGTGACCGGCAAGGTGGTGGCCCAGGCGCCCGGCGTCGGTGAGCGGGATATCGCGTTGTTGCAGCTGGACGTGGACAGTCATCAGGGGCAGGGCGTGCTGGCCTCGGTGGACGAGGTGCAGCGCCTCGATACCCAGGGTGGCAAGTTTGCCGGTGGCTGTACGCAGGAGGGCGCGCTGCACGTTGAACCGTACAGCGCGCGGTATGTGTTTCTAGGGCGATGAGGCCGGCGCCGACGCAGCGGTCAGAGGATCGACAGCGGGTAGTCGACGATCACCCGGAACTCGTTCACATCGCCCTCGGCCTGGTCGGCATTGCCCCGGTGGATCGCCTCGCGCAGGCGCACCGAGAGGTCCTTGGCCGGGCCGGACTGCACCACGTACTTGACCTCCAGGTTGGTCTCGTGGTGCTTGCCGTCTTCGCCGTAGCCATAGCCCAGGTACTTGCTGTTGTCGGCCATCTTGCTGCCGTCGATGCCGTGGCCGTTGACGTAACGCGCCATGAAACTCAGCCCCGACACGCCGAAGGTGCTCATGTCCAGGTCGTAGCGCACCTGCCATGATTTCTCTTCGGGCCCGTTGAAGTCCGAATACTGGATGGAGTTGGCGAGGAAGATCGAGTCGCCGGTGTCGCCGGGGCCGTTGACGCCGAAGGCGACGTAGTCGAAGGGCGTGTCGCCGTGGACCTTCTGGTAAGCCAGGGTGAGGGTGTGCGCCGAGAGGAAGCTGTAGGCGGTGGAGAACGACCAGGTGGTGTTGCTGATCGAGCCGGCCTCGGCGCGGCCGTCGTCGTGGGTGCGGTAGAGGTTGAAGTCGAAGTTCAGCGACTGGTCGTCGGCCAGCGGCAGGGTGTAGTTGGCGTTGCCGTAGTACTGCCGCCAGATGTCCTGCAGCTTGGAGCCGTACAGCGACACCGACAGGGCATCGCTGACCGCGTACTTGCCACCGACGAAGTCGATGCTGTCGGCCTCGATGTTGGCATAGGAGGCCCACAGGCCGTGGTCGCCGTTGGTGGTGACCGGCCCGTTGCCGCCGGTGAAGTGGCCGGCTTCCAGGTCCAGGTCCTTGATCTCGCTGCTGAGCAGGTTGAAGCCGGTGGCGGTTTGCGGCAGCAGGCGCGTGCCGCCGGCGGCGAACACCGGTGCGGTGGGTTGCAGGTCGCCCCAGCGCAGTTCGGTCTTGGAGATGCGCAGCTTCAGGGCGCCCCCGGCGCGGCCGTAGTCGTCTTCCGGCGAGCCGTTGTTCCTGACGGGCAGGTTGCCGGTGCCGGAGGTGCCCTTGCCGCCGTCGAGCTTGACCGCCAGGTGGCCGAACGCCTCGACGCCGAAGCCCACGGTGCCCTGGGTGAAGCCGGAGCTGTAGTTGAGGATGAAACCTTGGGTCCAGTCGCGGCGGTCCGGGCCTTGCGACTTGCCATCACGGTTGAAGTAGTAGTTGCGCAGGCGGGCGTTCAGCTCGCTGCCTTCGAAGAAGCCCTTGGCCTCGGACTGGCTCGACACGGCTTCGGCGAACGCGGCCTGCAATGGCGCGCAGAACAGCGCCGCGCTCAGCATGGAAAGTCGGAATGGCGACATGTCATACCCCTTGATTGGAATTGTTGGGCAGGTCTCAATGTGAAGGCTGTTGTTCTTGGAAGGGTGTATCCGCTATCGATACAGGCCCACTTAGTAACAAATGCCGCGCCGCGCGTGCCATTGTGTTTCGTTGATAATCGAAATCACGGTTTTTGATTGAAACATTGGCCGTCGAGGGGGCTAGAATCGGCCCCGATAAAGTTTTCGTGCAGCCAGGACCCTCAGCCTTGAGCGGTCGCCTGGGTGCACTCCACTTTATCGCCCTTTGGTTTTTTGCCGCCTGTATTCAGGCGGCTTTTTTATGCCTGATAGAGGGCTAACAGCTATCTCTGAAAACGCTCCGTTATTCGCCGGCAACTTTCCCGGCGTCGAAAACAACAAGGCCGGTGACAATTACTGTCACCGGCCTTGTTGTTTTCGCGGTTATCGCCGTATCAGCGGATCACGCCAGCGCCTCGCGGCTGCTGCTGGCAGACTGGGTGTGGCGCAGGGTTGGCAGCAGGAAGGCGATGGCCAGCACGCACGCGGCCACCAGCATCACGAAGCCACCGTCCCAGCCGAAGTGGTCGACGGTGTAGCCCATGGCGGCGCTGGCGGCCACCGAGCCACCCAGGTAGCCGAACAGGCCGGTGAAGCCTGCGGCGGTGCCGGCCGCTTTCTTCGGTGCCAGCTCCAGCGCTTGCAGGCCGACCAGCATCACCGGGCCGTAGATCAGGAAGCCGATGGAGAACAGCGCGATCAGGTCGACGGTCGGGTTGCCCGGTGGGTTGAGCCAGTACACCAGGGTGGCGACGGTCACCAGGGCCATGAACACGATGCCGGTCAGGCCACGGTTGCCGCGGAAGATCTTGTCCGACATCCAGCCGCACAGCAGGGTGCCAGGGATGCCGGCCCACTCATAGAAGAAGTACGCCCACGAGGTGGTGTCGACGGTGAAGTGCTTGGCTTCCTTCAAGTAGGTCGGTGCCCAGTCGAGCACGCCGTAGCGCAGCAGGTAGACGAAAACGTTTGCCAGGGCGATGTACCACAACATCTTGTTGCGCAGGACGTACTGCACGAAGATCTGCTTGGCCGAGAACTCCTGTTCGTGGCTTTCGTCATAGCCTTCCGGGTAGTCGTTCTTGTATTGCTCAACCGGTGGCAGGCCCACCGACTGCGGGGTGTCGCGCATGGTGGCGAAGGCGAATACCGCGACCAGCACGGCCACGGCGGCAGGCACGTAGAAGGCGGCATGCCAGTCGTTGGTCCAGCCCAGGCCCAGCAGGAACAGCGGGCCGATCAGGCCGCCGCCGACGTTGTGCGCCACGTTCCATACCGACACCACGCCGCCGCGCTCCTTCTGCGACCACCAGTGCACCATGGTCCGCCCGCTCGGCGGCCAGCCCATGCCCTGGGCCCAGCCGTTGATGAACAGCAGCACGAACATGATCGTTACGCTGGAAGTGGCCCAATGTGCGAAACCGAACACAAACATCACCGCCGCCGACAGCAGCAGGCCGAAGGGCAGGAAGTAGCGTGGGTTGGAGCGGTCCGAGACCAGGCCCATGAGGAACTTGGACAGGCCGTAGGCGATGGCGATGGCGGAGATGGCCACGCCCAGTTGCCCGCGGGTGTAGCCCTCTTCCTCGATCAGGTAGGGCATGGCCAGCGAGAAGTTCTTGCGCAGCAGGTAGTAGCCGGCGTAGCCGAAGAAGATCCCGGCGAAGATTTGCCAGCGCAGGCGGCGGTAGGTGCTGTCTACGCGATCGTCGGACAGGGGCGCCCGATGCACGGCAGGGCGGAAGAAGGCGAACATGGGTGTGAAGCTCCAGCGTTGTTGTAGGTATGCGAAAGCGAATATTACATTTTCGATACAGAAAAAATATCGATTTTTTGGGACTTGAGTGTTTGTTTTTGAACGTGGTGGTTGCGAGGGCTCTATCGCGCGGCCAACCCGCTCCCACAGGTACAGCGCTGTACTTAGAGCCGGTGGTGAGCCTGAGCGGGCTTGCCCCGCGATGGCGTCGGTTCAGACCACCTCGACCAACAGGCCGTCACGCCCCAGGTGATAGCGCCGCAGGTCCTGCGCCAGTACTAATTCACCGTGGTAATGCGCCAGCGCCTCCCTGCGCACATCGTCGATGTGCGGGCTGCGCCGTGGGTCGCCCTGGTAGCGCGCGCTGAAGTGGGTGAGCACCAGGTTGGCGACGCCTGCGTCCTGCGCGAAGCGCGCCACCTCGGCGGCGGTGCTGTGGCCGAAGGTGACCCCGGTGCGTTCGACCACCGGCGTGGTGAAGGTCGCCTCGTGCACCAGGACATCGGCGCCCCGGGCCGCTTCGGCGAGCAACGCGGGCTGGTCGTTGTCGCCGCAGACGATGATGCGCCGCGCTGGCCGCGTAGGTCGCAGGTAGTCCTGGGGCAACAGCGTGTGCCCGGCATGCGCCACCTGCTCGCCCCGTGCCAGCGCGCCCCACAGCGGGCCGCGGGGGATGCCGTCGGCTTGCAGGCGCTGGGTGTCCAGGCGTGGGTCGGGGTTGCGCTCGGTGAACACGAACGCGTGGCTGGGCACGCGGTGCGACAGGCGCACGGTCCTGACGTCCACCGTGTCGTTGCGCCAGCCGTCGAGGGTTTCGACGCTGTGCAGGTGCAGCTCGAACGGCAGGTAGGTCTCGCTCACCGCCAGGCTCAGGCGCAGCCAGTCGTGCAGGGCGCTGGGCAGCACCAGCGCCAGTGGCTCGCTGCGCCCGGACATGCCGGCGCTGGCCAGCAGGCCGGGCAGGCCGAAGCAGTGGTCGCCGTGCACATGGGTGATGAAGATCGCGCGCAGGTCGCGGATCGACAGCGGCGTGTGCAGCAACTGATGCTGGGTGGCTTCGCCGCAGTCGACCAGGTACCAGCCGCTGCCGCTCGCCTCGATCACGGCGGTGGCGCTGACGTTGCGAGTCTTGGTCGGTATACCGGCGGATGTGCCCAGGAACAGCAGGTCCATGGGGAGGGCTCCTTGTCTAGGTGTTGCTATTGTACGGGAGGCTGATACCAGGCACATGCCACAGGAATCGAGCAAACCCGGCTAGGCCCCCTTACACCGGACTTTCACTCCGATGCCTGCCACCCCCAGCTACGCCAAACGTTTCTCCGTCTACCCGCTGCACCGCGAGTGGCTCGGGCAGTGGCGAGGCGCTGCGCGACCAGCCGTTGCTCTTCCATTACCTGGACGTGCACCCGGAAACGCCGGTGGAGCGGTGGCGCGCTGACATTTATCTCCCGCTGCAGTGAGGCAGAGCCCTGGGCATCGGGTTTTCCCGGCTTGATGGCCATAGGCCATAACCGCATAATCCCGGTCCCTTTCCCTCACGCAAGGACCTGCCGTGAACAAGCGTTACCTGCTCCTTCCTGTTTTCGCCCTGCTGCTGCAAGGCTGCGGTGTGACCATGACCCGTTACGAGCCGAACTACCAGAACGTGCAGCAGCTCAAGCAGAGCGCGCCCTTGCAGTCGCTGCGCGATACGCAGGTGCAGGCCGACGCCGGGCAGGGTTCGCTGTTCGTGCGCATGAACCCGATCTCTTCGCCCAGTGGCAGCATCCCGCTGCACGTGCAGCAGGCGATCAACGAAGAGCTGCGCCGCGCCGGCCGCCGAGCGGCAGTTGCAGGTGCAACTGGTGAAGAACGCGCTGAATTCGGGCGTGGCCAATGGTCATGGCGAGCTGGCGGCGCGGTTTACCCTGCGCAAGGGTGACCAGGTGCTGTACGACGCCACCAAGGACGTCGACCGTGAGTGGAGCAGCAGCTTCTTTGGTTTCATCGCCATTCCGGCGGCGGCCAACAACTACAACCCGATGCTGCAGGACCTGCTCAAGTCGCTGTACAGCGACCCGCAGTTCATCCAGGCGATGAAGTAAGGCGAGGGTATCCGGGGGCGAGCCCGCACCTACAGGGGCGGCCCTGTAGGTGGCGGGCTGTCCGTCAACCGCGCGGGAGGGGGTTGTCCAGCGCCGAGTACTTGATCCGGTTGTTGTCGACCCAGGTCTTGAGCAGCGCGTTGACCTGGCGGCCGAAGGTGTCGGTCACCGCCGCTTTCGGGGTGTTGCCCATCAGCGGAATGAACCAGATGCCGATCCAGGTGCTGATCGCGTCATGGTTGCTGTTCTTGGCCAGGGTCTGGCCGTGCTCGTCGAGGCTTTCCAAGCTCATGGTGTACTGGTCGGTGCCCACGGCGGGAATGACCCCGAAGGTGAAACCACTGATGAACCCGAGGATCATCGCACCACCACCTGCCGGGTGGTTGTAGACCTTCAGGCGCAGGCTCTGGTCGCCCGGCTGCTTGTCGAACTCATCCAGCGTCACCCGGCCGAACAGGCCCGAAGCGGCCAGCACGCGTTGCAGTTCCGGCTTGAGCTGTTCGCGGGCTTGCGGCACTTCGTTGGCCGAGGCGTTGCCTGGCTCGCCCACATAGAAGTCGAAGTCCACGTAGATGTTCGGTTTGTTGGCGTAGGCGGCCATCGAAGGCAGGGTCACGGGGGCGACTTCGTCCTTGGTGAAGCTGGCGCAACCACCCAGCGTCAATACCAGGGCCAGGCCCAGGCTTTTTGCGTATCGCATGTCGACTTCCTTGAGAATTTGGCGGGTGCTCGCGCAGGCGCGGCCGGCGGATTCTAAAGGTATTTGGATGATGGCAAAAGAGTGGCCTCAGCCTCTCAGCGTGCCGCCGCCAAACGCAGGCATAGCGGTAGCCACAGTGCCCACAGCAGCGCCAGCAACACTGAAGTGGCCAGTGTGCCCAAGGGCAGGCCGACGCCCGTCAGGGCCGCTCCGGCGAGATAGGCCGGTGGCCCGCCGCACAGTCCCAGCAGGGCGCCACGCCATGCCGGCTGGCGCGCCCAGGCCAAGCTGTGGCGCAAGCCGCTGGCGAGCACCAGCCACAGCAACGCCAGCCACACGGGCAAGGGGCGCTGGGCGAAGTCGAACACCCCGAACAGGCCGAGACTGGCATCCAGCAGGCAGCCCAGTAACCCGACCCGCAAGACGGCGCCCAGCTCTGCGGCGCGGCGCGGGCTAAGCCACAGGTGCAGCAGCAGGCCCGCCAGCACTGCCAGCAGCAGCCACGGGTAACGCGCGCCAAGCACGCAACCCCACCAGCCGACCTGCAGCCACAGGGCGTTGCCGAGCAGCCAGGCCCGGCGCACGGTCAGTGGCCGGGCAAAGGCGCGCGACGTGCCGCCGGCGCCGCCCAGAGCAGTTGCGCGACGCCGATGGCACGCTCCTCGAAGCCGCCCTGGCAGTAGCACAGGTAGAACTCCCAGAGGCGCTGGAAGCGTTCGTCGTAGCCCAGTTCCAGCAGCGCCGTGCGGGCCTGGCGCAGGTTGTCGCGCCAGTGCCCGAGCGTGCGCGCATAGTCCTGGCCGAAGTCTTCCATCCAGACCAGGTTCAGTGCCGTCTGCCGGCTGGCGGTGTCGAGCAGCACGCTCAGCGAGGGCAGGGCGCCGCCGGGGAAGATGTAGCGCTGGATGAAGTCCACCGAGCGGCGCGCCTGGGCGTAGCGCTGGTCGCGGATGGTGATGGCCTGCAGCAGCATCAGGCCGTCGTCCTTGAGCAGCGTGGCGCATTGGCGGAAGTAGGTGGGCAGGTAGCGGTGGCCGACCGCCTCGATCATCTCGATCGACACCAGCTTGTCGAAGCGCCCGCGCAGGTCGCGGTAGTCCTGGCGCAGCACCTGGATGCGCGAGGCCAGGCCCAGGCTGCGCACCCGGTTCAGGGTATGGCTGTACTGGGCTTCGGAGAGGGTGGTGGTGGTGACCCGGCAGCCGAAGCGGGTGGCGGCATGGATCGCCAGGCTGCCCCAGCCGCTGCCGATCTCCAGCAAGTGGTCGTCCGGTTGCAGGTCGAGCCGCTGACAGATGCCTTCGAGCTTGTTCAACTGGGCCTGCTCGAGCGGTTGGTCGGCGCTTTCGAAGCGCGCCGCCGAGTACATCAGCGTCGGGTCGAGCAGGCGTTCGAACAGTGCGTTGCCCAGGTCGTAGTGGGCCAGGATGTTGCGCCGCGCACCGCGCCGACTGTTGCGGTTGAGCCGGTGCAGCAGGCGCAGGGCCGGGCGACCCAGGCGCGCCAGGCCGCCTTCGAGGGCGTCGAGAACCTCGAGGTTGGCGACGAACAGGCGGGTCACCGCCGCCAGGTCCGGGCTGCGCCAGTAACCCTGGATGTACGCCTCGCCGGCGCCGATCGAGCCGTTGCTGGCCACCAGTCCCCAGGCGGCGGCGTCCAGCACTTCGACCTCGGCCTGCAAACCGCTGGCGCTGTCGCCAAAGCTCCATTGCTGGCCCTTGCACAGCAGCCGCAGGTGGCCATGGCGCAGGCCGCGTAACTGCGCCAGCACCGCGGCACGGGCCAGGTTGCCGAGCAGCGGTGCAAGGCCAGCGGTCTTGCTAACGCTCAGGGTGGGTTGGGACATGCTCGGGCTCCTCTACAACGTGGTGGCCGAGGCGCACATCGCCCTGGCTGGGGTGGTGGTCATGCATCGGGGTGCGCTTGAGCAGCAGGCGCAAGGCCTGCCAGTAGATGGCGCCAAGGGTGCGCAGGCTCATCCAGGGGAAACTCAGCAGGTGCTGGCGCAGGGCCGCGGCATTCAATGGCTGGCGACGCAGGGCGAGGTCGGCTTCGAATACCTTTACCCCGTCTCGGTGGTTTTCCATGTGGATGCGCACGTGGTCAGCCTCGACAGCGAAGCGCATGCGGTAGTGCATTTCTGCTGGCAGGAACGGCGAGACATGGAAGGCCTTGGCCACGCTGAACGTCCCGGGTTGGCCGGGCTGCGCCGGCAGCACGTAGTGGAAGCGCTCGCGCCAGGGCGTGTTGCGCACTTCCAGGAGGATCGCCGCCAACTGGCCGTCATGGGCATGGCAGAAATAGAAACTCACCGGGTTGAACGACAAGCCCCAGCTACGCGGTTGGGTCAGCAGGTGTATAGGGCCTTGCGGCACGTCGTCGAGCGCCTCGGCGAGCACCGCCCGCACCGCCTCCTTCAGGCCCAGGCCATGGCGGGTCCAGGCGGGCAGGTAGTCGCTCGGGCGCCAGCACAGCGGTGCCAGGCGCGCGGCCTTGAGCAGGGGGGAAAGCGTCAGCAGTTGCGGTTGTTCGTCGAGGTCCAGGTAGAGCATTCCCAGAGGGTAGCGAAAGCTGTGGGCGCGCAGGCTGAAGCGCCGATGGCTGACCCAACCCCGGCACAGGCCGCTGTTCATGGCCGCTCTCCGAACAGTTCGGCCACGCGCAAGGCGCTGACCACGCCGTCCTCGTGGAAACCGTTGGCCCAGTACGCGCCGCAGAAGTAGCTGTGCCGTTGGCCCTGGAGTTCGCCCTGGCGGGCCTGGGCGGCGACGGCGGCCAGGCTGTATTGCGGATGGGCATAGTCGAAGCGTGCCAGCACCTTGGCCGGGTCGACGGCGCTGCCCTGGTTCAGGCTCACGCAGAAGGTCACCGGCGCTTGCAGGCCCTGGAGGATGTTCATGTCGTAGGTCAGGGCGGCCGCTGCATCGGCTGCACCGCCGAGGCGGTAGTTCCAGCTGGCCCAGGCCTTGGGGCGGCGAGGTAGCAGGCGGGTATCGGTGTGCAGCACGACCTCGTTGCTGGCGTAGCCGATGGCGCCGAGCACCTCGCGTTCGGCGAGGCTTGGGGCGTCGAGCAGGGCCAGGGCCTGGTCGCTGTGACAGGCGAAGACCACGCGGTCGAAGCGTTCACGCCCTGCGGGGCTGGTCAGTGTCACTCCGCCGTCGTCGCGTTCGACCCGGCTGACCGGGCAGCGGGTGCGAATGCGTTCGGCGAAGGGCCGGCAAAGGGGCGCCAGGTAGCTGCGCGAGCCACCTTCGATCACCCGCCATTGCGGGCGATGGCTGACCGAGAGCAAGCCGTGGTTGGCGAAGAACCGCACGAAGAATTGCAGCGGAAAACCCAGCATGTCGGCCCGCGACATCGACCAGATCGCCGAGCCCATGGGCACGATGTAATGCTCGATGAAACGCTGCCCGTACCCCTCGGCGCGCAGGTAGTCGCCAAGCGTGGTGGTGGCCTCGATGCGTTGCCGCTCAAGGTCTGCTGGCGCCTGGCGGTTGAAGCGCAGGATGTCTCGCAGCATCCCCCAGAACCCCGGTGAAAGCAGGTTGCGGCGCTGGGCGAACAGGCTGTCGAGGTTGTGGCCGTTGTATTCCAGGCCGCTGGCCGGGTCGTGCACCGAAAAGCTCATTTCGGTGGGACGCGAGGCGACGCCGAGCTGGTCGAGCAGGCGGATGAAGTTCGGGTAGGTCCAGTCGTTGAAGACGATGAAACCGGTGTCCACGGCATAGCGCTGGCCCTGCCAGTCGACGTCGACGGTGTGGGTATGGCCGCCGACCCAGTCGGCGGCCTCGAACACGGTGACCGCGTGGCGGCGCGCCAGCAGGTGCGCGCAGGTCAGCCCGGAAATGCCGCTGCCGATGATCGCGATATCCATGGCGTCACTCCTGCGCCGGGCGCGCCAGGCGCCGGCCCAGGGCCAGGCGCCAGCGCGCCGGCAGGGCACCGAGCAGGCGCAGGACGATGATGAACAGGGTCGGGAAGCGGATCTCCAGCGGCCGGCGTGGCAGGCGTTTGGCGATGTATTGGGCGGCGCGCTCGGCGCTCCACAGCACCGGCATGGGGAAGTCATTGCGCCGGGTCAGCGGGGTGTCGACGAAGCCTGGGCTGACCAGGGTGACGTCGATGCCTTCGGCCTGCAGGTCGATGCGCAGGGATTCGACCAGGTAGCGCAGTGCGGCCTTCGACGCGCCGTAGGCGCCGGCGCGCGGTAGCGCCAACCAGGTGACCGAGCTGCCGACCACCACCAGGTGCGGGCGCTGGCCTCGACGCAGCAACGGCAGTGCGGCCTCCAGGCAATGGCTGGCGCCGATCAGGTTGGTGCGCACCATGCGCTCGACCGTCGCGGCGTCGAACTGGCCTGGCTCCAGGTATTCGCAGGTGCCGGCATTGAGGATCACCACGTCGAGCGCACCCCACGCCTGCTCGATGCCACGGACCATGTCGGTGACCTGTGCGGCTTCGGCAATGTCGCCGACGGCCAGCAGGGCTTGGCCTGGGTAGCGTTCGACCAGCCCGTGCAACGCGCTCGCCCGGCGCCCGCCCAGCGCCACCTGATGACCCGCCGTCAGCAATTGGCTGGCCAGGGCGGCGCCGATGCCGCTGCTGGCGCCGGTCAACCAGCACCGGCTCATGCCAGCCGCCTTTTCAGCCAGCCGATCACTGCGCCGAGCACCGGCACATGCTCGTAGAGCAGGGCGCCGGCATCGAAGTAGTCCTGGTGGTGGTAGACGCGCTCTTCCCAGCGCAAGTGGCTGCAGCCGTCGAGGCGGATCAGCTGGCCGCGGGCCAGGCGCGGGTGGCGGAAGTACAGGGTCCAGCGCAGGTAGCCTTCGCCGGGGGCGGTCTGGTCGGTGGCGTGGATGTCGTAGCGGATGTCGTGGGCGTTGGCGTAGAGCTGCTCGAAATAGGCGCGCAGGGCGGGGAGGCCGTCGAACTGGTGCAGCGGGTCGCGGAACTGCACGTCCGTGGTGTAGAGGGTGCCCAGGCCGTCCAGGGAGGCCGCGTCCAGCGTGGCGAAGCGATTGGCGAACTGGGTGAGGAACGCTGACATGAACGGCTCCGTGAAGTTGTACAAAAAACTGTTTTTGTACAGGTCTTCTTGAAGCCTATGCTTAAAATTGTACAAGTCAAATTATTTGTACAGGTTTGGGCCGGCCGGGTGTCAGTGCCGGCCTCATCGCGGGGCAAGCCCGGTCCTGCAAAGACCGCGCTGGAACCTATTTCACGGCAAGGCAAAACTCCCGGTCCGCACCTCACCTTCCTTGACGTAACGGGCGATCACCACCCCCGTCGATGACACCACCGACTCCGCCAGCTCGAACGCCAGCGGCTGGGCTTGCTCATCGAACAGCCGCTGGCCGCGCCCAAGCAGCAGTGGATGAATCAGCAAGCGCAGTTCGTCCACCACTCCCGCAGCCAGCAACTGCTGCACCAGCTCGCCGCTGCCCTGGGTCAGCAGCGTGGCGCCGTCTTGCTGCTTGAGCGCTTGCACCGCCGCCACCGGGTCGGCGCCCAGCACATGGCTGTTGCGCCAGTCGAGTGATTCGGGCCGGTGGGTGGCGACATGCTTGGGCACCTGGTTGAACAGTTCGGCGAGGCCATGGTCGGGCGAGTCGCTTTTCACCCTGGGCCAGTGGCCGGCAAAGATGTCGTAGGTGCGCCGCCCCAGCAGCAGTTCGAACGGCTGGCTGAACAGCGCCTGCATGGCCTGGCCGAAGGCCTCGTCGGCATAGGGCACGATCCAGCCGCCGAAGCGGAAACCGCCACGGGTGTCTTCCTGCGGCCCGCCAGGCGCCTGCATGACGCCATCCAGGCTGATGAACGCGGCAACGATGAGTTTACGCATGGAGCTTCCTCTCTCGAGTTGGGTTCAAGGCAAGGGTGTGTGCAGGGTAGTCGAACGCCAGCCAGCGGAATCGACAGCCGCCTGGCGTTTGTTTGCCGAGGGTTGCGCTCAGTGCCCCGCAGCGGCTCGGTCGACCAGCGTGTGCACTTGTCGCCAGAGCTGGTACAGGTCGTCGGCCATGCGCTCGGCGGCCTGCGCCCGGCGGGGGTCGTCGAGCAGGGTCAGGAGGTCTTCCTCGGTGGGATCTTTCATGTTCAGGCCAGTGGTGTAGCGCCATAGTTGGCCGTTGTTGCTGAGGCCGTTCTTCTCCAGCACATCGGTCAGCTCGCGCAAGCGTGCGTGATCGTGGGGGTGGGCCTGCATGTCGCAGTACAGGCCGCAATAGAAGCGATGGTTGAGTTCCAGGTAGACCGAGCTGTTGAGTGTGCCCAGGTCGTAGTACAGGCCGTAGTAGCGATTCTGCGTGGCATTGCTGTAGTACCGCTCGATCGCCTCGGTGGTGGCGTAGTTGTCTGGGGCAGGCAGGTCCTCGTACTTGTGCTTCACCGCGCGCACCACGTCCTGCCAGAGCGCCAGTTGCAGGTCTTTGAGTGTCTCTGTGTAGGCCCTTTGCAGGTCTTTCACCAGCAGCAGGTTGTTGTCCTTGCGCAGGGTCTGCTTGAGCATGTCCATGTAGATTCCACCTTGGTCGGTGCGGGTCAGTTTGCGGATGAGGTCGATGTACTGCAGCAGGCTTTCACGCACCGCCGCTTCGCGTATCACCCAGGGTTGGCAGTGTTCCAGCCAGGGCAGGATATCGGCGGCATAGCCGACCCGCAGGTAGTCGATGCCAGAAGCGCTGTGCTCGTCGGCGTCACGGCCATCGAGGGTCAGGTAAAGGGTGGTGATGTCCTGGTAGCCCTCTGCCCGCAGGGTCTGCGTATAGCGCAGCAATTGGCTGTCCTGGTCCTTGGCGTGGATCTTGTTCTCGATGATCAGCGCCTGGCGCTGTGGGTTGCGCACGAGGATGTCGATGTTGCGGTATTCCAGGGCCACCGTGGCCTGGCGGCAGTCGAAGCCTTCGATGCCCAAGCGCTCGAGCAGCCACAGCAGCGGCTTGGCCCCAGCCCCATGGGCACCACGGGGGTCGAGCAGGAAGGCCACGTAGCGTGAATGCAGGCGCACTTCATCCGTGCCGCTGCGCAGCAGGGTGAACAGGTTGAAGCCGGGAGGGCGATGGTGTTCGGCGCGCAGCCGGGCGGCTTGGTGGATCAACGGGGTGGGCAAGGGAGCGTTTCCTTCTGCTCGTGATTTCGAACGTTGATTGTATTTGGCCGTTATCGAGCCGCCCACCCGCCCAGGGCCATCGGTGCGCAGTCCCGCTTTTGGCACATGTGCAGCCTTGCGGGTGCGCTATAGTCCGGCGCTGTGAACCCTTTCACCACAGGAGTGCCGCACGTGACCGAATACACCGCGTTCAAGGTCGAATTGACCGACAACATCGCCCACGTACAGATCAACCGCCCGGAAAAGATCAACGCGATGAACGCCGCCTTCTGGGAGGAAATCATCGACATCTTCCAGTGGATCGACGACACCGACGCTGTGCGCGCGGTGGTTGTCAGCGGCGCGGGCAAGCATTTCTCCTCGGGCATCGACCTGATGATGCTGGCTTCGCTGGCCGGCCAGATGGGCAAGGACGTCGGCCGCAATGCGCGGCTGTTGCGCAAGACCATCCTGCGCCTGCAAGGCTCGTTCACGGCCGTGGACAACTGCCGGAAGCCCGTGCTGGCGGCGATCCAGGGTTACTGCATCGGCGGCGCCATCGACCTGGTGTCGGCCTGCGACATGCGCTACTGCAGCCGCGATGCGCAATTCTCGATCAAGGAGATCGACATGGGCATGGCCGCCGATGTCGGCACGCTGCAACGTTTGCCGCGTATCATCGGCGACGGCATGATGCGCGAACTGGCCTTCACCGGGCGGATGATCGATGCCGAGGAGGCGCTGCGCATCGGCCTGGTCAACCGGGTATACGACGACCACGCCGCATTGCTCGACGGAGTCTTTGCCATTGCCCGGGAAATTGCAGGAAAATCGCCCATCGCCGTGGCGGGCACCAAGGAGATGCTCAGCTACATGCGTGACCATCGCATCGACGATGGCCTGGAGTACATCGCCACCTGGAACGCCGCGATGCTGCAATCCGAAGACCTGCGGGTCGCGGTGGCGGCCCACATGAGCAAACAGCAACCGACGTTCGCCGACTGAGCCTGGCCTGGGCCCTGCGGCGCACGCGCCTGAAAGGATCCGAACCATGTCGTCACGCTGGACTACCGCAGTACTCGACCCGCAGATCACCGGCGGCTGGGCCGTCGCCCGCAGCTCGGCGGGGTTCCTGGTGGACGACAACGGCGCGCTGTTCCCGCGCGACTGGCTCAAGCGCCAGGACCTCGACGTGCTGGCCGAGCACGGTATCGGCCACTTCGATGGCCAGCCGGTGTTCCTGCTCGAACTGCGCGGCGCCAGCGAGGTGAATGGCTGCAGCTGGCGCGGCCTGCGCTCGTTCATGCTCGAAGGCGACTTCGACACCTATAAGCTGCTCGGCTATGCCGCGCAGATCGGCACCTGGGCCCGCGAGCACCGCTTCTGCGGCAGCTGTGGGCAGGCGATGACGCAGATCCGCTGGGAGCGAGCGATGCATTGCCCGGCCTGCGACCTGCGCAGCTACCCGCGCATCTCGCCGAGCATGATCGTGCTGGTCACCCGTGGCGACGAGATCCTCCTGGCGCGCTCGCCGCGCTTCGTCACCGGCGTGTACAGCACCCTGGCCGGCTTCGCCGAACCGGGCGAGTCGGCCGAGGACTGCCTGGTGCGCGAGGTGCGTGAGGAAGTGGCGGTGCAGGTGAAGAACATCCAGTACGTGGGCAGCCAGTGCTGGCCGTTCCCGCACTCGATGATGCTGGGCTTCCATGCCGAGTACGCGGGCGGCGAGATCGTCATGCAGCCGGATGAGATCGAGGACGCCCAGTGGTTCAGTGTGCATGCCTTGCCGCCGCTGCCGGCGGGCAGGTCGATCGCCCGTTACCTGATCGACCTGTACGTCGCGCGGCGCTTAGGCTTGCCCGAACCAGTGCTGCCACGCTAGGCGCACGGTCAATGCCAGCACCACGGTGATGAACACCGGGCGGATGAATTTGCTGCCGCCACTGATCGCCGTGCGTGCGCCGAAGAAGGCGCCGACCATCACCGACAGGCCCATGGCCAGGCCGACGATGTAGTCCACCTGCCCGGAAATGACGAACACTGTCAGTGCCGCGATGTTGCTGACGAAGTTCATGCTGCGCGCCACGCCGCTGGCACGCACCAGGTCGATGGGGTAGAGCAGCAGCGTGCTGACCGTCCAGAACGCGCCGGTGCCTGGGCCGGCGACGCCATCGTAGAAGCCCAGCGTGAAGCCTTGCGGGAACTGCCACTTTTTCTTGATCGGCGCGTCGGCATCCAGTGGCGCCTTGGGCGTGCCGCCGAACAGCAGGTACACGCCACAGGCGAAGACCACCACCGGCAGCATCTTGTTCAGCCATTCGGCCGGCAGGTAGTGGGCGATGGTCGCGCCGAGCAGCGCGCCGACCAGGGTGCCGAGCAGCGCGCGGCGCCACTGCGCGGGGTGGAACAGCTTGCGCCGGTAATAGGTGAAGCCGGCGGTGGCCGAGCCGAAGGTCGAGCTGAGCTTGTTGGTGCCCAGCACCAGGTGCGGCGGCATGCCGGCGGTGAGCAGGGCGGGAGTGGTGAGCAGCCCGCCGCCGCCGGCGATGGCATCGATGAAACCGGCGACGAAAGCCACTGCGGCGAGGATCAACAGGATGTGGGGTTCTACGGTGAGTTCGAAAGGCATGGGGTGTCGTGCTGGATAGGCAGGGCGCGGCAAAAGGCCGCGCCAGAGCCACACATGGTAATCCTGGCAGGGTGGTGGCTGCCAGTCACACCTCAGGCGCTAGGGCGCCGCCCGACCCAGCGTCGATATTGGCGGGCGCGGCGCAGGGTGCACAGTTGTTGCAGGAGCAGTGCGCGCAGCGGCGACACGCCGGGCTGCGGTGCCTTGCCCTGGCTCAAGCGGCGCAACTGGAACTTCACCGTGGCCATGTTGGCCAGCGAGGCCATGACCTTGTTCTTCCAGCTGATCGGCGCCAGGTTCGGCGCGGGCTCCTGGCCTCGCTGCCAGGCATTCGGCAGGCCGGGCTCGAGGGCCAGCGCGGTGCCGATGCCGACCATGGCCACGCCGCTGTCGAGCACCTGCTGGGCCACCGGGCGCCGACGGATACCCCCGGTGACCATCAACGGCATGCGCGCACTGGCCTGGATATCGCGGGCGAAATCGAGGAAGTAGGCTTCGCGGGCCAGGGTGCGGCCATCGCGTGCCTCGCCTTGCATGGCCGGGGCCTCGTAGCTGCCACCGGAGAGTTCGACCAAGTCGACCGCCTGTTGGTTGAGCCACTGCACCACTTGGCGGGCGTCCTCGGCGCTGAAGCCGCCGCGCTGGAAGTCTGCCGAGTTCAGCTTGACCGCCACGGCGAAGCCGGGCGCCACCCCCGCGCGTATCGCCTGGACGATGCGCAGCAGCAGGCGCGCACGGTTTTCCAGCGAACCGCCCCATTGGTCGGTGCGGCGGTTGCTCAGTGGCGAGAGGAACTGGCTGAGCAGGTAACCGTGCGCGGCATGGACCTGCACGCCGCTGAACCCCGCCTGCTCGGCCAGTTGCGCGGTACGTGTGAAGCGCTCGATGACCGCTTCGATCATTGCCTCGGTCATCGCCTTGGGGGTGGCGAAGTGGCGTGACATCGTGCCCAGCTCCAGCGGCACGGCCGAAGGCGCCCAGGTCGACTGGCCGAGGTTGGCGGCCATCTGCCGGCCAGGATGGTTGATCTGTAGCCAGAACTGCGTGCCGTTGCGCCGGCCGGTGCTGGCCCAGCGGCGGAACTTGTCCAGTTGCTGGTCGTTTTCCAGGACCACCCCGCCGGGGCCGGTCATGGCGCGGCCGTCGACCATCACGTTGCCGCTGATCAGCAGCCCGGCGCCGCCTGCGGCCCAGGCCTGGTACAGCCGGATCAGGCGTTCGGACGGGGCCTGGTCGGCGTCGGCCAGGTTTTCTTCCATGGCGGCCTTGGCGATGCGGTTGGGGATCTGCGTGCCGTTGGGCAGGGTGAGCGGGGCGAACAGGGTCATGGGGGGAGCCTCGGGGGTCAGGTGCGAACGAGGCTATCGTTGAAGTCAGGTTGAAGGTCAAGGGGCCCAATCACGGGGCACGCCCGCGATTGGGGTGTAACGCGGCCCCAGGCGATCTCACCCGCGCACGAATGCCAGCAGGTCGGCATTGATCACATCGGCATGGGTGGTCGGCATGCCGTGCGGGTAGCCCTGGTAGGTCTTGAGCTCACCCTTGGGCAGCAACTTCGCTGAAAGCGGCCCGGAATTCTCGTAGGGCACGATCTGGTCGTCGTCCCCGTGCATCACCAGCACCGGCTGCTGGATACCCTTGAGGTCCTGGGTGAAGTCGGTCTGCGAGAAGGCCACGATGCCGTCGTAGTGGGCCTTGGCGCTGCCCATCATGCCCTGGCGCCACCAGTTGCCGATGATCCCCTCCGACGCCGTCGCGCCCGGGCGGTTGTAGCCATAGAACGGCCCGGCCGGCACATCGCGATAGAACTGCGCGCGGTTGCTCGCCACCTGGGCCTGGAAGCCGTCGAATACCGACTTGGGCAGGCCACCGGGGTTGGCCGGGGTCTGCACCATCAACGGCGGCACGGCGGCGATCAGCACGCCCTTGGTCACCTTGTCCTCGGGGTGGCGGGCGATGTAGCGCACCACCTCGCCGCCACCGGTGGAGTGGCCCACATGCACGGCGCCCTGGGTACCCAGGTGCTGGACCACCGCCGCCACATCGTCGGCGTAGTGATCCATGTCGTGGCCGTCCCAGACCTGGCTGGAGCGCCCGTGGCCGCGCCGGTCATGGGCCACCACGCGAAAGCCCTGGGCGAGGAAGAACAGCATCTGCGCGTCCCAGTCGTCGGCGCTCAGCGGCCAGCCGTGGTGGAAGTGGATGACCGGTGCGCCGCGGGGGCCCCAGTCTTTGTAGAAGATCTCGACGCCATCCTTCGTTGTGACGTAACCCATGATCGCTGCTCCTCTAGAGTGGTTGGTGCATGAGGGACGTTGCTGCTTGCCCGGGTGAACGGGGTTAAAGTGAGCTTGAAGGTCGGTTGGGTGAGGCGAGCTATGAGAATAGGAGAATTGGCGAGACGCAGTGGCCTTTCCGCTTCGCGGATACGCTTCTACGAATCCAGCGGTCTGCTCACGGTGGTTGGGCGCACGGCCAATGGCTATCGGGAGTACCCGGCCGAGGCGTTGTGGATACTGGAGATCATCGTGGGGGCGCAGGCGGCGGGGTTTTCCCTGGAGGAGGTGCGCAGCCTGTTGCCGGTGACGGCGGATGCCTGGGCCCATGGCGAGTTG
Source organism: Pseudomonas entomophila (assembly GCF_029193575.1). Taxonomy (GTDB): domain Bacteria; phylum Pseudomonadota; class Gammaproteobacteria; order Pseudomonadales; family Pseudomonadaceae; genus Aquipseudomonas; species Aquipseudomonas entomophila_G. Next base: position 67,443 of record NZ_JARGCS010000035.1, on the reverse strand, counting down.
CTGGATGGGTTGAAGCGCAAGGTGGCCGAGATCGAGGCGTTGCAGCAACGCCTGGCGCATAGCCGGGCGCAATTGCTGGTGGCGATCGAGACCATTGAGAACCGGCCCGAGGGGACGGACTGTGTGGACAATGCCAAGGCCCTGCTGGGGCGGTTGCGGGGGGAAGGTGCGGCTTAGGCCTGAGGTGTCTGGTCCAGCCTCATCGCGGGGCAAGCCCGCGATGAGGCCTATGCGGTTTTGCGGGGCGCCTTTTTGCGGGGTGCCTTCGCCTCAGCGGCCTTGGCCTTGCCGCCGCTGCGGCGTTTCTTCTTCCACGGCGCGCCTTTGGCGGCGACCGAAGGGCCGCTGATACTCAGGCGCAGGCCGGCGCAGCGCTGCACCAGTTTGCCCATCCACGCCGATTGCCGGGCGACGAACTCCTCCAGGCTCATTTCGCCGCTCTGCACCATGTCCAGCGCCTGCTCCCAGATCGCCGTGGTGCCCGGGTCGGCAATGGCGCGGGGCACGGCGTCGATCAGGCTGAAGGCCGCCGGGGTGGCGGCGAGCGCCTTGCCATGCTTGACCAGGTAACCACGGTCGAGCAGGCCCTGGATGATGCTGGCGCGGGTGGCCTCGGTACCGATGCCGGTGGTTTCCTTGAGCTTCTGCTTGAGCCGTGGGTCGTCCACCAGTTTGGCGACGTTCTTCATCGCCTTGATCAGGTCGCCTTCGGTGAAGGGCTTGGGCGGTTGGGTCCACAGGTCCTTGAGCTGCACCTCGCGCACCGCGCAGTCCTGGCCTTCGCGTAGCGCCGGCAGCACTTGGGCGGGGGCAGCCTCGCGGCCCTTGGCCGGGGTCAGTGCCTCGGGCAGGGCGCGGCGCCAGCCGGGTTCGATGATCTGCTTGCCCACCGCGCGCAGGGCATGGCCGGCACAGTCGAAGTCGGCCTGGGTGCGGTCGTATTCGTGGTGGGGCAGGAACTGCGCCAGGTAGCGCGCGCGGACCAGCGTGTAGACCGCCTTGTGCTTGGGCGGCAGGCGCGTGGGGTCGCTGGCCGCGGCGGTGGGAATGATGCCGTGGTGGGCGCTGACCTTGGCGTCGTTCCAGGCCCGTGAGCGGCGCTGGGGTTCGAGATGGGGCTGCAAGGGCGCGAGGCTGGCATCGGCGCGCTGCAGCGCAGCGAGGATCGCGGGCGCCTCGGCGTGCTGGCTGAGCGGCAGGTAGCCGCAGTCGCTGCGCGGGTAGGTGATCAGCTTGTGGGTCTCGTACAACGCCTGGGCGATGTCGAGGGTTTCCTGGGCGCCGAGGCCGAGTTTCTTCGAGCACACCTCCTGCAGGGTGCCGAGGTCGAAGGGCAGCGGTGCGACCTCGCGCATGCGCTCGGTCTCGACCTTGAGCACGCGCGCGCTCGCGGCGTTGCCCATGTCGCTGGCGGCCTGCTGGGCGAGTGCCTGGCGGATGCAGCGGCCCTGGTCGTCGCAGGCCTCCTCCGGGGCGCGCCACTGGGCACTGAAGGCGCTGCCCGCGTGCTCCAGCTGCACGTCGATGGCCCAGTAGGGCACTGGCACGAAGTCGGCGATGCTGCGGTCGCGGTCGACCACCAGGCGCAGGGTCGGGGTTTGCACACGGCCCACCGGCAGCACGCCCTGGTAGCCGGACTGGCGGCCAAGCAGGGTGAACAGGCGGCTCATGTTCATGCCGATCAGCCAGTCGGCGCGCGAGCGGCCCAGGGCCGAGTGGTACAGGCTGAAGGTCTCGTGGCCCGGGCGCAGGCGCGCCAGGGCCTTGCGGATGGAGGCGTCGTCCAGCGCCGATAGCCACAGGCGCTGCACCGGGCCACGGTAGCGGCAGTGCTCGAGCAGCTCGCGGGCGATCATCTCGCCCTCACGGTCGGCGTCGGTGGCGATCACCAGCTCGCGGGCCTCGCCGAGCAAGCGCTTGACCGCCTTGAACTGGCTGGCGGTCTTGGGCTTGACCAGCATCTTCCACTTTTCCGGGATGATCGGCAGGTCGTCCAGGCTCCAGCGCTTGTAGCGCGCGTCGTAGCTGTCGGGCGGGGCGGTTTCCAGCAGGTGGCCGATGCACCAGGTCACGCACACGTCGGTGCCTTGCCAGCAGCCGTCGGCCTTGCGCGTGGCACCGAGGACTTTGGCGATGTCTTTGGCCTGGGAGGGCTTTTCGCAGAGGAACAGGCGCATGGCCGCAAACGCTTCGTGAACCGTGATGGGGCACTAGGATGCGCAAGCCAGGGCGCGCAGGCAAGTTTTATCTGTATGCATGTACAGGTTTTTGCCAGGCAATATGTCCCCGTCTTTGGCCAGGATGCCTCAGCCATGGGGTTGGACGAGGGCTTGGCGGCGTGCCAGTTTTGCCTTTCGCCCGTCAGTCGTGTCATTGGACGATGTCGCTGGGGCGCAATGCCTACAAAAAACAAGGACGTCACCCATGCCTCTGTTCGATTACCGTCAGCTCGACAGCACTGCCTCCTCAGCCCTCTATTTGGTGTCCATGGGTGTGGAAGGGGGGATGGCGGCGCCGGATTGGCGCGAGCACCTGAGCCGGGTGGGGGATGACCTGGTGCTGACGTTCGGGCGGGATAGCGTGACGTTGGTGGGGATTGCGGGGCAGGGGGTGGGGGATGGGCAGATCGTGATTGCCTGAGCAAAGGCGCCGCGCCAGCTGCGTTATGGCGGCCATTCAATGGCGGCCTAATCGCGGGGCGAGCCCTCTCCCACAAGGTACGTCGCCGTTTCCAGAATCGGCGTCGGGCCTGTGGGAGCGGGCTTGCCCCGCGATTGGCCGACAGCGCCGGCCCCGGTCGGTCAGGCGACCTCGCGCGAATCGCGGACCATGTCCACGTGCGGGATGCCGGCTTCGAGGAACTCCTCGCTGACCACCTTGAAGCCCAGGCGCTCGTAGAACGGCGTGGCATGCACCTGCGCGCTGAGCATCTGCTGCTTGAGGTCGCGGTTCTGCGCCTCGACGATCACTGCGCGCATCAGCGCATCACCCACATTCAGCCCGCGCCAGTCCTTGAGCACCGACACCCGGCCGATGGTGCCATCGGGCAGCAGGCGCGCGGTGCCGATCGGGTAGTCGCCTTCCAGGGCCAGGAAGTGCACGGCGGTGGGGTCCTCGGCATCGAACTCCAACTCCGGCGGCACGTGCTGTTCGGCGACGAACACGGCGCTGCGGATGCGGTGGATGTCGGCGTTGTCTTTGTGCCAGTCGGCGAGGCGAACGCTGATCTTATTCATTGGCAAATCCCAAGCTTCCTTGCTTGACCAGTTGGCATACCAGGGTCAGGGCTTCTTCATCTTCCAGCCACTGCGCCAGGTTTTCGATGTGCAGGGCGTCGGCGGCGCAGATCAGCTTCAGCAGGTCGCGCAGGTGGCCCGACAGCAAGCGGCTCTGGCCGCTGGCGAACAGCAGCAGGTTGTCATCGACCTCCGACCAGGCCATGCGCGCGCTCGGGTTGCGGATCAGGATCGCGCCTTGTTCCAGGCTGTCGACCAGGTCTTCTTCGCTCAGCTCCTCGCCGCTGACCTGCTCGGGGTAGCGTGGCTCGGTCATGAACTGGCCGAACCAGGTCAGCAGCAGGCGCTCGTCGCCCATGTGTTCGGTGAGCAGCGCCTTGAGGCGGTCGAGGGCGTCGTGCTGGATCTGGTGCGGGTCGCTGACTGGCTGGGCGTCGGCATCGCTGTAGCGCTCTTCATCAGGCAGGAACTGGCTGAGGAAGTCGGTGAAGTGGGTCAGCACTTCGGCGGCGCTAGGCGCGCGGAAGCCCACCGAGTAGGTCAGGCAGTCGTCCACGGCCACGCCGTAGTGGGCCAGGCGCGGCGGCAGGTAGAGCATGTCGCCCGGCTCCAGGGTCCATTCCTCGCTCTGCTCGAAGTCGGCGAGGATGCGCAGGTCGGCGTGCTCGAGCAGCGGGCTGTCGCTGTCGCACACCTGGCCGATCTTCCAGTTGCGCTGGCCGTGGCCTTGCAGCAGGAACACGTCGTAGTTGTCGAAGTGTGGGCCGACGCTGCCACCGGGGGCGGCGAAGCTGATCATCACGTCGTCGATGCGCCAGCTGGGCAGGAAACGGAAGTGCTCCAGCAGCTCGGCCACCTCAGGCACGAACTGGTCCACCGCTTGCACCAGCAGGGTCCAGTCACGCTCCGGCAGCTCGGCGAAAGCGTCTTCCTCGAAGGGGCCGCGGCGCAGCTCCCACGGGCGCTCGCCGTGCTCGAGGATCAAGCGCGACTCGACCTCCTCCTCCAGGGCCAGGCCGGCCAGCTCGTCCGGGTCGATGGGGCTTTCGAAGTCGGGGAAGGCCTGGCGCACCAGCAGGGGCTTCTTCTGCCAGTAGTCGCGGAGGAATTCGCGGGCCGTCAGGCCACCCAGCAGCTGCAGTGGAGTATCAGGATTCATGTTCAACCTATTGAAAAAACGTAATTTTCATCCGGGAATAAAAACGCCCGGCTGAGCCGGGCGTTCAACCGCGTGGTCAGGCTCAGATGCGTTTGGCCTGGGCCGCCGCGTTGCCGATGTAGCTGGCCGGGGTCAGTTGCTTGAGCTCGGCCTTGGCTTCGGCCGGCATGTCCAGGCCGTCGATGAAGGTCAGCAGCGCTTCAGGGGTGATGCCCTTGCCGCGCGTCAGTTCCTTGAGCTTCTCGTAGGGGTTCTCGATATTGAAGCGGCGCATAACGGTCTGGATCGGCTCGGCCAGCACTTCCCAGCAGGCGTCCAGGTCGGCGGCGATGCGCGCTTCGTTGACTTCCAGCTTGCCGATGCCTTTCAGGCTGGCTTCGTAGGCGATGACGCTATGGGCGAAGCCCACGCCCAGGTTGCGCAGCACGGTGGAGTCGGTCAGGTCGCGCTGCCAGCGCGAGATCGGCAGCTTGCTGGCCAGGTGCTGGAACAGCGCGTTGGCGATACCCAGGTTGCCTTCGGAGTTCTCGAAGTCGATCGGGTTGACCTTGTGCGGCATGGTCGAGGAGCCGATTTCGCCGGCGACGGTCTTCTGCTTGAAGTAGCCCAGGGAGATGTAGCCCCAGACGTCGCGGTCGAAGTCGATCAGGATGGTGTTGAAGCGGGCGATCGCGTCGAACAGCTCGGCGATGTAGTCGTGCGGCTCGATCTGCGTGGTGTACGGGTTGAACACCAGACCCAGCTCGTCCTCGATGAAGGCGCGGGCGTTGGCTTCCCAGTCGATTTGCGAGTAGGCCGACAGGTGGGCGTTGTAGTTGCCCACGGCGCCGTTGATCTTGCCCAGCAGCGGCACGGCGGCCACTTGGGCGATCTGGCGCTCCAGGCGGTAGACGACGTTGGCCAGCTCTTTGCCCAGGGTGGTCGGCGAAGCCGGTTGGCCGTGGGTGCGCGACAGCATCGGCACGTCGGCGTGCTGGTGGGCCAGGGCGCGAATGGCCTCGGCGATCTGGCGCATCAGCGGCAGCAGCACGTCGTCACGACCGGCGCGCAGCATCAGCGCGTGGGACAGGTTGTTGATGTCCTCGCTGGTGCAGGCGAAGTGGATGAACTCGCTGACCTTGGCCAGCTCCGGCAGCGTGGCGGCCTGCTCCTTGAGCAGGTACTCGATGGCCTTGACGTCGTGGTTGGTGGTGCGTTCGATCTCTTTCACGCGTTCGGCGTGCTCGAGCTTGAAGTCGCTGGCCAGGGCGTCGAGCAGGGCGTTGGCTTCGGCGGAGAACGCCGGCACTTCGCCGATCTGCGGGTGGGCGGCCAGGCGCTGCAGCCAGCGGACCTCGACCAGGGCGCGGAAACGGATCAGGCCGTATTCGCTGAAGATAGGGCGCAAGGCCTGGGTTTTGCCGGCATAGCGGCCATCTACAGGGGAAACCGCAGTGAGCGAGGAGAGCTGCATGGGGTGTTCTCGGGCAGTCAGGCTTTTGGAAGGGCGCATATCATACATGAAAATTGCGCCCGGGTCGGTTGGCTGACCAAAGGTCGGGCCTTTTGAAACGGTGGTGGCCCCTGTGGGAGCGGGGTTGTCCGGCGATTGCGGTGTTGGATTCACCGGCGCAACGCGGGGCGAGCCCGCTCCCACAGGGGGTGTGGCGCGCGCTCAGGAGGGCGCGCGCATCATGTCGTACAGTTCGTTGAGCAGCTTGCGGCGGCTGAATACCAGCTGCCAGCGGTGTCCGCCCAGCTGGCGCCACAGGCGCGCGGCGCGGATGCCGGCCAGCAGCAGGGCGCGGATCTTCGACGCGTTGCTGGCCTGCTGCAGGAAGCGCATGTCGCCATGCACCTGGATGCGCTGGCGCAGGGTGCTCAGGGTGTCCTGGTACAAGGCTCCGCTGGAAGCGATGACGTTTTCGTGAACCAGGCCGAAATGCTCGGCCTGGGACTGGATCTGCGGCAAGCGCTTGCCAATGGTGTCGAGCATGTCGCCACGCTTGGCCAACTGGCGCTCCAGGCCCAGCATCGACAGGGCGTAGCGCAGCGGCTCGCGTTGCAGGCTGCTGGGGTCGCGCTCCAGGGCGCCAACCAGCGCGCGGTAGCCGTCGCGCAGGTTGAGGTCGTCACCGCCGAACACCTCCAGGGTGTCCTTGGGGTCGCGCACCAGCAGGCTGCCGAGCATGCAACCGATGTTGGCCTCGCTGGCCTGGCCGGTGCGGGCGATGCGGTCTACCAGCACGGCGGCCTGGAACACACCGCCCAGGGCGACCAGTTGTTCGTTGAGGTTGCTCATGCGCGCGGGCTCCAGGGCTCGGCGGTCTCGATCACGCCGCCGCCCAGGCACACCTCGCCGTCATAGAACACCACCGACTGGCCCGGGGTCACGGCGCGCTGCGGTTCGTCGAACACGGCGCGGTAGCCGTCGGCGCTGCGCTCCAGGGTGCAGGCCTGGTCGCCCTGGCGATAGCGCACCTTGGCGCTGAGGCGGCGCGGCGTGGACAGGTCGACCGGGTTGACCCAGTAGATTTCCGAGGCCAGCAGCGCACGGGAGAACAACCAAGGGTGCTCGTTGCCTTGGCCGACCACCAGCACGTTGCGCGACAGGTCTTTCTCCAGTACGTACCACGGCTCGTCGCCGGCGTCTTTCAGGCCGCCGATGCCCAGGCCCTGGCGCTGGCCGATGGTGTGGTACATCAGGCCGTGGTGCTGGCCGATCACTTCACCGTCGGTGGTCTGGATCTCGCCCGGCTGGGCCGGCAGGTACTGCTTGAGGAAGTCGCTGAAGCGACGTTCGCCGATGAAGCAGATGCCGGTGGAGTCCTTCTTCTTGGCGGTGGCCAGGCCGTGTTTCTCAGCGATGGCGCGCACCTCGGGCTTTTCCAGTTCGCCGACCGGGAACAGGGTGCGGGCGATTTCCGCGCCGCCCACGGCGTGCAGGAAGTAGCTCTGGTCCTTGTTCGGGTCCAGGCCCTTGAGCAGTTCGGTGAGGTCGCCGGTGTCGCGGCGGCGCACGTAGTGGCCGGTGGCGATCAGGTCGGCGCCCAGCGACAGGGCGTAGTCGAGGAACGCCTTGAACTTGATTTCGCGGTTGCAGAGGATGTCCGGGTTCGGCGTGCGGCCGGCCTTGTATTCCTCGAGGAAGTGCTCGAACACGTTGTCCCAGTACTCGGCCGCGAAGTTGGCGGTGTGCAGCTTGATGCCGATGCGGTCGCACACGGCCTGGGCGTCGGCCAGGTCTTCGCGGGCGGTGCAGTATTCGGTGCCGTCGTCTTCTTCCCAGTTCTTCATGAACAGCCCTTCCACCTGGTAGCCCTGCTCCAGGAGCAGGAGGGCGGAGACGGAAGAGTCCACGCCGCCGGACATGCCGACGATGACGCGGGTCTTGGCGGGGTCTTTGAGTACTGGGCTGGTCATGGCTACCGATGGAGATCTGGGGGAAAAATTCCGATTCTATCAGGACGCTGGCCGCGCGTCAGTCGCGCAGCAGGGCCAGGCTGTGCAACGGGCCGTTGAGGTAGTCGTCGAGACAGCGTGGCACCAGTTCGCTGCGCCAGCGCGCGGGGTCGGCCAGCAGTTCGTCGCGGGTCAGCCACACGGCGCGGGTGATGTCGCTGTCCAGCGCGCGCTCGGGGTGGTGGCGCAGGGGGCGGGCGGCGAAGCAGATGCGCTGGTAGGTCACGCCGTTGCTGGGGGCGGTGTACAGGTAGATGCCGACCACGCCGGTGAGCTCGACTTCCCAGGCGGTTTCCTCGAGTGTTTCGCGCAGGGCGGCCTGGAGCAGCGTCTCGTTGGCCTCCAGGTGGCCGGCGGGTTGGTTGAAGACGTGCTGGCCGGCCTTGAACTCTTCGACGAAGAGGAAGCGGCCATCCTGTTCGACGATGGTGGCGACGGTGATGTGCGGTTGCCAGGTCATGAACCTCTCCATGAAGCGGCCCGCTCCTGCAGGGAGGGCAGGCTCTGAAAAACACAAACCCCGGTGCGTGGCCGGGGTTTGTGCTGTTACGTCAAGCGAACCTTACAGGGCGGCGATCGCGCTGTTCAGGGTCTGGCTTGGGCGCATCACCTTGGCGGTCAGCTCGGCATCCGGGGCGTAGTAGCCACCGATGTCGGCCGGCTTGCCCTGGACGGCGTTGAGCTCGGCGACGATGGTCGCTTCGTTCTCGGTCAGGGTCTTGGCCAGCGGGGCGAAGCGCGCTTGCAGGGCGGCGTCGTCGCTCTGGGCGGCCAGGGCCTGGGCCCAGTACAGGGTCAGGTAGAAGTGGCTGCCGCGGTTGTCGATGCCGCCGACCTTGCGCGAAGGCGACTTGTTGGTGTCGAGGAACTTGCCGGTGGCCTGGTCCAGGGTGTTGGCCAGGACCTTGGCGCGCGGGTTGTCGTAGGTCTCGCCCAGGTGCTCCAGGGAAGCGGCCAGGGCCAGGAATTCACCCAGCGAGTCCCAGCGCAGGAAGTTCTCTTCGACCAACTGCTGCACGTGCTTCGGTGCCGAACCGCCGGCGCCGGTCTCGAACAGGCCACCGCCGTTCATCAGCGGGACGATCGACAGCATCTTGGCGCTGGTGCCCAGTTCCATGATCGGGAACAGGTCGGTCAGGTAGTCGCGCAGCACGTTGCCGGTCACCGAGATGGTGTCCTTGCCTTCGCGGATGCGGGCCAGGGAGAACTTGATGGCGTCGACCGGGGCCAGGACGCGGATGTCCAGGCCAGTGGTGTCGTGATCCTTCAGGTAGGTCTGTACCTTCTCGATCATCACGCCGTCGTGGGCACGGGCCGGGTCCAGCCAGAACACCGCCGGGGTGTTGCTCAGGCGGGCGCGGTTGACGGCCAGCTTGACCCAGTCCTGGATCGGCGCGTCCTTGGTCTGGCACATGCGGAAGATGTCACCCGCTTCGACGTGCTGCTCCAGCACGACGTTGCCCTTGCCATCGACCACGCGCACGACGCCGTCGGCCTTGACCTGGAAGGTCTTGTCGTGGGAGCCGTATTCTTCGGCCTTCTGCGCCATCAGGCCGACGTTCGGCACGCTGCCCATGGTGGTTGGGTCGAAGGCGCCGTGCTGCTTGCAGTCTTCGATGGTGGCCTGGTAGATGCCGGCGTAGCAGCGGTCGGGGATGATCGCCTTGGCGTCTTGCAGCTCGCCCGCGGTGTTCCACATCTTGCCCGAGTCACGGATCATCGCCGGCATCGAGGCGTCGACGATCACGTCGCTCGGCACGTGCAGGTTGGTGATGCCCTTGTCGGAGTTGACCATGGCCAGGGCCGGACGCTCGGCGTACAGGGCCTGGATGTCGGCTTCGATCTCGGCCTGCTTGTCGCTTGGCAGGTCCTTGATGCGGGCGTACAGGTCGCCGATGCCGTTGTTGGCGTTGAAGCCTACTTCGGCCAGGGCGGTCGCGTGCTTGGCCAGGACTTCGCCGTAGAATTCCTCGACGATGACGCCGAACATGATCGGGTCGGAGACCTTCATCATGGTGGCTTTCAGGTGCACCGACAGCAGCACGCCCGAGGCCTTGGCATCGGCGATCTGCTCGGCGATGAAGGCTTTCAGGGCCTTGCGGCTCAGGGTGGCGCAGTCGATGACTTCGGCGGCCTTGACGGCGGTCTTTTCTTTCAGGACGGTGGTGGTGCCGTTCTTCTCGACCAGTTCGATGCGCAGGCTGTCGTCAGCCTCGATCAGCGCGGCCTTCTCGCTGCCGTAGAAGTCGCCCTGGGTCATGTGGGCCACGTGCGACTTGGAGTCTGCGGCCCAGGCGCCCATCTTGTGCGGGTGCTTGCGCGCGTAGTTCTTGACCGACAGCGGGGCGCGGCGGTCGGAGTTGCCTTCGCGCAGCACCGGGTTCACGGCGCTGCCCTTGATGCGGTCATAGCGCGCGCGGGATTCTTTCTCTTCGGCGCTGGCCGGCTCGTCGGCGTAGTCAGGGATGTTGAAACCCTTGGCCTGCAGTTCCTTGATCGCCGCCTTCAGCTGCGGGACCGACGCCGAGATGTTCGGCAGCTTGATGATGTTGGCTTCCGGCGTGGTGGCCAGCTGGCCCAGTTCCGCCAGGTGATCGCCTACCTGCTTCTCGGCGCCCAGTTGCTCCGGGAATGCCGCGAGGATACGACCGGCCAGGGAGATGTCGCGGGTTTCAACGGCGATGTCGGCGCTTGCGGTGAACGCTTCGATGATCGGCAGCAGTGAGTAGGTGGCGAGGGCGGGGGCTTCGTCGGTGAAGGTATAGATGATCTTGGAACGGGTGGGCATGCGGGTTAACTCTCTATGTGCTGAGCGTACTCGAGTCTCGAGGTGCGCAGGGTAGGCGCTTCGCCCTGGCGACGCCATGAGCGGATGGTCGAGAGGCTGCGAGCGGTGATGGTGGATGCATCAGTCGAGCGTCAAATTGCTGAGCTGCGGTAACAACCCAGGCTTCTTGGCCATTCGTTGGCCGAGGGCGAGCCGCGTTTTCCAAGGGTTCGCCCCGATGACCCTGCGGTCAGCGCCGGAGTATATCAAACCCTTTGGGCTAATCAGCAAGGCCAAGTGATATCGGCGCCTTTATAAGACCAAAGATGTACGGGCAATGTGGCGTGATGCCGCAGGCCGGGAGGCGCGACGCCCGCTTGGCTTGCAGGTCGGCGGATGTGGTTTAGGCTCAGTGGATCGCACGATGTCCAATCACACCCGACAGCGGAGTAGTGCAAGCATGGGATACCAGAAAATCAAGGTTCCGACGGAAGGCGCCAAGATCACCGTCAATGCAGACCATTCGCTCAACGTTCCCGACAACCCGATCATTCCCTACATCGAAGGCGACGGCATCGGCGTGGATGTTTCGCCGGTGATGATCAAAGTGGTCGACGCCGCGGTGCAGAAGGCCTATGGCGGCAAGCGCAAGATCGCCTGGATGGAGGTGTACGCGGGTGAAAAGGCCACCCAGGTCTATGACCAGGACACCTGGTTGCCCCAGGAAACCCTGGATGCGGTGCGCGACTATGTGGTGTCGATCAAGGGCCCGCTGACCACGCCGGTCGGCGGCGGTATCCGTTCGCTCAACGTGGCCCTGCGCCAGCAGTTGGACCTGTACGTGTGCCTGCGCCCGGTGCTGTGGTTCCAAGGCGTGCCGAGCCCGGTGAAGAAGCCTGGCGATGTCGACATGGTGATCTTCCGCGAGAACTCCGAGGACATCTACGCCGGCATCGAGTGGAAGGCCGGTTCGCCCGAGGCGAACAAGGTGATCAAGTTCCTCAAGGAGGAAATGGGCGTCACCAAGATCCGCTTCGACCAGGACTGCGGCATCGGCGTCAAGCCGGTTTCCCGCGAGGGCACCAAACGCCTGGTGCGCAAGGCCCTGCAGTACGTGGTGGACAACGACCGCGAGTCGCTGACCCTGGTGCACAAGGGCAACATCATGAAATTCACCGAGGGTGCTTTCAAGGACTGGGGCTACGAGGTGGCGCGCGATGAGTTCGGCGCCCAGTTGCTCGATGGTGGCCCTTGGATGACGTTCAAGAACCCGAGGACCGGCCGCGAGGTCGTCGTCAAGGACGCCATCGCCGACGCCATGCTCCAGCAGATCCTGCTGCGCCCGGCCGAATATGACGTGATCGCCACCCTCAACCTCAATGGCGACTATCTCTCCGATGCCCTGGCGGCGGAGGTCGGTGGCATCGGTATCGCGCCGGGCGCCAACCTGTCGGATACCGTGGCGATGTTCGAGGCCACCCACGGCACCGCGCCGAAGTACGCCGGGCAGGACAAGGTCAACCCGGGGTCGGTGATCCTCTCGGCCGAGATGATGCTGCGGCACATGGGCTGGACCGAGGCCGCCGACCTGATCATCAAGGGCACCAACGGCGCCATCGCCGCCAAGACCGTCACCTACGACTTCGAGCGGCTGATGGAGGGCGCCAAGCTGGTGGGTAGTTCGGGCTTTGGCGATGAAATGATCAAGCACATGTGAGGCAAAGCAAAACCGGCCAGCCCTGCAAAGGGTTGGCCGGTTTCATTGTTGCCGGTGGTCGGTCAAGCCTGGGCGGTGCTGGCCGCAGCGGGGGCTTTGGACTCGATTGCGCTGGCGCCAGGCGGCGCGATATTCACGGCGTGCTTGCCCTTGGGGCCCTGGACGATATCGAAGGTCACCTGTTGGCCAGCCTTCAAGGTCTTGTATCCGTCCATCTGGATGGTCGAATAATGGGCGAACAGATCCTCGTCCTTACCGTCTTCGTTGATGAACCCATAGCCCTTGGCATTGTTGAACCACTTGACTTTACCGCTCGCCATCCCTATGTCCCTCTGCAAAGGACTCCATCACTGGAGTATCATCCACTTCATCCGCATACGAACCATGCGAAAAATCTGGTTGACTGCGCGGATCTTTATCGACCACGGTGGGTTCTTATTGGTTGTAACACCGTTTTGCCGATAGTCAAGGTCAGGCGGCGGCCGCGCCGATCAGGACCTCGCGGTCAATCCACAACCTTAACCTGTCGATATGATGAAATTCTTTCCATGCATGCACTCAGGCAGATTCGTCTAACATTCAATCAGGATAGCCCGCAGTCCGATCAGGACGACGGCGCAGGTCTGGCGGTGCAGGAAGCCAAGCCGATCCTGCAGGCTCCACCGATGTATAAGGTGGTTTTGTTCAACGATGACTACACACCGATGGATTTCGTCGTCGAAGTGCTCGAGACGTTCTTCAATTTGAACCGCGAGCTGGCGACCAAGATCATGCTGACCGTCCATACCGAGGGGCGGGCAGTGTGCGGATTGTTTACCCGTGACATCGCCGAGACCAAGGCCATGCAGGTCAACCAATACGCCCGTGAAAGCCAGCATCCGCTACTCTGTGAAATCGAGAAGGACGGTTAATCGCCGACCACTTGGGTATGAGGTGAAGCTATGTTAAACCGCGAGCTCGAAGTCACCCTCAATCTTGCCTTCAAGGAAGCCCGCTCGAAGCGTCATGAGTTCATGACCGTCGAGCACCTGCTGCTGGCACTCCTTGACAATGAGGCTGCCGCGACCGTTCTGCGCGCCTGTGGCGCCAATCTCGACAAGCTCAAGCACGACCTGCAGGAGTTCATCGATTCCACCACCCCGTTGATCCCCGTGCATGACGAGGACCGCGAGACCCAGCCGACCCTGGGTTTCCAGCGCGTGCTGCAGCGCGCCGTGTTCCATGTGCAGAGTTCCGGCAAGCGTGAAGTGACCGGCGCCAACGTGCTGGTGGCGATCTTCAGCGAGCAGGAAAGCCAGGCCGTGTTCCTGCTCAAGCAGCAGAGCGTGGCCCGCATCGACGTGGTCAACTACATCGCCCACGGGATCTCCAAGGTGCCGGGCCATGGCCCGCACACCGAAAACGACCAGGACATGCAGGACGAGGAGGGCGGTGAGTCGTCTTCGTCGAGCAACCCGCTGGACGCCTATGCCAGCAACCTCAACGAACTGGCGCGGGCCGGGCGCATCGACCCGCTGGTGGGGCGTGAGCAAGAGGTCGAGCGCGTTGCGCAGATCCTCGCGCGCCGGCGCAAGAACAACCCGCTGCTGGTCGGCGAGGCCGGTGTCGGCAAGACCGCCATCGCCGAGGGCCTTGCCAAGCGCATCGTCGACGGCCAGGTCCCGGACCTGCTGGCGCAAAGCGTCGTCTACTCGCTCGACCTTGGTGCGCTGCTGGCTGGTACCAAGTACCGCGGCGATTTCGAGAAGCGTTTCAAGGCGTTGCTCGGCGAGCTGAAAAAACGCCCGCAGGCGATCCTGTTCATCGATGAGATCCACACCATCATTGGTGCCGGCGCGGCGTCCGGGGGGGTGATGGACGCCTCCAACCTGCTCAAGCCGCTGCTGTCGTCCGGGGACATCCGTTGCATCGGCTCGACCACCTTCCAGGAATTTCGCGGCATCTTCGAGAAGGATCGCGCCTTGGCGCGGCGCTTCCAGAAGGTCGACGTCACCGAGCCGTCGGTCGAGGACACCGTGGGCATCCTGCGTGGCCTGAAGGGGCGCTTCGAATCGCACCACAACATCGAGTACAGCGATGAGGCGCTGCGTGCCGCTGCCGAGCTGGCCGCCCGCTACATCAACGATCGGCACATGCCCGACAAGGCCATCGACGTGATCGATGAAGCCGGCGCCTACCAGCGCCTGCAGCCCGAAAGCAGTCGGGTCAAGCGCATCGACGTGCCGCAGGTCGAGGATATCGTCGCCAAGATCGCGCGGATCCCGCCAAAACACGTCACCAGTTCCGATAAGGAGCTGCTGCGCAACTTGGAGCGTGACCTGAAGCTGACCGTGTTCGGTCAGGATGCGGCGATCGACTCGTTGGCCACCGCGATCAAGCTGTCGCGCGCCGGGCTGAAGTCGCCGGACAAGCCGGTCGGCTCGTTCCTCTTCGCCGGCCCTACCGGCGTGGGCAAGACCGAGGCGGCACGGCAACTGGCCAAGGCGCTGGGTGTCGAGCTGGTGCGCTTCGACATGTCCGAGTACATGGAGCGGCACACCGTCTCGCGTTTGATCGGTGCGCCACCCGGCTATGTCGGTTTCGACCAGGGCGGCCTGTTGACCGAGGCGATCACCAAGCAACCTCACTGCGTGCTGCTGCTCGATGAAATCGAGAAGGCCCACCCGGAAGTCTTCAACCTGCTGCTGCAGGTGATGGACCACGGCACCCTGACCGACAATAACGGGCGCAAGGCGGACTTCCGCAACGTGATCCTGATCATGACCACCAACGCCGGTGCCGAGACCGCCGCGCGGGCCTCGATCGGTTTCACCCAGCAGGACCACACTTCCGACGCCATGGAGGTTATTCGCAAGAGCTTCACGCCGGAGTTCCGCAACCGTCTGGACACCATCATCCAGTTCGGCCGCCTGAGCCACGAGACGATCAAGAGCATCGTCGACAAGTTCCTCATCGAACTGCAGGCGCAACTGGAAGACAAGCGCGTGTTGCTGGAAGTCAGCGATGCCGCGCGCGGTTGGCTGGCGGCCTCGGGCTACGATGTGCAGATGGGCGCGCGGCCGATGGCGCGGCTGATCCAGGACAAGATCAAGCGGCCGTTGGCCGAGGAGATCCTGTTCGGCGAGCTGTCCGAGCATGGCGGCGTGGTGCATATCGACCTGCGCGATGGCGAGCTGGTGTTCGATTTCGAGACCACGGCCGAAGTGGCGTAAGAGAATGGGGTCGCGTTGCGGCCCTGTCGCGGGGCAAGCCGGTGCGGCGATCCGGCTTGCCCCGCGATGCTTTCAAAAACCCACAAAAAAGCCCGGCGCATTGGCCGGGCTTTTTCATGGCTGGAGCTTAGCGCGCACGGTAGGTGATGCGGCCCTTGCTCAGGTCGTATGGCGTCAGTTCAACGCGGACCTTGTCGCCAGTGAGAATACGGATGTAGTTCTTGCGCATCTTGCCGGAGATGTGCGCGGTAACGACGTGCCCGTTTTCCAACTCCACGCGGAACATGGTGTTGGGCAGGGTGTCGACGACAGTGCCTTCCATTTCGAAGCTGTCTTCTTTCGACATGCAGTAAAGCCCTCGGTATCCAGTGATGGCCCGACGCACGACTGCACCGGGCAAAAAAAGTGGCGTGGATTATGCCCGAAAACTGTGTTTCAAGCCAATGCTTTCAATTGAGGGTGACCCAGCGCTGGTTGATCAGCAATTCGATGGGGCGGTACTGGGTCTTGTAGTTCATCTTCTTGCAGTTCTTGATCCAGTAACCGAGGTAGACCGCGTCAAGGTTCTGCCGCAGGGCTTCGGTGATCTGCCAGAGGATGGCGTAGCGGCCCAGGCTGCGGCGCTCTTCATCGGGCTCGTAGAAGGTGTAGACCGCTGACAGGCCATTGGGCAGCAGGTCGCACACTGCCACCGCCAGCAGGCGGCCTTCCTGGCGGAACTCGTAGAACCAGCAGAACGGCAGGTCGCGCACCAGGAAGGTGGAAAACTGGTCGCGGCTTGGCGGGTACATGTCGCCATCGGCATGGCGCTGTTCGATGTAGCGCCGGTACAGGTCGAAGTACTCTTCCGTGAATGCCGGGCGCGCGGCGGTCACGGTCAGGTCGGCGTTGCGCTTGAGGATGCGCCGCTGCTGGCGGTTGGGAAGAAAGCGTGCGGCAGGGATGCGCGCCGGCACGCAGGCATTGCAGTTCTGGCAGTGTGGGCGGTACAGGTGGTCTCCGCTGCGGCGAAAGCCCATTTCCGAAAGGTCGGCATAAACGTGCACGTCCATCGGCTGGCTGGGGTCGAGAAACAGCGTGGTGGCCTGCTCCTGCGGCAGGTAGCTGCAGGAGTGGGGTTGAGTGGCATAGAACTTCAAGCGCGCCAGCTCTGTCATGATCAACCCCTTCGGTGAGACTTTGCCTTAAGTGTAAGCCAGCTCAGGGAACTCGCCTAGCGAACCCAGGCCACGTCGCAGGGTTGGTCCAGGTAGCGTGCCAGGTAGTCGGCGAACTGCCGGCGACCGATGGCGCGGGCGCCGAAACTGTGCAGGTGCTGTGTCGGCATCTGGCAGTCGATCAGCACGAAACCGGCTTGCTTCAGGTGCTCGACCAGGGTGGCGAAACCGACCTTGGAGGCGTTGTCGGCGCGGCTGAACATGGATTCGCCAAAGAACAACCGGCCCATGGCCAGGCCGTAGAGTCCGCCGACCAGTTCGCCGCTCTCGCGCACTTCCACCGAATGGGCGATGCCGAGCTGGTGCAGTTGGCAGTAGGCGGCGCGCAGGGTATCGGTGATCCAGGTGCCGTCGGCGTAGTCGCGGGGCGCGGCGCAGGCGGCGATCACCGCGGGGAAGTCGGTGTCGAAGCTCACCTGGAAGCGCCCCTGGCGGATCACCTTGGCCAGCGAGCGCGAAACGTGCAGTTCGTCGGGGAACAGCACGGTGCGTGGGTCGGGCGACCACCAGAGAATCGGTTGGCCATCCTGGTACCAAGGGAAGCAGCCATGGCGGTACGCCCTGACCAGGCGTTCGGGGCTCAGGTCGCCGCCGGCGGCGAGCAGGCCGTTGGGCTCGTGCAGGGCTTTTTCCAGGGGTGGGAAGGTCAGGGAGTCGCGGGTCAGCCAGGTGAGCATGATCGTTCGGTGGTGGGGGAGGGGAGTGGGGGCAGCATGGCGCGATGGGGGTGGCAGGTCAATGTTCGGCGGTATTGGCGTGTCGGGCGTGCCTCATCGCGGAGTTGGCTCGCTCCCACAGGCATGGTGTCGCCCTTCGTTATTCGCGGTGTTCATGAAACCTTCGGCACCAACCGGCGTCGTTGCTGTCATACCTGTGCAAAAATACAGCATAAGCCTTTGTCACAGAACAAAATGCATGCTCAAATTGCACCCATGGAAATCGGCCCTCCGTTCACGCCCCATGCGGCGTGCCGCCATGGCGGCTGGCGGGCAGTAATGTTAAAAGTAGTGGCTTGTCGGCCATCGAGTGCCCGAACACTATTTAACGCGCAGCGAGCGCAGGAATAGACGCGTTTTGAAGAAATCCACCGCAACCCCGAGCCCCTTGCCGGTGCCATTGTGGCGCCAGCAACTGCATTACCGCCTCAAGGAAGGCGCGCTGATCGCCGTCGGTGCGCTGTGCCTGTACCTGTGGATGGCGCTGCTGACCTACGACAAGGAAGACCCCAGCTTCAGCCACACCAGCAATATCGACCAGGTGCAGAACGCCGCCGGTCGCGCCGGCGCCTATTTCGCCGACATCCTGTTCATGGTGCTTGGCTATTTCGCCTACATCTTCCCTCTGCTGCTGGCGATCAAGACCTGGCAGATCTTCCGCGAACGCCACCAGCCCTGGCAGTGGAGCGGTTGGCTGTTTTCCTGGCGGCTGATCGGCCTGGTGTTCCTGGTGCTTTCCGGCGCGGCCCTGGCGCACATTCATTTCCATCCGCCAGCGACCCTGCCGTTCTCCGCTGGCGGCGCCTTGGGCGAGAGCCTTGGCGACTTGGCGCGCAACCTGCTCAACGTGCAGGGCAGCACGCTGATGTTCATCGCATTGTTCCTGTTCGGCCTGACCGTGTTCACCGACCTGTCGTGGTTCAAGGTGATGGACCTTACCGGCAAGATCACCCTAGACCTGTTCGAACTGGTGCAGGGCGCGGCCAACCGCTGGTGGGAGGCGCGCAACGAACGCAAGCGCCTGGTGGCGCAGTTGCGTGAGGTGGACGACCAGATCGACGAAGTGGTGGCGCCGGTAGTGGTCGACAAGCGCGAGCAGGTCAAGGCCCGCGAGCGGATCATCGAGCGCGACGAGGCCCTGACCAAGCATGTCGTGCAGCGCGAGGCGCAGCCGGCCCCGGTGATCATGCCGGCGCCGGTCAAGGCGCCGGAACCGAGCAAGCGGGTCATGAAGGAGAAACAGGCGCCGTTGTTCGTCGACAGCGCCGTGGAAGGCACCTTGCCGTCCATTTCCATCCTCGACCCGGCCGAGCAGAAGAAGATCGAGTACTCGCCCGAGTCCCTGGCCGGTGTCGGCCACCTGCTGGAAATCAAGCTCAAGGAATTCGGCGTCGAAGTGGCGGTGGACTCGATCCACCCGGGCCCGGTGATCACCCGCTACGAAATCCAGCCCGCCGCAGGCGTGAAGGTCAGCCGCATCGCCAACCTGGCCAAGGACCTGGCGCGCTCCCTGGCGGTAACCAGCGTGCGCGTGGTCGAAGTGATCCCCGGCAAGACCACCGTGGGCATCGAGATCCCCAACGAGAACCGCCAGATGGTGCGTTTCTCCGAGGTGCTGTCGTCGGCGCAGTACGACGATGCCAAGTCGCCGGTCGCGCTGGCTCTGGGCCACGACATCGGCGGCAAGCCGGTGATCACCGACCTGGCCAAGATGCCCCACTTGCTGGTGGCCGGTACCACCGGCTCCGGTAAGTCGGTAGGCGTCAACGCGATGATCCTGTCGATCCTGTTCAAGTCCGGCCCGGAAGACGCACGGCTGATCATGATCGACCCGAAGATGCTCGAACTGTCGATCTACGAAGGCATCCCGCACCTGCTCTGCCCGGTGGTCACCGACATGAAGGACGCCGCCAACGCCTTGCGCTGGAGCGTGGCCGAGATGGAGCGGCGCTACAAGCTGATGGCGGCCATGGGTGTGCGCAACCTGGCCGGCTTCAACCGCAAGATCAAGGACGCCCAGGAAGCCGGCGAGATCATCCATGACCCGTTGTATCGCCGCGAGAGCATGGACGACGAGCCGCCAGCGCTGAAGACCCTGCCGACCATCGTGGTGATCGTCGACGAATTCGCCGACATGATGATGATCGTCGGCAAGAAGGTCGAAGAGCTGATCGCCCGTATCGCCCAGAAGGCGCGGGCTGCGGGCATCCACCTGATCCTCGCCACCCAGCGCCCGTCGGTGGACGTGATCACCGGCCTGATCAAGGCCAACATCCCGACCCGCATGGCGTTCCAGGTGTCCAGCAAGATCGACTCGCGGACCATCATCGACCAGGGTGGCGCCGAGCAGTTGCTCGGCCACGGCGACATGCTCTACATGCCGCCCGGCACCAGCCTGCCGATCCGCGTGCATGGCGCGTTCGTTTCCGACGACGAGGTGCACCGTGTGGTGGAAGCTTGGAAATTGCGCGGTGCGCCGGACTACAACGACGATATCCTCAACGGTGTCGAGGAAGCCGGTAGCGGCTTCGACGGTGGCAGCGGCGGTGGCGGCGATGGCGACGACCCGGAAGCCGACGCCCTGTACGATGAAGCCGTGCAGTTCGTGCTGGAAAGCCGCCGGGCATCGATTTCCGCAGTGCAGCGCAAACTGAAGATCGGCTACAACCGCGCCGCGCGCATGATCGAGGCGATGGAGATGGCCGGTGTGGTCACCCCGATGAACAGCAACGGCTCGCGCGAAGTGATCGCCCCCGGCGGCCCGCGCGACTGATACATTCCTGCCGGGCGCCAACGGCGGCGCCCGGCTTTTTTACGCTCAATGAGGATTCCCATGCGCGCGATTCGCATGCTGTTGGTTTCTGCCCTGGCACTGGGCAGCCTGTCGGCCCAGGCTGGCGAGCAAGATGTGCAGCGCCTGACCCAGTTGCTGGAAAAGTCCCAGACCATCACCGCCCGTTTCTCCCAGCTGACCCTGGACGCTGGCGGCACCAGCCTGCAGGAAACCAACGGCGAGATGGCGGTCAAGCGCCCGGGCCTGTTCTACTGGCACACCGACGCGCCGCAGGAGCAGGTGGTGGTGTCGGATGGGCAGAAGGTCACGCTGTGGGACCCGGACCTGGAACAGGCCACCGTCAAGAAGCTCGACGTGCGCCTGAGCCAGACCCCGGCGCTGCTGCTGTCCGGTGACGTATCGAAGATCAGCCAGAGCTTCGACATCGTCTCCAAGGAACAGGGCGAGGTGATGGACTTCACCTTGAAACCGAAAACCAAGGACACCCTGTTCGACTCGCTGCGCGTGTCGTTCCGCCGCGGTTTGATCAACGACATGCAGTTGATCGACAGCGTCGGCCAACGCACCAATATCCTGTTCAACGGGGTCAAGGCCAACGAGCCGATCCCGGCGAGCAAGTTCCAGTTCAAGATCCCGGAAGGCGCCGACGTCATCCAGGAGTAACGAGAGAGCGTGATGGACCTGTTTCGTAGCGAACCCGTCGCCCAGCCCCTGGCCGCGCGCCTGCGCCCGTCCAACCTGGACGAGTACGTTGGCCAGGAGCACCTGCTGGCGCGCGGCAAGCCGCTGCGCGAGGCGCTGGAGCAGGGCGCGCTGCACTCGATGATCTTCTGGGGCCCGCCCGGGGTGGGCAAAACCACCCTGGCGCGGTTGTTGGCGCAGTTCTGCGACGCGCACTTCGAAACCGTCTCGGCGGTGCTGGCCGGGGTCAAGGAGATCCGTCAGGCGGTCGAGGTGGCCAAGCAGCAGGCGGCCCAGTATGGCCGGCGCACCATCCTCTTCGTCGACGAAGTGCACCGCTTCAACAAGTCCCAGCAGGACGCTTTCCTGCCCTACGTTGAAGACGGCACGCTGATCTTCATCGGCGCGACCACCGAGAACCCTTCCTTCGAACTGAACAACGCGCTGTTGTCGCGGGCGCGGGTCTACGTGCTCAAGAGCCTGGACGAGGCGGCGCTGCGCAAGCTGGTCGACCGTGCCCTGCGCGAGGAGCGCGGGCTGGGCAAGCACCAGTTGCGGGTGGGTGACGAGGCCTTCCAGATGCTCATGGCTGCTGCGGATGGCGATGGCCGACGCATGCTCAACTTCCTCGAGAACGCCTCGGACCTGGCCGACGACGGCGGCGAGATCGACGTGGAGTTGCTACAGAGCCTGCTCGGCGACAGCCGTCGGCGCTTCGACAAGGGCGGGGAGGCGTTCTACGACCAGATTTCCGCGCTGCACAAATCCGTGCGCGGCTCCAACCCCGATGCCGCGCTGTATTGGTACGCGCGCATGCTCGACGGCGGCTGCGACCCGCTGTACATCGCCCGCCGGGTGGTGCGCATGGCCAGCGAAGACATCGGCAACGCCGACCCCCGCGCCCTGAGCCTGTGCCTGTCGGCCTGGGACGTGCAGGAGCGCCTGGGCAGCCCGGAGGGCGAGCTGGCGGTGGCGCAGGCCATCACCTACATCGCTTGCGCGCCGAAGAGCAACGCCGTGTACATGGGCTTCAAGGCCGCTATGCGCGAAGCTGCCGAGCACGGCTCGCTGGAGGTGCCGCTGCACTTGCGTAATGCCCCGACCAAACTGATGAAGCAGCTCGGCTACGGCGAGGAATACCGCTATGCCCACGACGAGCCGGACGCCTACGCCGCAGGCGAGGACTATTTCCCCGAACAGCTCGAACCGCGCCAGTACTACCAACCGGTGCCGCGCGGCCTGGAACTGAAGATCGGTGAGAAGCTGCGCCACCTGGCCGACCTGGACCGCAACAGCCCCCGGCAACGGAGAAAACCGTGATCGCACTTATCGCTGCCGTCAGTGCGGGCGGAATCGTCGGCACTTTGCTGCGCTTCGCTACCGCCAATTGGGTAACGGCCCACTGGCCACGCCACTTCTATCTCGGTACGCTGGCGGTCAATCTGGTCGGCTGCCTGTTGATCGGCCTGCTCTATGGTCTGTTCCTGCACAAGCCGCTGGCGCCAATCGAATTGCGCGCCGGGCTGATCGTCGGTTTCCTGGGAGGGCTGACGACTTTCTCGTCCTTCTCGCTGGACACCGTGCGCCTGCTCGAAAGCGGGCAACTGCCGCTGGCCCTGGGTTACACCGGCATCAGCGTGATGGGTGGGCTGCTGGCGACCTGGGCGGGGCTGGCCCTGACAAGATTCTGAACCAACACATACACACAACGAGAGAACGATATGCTCGATTCCAAACTGTTACGCGGCCAACTCCAGGAAGTGGCGGACCGCCTGGCCTCACGTGGCTTCAGCCTGGATGTCGCGCGCATCGAATCCCTGGAAGAGCGCCGCAAGTCGGTGCAGACCCGCACCGAGCAGCTGCAGGCCGAGCGTAACGCCCGTTCCAAATCGATCGGCCAGGCCAAGGCCAAGGGCGAGGACATCGCCCCGCTGATGGCTGACGTCGAGCGCATGGCCAATGAGCTGGCCGCCGGCAAGGTCGAGCTGGACGCCATCCAGGCCGAGCTCGACGGCATCGTGCTGACCATTCCCAACCTGCCGGACGCCAGCGTGCCGGTCGGCCCGGACGAAGAGGCCAACGTCGAGGTGCGCCGCTGGGGCACCCCGCGTGACTTCGATTTCGAGATCAAGGACCACGTGGCCCTGGGTGAGATCAGCGGCGGCCTGGACTTCGAGACCGCCGCCAAGCTCTCTGGCGCCCGCTTTGCCCTGCTGCGTGGCCCGATCGCCCGCCTGCACCGCGCCCTGGCGCAGTTCATGATCAACCTGCACACCAGCGAGCACGGTTACGAGGAAGCCTACACCCCGTACCTGGTGCAAGCCCCGGCCCTGCAGGGCACCGGCCAGTTGCCGAAGTTCGAGGAAGACCTGTTCAAGATCAGCCGCGAAGGCGAGGCCGACTTCTACCTGATCCCGACCGCCGAAGTGTCGCTGACCAACATCGTTGCCGGCGAGATCGTCGACGCCAAGCAACTGCCGATCAAGTTCGTGGCCCACACCCCGTGCTTCCGCAGCGAGGCCGGTGCGTCGGGCCGCGACACCCGTGGCATGATCCGCCAGCACCAGTTCGACAAGGTCGAGATGGTGCAGATCGTCGAGCCGTCGAAGTCCATGGAGGCCCTCGAAGGCCTGACCGCCAACGCCGAGCGCGTGCTGCAAGCACTGGAGCTGCCGTACCGCGTGCTGGCGCTGTGCACGGGTGACATGGGCTTCAGCGCCGTGAAGACCTACGACCTGGAAGTGTGGGTGCCGAGCCAGGGCAAGTTCCGCGAAATCAGCTCGTGCTCCAACTGCGGCGACTTCCAGGCCCGCCGCATGCAGGCGCGCTGGCGCAACCCGGAAACCGGCAAGCCGGAACTGGTGCACACCCTCAATGGCTCGGGCCTGGCGGTAGGCCGTACCCTGGTGGCGGTACTGGAGAACTACCAGCAAGCCGACGGTTCGATTCGCGTGCCGGACGTGCTCAAGCCCTACATGGGCGGTGTCGAGGTCATCCGCTAAATGAACTACCTGCCGCTGTTCCACAAGCTGCGGGGTGGCCGGGTGCTGGTCGTCGGCGGTGGCGAGATCGCGTTGCGCAAGGCGCGTTTGCTGGCGGATGCCGGCAGCGTGCTGCGCGTGGTCGCGCCGGAAGTTGACGGCCAGCTGGCCGCGCTGGCCAGGGAAGGCGGCGGAGAAGTCTTGGTGCGCGGTTACCAGGTCGATGACCTGGACGGCTGCCGCCTAGTGATCGCGGCCACCGACGACCCGGCGCTCAACGCCCAGGTCTCGACGGACGCCCAGGCGCGTAGCCTGCCGGTCAACGTGGTGGATGCCCCGGCCCTGTGCACGGTGATCTTCCCGGCCATCGTCGACCGCTCGCCTCTGGTGGTGGCAGTGTCCAGCGGTGGTGACGCGCCGGTGCTGGCACGCCTGATCCGCGCCAAGCTGGAGGCGTGGATTCCCTCTGCTTATGGCGAGCTGGCCGGGCTGGCTGCGCGCTTTCGCGACAAGGTCAAGGCCTTGTACCCGGACGTCAACCAGCGCCGTGGGTTCTGGGAGACCGTGTTCCAAGGGCCGGTCGCCGAGCGCCAACTGGCCGGGCAGGGCGCCGAGGCCGAGCGGCTGTTGCAGGCGTTGGTCGACGGCGCGCCCGTGCAGCAGGGCGGTGAGGTGTACCTGGTCGGCGCAGGCCCGGGTGACCCGGACCTGTTGACCTTCCGCGCCTTGCGTCTGATGCAGCAGGCCGATGTGGTGCTTTACGATCGCTTGGTGGCCCCGGCCATCATCGAGATGTGCCGGCGCGATGCCGAGCGCATCTACGTCGGCAAGCGCCGCGCCGATCACGCCGTGCCGCAGGAGCAGATCAACCGCCTGCTGGTTGATTTGGCCCGTCAAGGCAAGCGCGTATTGCGCCTGAAGGGCGGCGACCCGTTCATCTTCGGCCGGGGCGGCGAGGAAATCGAGGAACTGGCCGAGGAGGGCATCCCCTTCCAGGTTGTGCCGGGTATTACCGCGGCCAGCGGCTGTTCCGCCTACGGCGGCATTCCGCTGACCCACCGCGACTATGCCCAGTCGGTGCGCTTCGTCACCGGCCACCTCAAGGACGGCACCAGCAACCTGCCTTGGAATGACCTGGTGGCACCGGCACAGACCCTGGTGTTCTACATGGGGCTGGTGGGCTTGCCGACCATTTGTGCCGAACTGATCCGCCATGGCCGCGCGGCCAGCACCCCGGCGGCGCTCGTGCAGCAAGGCACCACGCGCAACCAGCGGGTGTTCACTGGCACGCTGGCCGACCTGCCGGCGCTCGTGGCGCAACACGAGGTGCATGCACCGACCTTGGTGATCGTCGGCGAGGTGGTGCAGTTGCGCGACAAGCTGGCGTGGTTCGAAGGTTCGCAAGACACCTGAGCAATACGTTATCCCTTGCAGGCGCGGGCTTGCCTCGCGATTGCGTTCGTTCCCTCACCGCTGGGGTGCTTGGGGGGACGCAATCGCGGGGCAAGCCCGCTCTCTACAGGTACCGTGCTGACTCCTGTCAATCCCGCTCCCAGATCCCCCGCCCAGGCAACCGCGCCCGATCATGGCTTTGCCCGAGATCCTGCAACGGCCCCTTAGGCACGATGCCGTTGGGGTTGATGGTCTTATGGCTCAGATAATAGTGCTTCTGGATATGCTCCATGTTCACTGTCCCTGCCACTCCCGGCCATTGGTAGAGCTCACGCAGCCAGTTGGACAGGTTCGGGTAGTCAGCCAGGCGCCGCAGGTTGCACTTGAAGTGGCCGTGATACACCGCATCGAAGCGCACCAGCGTGGTGAACAGCCGCACATCGGCCTCGGTCAGGTATTCGCCGGCCAGGTAGCGTTGCTGGTCGAGCAGCTGTTCCAGCCGGTCCAACTCAGTGAACACCTCATCGAACGCCGTCTCGTAAGCCGCTTGGGTAGTGGCGAAGCCCGCCCGGTACACGCCATTGTTGATCGCCGGGTAGATCCGCTCGTTGAGCG
Source organism: Pseudomonas entomophila (assembly GCF_029193575.1). Classification (GTDB taxonomy): domain Bacteria; phylum Pseudomonadota; class Gammaproteobacteria; order Pseudomonadales; family Pseudomonadaceae; genus Aquipseudomonas; species Aquipseudomonas entomophila_G. The sequence goes on along the minus strand of NZ_JARGCS010000035.1, from coordinate 41,515 downwards.
CGTCGATGGTCGCGCGCAGCGGTGTGGGGTAGAGGTCCAGGCGGTTGCCGGTCAGTTCGTCGAAGGCGCTGTTGAACAGGCGGATGATCTCTGACGATTCGTTGTTGACGATGCGCTTTTCCTGCGTGTCCCACAGTACGGGCACGGTGACCCGGCCGGTGTAGCGTGGATCGTCCTCGGTGTAGCGCTGGTGTAGGTACTGCAGGCCATCGAGCGCGTCGCCCGTGGAGCCGGTTTCGCTGTCGAAGGTCCAGCCGTGCTCGCCCATCAACCAACTGACCACCGAAACGTCGATCAACGGCTCCAGGCCCTTGAGCGCGCGCACGATCAGGGTGCGGTGGGCCCAGGGGCAGGCCAGCGACACGTAGAGGTGGTAGCGGCCCGCCTCGGGGGTGGGCAGCGGGTTGCGGCGCTGGGCGTTTTCTCGGCGAAAGGCGCCGTCCTTGCTGTTCTGGTACCACTGGTCGTGCCAGCGGCCTTCGATCAAAAGGCCCATGAAACGCTCCTCGAAACTCAATCGTTTGTCATTGGAGCCCAGTCTAGGGAAAACCGTTCGAATGAATAGCGCAAAGACTGCGAGGTTCTGATCGGTTTACTCGATGGTTTTACGTTGTGCCCAGTAGCGCTGCGCGGTTTCGAACGCCTGCTCGCGGTCCTGGCCAAGTCCGCGCAGGGCCAGGGCCATGGTCGCCACCACCGCCAGCTCGCCGTAACTGTCCTCGGCCTCGCCGCGCCAGACCGCCAGCAGGTGCGTGGGCTCCAGGCTGGCCGGCTTGACGTGGCGCTGGGCGCTCAGGGCCGGCCATTCCTCGTCCCAGGCTTCGCCGTTGGCCGTGCCGTAAAGGTGGCTGACCACATCCGGGTTGACCTCGATCTCGCCACCGTCCCCCTTGATGACCAATGCCGGGTCGCCGAGCAGGCGGCTGGCCTCGCGGTGCACGGCCTGGTAGCCGGGGTGGAAGATGCTTTGCAGGCCGCAGCGGGCCGATAACGGGTTGAGCACGCGGGCCAGGGAGTGGATCGGCGAGCGCAGCCCGAGGGTGTTGCGCAGGTCGATCATCCGTTGCAGCTGCGGCGCCCAGTCCTGCAAGGGGAAGAAGGCCAGTCGGCGCTCTTCCAGGGCGTCGGCCACGGTTTGCCAGTCACGGCACAAGGGAATGCCCAGCAGGGCCAGCAGTTGCTCGGTATACAGCCGCCCGGCGGTGTGGGCGCCGCCGCCGTGCATCAGGATGCGCACGCCGTTCCCGGCCAGGCAGCGCGCTGCCAGCAGGTACCAGGGCAGGTGGCGCTTCTTGCCGGCGTAGCTCGGCCAGTCGAGGTCCACGGCGATTGGCGGCGCCTGCAAGTGGGCGCGCAGGGCTTCGGTGAAGCCGGCGAGTTCCTCGGCGCTTTCTTCCTTGTGCCGCAGCAGCATGAGGAACGCACCGAGTTGGGTGTCCTCGACCTTGCCTTCGAGCAGCAGGGTCATGGCGGCGCGGGCCTCCTCGCGGGTCAGGCCGCGCGCGCCGCGCTTGCCTTTGCCGAGGATGCGCACGAATTCGGCGAAGGGGTGTTCGGCCGGGGTTTGCAGGAGCAGCGGGCGAGGTTCGGTCATATGCAATTGGTCGGCTTGGGCAGGCCCGCCAGCTTGGCAGCCAGTTTGGCGGGGGTGCCGTTGAACAGGCGGTTCAGGTGCGGGCTGTTGCCCTTGTCCGTGCCCAGCTTGAGGGCGGTGTACTTGATCAATGGACGGGTGGCCGGCGACAGCTGGTACTCGGCATAGAACTGGCGCAGCAGTTCGAGGATTTCCCAGTGGTCGGCGGTCAGGGTAATGGCCTCGCGGCTGGCCAGGGCCTCGGCGACGGCGTGGGACCAGTCTTGCAGGTCGACCAGGAAGCCGTCCTTGTCCAGGTCGATCAGGCGATCATCGACGGTCAGGGTGTTCATAGCCAGCTGTTCACCTTGTCGAAGTGCAATGACAGCGCAACGAAGGCGGGGTAGTCCACGGCCTTGGCCAGGTCGCCAGTGAGGGCGCGGGCTTGCAGGTCTTCATCGAGGGCGTACAGGCGCTCGCCCAGGGCGGCGGCCTGCAACTGTCGGTGAGGTTCGCTGCCGGCGCGCAGGGCGTAGACCGCGTCGCCGCACAGCAGCAGGCCATCGTCGGCGCCGAGCAGGCGCAGGCAACTGGCCAGGCGATCGTCACCGAACGGCGAATGGCTGATTACATGCAGGGTCGTCATCAGAGCGTCACCACCTGGTCGAAACGGGCGATCAAGGCCGCCAGGGCCGTGTCATCGAGCACTTGCACCGGCAGCGCCAGTGCATCGCCGTCCAGACCGCGCACGGCGAGGCTGTGGCCACAGGCGAACAGTTCCTCAACGCCGAACATCGGCAGCGCCTGGAGGTTGGCGGCGAGGTTCTTCTGTTGCACGGCGGTGGGTTGTTGGCCGCCGGCGAGCTGGAACACACCGTCATCGAGGAACAGCATGCCCAGGGGCAGGTCGAAGGCGCCGCCGGCCAGGGCGATGTCCAGCGCTTCACGGGCCGAGGGACCATTCCACGGGGCCTGGCGGCTGATGATCAACAGTGACTTGGCCATCTCAATCGCCTCCGAAGCAGACCAGGCGATCGGCAACCTGCGCCGCCTCGTGCAGTTGGCCCAAGCCGGACAGCTCCCACGGCGCTGGCAGGTTCACTGCCGGGCGTTGGTAGCGGTTGGCCTCGCTGTCGTCCAGCACGCCCCGGCGCAGGGCCGCGGCGATGCACACCACAGCGTCCAGGCGATGGTCGTTGACGAAGGCGCGCCACTGCGCCGCCACGTCCACTTCGTCCTGAGGCGCGACGATGTTGACCGAGGCACTGTGCACCCCGTCTTGATAGAAGAACAGGCGGGCAATCTCATGCCCACCGGCCAGCACCGCCTCGGCGAAGCGCAAGGCACGCCGCGAGGAGGGCGCATGGGCCGGGGAAAAGACCGCAATGGCGAATTTCATGGAAAGCTCGTGCAAGGGAATGCGCGCATGATAAAGCAAAAAGCCCGCGGCTTGTGGGCGCGGGCTCTTTGGGCGGGCAGGTGGCGGTCAGGCTTTTTCCTGGCTCTCCGGCAGGAACCAGTTGAGCACCAGTGCGCAGATGCCGCCAGTGGCCACGCCCGACTCCAGCACGTTGCGCAGCGCCGCTGGCATGTGCGCGAGGAACTCCGGCACCTGCGCCACACCCAGGCCCAGGGCCAGGGACACGGCGATGATCAGCAGCGCGCGGCGGTCAAGGCGGGTGCTGGCGAGGATATTGATGCCCGAGGCGGCCACCGCGCCGAACATCACCATGGCTGCGCCGCCGAGCACTGGCTCCGGCACTGCCTGGATTACCCCGGCGACGCTGGGGAACAGCCCCAGCAGGACCAGCATCACGGCGATCCAGAGGCCGATATGCCGACTGGCGATGCCGGTCAGCTGGATGACCCCATTGTTCTGCGCGAAGATCGAGCTGGGGAAAGTGTTGAACAGCCCGGCCAGCAGCGAGTTGGCGCCATTGACCAGCACCCCGCCCTTGATCCGTTGCATCCACACCGGGCCTTCGACCGGCTGGCGCGACACCTTGCTGGTGGCGGTGACGTCACCGATCGCTTCCAGCGAGGTCACCAGGTAGATCACCAGCATCGGGATGAACAGCGCCCAGGAGAAGCCCAGGCCGAAGTGCAGCGGCACCGGCACCTGGAACAACGCCGCCTCGTGCATGCCCGTGAAGTCCAGGCGGCCCAGGTAGCCGGCCAGTGCGTAACCCACTGCCAGCGCGATGACGATGGCGCAGCTGCGCATCCACACCAGTGGAATACGGTTGAGCACCACGATGATCGCCAGCACCACGCCCGACAGCAGCAGGTTCTCGCCATTGGCGAAAGTGCCGTTGCCCATCGCGGCGAAGCCACCGCCCATGCTGATCAAACCGACCTTGATCAGGGTCAGGCCGATCATCAGCACGACGATGCCGGTCACCAGCGGGGTGATCAGGCGCTTGATGAACGGCAGGATGCGCGACACGCCCATCTCCACGAACGAACCGGCGATCACCACGCCGAAGATCGCCGCCATCACGCCTTCGACCGGCGTGCCTTGCTTGACCATCAGCGCGCCGCCGGCGATCAGCGGCCCGACGAAGTTGAAGCTGGTACCCTGGACGATCAGCAGCCCCGCGCCAAACGGCCCGAAGCGCTTGCACTGGACGAAGGTGGCGATGCCGGAGATCACCAGCGACATGGACACGATCAGGTTGGTGTCGCGTGCCGACACGCCCAGGGCTTGGCAGATGAGCAGGCCCGGGGTGACGATCGGCACGATGATCGCCAGCAGGTGCTGCAACGCCGCCAGCAGGCCGATCAAAAGCCGTGGCCGGTCTTCGAGGCCCAGAACCAGTTCGTTGGCAGGCGCCTGCGCGCCTGGGCCTTGTTCGAGTGAACTCATGGGAAGCTGCCCCGGAAGAAAAAAGGAGCGCATTCTACGGGGCGCGGGGGCATAGGGGTAGTGCTTCGCCGCGCAGGTACCGACGCCGCGGCACTTGTAGGAGCGGGCTCGCCCCGCGATAGGGCCCACACAAACACCCACGAAAAAGCCCGCCGAAGCGGGCTTTCCGTTACCACCAACTCATCGATCAGTCATCACGACCCATGATGCCAAACAGCTGCAGCAGGCTGACGAACAGGTTGTAGATCGATACATACAGGCTGATGGTCGCCATGATGTAGTTACGCTCGCCGCCGTGGATGATGGCGCTGGTCTGGAACAGGATGCAGACCGACGAGAACAGCACGAAGCCCGCGCTGATCGCCAGTTGCAGGCCGCTGATCTGGAAGAAGAAGCTGGCCACCACGGCACCCAGCAGGACGAAGAAGCCGGCGGTGATGAAGCCGCTGAGGAAGCTCATGTCCTTGCGGGTGATCAGCACATAGGCCGACAGACCGCCGAATACCAGCGCGGTCATGGCGAAGGCCGAGCTGACCACTTCGGCGCCGCCGCTCATGCCCAGGTAGCGGTTGAGGATAGGGCCGAGGATGAAGCCCATGAAGCCGGTGAGGGCGAAGGTGGACACCAGGCCCCAGACCGAGTCACGCAGCTTGGCGGTGAGGAAGAACAGCCCGTAGAAGCCGATCAGCACGACGAAGATGTTCGGGTAGCCGACGCGCATCTGCTGGGCCACGAAGGCCATGATGCCGCTGAAGGCGAGGGTGAGCGCCAGCAGGCTGTACGTGTTGCGCAGGACCTTGCTGACCTCCTGCTGCTCGACCTGCTGGCCGTGTTGTACGGCGTAATCCTGTTCGCGCATGGCGACACTCCTGTGGATCCTGTGGGTTTGAAACGTATGGTTGCAAAGAGCATAACAGAGCTGCCGCAGCCCGCGACACAGAGAGTTTGACAGCTTGTTTCATTACGGTATGATTGCCGCCGCAAAACAGCTGGAAGCGTGGCCGAGTGGTTTAAGGCAACGGTCTTGAAAACCGTCGATGGGCAACTATCCTAGAGTTCGAATCTCTACGCTTCCGCCATATAAGTGCCTGATTTCATTGATGTTCACGATCGCCAACCCCTCTAATGGGAGCGTTTTGGGACCACTTTGGGACCGACAGGCAAGAGAAAGGGGCCTTCTGTGGCCCCTTTGTCGTTTCTTCAGCTCAGCCTGAGCGCTCGGTTTAACAACCCCACCACGTCTGGCCCGTCCTCGCTGATCCACTTCGCGTAGTGCTTGAAGATCATCGCCGTCGACGTATGCCCCATCTGATCTGCAATCCATTCCGGTGTGGCAATGCCACTGCTCAGCATCTGGCTGGCGAACGTGTGTCTGCAGGTGTTCGGCCCCCGCTGGCGAACGCCGGCCTTTTCCAGGTGTGTGATCCACCACCCATGCCGCAGTACGTCCGAGGATCGGTACGGCTCCCCCGTGGCGGTGTTGTGGAAGACGAACCGCACGCGCTGCTCGCGCAGTGTCCGGTTGTCCCGATCGACAACTTGGACCAACTCCGCAGGCAGATCTCCGCTGAACCGTGCCTGATCCTGTAACGCGCGCAGGGCAGGGGCGAGAAGTTTGACCTTGCGCGTCGAGCGCCGGGTTTTGGTCACCTTGTATTGCCCAGCCACCCGCGCGCGGCGGATCTCCACGGTGCCTGCGACCAGGTCGACATCCTCCCAGGCCAGGGCAATCGCTTCGCTGACCCGTGGGCCGGACCAGATCATGTACTGCGAGAGGTTGATCTCCTGCTGCCGGTCGGTTGGATGCCCGAGGATCGCTTCGATCTCTTCCCGGGTGAACGGGTCGGGATCGTCGGCGTCCGGCAACGAGATGGTGATCCCATCGGTGGGGTCGAACGCGAAGCGGTTCCGGGTGCGGTACAGCCGGAAAATCTGCCGCAGGTGGCTGACGATTTCGCGTACGGTCTTGTTGTGCAGCTCGGGCATCAGCACGGTCTGCACCCAGTGCTGGATATCCAGGTGATCGATGCGGTCCGCCTGCAGGGCGCCCCAGCGCGGCCGGATGTGTTTTTCGGTGCGGCTGAGGTACATGGCGAAGCCGCTAGCCGCCATCTGGTTGCGTTTGATCTCAAGCCACAGATCGATGTAGTGGCCCAAGGTGTTGGTCTTCACGCGCGGCGAGTCGGGGAAGTGCCGTGCGTAGTTGAACGTGCCGGCTTCGATTTCGTAGTTGATGATCCCGACCAGGCGCTCCGCGTTGGCCAGGTTTGCAGGCGAGGCGTCACCTGGAATGGGCTCCCGGCACTTCTCGCCCTGGTAACGGAAATACACGCGGACATGGTTGCCGCGTACTTCGACTCCAGCTGCCATTTTTTGTACTCGAAACGAAAAGACGGCCCAGTGTATGGGTCGTCTATAAAGATGGCCTGTCGCCAGGCCGAGAAGATGGTGACGTCAGTTCTTGGTGTCTGCCCTTGCCAGCATCGAGACAGCGTTGTGCACTGCACGCCAGTCGCTGGGTGTCCTGCTGGTATGAATCACTGGCTTACCTGGTTTGGTAAGGCGCAAGTGGCCACCTCGCGTGAGAGTGATGGACCACCCGTGATCCTGGGCATATCCGACCAGTAGAGAGAGACGCTTGCCGAGCTGTCGGGGTTTTGTCGATAGAACCATGCCCATCACACCATCTCCATTGCATGACGACGAACCTTCTTGGCGCGCTTGGCCTCGACGTTGGCCATGTAGGATTCCCAGTACACGGACTGGCGCTGCTGACGAAGTTGGCTGCAGCGCTGATGATTTCCGTGGGAGCGGGCCTTGTTGCAGATATCGCAGTGATTCGGCAGGTCCAGCGCATGGCTGGCCAACCTTGGGCGCCTCCCTGTGGTAGCCTTCTCGCCGCTGACTTCTTGGGTTTGTACTTGCATGGTGCTTCTCCTTGGGGTTGGTCAGGCCTTGGTGAGTTGCCGCTCGCCGGGGCCTTCTTGTTTGTGGCAGATGGTGATCAGCTAAGGCCGTATTCCTTCCCCTCCACGATCACGAACAGGTCAACGTCGCGCAGGCGATAAACCCCACCAGGCCCTCCATAAACGCCGTACTCGCCGTGGGTTGGATGCCCCACCCGCACGGTGAAACTGTATGCAGCTTGATGGGCGTACTCGCTGCTCCTCTTGATCCGGGCGTAGAGCTGCTGGCCATACGGCCGGCAGCCGGCATCGCCATGGGCGGCCTCGAAGCCAAGCCATGCGGCCTGTGTCTCCACGTTCTTGAAAGCGGGACCGTCCACGCCGTCGGCGCTGGTGACATCGAAACCACGCGGGACGGCCCATTCGTCGAAGGCCAGCAGCATTTCCAGGTTGAGCTGCGTCGGGCTCATACGGGCTCACCCGCGTCGACAGAGTGAGGTGCGTGAACAAACGCCATCTCACGGACCAGAACCTGCGCCTTCGTCAGGGGGCAATCGGGAATGCAGAACAGGTCGCCCAGCAGGTTCAGCAAGGCCCGCAGCTGTGCATGGTTGCGGGCGGCTGCCCTTTTCATGCCGCTCTCGGCTTGCAGGTCGTCGGTGTATGCTTCCACGTGGCCGAGCCGATAAATCACCTGCTCCCGGTTGTCCCGGACCGTGTTCAGGAACTGAGCGAGGTCCTTGAGCTGCAGCTCATACAGCGCCTGCACCGCCTCCCGAGCGCCTTCGCCAGTAGGCTGACGCTCGAGGTGGATGTTCACCACGCGCGGGTTCAGGACCTCGAATTCGCCGCCGACGTAGGCCAGTGCCCCCTGGAACACCATACGGCCGAGCGGCTGCCCCATGCCGCGGTAGGCGATTGGCTTCCCGTCGTAGCAGTGCTTGAGCAGGTTCCAGTCGAACTGATCGGCACGGTCGCACTCTTCCAGGACTACCGGCCGGTTCACCGCCCGCGCCATGAAGGCCAACAGAGCGCCCATGCCGCAGGTGCTGGCGCTGCGAATCTCGCTTTCACTCGAACCGGCGAGCTTCCAGAGGTTGGCCACCAACGTCGACTTGCCCACGCCGGCACCGCCGGTGATCTGCAGGATCGGATACGTCTCCTGCAACTCGCGGATGCGCTGCGCGTGGAAGGCGCCGGCCCACCATGCCAGGGCCACCAGGCCCGGGGCGCCGAAGGCGGTGATGTACAGGTCGAGCCATTTAGGGGTGTTGTTTTGCATGGTGCTTCTCCTTGGGAAATGGCCCAGGCGTTGCCGCGCCTGGGCACTGAGGGTCAGTGCAGCGCTACAGCGAGCAGGGTGGGGGCGTAGTAGCTGGCCAGGCCCAGCACCGCGAGGGTGAGGCCGGTGACCGCCAGGGTGGCGAGCGTCTCGCCGGGGCTGGCCTGGTAGAACTCGGTCTTGCTGTCTTTACGCATGGTGCTTCTCCTTGGGGTTGCAGGTCGGCGTTGCCGCGCCGGCCGGTGGCGTCAGGCCTGGAACATCCAGCACTTGACGATGGGTTGCTTGGTGAGCGTGAAATGGCTGTTCTTCGCCTGGTGAGCCCGGACCGCGCTGTCCACGGCCTTGTTGACCTCGACCAGCTTCCGCGACCGCGAGTCCTTCAAGCGGTCGCGCAGCTCGTTGATGTCGGCCAGCTTCTGCCGGTGCTCGGCGGCGTTCTTGACGAAGTCGTTGAGGTTGATGGCGATGACGTGGTCTTTCTTGCTGTGGTTCACCACAGGGCCGTCGGCGTCCAGGCCTTCCAGGTATTCGTAGACTTCCCAGAATTCGGCCACCACGGGATGGTCGGAGCTGATTGAGGTCTGCCGCTCGATCGCCATGCGGACCAGTTGGGCGCGGGTGTGCTCGACCTGTTGCTCGCTGAGGGTTACGACCAGGCGCAGGCAGTCCAGCAGGGCCAGCATCTGGGCGTGGTTGTAGATGATCCGCTCGACGCGGATGTACCCGCTGAGCTGGCTGCCGCAGTGGTGGCATTGGCTCTGGTCATCCTGGAACTGGTTCCCGCAGGCGAAGCAATGCGAGTGCAGGGCGCGGAGCTTCGCCTCGTACACAGGCAGGCGCACGGAGAACAGCTCAAGGATCTCGGCCTCTTTGCGGACGGCGCGCAGCAGGAAGTTGCTCAGCAACGTACCGTCCAGGCCGTTCAGGCGGTCGGCTGCTGCGCGGCTCTCAACCGTGACCTGGGGGCGCACGAAGTGCAGCTTCACAATCCGCGTCATGATCGCTTCGGACGCTACCACTGGGGCGTTCTGGCTGATCGCGATGGTCCCGCGGAACGGCGGTTCGTAGGTTTCGTTGCCGGCGGTCTTCACGCCCTTGGTGGCCAGCGTGCCGCCGCCGAAGTAGTCCTTGAGTTCGTCCCACTCGAAGGTCTTGGCGTGGCTCTTGTCGTCGCCGCTGCGGTCGGATTCGAGCAGCACCACCGGCATGCTGGATACCTGGCCCATCAAGCGGCTGCGGCCGGCCTTAGTGGACTTGGCCGGGTCGAAGCCCTCATAGCCCTCGCGTCCGAACAGCTTCCACAACAGTGTGAGCAGGGTGGTCTTGCCGGCACCGGCCTCGCCCGTGGCTTCCAGGAAGGGGAACGACTGATAGCGGAAGCGGATCTGCTCGGCGAACAGCGAGCCGAACCAGAAGGTGGTGGCGACGATGCCCTGGGCGCCGAAGCACGTCCACAGCAGCGCTACCCATTCCTCGTTGTAGCGTTTGTCGTCCTTCTGCAGAGCCATCTTTACGCCCTTCTGCAAGCTCTTGAGCTTGAGCTTGCCCATCTCGAAGAACTCTTCCTCATTGACGCTGACTACCTGGCCGTCGCGCACGGCGACTTCGTTGAAGACGTAGCAGCCGTATTCGCGGCTGTAGCCGAGGTAGTCGATGGTTTGCACAGTTTTGATGCCGAAGAGCTGGTCTTTCATGATCTTGTCCAGTTGTTGTCCACTTCCGGTGAACACGGCCCCGGCACCCATGCCGAGAAGGCGTTTCTTGAACTCGCTGGCGGCGGCCACCTGGCTACCGGTGAATGTGTTCTTCACCGCGGCCCCGTCGTGGGGGAAGTCGACACGGAAGAAGTACCAGGACTCGTCGGTGATCTCGTTGCGCTGGTAGTACAGGGCCTTGGGGTAGCAGTTCGCGATCTCGACCACGCAGCCGGACATGCGCAGCGCTTTGGCGCGGCGGGCTTTGTCATTGAGCTGCTGGTCTTCCTGGCTCTCACTGGAGTCCAGGGCTTGCATGGCGCTGTTGAACTTCGAAATGTCCAGCCGCCACCAGTAGAGGCGCGAGTCAAAGCCGAAGTGGAACTCTTCCCGCTCCCGCCACTGGTATATCAGCAGCGCCTTTTCCACCGCGCTCTCGGCGATGAGCAGGGCGCCGTGGTGCTTGGCCTCATCCAGTTCGTCCTTGATGCGTGCCGCGCGGGCTTCCTCGTCATCCATGAATGCCCAGCGCTGATGCAGGTCGTTCCAGTCGACTTTGCGGGCATCGGGTTGCGGGATCTGTGCGGCTTCGCAGGTGAAGCCGAGGGCACGGGCGCGCTCGGCCCACATCTTGGTATACCGGTGTGCGCCAGGTTCGTTGTCGAGCGCCCAGATCAGCTTCGGCGTTTTGCCTTCGCAGGTGGCGATCAGGGCCTTAAGGGATTCCTCGGGGTAGGCGTTCGACGACAGGGCCGCCACGGCGGCAATGCCGTTATGCAGGAGGGCGATGGCGTCGAAGATGCCTTCCACGATCCACAGCTCTTTGACCTCCTGCAGGTCGAGGCATGGCGGGCACCACCAATAGCCCTTGTAGCTCTTGCCTGGCTGGAAGCGCGCCTTCTTCTTGCCGAACCGGTGCGGCTGATCGATGAGGCGCTCCCAGTAGCCGCCATGCTCCAACGCGAACCGCACGGTGGCCGAGCCGATACCCAGCTCGCTGTCGTGGTAGCTCTCCTGGGTGTACCAGCCCTTGATGAGTTCCAGGCGGAAGCCGCGGGCAAAGGTCAGGTAGGCAATGGCACTCGCCGCCGGTTCATCCTTGGTTGCGGGTGCGCGCTTGCTCCAGTCGTCGAACAGGTCCGGGTACAGCTCCTTGACCGGGGCCATGTAGCGGCACTTCTGTTCCCGGCCGCAGCGGATGAACCAGGGGTTGTCGTATCGCGAGAACAGGCGCTTTTGATTGCACTGAGGGCAGGTGCCCTTGCGCATGTAGTCGGTGCCCGTCATGTGCTGCAGGCCGTACTCCCGCTCCAGGCGGTACAGCACGTCGCTGCGCAGCTTGTCTTCCATATCGTCGCTGCGCTGCTTGTTGGTCGTGGGCTTGCTCACTGCGGGCGCTCCATCGAAGTCGGGGCCAGCTTGCTCTGCAGCGCCTTGTGTGTACGGCATACGCCGCGCAGATGGGGCAGGTCCGCCAGTACCTGGCGACCACGCTCGCCATCGGGAACGTGCCGGTAGCGGTCGGAGAACCAGACCTCGGACATGGCCAGGGTGTACTGGCAATGGAGCCACTGCAGGTACATGCGTGCCTGCTGTTCGCTCAGGGTGATTTCGATGGTGATGTCGGTCATTTCGGCCACCAGTTGGGTGCAGTTTCCCCTTACCCACGAAGCGGGCAGGGGAAGGGACTATTCGGATTGCTTAAAAGGGAGGGCGGCTCGCCGCTGGGGGCGAGCCCAGTTCGCTCATCGCGAGTTCGGCCAGGCGCCCGGCCATGAACTGAGGCACTTCCCAGGTCTCCACCAGGTGCAGGGCGGTGCGTTGGCGAAGCGCTTCGTCGTCCAAGTGTTCCTGGTGGTGGTGGGCGATGAACTCGGCGGCGTTACGCTGCATGCCGGTGCGGTAGTCGTTGATCTGGCTGGCGGTGAGCAGGACGGCTTCCATGTCAGGACTCCAGTGCGTTCAACAGGTCGAGCTGGTTGGTTTTCCGGGCGCTGTCGCGGATAGCTTGCATGCGCTTCACCGACGGCGCGACGGGAAGGCGCACGCGTGGCCGATCTACTCCGGAGGTGTTCAATTCATACTCCCAGGCCAGCGAGCCGCTGTAGGTCGCGCCACAGCCCAGGTTGGTGCATTCGCCGTACATGGTCTTGAAGATCGGTGTTTGCTCTTCCGAGTTGCGGATACGCATCCGGCTGCCGCAGGCGGGGCACAGCGCCTTGTAACCGCCTCCATGGTTGGTGCTCATCGTCTCTCCCCAGCCGCCAGACGCGGCCATGGCTTTCGCCAGTTATGGTGCGGCGCGCCTGCGCCTACTGCTGTTCCTGCCTGCCCGGGATTTTCCGGTGCAGGGTGATGACGGCGCCCACTTCGGCGTGTCGTGCTGCAATGTGTTCGCGGTGAGCGGCGACGATCTCGGCGAGTTCGGCCTCGTCGAGGCGTCCGTCTTCCAGGGCCTTGGCGATGATCTGGTCGACCTTGCCCTCGGCCACGTCAGCGGCCAGCGAACGGGCATAGAGGTCGAGGTTGTCGAGCGTCGCGGCCTCTGGCATGGCAACGAATACGCCGCCATAGAGGCCGGACAGGAAGTCGGGCAGAAAGCAGGTGCCGGCGACCAGCTCCAGCTGGCGAACCTGGTCGTCGCTCAGCGGGCGGTGGCCGGCGTTCTCGTAGAGCTTGTTGTCGAACTGCTTGAGGTCCAGCCCCAGGTGGGTGGCGGCGCACTCACGGCCACCGGGGAAGGCTGAAACGACAGCCATCACGGCTTTGCGGCGGCTATCAAGAACCGGGCGATTCATCTTCTCGTTTTCTCCCTGAGCTGGCGGCACTACCGTGCGACCGTGCCTTCCTTGATGCCGAGTAGAACAGCCGCTCGATGAGCCTCGCCGCGAAGGCACTTCTTCTGCCCGCTGAGCACGGCATACACGGTGGACTCATTGAGGTTGTTCTGCTCAGCCCATTTCCGTACGGAAATGCCAACGGCGGCGAGCCGGCGACGGGCTGCTTGGCGTGCTTGCTCTGGTGGGTAGGCGTTCGGCATAGTGCAAATTCGTGTGATTTCGTGTGATAGCAGGCGAAGTATTTCCCCTGAATGTGGGAATTTCAATGCCTTATGGAGACATTTGTGGGAATTGGAGAGCGCCTGAAGGAAGAGCGGGAGCGGCTGTGCCTCAACCAAACTGAATTTGCGGCGCGCGCGGGTGCTTCAAAAAACACCCAGTACAACTATGAAAAAGGCGAGCGTAGTCCTGACGCGAATTATCTGATCGCCGCTGCTGGCCACGGTGTGGATGTGCTGTATGTGCTTACTGGCGAGCGCAAGCGGGAGGTCTCTGGCAGCCTCACCGCCAGCGAAGCAAATGTATTGGCGTGTTACCGGAAGCTATCGCCTGCTGATCAGAGCGTGCTTGAACGTACCGCCGTGGCCTTGGCTGATATGACGGATCGCCAAGGGTACTAGGTCTGCTGGCTCGCATAGATCAAGGCATCGACCGGCCATGAAGGCCGCTTTTTACAGGAGTAACTCAGTAATGGATGGCGTTGTTGGAGTGGTGTCTCTGGCGGTATTTATTGGGGTCTGGCTGTGGCTGGCTCGTCGGCAGAAAGCCAAAGGGAGGGGGTGGATCGCCCGGCAGCTCATCGGGAGTTCTGCTGCTTGTATTGCAGGCCTCTTGGTCATTGCCCTGGCCATAGAGATTGGACTCATCCATCCAACTGAAAAGACAGCGAGTAAACCGGCGGTAACCTACACCATCAACAAAGACGACTACAGCCCAGGGCGCCCGCGGAAGGTGGAGGTGACCATTCCTCATCGCCTCGGCGATGTCGAGCTTGCTGAGGTCGCAAAGAAAATTCGCGACGACTCAAACGTCGATGCTGACCGGACCTTCATCGGGCTTCGGGTCCTTGGCCAATCGGATCGTGCCTACTGGGCGAACGTCAGTTTTGATCCTGACTACAAGGCAACGCTTATCGGTCTGAGCGCCACCGACTACGCCAAACTTATGGCGCTGGACCTGAACGCCTATCCCGACCAGAAAGGCAGCTGGCTGCGCGACGGGGCGCTTGGCCATGTCATGGTGCTCTACACGAAAGGCGACAAGTACTTCATCGACTCCTTGTTTGCCACCGGCGGTAAAAACACCGACGAGTATGTAGGGAAGCGTATGCAGAACGGAGCGTTGCGACTGGAGCAGCCCGACAACGGTTTCGGCGAGTACTACATCGTCGAGCCGGGGGGAAATTTGCAGGGCTGGGGGGAGAATGGTGTCTACATGACACTGCCGGCCAGGCCTGCGATTGCCGGTACAGGTGCCACGCCTGTCAAGGGGTAAAGAAAATCCCTGGTAGTGGGTTAAGTATTTCGGCTGGTGGCACGCGAAACTATGCAGAGAATGCGGAACTCCCGGTCGTCTTTTTCGGTGCCGTCGGCGCCAGGCGACCGCCTCAAGGAAATGGAGTACGCAAGATGGAAGACCTTACCCAGCTGGAGCGCGAGTTCATCAGCCTGTTACGCCAGTTGTCCCCTCAGCAGCGTCAGGACGTGATGCGGATCTTGAAAGCGTTCAAGCAGTTGTCAGAGTAAGGGCGAGAGGAGGGGGCCCCGATCCTGTGTCGGGGCCTGATGTAAAAAAGGCCCCACCGTTTGGTGGGGCCTCCTCGGTTAGACGCTAGGGTCATCCCAGTGATCAAACATCCAGGTAAATGCCCTGAATACACCGATCACTCTCGTACAAGCACATACGCATCGCCAGAGCTGGCGTGCGAATGAATTCCAACCCATAGGAATGTACCCTTTAGGAGGAGCCCCGGCACCGCTCGCCCTACCGGCCTAGCGAGTGGCCAACTGAAAAGTATCGACTACTTCAGTACGCCAGGGAGTCAATCGGCCCTCCGATGCCGGCACGTTTCTCACGCGTGGAGGAGGGGCCAGGGCCGCTATTCGGCTCTTGGGTGTATTAGATACCACTGATCGAATGATCGAAAAAAGCCTTTTCAGTGTCAGGTGAAGATTATTTTGCGGTTTAACTAACAAGCCTTGACAAGAGCTATAAGTAGTGCTTGTAAAAAATGCAAAAATTTACAGTTTCACTGTAAATGCCGATTACTTCGGCGTTTTTTCGACGATTTTGCGTGTTTTACTTCGGCGCTAATCGGATTGAAGGCGAAGCTTGGTTACGTTGCAAAATTCGATGATTTACGCGTTACGCCATTCGGCCGACTTCGAGCGTTTGTATTGCACAATACAAATGCCATCGTTAGTATCGGTTCGTCGACTGCTTCAGTACGCCGCCGATGAGCTCTCAACTCATCAGCCAGAAAAACCGCCTTCTCACGGCGGTTTTTTTGTGTCCGCAATTTGGCCCGAGCTCGTGCTTCGTCGCTCTCCTACCTAAGCCCAAACATCTTATCACGGTGTCGATCAGCAGCCGGCGCAAGCAACGTACAAGCGTTTTGGCATTTTGGTTATGGGGACTTCTGCTTTTCCTGCATCCGTTTCCACTCACGTTGTAGTGCCCGCTTCGCGCTGTTTTTGCTCTGATAGAGATGAGTGAGGCGCCGCGACTTGGTCTGGTCGCCTTCGGTCAGCTTGTGCTGCTTCCCAGTTTTCGGGTCGCGGTACCAAGCCACCAGTCCGGTATAGCCTTCGTTGACCTGATCGATTGTGTCGGCCAGTTCCGACACATCGCCGTCGGGCAGCTGCGACTCAAGTTCGAGCGACGTGGTGTAGCTGTCCGGGGTGAAGCTGTGGCGGATGTTGCCGCCGAGCCAGATGATCTCTGCGATTTCGGCCTTTACCCCGGTAAGGGTGTAAGTCATGTCCGGTATCAGGTCTGGCCTTCCTTTTGCCAGCGTGTAGCTGAGCGTGGCGGTGCCGCGCTGCAAACGGTTCAGCTCAGCCCGGGCAGCCTTGAGCGCGCTGGCCTGGTCGGTGTAGCTGTGGCGCAGTTCCTTGATGTTCTCGCCATCGCCGGCAATGGCCTCCTTCTTCTCCGCGCTGTTGACTTCGTAGTAGTAGGCCTTGACGCCTGTGTATGCGTCGCGATTCGCCTGTAGGAAGCGATGCTGGTCACCGTCCTCGCGGGTGAGGGTGATGTGGGGTAGCTCCAGGCCGCTGGCGGTCAAGGCCTTGCCGGTGGGCATGAACAGTAGCCGGCCGGCCTTGATCGCCGCGATGGCGTCATGGTCGCGGCCGAGGCGGGTGAGCAAGTTAGCGTCCGACTCGTTGGCCTGGTCCAGGTGCTGGATGTTGAGTGTAGCCAGGGCAGCGCCGATCAGCGGGTTGAGCCCGTAGGCCGCTGCGATGGTGTTGAGGATGGTCGCCAGCGGGGTCGCGTCCCAGGACCGTTCGCGCTTGACCTTGAGGCCGCCGCTAAGGTCTGCGCTGCGTGCTCGTATGTTCAGGGTGTCCGGCGCGCCGCTGTGCTCCGTCTCGTCGACGTTGTATCGGCCCTTGTAGATCAGCCCGATATCGTCCCAGCCAAGCCAGAGGTCGACGGCCGC
Organism: Pseudomonas entomophila; assembly: GCF_029193575.1. Classification (GTDB taxonomy): domain Bacteria; phylum Pseudomonadota; class Gammaproteobacteria; order Pseudomonadales; family Pseudomonadaceae; genus Aquipseudomonas; species Aquipseudomonas entomophila_G. Next base: position 24,687 of record NZ_JARGCS010000035.1, on the reverse strand, counting down.
GTCCCTGGGCGGGATGGCCAGTAGGCCGTCGTGGTCGCTGAGTGTGATATCCAGCTGGTCAGCCTCCATGCCGCGATTGTCGGTCAGCTCGATGCTGATCAGCCGCTTTTCCAGCATCGCCGTGATGTCGTTGCCGGCGACGACGACCTTGCAGATCGGTCGCGGGTAGGCCGTGGCATCGCGATAGCGCTGCGCCGCTTTGTCGAGCAGGCCATTGGCCTGGCCCAGCACGCTCACAGCAGACGCCCCAGCACACCGCGCAGCGCACCCCCACCGATGCCGACCAGGCTGCCGAGCATGTCGACAAGGCCATCGTCGATCCGCTTGAGATTGATCGTGAACTCGTAGCGCCGCGGCGTGCCGTCCTCGAAGAAGATCTGTTGCGTCTCGCTGATCGAGGTGATGACCCACACGCCGTAGATACGCCCGGTACCGCCGATCAGTGGCCAGGCCTTGCCGGTGTCAGCCATGCGGCGCAGCAGGTCGAGGCTTAAAGGTGACCCGACCAGGCCGGGGAGCAGCGTACCCGGCAGGGTGATCGTATCGTCGCCGCGGCCCAGGAACTGACTGGCAGGGTTGGTGCCGATGCGGCTGGTGGAGCTGTGGCGCCAGTCTGTGGAACGCTGCAGCTCCTGGTACACGAGTGTGGGCAGGCCGAAGATGAACGATCCGAGGGCCATCATCATGAGGGGTTACTCCTGGTCGCTTAGCGCGCTGCGTCCGCGAACCCGTGATGCGCGCTGTGCCTTGGCGACCTCGGCCGCGACCAGGCGCGCGAGTTGTTGTTCGTCCATGCCAGGCGCGGCTTGGATGTTGAAGATCAGAGGCGCGGCCCCTTGTGCAGTTGCAGCGCCTGCAGAGGGTGAGGCGGACAGCGGCGGACGGTTGTCCATGGCGATGCTGCTGCCGGCCGCGCCGAAGCCGATGTTGCCTGCGGCCACGAGCTGCTTGCCCATGCCGTTGATTGCGTCCAGCGGCCCCTGCTGGCCCTGCAACAGGCCCTGCTCAAGGCCCGCCATGGTGAACCCCCCCAGTGTCGCGAACACGCGCGACGGCGAGTGGATACCCAGCTTCTCCTTGAACCAGCTGATCGTGCTGTCGCCCGCGCCAGTGATTGCGCTCTTCACCGCAGTGAGCCCGTTTGTGATGCCCTGGACCATGCCCTGCATGAGCATGTTGCCGAACTCGCTGAACTTGCCAGGCAGCTCAACGCCGAAGTAGCCCATCACGGCGGCGAAGGCGCGGTAGAAAAGGCCAATGGGGCTGAAATTGAGGATCAGTGCGGTGATCCCGGCCAGCCCCCCGTTGAAGCCGGCCTTGATTTCGTTCCACAGGCCGAGGAAGTAGGCCTTGATCGGGTCCCAATATTGGTAGATGAGGTAGACCGCTACCGCGATAGCCGTTATCGCGAGGCCGATGGGGTTCATCAGCAGCGCTCGGCCGAGCCACAGTACGGCTTTGCCGGCCCACATGAACGCACCGCCCAACCCTTTCAGGGCCGTCACGGCGCCCAGGCTCTTGATACCGACCAGGCTTAGGGCATAGCGCACCATGGCAAAGGGGCCGAGGAGGCTGGCCAGCATGATCGTCAGGCCCCCGCCGACGGCGAGCAGCAACGCCAGGCCGGCAGCGGTCTTGACGATGGCTGCAGTCAGGCCGGGATGTTCCTTGACCCAGTTTTTGACGCTGACGGCCAGCTCGCCAATGTCGTTGATCAGGCTCTTGAGTTCGGGGGCGATGGTCGCCCCGATCTCGCTCATCGCATTTGTCCAGCTACCTTCTGCGGCTTCGATTGTGTTGGCCAGGGTGGCGAGTTGCTCGTTGACGCGGGTGCGCAGGTCGGCCTGGTCCTTCATCTTTGCCGCGACTTCGTCATACCCCGCGATCCCCTTGGTCATCATGGTGTTGAGCACTTGCAGGGTTTCGGAGTCGTCGCCGTAGATGTCCTTGATCAGGCTGAGTCGGTCTTCGGTCGTGAGGGTCTTGAGCTTGTCGAGCTGGCTGAATAGGTTTTCGAGACCGCCGAACTCGCCCTTGCCGTCGGTGAAGTTAAGCTTGAGCTTGATGCCTTTCTCTGCCTGCAGATCGTCCAGCACCTTAGAGATCTTGGCGGTGTCCATCGAACTCTGGAACACCTTGCGGAAGGCGTTACCGGCGCTTTCGCCGGCCATGCCGGTCTGGTCCATCATTACAAGCAGCGGGGCGAAGGTGTTTGCCGCTTCAAGGCCAGACTTCTTGATGATGTCCATCACCGGGCTGATCTTGCTGAAGCCCTGGAGCATGTTGTTGTCGTCGACGCCCAGGTAGAAGGCCCGCTGGATGGTGTCCATCAGCCCCATCATGTCCTTCTCAGTGGTACGGGTGGCGTCCTGCATCTTGGCAGCGAACTCGGCGGCGTCGGCTACGGGCTTCTGCAATTGCACGCCCAGGTACGCCGCCGCCTCGCCGGTACCGCCCAGGATCGATGTGGCGCTGATGCCTTGCCGGCGCAGCATGGTCATCATGTTCTGGAAGTCGGCCGTGGTCCCCGGCAGCTTGTCGCCCAGGCCTGTGGCGAGGTCGCTGATCTTCTGGAAGTCCTCCGGCACCTTGCCCGCACCATCCATCATCGCCACCTTGAGCTGGGTGGCGGCGTTCTCGGCCGGTGCGAAGGCGTCCACGATGCCCTGGAGCGGGCGCGAAATTGCGTAGGCGCTGCCGAGGCCGGCGGCACCACCTGCTGCCATGCTCCCCGCGACGTGCTGGGCACGGTCAAACTGTCCCCGGGCAGCGGCCAGGCGCTTCTGTTGTTGCACCAGGTTCTGCATGCGGCTGGTCTGCGTGCTGATGGCCTGGTTTGTTTCCTGGATGCGCTGCTTTAGGTCGCGGGAGTGTTGGCTCAGGTTCTTTGTACTGATGCCGGCGGCGCTGAGTCGATTACGCAGGCCCTGCAACTGCTCTTGTTGCGCCTGGTGCTTCTGCTTGAGATCGCTGGCGGCGCGGATGGCCGCCTGCATGTCATTGGCCATCTGCCGCGTGGGCACGCCAGCGCCGGCCATCTGGCGACCTAGCGCCTTCACCTGGTCGCGCGCTTCTTGCAGCGCCGTTTCGGTCTTTGCGCTGGCATTGCGCAAGATGGTCCAGCTGCGCACATCCGCCTGTTGCGCTTGCAGGGTCTTGAGCTGGTCGCGGGACTCCTTGAGCGCGCGACCTAGACCAATGCTGCCCTGGGTGATGGCGCGGATCGGGCGGGTGGCGCGGTCGATGGCCTGGAGCACTACCTCCATTTTCAAGTCATTGGCCATGGTTCCTCTCCCAGCGGGTTCTGGCTCGCTCGCGCCATTCCATCAGTTCCGACAGGGCCAGCGGATTCATTTCCGCCGGCCCCCAGTGAAAGACCATGGCCAGGTCGGCCATGGCGTCTTCTACGCAATGAGGGCAGCTTCCTTCGCCGACTTCGTCAGCAAAAAACCAGCTACCGCGACCCCGCACTGCAGCAGGTCGGCCGGGTCCATGCGGCCGATCTCGTGGTCGGTCAGGCTCGGGATGCTGATGCGCGGTAGCACTTTGCGCAGGGCCAGTACGTCCATATGGGCCAGGTCCGCCAGGCTCACACCGCGCAGCTCGCCGCTCATGGGCTTGCGCAGGGTGATTTCGTTGACGGTGGTTTCGCCGCGCACGATTGGGGTGTCGAGGGTGATGACTTCCTGGTTGGGATTCTTGGTCTGCTCCTGGCCTTCCTGATGGGTGACTTGAGCGGTGGTTTCCGGGGTTGCCATGGTGTTTCTCCTCGAGGGGCTTGGGGGTTACAGGCCGATGGCCTGGCGATGGGCGGCGAGCAGGTCCACGCCGTCCACGATGAACACGAAGTTGAGCAGGTCGATCTCCATGACTACCTCGCTGTCCACGGTGAGCCTGTAGTAGGTGCAGGTGGTGCTGATCTGGTGCTCGGTGTCCTCGCCCGGGCTCGACTCGCCGAAGTCGATCTCTTCGTGCCGGCCGCGCACGGACACTTCGACGGCGCTCACAGTGCCGTCGTCGTCGCGCTGGACGGAGCCGGAGAAGCGCAGCTGCACGCCGTCTGCGCGCACGGCGCCAAACTGGCGCAGTGCGATGAGGTCCCAGCCGCCGAGTGTCCAGGCCAGGACGATCCCGTCGTCGCCGAGCCCCAGGTCGACCTTCACAGAGCCGTCCATGCCGCCGCCGCGGAAGTCCTCCATCTTGCGGCTGAGCTTGGGCAAGGTGACCGACTTGACGACGCCCAGGTAGCTGTTGGCGTTGTTAAACAGGTTGAGGTGTTTGAGCTTCTTGGGCAGGGCCATGGGCAGGCGCTCCTAGGGCGCGGCCGGCGCCGCGCGGATGAATGATCAAACCTTGATGCTTTCGGCGAAAGTCATCAGGTAGCGGTCGGTGATGCGCTGGCGGAACAGCAGGTTCTCAAGCGGCGGCACGGGGGTGTAGTCGTAGTCCAGGAAGAGCTTGCCGGCCTTGAGTGTGTCCTTGTCGTTGGCAGCTGGGTCGAACCAGCAACTGCCATCGATGAGGTAGCCGGCGGTCTTTAACTCGCGGAACTTTGCGTTGATGCCGTCGATGATGTCCTTTACCAGGCTGCCGTGCATGGGCTTATCGATGGCCCAGAAGTGCGCGTCGGCCATCGTGTCCGCCAAGACTTGCGCGGTGCGGGTGTAGTTCTCGAATGCAAATAGCGGGTCGGCGCTGGTTGTGCGGTTGCCCCAGAAGCGGAAGCCGTCGCGGCGAATCAGGGTGGTGACATCGGCGGCGTTGAGCAGGCCGGCGTCGGTTGCCGGGTTCTGCAGGTCCCAGAAGATGTCGCGGGAGATGCCCGACACGCCGTTTACCGTCATGTTCGACAGCGTCTTGTGCCAACCAACTTGCTCGTCGATCTTTGCGCGCAGGCCCAGCGCCCGGGCCACAGCCGCGGCCGGGGCGTTGCTGCTGGTGGCGGTGTCCCAGTTCACGAAGTCGGGCCAGATGAGCATCAGCTCGCGGGAGCCGAAACCGTCGCGGTAGGCAATGGCGTCGGATACGTTTTCGCAGTCCCAGGCGCTGGCATAGGAGAAGGCGCGCATCTTCTCGGCGATGGCGGCCAGCTCGGTGGTGACGGCGAGGTTGTCCATACCTGGCACGCCCAGGATGCGAGGCCGCACGCCGAGTTGCACTTCCGCCGCAAGCAGCGCCTTGAGCCCGGTGTACTGACCCTGCGGGGTCACGCCGCCGACGATCTTGGTGGTCTGGTCCGCTTCTTTGGCGGTGGCGTCGGCGCCTTCGCCATCGGCCACGCGCACCACGACGGTCACGGGACTGGACTGGTCGGCAATGGCGTCCAGGCTGCGGGCTAGGGTGCCCAGCTCGCCGGCCTTGCCGGAAGCAGTGAGCACGTCTGTGAGCAGGACGGGAGTGTTGAGTGGGAAGGCGGCGGCGTCGGCATCGCTGGCGGTGCAAACCATGCCCACCACGGCGGTGGCGATAGTGCGGATCGGGCGGGTGCCCTCGTTGATTTCGAGGACGCGCACCCCGTGATGGAAGTCGGTGGCCATGTGGCAGCTCCTGGTGGGCGTGATGCCGGTTCAGTGAGCCTTGAGAGTGACGCGCGCGCGCAAGCGGTGCGAGCGGGGGAGGGTGTAGCGAGGCGCGGTACAGCGTAGCCGCGCCCGAAAGTGCTTAGAGTGGCAGGGCTGTCATCCAGGCCGGTGCCATGGGGCGGTGCTTGCTGTCAGGGAATGCATCGGTCTGCGGCCAATTGCGCAGCGCTTGGCGGTAGGCGTACAGCTCGCCGCGCTGCTCCGGGCTGATGGGGTAGTCCGGCATAGCCAGGTAGTCCGACTCCGCGATCCTTGCGTTACGCCATACCCTTTCAGCCAGGAGCGCGGCATCAAGTTGGGCCGACTGATCAATGACCCAAGCGTCGCCCGACCAGATATGGAACTGTCCGGGGAAGGGCTCAGTAGTGAAGCCGTCAGGCAATGGCCCGATCTGCTCGAACTGTTCCTCTTGTCCTGTATCGGTGCGGTAGATGGCCCCGCGATGATCAGGAAGTTGCTGTGGTACAGCGTCGACCAGGCCCCAAACGTAACCAGGCTCTGCAACGGGGAGAGGGTTCACAAGCTCAATCGCGTTGCTCGGCATCTGCTGGCCGAGGCCAGGAACCTCAAGCAATTCAACTGGGCCGTGCAGTTGCCCTGCTGCGTCAATCAGATAAATAGTCATCGGCTCGTCCTCAAATCAACTTGATCCGGCCGGGGTATGCGATAGACCGGGGCCGGTTTTCCGATGCAGTCGGCACCACGGTGGATGCGTTGAAAGTGATTGTTGAGTTATCACCCGGGTCTGCGCCTTCTGTGCCGATCCGCGCCGGTGAGCTGCCGTATTGGGTGATCGCCATCGCGCCACTGGAGAGTCGGGTTGTCGATCGGTATACGGCAGAAATGCTCCCCGTGATGTTCCTGATAGCGTCGCCTTGCGAGCTGCCTGCCACGCGCCCCGTATCGATGCCGCGGCCTTCGTCGAGCAGGCGCACGAACTCTGCACGGTTCTCTGGCGCACGGAAGGTCATCACGCCGTCCCCTTCGGTCCATCCACCTTCTTTGCCCAGCCGCGCGGCTTCTGTCGTCAACATGCCCGAGGCCTGCGCGTGGTCCCAAAGCCACGGGAAATCCGCACGTTGCTGAACCGGCCCACTGATCGGGCCGTAACCACCGGGCTGGAACGCCGTTGTGGTCTCAAACACCATCCGCCCGAGCGATGTGCTGTCGAGACGACCGACGGGCCACCAACCGCCTTGGCCATCGCTACGCAAGTGCCACCAATCGCCGGCACCCATCAGCACGAGGAAGGGATAGCCAGCCGCTCGCAGATGCGTATGGAACTTGATCGTATCGGTTCCGCTTGCGGCCACTTTCAGACGGTTGCCGCTGTTGTCGATGCGGCGCACCAGGTAGTCGCGGATACCCAGCGCCGGGTTGCTGGAGGGCAATGTGTAGGTCCTGGCCCCCGCTGCGGCATCGAGCAGAATCAGGCCGGTATGTTGAGCGGTCAGTACGCTGTCGACGGCAAACGTAAAGACGCCACCTTTGAGCAGGTACTGCGGGTGTGGGTCGGCAGCTTGCAGATGCCCTGCCAGTTGATCCCGCGTGTACTGCTCGGCACCCGCGCGAGCGGTGTCAACATACTCACGGGTCGCCAGTACGACGCTGGGGTCGATCTTGAGCTGTACGGCTTCGGAACTGCTGATGATCAGGACCATCCGCAGTACTTGGGTTCGCCCGGAGCCTTCCGACATCTGCGGCTTGTAGCTGGGCGGGCAGTTGCTCACGGCAACCAGGTCACCTGCAGCGTCGTACAGGCCCATTTCACGCAACCAATAGCCGCCTTCGGTTTCTGGAATGATCAGTTCGGCGATGATCTGGCTGTTGTTCTGTGGGTCGACGATCAGCCTGTTCAGGAAGGCTCGATAGCGTTCATTGACCAGGGCCGTCTGGCTCCGGATCGGTGTGGGGAGGTTGCCGTTGCCGTCGCCGACGGCCATCTTGCTGATCTGCAGTTGGGTACCAAGGGCCGTGGCGTTGGCGAGCTTGGCCTCTCCCACGGCGGTGAGGATGGCGTAATAGGTCTGGCTCATGGATAGACGCTCATGGTGTCGATGGAGTGCTCGGCGCCGGAGAACAGCAGCGAGGGGCTGCCGACTTCAATCGGGCCGGGGGCATAGGGGTAGACGGTGAGGACTTCGCCATCATGGGCGCTGACTCCCACCCAGGCGGTACCGCGCGTTTCAAGGCTGATGACCAGCCCGGTCAGGTGGCGACTGAGGGGGCGGGCGTCGTCGATCAGCCACACCAGCTCCTGATACATGGGCTCGGTGATACCCGTGTCGAGCACGCCGATCTTGAGTGCGAACGTGCCGGGGATACCCTGTGGCTGGATCTGCCACCACTCCACTACCTCGATCAGGTAGCCCAGCGGCTCGACGACACGTCGGAGGGCGCCAATGGTGCCTTTGTGGGCGTGGATGAAGTACGCCGCCTTGATGGCATTGCGTTTGGCTGCTTCTGGCCAGTTCTGGGACCAGCGGTCTACGGAATAGGCCCAGGCCAGGTACGGCAGCAGCTCGATAGGACATGTGTCCGGGTTCCACAGATCTCGCAACGGCACGGGCACGCGCTCGATCTGTGCCAGCGCTTGGGCGGCCAGGCGCTCCAGCTCGGCAGCGTTGCCGGGCAGCAGGCGCGCGGCCATTACTCGGCCACCGTGACGTTGTAGGCGGTGCAGTAAGGCGCCTGGGCCTCGCTTGCGACGATATCGAGCCAACCAGGCAGCAGGACGCGTTTCACGCCCTCGATGTGCAGCGCCGCGTCCAGAGCCGAACGGTTGACCTCTTGACCGAGGCGCCGCCGCGTGTTGACTAGGGCGGCCAGCCTAGCTTCGGCGGCTGCTCGGATCGGCTCGGACTCTGGGCCTGAACTGGTCATGTAGAGCACCGCTTCCACGGTGTACGGCAGTACTTGGGCGCTCTGCACGGTCAACCGGTCAGCCACCGGGCGTCGGTCATCGTCGCTCAGGTAAGCAGCCACCACGGCAAGCAGCTGGGGCGTGGCAGCGCCATTCTCCAGCGCGCTCTGTACCGTGACGACGACCTCGGCCGGCGCTGGGCTGATAGCGCTGGCATCGGCGACCCGGCCGTCTGCGCTGCGGGCGTGGAAGATGTATGCGTTTCGCGGGCCTGCAGTACTGAGACCCTCCATCGCCATCTGGATTCGCTCGCGCAGGGCATCATCTTGCTCCATCACGGCCGCGACGGGGGGGACAGCGTTCAGGCTGGCCGGCGTGATGACCAGGCGTTCGACGTTGAAGCGAGCGGCGATCTGCTCCAGGTCGGCACCGCGGGCGAACGGCAGCAGGACTGCCAGCGCCGCTTCGTTCACGCGCTGGCGCATGAGGGTCTCGCGGTAAGCGTTCTCCTGGATCAGCTTGTTGAGGGGCTCCGACTCAAGTTCAAGGGTCGCGGCCACTTCGGCCTGCTGATCCTCGGGCCAGAGGCTCACGGCGTAGGCCTTGCGTTCGGCAAGAATGACCTCGTAGTCGATCTGCTCGACAACCGTTGGTGCTGGCAGGCGGCTCAGGTCGATGGGGGTAAACGTGGTGGTCATGCGAAGGCCCCCAAGGTCAATGGCACGCGCAGGCTGAGCTGCTCATGTGTGTCTGTCACGCTGGCGTCGATGTCGAGAATTGCTTCGCCGGCGGTGGTGGATGGCGTGAGTTCGACACGGCTGAGGCGGACGCGCGGCTCCCAGCGCATCACGGCCATGGTGATGGCGGCATAGGCCTGCAGCCGGGTGGCGCTGTTCAGCGGCCAGTCCATGAGGTCGGTCATCGGGCAGCCGTATTCGCGGCGCATGACGCGACTGCCGATGGGGGTAGTGACGATATCGGCGATGGACTGGGCCAGGTGCTGGTGGCCAACGATGGCGCGGCCGGTCTTTGCATTCATGCCGATCATGCTGATGGCTCCGGTAGGCCGGTCTTGGCGGTGCCAGGCATGACGCCGCCGTGGGGGTGCTTGACCAGGCTCACTTCTGCGGCCACTACGTCCTCGGTCACCATCACAGTGCCTGTGACCGCCTGATCACCGGTCTGCCTGTAGTTCCCGGTGTGGGTGTAGTCACCCTCGTGGGTGATCGGGCCGATGATGCGGATGCCGCCATCGCTGACCAGGTTGGTGGTGCCTCCTGCCGGCAGGGTCGCATTGAGGTGGTGGGCAACGCTGTCGTATTCAACGACAGCGCCGTCCGCGTAAGTGCGGCGGTGCAGGCCCGCGCGGTCGCCGTTGGCTGGGTTGGCATCGCTGTATAGGCCGGTGAGTGCCATGCCCTGGCCGAGTTGCCCGGAAGGGCTGAACAGCACCACTTGCTCGCCGACGGTGGGCGGGTCCCACTCTTTGGCGTTGCCGGCGCGCAGCGCGAACCAGGGCAGCCAGGCTGTAATGATCTTGCCGGTCTTCACCCGAACGCGGGGCGGCATGATCTGCACTTCGGCAACGGTGCCAATGCGGATGAGGTTTTCGATCAGGCGGGCGAGTTCGGCGATCTGGTTCATGCCGGTGATGTTGCGGCGCGCGTGCGCGGGGTGCACGCTGCGCTCAATGTAGCGGGGCTCTGTACAGGTATAGCTATTGGGATACGTTAAGCAGTGAGGCTTTGTATTTGATGAATGAATCGCACAAAGTGGTGGAGTAGAATGTGATCTTCATCAGAAATACCGTCTGGATCGAAATGCATGACGTCATTTCTAATAATTCTGACCTTGTCGAGCTCATCTACAAATATTTTACGATCCACCTTTATGCCGGTCTTTTCCCAGAGAATAGGCTGTTGAAAAAGGCGGATGTATTCGCCAAAAGTAAGGTCGGCTACAGTTTCAATTTCCCTGTCGGACATGTTTGGATCGGCAGAGGATGTTAGTTCATCTTTCGTGAATTTATCATCAATTAGTTTTCTGATGTGATTTTCGATTTCTGATAACAGTAGGAAAGGCTCGGAAAGCTGCTTGAATTGCATGCTTAAGTCGGCTGTTGTTATGATTCCGGTGATTGTTCTGTCTTCAGATCTCACAAGGACATAATTGTTTTCGACGATGCGGGGGATTGCGAAAAAAATTGAGTCCGAAGACTTAATTTCGTTGTGGGGTTTCATGTAGTCTCTAACATATATCGATCTTTCTTGAGTGAGCGCTAGCTTTGGCCCGATGCTCTCCCAGCTGATTACTCCCTTTACATCTCGCTCTGTTGTCATGACTGGAAGCTGAGCGTAATCATGCCTTAGCATAAGTGTAATGGCATGGCTTAATGTTTCATCAGGTTTGACGCTGATTAATTTCACATTCGCTGCGGGAAGTCGACTTACCCGAAAAGCAGGTTCTGCCGCCGCACCTGAAACCAGCTCTCGGGAAATTATTACTTCAGCATCCATTGTGCTTTGTATTTCGACCGCAAAGGTTGACTCTAGTGTTACTGTTTGTTCGGTGTTTTTCTCGCTGATTGCAGGGATGGATTGCTCGGGTTTTTTATAAAACTTGATCGTTGCATCCAGGGGTACGCTTTCGAAGTCTGGGTGCGTGCCAATGTTGTGTTTGTTGAGGTAGGAGCGGATTTGATAAACGACTCTGGTGCCTCTGCGGGTTGATCCGATCCAGCTTATTAAAGCTCTTACAGGTATCGGCTCTGGTTCTATTCCCTCATCAAGAGAGCGCCTAATTTCACCCATGACTCTATGAAAATTTACGACGTACACGAGGTTAGCTTCCTTTCTGGGTTACGTTCTATAGTCATCGGTTGATTGCCCCGTATTGATGTTGGCGGCCTGATGTTGCGTCAGAGTATCGCCCGCATGACGTTTAAGCTGGTGCTTAGAGTGGCTTAGGCGGCAAAGACTTTGCAACAGCTTGTTCTTTCGAGGAGCGGACCAAGCAGCTACAGCCCAAGGTCAGCCGAGCAAGTGCTCCAATAAGCGGTCCCGAATCATTGCGAGGTCGGCATCGGTGAAGCCGAGTAGCTCTCGGCGCTCGTATTGGACATCGGACTGGCCGCGCCCAGGGCGATCCCGCAGACCGTATTGGTGGACGCGGGCGATCTTGGCAACGCGACCCGAAAAGGCAACTGCGACGGAGCCGGGCGTACTGCGCAACCTCAGGTACTTGGCCTGCTGGAGCTTGGCGAACATCCGGCGCTTGATACGACCGGCTTTGCTGCGTAGCTGACGCGGTTTGCGGGCGGCGTAGGGGGTGCCATCCGGGTTGCGCTGGGTCGCAATGCGTTGCTGCTGGCTGCGGCGAAGCTCGCGGCCGATGGTGTTGCCGAGCTTTCGCCGTTCGCCCGGGGACAACTTGGCGAGCAACAGGCCGGCCCACTCTTCCAGGGCGTGCAGGTTCTCGGTCACAGTTCGAAGTCCGGCTCATCCGGGTGGCTGATATCCAGCTGACCGTTGTCCAGGCGCTTGACGATCACGCGCTCTGTCAGTGGCAGACTGAGCGACATGTCGACCTTGTTGCCATCCAGGATATCGGCCTCGAAGGCGATGGCGTCTTTTCCACGTTCCAGGTTGCTCAGCAGCTCGGGCTGTTGGCGACGCAGCCACTCAAGCACTGGGATGAACACGCTGTCGGGGTGGCCCGCGAAGTCGGTCAGGATCACCTGCAGGGTGTAGGTGTACTCGAACGAAAGACCGGTAGCTGCGGTGCAGCGGACGCTGCCGGCGTCGATGAAGATCAGTAGCCAATCGGGGTTCTTCGTAAGGCCGGGGACGGCAGCGAGCAGGTGTTCGCGGAGGCTGTTGGGCTTGTTCACTTCGCCTCCTTGTGGACTTGGGGTCGGTACTGGATGACGCTATCGACCTTGGCCGCGCACTCTGCCCAGGCGCTCAGCAGGTAGTCGTTGTCGTCGCTCAGTTCATCATTGCGGGTCGGCGCCGCCGGGTTGAGCGTGCAGGGTGTGACGACTGGGCAGCCACTGACGATAACCGTCGGCTCCGGAGAATGCCGGCCGCTGGTGCATCCGGCGAGCAGTGTCAGGCAGAGGCTGAGCGCCCCAATCGCGCAATTGCGGGTCATCGCGGCGGATCTCCTGTTTCTTGAGGTGGTCGGTGGCGGCAGCCAGACGCAGGTTGCTGATGGTGGTCATCAGGCTCTGCTGGGCGAGCTGCTGGTCAGCCAGCTCGGCACCCATGCGGACGATGGTCGCGGCTTGGCGCTGGCTGCGCTCGGTGACGGTGGTGAGCCGCTGCTCTACCAAGGCTGTGCGGCCTTGCTCGGCCTGGCTGCGCTGGTGGTAGCCCCACAGGAGCAGAGACAGGGCGCCGAGCAGCGCGATGCCATAGAGGGTTTGGCGCAGGGTCACTTGCGATACCCGCTGGCGGCGTTCATGTCCTATGCCGCCTCCTGCCCGCAGCCGCAGTTGGCGTGCTGCTCATATGCTCTTTCGAGCTTCACGTCGTAAAGATTCCGGGCGTAGGCCGGGCCGTTGTAGCCCTTGGCGAAGGCCGCCCATTTCTTTCCCTTGAGGGCCTTATGCAGGTTCGGGTCGACTTCGATGAAGCGGACGAAGGCCTCGAACTGCTGGTGCTCGTCCTGGCCCATGAGCCGGACGAATTCTTCGACGCTGGCGTAGCCAAGGCGTGGGGCGTGGTAGCCCATAATCTGGAACGCACCCCAACTGGCCGATTCATTGGCGCACAGCGGGTTGAGCATGCGTGCCTGCGCCAGACGCTGATGCTCGGCGGTGCCGCCGATGTATCCGCCCAGCTTGGGATTGACCAGCGTTGGGTACTGCGCGGCCAGCTCGTCTGCAAGGCGGCGCAAGGCGGCCTGGTCGTCACCTTCTGCACGCGGGAGTGCCAGGCGTTGGTACATCACATGACGCTCGAAGAGGATCTTCGGCCGGCCGTTGGCGAGGAAGCCTTCGCCTAAGCTCTCCACTTCGTTGACGGCGTAGACCACGGCCAGCTCTACGCCAAGTCGCTCGGCTGCGGTTACGAGGTTCGCATCCTTGAGCAGACGGCCGCAGTGGGCACCGGCCAGTGAGGCGAGCGTCTTGGGGCCAGCGATACCATCGGCCACCAAGCCAATGGAGCGTTGGTACATCCGAACGGCGGCTTCGGTCGCTTCGCCGTAGGCGCCGTCCATGGCCAGCTTGGCCCCTTTGGTGTTCAGTTTGCGTTGCAGCTCGCGGACAGCGCCGGAGCGGTCGCCGAAGCGCAGTGTTTGGCTCATAGGCTTGGCCTCAACAGGGCGGCGACGTTGCCGCGGGAACGGTGAATCAGGGTGTAGAGCAGAACGGCGGTAATCGCCTGCCACAGGCTCACGGGGGGCTGGTACAGCAGCAGCTCCAGCCCGTTTATGCACATGGCGGCGCCAAACAGGCTGGCCAGCAACGAGATGCTGCGCCGGTACCGCGCCCCGCCGCGGCTGTAGCAGGCCAGGCGCAATGCGCCGAGCAGGTAGGCGAAGGCGGTCACCAGCGGGACGGCCAGGGCGATGGTGGACATGTCAGCTCCCCCCTCGGATGCGGCGGACGATCTCGAACAGGTCGGCCTGCTCGACCCACACCATGGCCTTGATGCTGATCGGGATGACGACCAGGGCGCTTGCGAAAGCCGCGCCGCCGCTGTTGATGATCGGCAGCAGTTTCAGTGCGACGGGCGCGAACAAGTAGCCGACGCCGGCCGACAGCAGCAGCGAGCCAAGCCGCTGCCAGGGTTTCAGGTCGCGCTTGATGCTGGTTACTAGCCAGGCGCCGAGGATGGCGCCAAACAGCGCCTCGCCGTCGATCAGTGGCACCGCGGTGGCAAGGCCGAGGCCCATCAGCAGACCGGTGATGGTTCCAGAGGTGGGCTCAGCCATGACGTGCAGTCCTTTTCGCATTCAGTCCCATAGGTTCACCACTTGACGCTGTTCGGGTTGGGGGGCGGCGTCCGGCAAGCTGACGGGGGTGCCGTGGGGGATGATCGGGCCAAGGTCGGCGAGGCCGGGGTTGGCATCGAGCACGGCCTCGGTGACGCCTGCGGTGCGGCCGTAGTACTGCCAGCAGAGGCTGTCGACGGTGTCGCCCTGGGCGGCAGTTACGGTGGCCACTAGAGCAGCTCCACAGTGGCGTGACTGATGCCCAGGATGGTGCGCAAGGCCTTACGAGCGTCCCGGCGCAGCTGGTCGGGGCTGCTCTCTTCCTCGGAAACTTTCTGCTCGCCGCTGTTGGTCGCGTCGTAGCTGCTGTAGCGCTCGATCAGCTCGGCCAGGGCGCCGCAGTAGATGACGCGGCGGTACAGGTGGATCAGCTGACTTTCACCCTGGATCTGCTCGGCGGGGACATCCGCGAGGGTGGCGTAACCTTCGGCCTGGCGTGCGGCGCGAAAGCCGGCCAGCTCACGGTTGGCCTCGATCATGGCGTTGACGGTCGCAACTTCCAGGCGGTCGTCGGTGACGCTGGAGTTGATGCGCATGGCGCCACGCAGGTGCTGGCCGTCGATCTCAGGCCAGAAGGCTGCGTTACTGATCGGGTAGGCGCCGCCGGGGCCGCCGCCTGCGATGAATCCACTCATGCCTGTCGCTCGAATAGGTCGGCGGTGGTCGGGGCGTCACAGCCAGGTCAAGGAGGGAAACCTGCTGATCAGCCCCGAGCCGCCGGGGTTGCGGGGGACCGCTCGGTTAGCTGGCGGGACCAGCGTGTTTCTTGATGAGCTTTTCGACGCTGCCCAGGTCGGTCTTGCCGCCGCAGGCGTCGTGCAGCTCGATGGCGCGGGTGAGGGCGCCCTTGGCCAGGCCCAGCTGGAACAGTGCCTGGTCGTCGATCTGCTCCGGGTTCACGGACTTGAATGCAGTCTTGCCGATGGCAACGAAGAGCTTGGCGCGGGCCTGATCCGGCATGTCGTGGGACTCGGTGAGCACGCGGGTGCGCTCCAGGATGTCCGGGTCGAATGTGCCACCGTCGATCTTGAGTGCCTTGAGCGCTGTTTCGGCGACCTCTTCGGCGATGACGCACCCGACGGTGCGCTTGAAGCCATCGACCATCTTGAGGTCATGAGCAAGGACGTAGTCAGCAATATCCAGGCCGCCGGCGAAATCACCGGCATCGAGCCGCCAGAGCATGATGGTGACGACCACGTCGTCCTGGGCGCCGCGCCCGCCACTGAGCACGCCGTCGATGTAGGGGGCGTAGTGCGGCAGCAGCTCTGCCTTGAGAGCTACCTTGGCTTCGGTGGATTGCAGGTTGCTCAGGCGCAGCTGGTCCTGGTGGAGCTGGGCCATTTGCACTTCGTAGCCGGTGGCGCCTTCCATGAGGGCCGCGGGTGCCGCTTCGGCTGCCTGGATAGCAGCGCGTTTGCGCTGCTGGTTGGCTTGGGCAAGGGTCAAGGCCATGGCTATACGACCTCGATGTTCTCGACCAGGGCGACGAGGCCGAAGTCCTCGATCACGTAGGCGTCGTTGGAAGACTGGTAGTCGGCGATACGGTCGTACTCCGGCTCATCTTTGATATGGCGGCGGCGACCACTTTCCTGCCAGTAGATCGACAGGTTGCTCAGGGTTGTGACCAGGACGGTGTTGTCCGGGAAGTACGGCGCGTCGACGATGGGCAGGCCACCCAGGCGGGCCCGCGAGGTGATCTCCTGCGCGGCGTTCTCTTCCTGGTTGGAGGCTGCACCTTTCTCGACGGCGGACAGCAGTTTGTCGTGCATCAGGTTGCGCGAGACCAGTACCACCAGGTCCGGCGAGTTCCGGTGCCATGGGTCCAGCATCTGCACCGCATCGAATACCAGGCCGTCGAGGGTCTTGTAGTCGCCGCCGACGCCGATCTTCACCTTGCCAGCGGTCGCACCGGAGTCGAGCACACGGTCAGGGGCGCCGACGCGGATCTTCTGCAGCCAGCCAATGTTCACATCCTGGCCCAGCGGGTTGGTGGTGCGGTTGGTGGTGGCCGCAGCCGAAGTACCGTTGAAACCAACCATGATCCGGTCCAGGGCTTGGCGCTGGGCGATGGCTTTGGACAGCTTGACCTGGAAGTCTGGGAACTTGGCCCAGGCGTCCAGCAGTGCGTAGGGGAACGAGGTGTCGTAGTCGGTTTTCTTGCAGACGTAGCTGTCCTTGGTCAGGTTGGCCACGTTCGCCGGGTTACGACGGCCGCCGTTGCTGGTGTCGGTGCGGCTGGCTACCGGGCCGTTGACGCCCAGCAGCAAGGCTTCGCCGCTCTGCTCGTTGACGCCGATGATGTTGATGCTGACCAGGAAGCCCGACGACTCCTGGATGGCGACCTCCAGCTTTTGCTGGATGCTGGGGTCGACGTTGAACTTCTCCGCGGCGCTGGGCACCGCGTTGATCTGGGCGATCTGGGTAGCCAGCGCGTTGAACGCGAGGCGGGTTTCTTTACGCATGGGGTGGTCTCCGAGTGATGCGGTCGTCGCGGGGTCAGTAGGCGGTCAGGGCGTTGCCATCGCCGCCCGTGACAACCGGGCGGGGTTGTTGGCTGTGGTCTTTGGTACCGCCAAGCCGCTCCACCAGTTCACCAAGCTCGCTTTCGAGCTTGGTGAGCTTCTCGGCCAGGTCCTGGTGGTCCTTTTTCACGGTGTTGAACGCTTCGCCTTGGTCCTTGGCGT
The DNA here is from genome assembly GCF_029193575.1 of Pseudomonas entomophila. Taxonomy (GTDB): domain Bacteria; phylum Pseudomonadota; class Gammaproteobacteria; order Pseudomonadales; family Pseudomonadaceae; genus Aquipseudomonas; species Aquipseudomonas entomophila_G. Next base: position 7,558 of record NZ_JARGCS010000035.1, on the reverse strand, counting down.
GGTTGGCCAGAGCCTCGACCGCATCGGTCAGCTCGGTGAATTGGGCGTCATCCTTGACGGCTTTCTCCTTGCTCTTGCCAAGAGCCTCCAGGACACGGTTGAACAGGCCGACGGCCTTGTTCTCGGTGTCTGGAATTTCTTCGAACTGGAGCTCGATCTCGATGGCCTCGGAAAAGAGGTTTTCCGGATCGCGCTTGCGGGCCCTCAGCGGGTTGGCGTCGGGGTGTTGCGCGCTGAAAGCGAGCATCTCGGTGCCGAGGCTGGCCGGGGTGTCGGTCACGGCAATGCCGTCCAGGTAGGCGCGGCCGGTATCGGCGAACTTGGGGCGGATTTCGATGCTGGTGTAGATCTTCTGCCGCGCCTTGTTGAAGGCGATGAGTTCATCGGTCGGGTCGATCTGCGCGAACAGGGCCAGCTTCTTCTTGCCGGCGATCTCGATCTCTTCGGTCTTGAGGGCGACAACGTCGCCGTAGGCCTTGAACGGACTGTCCGGGAGCACACTGCGGTAATGCTCCAGCCAGACGCGGGCGCCGTAGGTGTTGGTGTTGTAGGTCTCGGCAGCATCCACCAGCCACTGGCGTTCGATGGTGCGGCCGTCAGTGGTGGCGCCTTCGACGGCGACACGGAAGAACTTGCTGCGTTGCTTCTTGGCTGGGGTCTCGGTCTTGCCGGCCATGCTGGGCGTCCTCAATGCGGTGGCGTTGTGCCTTGCGTTGGGGGCATGGTCCGCAGCGGGCCGTTGTACGGCAATGCGGGGTACTGGGAGCGGGGCGCGCTACAGGGCGCCGGAGTAGGGGCTCCCGCGCGCGCGCGGCAGCATCGGCGCCATGAACACTATCCTCGAGCTGCCCACCGATCACCGCCGCCATGCCAAGCACCTGTACTGGCAGGGTTACCGTGTCTGCGAAATTGCCGAGCTGATCGGCGAGAAGGAAAAGACGCTGCACAGCTGGAAGGCCCGCGACGAATGGGACCGGGCCACGCCACTGGAGCGCATCCAGGCCGCCACCGAAGCTCGCCTGGTGCAGTTGCTACTGAAGGAACCGAAGAGCGGTACGGATTTCAAGGAAATCGACCTGCTTCACCGGCAATTGGAGCGGCAGGCCCGAATTCAGCGCTACCAGGGCGGCGGTACCGAAACCGACCTCAACCCCGAGCTGGAGAAGCGCAACGCCGGGCCGAAGCGTAAGCCCAAGCGCAATGAGTTCACAGAGGAACAGGTCGAGAAACTGCGCGAGGCGTTTCTCGAAGAGTGCTTCGACTACCAGAAGGACTGGTACCGCGCTGGCACCCAGCGAACCAGGGCGATCCTCAAGAGCCGGCAGATCGGCGCGACCTTTTACTTTGCCCGCGAGGCCCTGGTCGATGCTCTCGATACCGGCCGTAACCAGATCTTCCTGTCGGCCTCGAAGGCACAGGCCCATATCTTCAAGGCCTACATTCAGGCCTTCGCCAGGGATGTGGTGGGGGTGGAGGTCGCTGGCGACCCGATCATCCTGGCGAACGGTGCCGAACTGCACTTCTTGGGCACCAACGCTCGCACCGCCCAGGGCTACCACGGCAACTTCTACTTCGACGAATTCTTCTGGACGTACAAGTTCCAGGAACTGAACAAGGTCGCCAGCGGCATGGCGATGCAGAAGAAGTACCGGCGGACCTACTTCTCCACGCCCAGCTCCATGGCGCATGAAGCCTACACATTCTGGACGGGTGAGCGATTCAACAAGGGCAAGCCGACTGCGCAGCACATAAAGTTGGATGTGAGCCATGGCGCTCTGCAAGGTGGTCGGGTCTGCGACGACAAGATCTGGCGGCAGATCGTCACCATTCTCGATGCTGAGCAACGGGGTTGCGATCTGTTCGACATCGATGAGCTGCGCCTTGAGTACGACGCTGCAGCCTTTCAAAACCTGCTGATGTGCCAGTTCGTCGACGACGGCGCGAGCATTTTCCCCTTGGCCATGTTGCAGCCCTGCATGGTCGACAGCTGGACGGCGTGGGCCGAGGACTATCGGCCGTTCCATGCCAGACCGTTTGGCGAGCGCCAGGTCTGGGTGGGGTACGACCCCGCCGAGAGCGGCGACTCGGCCGGCCTGGTCGTAGTGGCGCCACCGCTGGTGCCGGGCGGCAAGTTCCGTCTGCTGGAGCGCCACCAGTTCAGGGGTATGGACTTCACGACGCAGGCCGAGACGATCCGCAAGGTCACGCAGCGGTACTGGGTCACCTACATCGGCATCGACACGACCGGCCTGGGCAGCGCGGTGGCGCAACTGGTGCGGCAGTTCTTCCCGGGGCTGCGGACGTTCTCCTACAACCCGGAGGTCAAGACGCGGCTGGTTATGAAGGCCTGGGACGTGATCAGCAAAGGGCGCCTGGAGTTCGACGCCGGCTGGACCGATGTCGCGCAGTCGCTGATGGCCATTCGAAAGACCGTCACCCCGGGCGGACGGCAGTTCACCTACACCGCCGGACGCACCGACAACACGGGCCATGCCGATCTGGCTTGGGCTCTTTTCCACGCATTGCACAACGAGCCGCTGGAAGGCCGGACGGCCTCTAACACCGGCATCATGGAGATCTACGCAACATGACCAATAAACGTAACCGCCGCCAGGGAGGGGCAGTGGCTGAGCAGCCGCGGGAAATGGTGGGCGAGGTCCTGGTCCAAGGGGAGGGCGGCAAGTCGGTGGCGTTCAGCTTCGGCGACCCGATGCCCGTCCTCGATGGACGCGACATGCTGGATTACCTGGAGTGCTGGGCAAATGGCAGGTGGTACGAGCCGCCGGTGTCGTTGGACGGGCTTGCCAAGGCGTCGAAGGCGAGCGTCTACCTACAGTCTGGGTTGATCTTTAAGCGCAATGCGCTGGCCCGGACGTTCATCCCTCATCGGCTGCTGAGTCGCCAGGCATTTGAGCAGATCGTGATGGACTGGTACTGGTCGGGCAACCTGTACCTGGAGAAGCGAGACAACATGCTCAGGCAGGCCATTGGTCTGCAGCCGTGCTTGGCCAAGTACATGCGGCGCGGGCTTGACCTGGACACCTACTACCAGGTGCGGGGCTGGCGGGACGAACACGAGTTCAAGCGGGGCAGCATCTGCCAGGTGCGGGTGGCGGACATCAGCCAGGAGATCTATGGCCTTCCTGAATGGCTACCTGCTCTGCAGAGTGCACTGCTCAACGAGGCGGCGACGTTGTTCCAGCGCAAGTATTACCAGAATGGGAGCCACGCGGGGTTCATCCTGTACATGACCGACTCGGCTCACAATGAGGACTTCGTCACGGACCTGCGCACCGCAATGCGTAACAGCAAAGGGCCGGGCAACTTCCGAAACCTGTTCATGTATGCGCCGGGTGGCAAGAAGGACGGCTTGCAGTTGATCCCGATCAGTGAGGTGGCGGCGAAGGATGACTTTGGGGCGATCAAGAACATCAGCCGGGATGACCAGTTGGCGATGCTACGAATTCCGCCGCAACTGATGGGGGTGGTGCCGCAGAATGCGGGCGGCTTTGGGTCGATTCGTGATGCAGCGCAGGTGTGGGCGGTGAATGAGTTGGAGCCTGAGCAGGCGCGAATCCGGCAGATAAATGACTGGCTCGGTGAAGAGGTGATCAGATTCCAAGCCTACGACGTGCCCGCCGCTACCTGAATCACTAGCAGTGATAAAGCCGCCCGATCAGGCGGCTTTATATGGGGAGAGCTTTGAATACGTAAGCCGAAGGCTATCAAGCTTTGCCTGCTGCTGAAGAATCTTCTTGCTTATACAAGAATTCCATATCCTCAGCTGTGAAGCTCCACACGGATATAAGCTCCCGCGCGGCTGCTGATTGCTCAATTACCCGATATGTCACGGGGAATAATGTTGCGTAGAACAAGGCAAAGTGTGCCATGAGCATCACGCCATTGCGTATTGAACTACTCGCTAAATAGTATTGGGTGTCTAAGTCTTTCGCCTGGCCAACCTGTAAGCAACTAATAGAGTCGCTGTGGGCTTGGCCGCTCAAATAGTTGTAAATGGATGTGAAAAATGTTTCGTGGATGCCCGCCTCAGTTGCGAGGCTCTTCCACGGCAACCCGCCTTGCCAGTCCCCTTTGCGGATGCTCCTCTGACGGCTCGCGTGGGCTGCTTTGTATGAGGCCGCCCCTTCGATCAGAGGCCAGAGTGCATCAGCCTCTTCTGTTGCTTTTTGCTTGCCGATTTTCGCTTCTTCGATAGTGGCAAAAAAGTTGCTTAGCTTTTTTAAACCACTATATGTCCAAATATTGTGTCGGAAGCTTCTGCACTCGTCACAGCCCTCTGCGCACAACCAATACATAACTAAGTAGTTTTCGAATGCAGACCGGATCAAGGCATGTACTGATGCTTGGTCGATAAATGCGTGCGGTGGAAGCGTAGAAGTTCGGAATCCGCAAGGTTCCAGTAGAGTTCTGGCAGAGCATAGATGCTTAAATAGTTTTATGGCTAAAACATGAAGGTCTATTGATAATGCCGATGCCTGTGTATTGCCGCGTTCAGCAAGTGCTTGCGCCGTAATCATGTCAGCCATCAATGTGATCAGTACATTAAAATCATTTTCGATTTCGGTGTTTCGCTCATACGCAGTGATCATCAATTCTCCATTTCCACAAGGCCAGCCACCACAACTATTATAGCTCATGGTTACTCGCGATAGCGGGGGCGGTTCGGTGCGGGATCGCGGCTGAGTAGCCACTCGAGGTTTTGAAAGAACCGTCGTGCTTGCTCGCCTCAATTGACATGTTCGACCAGGCAACAGAGAGGTGTTGCGTCAACGAACTGATCTGCCGATTATGCCCCTTATTGTTTTGGGCCGGTTTGTGCACCGCGAATCGTTCAGTCAACAGGGCTGGGAGGTGTCGAATAACTAACTGAAGTGCTGGGTAGTCCGCGCTGGCTTTCTAAAATCTACTATAAAACTATCAAAGGGACCGCAGAGGCGTTAAATAAGAATTGATTAAGCACTTTCTTTCTCCTGCTTTTTTTCCTTCTCTCTCGGGTGGGCCGACATCCAAGCACTCAGCGCACCGCTAACCATTCCAGCAACTGCACCTACCACAGTTAAAGCAGTTGCAGACGGAAGGGCAAGTGCTACTAGCATGCCTCCTGCAGCAGTTCCTCCGACAGTGAGCGCTAAGGAGCTGGCAATCTTGGCGGCTCGCTCTTGCTGGAGTTTTTTTGCTTCTCGCATCTGTCGAGCACCACGGTGCCGGACAAACCCTCGGCTATCACGTTTCATAACCTTTCGAAGCAAGGCTTCTTTTTCTTCTTTGGTCAACGATGCCTTTTTAGCAACGAGAGCATCATTAAGCAAAAGCTCCACGGTCACCTTGAGTTCTTCGTTGGAGTCTGTCGCTTTTGTCTGGCTCATAGAGGACCTCCCACTGTGCAGCAGATGACATTCTGGGTCCGAAAACCTGCCCAGAGCACAGCTATTGTAAGGATCGTAGCAGCCACTTTCATCGGCCGACCAGGTTTCCAGTTCGGATCTGCTGCTTTTGAGCAAATAGCTGCAATAAGCAGCATCGAGCATGCAAACGCGATTCCCCAGCTCAATGCAGGGACAGGCCCCATAGCTTTTAAATCCCAGCCCTTGACGCCCGCCTGGATGGCCAAAACCGCAGCACCATAGAGCCATCCCAAAGAATCGATAGCCTCACTCCACTTGAAGGTGAACGAAGGGGCTTGAGCAATCCTAAAGCAACCCTGCATGACCCAGTACAGCAGGGCAGTCCCGACCAACGGTAGCACGCCCTCCCAAACCAACCATTTAAATGATGAGTCCCACACAAGCCATTCGAACGATAAATCCATTGAGAGTTCTCTTCACGCGGCAGTTGCGCATGTTGGTAGCCGGATAGAACGAAGTCAATCCATCCGTTTACAAATGGTGAGCGGGCCCTTCGGTGCTGCCTGCAATCTCGTCGTTCAGAATGCCCCAGCCTACGTCTTGCATCGAACTCTCCATGCGCATGGGACTCGTGCCGGCTTGCAATCGCATGCCTATCTGGCGTCCTGATCTCGGCGCGCGCGCTCGTCCCCCCGCCACGCCCGCGGTCTAAATGGGGCGTAATTTCTGCACCCCTGCGGCAGCCTCAACGCAGCCCTGGTGCTGGATGTTGCGAACGCTTTGGCACTGTCGGAAACCTGCGAATCCCTGCATGAGGTGCCCATTCTGGACGCAGGTGGGGCAAGCACCAATCCGTTTATGGGGGACGCCATCGGAAAACGGTAAGTTTTTCTCGGGGAGGGTGTGGGGACGCTGGAGGGCCCGTGTTTGCTGGCGTTGATGGCTAACTTTGTAGGGTTAGATAAGGTTATCTTTGAGGTTAGCGATTTGTAAGTGACTGTTTTTAAAGGATTTTATTTTTAGAGATATGAACACTACCTAAGGTTAGTAAATTACCGATTCTTAACCAAAAAATTACTTTCACGATCTTCTTACAGGCCACTCACGATAAGGCATTCAGCGATGTCGTGAGAGAAATAACCCACCTAACCCTTTTCCCATGGGTCAACATAAAAAGGCAAATCTACCCTAGGCGGGCGGGTTGACGGGTGCCCCATGCACTCGCTCTGGGACCATGCTGGGACCAAAAACACTCGCACACACGCTCTACGCTCCACGGAAATCAAGGCCTACAGCCCGGTCAGCGCCATTTCGTTGAGTTCGAATCTCTACGCTTCCGCCATATTGTCTAGTCCTGAAATAGGTTTACACCTGTTCAGGTAGGCCGACAGACCTCAAAACGCCCGATGCACCGCATCGGGCGTTTTGTTTTTCAGGGCCATATGAGGCCGTTCTGTGTTGTAGATCTGCACTGCCTCGTCAACCATTTGCCTCGCTTGCTCCAGATCTGCAGGGCTACTCAACAGCAGCTCCATCTTGAGGATTCCGTTGATTCGCTCGGCCAGCGCATTCTGGTAGCAGTCATACCCATCGGTCATGGAGCACTGAACGCTGTGCCGTTGATGCAGTGACTGGTATAGCGCCGAGCAGTATTGGATGCCTCGATCCGAATGGTGGACTAATGGCTGGCGATGACGTCGCTTCCGTAATGCCTGCTTGAAAGCTTGCGCCACCGACTCGGCATGCAGGCTTTCATGGACGTGGTGGCCAACGATTTTCCTGGAGTACGCATCCGTGATCAGGCTCAGGTATAGCGGGCCGTTACGTGCAGGCAGGTAAGTAATGTCGGCCACCCAGACGTGTTCCGGCCTTGTCGGAACAATCTGGCTTGGCCCGGGCTTGAGTAAGTTGGGATGGCGGTAGAAGCGATGAAAGCTTTGTGTTGTCTTGTGGTAGGCCCGCTTAGGCAGTACGAGCAAACGGCGCTCTCCCAAGACCTGGAACAGCCTATCTCGGCCGACCTGGAATCGTCTGTCAGGTTGGCAATGCAGCAGATAGTGCAGCTTGCGAGTACCCAGACGGGGTTGGCGCATTCGGACTTGCTGTACAAACTCAACCACCCGGTCTGCCTGGCGTTCTTTGCCATCAGCGGCTCGGTTGCGTTTGTAGTAAGCCTGTCGACTGATGCCTAG
>NZ_JARGCS010000034.1 GCF_029193575.1 Pseudomonas entomophila | reverse complement strand
CTAGGCATCAGTCGACAGGCTTACTACAAACGCAACCGAGCCGCTGATGGCAAAGAACGCCAGGCAGACCGGGTGGTTGAGTTTGTACAGCAAGTCCGAATGCGCCAACCCCGTCTGGGTACTCGCAAGCTGCACTATCTGCTGCATTGCCAACCTGACAGACGATTCCAGGTCGGCCGAGATAGGCTGTTCCAGGTCTTGGGAGAGCGCCGTTTGCTCGTACTGCCTAAGCGGGCCTACCACAAGACAACACAAAGCTTTCATCGCTTCTACCGCCATCCCAACTTACTCAAGCCCGGGCCAAGCCAGATTGTTCCGACAAGGCCGGAACACGTCTGGGTGGCCGACATTACTTACCTGCCTGCACGTAACGGCCCGCTATACCTGAGCCTGATCACGGATGCGTACTCCAGGAAAATCGTTGGCCACCACGTCCATGAAAGCCTGCATGCCGAGTCGGTGGCGCAAGCTTTCAAGCAGGCATTACGGAAGCGACGTCATCGCCAGCCATTAGTCCACCATTCGGATCGAGGCATCCAATACTGCTCGGCGCTATACCAGTCACTGCATCAACGGCACAGCGTTCAGTGCTCCATGACCGATGGGTATGACTGCTACCAGAATGCGCTGGCCGAGCGAATCAACGGAATCCTCAAGATGGAGCTGCTGTTGAGTAGCCCTGCAGATCTGGAGCAAGCGAGGCAAATGGTTGACGAGGCAGTGCAGATCTACAACACAGAACGGCCTCATATGGCCCTGAAAAACAAAACGCCCGATGCGGTGCATCGGGCGTTTTGAGGTCTGTCGGCCTACCTGAACAGGTGTAAACCTATTTCAGGACTAGACACCGCCTTCAACTCCGCGATCCGCTTGTCAATCAACTGGCACTTGTCGGGCAGGTCCTTGCTCGCCGTCCCCAGCTCCATCCCCTGGAGCTCATCGTTGATCTCCTTGGCTTTCCCGGCGTCTTGCTCGGTCAACTGCGCAACCAGCTTGGCCAGGTCCTCGCGTTTCTGCGTGGCTTCCTCGGGCGTGCAAGCCCAGGCGGGGAGGATGAAGAGCAGGGTGGTGAGCAATACAATGGGTTGAAGGCGGTTCATGGGATTGGCCTCGTCATGATTGATAATCGGTTGAAGGCCAAAACCGTGGGAAGTTCATGTTCTGAAGTACGCGTTCGTCCAATGGGAAACGTGTGGCCGCGCCGTCATGTCGATGCCGAGTGCCTTCATCACGGTGAGAAATGTCTTCAGCGTTGGGTTGCCATGCTCGCTGAATGAGCGTTTGTAAACTACAGGCGACGAAACAATCAATGTTGACGAGCAGCGTTAAATGAAACGAAAAGATTGGTTGAACGGCTAGGCGCCCCGCTCTGTCCCAAGCTGTGTACCCCGCCCACAGCAGAGGCCAGCACCATGAGCACCTACGACTGGGACCTGATCGAGCGCTTGCTGCACGAGGTGCAGAACGGCGCCGGTCACAGCTTCACCCCACGCCCTTATGCCGAACAGCACGCCGCGGCGCTGGCCGCCACGGGCCAGGCGGTAGGTGACGTGGATCATCTGAAGACCCGGGCCTGCGAGTACGAAAAGCTTCTCTTCGAACGTGGCTTCATCGAGAGCCGGGCGCCGGAGGATGGCGGCAACGGTGAGAACTTCGTCCTCACCGAGCGCGGCTCGCGTCTGCTCAGCTTGATCGACAGCAGCATCCCCGGCTTCGCGCACCCGCGCCAGGTGCTCGACGAGCAGGAAGACCCCTTGGACGAAACCACCTTCGAGCAGGTGTCGGCTAAGGCTCAAATAGCCTGACCCCGGCCTGAGGCTGGCCACGAAGGCGCGACCACCGTGGTGGCGTCGTTCGCCAGTTACCTGGCCTGGTTCTGGTTGTTGCGCCGCTACCTGGCGTCGAACCTGCGGTGTTTCCCTTTGCCACGCCGGTGTTCGGGGTGACATCGGCGTGCTGTTGCTGGATGAACCGCTGAGCCTGAACTTCGTGCTGGGGGCGTTGATGGTGCTGCTTGGCGTGGTGCTGGTGAGTGTCGAGCCTTGGGTGCGCCGGCAATTGCGCCGGGTCATTGGTTGAATGGGGGGGCTAGGGCAGCCGCTGTGGCTGCTGCCTATCCCAACTCCTGAGCCGCCACGCACCCCTCCCGGCGGCCATACCCACCGGCCAGCGCCAGCAGGCCCGCCAATCCCAGCCCCGAAGCCGCCAGCACCAGCGCCGGTTGCAACCCGCCGCTGAAGTGATTGCTCAGCGCCGCCAGCAACGGCCCGCTCAACTGCCCGACGGCGAAACAGGCGGTCAGCAGCCCGGCGTTGCGCTGCGCGGCGTGCGGCGCCAGTTCCCGCGAACGTTGGATCACCAGTTGCATGCAGGCCAGGAACGGTCCGCCACACAGCAACACGCCCAGCGCCAACCCAAGCCCTCCGCCCATCAGGCAGGCCAGCACGCCCAAGCCCTGCAGCCACAAGGTGGCGGTCAGCCAAGTGACGGTGCGCCCCGCCCTGCGCAGGCTGACCAGCACTACCCCGAGCGCCGCCGCCAGGCCGAACGCGGGCCAGAACAGGTCGGCCTGCCAATGGCCCTGGAACTGCTGGTTGGCCATTTGCGACAAGAAGGTCGCCGGCAGGATATAGCCGATGCCGTACAGCGCGTACACCAGCCCCAACCGGACGATGCCAGCATTGCGGGTCGGGCCGTCGCCCAGGGGGGCCGGGACGGCCGGCAGGCTGGGGGCGCGTGGCAGCCAGCGCAGCACGGCCAGCAGCATCACCAGCGCTGCGACCGCGTAGACCAGCCACAACGCCGCCGAGTCCAGCCCCAGCGAGTGCGCGCCCAGGGCCAGTACGCCGGTCAGCGCGATGCCGACGCCGGGTCCGGCGAACACCAGGGCGCCCTGGCGTGCCCGGCCATGGCTGGCGGCGACGTGCTGGCTGAGGCTGGTGAGCATCACCAGCGCCCAGGCGCTCGCCACGCCGGTGCCGAAGCGCAGCAGCAGATGGCTCCAAAAGCCATGGGCAGCCCACGAGGCCAGGGTCAGCACCACGCACAACCAAAGGCCCAGGTGCAGGCGCAGGCGCACTTGGCGCGGCTGGCGGGCGAACATGCCGTCCACCGCGCCAAGCAAGTAACCCAGGTAGTTGGCGGCGGCCACCAGGCCGGCGGCGGTCAGGTCGAACTGGCCTTCGCTGATCAGGCTCGGGAGTTGCGGCGTGAGGGCGAAGCGGCCGATGCCCATGGCCATCATCAAGGCCACGGCGCTGGCCAGCAGTTGTAATAGCGGCGACATGAAGAGGCTCCTGCGCGGGTAATCGATGAGAGGCAGGGTAGGGCGGATTGACTTTCAAAAAAATTGAATAATGATGATCAAGTTGTTCTGTTTTGGAGAATGTCATGGAGTTCAGCCAACTGCGTATCTTCCAGGCCGTGGCCGAGGAGGGCTCGCTGACCCGCGCCGCCGAGCGCCTGCATCGAGTGCCGTCGAACCTGTCGACGCGGCTGCGCCAGCTCGAGGAGCAACTGGGTGTGGAGTTGTTCCTGCGTGAGCGCCAACGCTTGCAGTTGTCGCCGGCAGGCAAGGTGCTGCTGGACTACGCCAACCGCCTGTCGGCGTTGCGCGACCAGGCCATTGCCGCCGTGCAGGGCGGCGAGCCGGCTGGCGACTTCCTTCTCGGCACCATGTACAGCACCGCCGCCATCCACCTGCCGACCCTGCTGGCGCGCTACCACCAGGCCTACCCGGCGGTGAACCTGCAAGTGCAGGCCGCGCCCAGCAACGAACTGCTTGAAGGGCTGCTCAGCCACCGCCTGGACGCCGCGTTGGTGGACGGCCCGCCGAGCCTGGCCGGGCTCGATGGCGTGCCGCTGTGCGAGGAGGAACTGGTGCTGATCACCAGCCCCGAGCACCCGCCGGTACGCAGTGCCCGCGATGTGGCGGGCAAGGCGGTGTTCACCTTCCGCCAGGGCTGCTCGTACCGCATGCGCCTGGAGGCCTGGTACGCCCACGACCACACGCCGATGGGGCGGGTGATGGAGATCGAGTCGTACCAGAGCATGTTGGCGTGCGTGATCGCGGGGGCGGGCGTGGCGATGATGGCCCGCTCGATGCTCGACAGCCTGCCGGGCCGCGAGCAGGTCAGCGTGCACCCGTTGCAGGCGCCGTTCGACTTGGCGGTCACGTGGCTGATGTGGCGCCAGGGCATGTGTGGGGCAAACTTGCAGGCGTGGATCGACCTGCAACAAGCGGAAACAGTTGACCGGCCGTCGGTACAGGCGCTTTCCGCTTGATCCGCGTCAAACTCGCCCTTACCTGTAGGAATAGGCGCATGCGTAATACAGAACATGGGACTATGATCTGTATGAAGCATCGAAGGTTTAGATTTGCCGTGAGGCTGACCCGTCAAGGGGGCACTATGAACAAGCGCATGTACAACTGGCTCCACGACCTCGCTGTCGCCCTGGGCTTGCTCCCGCCACCGCTGCAACCGGTGCCGATACCGACAGACGAAGAACAGCGCAAACGCCAGCCGCGTCGCCGCTGAACAAAGCATGAAAAAAGGCCGCCGCATCGGCGAGATGCGGCGGCCTTTTTCGTTGTCTGGGCCGGCCCTGCTGCGGTGCGGGCCCGCGCCTTCAGGAGGTGCGAGCGCGCACCGGCACTAACCGCTTCAGGCCAGGTTCACCGCCGCCACCGGCTTGCGCGACAGCAGGCTGACCACGACGAAGGCCACCAGGCCCACGGCCAGGCTGTAGTAGATCGGCGAGTTCGCCTCCAGGCCGTCCTTGAACATGAAGAACAGCGCAGTGACGAAGCCCAGCGACATGCTGGCGATGGCGCCCGAGGTGGTCGCGCGTTTCCAGAAGATCGCCCCGATCAGCGGGATCAGCATGCCGCCGACCAGCAGGTTGTAGGCCAGGGTCAGGGCCGCGATCACATCGTTCACCGCCAGGGCGATGGCCAGCACCGCCAGGCCGGTGAGCAGGGTGAACAGGCGGTTCACGCCCAGGCTCGACTGCTTGCCGCCACGCAGCTTCGGCAGCAGGTCTTCCGTCAGGGTGGTGGACGCCGCCAGCAGGCCGGCGCTCGCGGTCGACATCATCGCCGCCAGGGCCGCGGCCATCAGCAGGCCACGGATGCCGTCGGGCAAGGTGGTCTTGATCATCTCGGCGAAGGCGTTGTTCGGGTTCGCCAGGTCGGGCATCAGCACGTGGGCGGCCATGCCGATCATCGCGCAGGCCAGGCCGTACAGCACGCAGTAGATGCCTGCGGTGGTGCCTGCGCGCTGGCAGACTTTCTCGTCACGCGCGGTGAACACACGCTGCCAGATGTCCTGGCCGATCAGGATGCCGAAGAAGTAGATCAGGAAGTAGGTGATGATGGTGTCCCAGCCGATGGTGGTCAGCTGGAAGCTGGCCGCCGGCAGTTTCGCCACCAGGGTGTCCCAACCACCGGCCTTGTACAGGCACACCGGCAGCAGGATGAACATCAGGCCCACGGTCTTGATGATGAACTGGACGATGTCGGTCAGGGTCAGCGACCACATGCCGCCGATGGTCGAGTACACCACCACCACGCCGCCGCCGAACAACAGCGCCATCCAGAACGGCACGTCCAGCAATACCTGCAGCACGGTGCCCATGGCCAGGGTCGAGACCACGCCGATCATCAGGGCGTAGGCCAGCATGATCACCGCGCTGGCCTGGCGTGCCATCGGGTTGTAGCGACGCTCCAGCACTTGGGTCACGGTGAAGATGCGCAGGCGCAGCAGCGGTTTGGCGAGGAACAGGTTCAGGGCGATGATGCCCAGGCCCAGCGCGGCGCACAGCCAGAAGCCGGAAATGCCGTGGACATAGCCCAGGCGCACGGTGCCGACGGTGGACGCACCGCCGAGCACGGTGGTCGCCATGGTGCCCATGTAGAGGGTCGGGCCGAGGTTGCGCCCGGCGACCAGGTAGTCTTCGTGGGTTTTTGCCCGCCGCATGCCATACCAGCCAAGGCCGAGCATGCCGGCGGCGTAGAGCACTACAACAATGATGTCCAAGGCCATGGGGTGTCTCCGATTATCTTTATTATGGCGAGATCGACCACGCGGGCGGGCTCACGGCGCCCGGCGGTCTTCGTCTTGTGTTGGCGGGCCTCTATGGCCCTGACCCATGGCTCCTGCCCGGGGTGTTACGGGCCCCTCCGTAGGCGCGGGCTTGTCCTGCGATTGCGTCGGGCCAGGCAACAGTGTTGGTCCTGCCGGCCCTATCGCGGGGCAAGCCCGCTCCGAAAGGAGGAGCGGGTGCAGCTGTCAGCGGCGCACGACGCCCGGCAGGACGCAGAGCATCTCGAACAACAGGTTCGCCCCCAGCAACGAGGTGTTGCCGGTGGTGTCGTAGGGTGGGGAGACTTCCACCAGGTCGCAGCCGATCAGGTCCAGGCCGTGGCAGCCGCGGATGATCTCCATCGCCTGGATGGTGGTCAAGCCGCCGATTTCCGGGGTGCCGGTGCCCGGCGCCCAGGCCGGGTCGATGCCGTCGATGTCGAACGACAGGTACACCGGGCCACCACCGACTTTCTCGCGCACTTCGGCCATCAGCGGTTCCAGCGACTTGTGCCAGCACTCTTCGGCCTGCACCACGCGGAAGCCCTGGCGACGGCTCCAGTTGAAGTCGTCGGCGGTGTAGCCCTGGGCGCGCAGGCCGATCTGCACCACGCGGTCGCAATCGAGCAGGCCTTCTTCCACGGCGCGGCGGAAGGTGGTGCCGTGGGCGATCTTCTCGCCGAACATGTGGTCGTTGACGTCGGCGTGGGCGTCGATGTGCACCAGGCCGATCTTGCCGTGCTTCTTGTGCAGGGCCCGCAGGATCGGCAGGGTGATGGTGTGGTCGCCGCCCAGGGTCATGGGGATGACGTTGTGTTCGAGGATCTCGTCGTAGGCTTCTTCGATGATGCGCACGGCGTCGAGCAGGTTGAAGGTGTTGATCGCCACGTCACCGATGTCGGCGACCGACAGCGAGTCGAACGGCGCGGCGCCGGTGGCCATGTTGTACGGGCGAATCATCACCGACTCGGCGCGGATCTGCCGAGGGCCGAAGCGAGTGCCGGAGCGCAGCGAGGTACCGATGTCCAGCGGCACGCCGATGAAGGCGGCGTCCAGGCCTTCGGCGCTTTGCAGGTGGGGAAGACGCAGCATGGTGGCGATGCCGCCGAAACGCGGCATTTCGTTGCCGCCCAGTGGTTGGTGGAGAATCTTGTCCACGGTGGGCCTCATCAGTCGGTCGATTGTTCTGTTTGTTCGAACCTCTGCCGCCGCGCGCCAGACGGGCGCGATCATGCCGGCGGGCAGGGACATTTCGGCCAGTCTGCGCAAGGTAATGGCCGGGAAGAATCGCTACCGACAAATACTTACTTCAGGAATTTCTGAACTAACGGCCGGCGGCCAGGTTAGACTCTGCGCATTTCCAGCCTGCGGACCCTTTGCACCATGGCTTCCTCCATGCCCGACCTGAAACTGCTGCGGATCTTCGTCAGCGTGGTGCGCCATCAGGGTTTCGCCAATGCCCAGCGCGAGCTCAACCTCTCCACCTCGGCCATCAGCACCTACATGAGCCAACTGGAGAGCGCATTGGGCCTGGTGTTGTGCCACCGGGGGCGGGGCGGCTTCAGCCTGACCAGCAAGGGCGAGTTGTTCCACCAGGAGACCCTGCGCCTGCTCGCCGAGCTGGACGGCTTCGAGCAATATGCCGCGGCGCTCAAGGGCGAGCTGCGCGGCACCCTGAACCTGGGGGTGATCGACTCCACCGTCGGCGACCGCGCGCTGCCGCTGGCCGAGGCGATCGGCGCCTACAGCCAGGAACACCCGGCGGTGCACCTGCACCTGTCGGTGTCCAGCCCCTACGAGTTGCAGCTGGGGGTGCAGGACAACCGCCTGGACCTGGCCATCGGCGCGTTCTCTTCACGCATGAGCGGGCTGGTGTACCAGCCGCTGTACCGCGAGCAGCATTGGTTGTATTGCAGCAGCCGGCACCCGCTGTTCGCCGAGCGGCGCATCCCCGCGCAGGTGATCACCCAGCAGCGCATGGTCGGGCGTGGCTACTGGAGCCAGGCGGAACTGGCCCGGCACGGCTTCAAGCACAGCGCGGCGACGGTGGAGAGCATGGAGGCGCAGTTGATCCTGATCCTGTCGGGCGCCTATATCGGCTACCTGCCGGAGCACTACGCCCAGGCCTGGGCCGACAAGGGGGATTTGCGTGTGCTGTCGCCGTCGACCTTCGGCTACCAGGCGCCGTTTTCGCTGATCATTCGCCGGGGGCGTAGCCGCGAGCCGTTGATCCAGACGTTCCGCGACCTGCTCAAGTCGCAGTTGAACGTGGGGTGACCGTGACGGCCCTCTCGCCATCTCAGACGCGTCCTATTCAGCGCGAAACCTTATTCCTACAGATACATTCCGTCAGCTAGGGAACTTTCCTACAGATTGGTGATCCCGCACCTGAAAAAGCTCTGCTAAACCTTTACTTGCTTTGATGAAACGTCCCCTCATCTCCACAAGCAAGGACCGCCCAGATGCGCATGAACTTGCCCGTCACTGAGCATGAAAGAACCTTCCCCGCCGAGCAGCGGCTGATCTCCACCACCGACCTGAACAGCCGCATCACCTACTGCAACGACGCATTCGTGGCGATCAGCGGCTTCACCTACGACGAACTGGTCGGCCAGCCGCACAACCTGGTGCGTCACCCGGACATGCCGCCGTCGGTCTTCGGGCATATGTGGGAAACCATCAAGCAGGGCAAACCGTGGATGGGCGTGGTCAAGAACCGCGCGAAGAACGGCGATTTCTACTGGGTCAGCGCCTACGTCACGGCGATCTACGAGAACGGCCGCATCAGCGGCTACGAGTCGGTGCGCTCGGTGCCCAGCCGCGAGCAGATCCACCGCGCCGAAGCGCTCTACGCGCGCCTGCGCGGCGGGCGTTCGCCGGTGCCCCTGGCGGCGCGGGCGCTGCATTACCTGGGCAATGGCTGGCCGCTGGTCGGCGCCGGGCTGTTGTCGGCCGCCGCCTACCTGTGGCTACCGGCCTACGCCGCGCTAGGTGTGTTGATGGCCAGCCTGCTCGGCGCCTGGTTGCTGATCGAGCAGCGTCAGAACGGGGCCATCCGCCGCACGCTGGAAGAACACCCCAAGGCCTTCACCAGCCCGCTGGTGGCCCTGACCTACAGCGACAACCCCGGCCTGCGTGGCCAGCTGGACCTGGCCATCATCAGCGAAGAAGCGCGCCTGCAGACCGCGCTGACCCGCCTGGTGGACGCGGGTGTCGGGGTCAAGTCGCGGGCCGCGCAATCCGCCGAACTGTCCGATTCCCAGGCGCAGATGCTCGACCGCCAGCGCAGCGAAACCGACCAGTCGGCCACCGCCATCGCGCAGATGGCGGCGACCATCCAGCAGGTCACCCACAACGTGCAGAGCACGGCCCACGCCGCCAGCGATGCCGACCAGCTGGCGCAGCAGGGCAGCGAGCTGGCCCAGCAGAGCCTCAAGGCCATGGGCAGCATGAGCGAGGCGGTCGGCGATATCGGCCAGGCGGTCAACGCCCTGGCCGAGCAGACCCAGTCGATCGGCAGCGTGGTGGATGTGATCACCTCGATCGCCGAGCAGACCAACCTGCTGGCGCTCAACGCCGCCATCGAGGCCGCCCGCGCCGGCGAGCAGGGGCGGGGCTTCGCCGTGGTCGCCGACGAAGTGCGCTCGCTGGCCCAGCGCACCCGTGCCTCCACCGACGAGATCCACCACATCATCGCCTCCCTGCGCGCCGGCGCCGAGCGCGCGGTGAGCACTGCCAACCGCGGCGAGCAGATCTCCCGCGACAGCGTGCACAGCGTCGAGGCGGTGCAGTCGGCGCTCGGCGGCATCGTTCAGGCGGTGAGCCGCATCACCGGCATGAGCCAGCAGATGGCCACGGCGTCCGAGCAGCAGAGCCATGTGGCCGAGGACATCAACCAGCAGATCGTGCGCATCGCCCAGCTGTGCGACCAGAGCGCCGGGCAGGCCAAGCAGGGCGCCGAGATCAGCCAGGACCTGGAACACATGGCCGAATACCTGCACAGCCTCGCCGAACGTTTCAATCGCTGACGTTTACTTCTCCCACACGGACGTGGGGGCTTTTCCCGCAGGCTGTGGCACACTGCGCCCGGTAAGGAGAAGCCGATGTCCAGACCCCGCTGCGAACGCTGCCAGCGCCCGCTCGATCACTGCCTTTGCCCGTTGATTCCCCGCCTCGACAGCCGCACCCGTGTGGTGGTGTTGCAACACCCGAGCGAGTCTTCCCACGCCTTGAATACCGCGCGTTTGGCCGCCCTGGGGCTGGTCAATGCCGAGTTGCGCGTGGGCGAAGTGTTCGACGACCTGGAGGCGCTGCTGGAGACGCCTGGGTATCGCGCGGCGCTGTTGTTCCCAGGTGAGCTGGCTGAGGCACTGGAGGCCTATGGGCCGGGTGATGATCGGCCACTGCTATTGATCGTGCCCGACGGCACCTGGCGCAAGGCACGCAAGCTGCTGTACCTCAACCCTCGGCTGGAGACATTGCCGCGGGTGACGCTGGCGCAGGTGACGGCGTCGCGCTACCGGCTGCGCAAGGCGCCGGAGGCGGGGGCGTTGTCGACGCTGGAGGCGGTGGTGCAGGCGTTGAACGTGCTGGAGGGGGCGGGGCGGTTCGATGAATTGCTGGCGCCGTTCGAGGCCTTGATCGAGGGGCAGATCAGGGCCATGGGAGTGGAGACGTTCGCGCGTAATCACTCGGGGCGGGAGTGAGGTTGCCGGCGCTGGCCCTCACCGCTCGCGCATCGCCTCGGTGCGCGCCTTCATCACCGGTTTCAACAGGTAGTCCAGCACGCTCTTCTGCCCGGTGATGATGTCCACCGCCGCCGTCATCCCCGGGATGATCAACAGCGGCTTGTTGTCCCCGCCCAGGTGGTTCTTCTCGGTGCGCACCTGGATCAGGTAGAACGCATTGCCCTTGTCGTCCGTCACCGTGTCGGCGCTGATCAGCTCCAACTTGGCCTTGAGCCCGCCGTAGATGGTGTAGTCATAGGCGCTGAACTTGACCATCGCCACCTGCCCCGGGTGCAGGAACGCCACGTCCTGCGGACGCACCTTGGCCTCGATCAGCAGGTTGTCCTCGATCGGCACGATCTCCACCAGGTCGCTGCCCGGCTGCACAACGCCGCCTATGGTGTTGACCTTGAGCAGTTTGACGATGCCGCGCACCGGCGACACCACCGTGGTGCGGTTGACCCGGTCGTCGATGGCGATGCTGGTGGCGGTGATCTTCGACAGTTCGGTGCGCTTGTCGTTGAGCTCCTTGGCCGCGTCCGAACGGAAGGTCGCGTCGGACTCCTGGATCTTGCTCTTGATCTCCGCCACCGCCGCCTCGGCGCGGGGGATGGCCAGGCTGGTGGCGTTGAGTTGGCCGCGGGCTTCGACGGTGCGCTGTTTCAGGCGCAGGATCTCGACTGGAGAGATGGCCCCGGTGCCCACCAGTGGCGAGGACATGTTCAGTTCCTGCTGCAGCAGGGCCAGGGCCGAACGGTATTGCTCGACCTTGGAGCGGAACTCGGCCAGCTCCTGGGTCTTCTGGCGCAGTTGCTCGTTGAGGGTCTGCTTCTCGCTCGCCAGGCGACGCTGGCGCGAGCCGTACAGGGCGATTTCGTCCTCGGCCACCTGCGGCGCCTTGCCGCGGACTTCCTCGGACAGCGCGAGGGGTCGGCCCTCGGCCTCGGCGGACAGGCGCTCGACCTGCGCGCTCAGGGCGTAGCGGTCGGCCTCGCTTTCGCCCTTGTTCGACTTGAAGCGGGTGTCATCCAGGCGCAGCAGGGTCGCGCCTTTGTCGACCATCTGCCCCTCGCGCACGAAGATCTCGGTGACGATGCCGCCTTCGAGGTTCTGCACCACCTGCACCTTGCTCGACGGAATGGCCTTGCCTTCACCGACGGTGACCTCGTCGAGCACGGCGAAGTGCGCCCACACCAGCGCCACCAGCAGCAACACGGCGGCCAGCCACACGGTCAGGCGCGACAGGCGCGGCGAGTCCTCCAGGGTGGCGCCTGCCAGTTCCGGCATGTAGTCGCGCTCGGCGGCCTTGTCACCGCCGGGGAGGTGGCTGCGGACGCTTTGGCTGAGGGGCATGTCTACCTCCGATGAAAAGTGGGGGAGCGCCGTTCTTGACGTTGGCGGTGCCCGCTCCTACCGGTACCGCGTGCGTCGTTTATAGGGCGGCGCCGATACGGCCTTTGCGCAGCGCGTCGATGACCGCGTCCTTCGGCCCGTCGGCGACGATCTTACCGTTGTCCAGTACCACCAGCCGGTCCACCAGGCTGAGCATCGAGCTGCGGTGGGTCACCAGCAGCAGGGTCTTGCCCGGCACCCAGGCGAGCAGGCGCTGACGCAGTTGGTCTTCACTGCTGTTGTCCATGTGGCTGGTGGGTTCGTCGAGGATCAGAATCGGCGGCTCCAACAGTACCGCACGGGCCAGTAGCACCGCCTGGCGCTGCCCCCCAGATAGCAGTTGGCCACGCTCGCCCAGGGGCCGGTCGAAGCCCTGCGGGTGCTGGCGGGCCAGCTCGCTGGCGCCGGTCAGCTCGGCCACTTCGAGCATGCGCGCATCGCTGACGTGGCGCGCGCCCAGGGTCAGGTTGTCGCGCAGGCTGCCGGCCAGCAGCGGCAGGTCGTGGGCGACGTAGCCCAGTTGGTTGCGCAGGTCAGCGATGTCCAGCTGGCGCAGGTCGAGGTTGTCCAGCAACACCTGGCCCTCGTCCGGGTGGTGAAAGCCCATCAGCAGGCGTGCCAGGGTGCTCTTGCCCGAGCCGCTGCGGCCAATGATGCCGATGCGCTCGCCCGGCTTGACCGCGAGGTTCACGTCATTCAGCGCAGCGGCGTTCTGCCCGGGGTAGCGGAAGGTGACGTGGCTCAGGGCCAGGCCACCGTGCAACGCGGTGTGCTCCAGGGCCTGCTGCTGGCTCTGGCGCTCCTGGGGCAGGGCCATCAGCGCGTCGGTGCTGCGCATGGTCAGCTGTGCCTGCTGGTAGCGGGTGATCAGCCCGGCGATCTGCCCCAACGGCGCTAGCACCCGGCTGCCGAGCATGTAGCAGGCCACCAGGGCGCCGACGCTGAGGTTGCCGGCGATGATCGCGTACACCCCGGCGACGATGGTGGCCATGCCGCAGAATTGCTGGATGAACAACGTGCCGTTGCTGGCCAGGGCCGAGAGGTTGCGGGCATGCGCGTCGAGGCGGGCGATGGCGCCGTTGGTGTGTTCCCACTGGTACTGGCGCTCGCTTTCGGCGCCGCAGGCCTTGAGGGTTTCCAGCCCGCCGAGGGTCTCGATCAGCAGCGCCTGGCGCACCGCGCCCAGGCTCAGGCTCTTCTGCACGGTGTCGCGCAGGCGGATCTGGATGAACAGCGCCACGCCCACGGCCAGCGGGAAGGCCGCCAGCGGAATCACCACCAGCCAGCCGCCGAGCAGGCCGATCACCAGCAGCATCAGCGCCACGAAGGGCAGGTCGATGATGCTGGTCAGGGTCACCGCCGTGAGGAATTCGCGCAGGCCCTGGAAGTCGTGGATGCTCTGGGCGAAGCCGCCGATGCTGGCCGGGCGCGCCTTCATGGCCATGCCGGTGATGCGTTCGAACAGGGTGGCGGAAAGGATCAGGTCGGTCTTCTTGCCAGCCTGGTCCAGCAGGTGCGCGCGCACCATGCGCAAAATCAGCTCGAAGGCGGTACCGATGAACAGGCCGATCACCAGCACCCACAAGGTCGACAGCGCCTGGTTGGGTACCACGCGGTCATACGTCTGCATGACGAACAGCGGCACCATCAGCCCCAGCAGGTTGATCAGCAGGCTGGCCAGCAGGGCGTCGCCGTACAGCTGGCGCGAGTGCTTGAGGGTGTCGCGGAACCACGCCTCGACCCTTGGCAGCAGCGGCGTGCGCAGGTCTTCGAGGGTATGCCGGGGGCGGGCGAACAGGGCCTGGCCGCTGTAGGCCTGGGCCAGCGCCTGGCGCTCCACCCACTGCTCGCCGCCTTCGGCCTCGCATGGCAGGATCAGCGCCCGGCCGTCGTCGCCCCAGCGTTGCAGCACGGCGCTGCGGCCGTCGTTGAGGATCAGCAGCACCGGCAGGTTCAAGGCGGAGATGCTGTCGAGCGGGCGCTGCAGCACCCGTGCCTGCAAGCCAGCCCGGGCGGCGGCGCGCGGCAGCAGGTTCAGGCCCAGGCGCTGGTCGGCCAGCGGCAGGCCGCTGCACAGGCCTGCCCGGCTGGCCGTGCAGCCGTGCAGCTTGCACAGGATCAGCAGGCCATCGAGCAGCGGATCATCGACATCCAGGCGCGGCTGCGCGCTTTGCAGGTTGGTCACGATGGCCTACTCCTGTCGCGGTGGACGCGAAGCGGCGTTGCCTGTGCGCGCACGCTAGCGCATGTCGGGCAGCCTGGCTTCGTTGCGCACTTCGGTTTTCGCAATGGCTTCCGGTGGCAGCGAGATGCGCTGCTTGCTCAGTAGCTCGCCCATGGTCGCCAGCACGCGGTACATCGAATACTCCTCGGTGTAGCGCACCTCGGTGTAGCGGCGGTTGGCGTTGTACAGCTCGTTTTCGCTGTCGAGCACATCGAGCAGGGTACGTTGGCCAAGGCCGAACTGGTCCTGGTAGGCGCCGCGCACGCGCTGGGTGGTCTCGGCGTATTCGCGGGCGGTCGGGGTCTGCTTGCGGGCGTTGTTCATGGCGTTCCAGGCCAGGCTCAGGTTCTCGTTGAGCTCGCGCAGGGCATTGTTGCGGATGTCCATGGCCTGGTTGATCTTGTGCGCATCGGATTGCAAACGGGCCTTGTCGCTGCCGCCACGGAACAGGTTGTAGCTGAGCTCGACGCCGGCCTGCCAGTCGTTGTTGCTGTGCCCGCGCTCGCCACCGAGGTTGTTGTTGGCGCCGGTGGCCAGCACGGCGTCCAGGCGCGGGTAGAACGGCGACTTGGCGACTTCGTACTGCTGCTCGGCGGCCTTGACGTCGGCCTGGGCGGATTTCAGGTACGGGTTGTTCTCCAGCATGCCTTGGCGGGCGTCCTGCAGGTTGGCCGGCACTTCGCCCTTGATGGTGACCGGGGTTTCCAGCTCGTCGGGCAGGCGCCCGACTACGCTGTAGAAGTTGGCCTCGGCGTCGGCCAGGTCGACTTCGGCGGTGTCCAGGTTGTTTTCTGCCAGGGCCCGGCGTGCGCGCGACTGGTCGAGGTCGGCGGTGCTGCCCACACCGCGTTCGCTGCGCAGGCCGATCTGGTCGTTGACCCGCAGGTGCGCTTGCAGGTTGTTCTTGGCCAGGGTCACCAGCTCACGGCGCTTGAGCACTTCCAGGTACACCTCGATGGCGCGTAGCGCCACGGTTTCGGCAGTGGCCTGGGTGTAGTAGGCGCGCGAGGTGGCCACCGCTTCGGTGCGGCCTACCTCATTGGGGGTGTTGAAGCCGTCGAACAGCATCTGCCGCAGGCGCAGCTCCGACTGGGTGTAGCTCAGGGTTTCCTTGTTGTGGTTGCGCGTGCCGTCGGCATTGAAACCCCGGGTATTGAGGTTGTCCGAGCGCTGGCGGCCATAGCCGGCAATCAGGTCGACGCTGGGGTAGTAGCCGCCACGGGCGAACTTCACATCCTCATCGGCAGACAGCCGGCTGTTACGGCTGGCGCTGATCTCGGGGTGCTGGTCCACGGCGTTCTGGACGGCCTCGTTGATCGACATCGCCTGGGCCTGGCCGGCGCAGGCCATTGCCAACAGGATCGCACTGCTGATGGGGGTTAGAACGCGCATGGGGTACATCTCCCTGGTCTTGAATAAGGTCCTGCTATCGTCAAAAAAGTGACGAAAAATGAGGTTCAAACCGTTTCAGGTTTGTAACAACAGAGCTAAGAACATTTAACGGCCGAGCTAAGAAGATTTTTTCATAAGGTATATGCGAAAAAAAACTTATGCGGTCTAAGGAATCCGGGACATTGTTCTATTCAGGTGGTCTGGCAAATCAGCTCAAGTGAGCGATTTTCGGGCCTCGGAGAAAGTTCAAGATTTTTTGCAGCTAAGGACCCAGGAGAGGACGACAAAAGCGGAATCTGGCGACAAAAAATTGGCATTTAATGGGTGGCCAATTCCCACTACCGCTGTTGTCGAAGCTGTCGCGTGACTGAAGTTGCTCACCGACGTGACAGATGCGATCCACTGCCGCAGCGGATCGCCTCCCGCATTACCCGGCCTGTCCACGACTGCGAAAGCCTATCGGCAGGGGAGGCGTGCGCTCATGGCTAAATTAGTCGGTGTGGTCAGCAAGGTGGTTGGCCAGGTATTCGCGGTAGGGGATGACGGCCAGCGTCGTCTGTTGGTGGAGGGCGACCGTCTGTTCGCCGGCGAGCAACTGGAAACCGGCGCCACGGGCGCGGTGGCGGTGCGCTTGCACAACGGTGCCGAGCTGACCCTGGGCCGCGGCAGCAGCCTGGAGATGACGCCCGATCTGCTGGCCAATCGCGCGCCCGCTGTGCACACCACCGATAGCGTGCCGAGCGAGGCGCAGTTGAGCGATGTCGAGCGCTTGCAACAAGCCATCGCGGCGGGTGCCGACCCGACCGAGGAGGCCGAGGCCCCCGCCGCCGGGCCGAATGCCAACGGTGCACCGGGTGCCCTGGGCGGCGGCCACAGTTTCGTGCTGCTGACTGAAGTGGCCGGTCGGGTCGACCCCAACATCGGCTTCCCCACGGCAGGCTTCAACGGCATCCCGGAGCTGGCCAACCGCTACATCGGCACGCTGGACAGCGACAATAATGCCGCCCCGTTCAGCCCACCGGGCAATCCGTCGGTCAACCCGCCAGCGCCTCCGGTCGATAACCCCGTCACCTTGCGCGGCCTCGACCTGAGCCCCGCCGAGCTAATCCTCAACGAAGCCAACCTGCCGCAAGGCTCGGCCAGCAACCCAGGCGCGCTGACCCAGCAGGGCAGCTTCACCGTGGTCGCACCGGACGGCGTGTTCAACCTCAGCGTCGGTGGCATCAACGTGGTCACTGCTGGCGTCGTGACCGGCGTTGGCCAGTCCATCACCACGGGCCTTGGCAATATCCTCACGATCACCGGCTACAACCCCGCCACCGGTGTGGTCAGCTACAGCTATACCCTGGTCGGCGCCGAGCAGCACCCCGACGGTGCGGGCAGCAACTCACTGGGCGAGCACTTCCCGGTATTGGTCAGCGACAGCGATGGCGATATCGCCAGCGGTACGCTGGACGTGATCATCCTCGACGATGTGCCCAAGGCCGTGGACGACACTCACCCCTCCACCGCCACCGAGCAGCACACCGAGCTGACCGGCAACGTGCTGACCAACGATGTGCAAGGCGCCGACCGCATTCCCAGCGGCCCGGTGGTGGCCGGCACCTTCGTCGGGACCTATGGCACCTTGGTACTGGCCGCCGACGGCTCCTACACCTACACGCTCAACACCGACGACCCGGACTTCAAGAACCTGCACGGCGGCGGTAACGGGGTGGAGACCTTCACCTACACCCTGAAGGATGCCGATGGCGACACCAGCACCGCGACCCTGACGCTGAACATCACCAACCTCGACGACCCGGTCACGCTTGGCGGCCTCGACGTGAATGGCGGCGAGCTGACCGTCTACGAGAAGCACCTGAGCGACGGCAGCGCCCCGAACGCCGCCGCTTTGACCCAGGGCGGCAGCTTCACCGTCACCGCCCCCGATGGCCTGCAAACCCTGACTGTCGGCGGCATCACCGTGCTCAGCGGCGGCGTGGCGGTCGGTTTCCCGCAATCCATCACCACCCCGTTGGGCAATACCCTGACCATCACCGGCTACAACCCGGCGACCGGCGTGGTGAGCTACAGCTACACCCTGCTCGACAATGAAGGCCACCCCACGGGCGACGGCGCCAACAGCCTAAGCGAAAGCTTCACGGTGGTGGCCCTGGACACCGACGGCAGCAGCGCCACCGGCAGCCTCGACGTCAACATCGTCGACGACGTGCCCAAGGCCGAAGCCGATTCGGCCACGGTGGTGGAGGGCGGCACGGTCAGCGGCAATGTGCTGCACAATGACCAGCTTGGCGCCGACCAGGCCGGCACCAGCAACGTGGTGGTGGGCGCCCGCGCGGGCTCGGACACTTCGAGCTCAGCCATCGGCAACCTCAATACCGCGATTTCCGGTCTGTACGGCACCCTGACCCTCGATGCCGCGGGCAATGCCTTTTACCACGCCAACCCGAACGCCGTGGCGCCGCCCGGCGCGACGGACGTGTTCGTCTATACCATCCGCGACACCGATGGCGATGAAAGCACCACCACCATCACCATCAATGTCAAGGATTGCTCACTGATCGCCGGCCCTGACGGCGAGGTCACGGTCTACGAGAAGGCGCTCGACCTGGTCAAGGACGGCAACGACCTGGCCCCCGGCAACGTCACCGGCAGCCAGCCCGGCTCCACTGGCGAAACCGCCACCGGCTCGCTGGCAGGGTCGGTCACCGGCGGTGTCGGGGCGTTGACCTACAGCCTGGTTGGCAATGCGGTCGGCCAGTACGGCCAGATCCAACTCAATGCCGATGGCACATACACCTACACGCTGACCTCCGCGCCGCAATCGCCGACGCCGGCCAACGACGGCCCGAACACCGTGACCGAGAGCTTTACCTACGAGGTCAAGGATGCGCTGGGCAACTCGACCACCAGCACCATCACCATCACCATCGTCGACGATGTGCCCAAGGCCCACAGCGACTTCGCCAACGTGTCCGAGGGCGGCACGGTCAGCGGCAATGTGCTGGTCAATGACGTATTCGGCGCCGATGTGCGCGCCGACGGCCAGTACGTGGTCGGCGTGCGCGCCGGGTCCGACACCTCGACCTCGGCCATCGGCCAGCTCGGCACCCAGGTGGCGGGCCAGTACGGCTACCTGGTGATCGATGCCCAGGGCAACGCCACCTACCATTCCACCCCCAACAGCGTGGCGCCGGCCGGGGCCACCGATGTGTTCGTCTATACCATTCGCGACGCCGACGGCGATGAAAGCACCACCACCATTACCATCGATATCCACGACTGCTCGCTGGTGGTGGCGCCGGGCAATGGCGTGACCGTCTACGAGAAAGCGCTGGACTTGGTGCAGGACGGCAACGACCTGGCCCCTGGCACCGTCACCGGCAGCCAGCCCGGTTCCACTGGCGAAACCGCCACCGGCTCGCTGGCGGGCTCGGTCAGCGGCGGCGTCGGCGCGATGACCTTCACCCTGGTGGGCAGCCCGGCTGGCCAGTATGGCCAGATCCAGCTCAATGCCGATGGCACTTACACCTACACGCTGACCTCCGCGCCGCAATCGCCGACGCCGGCCAACGACGGCCCGAACAGCCTGACGGAAACCTTCACCTTCCAAGTGAAGGACTCGCTGGGCAACTCGACCACCAGCACCATCACCATCACCATCGTCGACGACGTGCCCAAGGCGCATTGCGACGTGGCCAACGTGACCGAAGGCGGCACGGTCAGCGGCAACGTGCTCGACAACGACGTGGTCGGCGCCGATGTCCGCGCTGACGGCCAATACGTGGTGGGCGTGCGCGCCGGTAACGATACCTCGACCTCGGCTATCGGCCAGTTGGGCACCCAGGTGGCGGGGCAATACGGCTACCTGACCCTCGACGCCCAGGGCAACGCGACCTACCACGCTCACCCCAACAGCGTGGCGCCGGCCGGGGCCAGCGATGTGTTCGTCTACACCATCCGCGATGCCGATGGCGATGAAAGCACCACGACCATCACCATCAATGTGCAGGACAGCAAGTTGATCGCCTGCGAAGACCACGACGTGAAGGTGTACGAAAAAGCCCTGGACCTGAACAAGGACGGCAACGACCTGGCGGCCGGTACAGTCACTGGCAGCGACCCGACTTCGACCAAGGAGACTGCGTCTGGCAGCCTGGTAGGCTCGGCCACTGGAGGAGTAGGGGCTTTGACCTACACCCTGGTCGGCAATGCCGTCGGCCAGTACGGGCAGATTCAACTCAATGCCGACGGTTCCTACACCTACACGTTGACGTCCGCCCCGAAGTCGCCGACGCCGGCCAATGATGGGCCGAATACCGTGACCGAGTCGTTCACCTACCAGGTGACGGATTCGCAGGGCAACTCGACCACCAGCACCATCGTCGTCAGTATCGTCGACGATGTGCCCAAGGCGCATTGTGACGTGGCCAACGTGACCGAAGGCGGCACGGTCAGTGGCAACGTGCTGGACAACGACGTGATCGGTGCCGATGTGCGGCCTGATGGCCTCTATGTGGTCGGTGTACGCGCCGGCACCGATACCTCGACCTCGGCCCTCGGGCAACTGGGTGCCCAGGTGGCGGGTCAGTACGGCTACCTGACCCTCGACGCCCAAGGCAACGCGACCTACCACGTAAACCCCAACAGCGTGGCGCCGGCCGGGGCCAGCGACGTGTTCGTCTATACCCTTCGCGATGCCGATGGCGATGAGAGCACCACGACCATCACCATCAACGTGCAGGACTGCAAGCTGGTCGCCTGCGAAGACAGCGACGTGAAGGTGTACGAAAAAGCTTTGGACCTGAACAAGGACGGCAACGACCTCGCGGCCGGCACGGTGGTCGGCAGCGACCCGAGCTCGACGGGGGAGACCGCATCCGGCAGCTTGGTTGGTTCGGTCACTGGGGGCGTGGGGGCGCTGACCTACAGCCTGGTGGGCAATGCCGTCGGCCAGTTCGGGCAGCTTCAGCTCAACGCTGACGGTTCCTACACCTATACGCTGACGTCCGCACCCAAGACCCCGGGTGGGGCCGACGATGGCGCCAATAAGGTCATCGAGTACTTCACCTACAAGGCCACCGACGCGCTGGGCAACAGCGTCACCAGCACCATCGCCATCAACATCGTCGACGACGTGCCCAAGGCGGTGTGCGCCGAGCGTAGCATCACCCCAGGCCAGGTCGACTCCAACATCCTGCTGGTGATCGACGTCTCCGGCAGCATGAACGAGGCCTCCGGGGTCAGCGGCCTGACCCGCTTGGGGCTGTCCAAGCAGGCGATCAACGCCTTGCTCGACAAGTACGACGACATGGGCGACATCAAGGTGCAGATCGTCACCTTCGCCACGGGTGCGTGGGTCAAGACGCCGGTATGGGTCTCGATCGCCGAGGCCAAGAGCATCGTCGCCGGCCTCACCGCCGATGGCTCGACCTACTACGACTCGGCGGCCACCAAGGCCCAGGAGGCGTTCAACACCAGCGGCAAGCTGGATGGGGCGCAGAACGTCGCGTACTTCTTCTCCGACGGCGTGCCCACCAACGGCCATTCGATGACCGCTGTGCGTGAAGCGGCTTGGGAAACCTTCCTCGATAACAACGGCATCAAGTCCTACGCCATTGGCCTGGGCAACGGGGTCAACCAGCCCAACCTCGACCCACTGGCCTACGACGGCAGTAGCCACACCGACACCAATGCGGTGGTGGTCACCGACCTCAGCCAGCTTGGTGCCGTGCTCTCGGGCACCGTGCAGGGCTCGCCGATCACCGGCAGCCTGATGAGTGGCGGCCACTTCGGTGCCGACGGTGGTTTCATCAAGGCGCTGCTGGTCGATGGCGTTACCTACACCTTCGATCCGAAGGCCAATGGCGGGCAGGGCGGCTATTCAGTGGCGGGCGGGGCAGACAAGGCCACGTTCGACACCAGCGGCAACACCTTGTCGATCAAGACTGCCCTGGGCGGCACCTTGCTGGTGGACATGGACACCGGCGAGTTCACCTACACACCGCCCAAGGACAACGGCAGCAACCAGGTGGAGAAATTCGGTTTCACCGTCAGCGACAACGACGGCGACACCAGCAGCGCCAGCCTGGTGGTGCGGGTCAACAGCAACGGCGCGCCGTTGGCCGGTGCCGACCACATCATCACCAACATCGCCGGGGCCAGCGTGACGGTGCCCGCCGAAGCGCTGCTGGCCAACGACAGCGACCCGGACCATGATCGCCTCAGCGCCGCGCCGATTACCTTCAACACCGGCTTCGCCGACAAGGGGGCGGGCTTCACCCCGGGCAGCCAGGCCCGGACGATCAAGTTCGACGCTACCGCCAACAAGGCCGAGAACCAGTTCAAGGACCTCGCTCGTGGCGACTTCACCGCGTTGTCCGGGTCGATGACCGCAGCGCTGGTGATCGCGGGCTACCTGGGCTCGATCAGCAACGGCAATGCCAACGACGAGGACACACTCACCGTCACCCTGCGCAAGGGCGAGACCCTCACCCTCGACCACGACCGCCCGGCGGGCAACCTGATGCTGGAGTGGAAGGATGCCAGCGGCAGCTACCAGCCGATCGCCGATGGTGGCAGCTTCACCGCCAGCCATGACGGGGTGTACAGCATCCATGTGATCAACAGCGAGAACGCCAGCGGCAACAGCAAGGCGGCGGAGAACTACAAGCTGAGCCTGGTGGTCGACTACAGCAACGCACAGAATGAGGTCTACCACGGCAGCTACACCGTCAGCGACAACCATGGCGGCACAGGCGCCGGTGCGGTGGATATCACCTACCAAGCGGGCAACACGCTCAATGGCAGCAACGGCGACGACGTGCTGCTGGCGGGCGCTGGCAACGACACCTTGAACGGCGGCAACGGCCACGATGTGCTGGTCGGCGGGGCGGGCGACGACAAACTGTACGGGGGCGACGGCGACGACCTGCTGATCGGCGGGCCAGGCAACGACCTGCTCGACGGCGGCGCCGGCAACGACACCGCCAGCTATGCCTCGGCCACCGCGGGTGTGACGGTCGACCTAAGTCACCTCGGCGCGCAGAACACCCTGGGCGCGGGCAGCGACACGCTGACCGGTATCGAGAACCTGATCGGCTCGGACTACAACGACACCCTGACCGGCAACGATGGCGACAACCTGCTCAACGGTGGCCTGGGGGACGACATCCTCAAGGGTGGCGCGGGCAACGACATCCTCATCGGCGGGCCGGGCAACGACACCCTCACGGGTGGCAGCGGCAACGACACCTTCGTCTGGCAGAAGGGCGACACCGGGCATGACACGGTCACCGACTTCACCTTCGGCAACGACCGGCTCGATCTGTCGCAACTGTTGCAGGGCGAGAATGCCACCAGTGCTTCGTTGGACGACTACCTGCACTTCAAGGTCAGCGGTACCGGGACCAACGTAGTGTCGACCATCGAAGTCAGCAGCGTGGCGGGGGCCGCGCCGATCCAGACCATCGAACTGGCCGGGGTCGACCTGGCGCAGCATTACGGCGTCACGGCCGGGGCGGGTGGGCTGATCGCGGCGGGGCAGGATACGGCGACGATCATCAATGGGATGCTCAATGATCATTCGTTGAAGGTGGATACGGTGTAGCGGCCATCGCCGCGCAGGGCAAGCCCCACAGGTACCCCACCGCGCTTGCGGACGGTGGGGTACCTGTGGGGCTTGCCCCGCGATGAGGGCGGCCCTGACGCTCCGGCATACCAATCCGTCGCACCCACGACGCCATCCCTGCGCAATCCCCCTAGACTGGCTCGACCGTGTTCTTGAGCCCACCTCCATGACCACCCCCGCGCGCCACATCCACCGCCCCCACCAGGCCCACTGGCAGCCCATGCTGCTGGGCGACCGCATTCTCGAAGGCATCACCTGGGCTACCCTCACCGCCGCCGGCCCCTGGCAGGGCTACTGGATGCGCATGTCCCCCGGCAGCCGCTCGCTGCCCCACCGGCATGCCGCCACGGAACTGGTGCAGGTACTGCAAGGGGAGGTGGTCGACAGCGACGGCCAGCGGCTTCAGGCGGGCGACAGCCTGGTCTACGCGGCCGGCTCGGAACATTGGCTGCAATCGCCCAACGGCTGTCTGCTACTGGTGATCGAGTCGCAGCCGTCTTCGCTGCTCTAGGGCCGCTGCAGGGTCTTCTGCTTGAGGATGTACAAGGTCACCAGCACCGCGCTGGTGAGCATGAACGCCCGCGCCCAGAACAACGGCACCAGGTAGCACGACAGGCTGATGCTCGCCCACATCAACCCGATCGCGTAGACCTTGCCCTTGAGCGGAATGCCTTCGCCATTGAGGTAGTCGCGGATCCATGGCCCGAGCCTGGGGTGATTGACCAGCCAATGGTGGAAGCGTGGGGAGCTGCGGGCGAAGCACGCCGCGGCGAGGAGTAGGAAAGGGGTGGTGGGCAACACCGGCAGGAAGATCCCCAACACCCCCAGCGCGACACTGAGCCAGCCGATGGCCAGCAGCAGGTAGCGCACCACGGCACTCAGTGGTGGCGTGGCTTGAGCAGGGCGGGTTTCTCGTCAGGGGCGTGCAGCAGCAGGAAGAGCGCGGTCAGCGCCTCGGGGATCTGCACGATCATGTCGTCCTGCAGGTTGGCGTTGCTGGCGATGTCGGCGAATTCCGGCTGTTCGTCGAACAGGCCCGAACCGACCATGATCGGCAGGAGCATCTCGCTGACTTCTTCCTCGGCGTTCTCGAACCAGGCCTCTTCACGCAGGAATACGCCTTCCATGAAACCGATGCACCAGCCGCGCAGGTCGGAGTCGTCCGGCTCGTCGGTCAGGTCCAGGTCGCACGGCAGCTCGAACTCGTCGTCGCTGGCCAACTGGCGGTTGATGTGCGCCTTCAGGGCGACCAGGGTGGCTTCGATTTCGGTGCGCTGGGCCTCGCTGGCGTAGTGAGGTTCCTCGGCGAACAGCGCGTCGATCCATTCGCGCTCTGGAACGTCCTCGGCACAGATCGACAGCGCGGTCAGGTAGCCGTGTGCGGCGACGTAGTCCAGCGCTTCTTCGTGCAGCTCATCGGCGTCGAGGAAGGCTTGCAGGCGGGTCAGTTGCTCGGCGAAGGACATTACAGGGCTACCTTGGGGAATAAACGATAGTGGATTCTAGCACCTTGCGGCGCTGGCGGGGCAAAGGGAACGTCTGTCACCGGAGCCTGCCGCAGGGCCGGGCAGTCGGGTATACTCCGCGGCTTTCATGCCCGGGCGGCGCTTCCCTGCCACCTGGCAAAAACCGCTTACGCATTCGCTGCGCGCGCGGCAGGTTTATCGTCCAGCCTGTAGCCAGGATGGTACGGCGATTTTGGAGTGGCACATGCTCGAACAGGCTCAGCGCGTCCTCAAGGACATCTTCGGCTACGACAGTTTCCGGGGTCGCCAGGCGGCGATCATCGAACGCGTGGCCAGCGGGGGCGATGCGCTGGTGCTGATGCCCACCGGCGGCGGCAAGTCGCTGTGCTTCCAGGTGCCGGCGTTGCTGCGCCCCGGGCTGGCGGTGGTGGTCTCGCCGCTGATCGCGCTGATGGACGACCAGGTCGCCACCCTCGACGAGCTGGGCGTGGCCGCCGCCTCGCTGAACTCGACCCTGAGCGCCGAGCAGCAACGCGACCTGGCCGGGCGCCTGCGCCGGGGCGAGGTGAAGATGCTCTACCTGGCCCCCGAGCGCCTGGTGCAGCCGCGCATGCTGGAGTTCCTGCGCACCCTCGACATCGCCTTGTTCGCCATCGACGAAGCCCACTGCGTGTCGCAATGGGGCCACGACTTCCGCCCGGAATACCTGCAACTGGGCCAATTGGCCGAGCTGTTCCCGCACGTGCCGCGCATCGCCCTGACCGCCACCGCCGACATGCGCACCCGCGAGGAGATCGTCCAGCGCCTGCACCTGCAAGGCGCCGAACGCTTCCTGTCGAGCTTCGACCGGCCCAACATCTTCTACCGCATCGTGCCCAAGGAGTCGCCGCGCAAGCAGTTGATGGCCTTCCTCGGCGAGCGCCGTGGCAACGCCGGCATCGTCTATTGCCTGTCACGCAAGAAGGTCGACGAAACCGCCGCCTTCCTCTGCGACCAGGGCTTCCCGGCGCTGCCGTACCACGCCGGGCTGGCTGCCGAAACCCGTTCGGCCAACCAGCACCGCTTCCTCAACGAGGAAGGGCTGATCATGGTCGCCACCATCGCCTTCGGCATGGGCATCGACAAGCCCAACGTGCGCTTCGTCGCCCACCTCGACCTGCCCAAGTCGATGGAAGCCTATTACCAGGAGACCGGCCGCGCTGGCCGTGACGGCCTGCCGTCCGACGCCTGGATGGCCTACGGCCTGCAGGACATGGTGATGCTCAAGCAGATGCTGCAGAACTCCGAGGGCGACGAGCGCCACAAGCGCGTCGAGCAGCACAAGCTCGATGCCATGCTGGCGCTGTGCGAGGAAACCCGCTGCCGCCGCCAGTCGCTGCTGGCCTATTTCGACGAAGTGCTGGAGCAACCCTGCGGGCATTGCGACAACTGCGTCGACCAGGTGCAAACCTGGGACGCCACCGAGCCTGCGCGCCAGGCTTTGTCGGCGGTGTTCCGCACCGGCCAGCGCTATGGCGTCGGCCATCTGGTCGACGTGCTGGTGGGCAAGGACACTGAAAAAGTGCGCAATTTCGGCCACGAGAAGCTCTCGGTGTTTGGCGTCGGCAAGGCGATGGGCGAGAACGAGTGGCGCTCGCTGTTCCGCCAGTTGGTGGCCCGCGGGTTGGTGGACATCGACCTGGAAGGCTATGGCGGCCTGCGGCTGTCCGACAGCTGCCGCCCGCTGCTGCGCGGCGAGGTGAACCTGCAACTGCGCCGCGACCTCAAGCCACAGGCCGCGGTCAAGGGTTCCAGCAGCGGCGGCAGCCCTGCCAGCCAACTGGTGCGCGGCGAAGAGCGCGAGCTGTGGGAGGCGCTGCGCACCCTGCGGCGCAAGCTGGCCGAGGAGCACAGCGTGCCGCCCTACGTCATCTTCCCCGATTCCACGTTGCTGGAGATGCTGCGAAGCCAGCCGGCCAGCCTCAGCGACATGGCCCAGGTCAGCGGCGTCGGCGCGCGCAAGCTGGAGCGCTACGGCCAGGCGTTCCTCGAAGTGCTCAATGGTGCCGGTGGCACCGAGGAGGCGCCGAAGGTGGTGCTCGATCTGCGTCACGAATTGGTCAGCCTGGCCCGTGCCGGCATGACCCCGGCGCAGATCGCCGGGCAGCTCGATTGCAGTGAGAAGAATGTCTACAGCTTGCTCGCCGAGGCCATCGGGCGTCAGGAACTGAGCCTGGAGCAGGCGTTGGACCTGCCGGAAGACCTGATGATGGAAGTGCAGGATGCCTTCCTGGACGGCGAGGGCGAGCTGCCGCCGGTGTCGGCCATTGCCCCGCAGTTCGGCCAGCGGGTGCCCGAAGGCGTGCTGTATTGCGTGCGCGCGGCGCTGGCGGCTGAGTTCGAGCTCTGAGCCGAGGGCCCTATCGCGGGGCAAGCCCGCTCACAGGTACAGCGTTGTTCTGTGCACCGCGATAGGGCCGGCCCGGCCCACCCCACTCCTGACCTCTGTCACTCTTTTTGACGATTATCGAACGCTCTTGAGCGGCCGAACCTTGCCTGATCGTCCGGAGCATGATTAGCTGACTAATAATTAGTTCTATCGATCGAGTTGCTTATGCCCCTGACCGACAACCAACACCGCTTCGGCATGCAGCTGGCCCAGATGTCCCGTGGCTGGCGTGCTGAACTGGACCGCCGCCTGGCCGGGCTCAACCTGTCCCAGGCTCGCTGGCTGGTGTTGCTGCACCTGGCCCGCTTCGACGAGGCGCCGACCCAGCGCGAGCTGGCCCAGAGCGTAGGGGTCGAGGGCCCAACCCTGGCGCGCTTGCTCGACAGCCTGGAAAGCCAGGGCCTGGTGCGCCGCCAGGCGGTGCTGGAGGATCGGCGGGCGAAGAAAATCCTGCTGTGCCCCCCTGCCAAGCCGCTGATCGACCAGATCGAAACCATCGCCAACGCTTTGCGCGCCGAGCTGTTCACCGGCGTCGACGAGGCGGACCTGGAAGTGTGCATGCGCGTGCATGCGAAGATTCTCGCCAACCTCGAAAAGTCTTGAATTCAGCTTCGAGCTACGAGAAAAGCGGATTGCGGATGTCGCGCAAACTCCGCTTCTTCTCGAAGCTCGCCGCTCAAAACGTATGCCCCAGGTTCAGGTACACCGCTTTCTGGTCCTCACTGTTGACGCCATAGCTGATGTTCAACGGCCCCAACGGTGTATCCATCCCCAGGAACACGCTCGCCGCATTGATGTAGCCACTGTCGAACTCATTGTCGTTGTTCCACGCCCGCCCTCGCTCCAGCGACCCGCCCAGGTACAACGGGAAGTCCAGCGGCACGTAGGCCCGTGGCGTCAGGCGGCGGTAGTAGACCATGCGCAGCAGGCTGACGTTCTGGCCCGACACCGAATCCTGGCGGAACCCCGACAACTGCCGCGCCCCGCCCAGCACGAAGCTTGAGGTCACCACCTCGGTCTCATCCAGGGTGCGCCCATAGCGCCCACCGAGCACCCAGGTGTTCGGCCCGCTGCTGAAGGCCTTGTCGATGTTGAACTGCCACTGTCGGTAGTCGGTATCCGAGTCCAGCGAGCGGTCGTACTTGCGCAGGGTCAGGCCGATGTCTTCGCCGCTGTGCGGGAAGTACACGTTGTCGAGGGTGTCGAACGAATACTTCAGTTCATAGAACCCCTCGTTGAAACTGACCTTGGGCAGGTCCTGGTCGCCAATGCGCACCTCGGCCTCGCCCCAGGCCTTGCCCACACCCAGGCGCACCTCGCCGTAGGTGCCGATCTGCCGGCCCAGGTTGAGCCCGAAGCCATAGCGTTCCAGGCGGTACTCGGCGATCGGGTCGTTGTCCAGGGTCGCCTCGATGTTCTGTGAGCCGAGGTCCAGGTAGGGAGCGATGAAGTAGCGCGAACCCACGTCGAGCGGCTGGTAGAACTCGCTGTAGAGGTTCTGCTCGTTGCCGATCTGCGCACGGGTCAGCCACTCGGCGCCCAGGCGGTTGATGCCGTTGACCCGGTAGCTGGCACCCAGGTTGAAGGCGCTGTCGCCGCGCAGGTCGTCCGACAGGTTCAGGCCCAGGCGCAGGTAGTCGGTGCCGCCGCGCTTGCCGCGGGCGTTGATCACCAAGGTGTTGTCCTGCCCCTTGTGCACCACCCGGTACTGCACCCGGTCGAAGTAGTCCAGGCCGTACAGCGTGCCCATGTCGATCTGCAGGCGCTCGAGCTCCAGCGGCTCGCCGATGGGCTGGCGGATGTAGTAGCGGATCACCTCGTCACTGACTTTCGAGTCGTTCTCCACCTTGATCGCGGTGATCACGGGGGTGCGCTGGTTGGCCGAGCGCGCCGCGGCCAGGCTGCTGTCACCCTCGGGCTGGCGCAGCGTCGCGAGGCGGCCGTCGAGGGCGCGCGTGGCGCGGTAGCCGGCGTCGATCATGTCCTGGGCACGGCCGAAGTCGGTGACGCCGAAGGCTGCCAGTGATGGCTGCACGAGGATGTCCTCGCGACGCAGGCTGGCCAGTTGCTCTTCGGAGTTGCGCCGGGTCATCAGGGTGATTGACTGGTTGAGCACGTCGACCACGGTGGTCAGGTCCTTGCGGTTGCGCAGCGGGGTGCCGATGTCGACGACGATGGCCAGGTCAACGCCCATCTCGCGCACCACGTCCAGCGGGATGTTGTCGACCATGCCGCCATCGACCAGCAGGCGGCCATCCAACTCCACCGGGGCGAACACCGCCGGGATCGACATGCTGGCCCGGATCACCTGGGGCAGGTGGCCGCGGCGGAACACCACCTTTTCGCCGCTGGCGATGTCGGTGGCCACGGCGCGGAAGGGAATCGGCAGCTTGTCGAAATCGCGGGTGTCGGCGGTATGGGCCAGCTTGCTTTCCAGCAGCAGCGCCAGGTTCTGCCCTTGGATCACCCCCAGTGGCAGGCCGAGGCTGCCGTCGTCGCGAAAGCTCAGCTTCTGCTTGACCAGGAAGTCGCGGTCGTCCTGCTTGCGCCGGAATGGCACGTCCTTGCGCGGCGGGGCGTCGGACAGCGCCTGCTGCCAGTCCAGCGTCAGGGCCAGTTGTTCCAGCTCCTCGATGCTGTACCCGGAGGCATACAGGCCGCCGACCACTGCGCCCATGCTGGTGCCGGCGATGGCGTCGATGCGCACGCCCTGCTGCTCCAGGGCCTTGAGCACGCCGATGTGCGTCAAGCCCCGGGCGGCGCCGCCGGACAACACCAGGCCGACCTTGGGCCGGGTAGCCTCGATGGCGAGGGCGTTGAAAGAGGTCAGCACCAGCAACAGAAGTAACAGCAAACGATGCATCGTGAGTCTCAAAGCAATGGGCAAAGACCGCTAGTATAAGCGGCCCAACCCCGGAGGAGACCGTTCCCATGGCCAACGCCAAGCCCGAAATCGTCATCACTTATTGCACCCAGTGCCAGTGGCTGCTGCGCGCCGCCTGGTTGGCCCAGGAACTGCTCAGCACCTTCACCGACGACCTTGGACGGGTGACGCTGGAGCCCGGTACCGGCGGGGTGTTCCGCATCACCTGCGACGGCGTGCAGCTCTGGGAGCGCAAGGCCGACGGCGGCTTCCCCGAGGCCAAGGTGCTGAAGCAGCGGGTGCGCGACCAGATCGACCCGCAGCGCGACCTGGGCCACAACGACCGCTGATCAGGCCCCTTCGGGCAAGGTCTTGGCGGGCTGCTCGGTGCTCAGGCGGCTGGACAGCACGATGGCGAAGATGATCAGCGCGCCGCCAGCGAGCATGCGCAGGGTCGGCGTTTCGGCGAACACCACCCAGGCCATGGTGATCCCGTAAACCGGCTCCATGCCAAACACCACCGCTGCGGTGCGCGCCTTGATCACCGCCAGGCTGGCGACGAACAGGCTGTGCGCCACGCCCGTGCAGAATATGCCGAGCAGGGCGACCCACAGCCAGTCCATGGCCTGCACGGCGGCCATGTCCGGCAGGGCGAAGGGCAGCAGGCACACACCGACCACCAGGTTCTGGCACAGCGCGGCCTGCACCGCCGATACCCGGCCGGAGCCGGCGCGGTTGGCCAGCGACAGCAGCGAGAACAGCAGCCCCGAGAGCAGCGCCCAGAGCAGCCCGCCAGTGGCCTCGCTGGCCAGGTCGAACGACGGCGTGACCAACACCAGGCCAATGCTGACCAACAGCACCAACAGTGCTTCGTTGCGGCGGATGCGTTCGCGAAACAGCAAGCCTTCAAGGATTACCGTGAACGCCGGGAAGCTGGCGAAGCCGAGGGTCGCGATGGCCACGCCTGCGACCTTGACCGCGACGAAGAAACTCACCCAGTGCCCGGCCAGCAGCACCCCGCCGAGTAGCAGGCGGCGCAGGTCCTGGGGCTTGAGCGCCTGCCAGCCCTGGCGGGCCAGGGTGGCGAACAGGCCCAGGGCAAGTACGGCGAAGATCGCCCGGCCAAAGACGATGACCGACGGGGTGGCGCTGGCGGCGAGCTTGCCGAACACGCCAGTGAGGCCGAAGAACAACGCGCCGATATGCAGGGCGCCGAGGGCGGTGCGGTGATTCATGGTGGTCCTATGTTCGGTGGGCGCGACCCTATTCCCAGGATCGGGCCAGCGCTCAAGAATCGTCGCGGCAGACGGCCAGTGTACAAGATCACTGCGCCTGCCGATCACCCGTCACATGCCTGCCACCAACCTGTCATGTGCAACTGCCAGTCTCCAGCAAACAGCGCCGGAGCCCGCCCATGACCCACGCCGAACTCGCCCGCCCGTCACGCAAGCAACGCGTGCGTACCCTGTGGATCTCCGATGTGCACCTGGGCACCCGGGATTGCCAGGCCGAGCACCTGTCGCAGTTCCTCAAGGGCTACCAGGCCGACCGCATCTACCTGGTCGGCGACATCATCGATGGCTGGAAGCTGCGCGGTGGCATCTACTGGCCGCAGGCGCACACCAACGTGATTCGCCGTCTGCTGACCATGAGCAAGCGCGGTACCGAGGTGATCTACGTCACCGGTAACCACGACGAGTTCCTGCGCCGCTATTCCAAGCTGATCCTTGGCAACATCCAGTTGGTGGACGAGGCCGAGCACCTCACCGCCGACGGCCGGCGCCTGTTGGTGGTGCACGGCGACCAGTTCGACGTGATCACCCGCTACCACCGCTGGCTGGCGTTCCTCGGCGACCGCGCCTACGAGTTCACCCTGGTGCTCAACCGCTGGCTCAACCACTGGCGCGCTCGCTACGGTTACGGGTATTGGTCGCTGTCCGCGTACCTCAAGCACAAGGTCAAGGGTGCGGTGAACTTCATCAGCGACTTCGAGGATGCCATCGCCCACGAGTGCACGCGGCGGGGCTTCCACGGGGTGGTGTGCGGCCACATCCACCATGCCGAGATCCGCAAGGTGGGGGCGGTGGATTACCTCAATTGCGGCGATTGGGTGGAGTCGTGCACCGCGCTGATCGAGCATTGGGACGGCAGCATCGAGCTGTATCGGCTGGCGGATGCCCAGGCGCGTGAGGCCGAGCGGGAGGCGGCGTTGCGCGAGTTGGCGTAGAACTGCAATGGCTCTATCGCGAGACAAGCCGCCACAGGTTCGCCGCTGACCCAGTGAGCCACGCGATTCCTGCGTCCCGCGATGCGATCTAAAGGTTGATTCTGCCCAACAGAATGTCGCGAAACATCGCGAAATCGCCGATCAGGCTATAGAACGGATGAGTGAAGGTGGCCGGCCGGTTCTTCTCGAAGAAGAAATGCCCGACCCAGGCGAAACCATACCCGGCGAACGGTACGGCCAGCAGCAATAGCCAGTGGCCGCTGGCGATGGTGTAGGCCAGCAGGGCGATGACCAGGCTGGTGCCGACGAAGTGCAGGCGGCGACAGGTGGGGTTGGCGTGCTCGCCCAGGTAGTACGGATAGAACTCGGCAAAACTGCGAAACTGCGCTGTGCTGTTCATGGCTGTGCTCCCGGAGGGCGTTTTTGTTCAGGATACACGGCGTGGAGCCTGTTTCGAGTCTAGAGTCACTGAGGCACCCGGCCAGTGACAATAAGCGCCAATTGAGTATCCTTTGGATTCACCGCAGGAGCGGTCAGCACAAGAAGCCTGTCATGAGTGAAAGAACCACGTCAGCCAGCTGGGCATCAGGGATTGTAAAGGCGCTCGAACTGGAGGGGCTCGACTGCCGGGCCATGTTCAGGCAACTGGGGCTGGACTTCGCCGCCCTCGACGACCCCGACGCGCGCTTCACCCAGGACTCCATGACCCGGCTCTGGCAACTGGCGGTGGAGGTGTCGGGCAACGAGGCCATCGGCCTGAACATGGCGCGGGTGGTGCGCCCGGCGTCGTTCCACGTGGTTGGCTACGCGCTGATGTCCAGCCGCACCCTGGCCGAAGGCTTCGAGCGCCTGGTGCGCTACCAGCGGATCATTGCCGAGAGCTCCGACCTGAGTTTTCGCCTGGGGCCGGAAGGCTACGCGCTGGTGCTCACTGTCCACGGCGACCACCTGCCGCCGACCCGGCACAGCGCCGAGGCTTCGCTGGCCTGCGCACTGTCGCTGTGCAGCTGGCTCAGCGGGCGGCCGATCCAGCCGCGGCGGGTGCTGATCCAGGGCCCGCAACCGAAGAACATCGAACCTTACAAGGCAGCCTTCCGCGCCCCGCTGGTGTTCGGCGCGCCGCATGACGCGCTGATCCTCGAGCGCGGCGACCTCGAAGCACCGCTGCCCACCGCCAACGAGGCGATGGCGCTGTTGCACGACCGTTTTGCCGGGGAGTACCTGGCGCGCTTCTCAGAAAGCCGCGTGACCCACCGCGTGCGCCAGACGCTGTGCCGCATCCTGCCCCAGGGCGAGCCCAAGCGCGAAACCGTGGCCCAGGCCCTGCACCTGTCGCAGCGCACCTTGCAGCGGCGCCTGCAGGAAGAGGGCACGAGCTTCCAGACCCTGCTCGACGACACGCGCCGGGAACTTGCCGAGCAGTACCTGGCACAGCCCGGCATGACCCTGCTGGAAACCGCCTATCTCTTGGGTTTTGCCGACCCAAGCAACTTCTACAGGGCATTCCGCCGCTGGTTCGATGCCACGCCCAGCGAGTACCGTGCGCGGCTGGAAGGGCTGCCGGTCAGTGACGCCAGAACGCCGGCATGCACAACACCAGCACCGTGATGATCTCTAGGCGGCCAAGCAGCATGCCGCCGGAAAGAATCCACTTGGCCGCATCCGGCAGCGTCTCGTAGTTGCCTGCCGGGCCGATCACTTCGCCCAGCCCCGGGCCGACGCCCGAGACGGTGCCCGCAGCGCCGGTCAGCGCGGTCATCCAGTCCACGCCCAGCAGCGACAGCAGCAGGGCGATGATGCAGATGGTCGCGGCGAAGAAGAACGAGAACGTCAAGATCGAACGGACGATCTCCTCGTCGAGGCGGTGGCCGTTGTACTTCTGCTTGATCACCGCGCGCGGGTGGATGAGCTGGTTGAGGTTGGCCTTGAGCAGGATGTACGCCACCTGGAAGCGGAAGATCTTGATGCCGCCCGCGGTAGAGCCTGAGCAGCCACCGACGAAGCCCAGGTAGAAGAACAGCATGAGCGAGAAGTTGCCCCACAGGCTGTAGTCGCCCAGGGCGAAGCCCGTGGTCGTGACTACCGACGTAACGTTCAGGGCCACGTGGCGCAAGGCGTCGAGCCAGTGCAGGTCGGTGGTGGCCCAGTACCAGGTGCCGAGCACCAGCCAGACCGTCACCAGCAGGACCAGCATGCCCTGGACCTGCTGGTCCTTGATCAGCGCCTTACGGTGGCCACGCAGGGTCGCCACGTACAGGGTGAACGGCAGGCTACCGAGGATCATCACCACCACCGCCACCCAGTGCACCGCCGGGATGTCCCACTTGGCCAGGGACAGGTCGGAGGTCGAGAAACCGCCGGTGGAGATCGCCGACATGGCGTGGTTGATCGCATCGAACGGACTCATGCCCGCCCACCAGAACGCCAGGCTGCCGAGCACGGTGATGCCGATGTACACCAGCACGATCGACTTGGCGACCATGTGCGAGCGCGGCATCACCTTCTCGGAGCGGTCCGACGATTCGGTCTGGAACAGGCGCATGCCACCGATGCGCAGCAGCGGCAGGATCGCCACCGCCATGCCGATGAAGCCGATGCCGCCGAGCCAGTGCAGCATCGATCGCCACATCAGGATGCCCGGCGACATGTTGTCCAGCCCGCTGAGCACCGTGGCGCCGGTGGCGGTGATGCCGGACATGCTTTCGAAGAAGGCGTCGGTGTAGCTGATGTGCTGGGTCAGCAGGAAGGGCAGGGCCGCGAACACGCAGACGATCAGCCAACTGCTGACGGTCAGCAGGTACATGTCGCGCGGGCGCAGGTGCACGTGCTCGGGGCGGCCGGGGATGACCATGGCCAGGCCGGCGATGAAGGTGATCAGGCTCGACCACAGGAACGACGGCATGTCGCCGGTGCGTTCGAAGACCACCAGGGTCGTCATGGGCACGACCATGCTCACCGCCAGGGTGATCAGGAAGATGCCGATGATGAAACCAATGATCCTTAAGGTCGGCAACGCCATGTGATCTGCCCTGACTCGAAACGGAAGGGCGCCATTTTAAGCCGCAA
Source organism: Pseudomonas entomophila (assembly GCF_029193575.1). GTDB lineage: Bacteria > Pseudomonadota > Gammaproteobacteria > Pseudomonadales > Pseudomonadaceae > Aquipseudomonas > Aquipseudomonas entomophila_G. Next base: position 43,692 of record NZ_JARGCS010000034.1, on the reverse strand, counting down.
GCCACAAGCTGCAAGCGGTAAGCGCGAACGTGCTTTATCTTGCGGCTTGCAGCTTGAGGCTTGCCGCTTGAGAATGGCGCACTTCCCACTTGCCAGGAGGGTAGCCGATGGAGGCTCTCGACGCATTGCTCAACCGTGTTTCCGTGGCACGCCTGACCGACCCCGCGCCCAACGAGGCCCAGCGCGAGGCGCTGTTCCAGGCCGCGCTGCGCGCCCCGGACCACGGCCAGTTGCGGCCATGGCGCTTCCTGACCATCGAAGGCCAGGGCCGCGAGAAGCTCGGAGAGCTCTTCGCCGAAGCCGTGCAGGCCAAGGGCGAGGCCAGCCAGGCCGCGCTGGACAAGGCCCGCGCCATGCCACTGCGCGCGCCGCTGCTGATCGTGGTGATCGCCCGGCTGCAGGACCATTTCAAGGTGCCGAAGTCCGAACAGCGCCTGGCCGCGGCGTGTGCGGCCCACGGCATCCTCATCGCTGCGCATGCCCAGGGCGTGGGGGCGATGTGGCGCACGGGCGACCTGTCATTCGATGCGCATGTGCAGCGAGGGCTGGGGCTGGCGCAGAACGAGGAGCTGCTGGGCTTCCTGTATGTCGGCACGCCGATCAGCGAGCCGCGCACGGCGCCGGTGTTGGCCACGGCTGACTTCGTCAACGCCTGGGGCGAGTGACGGCTGCGGGGCTGCGTCGCAGCCCCATTGAGCTCAGGCGGGCGCCTCTGCCAGCGGCAATTCCAGGCGGGCGACGAACCCACCTTGTGTGTGGTTCTCCAGCACCAGGTTGCCACCATGGCGCTCCGCCGCCCGCCGGGCAATGGCCAGCCCCAGGCCATGCCCCGGCGCCTCTTGCCCCGGCGCACGGAAGAACGGCTCACCCAACTGCGTCAGGTGTTCCACCGCCACCCCCGGCCCATGGTCGCGCACGCTCAGCACGATGCGCGCTTGATCGCGCGCGGCGTGAATCTCGATCGGCTGCCCTGCCGGGCTGAAGCGCAGGGCGTTGCGTACCAGGTTGTCCACGGCGCGCTCCAGCAGGGTCGGCCAGCCCTGCAAGGTCAGGCCAGGCTCGGTTTCCAGGCGAATCTCCTGCTCCGGCGCGCCGAGTTGCGCATCCTTGCGCACGCTACCGAGCAGTACGTTGAGGTCCACCGGTTCGGCGTGGGCTTGCTCGGCATCGACGCGGGCCAGGGCGAGGATTTCGCTGATCAGGTCTTCCAGGCGGTCGCATTCGCGGGCCAGGCGCGGCCACAGCGCCTGGCGCTGCTCGGGCTCGGCGCGTTCGGCCAGGGCCAGGGCGATGCGCAGGCGCGCCAGCGGCGAGCGCAACTCGTGGGAGACGTCGCGCAGCAGCTGGCGCTGGCTGCCGATCATGCTTTGCAGGCGTGCGCCCATCTTGTTGAAGTCGTTGGCCAGCACGCCGAACTCGTCGCGCCGGGCGGCCAGGCGCGCCAGGCTGTTCTGCTGGTAGCTGGTCTGGCCGAGGTCGTGCACCGCGCCGCGCAGGCGGCTCAGCGGGCGGGTTATCGACAGGGTCACCAGCAGGCTGAACAAGGTCAGCACCACCAAGGCTATTCCCAGGGCGCTGAGCGGCCAGATCATGCTCTCGCGACGCCAGGCCATCAGTTCCGGGTGGGGGATGCGGTAGATCAGCAGGTAGGTCTCGCCGGTGGTGGGGCTGGTGTATTCCTCGGTCAGGCGGCGCCAGGGCAGGCGGCGGTCATCGTTTTGCTGGCGCGCCTCGAAGGCCGCGGCGCGGCGCGGGAAGGTGCCGGGCACCACGGCATCGCCGCTGTCGTCGAGCACCTGCACGTCGATCCTGTAGCGCTGCTTGCGCTGTTCCAGAAACTGCTGGGAGGCCTCCAGGCCTTCCTTCTCGTAGTGCTGCACCCAGTGGCTGGCCAAGGTATTGAGGCCGGGGTGGCGGCTGAGGATCCAGGCGTCCTGGTTGAGCATGTGGCCGAGCAGGATCGACAGGCCGGCGACCAGGGCGATGGCCAGCCAGAAGCTGGCCAGGATGCGCCAGAACAGTGAACGCAAGACGAGCACCTCCAAACGATGAAAAACCCGGCCCGCAGTGCAGCGGGCCGGGCGTCGGGTTGACAGCTTACTGGGCCTTGCCGGCTTTTTCAGCCTTCCAGGCCTGGAAGGCCTGCCACTCGGCTTTGCGCGCGGCGCGTTCCTTCTGCAGCTCGTCGAACTGTTTCTGCTGCTCGGGCTTGAGCAGGGCGCGGATCTGGCCCTGGGTCTTGTCGTGGCCGGCCTTGATCTCGTCCTGCATGGCCTTGTGCTCGGCGGCCGGCAGCTTGGCCAGGTAGCGTTCAGTGACGTCGCGGCGCTGCTTCATCTGCTCGCCCATCAGCTTGCCGATCTGTTGGCGCTGGTCGCGGGTCAGGTCCAGTTGGGCGAAAGGCGCGTCACCGCGATGATGCGGGCCGTCGTGGCGCGGGCCGCCTTCTGGCATGGCCAGGGCCATGGTCGGCAGGGCGGCGGCGAACATCAGGGCGATCAGGGTCTTGCGCATGGTGTCTCTCCTTCTTGGGGCCGGTGGTTACCGGATGAGCCCAGTCTAGGGAGATCAAGGTCAAGGGCGGTCAGTGCTCGGTAAAGGTGCGGTAAAGATCTTGTAGGCGGGGCAAGCCCGCTCCTGGCGGGAGGCGTTCGGGTTCGGTTAGAGGCTGTAGTAGTAGCCGCGGCTGCGCAGGGCGACGATGCGCGGACGGCCGTCCGGGTGCGGGCCGATCTTCTTGCGCAGGTTGCTCACATGCATGTCCAGGCTGCGGTCGTACAGGGTCAGCTTGCGGCCCAGGCCGATCTGCGCCAGTTCCTGTTTATCCAGCGGCTCGCCGGGCTGACGCAGCAGGGCTTCGAGGATGCGGCTCTCGGAAAGGGTAAGGGTCATTTCGCGCTGGTCGATGTTGACCACACCGCGCACCGGGCTGAACGCCAGGTCGCCGATCTCCACCTGGGTGCTCGGTGCCGCCGGGTGGCTGCGGCGCAGAACGGCGCGCAGACGGGCAGTGAGCTCACGCGGGTCGCAGGGTTTGGCCAGGTAGTCGTCGGCACCCAGCTCGAGGCCAAGGATGCGGTCCAGTGGCTCGCCTCGGGCCGAGAGCATCAGCACCGGCAGTTCGGCGTGGTCGGTGCGCAGCTGCTTGAGCAGTTCCAGGCCGCTGCCATCCGGCAGCATCACATCCAGCACCACGGCCGCCGGGGCGTGGGCCGCCAGGGCCTGGCGCGCGCTCTGGCCATCGTGGCAGGCGCGTACCGAGAACCCCTCTTGGGTCAGCCAGCTGCCGAGCAGCTCGCATAACTCCTGGTCATCATCAATCAGTAACAGCTCGCTCATGACTCACTCAATTCAACCATTGACGGCGTCTTCTGTGTCCGCCGCTGGCTAAGATACCGCAGACTGCGGATAACAGTGCAACGGCTGCGCCGATCAGGAACCACTGCTGCTGGTCGGTGAGCAGGCGCTGCGGGGCGCTGGCCTGCAGTTCCTTGAGCGACAGCTTCAGGCGCTGGTTGTCCTGGCGCAGGCGGGTGAGCTGGGCGCTTTCCCGCTCGCCGTCGGCGTTTTGCAGTTGCTGGGCCAGGGCTGTGCGCTGTTTCTCGCTTTCCTCCAGGCGCTGCTGCAGTTCGGTGATGCGCGCGCCGGCTTCCAGCGACAACGGCTGTTCGGCGTGGACCAGGGGGGACAGCAGTGACAGGCAAAGCAGCAGGGACATCGGACCTTGACGCATTGGAACTCCTGATTCCTATCGGTTCAGAAGGTTGTCGGCCGTTGGTCGGATTTGATGAGCGGGGCGCGGGGTCATCGCATGGCCAGCCACGCCTGTAAAGTGCTGTAAGGCAGGCTGGCCGTGCGTTGAGGCGCTGCGGAATCAGGGCAGGACTTGCTTGAACGGCTTGACCACGACGTTGGCGTAAACGCCGGCGGCGATGTACGGGTCGGCGTCGGCCCAGGCCTTGGCGGCCGCCAGCGAGTCGAACTCGGCGACGATCAGGCTGCCGCTGAAGCCGGCTTCACCCGGGTCGTTGCTGTCGATGGCCGGGTGCGGGCCGGCCAGTACCACGCGGCCCTCGGCCTTGAGCTGCTGCAGTCGCTCGATGTGCGCCGGGCGGGCGGCCAGGCGCTTTTCCAGGGAGTTTTCGACGTCGCTGGCGATGATGGCGTAGAGCATGTCAGTCCTTGGGTTTGGAGGTGGAAGGGTCGGCGTCGTGCAGGTGGCGCGACAGGTACACGCCCTGTGCGACCAGGAATACCACGGTCATGCCCAGGCTGCCGAACACCTTGAAGTCGACCCAGAAGTCCTGGAAGGTGAAGGCGACGAACAGGTTGGCCGCCCCGCACACCAGGAAGAAGCCGATCCAGGCCAGGTTCAGGCGCGCCCAGATGGCGTCGGGCAAGGCCAGGGCGTGGCCCATTATGCGCTTGATCAGCACCCGGTCGCCGATGAAGTGGCTGGCGGCGAAGCCCAGGGCGAACAGCCAGTTGACCACCGGCGCCTTCCATTTCAGGAACGTCTCGCTGTGGAAGGCCAGGGTCAGGCCGCCGAACACCAGGCACGCGACCAAGGTCAGCAACTGGCCCTTCTCCAGTTTGCGGTGACGCAGGAACAGCGCGCCATAGACCACCAGGGAACTGAAGATCAGCATCGCCGTGGCGCTGTAGATGCCGCCGAATTCGAAGCCGTGGCCGGCGATTTCGACAGGGCGGGGGTCGAGCTTGTAGACGATGAAGAACAGCAGCAGCGGGATGAAATCGATGAATTGTTTCACAGTGGCAGCCAGAAGCGGGATGTGACGGCATAATAACAAACATCGATTCCAGCGAAAGCGCTCCCCATGAATGTTGATCTGCACTGTCACAGCACGGCTTCCGACGGCGCCCTGTCGCCCTCGGTGCTGGTCGCCCGGGCCCATGAGCACGGGGTGCGGACACTGGCCCTGACCGACCACGACACCCTCGAAGGCTTGAACGAGGCGCGCCAGGCGTGCGTTTCGCTGGGCATGCAGTGGGTCAGCGGGGTGGAGCTTTCGTGCACCTGGGGTGGGGCGACCATCCATGTGCTAGGCTACGACTTCCCGCTCGACGCACCGCCCTTGCTCGAGGCCATCGCCGCACTGCACCGTGGTCGCTGGCTGCGTGCCGAGGAAATCGCCCGGCGCCTGGCGGCCAAGGGCATGCCGGGCGCCTTGGAGGGCGCGCGGGCGGTGCAGCAGGCGCTGGGTGACAGCGGCAATGCCCCGGCGCGGCCGCATTTCGCCGAATTCCTGGTGCGCGCCGGGTACGCCAAGGACCGTGGCGAGGCGTTTCGCAAATGGCTGGGCGCCGGCAAGCTGGGCGACGTCAAGTTGCATTGGCCGACCCTAGATGAAACCGTGGCGACCCTGCGCGAGTCCAACGCATGGGTGAGCCTGGCCCACCCGATGCACTACGAACTGACACGCAGCAAGCGCAGAAGGCTGATCGCCGACTATATTCAGGCAGGAGGGCAGGCGCTTGAAGTGGTCAATGGCATGATGCCGCCCGAGCAGGTGGGCACGATGTCCATCCTTACCCGTGAGTTCGGCCTGCTGGCAAGCGCTGGCAGTGACTTCCACGGCCCCGGCACCTGGGGCGAGATCGGTGCCTACCGGCCATTGCCCGAGGACCTGCCACCTCTGTGGCGCCGATTCAAGCATGAACAGCCTATGGCGGTATGAACAGGACGACTACGTGAGCCAATTTTTCCAGATTCATGCGGAAAACCCGCAGGCGCGCCTGATAAAACAAGCGGTCGAGATCATTCGCAAGGGCGGGGTGGTGGTCTATCCGACCGATTCGGCCTATGCGATGGGGTGCCAGATCGGCGACAAGAACGCCGTGGAACGTGTCCGTCGGCTACGCCAACTGGACAAGAACCACAATTTCACCCTGTTGTGCTGCGACCTGTCGCAGATGGGCCTGTTCGCCAAGATCGACACGGCCACTTTTCGCCTGCTGAAGGCGCACATTCCCGGCCCCTATACCTTCATCCTCAACGCCACCCGCGAAGTGCCGCGTTTACTGCTGCACGACAAGCGCCGCACCATCGGCCTGCGCGTGCCGTCCAACCCGATCGCCCTGGCGTTGCTCGAAGAACTGGGCGAGCCTTTGATGAGCGTGAGCTTGATCCTGCCGGGCAACGAGGAGCCGATGACCGACCCCTACGAGATTCGCCAGCGCCTGGAGCACCATGTCGACCTGATCATCGACGGCGGTTACGGCGACCTCAAGGCGTCGACGGTGATCAGCCTGGTCGGCGACGAACCTGAGCTGATTCGCGAAGGTTGCGGCGATCCGACGCCCTTCCTGGCCAACGCATGAGCCCGGTGGACGCCCTCGAGGCACCGGCCGGAACCGACGCAGCGCCCCAGCAATTGCAGTTGGCGTTGGTGTACGGCGAGGCCGTTACCGAGTTGCCGCTGGACCTGTATATCCCGCCGGACGCCCTGGAAGTCTTCCTCGAAGCCTTCGAGGGCCCGTTGGACCTGCTGCTCTATCTGATCCGCAAGCAGAACATCGACATCCTCGATATCCCGGTGGCGGAGATCACCCGCCAGTACATGAGCTATGTCGAGCTGATGAAATCGGTGCGCCTGGAACTGGCCGCCGAGTACCTGGTGATGGCCGCCATGCTCGCCGAGATCAAGTCGCGCATGTTGTTGCCGCGCTCGGTCGAGATCGAGGAAGAGGAGGGCGACCCGCGCGCCGAGCTGATCCGTCGCTTGCAGGAGTACGAGCGCTTCAAGGCCGCCGCCGAAGGCATCGACGAGTTGCCGCGGGTCGGCCGCGAAGTCGTGGTGCCACGCCTGGAGGCGCCGCAGGCCAAGGTGCGCAAGCTGCTGCCCCAGGTCAGCCTGGAAGAGCTGCTGGTGTCGATGGCCGAGGTGATGCGCCGCAACGACTTGTTCGAAAGCCACCAGGTCACGCGTGAGGCGCTATCGACCCGCGAGCGCATGAGCGAGGTGCTGGCGCGTCTCAAGGGTGGCGCCTTCGTGCCGTTCGTCGAACTGTTCAGCGCCGAGGAAGGCAAGCTCGGCGTGGTGGTGACCTTCATGGCGATTCTCGAACTGGTGAAGGAATCGCTCATCGAACTGGTGCAGAATGAGCCTTTCGCCCCGATCCACGTCCGTGCCCGGGCAGAGTGAAGCAAGAGCAAGCCTTCCGCCATGAACCTGAATGAACCCCGCGACCTGGCGTCGCTGATCGAAGCCTTCCTGCTCGCCTCGGGCAAGCCGCAGTCGCTCGAACGCCTCTACGAGCTGTTCGAGGAGGCCGAGCGCCCGGCGCCGGCCGTGTTCAAGAAGGCCCTCGAGGTGCTGGACAAATCCTGCAAGGGACGCGCCTTCGAGCTCAAGGAGGTGGCCAGCGGCTACCGGCTGCAGATTCGCGAGGACTACGCACCCTGGGTCGGCCGATTGTGGGAGGAGCGCCCGCAGCGTTATTCCCGCGCGCTGCTGGAAACCATGGCGTTGATTGCCTACCGCCAGCCCATCACCCGTGGCGAGATCGAGGACGTGCGCGGCGTGGCGGTCAACACCAACATCATCAAGACCTTGCTGGAGCGCGAGTGGATCCGCATCGTCGGATACCGTGAGGTGCCCGGCAAGCCGGCGATGTTCGCCACCACCAAGGCGTTTCTCGATCATTTCAACCTCAAGAGCCTTGACGAATTGCCGCCACTGGCCGAACTGCGCGAGATGGAGCCGGCACCTTTGCTTGACCTCGACGATGCGCCGGTGCCGGCGCATCTGCAGGCGCTGGCCGATGCCAGTGTGCTGGAGGAGGACGAGGGCGAGGCGGGGGCGCCGAAGGAGGAGACCAGTTTCCGCAGCCTGCTGGTGGAGCTGGATGCCATGGAGGAGGGGTTGAAGACCGATTTCGATGACCTGCGCGACGAGGCGCAGGAGGCGGTCGAGGGCAAGCTGGAGCCCTGAGGGAGGACTGCCTGCCCCGCGATAGGGCCATCACAACCAACCGTCCAGCGCAAACCCGTGCACCACACCCACAAACCACGTACAATTCGCGCCCCTTGGCGCATTCGCTCGCCAAACCGCTTTCGCTGCTACTACACCGGGAGGTGCCCAGATGAGTGACAAAGACCTGCAAGAAACCCAACCAATTCCCCCGTCCGGCGAGAAGCTGCAAAAGGTCCTCGCCCGCATCGGCGTGGGCTCGCGCCGTGACGTCGAGGCCTGGATCAGCCAGGGCCGCATCAAGGTCAACGGCGTCGAGGCCACCCTCGGCCAGCGCGTCGACCTGCACGACGCCATCGCCGTCGACGGCAAGCTGATCAAGCGCGTGGAAGCCGCCGAGGCGACCCGTCGGGTGATCATGTACAACAAGCCCGATGGCGAGATCTGCACCCGCGACGACCCGGAAGGCCGCCCGACCGTGTTCGACCGCCTGCCGCGGCCGAAGGAAGGCCGCTGGATCAACATCGGCCGCCTGGACATCAACACCACCGGCCTGCTGCTGTTCACTACCGACGGCGAACTGGCCAACCGCCTGATGCACCCGTCCTACGAGATGGACCGCGAGTACGCGGTACGTGTGCGTGGCGAGGTCGACGATGAGATGGTCGAGCGTCTGAAAGCGGGTGTGATGCTCGAAGATGGCCCGGCCAAGTTCACCGACATCCAGAAGGCACCGGGCGGCGAAGGCTTCAACCACTGGTACCACTGCGTGGTGATGGAAGGTCGCAACCGTGAGGTGCGTCGCCTGTGGGAGTCCCAGGGCGTGGTGGTCAGCCGTCTTAAGCGCGTGCGCTTCGGCCCGGTGTTCCTCAACTCCGACCTGCCGATGGGTCGCTGGCGCGAAATGAGCCAGGGCGAGATCGATATCCTCGCGGCGGAAGTCGGCCTGCAACCCGTGGCGCTGCCCGCGTTGAATCTCAAGGCCAAGGACAAGCTCGAGCGCCTGCAGCGCAAGTCCACCCGTCCACTGGGTCGTGGCGAGCGCGTGCGCACCCTGCGCCCGGCCGCAGGCGAGGCGGCGGGTGAGCGCCCGGCGCGTCCGGCTCGGGAAGAGGCGCCGGCACGCAAGAGCAGCCGCAGCAGCGCCGTTGCTGAGCGTCCGAGCGATGTGCGCAAGCGCCCTGGCAAGCCGGACGGTGACAAGCCGGCCGGTCGTGGTCGCGGCAAACCGCGCGGCTGATCGGGCCTGATGTGAAAGAACCAGCCTTCGGGCTGGTTTTTTATGCCTGCGGTGCAGACGATTGTGTACCTGCAGGGCGGGCTTGCCCCGCGATGAATGCACCTCAACTTCATGATCTGAAACGCTTTTCCCTACGGCATGGAAACTATTCAAGCCAGCTTGTAACGATAGTTTTACAACCTTCGCCGATTCTCCCCGCTATCCACCCCTTCGCGTCACTCTGTAAACAGAACTTGCCACCACCCGCGCTACCAACCCCTTCGCGCCTCCATACACGACCTTGCCCAAACGTCCGCCCCACGCTGATATACCCGGCATTGCCGTGCGCAACAGCCGGGCCGGAGAGCCGGGCACGAACAACAACAAATGGAGGCGCCATGTACGCCGATCACTCCGCCTGTAAAGGCCTTCGCCCCAGGACCGGTGCGTTTTTTCCCGAGGAAACGACGCAACGCGTTGACGCCTGCGCGCTCGCAGGGGTATACAATGCGCCGCGTTTTACCTGTGACCCCCTTGCGTACCACGCACTCTCGCCAACGCCCGGCTGATTCGCCCAGGCCCAGAGCCCCGCGCGACACCCCGAGCCCGAGAAACCAAGGTAACCACCTTGCCCATTCCGCTGCGCCACAAGCGCGGTGGGTCCGATTTCGTCACAGATAAAAACAAGCAGGTGACTTCGTTCATGAGTGCAAACAACTCGCAGCCAGGCGAACTCAAGCGTGGCCTGAAAAACCGCCATATCCAGCTGATCGCCCTGGGGGGCGCCATCGGCACCGGGCTGTTCCTGGGCTCGGCCGGCGTGATGAAATCCGCCGGGCCGTCGATGATCCTCGGCTACGCCATCTGCGGCTTCATCGCCTTCATGATCATGCGCCAGCTCGGCGAGATGATCGTCGAGGAGCCGGTGGCCGGCTCCTTCAGCCACTTCGCGCACAAGTACTGGGGCGGTTTCGCCGGCTTCCTGTCGGGTTGGAACTGCTGGGTGCTGTACATCCTGGTCGGTATGTCGGAACTGTCGGCGGTCGGCAAGTACGTCCACTACTGGTGGCCGGAGATCCCGACCTGGGTGACCGCAGCGGCGTTCTTCATCCTCATCAACGGCATCAACCTGATGAACGTGAAGGTGTTCGGTGAGGCCGAGTTCTGGTTCGCGATCATCAAGGTAGTCGCCATCGTCGGTATGATCGCCCTTGGCGCGTACCTGTTGACCAGCGGCAGCGGCGGCCCGGACGCTTCGGTGAGCAACCTGTGGGAACACGGCGGCTTCTTCCCCAACGGCGTGAGCGGGTTGGTGATGGCGCTGGCGATCATCATGTTCTCCTTCGGTGGCCTGGAGATGCTCGGTTTCACCGCGGCCGAGGCCGACAAGCCGAAGACCGTGATCCCGAAAGCCATCAATCAGGTGATCTACCGCATCCTGATCTTCTACATCGGGGCGCTGGTCGTGCTGTTGTCGCTGACCCCGTGGAACAGCCTGGTGGCCAGCATCGACGCTTCCGGTGGCAGCTATGGCAGCAGCCCGTTCGTCCAGGTGTTCTCGCTGCTGGGCAGCGACGTCGCCGCACACCTGCTGAACTTCGTGGTGCTGACCGCGGCGTTGTCGGTGTACAACAGCGGCACCTACTGCAACGCGCGCATGCTCTACGGCATGGCCGAGCAAGGCGATGCCCCGGCGGCCTTGGCGAAGATCGACAAGCGCGGTGTGCCGGTGCGGGCGATCCTGGCGTCGGCGGCGTTCACCCTGGTGGCGGTGCTGCTCAACTACTTCATGCCCCAGCATGCGCTGGAGCTGCTGATGTCGCTGGTGGTCGCGGCGCTGGTGATCAACTGGGCGATGATCAGCTACTCGCACCTGAAATTCCGCCAGCACCTGGACCGCACCGGTCAGAAACCGCTGTTCAAGGCGCTGTGGTACCCCTACGGCAACTACTTGTGCCTGGCGTTCGTGGTGCTGATCCTGGGCATCATGCTGCAGATTCCAGGGATCCAGATCTCGGTGTATGCGATTCCGGTGTGGTTGGTGGTGATGTTCTTGTTCTATGTGATCAAGGGCAAGCGCCCGGCGCAGGCGCGTGAGGCGGCGGATTCCGTGGCCAAGTAAATGCTCGCGCAGGGAAACGTGAAACCCGATGCCGGGAGATCGGCATCGGGTTTTTTGTTGGCTGTGCCGGCTCTATCCCGGGGCAAGCCCGCTCCTGCGACAGGTACGGCGCAACGCCCCTCAAATCTGCGCCAACAACCATCCGCGAAACGCCCGCAACGACGGCAGTGCCTCATTGCGCGGCGGGTAGATCAGGTAATAACTGCGCTGGCTGGCGAATGGCGCCCCGGGGCTGAACAGCTCGCCCTTGGCCAACTCCTCCTCGACCAGAATGCGCGGCACCAGCCCGATGCCGATCCCCGCGCGCACCGCCTGGATCAGGTGCGAGGTCAGTTCGAAGCTCGGCCCCAGGCGCATGGCGCGATGCGGCAGGCCATGATGGGAGAACCACTCGCCCCAGGCATGCGGGTTGTTGGCGACGTTGAGCAGCACCTCTTCGCTGATCTGTGCCGGGCTCCAGCCCTTTGCTGCGGCTGCTTGCGGCGGCAGGATGACCACCAGTTCCTCGGCATGCAGGCGATGGCACACCAGCCCCGGCAGGTCGTGGGTGGCCACGCCGATGGCGGCGTCGATCTCGCTGGTGTCGAAGTTGATCGCTTCGATGCGCGAATGGATGTGCACCAGCATGCCAGGGTGCGCGCCGTAAAACGCATGCAGGCGCGGCAGCAACCATTTCGAGCCGAAGGTCGGCAGCGTTGCCAGGCGCAAGGTGCCGACCCCGGACTGGTAGGCCAGGGCCTGCAAAGTGGCGCTGCGAATACGCCCGAGTGCCTCGCTGAGCTCGCGCTGGTACAGGCGCCCGACGTCGGTCAGTTGCACCTGACGGCCTTCGCGGCGGAACAGGGTCAGGCCCAGTTGCTGCTCCAAGGCTTGGACTTGGCGGCTCACGGCGCTTTGGGTCAGCGACAGTTCGGCGGCGGCGCGGGTGTAGCTTTCATGCCGGGCGGCGGCCTCGAAGGCCAGCAGCAGCGACATCGATGGGGTGAGGTGACGGTAATTCATTCATAAAAGTCATCGATAGCGGCAGGATTATCCGTTTGCCCTGGGCTGGAAAGTACAGGAACATTGGCGCATTCGTCATCCGGCATGGCGTCATTCATGTCGCAGATGCAAGAGATAACGCCTCCCCTGTAGGAGCGTATCTGCCTTAATCACCGTGAACACGCCCCTACAAGAGGCCATCCTTCGATGATCGCCCAGCTTCACCCCAGCGCCCCTGACGCGCAGTACCCGCAATTCCTCGAAGCCCTGCGCGCCAGCGGCTTCCGGGGCCAGATCAGCGCCGACTACGGCACCCGCACGGTGCTGGCCACCGACAACTCCATTTACCAGCGCCTGCCCCAGGCCGCGGTGTTCCCGTTGGATGCCGACGACGTGGCGCGGGTCGCCGCGCTGATGGGTGAGGAGCGCTTCCGCCAGGTCAAGCTGACCCCGCGCGGCGGCGGCACCGGCACCAACGGCCAGTCACTGACCGACGGCATCGTCGTCGACCTGTCGCGGCACATGAACCAGATCCTCGAGATCAATGCCGAGCAGCGCTGGGTGAGGGTCCAGGCCGGGGTGGTCAAGGACCAGCTCAACGCCGCGCTCAAGCCGCACGGGCTGTTCTTCGCCCCCGAGCTGTCCACCTCCAACCGCGCCACCGTCGGCGGCATGATCAACACCGACGCCAGTGGCCAGGGCAGTTGCACCTATGGCAAGACCCGCGACCACGTGCTCGAACTGCACAGCGTGCTGCTCGGTGGCGAACGCCTGCACAGCCTGCCGATCGACGACGCGGCCCTGGAACAGGCCTGCGCCGCACCGGGCCGCGCCGGCGAGGTGTACCGCATCGCGCGCGAAATCCAGCAAACCCAGGGCGAGCTGATCGAGCGCACCTTCCCCAAGCTCAACCGTTGCCTGACCGGCTACGACCTGGCGCACCTGCGCGACGAGCAGGGCCGTTTCAACCTCAACAGCGTGCTGTGCGGTGCCGAAGGCTCGCTGGGCTATGTGGTCGAAGCCAAGCTCAACGTACTGCCGATTCCGAAGTACGCGGTGCTGGTCAACGTGCGCTACATCAGCTTCATGGATGCCCTGCGCGATGCCAATGCACTGATGGCGCACAAGCCGCTGTCGATCGAAACGGTCGACTCCAAGGTGCTGATGCTGGCGATGAAGGACATCGTCTGGCACAGCGTCGCCGAATACTTCCCCGCCGACCCCGAGCGCCCGACCCTGGGCATCAACCTGGTGGAGTTCTGCGGTGACGAGCCGGACGAGGTCAATGCCCGGGTCGAGGCGTTCATCGAGCACTTGCAACGCGATACCAGCGTCGAACGCCTGGGCCACACCCTGGCCGAGGGCGCCGAGGCGGTGACCCGCGTGTACACCATGCGCAAGCGCTCGGTGGGGCTGCTGGGCAACGTCGAGGGCGAGGTTCGCCCGCAGCCGTTCGTCGAGGACACCGCGGTGCCGCCGGAGCAACTGGCCGACTACATCGCCGAGTTCCGCGCACTGCTCGACGGCCATGGCCTGGCCTATGGCATGTTCGGCCATGTCGACGCTGGCGTACTGCACGTGCGCCCGGCGCTGGACATGAAAGACCCGGCCCAGGCCGCGCTGGTCAAGCCGATCTCCGACGCCGTGGCGGCGCTGACCCAGCGCTACGGCGGCCTGCTGTGGGGCGAGCACGGCAAGGGCCTGCGCTCGGAGTACGTGCCGGGCTACTTCGGTGAGCTGTACCCGGCGTTGCAACGCCTGAAGGGCGCCTTCGACCCGCACAACCAGCTCAACCCCGGCAAGATCTGCACGCCACCGGATAGCGCCGAGGGCCTGACCCGCGTCGATGGCGTGACCCTGCGTGGCGACCTCGACCGCAGCATCGACGAGCGCGTCTGGCAGAGCTTCGCCAGCGCCGTGCATTGCAACGGCAACGGCGCCTGCTACAACTACGACCCCAACGACGCCATGTGCCCGTCGTGGAAGGCCACCCGCGAGCGCCAGCATTCGCCCAAGGGCCGAGCCTCGCTGATCCGCGAATGGCTGCGTCTGCAAGGCGCGGCGGATATCGATGTCCTGGCGGCGGCGCGTAGTCAGGTGTCCTGGCTCAAGGGCCTGCCGGCGCGCTTGCGCAACAACCGCGCCCGCGCCCAGGGCCAGGCCGACTTCTCCCATGAGGTGTACGACGCCATGGCCGGTTGCCTGGCCTGCAAGTCGTGCGCCGGGCAGTGCCCGATCAAGGTCAATGTGCCGGACTTTCGCTCGCGCTTCCTCGAGCTGTACCACGGTCGCTACCAGCGTCCGCTGCGCGACTACCTGATCGGCTCGCTGGAGTTCACCATTCCCTACCTGGCCCATGCGCCGGGGCTGTACAACGCGGTGATGGGCTCGAAGTGGGTGGGCAAGCTGCTGGCCGAGCAGGTCGGCATGGTCGACAGCCCGTTGATCAGCCGTTTCAACTTCCAGGCCACCCTGACCCGTTGCCGGGTCGCCGTGGCCAGTGTGCCGGCCCTGCGCGAGCTGACACCGGCCCAGCGCGAGCGCAGCATCGTGCTGGTGCAGGACGCCTTCACCCGTTATTTCGAGACACCGCTGCTGGCCTCGTTCATCGAGCTGGCCCACCGCCTCGGCCACCGGGTGTTCCTGGCGCCGTACAGCGCCAACGGCAAGCCACTGCACGTGCAGGGCTTCCTCGGCGCCTTCGCCAAGGCGGCGATCCGCAACGCCACCCAGCTCAAGGCCCTGGCCGAGTGCGGCGTGCCGCTGGTGGGCCTGGACCCGGCCATGACCCTGGTGTACCGCCAGGAGTACCAGAAGGTCGACGGTCTTGACGGTTGCCCGAAGGTGCTGTTGCCGCAGGAGTGGCTAATGGATGTGCTGCCGGAGCAGGCGCCGGCCAAGGCCGGCGGATTCCGCCTGATGGCCCACTGCACCGAGAAGACCAACGTGCCGGCCAGTACCCGGCAGTGGGAGCAGGTGTTCGCGCGACTGGGCCTGAAGCTGGTCACCGAGGCCACCGGTTGCTGCGGCATGTCCGGCACCTATGGTCATGAGGCGCGTAACCAGGAAACCTCGAAGACCATCTTCGAGCAGTCCTGGGCGACCAAGCTGGACAAGGACGGCGAGCCGCTGGCCACCGGGTATTCGTGCCGCAGCCAGGTCAAGCGCATGACCGAGCGGCAGATGCGCCACCCGCTGGAAGTGGTGTTGCAGTACGCCCAGCGCTGATCTGTGCGAGAGGGCTGCTGTGCAGCCCAATCGCGGGGCAGGCCGCGTCTACAGGTACCCTGGCGATTTCGAAACCCATGGGGTGCCTGTGGGGGCGGGCTTGCCCCGCGATTGGGTCGTCACCTGCTACGTGCCTTCTGCCGATACAAGTACAGGCTGAGCGCCAACCCGCACCCCGAGGCCGCTGCCGCGAACAAGAAGATCGAGGCAAACCCGAACCCCGCCGCCACCGCGCCCACCAGCGGCCCGGTGATCCCCAGCGACAGGTCGATGAACAGCGAATACGCCCCTACGGCCGCCCCGCGGTTGGCCGCCGACATCTGATTCACCGCCTCCACGCCCAGCGCCGGGAACACCAGCGAGAACCCGAACCCGCTCAGCGCCGCGCCCACCAGGGCCATCTCGGCGCTGGATGCGGTCCACAACATCAGCAGCCCCAGGGTTTCCACCGAGAGGCAGGCGATCGCCACGCGGAACCCGCCAATCCGGTTGATCAGATTGCCGAACAGCAGCCGCGCGCTGATGAAGCTGGCGCCGAACAGGCTCAGGGTCAGCGCCGCGTTTGGCCAGTCGCGGCTGGCGTAGTAGAGGGTGATGAAGGTGGCGATGGTGCCGAAGCCGATCGAGCCCAGGGCCAGCCCCGAGCCGTGCGGGAACACCTTGCCCAGCACCCGCAGGAACGGCAGGCGCACGCCGGCGACGATCGGCGCGGCGCGCTTGGGCCAGGCGAGCAGCAGGCCGAGCACCCCGAGCAGGATGATGCTCACGCCCATGCTCCACAGCCCCAGGCCCTTGACCATCAGCACCCCCAGGGGTGCGCCGACGGCCAGTGCCCCGTAGCTGGCGATACCGTTCCAGGAAATGACCTTGGCGGTGTTTTCGGCGCCGACCCGACCGATGCCCCAGCCGATCGACCCCGAGCCCACCAGGCTCTCGGCACTGCCCAGCACCAGGCGGCCGACCAGCAGGCAGGCCAGGCTGGCCCAGGGCAGGTGGGTGAGGAAGGTGCAGGCGAGCATGAATACCCCGCTCAGGCCGCAGCCGGCCAGGCCGTACATCACGGCTTTCTTGCTGCCGAGGTTGTCGATGATGCGGCTGGCGGTGGGGCGGCTAAGCAGGGTGGCCAGGTATTGCACGCTGATCACCAGGCCCGCCACGACGGCGCTGAAGCCAAGGTCGTTGTGCACGTAGCCGGGCAGCACGGCAAGCGGAATACCGATGTTCAGGTAGCCGATGAAGGTGAAGAGGACGATGGAGACGACTTGCAGGGTGACCGCAAGGGGGCGCGGTGAGTCTGGCATGGGGGCCTTCGTGGCAGAGGTTCTGGACGGTGTGAAAACGTGATGACGGGGGTAGCCCGCAGGTCAGCCGTTTTCACACTGTCGGGGGGATGCGCGGTTATTCCTGGTCGGCGCTGGGTTGATCGTCACCATCCTGCTGCGCAGGGGCCGGCTCAGCGGCGTGGGCGGCAACGGTTTGCTCTTCGGGTTTCAGGCTTGGGAAGGGAAGATTCGGGATTTCATGCATCTCGTCGTTCCTCGCAAGTGTGAGTGAAAAGGCTGCGCCAGGCGCGTTCAATGGCTTCGAAAAGCTGAAGCAGGATACAGGAGTCTGGATGACAGTTTGAGATTTTTCCGCCGCGTTTGTCGGTTTGTGCGGGCGGATATCGGACTGTTCGCAGTGCGGGGTAGGGGGATGTAGGGGCGGGCTTGCCCTGCGATGGCGTCGTTTGCGCCGCCGTCGATTGGCAGGCCTGACGCTATCGCGGGTGCAGGCCCGCTCCTAATAAGGGGGGCGTGTGGCGGTGTTATTTGCGCCCTTCAGCGTCCTTGGCCACTGCATCGGTGCGCGCGCACATGATGAAGTCGTTGCGGTGCAGGCCCTTGATCGAGTGGCTCCACCAGGTCACGGTGACCTTGCCCCACTCGGTCAGCAGGCCTGGGTGATGGCCCTCAGCCTCGGCGATCTCGCCCACTGCGTTGGTGAAGGCCAGGGCGTGCTTGAAGTTCTTGAACAGGAACACGCGCTCGAGCTCCATGTGGCCGTCACGCACTTCGATGTTCCAGTCCGGAATCTCGCGAATCAGCACCGCCAGTTCTTCGTCGGTGACCTTCGGCGCATCGGCGCGGCAGGCTTCGCAATGGGCTTGGTTCAAGGCATTCATGGGTGGTTTTCCGGTTCGAGTTGTTGTCGGCAAGGCGGCTCAGGCCGCCTTGGGTGGAAATTTCGGAGCGTGCAGGCCCAGCTGCATGGCCTGGCGCACCATGGCCATGATGTCTTCATGGGCCAGGTCGAACAGGCGCTTGAGCTTGGGCAGGACGAAGTACAGGGGTTGCAGGATATCGATGCGGTATGGCGTACGCATGGCTTCGACGGGGTCGAAGGCCTGGTGCTCGGGCGCTTCGGACAGGCAGTAGACGGTTTCCTTCGGCGACGACAGGATGCCGCCACCATAGATGCGCAGGCCTTGAGGGGTGTCCATCAGGCCGAACTCGATGGTCATCCAGTACAGCCGCGCCAGGTACACCCGCTCTTCCTTGGTTGCCGCCAGGCCCAGCTTGCCGTAGGTGTGGGTGAACTCGGCGAACCAGGGGTTGGTCAGCAGCGGGCAGTGGCCGAAGATCTCGTGGAAGATGTCCGGCTCTTGCAGGTAGTCCAGTTCTTCCGGGGTGCGGATGAAGGTGGCTACCGGGAAGCGCTTGCTGGCCAGGAGCTCGAAGAAGGTCTGGAAGGGGATCAGTGCTGGCACGCGGGCGACCTGCCAGCCGGTGGTGGCGCCCAGCGCCTTGTTGATCTCGCCCAGTTGCGGGATGCGGTCATGGGGCAGCTTGAGCTGTTCGATGCCATCCAGGTACTCCTGGCAAGCCCGCCCCTCGATCACCTTCAGTTGGCGGGTGATCAGGGTGTTCCACACCGCATGCTCTTGCTGCGGGTAGTCGATAAAACCTTGCGCATCGGGCTCGCGGGCCACGTAGTGCGTCTGTTTCATGGGGCACTCCTGGTGAGGGCTTTCTTGTTATGAACACGCATGCCCTAGGAATATCCCGTCCCCTGCGGGTTTGCACGGCGTCTGTGAGGGCCTGGGAGCGGCCTTTGCGTCGAGATCGTAACGATAATTTTACAAAATAGCCCCTGTGCCCGAAAATCGTGCTCATAAGCCTGGCGAAAACCAGGTTTTTGTCAGCTTATCTTTACGACTTTTCTGCGCGCCGATGAAAAATCCGGCCGCGTCGGGGCCTTCCATGCGTATCAAAGTGCATTGCCAGAACCGCATCGGCATCCTGCGGGATATCCTCAACCTGCTGGTGGAGTACGGCATCAACGTGCTGCGCGGCGAGGTGGGCGGCGATCATGGCAACGCGATCTACCTGCACTGCCCGAACCTGGTCAATTTGCAGTTCCAGGCGTTGCGCCCAAAGTTCGAGTCGATCGCCGGGGTGTTCGGGGTCAAGCGCGTCGGCCTGATGCCCAGCGAGCGTCGGCACATGGAGCTCAATGCGCTGCTTGGCGCGCTGGAGTTCCCGGTGCTGTCGATCGACATGGGCGGCAGTATCGTCGCCGCCAACCGCGCCGCCGCACAGCTGCTGGGCGTGCGCGTGGACGAAGTGCCGGGCATGCCGCTGGCGCGCTACGTCGAAGACTTCGACCTGCCGGAACTGGTGCGCGCCAACAAGTCGCGGATCAACGGCTTGCGCATCAAGGTCAGGGGCGATGTGTTCCTCGCCGACATTGCGCCGTTGCAGTCCGAGCATGATGACAGCGAGGCCCTGGCTGGCGCGGTGCTGACCCTGCACCGCGCCGACCGCATCGGCGAGCGCATCTACAACGTGCGCAAGCAGGAGCTGCGGGGCTTCGACAGCATCTTCCAGAGCTCGAGGGTGATGGCTGCGGTGGTGCGCGAGGCGCGTCGCATGGCGCCGCTGGATGCGCCGCTGCTGATCGAAGGCGAGACCGGCACCGGCAAGGAGCTGCTGGCCCGCGCCTGCCACCTGGCCAGCCCGCGCGGCCAGGCGCCGTTGATGGCGCTCAATTGCGCCGGGCTGCCCGAGTCGATGGCCGAGACCGAACTGTTCGGCTACGGCCCTGGCGCCTTCGAGGGGGCGCGGGCCGAGGGCAAGCTGGGGCTGCTGGAGCTGACCGCCGGCGGCACGCTTTTCCTCGATGGGGTGGGGGAGATGAGCCCGCGCTTGCAGGTCAAGCTGCTGCGCTTCCTGCAGGATGGCTGCTTCCGGCGGGTGGGCAGCGATGAAGAGGTGTACCTGGACGTGCGGGTGATCTGCGCCACCCAGGTCGACCTCTCCGAACTCTGTGCCCGGGGTGAGTTCCGCCAGGACCTCTACCATCGGCTCAACGTGCTGTCGCTGCACATTCCGCCGCTGCGCGAATGCATGGATGGCCTGGACGGGCTGGTGCAGCACTTCATCGACCAGGCCAGCCGACAGATCGGCTGCCCGCTGCCGCGTCTGGCGCCAGCGGCGATGGACAAGCTGGCGCAGTACCACTGGCCGGGCAATGTGCGGCAGTTGGAGAACGTGCTGTTCCAGGCGGTGTCGTTGTGCGAGGGCGGGGTGGTGAAGGGCGAGCACATCCGGCTGCCGGATTATGGCGTGCGCCAGCCGTTGGGTGAATTTTCCTTGGAAGGGGATCTTGCGGCGATTGTCGGGCGCTTTGAAAAGGCGGTATTGGAGAGTTTGATGGGCGAGTTTCCCAGCAGCCGGGCGTTGGGTAAACGGCTGGGGGTTTCGCATACCACGATTGCGAATAAATTAAGGGATTATTCGTTGGGCAAGTCGGTGGAATAACGCGTTGGGAAGTGCGTCCACGGGCGGGGCGGAAGTTGTGCGGCATTGGTGCCGATGTTATTGCGGGGCAAGCCCGCTCCTACAGGGATAGCGCAATTAGCAAAGCGACGCAGTACTTGTAGGCGCGGGCATGCCCTGCGATGACTTCACCACTGCACGTTAGCCGTTAGAGCAACCGTTACCCATCACGCGGTATTCGAGAACGTGCCGCTGGCCCTTCGAGTCCTCGTAGGTCATGTGCGCGGGGGCCACTTCGCAAACGTTGGGCACTTCGCTTATGGAAATCACCCGGGCAATGTCCAGGTGCTGCGAATAGCTGTACTGTTCAACCGGAGTCTGCCCGACATCCTGTGCAACTTCATCGGCCATTGCCGCGCTGCAAAGACCGCCAAGTACCAATGCCAGTAACGCTTTCATTTTCAATTTACCTGTCTAAGGTCGTGAGGGGACTCGCGGCACTTTTGGCGCCGCGTTAGATACAGTGTTCTACGGTTGGATTAGTTGAGGATTAACAGACCTTCGTGGGGGCTGTAACTAGAAGTTGATCGCTGTGCCGTTGTAGGCGAGACGAATTTTATGAGGGGGCCGTGGCAGGAAACAGAGGGTGTTTTGATAAAGTTTTCCGGCCTTTTGACAGAACCTGTAACAATCCCCCCGCAAGCATGCCCCTGGATTTTTCCTGTGCCGCCGCAGGCTGCGGTCTAGAGGCCTTGTGCAAGATTGCGGCGGTGCAAACGGTGGTCGGTACTACCAACGTCGAATGGCCTTGTTCGCTCTGGTACAGTTACAAACGGTCCCATACAAAAACAACGATTACACCGAGGTAACACAGATGAGTGCGGCTCCACTGTATCCCGTTCGTCCCGAGGTTGCGGCCACCACCCTGACCGACGAGGCCACCTACAAGGCCATGTACCAGCAATCGGTGATCAACCCGGACGGTTTCTGGCGCGAGCAGGCCCAGCGCCTGGACTGGATCAAGCCCTTCACCAAGGTCAAGCAGACCTCCTTCGACGACCATCACGTCGACATCAAGTGGTTCGCTGACGGCACTCTGAACGTTTCCTACAACTGCCTCGACCGTCACCTGGCCGAGCGTGGCGATCAGGTCGCCATCATCTGGGAGGGCGATGACCCTTCCGAGCACCGCGACATCACCTACCGCGAGCTGCACGAGCAGGTCTGCAAGTTCGCCAACGCCCTGCGTGGCCAGGACGTGCACCGTGGCGATGTGGTGACCATCTACATGCCGATGATCCCGGAAGCTGTCGTAGCCATGCTGGCTTGCGCCCGTATCGGTGCGATCCATTCGGTGGTGTTCGGCGGTTTCTCGCCGGAAGCACTGGCCGGCCGCATCATCGACTGCAAGTCGAAGATCGTCATCACCGCCGACGAAGGCGTGCGTGGCGGTCGCCGTACGCCACTCAAGGCCAATGTCGACCTGGCGCTGACCAACCCTGAAACCAACAGCGTGCAGAAAATCATCGTGTGCAAGCGCACCGGTGGCGATATCGCCTGGCACCAGCATCGCGACATCTGGTACGAAGACCTGATGAAGGTCGCCTCCAGCCACTGCGCGCCGAAAGAGATGGGGGCGGAGGAGGCGCTGTTCATCCTCTACACCTCTGGCTCCACCGGCAAGCCCAAGGGTGTGCTGCACACCACCGGTGGCTACCTGGTGTATGCCTCGCTGACCCACGAGCGGGTGTTCGACTACCGCCAGGGCGAGGTCTACTGGTGCACCGCCGACGTCGGCTGGGTCACCGGTCACAGCTATATCGTCTACGGGCCGTTGGCCAATGGCGCCACCACCTTGCTGTTCGAAGGCGTGCCGAACTACCCGGACATCACCCGCGTGTCGAAGATCGTCGACAAGCACAAGGTCAATATTCTCTACACCGCGCCCACCGCGATCCGCGCGATGATGGCCGAGGGTCAGGCCGCGGTCGCCGGCGCCGACGGTTCGAGCCTGCGCCTGCTGGGTTCGGTGGGCGAGCCGATCAACCCCGAGGCTTGGAACTGGTACTACAAGACCGTCGGCAAGGAGCGTTGCCCGATCGTCGACACCTGGTGGCAGACCGAGACCGGCGGCATCCTCATCAGCCCGCTGCCGGGTGCCATCGGCCTCAAGCCAGGCTCGGCGACCCGTCCGTTCTTCGGCGTGGTGCCGGCGCTGGTGGATAACCTGGGCAACCTGATCGAGGGCGCCGCCGAGGGCAACCTGGTGATCCTCGACTCCTGGCCGGGCCAGTCGCGCTCGCTGTACGGCGACCACGACCGCTTCGTCGACACCTACTTCAAGACCTTCCGCGGCATGTACTTCACCGGCGACGGTGCGCGCCGCGATGAAGATGGCTACTACTGGATCACTGGTCGCGTCGACGACGTGCTCAACGTTTCCGGGCACCGCATGGGCACCGCCGAGATCGAAAGCGCCATGGTGGCCCATGCCAAGGTCGCCGAGGCAGCGGTGGTGGGTGTGCCGCACGACATCAAGGGGCAGGGTATCTATGTCTACGTCACCCTCAACGCCGGCGAGGAGCCGAGCGAGCAGCTGCGCCTGGAGTTGAAGAACTGGGTGCGCAAGGAGATCGGCCCGATCGCCTCGCCGGATGTCATCCAGTGGGCGCCGGGGCTGCCGAAGACCCGTTCGGGCAAGATCATGCGGCGTATCCTGCGCAAGATCGCCACGGCCGAGTACGATGCCCTGGGCGATATCTCCACCCTGGCGGACCCAGGTGTGGTGCAGCACCTGATCGACACCCACAAGGCCATGCACCTGGCATCCGCTTGAAGGCCTTTCGGGGCTGATTCGCAGCCCTGTGGGAGCGACCTCGTCTCGTGAAAGGCCAGCGAGGCGCCCCTGGTTTTCACAGGAACCCCGCCCTCAACCGGCGGGGTTCTTGCATTCTGTTACCGACTTTCATCGGTAACCGTTCCTTGTCACCGCGTTTGCGCGCAAACGGGGCGCCGGGAAACATTCCTGTTCATTCCCGGTGCCTTCGGGTAGGCATTTTTTGCATCTCTGCACCCTGCACTTGCCGGAATACAAGGCTTTGCCAATAATAGGCGCGGTTATTGCTTTGGCTAAAGGTTATTTTTCTTGTGCTCTTGCATGTTTTGCTAGGGCTGTCAATATTGCCCGCCGCGGTTTCAAGCGCTTCTGTAACTAGTTGTCGCTTTGAAGAAATATCGACTACCGGGCTGTCGTTAGAATGCCACTCACTCGCTCGTGGTCTGCGACCTTGGTCGAAACCTGCGCGGCTCGCGTTGTAACCATTCGCATATCGGGCAGCCGTTACAAACTGCCTTGTATTGCTCCGTACCGATGGAGTTACCTGATGAAGAAGCTCGCACTGCTTGGCGCCCTGGCGCTGTCCGTGTTTTCCCTGGTCTCGCAGGCCGATGAGAAGCCGTTGAAGATCGGTATCGAAGCCGCCTACCCACCCTTCGCCTTCAAGCAGCCCGATGGCAGCATCGCCGGCTTCGACTACGACATCGGCAACGCCCTGTGCGAAGAGATGAAGGCCAAGTGCACCTGGGTCGAGCAGGAGTTCGACGGCCTGATCCCGGCGCTGAAAGTGCGCAAGATCGACGCCATCCTGTCGTCGATGTCGATCACCGAAGACCGCAAGAAATCCGTCGATTTCACCAAGCGCTACTACCTGACCCCGGCTCGCCTGGTGATGAAGGAAGGCGCTGCCGTCAGCGATAGCCTGAGCGAATTGAGCGGCAAGAAGATCGGCGTGCAGCGCGGTTCGATCCACGACCGCTTCGCCAAGGAAGTCCTGGCCCCGAAAGGCGCCACCGTCGTGCCGTACGGCACCCAGAACGAAATCTACCTGGACGTCGCCGCCGGTCGCCTCGACGGCACCCTGGCCGACGCCACCTTGCTCGAGGACGGCTTCCTGAAGACCGATGCCGGCAAGGGCTTCGCCTTCGTTGGCCCAGCCTTCACCGACGTGAAGTACTTCGGTGACGGCGTCGGCATCGCCGTGCGCAAGGGCGACGACGCCAACCGCGAGCGCATCAACAAGGCCATCGACGCGATCCGCGCCAACGGCAAGTACAAGCAGATCGAAGCCAAGTACTTCAACTTCGACATCTACGGCCCAGAAGCCCAGTAAGACGTCGAGTTTCACCTGTGCAATGGTGCAAACAGCAGAATCTCTGAGGTTTGCACCATTTTTCATTCCCAAGCCCGAGGAATCCCAATCATGTTGAAAGGCTACGGGGCAGTCATCCTCGACGGGGCGTGGCTGACGCTTCAGCTCGCCCTGTCGTCGATGGCCCTGGCCATCGTGCTCGGCCTGGTCGGCGTGGCCCTGCGCCTGTCGCCGGTGCGGTGGCTGGCCTGGCTGGGGGATATGTACGCCACGGTGATCCGCGGCATCCCCGACCTGGTGCTGATCCTGCTGATCTTCTACGGCGGCCAGGACCTGATCAACCGCGTCGCGCCGCTGCTCGGCTATGAGGACTATATTGACCTCAACCCACTGATCGCCGGCATCGGCACCCTGGGCTTCATCTTCGGTGCGTACCTGTCGGAAACCTTCCGTGGCGCCTTCCTCGGCATCCCCAAGGGCCAGGCCGAAGCGGGTGTGGCCTACGGGATGAGCGGTCGCCAGGTGTTCTTCCGGGTGATGGTGCCGCAGATGATCCGTCTGGCGATCCCGGGCTTCACCAACAACTGGCTGGTGCTGACCAAGGCCACCGCGCTGATTTCCGTGGTCGGCTTGCAGGACATGATGTTCAAGGCCAAGCAGGCGGCGGATGCCACCCGCGAGCCCTTCACCTTCTTCCTTGCGGTGGCGGCGTTGTACCTGGTGCTCACCAGTGTCTCGCTACTGGCGCTGAAGTACCTTGAGAAGCGCTACTCGGTGGGCGTAAAGGCGGCTGAACTATGATCTTCGACTACAACGTCATCTGGGAGGCCATGCCGCTGTACCTGGGTGGCCTGCTGACCACCCTGAAGCTGCTGGCGCTGTCGCTGCTGTTCGGCCTGCTGGCGGCCATTCCGCTGGGCCTGATGCGCGTCTCGAAGCAGCCGCTGGTGAACATGAGCGCCTGGCTCTACACCTACGTGATCCGCGGCACGCCAATGCTGGTGCAGTTGTTCCTGATCTACTACGGCCTGGCCCAGTTCGAGGCGGTGCGCGAGAGTTTCCTGTGGCCTTGGCTGTCCAGCGCGACCTTCTGCGCCTGCCTGGCCTTCGCCATCAATACCAGCGCCTACACCGCCGAGATCATCGCCGGCAGCCTCAAGGCCACGCCTCATGGGGAAATCGAGGCGGCCAAGGCCATGGGCATGTCGCGCTTCAAGATGTACCGCCGCATCCTGCTGCCTTCGGCCCTGCGCCGGGCGCTGCCGCAGTACAGTAACGAAGTGATCATGATGCTGCAGACCACCAGCCTGGCGTCGATCGTCACCCTGATCGACATCACCGGCGCGGCGCGCACGGTCAATGCCCAGTACTACCTGCCTTTCGAGGCCTACATCACGGCGGGCGTGTTCTACCTGTGCCTGACCTTCATCCTGGTGCGCCTGTTCAAGATGGCCGAACGCCGTTGGCTCGGCTACCTGGCGCCGCGCAAGCACTGAACGCTCTGTGAGAACCGACAGCATGTACAAACTCCAAGTCCAAGACCTGCACAAGCGCTACGGCAGCCATGAAGTGCTCAAGGGTGTGTCCCTCGAGGCGAAAGCAGGCGATGTGATCAGCATCATTGGCTCCAGTGGCTCGGGCAAGTCGACCTTCCTGCGCTGCATCAACCTGCTCGAACAACCCCACGCCGGCAAGATCCTGCTCAACAACGAGGAGCTCAAGCTGGTGGCCGGCAAGGACGGCGCGCTCAAGGCCGCTGATGCCAAGCAGTTGCAGCGCATGCGTTCGCGCCTGTCGATGGTGTTCCAGCACTTCAACCTGTGGGCGCACATGACCGCCCTGGAAAACATCATCGAAGCCCCGGTGCACGTGCTGGGCATGAACAAGAAGCAAGCGCTGGAGAAGGCCGAGTACTACCTGGCCAAGGTGGGCGTGGCGCACCGCAAGGACGCCTTCCCGGGGCACATGTCTGGCGGTGAGCAGCAGCGCGTGGCAATTGCCCGGGCCCTGGCCATGGAGCCGGAGGTGATGCTGTTCGACGAGCCGACCTCGGCGCTGGATCCGGAGCTGGTGGGCGATGTGCTCAAGGTCATGCAGTCGCTGGCCCAGGAAGGTCGCACCATGGTGGTGGTGACCCACGAGATGGGCTTTGCCCGCGAGGTTTCCAACCAGTTGGTGTTCCTGCACAAGGGCCTGGTGGAAGAGCGCGGCAACCCGCGTGAGGTGCTGGTCAACCCGCAGTCCGAGCGCCTCAAGCAGTTTCTTTCCGGCAGCCTGAAGTAAAGGCTGACTCCTTGCACCAGACTAGGGCATGCTGCGCAGCGCGCGCCGCATGCTCCTGGCGCCACAGACCCGTACAGGTTTCGGACCGCAGCCTATGACCACCCAGCGAATCGGATTTCTCCTCTGGCCCGGCACCAAGCCGCTGACCCTGGCGCTTGCCGAGGAAGTGTTGCGGGTGGCCCAGCGGGTGCATCCGGACGTGGTCTATGAGTTGGCCTTCTTGCACGCCGAAGCGGTAGAGGAGGGTGCCTGGCGCTTGCCGGGCGAGCTGTGGAGCGGGCGCCTGGAAGGTTGCCAGAAGCTCTTCCTGCTGGCCGACGAGCCGCCACTGGTGGTGGGTTCGGCGCTGGCGGCGGCGCTCAAGCAACTGGCGCGCAGTGGCTGCATGATCGGCGGGTTGTCCGCCGGGGTGTACCCGCTGGCATTGCTCGGCCTGCTCGACGGTTACCGCGCCGCGGTGCACTGGCGCTGGCAGGACGACTTCGCCGAACGCTTCCCCAAGGTCATCGCCACCAGCCACCTGTTCGACTGGGATCGCGACCGCCTGACCGCCTGTGGCGGCATGTCGGTCACCGACCTGCTGCTGGCGGTGCTGGCCCGTGACCATGGTGCCGAACTGGCGGGCGCGGTGTCCGAGGAGCTGGTGGTCGAGCGCATTCGCGAGGGCGGCGAGCGCCAGCGTATTCCCCTGCAGAACCGCCTGGGCTCCAGCCATCCGAAGCTGACCCAGGCGGTGCTGTTGATGGAAGCCAACATCGAGGAGCCGCTGACCACCGACGAGATCGCCCAGCACGTGTGCGTGTCGCGCCGGCAACTGGAGCGCATCTTCAAGCAGTACCTGAACCGTGTGCCTAGCCAGTACTACCTGGAGTTGCGGCTGAACAAGGCGCGGCAGATGTTGATGCAGACCAGCAAGTCGATCATTCAGATCGGCTTGTCGTGCGGGTTCTCCTCCGGGCCGCATTTCTCCAGTGCGTACCGCAATTTCTTTGGCGCCACGCCGCGTGAAGACCGCAACCAGCGGCGCAGCAGCAGCCCGTTCGAGTTGAGTTCGGCGCCGACCGAGCGCGGCTGAGGCCGCGTCGCGCTCCTCGCAGGGTTCGGGAGGGTGGCGCGCTACCTGCGGGGGCGGGCTTGCCCCGCGATAGGGCCGTCGCAGACCCCGCAACCACCCCCTGTGAACACCCGTTCTCCCAATTTCCCCAGCCCTCTCCCCGCCACCCCGCCCGCCCGTTACACTGCGCGATTGCGACACTGTTTGTCGCATTGCCGAAAACCCAGGTAAAACAGGGTTTGGCGCTGTAACAAGTTGTCGCCTGGCAGCAAGGACAGGCGCCGATCAGTCCTTACAATCCCCCCATCGCTCGCCACTTCCAGGCCAGCGTTCCTCTTCAGGAGACTCAGATGTCCGTTGAGCAAGCCCCGGTGCAACGTGCCGATTTCGACCAGGTCATGGTGCCCAACTATTCCCCCGCGGCCTTCATTCCCGTGCGCGGCGAGGGTTCGCGAGTCTGGGACCAGTCGGGCCGTGAGCTGATCGACTTCGCCGGCGGCATCGCGGTGAACGCCCTGGGTCATTGCCACCCGGCCCTGGTCAAGGCCCTGACCGAGCAGGCCAATACCCTCTGGCACGTGTCCAACGTCTTCACCAACGAGCCGGCCCTGCGTCTGGCGCACAAGCTGGTGGACGCGACCTTCGCCGAGCGTGCCTTCTTCTGCAACTCCGGCGCCGAAGCCAACGAGGCCGCCTTCAAGCTGGCCCGTCGCGTCGGCCACGACCGCTTCGGCCCGGAAAAGCACGAGATCATCGCCACCGTCAACAGCTTCCACGGTCGCACCCTGTTCACCGTCAGCGTTGGCGGCCAGCCGAAGTATTCCGACGGCTTCGGCCCGAAGATCACCGGCATCAGCCACGTGCCGTACAACGACCTAGAAGCGCTCAAGGCGCAGATCTCCGACAAGACCTGCGCCGTGGTGATCGAGCCGATCCAGGGCGAAAGCGGCGTGGTGCCGGCTGACAAAGCCTACCTGGAAGGCGCGCGCAAGCTGTGCGACGAGCACAACGCCCTGCTGATCTTCGACGAGGTGCAGACTGGCGTTGGCCGCACCGGCTCGCTGTACGCCTACCAGCACTACGGCGTGACCCCGGACATCCTGACCAGCGCCAAGAGCCTGGGTGGTGGCTTCCCGATCGGTGCCATGCTGACCACCAGCGAGCTGGCCAAGCACCTGGCGGTCGGCACCCACGGCACCACCTACGGCGGCAACCCGCTGGCGTGTGCGGTGGCGTGCGCGGTGCTGGACGTGGTCAACACTCCCGAGACCCTGGCCGGCATCAAGGCCAAGCACGAGCGCTTCAAGGCGCGCCTGGAGAAGATTGGCCAGGATACCGGCCTGTTCACCCTGGTGCGTGGCGTCGGCCTGCTGATCGGCTGTGTGCTGAGCGAAGCCTGGAAGGGCAAGGCCAAGGACGTGCTCAACGCCGCCGAGAAGGAAGGCGTGATGGTCCTGCAGGCTGGCCCTGACGTGGTGCGCTTCGCCCCGAGCCTGGTGGTCGAGGATGCCGACATCGACGAAGGCCTGGCGCGCTTCGAGCGCGCGGTGGCCAAGCTGACCCAGGGCTGATCGCCCGGCGGTCCCTTCGCCGGCCCTGACAGCCAGGGTCGGCGATACCTGAATTCCAGTGCGGGTGCGCCGCTGGCAGCGCCCGCCGTTTTTCCGTGCCGATCTCTCGGCCTGCTTTCCCGAAAGGAGTGACACCATGCTGGTGATGCGCCCCGCGCAAATGGCGGATCTGAACGAAGTGCAGCGCATGGCTGCCGACAGCCCCATTGGTGTCACCTCGCTGCCGGACGACGCCGGTCGCCTGGGCGACAAGATCGCCGCCTCGGAAACCTCGTTCGCCGCCGAAGTGATCTTCAATGGCGAGGAGAGCTACTTCTTCGTGCTCGAAGACAGTGCGACCGGCAAGCTCGCCGGCTGCTCGGCCATCGTCGCCTCGGCAGGCTATTCCGAACCGTTCTACAGCTTTCGCAACGAGACCTTCGTGCATGCCTCGCGCGAGCTGAAGATCCACAACAAGATCCACGTCCTGTCGCTGTGCCACGACCTTACCGGCAACAGCCTGTTGACCAGCTTCTACGTGCTGCCGGAGCTGGTGAATAGCGGCTGGGCCGAGCTCAACTCGCGCGGCCGCCTGTTGTTCATGGCCTCGCACCCGGAGCGTTTCGCTGAATCGGTGGTCACCGAGATCGTCGGCTACAGCGACGAGGCAGGCGAGTCGCCGTTCTGGGACGCCATCGGCCGCAACTTCTTCGACCTCAACTATGCCGACGCAGAACGCCTGTGCGGCCTGAAGAGCCGTACCTTCCTCGCCGAGCTGATGCCGCACTACCCGATCTACGTCCCACTGCTGCCCGACCAGGCCCAGGAGGCCATGGGACAGGTGCACCCGCGCGCGCAGATCACCTTCGACATCCTCATGCGCGAAGGCTTCGAGACCGAGCACTACATCGACATCTTCGACGGCGGCCCGACCCTGCATGCCCGGGTTTCGAGCATACGCTCGATCGCCCAGAGCCGCGTGGTGCCGGTCAAGCTCGACGACACCCCGGTCAAAGGCGGGCGCCCGTACCTGGTGTGCAACGGCCAGTTGCAGGACTACCGCGCGGTGCTGCTGGAACTGGACTGGGTGCCGGGCAAGCCGGTGAGCCTGAACAGCGAAGCTGCCGACGCCCTGGGCGTGGGCGAGGGCGGCAGTGTCCGCCTGGTCGCCGCCTGAACCTGCGCCGAGCACGCGCAAGCGAGTTTCGCGGCAGCCACAGGCCGCCGCACAAGGAGATAGCATGATCGTTCGTCCTGTACGCAGCAGCGATTTACCCGCGCTGATCGAATTGGCCCGTAGCACCGGCACTACCGGGCTGACCACCTTGCCTGCCAACGAGGATCGCCTCGGGCAGCGGGTCGGCTGGGCCGAGAAGAGCTTCAGCGGCGAAGCCGAGCGCGGCGACACCGACTACTTGTTCGTACTGGAGAACGACGAGGGGCTGGTGGTCGGCATCAGCGCCATCGCCGGCGCCGTCGGCCTGCGCGAACCCTGGTACAACTACCGCGTCGGCCTGACCGTCAGCGCCTCCCAGGAGTTGAAGATCTACCGCGAGATCCCCACCCTGTTCCTGGCCAACGACCTGACCGGCAACTCCGAGCTGTGCTCGCTGTTCTTGCGCAGCGACTACCGCAGCGGCCTCAATGGTCGCCTGCTGTCGAAGGCACGCATGCTGTTCATCGCCGAGTTCCCGCAGCTGTTCGGCAACAAGATCATCGCCGAGATGCGCGGCATGTCCGATGCCGCCGGGCGCTCGCCGTTCTGGGAAAGCCTGGGCCGGCATTTCTTCAAGATGGAGTTCAGCCAGGCCGACTACCTCACCGGCGTGGGCAACAAGTCGTTCATCGCCGAGCTGATGCCCAAGTTCCCGCTGTACACCTGCTTCCTGTCGGAGGCCGCGCGCAACGTCATCGGCCGCGTGCACACCGACACCGAGCCTGCGCTGGCGATGCTCAAGCGCGAGGGCTTCAACTACCAGGGCTACGTCGACATCTTCGACGCAGGCCCGGCCATCGAGTGCGAAACCGCGAAGATCCGCGCCGTGCGTGACAGCCAGACCCTGGTGCTGGCCGTGGGCACGCCGGGCGACGACGCCACCCCCTACATCATCCACAACCGCAAGCGCGAAGACTGCCGCATCACCGCGGCGCCCGCGCGCCTGGCGGCCGGCACCCTGGTGGTCGACCCGTTGACCGCCAAGCGCCTGCGCCTGGGCGCGGGCGACCATGTGCGCGCCGTGCCGCTGTCCGCCAGCCGGGAGGCCCAGTAAATGACCACGCATTACATCGCAGGCCTGTGGCAGGCCGGGCAGGGCGAGCGCCTGCAATCGCTGAACCCGGTCACCCAGGCGGTGGTCTGGGCTGGCCAGGGCGCTGACGCAGCGCAGGTCGACAGCGCCGTGCAGGCCGCGCGCCAAGCCTTCCCGGCCTGGGCGCAACTGAGCCTGGAGGCGCGCATCGCCGTGCTGGAGGCGTTCGCCGAGAAGCTCAAGGCCAAGGCCGAGGCGCTGGCGCGCTGCATCGGCGAGGAAACCGGCAAACCGCTGTGGGAGTCGGCCACCGAAGTCACCACCATGGTCAACAAAGTGGCCATCTCGGTGCAGAGCTACCGCGAGCGCACCGGCGAGAAAAGTGGCCCGCTCGCCGACGCTACCGCCGTGCTGCGGCACAAGCCGCATGGCGTGGTGGCGGTGTTTGGCCCGTACAACTTCCCCGGGCACCTGCCCAATGGTCATATCGTCCCGGCGCTGCTGGCGGGCAACTGCGTGGTGTTCAAGCCCAGCGAGCTGACCCCCAAGGTCGCCGAGTTGACGGTTCAGTGCTGGATCGACGCCGGCCTGCCCACCGGCGTGCTCAACCTGGTGCAGGGCGCCCGTGAAACCGGCGTCGCCCTGGCGGCCAACCCGGGCATCGACGGGCTGTTCTTCACCGGCTCCAGCCGCACCGGCAACCTGCTGCACCAGCAGTTCGCCGGGCGCCCGGACAAGATCCTGGCCCTGGAAATGGGCGGCAACAACCCGCTGCTGGTCGACGAGGTCAAGGACCTGGACGCGGCGGTGTACACCATCATCCAATCGGCCTTCATCTCCGCCGGC
This sequence comes from Pseudomonas entomophila, assembly GCF_029193575.1. Lineage (GTDB taxonomy): Bacteria > Pseudomonadota > Gammaproteobacteria > Pseudomonadales > Pseudomonadaceae > Aquipseudomonas > Aquipseudomonas entomophila_G. The sequence continues at coordinate 11,318 of NZ_JARGCS010000034.1, read as the reverse complement.
CAGCGCTGCACCTGCGCCCGTCGCCTGCTGGTGCCACAGGGCGCCTGGGGCGACCAGTTGCTCGCCCGCCTGGTCGAGGTCAGCCGCGGCATCAGTGTCGGTGCCTTCGACCAGCAACCGGCGCCGTTCATGGGCTCGGTGATTTCGCTGCAGGCTGCCGGCGCACTGCTCGCCGCCCAGGCCGAGCTGCTCGGCAAGGGCGCCGTGGCGCTGCTGGAAATGACCCAGCCGCAAGCCGGTGCCGCGCTGCTGACCCCCGGCATCATCGACGTCACCCAGGTGGCCGAGCGCCCGGACGAAGAGTTCTTCGGCCCGCTGCTGCAGGTGATCCGCTACAGCGACTTCGACGCCGCCATCGATGAAGCCAACGCTACCCAATATGGCCTGGCCGCCGGGTTGCTGTCCGACTCGCGCGCCCGCTACCAGTACTTCTGGCTGCGCAGCCGCGCTGGCATCGTCAACTGGAACAAGCAACTGACCGGCGCCGCCAGCAGCGCGCCGTTCGGCGGCGTCGGGGCCAGTGGCAACCACCGCGCCAGCGCCTACTACGCGGCAGACTACTGTGCCTACCCCGTGGCTTCGCTGGAGACCGCCAGCCTTGCCCTGCCGGCCACCCTGACGCCGGGCGTCACCCTATAACAACAGGTCTCGGAGCTAGCCGATGAAATCCTATGAAGTGAATTTTGATGGCCTGGTGGGGCCGACCCACAACTACGGCGGCCTGTCCTACGGCAACGTGGCCTCGCAGAGCAACAGCCAGCAGGGCTCCAATCCGCGCGAAGCGGCGCGCCAGGGTCTGGCGAAGATGAAAGCGCTGATGGAGATGGGCTTCAAGCAGGGCGTGCTCGCGCCGCAGGAGCGCCCCGATGTGGCCGCCCTGCGCCGCCTGGGCTTCACCGGCAGCGATGCCGAGGTGATCCGTCGCGCCGCCAAGGACGCCATGCCCCTGCTGGTGGCCAGCTGCTCGGCGTCGAGCATGTGGGTGGCCAACGCCGCCACCGTCAGCCCCAGCGCCGACACTGCCGATGGCCGCGTGCATTTCACCGCTGCCAACCTCAACTGCAAGTACCACCGCAGCATCGAGCACCCGACCACCAGCCGCGTGCTGGGTGCGATGTTCGCCGATGACCGGCACTTCGCCCACCACGCCGCGCTGCCGGCGGTGGCGCAGTTCGGCGACGAAGGCGCGGCCAACCACACGCGCTTCTGCCGCGCCTACGGCGAGGCCGGCGTGGAGTTCTTCGTCTATGGTCGCAGCGCCTTCGACAGTCGCTACCCGGCACCGCAGAAGTACCCGGCGCGCCAGACCCTCGAAGCGTCCCAGGCCGTGGCCCGGCTGCACGGGCTGAGCGACGATGGCGTGGTCTACGCTCAACAGAACCCGGCGGTGATCGACCAGGGCGTGTTCCACAACGACGTGATCTCGGTGGGCAATGGCGAGGTGCTGTTCTACCACGAGGACGCGTTCCTCGAGACCGAGGCGGTGCTCGGCCAACTGCAAGCTAAACTGGCCAGCAAGGGTGGCAACTTCCAGGCCATTCGCGTGCCGCGCACGGCGGTGACGGTGGAGGACGCGGTGCGTTCCTACCTGTTCAACAGCCAATTGCTGTCGCGCGAAGACGGCTCCATGCTGCTGGTGGTGCCCGAGGAGTGCCGCAACAACGAGCGCGTATGGAGCTACCTGGGCCAGTTGACCGCCCAGGGCGGCGCGGTGAAGGAGGTCAAGGTGTTCGACCTCAAGCAGAGCATGCAGAACGGCGGCGGCCCGGCATGCCTGCGCTTGCGCGTGGCCTTGAAGGAATCGGAACTGGCGGCGGTCAATCCAGGCGTTATCATGACCGCGCCGCTGTACGACACCCTGGTGCAGTGGGTCGACAAGCACTATCGCGACCGCCTTGGTGAAGCGGACCTTGCCGACCCGCAATTGCTGGACGAATGCCGTACGGCACTGGATGAACTGACCCAGATCCTGAAACTGGGTTCGGTGTATCCCTTCCAACGCCAACCTTGAAGAGAGAAATTGCAATGTCCGACGCCCTGCGCCTGCTGCTCGAAGACGATGACGGCACCCAGCTGGAAACCTCCTGCACCCGTTTTGCCGTGGTCTGGCAAGGCAAGGAGGTGTGGATCCAGCAAGACGGCCGTGGCCAGTTGCTGATCGGTGTGGACGTCGAGGACGGCGATACCGAGTACGCCAACCTGCTGCTGCGCCCGATGGCCACCAACCTGGTCAGCCTGCAGTTGGAGATGGAGCCGGCCGAACTCGGCGACGACGATGACCACGTGCACGGCCCGGACTGCGGCCATCACCACTAAGGAAGCGCCCTATGCTCGCCCTTGGCAAACTGCTTGAGCTGACCCTGACCGATCACGAACCGGCCGAGAAGACCCAAGTGACCACCCGGGGCGTGCGTTTGCGCTGGCTGGGGGAGGGCGCGCTGGAAGTGCGCCCGCCCGAAGGTGAGGATTGCGGTCTCGATCTGTTGTTGTCCGCCGGCATCCATGGCAACGAGACTGCGCCGATCGAGCTGCTGGAAAATCTGCTGCATGGCGTGGCCAACGGCAAGATCAAGCCCCGTGCGCGGGTGTTGTTCCTGTTCGGCAACCCGGCGGCGATCCGCAAGGGTGAGCGCTTCATCGAGCAGGACATCAATCGCCTGTTCAATGGCCGGCATGAGCTTTCCAGTGGTTTCGAAGCCTTGCGCGCGGCGGAACTCGAGCAGTTCGCCCGGGTGTTCTTCAGCAAGCCCGAGCGCACCCGCCTGCATTACGACCTGCACACGGCCATCCGTGGCTCGAAGATCGAGCAGTTCGCGCTGTACCCCTTCAAAGAGGGGCGCAAGCATTCGCGTCGTGAGCTGGCCCGTCTGGCGGCGGCGGGGATGGAGGCGGTGTTGTTGCAGAGCAAGTCGTCGATCACCTTCAGCGCCTTCACCTACGAGCAACTCGATGCCGAAGCCTTCACCCTCGAACTGGGCAAGGCCCGGCCATTTGGGCAGAACGAGGGGGTCAACCTCGACAAGCTCGAGGCGCGTTTGGTCCAGCTCATCGAGAACACCGAGCCTGAGACCGAGCAGAGCCTCGATGGCCTGAAGCTGTTCAGCGTTGCTCGTGAGATCATCAAGCACAGCGACAGTTTTCACCTGCACCTGCCGGCGGACATCGAGAACTTCTCGGAGCTGAGCAAGGGGTATCTGCTGGCCGAGGACCTGGCTGAGACGCGCTGGGTCGTCGAGGAGGAGGGCGCGCGGATCATCTTCCCCAACCCGAAGGTCAAGAACGGCCTGCGCGCGGGCATCCTGGTGGTGCCGGATTCGGGGCAGCGCCTGGGGTGACCCCGGTGGGTGCCGGTGCCGGCCCTTTCGCGGGTTTACTCGCGAAAGGGCCGGCACGGTATTGCCATCGTTCTGGATCCCATCGATCCTGAAAATCCTTTCATCCTCCGCGTATTCTCTTTTCCCGCCACCTGCGCGGTAATGGGCTTGCCAGTGGCAAAACCCAGGCTTTAGCATCTTCTCATGTCGTTTTTGCCCATCCGGACCTGAAAAAGCGTCCGATTGCCGGTTTCTATCGCATAAACACACTGCACCCGAACTGCAGGACCGATATAATGCGGCCCTTTGCCGTCGTTTCGTCGATCCGACGAGTTAGCCCAAAGGGCCGCCGTTTCCGTGGAAGAACCTATGAAAAGCGCAGAAATCCGTGAAGCCTTCCTCCGCTTCTTCGAGGAGCAGGGGCACACCCGCGTCGCCTCCAGCTCCCTGATCCCGGGCAATGACCCGACCCTGCTGTTCACCAACGCCGGCATGAACCAGTTCAAGGACTGCTTCCTCGGCCAGGAAAAGCGCGCCTACACCCGCGCCGTGAGCAGCCAGAAGTGCGTGCGTGCCGGCGGCAAGCACAACGACCTGGAGAACGTGGGCTACACCGCGCGTCACCACACCTTCTTCGAGATGCTGGGCAACTTCAGCTTCGGCGACTACTTCAAGCGCGACGCCATTACCTTCGCCTGGACCTTCCTGACCTCCGACAAGTGGCTGAACCTGCCCAAGGAGAAACTTTGGGTCACCGTCTACGCCAGCGATGACGAGGCCTACGACATCTGGACCAAAGAAGTCGGGGTGCCCGCCGAGCGCATGGTGCGTATCGGCGACAACAAGGGCGCCCCGTACGCCTCCGACAACTTCTGGACCATGGGCGATACCGGCCCATGCGGCCCCTGCACCGAGATCTTCTACGATCACGGCGCCGACATCTGGGGCGGCCCACCCGGCTCGCCGGAAGAAGACGGCGACCGCTACATCGAGATCTGGAACAACGTCTTCATGCAGTTCAACCGCACCGCCGATGGCGTCCTGCACCCGCTGCCGGCCCCGTCGGTGGACACCGGCATGGGCCTGGAGCGCATCAGTGCGGTGATGCAGCACGTGCACTCGAACTACGAGATCGACCTGTTCCAGAACCTGCTGTCGGCCGCCGCCAAGGCCATCGGCTGCAGCAACGATGGCCAGCCATCGCTGAAAGTGGTTGCCGACCACATCCGTTCCTGCGGCTTCCTGATCGCCGACGGCGTGCTGCCGTCCAACGAAGGCCGCGGCTACGTGCTGCGCCGCATCATCCGTCGCGCCTGCCGCCACGGCAACAAGCTGGGCGCCAAGGGCAGCTTCTTCTACCAGATCGTCGGCGCCCTGGCGGCCGAGATGGGTGAGGCCTTCCCCGAGCTCAAGAGCCAGCAGGCGCACATCGAGCGCGTGCTCAAGACCGAGGAAGAACAGTTCGCCAAAACCCTGGAGCAGGGGCTGCGCATCCTCGAGGCGGACCTCGCCCAGTTGCAGGGCAAGGTCGTGCCGGGCGACGTGGTGTTCAAGCTGTACGACACCTATGGCTTCCCCATGGACCTGACCGCCGACATCGCCCGCGAACGTGAGCTGACCATCGACGAAGCCGGCTTCGAGCGCGAGATGGAAGCCCAGCGTGAGCGTGCCCGCTCCGCCAGCGCCTTCGGCATGGACTACAACAGCCTGGTCAAGGTCGACGTGGCCACCGACTTCCTCGGCTACGACGCCACCGAAGGCCAAGGCAAGGTCATTGCCTTGTACAAAGACGGCCAGGCGGTCGAGCAGTTGGCCGAAGGCGAGCAAGGGGTGGTGGTCCTCGACCGTACCCCGTTCTACGCCGAATCTGGCGGCCAGGTCGGTGACACCGGTTACCTGCAGGCGGGCGCCGCGCGTTTCGACGTGCGCGACACCACCAAGACCGGTGGCGCCTTCCTGCACCATGGCGTGGTCGCCAGCGGCGCGCTGAGCGTAGGCGCCTCGGTCGAGGCCCGTGTGGATGCCGATGTGCAGCACGCCACCTCGCTGAACCACTCCGCCACCCACCTGCTGCACGAAGCGCTGCGCCAGGTGCTGGGCGAGCACGTACAGCAGAAGGGGTCGCTGGTCGACAGCCAGCGCCTGCGTTTCGACTTCAGCCACTTCGAGGCGGTGAAGCCGGAACAGATCAAGGCGCTGGAAGACATCGTCAACCGCGAAGTGCGCAAGAACACCGCGGTGCAGACCGAAATCACCGATATCGAGACCGCCAAGCGCAAGGGCGCCATGGCGCTGTTCGGCGAGAAGTACGGCGACACCGTGCGCGTGCTGAGCATGGGCGGCGATTTCTCCGTCGAGTTGTGCGGCGGAATCCACGCCAAGCGCACCGGCGACATCAGCCTGTTCAAGATCATCAGCGAAGGCGGCGTGGCCTCCGGCGTGCGCCGTATCGAGGCGATCACCGGGGCCGCGGCGCTGGCCTACCTGAACACGGCCGAAGAGCAGGTCAAGGAAGCCGCGCAGTTGGTCAAGGGTAACCGTGACAACCTGATCGACAAGCTGTCGGCTGTGCTCGAGCGCAACCGCCAGCTGGAAAAGCAGCTGGAGCAGCTGCAGGCCAAGGCCGCCAGCGCCGCCGGGGACGATCTCTCCAATGCGGCCGTTGAGGTCAAGGGTGCCAAGGTTCTCGCCGCCCGCCTGGATGGGCAGGACGGCAAGGCCCTGCTGGCGCTGGTCGATCAATTGAAGAACAAGCTCGGCCACGCAGTGATCCTGCTGGGCAGCGAGCATGAGGGCAAGGTCGTGCTGGTGGCCGGCGTGACCAAGGACCTCTCCAGCCAACTCAAGGCTGGCGATCTGATGAAACAGGCTGCTGCGGCGGTCGGCGGCAAGGGCGGTGGCCGCCCGGACATGGCTCAGGGTGGCGGCGTCGACGTCGCGGCACTGGACAATGCCCTGGCTCTGGCCGTGCCGTTCGCCGAGCAGGGGCTTTGAGATGAAGCGGCCCGCTGTCTAGTAGCGGGCCGTTTCATGTTGGATTGATTACTGGGTGCCCTTCGTGGGCTGAGGCACTTTGAAATGGCGTTGATCGTACAGAAATTTGGCGGCACCTCCGTCGGCTCCGTCGAGCGGATCGAGCAGGTGGCCGACAAAGTCAAGAAACACCGCGAGGCGGGCGATGACCTGGTGGTTGTGCTGTCGGCCATGAGCGGGGAAACCAACCGTCTGATCGACCTGGCCAAGCAGGTGAACGACCAGCTGGTTCCACGTGAGCTGGACGTGATCGTCTCGACCGGTGAGCAGGTGACCATCGCCTTGTTGGCCATGGCCCTGATCAAGCGTGGCGTGCCGGCGGTGTCCTACACCGGCAACCAGGTGCGCATCCTCACCGACAGCGCGCACAACAAGGCGCGCATCCTGCAGATCGACGACCAGAAGATCCGCGCCGACCTGAAGGCCGGTCGCGTGGTGGTGGTCGCCGGTTTCCAGGGCGTCGATGAGCACGGCAACATCACCACGCTCGGCCGTGGCGGCTCGGACACCACCGGCGTGGCCCTGGCGGCGGCGCTCAAGGCCGACGAATGCCAGATCTACACCGATGTCGATGGTGTCTACACCACCGACCCGCGCGTGGTGCCCCAGGCCCGTCGCCTGGAGAAGATCACCTTCGAGGAGATGCTGGAAATGGCCAGCCTCGGCTCCAAGGTGCTGCAGATCCGCTCGGTGGAGTTCGCCGGCAAGTACAATGTCCCGCTGCGCGTGCTGCACAGCTTCAAGGAGGGTCCGGGTACCCTCATTACCATTGATGAAGAGGAATCCATGGAACAGCCGATCATTTCCGGTATCGCCTTCAACCGTGATGAGGCCAAGCTGACCATCCGTGGCGTGCCGGACACTCCGGGCGTCGCCTTCAAGATCCTCGGCCCGATCAGCGCCGCGAACATCGAAGTCGACATGATCGTGCAGAACGTCTCGCACGATAACACCACCGACTTCACCTTCACCGTGCACCGCAACGAGTACGAGAAGGCCCACAGCGTGCTGGAGAATACCGCGCGCGAGATCGGTGCCCGTGAAGTGATCGGCGACACCAAGATCGCCAAGGTATCGATCGTCGGTGTTGGCATGCGCTCCCATGCAGGTGTTGCCAGCCGCATGTTCGAGGCCCTGGCCAAGGAGAGCATCAACATCCAGATGATCTCCACCTCGGAGATCAAGGTCTCGGTGGTTATCGAAGAGAAGTACCTGGAGCTTGCGGTACGTGCCTTGCACACCGCCTTCGAGCTCGATGCACCGGCCCGACAGGGCGAGTAAGGCATTGCCTTCAGGGGCGCGGCTTTTGCCGCGCCCTTCGTGTTTCTGGCTGTCGTGGCGAACCCTGTCCGTTCGCCATGCCAGCACCGCAAGGCCCTGTGCCGTCGTCCCCGGTGCGGGTAAAACAAACCAAAGACTGTTGTCCCTGAATGAATTGCGTGAGGAGAAAACTATGCTGATTCTGACTCGTCGGTGCGCCGAGAGCCTGATCATTGGTGACGGTGAGATCACCGTGACGGTCCTGGGCGTCAAAGGCAACCAGGTGCGTATCGGTGTAAGCGCGCCGAAAGAAGTGGCTGTTCACCGCGAGGAAATCTACCTGCGGATCAAGAAAGAGAAGGACGAAGAACCAAGCCTTTAATTTTTCTCAGGTTTTTTTCAAAAAAGGGTTTGCAAACGGGGAAGGGTCTGGTTATTATACGCCCCGTGTTGCGGTGAGGTGGCCGAGTGGCCGAAGGCGCTCCCCTGCTAAGGGAGTATACCTCATAAGGGTATCGGGGGTTCGAATCCCCCCTTCACCGCCATTTTTCGTGTAGGGCGCTGAAATCGCCAGGATCACTTAAGTAGTTGAAAATAAACGAAAAAGTGCTTGGCAAAACGATTTAGCGAACTATAATGCGCGGCAAGACACGGACTCATAGCTCAGCTGGATAGAGTACTCGGCTACGAACCGAGCGGTCGGAGGTTCGAATCCTCCTGAGTCCGCCATATAATGGGGCGGTTATTCTTCGTGAATAAGCTTCATTTCACCAGTGGTAACCTGGTCTAAAACTACCAACTACGGACTCATAGCTCAGCTGGATAGAGTACTCGGCTACGAACCGAGCGGTCGGAGGTTCGAATCCTCCTGAGTCCGCCACTTTTGAAGTGGCTTTGCTTGTCGAAGCAGCTTCATCAACCAGTGGTAACCTGGTCTAAAACTACCAACCACGGACTCATAGCTCAGCTGGATAGAGTACTCGGCTACGAACCGAGCGGTCGGAGGTTCGAATCCTCCTGAGTCCGCCATACCAAAAAGCCCGCTCCTGTAGCGGGCTTTTTCTTTTCCGCCGTTTAACGGATTTGTCAGTACCGCCAGCTAGACTCCAGCACAGGGCGCGACCCTTTGTGTGCTGCGTCGGCGTCATTGCCAATGTGCTTTTTCATGAACTTCTGCCGTCGCACTGTTGGCTTCGAGCGTTGTCACAGCTTTATCGCGCAAACGATTGTTCCAGCCAAAAATTTAAGCGATCCGACAGCTTAGGCAGTGTATGATTGCGCCCGTCAGCCCCGCCGGGGCTTGTGGAATACCACCATGGACTTACCCAGTAGTTACTCGATAACAAGTTTCATACAGCCAGATTGATTCTCCCGGCGTGCTCCGCTGCTGGGAGTGGAGTTCGCCTATGACCGAAGTCGAAGTAAAGAAAGCGCAGGAGAGCCTGCAGGATCGCCTTGCCCAGGTGATCGACCTGCTGCAGCGCCAACGCGTGGTGGAAGACCTGACCCACCGTCAGGAAGGCCAGCATCACGACCTGGTGGAAAACCTGGTCCACCGCCAGAACCTGGTCGAGCTGCAGCGCAAGCTCGATGACCTGCACCCTGCCGACATTGCCTACATCCTCGAAGCCTTGCCGCTGGAAGACCGCCTGACGGTCTGGCAGCTGGTACGCTCGGATCGCGACGGCGATATCCTGCTCGAAGTCTCCGATGCGGTGCGCCAGACGCTGATCGCCGACATGGACGATCACGAGCTGCTCGCGGCGGCCAAGGAAATGGACGCCGACGAGCTGGCCGACCTGGCGCCGGAGCTGCCGCGCGACGTCGTACACGAGTTGATGGAAAGCCTCGACGCCCAGCAGCGCGAGCGTGTGCGTTCGGCCCTGAGCTACGACGAGGAGCAGGTCGGTGCGCTGATGGACTTCGAGATGGTCACTATCCGCGAAGACATCAGCCTCGAAGTGGTATTGCGCTACCTGCGCCGGCTTAAGGAGCTGCCAGGGCATACCGACAAACTGTTCGTGGTTGACTACGACGGCATCCTCAAGGGTGTGCTGCCGGTCAAGCGTCTGCTGGTCAACGACCCGGAGAAGAAAGTGGCGGAGGTCATGGCGACCGACCCGGTCACTTTCCACCCTGAGGAAGATGCCTACGACGCAGCCCAGGCGTTCGAACGTTATGACTTGGTATCCGCGCCGGTGGTGGACAAGGCCGACCGTCTGATCGGCCGCCTGACCATCGATGAGATGGTCGACCTGATCCGTGAAGAGAGCGAGAGCGAAGTGCTTAACATGGCCGGTCTGCGCGAAGAGGAAGACATCTTCGCTTCGGTCTGGCGCTCGCTGCGCAACCGTTGGGCATGGCTGGCCATCAACCTGATCACCGCCTTTGTCGCCTCGCGGGTGATCGGCCTGTTCGAGGGCTCGATCGAGAAGCTGGTGGCGCTGGCCGCGTTGATGCCGATCGTGGCGGGCATTGGCGGCAACTCGGGCAACCAGACCATCACCATGATCGTTCGTGCCATGGCGCTGGACCAGGTGTCGCCGGGCAATACCAGCCGACTGATGCGCAAGGAGCTGGCGGTGTCGCTGCTCAATGGCCTGATCTGGGGTGGGGTGATCGGCGCCGTGGCGTTCTGGCTGTACGGCAGTTGGTCGCTGGGGGTGGTGATGACCGCGGCAATGACCTTGAACTTGCTGCTGGCCGCGCTGATGGGCGTATTGATTCCGATGACCTTGGCGCGCCTGGGGCGCGACCCGGCGATGGGGTCGAGCGTGATGATCACTGCGGTGACCGACAGCGGTGGCTTCTTCATCTTCCTGGGCCTGGCCACGCTGTTCCTGCTCTGAGGGTCGCGCCGCTCGTGTCTAGTCCTGAAATAGGTTTACACCTGTTCAGGTAGGCCGACAGACCTCAAAACGCCCGATGCACCGCATCGGGCGTTTTGTTTTTCAGGGCCATATGAGGCCGTTCTGTGTTGTAGATCTGCACTGCCTCGTCAACCATTTGCCTCGCTTGCTCCAGATCTGCAGGGCTACTCAACAGCAGCTCCATCTTGAGGATTCCGTTGATTCGCTCGGCCAGCGCATTCTGGTAGCAGTCATACCCATCGGTCATGGAGCACTGAACGCTGTGCCGTTGATGCAGTGACTGGTATAGCGCCGAGCAGTATTGGATGCCTCGATCCGAATGGTGGACTAATGGCTGGCGATGACGTCGCTTCCGTAATGCCTGCTTGAAAGCTTGCGCCACCGACTCGGCATGCAGGCTTTCATGGACGTGGTGGCCAACGATTTTCCTGGAGTACGCATCCGTGATCAGGCTCAGGTATAGCGGGCCGTTACGTGCAGGCAGGTAAGTAATGTCGGCCACCCAGACGTGTTCCGGCCTTGTCGGAACAATCTGGCTTGGCCCGGGCTTGAGTAAGTTGGGATGGCGGTAGAAGCGATGAAAGCTTTGTGTTGTCTTGTGGTAGGCCCGCTTAGGCAGTACGAGCAAACGGCGCTCTCCCAAGACCTGGAACAGCCTATCTCGGCCGACCTGGAATCGTCTGTCAGGTTGGCAATGCAGCAGATAGTGCAGCTTGCGAGTACCCAGACGGGGTTGGCGCATTCGGACTTGCTGTACAAACTCAACCACCCGGTCTGCCTGGCGTTCTTTGCCATCAGCGGCTCGGTTGCGTTTGTAGTAAGCCTGTCGACTGATGCCTAG
>NZ_JARGCS010000033.1 GCF_029193575.1 Pseudomonas entomophila | reverse complement strand
TCGATGCGCAGGCCGCGGATCTTCACCTGGTCGTCGTTGCGACCCAGGTATTCCAACGTGCCGTCGGGCAAGTGCCGGGCCAGGTCGCCGGTGCGGTACAGCCGCGCACCGAGGCGTTGGCTGAACGGGTCGTCGAGGAAGCGCTCGGCGCTCAGTTCGGGGCGGTTCAGGTAGCCCCGCGCCACCTGCGCGCCGCCGATGTACAGCTCGCCGGCCACGCCTTGCGGCACCGGCTGGCCCTGGGCATCCAGCACGTACAGCGTGGTGTTGGCGATCGGCTTGCCGATCGGGGTGTTGTCCGGGGTCTCGGCCAAGGGCTCGGCGCAGTGCCAGGCGCTGACGTCCACCGCCGCTTCGGTCGGGCCGTAGAGGTTGTGCAGCTCGACCGTCGGCAACTGCGCCTTGAAGCGCCGCACCAGGCTGCCCGGCAGCGCTTCGCCGCTGCACAGCACGCGCTTGAGGCGCGCGGGCTCGGCATCGCCGTGACCCAGGAACACGTCCAGCATCGACGGCACGAAGTGCAAGGTGCTGATCCCTTCCTCAGCGAGGATGTCGCGCAGGTAGCTCGGGTCGCGGTGCCCGCCAGGGCGCGCCATGACCAGCCGCGCGCCCACTTGCAACGGCCAGAAGAACTCCCACACCGACACATCGAAGCTGAACGGCGTCTTTTGCAGGACCACGTCGTCAGCCGTCAGGCCGTAGGCGTCCTGGGTCCACAGCAGGCGGTTGACCACCCCGGCGTGCTCGTTCATCACGCCTTTGGGCAGGCCAGTGGAGCCGGAGGTGTAGATCACATAGGCCAAGTGGCGCGGGGTCAGGCCCTCGACACGCGGGTTTTCCGGCGACAGCGCGTGCCACACCGGCTGCTCCAGCTCCACCACGGGCACCTCGAAACTCGCCAGCAGCGAGCGGGTCGGCGCATGGCCAAGCACCACCAGCGGCGCACTGTCAGTGAGCATGTGGCGGATCCGCTCGGCCGGGTAGTCCGGGTCGACCGGCACATAGGCGCCACCGGCCTTGAGGATGGCCAGCAGGCCGACCACCATCGACACCCCGCGCTCGACGCAGATCGCCACCCGCGCATCAGGCTTCACGCCCAGGGCGATCAGGTGATGGGCCAGACGGTTGGCCTGGGCGTTCAGCTCGGCATAGGTCAGCTGCCCGGCCTCGGCACGCAGGGCGATGGCGTGCGGCGTGCGCGCCACCTGGGCCTCGAACAGGCCGTGCACGGTGCACTCCAGGTCGTAGTCCAGCGTCGTGTCGTTGAAACCGTGCAGCACACGCTCACGCTCCTTGGCCGGCAGCACCGGCAGTTGCAGCAGCGGCAAGTCCGGCTGGCGCTCCAAGGCCTCGGCCAGCGCTTCCAGCACCTGCCGCAACTGACCGCACACACGCTCGGCGCCCACCTCGGGGCTGACCTGCACGGTCAGGCGCAGGTCATCGCCCAGGTCGTCGACGTTCAGGCCCAGCGGGTAGTTGGTGCGTTCCTCGCTGGCCAGGGTGTCGATCCCCCGCCAGGCCTGGCGCTGGGCCTGCTCCTCGACGGCACCGGCGCTGTGCCGGTAGTTGAGCATGGCGCTGAACAGCGGCAGCGGCGCCGCGACGCCACTGCAACGCTGGGCCAGGGCCAGCGAGGCGTGTTCGTGGGCCAGCAGCGCGGTGAGCCGGGCGTGGGTGGCACGCACGCCTTCACGCACGCCCAGCCCGGCCAGGCCGACACGCAGCGGCAAGGTGTTGATGAACATCCCCAGGCCACGCTCGGCGCCGTCACTGCCCTGCATCCGACCCAGCAGCACGGTGCCGAACACCACGTCCTCGCGGCCGCTGGCCGCCGCCAGCAGGCGCGCCCAGGCCAGGTGCAACAGGCTGGCGGTGCCCACCCCGAGCTGGCGTGCCAGGCCGCGCAGGCGCAGGGCCAAGGGCCGCTCCAATAGCAACTGTGCCTGTTCGATGACAGGGCCATCGCCCTGGATATCGCGCAGGCCGAACGGCAGGGTCGGTTCGTCGATATCGCCCAGTTGTTCGCGGAAGAACGCCTCGTGCTCGGCCTCGCTGACGCCCAGCAGCGCCTGGGCCACGTAGTTGCGATACGGCACCGGCGGCTGCGCCGGGGCCGGGTGGCCATGCAGGTAGCCGAGCATTTCCTCGCGCACCACCTCCAGGGCGGTGTGGTCGAGCACCAGGTGATGGAACTGCAGGGTCGCCTCGAGGCGCGCACCCTCGCGGTACAGCAAGCGGATCAAGGGCGCCTGGGCGAGGTCCAGGGCATCGATGGCCTGGCCACGATCCTCCACCAGCGCAAGCCGGGCCTCGCGCCAGACCACCTGCACAGGTCGCGCCAAGCCCTCCCAGAGCACGGCGGTGCGCAAGATGTCATGGCGCTCGATCACCTGCTCCAGCGCATGGACGAAGGCGTGCAGGCGTTCGTGGCTGTCGAATGCCAGCTGCGATTGCAGCAGGTACGGGTCGGCGCCCTTGGCTGCGCTCAGGTGGTGATAGAGGATGCCTTCCTGCAATGGCGCCAGCGGGTAGATTTCCTGCACGTTGGCCGCGCCGCCCGGCACCGTGGCGACGATACGGTCGATGGCCGCCTGGTCCAGTTCGATCAGGCTGAGCATGGCTGGGGTGATGTGCGTGGCGCCGTCGGGCACGCGATTGACCGGCACTCGCAGCGCCCGTCCCTGGCCCAGGGCAGCGGCCAGCGCAGCCACGCTCGGGTGGCTGAACAGCAGGCGCACGTCGGCTTGCCGGCCCTGCTGGCGCAGGCGCTCGATCAGGCTCACCGCCAACAGCGAATGGCCGCCCAGTTCGAAGAAGTTGTCGTGCCGCCCGACCCGCTCCAGGCCCAGCACCTCGGCCCAGACCGCCGCCAGGGCGGTTTCGGTCTCGCCCAGGGGGGCTTCGTACTCCGCCACCGGCAGGTCGGTCGGGTCCGGGTCTGGCAGGGCCTTGCGGTCGAGCTTGCCGTGGTGGGTCAAGGGCAGCGTCGGCACTGCGATGAACGCTAGCGGCAGCAGGTGCGCTGGCAGCTGGGCTTTCAGCGCCTCACGCAGGGCATCGCCCGGCGCGCTGCCGGTGTACCAGGCCAACAGGCGTTCGCCGCGCACCAGCACCACGGCTTCATCCACGCCCGGTTGGGCGGCCAGGGTGGCCTCGATCTCGCCCAGTTCCACGCGTACGCCGCGGATCTTCACCTGGTCGTCGTTGCGGCCCAGGTAGTCCAGGGTGCCATCGGCGTTCCAGCGCACCAGGTCGCCGCTGCGGTACAGGCGTGCGCCCGAGGCTTGGCTGAACGGGTCGGCGACGAAGCGCTCGTCGGTCAGTTCAGGCCGCCCCAGGTAGCCACGGGCGACACCCGCGCCGCCAATGTACAGCTCGCCCTCGGCGCCCACCGGCACCGGCTGGCGCTGCGCATCGAGCACGTAGACCTGGGTGTTGGCGATGGGCTTGCCGATGTGCAGCGGCAAGCCCACCTGCACCTGGCCCGCGGTGGCGACCACGGTGGTCTCGGTGGGGCCGTAGTTGTTGATCACGGCGAAGCCCGGGTCACGCTCGAACTGGCGCAGGCGGTCGCCACCGATCAGCAGGGTGCGCAGCTGTGGGTGCTGGTCAGCGCGGCGCAGCGCATGCTCGGCCACCGGGGTGGGCAGGAAGCTCACCTGCAGCGGCTGCGCCAGCCACCAATCGATCAGCGCATCGACCTGTTCGTTGCCCAGTGTCGCTGGCGGCAGGTGCAGCACCGCCCCGGCGCACAGCGCTGGCCAGGTTTCCCAGGCCATGGCGTCGAAACCGAAACCGGCGACGCTGGAGGCATGGCTGCCAGCGCCGAGGGCGAAGGCGTCGCAGTGCCAGTGCACCAGGTTGGCCAGGGTGCGGTGCTCGACCATCACGCCCTTGGGCTGGCCGGTGGAGCCGGAGGTGTAGACCACGTAGGCCAACTGAGTAGCGTCCAGCCCAGGCACCTGCGGATCGTGCTCGGCGCCGGTGTTCCAGGTGGGGTGATCAAGATTCAAGCGCAGTACGGCCTCTGGCAATTGGGCATGGCCCGACTCGGCCAGCACCAACGCCGGCGCGCTGTCGGCCAGCAAGTAGGCGATGCGCTCCTGCGGGTAGGCCGGGTCGACGGGCACGTAGGCAGCGCCGGCCTTGAGCACCGCCAGCAGCGCCACCAGGCGTTCCGGTGTGCGCGGCAGGCACAGGGCGACCCGCGCTCCGGGGCGCACGCCCAGGGCAATCAGGTGGTGGGCCAGGCGGTTGGCGCGGCGGTTGAGTTCGGCATAGCTGAGCGCCAGGTCGCCCTGCACCACCGCCGTGGCGTCGGGCGTGCGGGCGGCCTGGGCCTCGACCAGGGCGTGCACGGTGTGGCCGCGCGGGTAGTCGCGCTGACTGGCATTGAAGCCGACCAGCAACTGCTGGCGCTCCGCCGCGCCAAGGATCGACAAGGTGTCCAACGCCGTCCCAGGAGCCTGCTCCAACGCCTGCACCAGCCGCGTAACGCTGTTGGCCATCCACTCGGCGACGCGCCCGGCGCCGATGCCGTGCAGGGCCAGCACGCTGAAGGTGAAGCCCTCGCCGAGGTCATCGACGCTCAGGGTCAGCGGGTAGTTGCTGCGCTCCTCGCCGCCGAGCAGGCGCACGCCCTGCCAGATACCCTCGCCGTCGCGCGGCGCGTCGGCATCACTGTGGCGGTAATTGAGCAAGGCGCTGAACAACGGCTGCCCCGCGGGCACGCCGCTGCAACGCTGGGCCAGGGCCAGTGGGGCGTGCTCATGGCCGAGCAGCGCCGACAACCGGCCATGGGTGGCATTCAAGGCCTCGCGCACGGCGGCACGGGTATCGATGCGCAGCGGCAGGGTGTTGATGAACACCCCCAGCGCCCGGTCGGCGCCCTCGCCGCCTTGCAGGCGGCCCATCAGCACGGTGCCGAAGACCACGTCGCAGCGGTTGGCCAGCACCCCGAGCACCCGGGCCCAGGCCAGGTGCATCAGGCTGGCGGCGCTGACCCCTTGCTGGCGGGCTTGTTCGCGCACGCGGCGGGCCAGGTCGAGGTCCAGGGTGTGGTGCGCTTCGTCGATGCCGTGGCCTTCACCCTGCACATCCTGCAGGCCGAAGGGCAAGGTCGGCGCCTCGACGTCGCCGAGCATCTCGCGGAAGAACGCTTCGTGGCTCGCGGGGTCGCTGGCCAGGCGCGCCTGGGCCACGTAGTTGCGGTAGGGCACCGGGGGCGCCAGGGGCTCGCCGTGGCCAAGCAGCAGGGTCTGCATCTCGGCGCCGACCACCGCCATGGCGGTGTGGTCCAGGGCCAGGTGATGGAACAGCAGGATGGCGACCACCTGCTGGTTGGCCGGGTCTTCGGCGTAGACCAGCTGCAACAACGGAGCCTGGTTGAGCTCCAGGCGGTGGTGGCGGGCATTGAATTGGGCGTGCAGGTGGTCGAGGACCGAGGTGGCCTCATCGCGGGGCAAGCCCGCGCCTACAGGCCCGGTATCGTCCGTAAGAACGCTGACGCCTGGGAAATCGACTTTGTTCACCCCAAGCCGAGCGTGGCGCCACACCACCTGCGCCGGCTCGGCCAGCCCTTCCCAGGCCAACGAGGTCCGCAGAATGTCATGCCGGTCGATCACCTGCTGCAGGGCACCGGCCCAGGCGTGCAGGCGCTCGACGCTGTCGAACGCCAGGCGCGATTGCAGCAGGTAGGGGTCGCCCTGGGCGGCACTCAGGTGGTGGTAGAGGATGCCCTCCTGCAGCGGTGCCAACGGGTAGATTTCCTGTACGTTGGCCGCGCCACCCGGCACCGTGGCGACGATACGGTCGATGGCAGGCGGGTCCAGGTCCACCAGGCTGAGCATCGCTGGCGTAATGCGCGTGGCACCCGCCGGCACACGGTTGTCTGGCACCCGCACCTCGCGGCCGCTGCCGACCGCCGCCGCCAGCGCGGCCAGGGTCGGCTGGGCGAACAGCACGCGCACGTCGGCGGCGAGCCCGGCCTTGCGCATGCGCTCGACCAGGCTCACGGCCAGCAGCGAATGGCCGCCCAGCTCGAAGAAGTGGTCGTGGCGCCCTACCCGCTCGACCTTCAGCACCTCGGCCCAGATCGCCGCCAGGGCAGTTTCCACCTCGCCCTCGGGCGCGGCGAAGGCGCGGCTGACCACGGCCTGTTGGTCCGGGGCCGGCAAGGCGCGGCGGTCGAGCTTGCCGTTGGCGGTCAGCGGCCACTCGGCCAGGCGCACGTACGCGGCGGGCAGCATGTAGTCCGGCAGCTGGCCTTGCAGGCGTTCGTGCAGCACGGCCAGTGCCGGGGCGGCGCCGTCGGTGGTGAAGTAGGCCACCAGGCGCTTGTCACCAGGCGCGTCCTCGCGTACCAGCACCACGGCCTCGCGCACACCGTCACAGGCGGCCAGGCGCGCCTCGATCTCGCCCAGCTCGATACGGAAGCCACGCAGCTTGACCTGCTGGTCGTTGCGCCCGTGGTAGCGCAGGGTGCCGTCGGCCTGCCAGCTGGCCAGGTCGCCGCTGCGGTACAGGCGCGCACCGGGCTCGTCGCCGAACGGGTCGTCGATGAAGCGTTCGGCGCTCAGTTCCGGCTGGTTCAGGTAGCCCAGGGCGACGCCGTCGCCGCCCAGGTACAGCTCACCCACCGCACCCACCGGCAGCGGTTGGCGATGGGCGTCGAGCACGTAGCAGCGGCTGTTGCCGATGGGCCGACCGATGGGGATGGCACCCTCGCCCACCGCGACGATGGCATGGGTGGTGCTGAACGTGGTCGCTTCGGTCGGGCCATAGCCATTGAGCAAGTGGCGCGGCGCACCGTCGCGCAGCACCCGGGCGATCACCTGCGGGTCGAGCACGTCGCCGCCGACCATCAGGTAGTTCAGCCTGCGCAAGGCCGGCAGCAGGTCGTCGGCGTACTGGTGGAACAAGCCAGCGGTCAACCACAGCACGGTCACACCGTGCTCCAGCAGCGCCTGCCCCAGGGCCTGGCGCGACAGCACCTGGTCCTGGTCGATCACCACCACGGCACCGCCATTGAGCAGCGGCGCCCAGACTTCCAGGGTGCTGGCGTCGAACGCCGGGTTGGAGGCGAAGGCCACCCGGTCGGCGGCGCCGAAGTCGGCGAAGCCGTTGGCGATCACCAGCCGCGCGATGGCCCGGTGCGGCACGCACACGCCCTTGGGCAGGCCCGTGGAGCCGGAGGTGTACATCACGTAGGCGGCAGCCGTCGCGTCCACGGCCAGGCCCAGGTCATGGCTGGGGTAGCCGGACAAATCCAGGCGGTCGAGGTCGACGCGCCGGGTGGCGGCCAGGCCCTGGTCGCTGTGACTGAGCAGCAGCACGGCCTGGCTGTCGTCGAGCACGAACGCCTGGCGCTCTGCCGGGGCGTTGGCGTCCAGTGGCACGTACTGCGCGGCGCACTTGCTCACCGCCAACTGGCTGGCCAGCAGGTCGAACGAGCGAGGCAGCAGCAACGCCACCCGGTCGCCTGGGCGCACGCCAAGCTCCAGCAGGTGACGGGCCAGTTGGTTGGCATGCTGGTTGAGCTGGGCGTACTGCCACTGACGCGCGCCATGGACCACCGCGATGGCCTCCGGCGTGGCCTGGGCGCGGCCCTCGAACAGCGCATGCACAGACTGCGTGCGCGGGTAATCGCGGCGGGTGGCGTTAAAGCCGTGCAATACCTGCTCGCGCGCCGCCGCCGACAGGCTGGAGACAGCATGCAGGGGTGTCTGCGGCGACTGTTCCAGGGCCTGGGCGAGGTGCTCCAAAGCGCTGCCGAGCAGGTCGCACACCTGCGCGCCATCCACCTGCGGCACGGCCTGCACGGTCAGGGCCAGGCCCTGACCGAGGTCGTCGACGTTGACCACCAGGGGGTAGTTGCTGCGCTCACGCGAGGCCAGCAGCTCGATGCCCGACCAACCCAGGCCGTCGCCCTGCCCGCTCGCGGCGCTATGGCGGAAGTTCAGCAGGCTGGTGAACAGCGCCTGGTTGCTCGGCACGCCACTGCAACGCAGGGCCTGCGCCAACGACGCCTGTTCGTGGCCGAGCAGTCGGGCCAAGCGCTGGTGGGTACGGAGCACACCGTCCAGGGCACTGGCGTCATCGACGCTGACCCGCAGCGGCAAGGTATTGATGAACATGCCCAGGGCGCGGTCGGCCCCGGCGCCGCCCTGCAAGCGGCCCAGCAGCACGGTGCCGAACACCACCTCTGGCTGCCCCGACAACTGCGCCAGCACCTGGCCCCAGGCCTGGTGCACCAGGCTGGCGACGCTCACACCGAGCTGCCGCGCCTGCTCGCGCAGGCGGCTGGCGAGGCGCTCGGGCAGCGCCAGGTGGCTGTCGCGCACCTCGACGCCGTCACCGTGCACGTCGCGCAGGCCAAAGACCTCGGTCGGTGTGTCGATGTCGCCGAGCAGTTCGCGGAACAGCGCCTCGTCCGCCGCCGGGTCCGCGCACAGCCGCGCGCGAGCCACGTAGTTGCGGTACGGCACGCTGTCGTGCGGCGCTGCCAGGCCTTGCAAAGCAGCGCCGATCTCGGCCACCAGCAACTCGACAGCCGTGTGGTCGAGCAGGATGTGGTGCAGCAGCAGGGTCGCCTCCAGGCGCTCACCCTGGCCATCGCGGGCCAGGTGCAACAGGGGGGCGCGGCTCAGGTCCAGGCGCCGTCCATCGACCGGGCTGTCGAGCTGCAACCGCGCCTCGCGCTGCACCACCTGCACAGGCTCGTCCAGCCCTTCCCAGTGCAGGCTGGTGCGCAGGATGTCGTGGCGGGCGATCACATGGTTCAGCGCGTTGACGAACGCGGCGAACTCGGCCTCGCCGGCAAAGGCGAAACGCGCGCGCAGCACGTAGGGGTCGGCGTCGGCGCTGGCCAGGTGGTGGTAAAGGATCCCTTGCTGCAAGGGCGCCAGGCCGTAGATGTCCTGGACATTGGCCACGCCGCCAGGGATGCGGGCCACCACGGCATCGATGGCGCTTTGCTCAAGGTCGGCCAACGGCAGCATCGCCGGGGTGATGCTCGCGCAGCCGACAGGGATACGGTTGGCCGGCACTTGGGCCGGGGCCTCGTCGCTCACCGCCGCGGCCAGCGCCGCCAGGGTCGGCTGGCCGAACAGCACGCGCACATCAGCGGCCAGGTCGTGCTGGCGCAGGCGTTCGACCAGCTTGACCGCCAGCAGCGAATGGCCGCCCAGCTCGAAGAAGTTGTCGTGGCGCCCCACCTGCTCGACGCCCAGCAGTTGCTGCCAGATCGCCGCGATGCGTTGCTCCACCTCGCCGTGCGGCGCCTCGAAGGCGCGGCGGGCGAAGGCCTGGCCGTCAGGCTCGGGCAGCGCCTTGCGGTCGAGCTTGCCGTTGCTCGTCAGCGGGAACGCCTCAAGGCGCACGAAGGCCGCCGGCACCATGTATTCGGCGAGGTTGCGCAGCAGCGCGTCACGCAGTTGCGCAGCCTCTGGTGGCGTGCCCGGGGCCGCCAGCCAATAAGCCACCAGGCGCTGCTCGCCCGCGCTGTCGCGGCGGGCGACCACCACCGCCTCACGCACCCCGGCGCAGGCGGCCAGGCGCGCCTCGATCTCACCCAGTTCGATACGGAAGCCGCGGATCTTCACCTGGTCGTCGTTGCGGCCCAGGTAGTCGAGGCTGCCATCAGCCGCCCAACGCGCCAGGTCGCCGGTCTTGTACAGGCGCCCGCCAGGGTTGAAGGGGTCGGCGATGAAGCGTTCAGCCGTCAGCGCCTCGCGGTTCAGGTAGCCACGGGCGACACCCGCGCCACCGACGTACAGCTCGCCGGCCACCCCGGCCGGCACCGGCTCGCGCTGCGCGTCGAGCACGTAGAGCTGCAGGTCGGGGATGCGCGCACCGATCGGGCTGACCCCAACCAGCTGCGCATCGGCGGCCTGCAACGGGCGGTAGGTGACGTGCACCGTGGTTTCGGTGATGCCGTACATGTTCACCAGGCGCGTGCCGGCATTGCCGATGCGCGCATACCAGGGCTTGAGCGAGGCGGGCTCCAGCGCCTCGCCGCCGAAGATCACTTGGCGCAGCGAGTGCTGCAGTTCGCTGCGGCTCTGGGCGGCGATCAGCTGGCGGAAGGCGCTGGGGGTCTGGTTGAGGATGCTCACGCCGGTGCGGCACAGCAGCGCGTAGCACTCGTCGGGCGACCGACTGATGCGCTGCGGCACGATCAGCAGTTGCCCGCCGAAGGCCAGCGCGCCCCAGATTTCCCAGACCGAGAAGTCGAAGGCGAAGGAATGGAACAGCGCCCAGATGTCCTGGCGGTTGAAGGCGAACCAGTCGTGGGTGGCCGCGAACAGCCGCGCGACGTTGCCGTGCTCGACCATCACGCCCTTGGGTTGGCCGGTGGAGCCCGAGGTGTAGATCACGTAGGCCAGTTGCGCCGACGATAGGCCGGCGATCTGTGGGTTGCTGTCAGGCTGCTGGCGCAGTGCAGGGTCGTCGAGGTCGATCGATGGCACCCGCGCAGCCCCCAGCCATTGCTGGCTGCCAGCCTCGACCAGTACCGCGCGTGGGGCGCTGTCGGCCAGTGTGAAAGCGATGCGCTCGGCTGGATAGGCGGGGTCGATCGGCACATAGCCGGCACCGGCCTTGAGCACGCCCAACAGCGCCACGAACATGCCGAAGCCGCGTTCCACGCAGATCGCCACGCGCTCGTCGGGGCCGATCCCGAGGTCGATCAGGTGGTGGGCCAGCTGGTTGGCACGGCGGTTGAGTTCGTCGTAGCTAAGGCTCTGCTGTTCGAAGATCAGTGCGGTGTCGTGAGGCCGGGCCTGAGCGTGGGCTTCGAAACGCTGGTGCACCAGTGGCGTCAGCGGGAACTCCAGCAGCGGGCGGTTGCGGCCGTAGGTGAGCAGTTCGCGCTCGGCCGCCGGCAGGATATCGATCCTGTGCAATGGCGTTTCGGGCGCGTGCTCCAAGGCATCGGCCAGTTGCCCGAGGGTGTGCGCCAGGTAACCGACGACCCGCGCGGCGCCGATGCTCCGACTGATCATCGCGGTGATGCGCAAGTCATCGCCGAGGTCGTCGATGTTCACGGTCAGGGGGTAGTTGGTGCGTTCCTCGGCGCCCAGGACCTGGATGCCAGGGGCCACATCGATCACCGCGGCGGCGTCACCGGCGTCGCTGTGGCGGTAGTTGAGCACGCTGTTGAACAGCGGTGTGGGCGCTGCCACGGCACTGCAACGTTGGGCCAAGGCCAGCGGCGCCTGCTCATGGCCGAGCAGCGCGCTCAGGCGTTGCTGGGTGGCCAGCAGGCCCTGGCGCACACCTTGGGCGCCGACGTCGATGCGCAGCGGCAGGGTATTGATGAACATGCCCAGGGCCTGCTCGCCGCCCTCGCCCGCCTCCATGCGCCCCAGCAGCACGGTGCCGAACACCACCGCCTCGCGCCCGGCCAACTGCCCCAGCACCCGTGCCAGGGCCAGGTGGGCGATGGCCGCCGTGCTGACCCCGAGCTGGCGCGCGAGTTGACGCAGCCGCAGGCTCAGCGGGCGTTCGAGCAGGGTCTTGGCCTCTTCGACCGGTTGCGGGTCGCCTTCGGCCAGGCCGAAGGCCAGGGTCGGTTCGTCGATATCGGCCAACATGCCCTTGAAGAACGCCTCGTGGGCGGGCACGTCGAGGGCCTGGCGGGCACGGGCGAGCAGGTCGCGAAACGGCACGGCGGGCCCCACCTGATCGGCCTGCCCGGCCAGCCACGCAGCGATTTCTTGGCGCACGATGTCCAGCGCGGTGTGGTCCATCACGGTGTGGTGGAACAGCAGCAGCGCGACCTGCTCCTGGCCTTGGCCCTGGGCATGCACCAGGCGCAGCAGCGGCGCCTGGCGCAGGTCGAGGCGATAGTGGCGGGCGGCAAAGCGTTCGCCCAGTTGGGCCAAGGCATCGCCCTCGCCGTCCAGCTCGACTGCTTCACGGGCCAGCGGTGCTTCGCGCCAGACCACTTGCAGCGGTTCGTCCAGGCGCTCCCAGCACAGGGCCGTGCGCAGGATGTCATGGCGCTGGATGACCCAGCCCAGCGCCTCGGCGAAGGCGTCCAGACGGCCGCGGTCGGCGAAGCGCAGTTGCGCTTGCAGCAGGTAAGGGTCGCCGGCGCTGGCCGAGAGGTGGTGGTAGAGCATGCCCTCCTGCAGCGGGGCCAGCGGGTAGATGTCCTGCACGTTGGCGGCACCGCCCGGTACGCTGGCGACGATGCGGTCGAGGGCGGCCTGGTCGAGGTCGACCAGGGGGAGCATCTGGGGGGTGATCTTGAAGGCGGGGCTTAGCCAGTCGTTGCCTTGGGTGGCGAGCATCTCCAGCACGGCGGGCTTGTGCTCGGCCAGGGCGTCCCAGAGGGTGTCGTCCAGGGCATCGTCGTCGCCGTGGACCACCAGGTCCTGGCCCTCGCGCTGGAGACGGATCGCACGGGTGGAGAGCACAGCCATCAGTTCGCTGAAGCGCATCGGTAAGCATCCTGCTTTTGCCAATCGGAAATGGCGCCAACGCTAATGGATTGGTGGGGGGTGGGGTGACATGGGAAGGGGGGACAAGGGGGGTCATTGTTTTACGCCTCCCGCACTATCCCACCTTTCGATTACGCACTTGCTATTGATCTTGATCTTCGTGCACGGCAGTTCAGACGCAGTGGATTACGACGTCAAGAGGCTGAGCAGGCGTCGGGAGGGCCACAGAACAGAACGCAACTTCGGCGTAGCCGAAAACGCCAGATTTAGCAAACCGCACTCCGTGTGGACCCGGAAGACCGCGCGGGGCGGATGCAAAAGCTAACTCACCTTCCAAACCTGACCGAGGATGACCTATGATTTTCGTGAGTTATTCTTTCGAGTACTCCCTCAATGATAAAACGCTGCACTGTGCTCGACCATGATGGCTGGCTACCCCTCCGTGTTGCCTTGTGGCCTGATTCCTCCTTGGATAATGAGCAAGACCATCAAGCCATACTGAGCGCACCAGAACGTTATGTGGTGCTGACCTTCGTTAGTGAGCGTGGCAATGCGATCGGGTTTGCCGAGGCATCGATCCGGGTGGACTATGTCAACGGTACCAGCTCATCGCCCGTGGCTTTTCTCGAAGGTCTGTACGTCCAACCTGCTAGTCGAAGCCAAGGTATTGCGCGGCAACTCGTCGCGGGAATCCAGCAGTGGGCTGAAGAAATGGGCTGCACTGAACTGGCTTCGGATGCGCTCTTGGATAACCAAGGAGGTCACGCCCTGCATGAGGCGTTGGGCTTCACGGAAACAGAGCGCGTAGTTTATTTTTTGAAGCCTTTGAGGCGTATCCAGACCTAGATTCGGTTACCAACGGTAATTCTAGCTTCATGAGCGGTTAGTTCATTTTTCTAGCGTGCAACGCATGCTGCCAAGACATTCAAGTGGAAGAAGACGGCGGCGACCATCATCTGCTCGGTGCATGCGGCAAAGCTGAGAGAAAAAGGTAACCGGCCAGCGAAGTCACCTTCCCGAACTCGTCCAATGCGAATGAACTACTGTCCGCCCAGGGTCTTTGTCTAGTTCTTCCGTCGTGCGCGACAGCGGCGGCGACTCGATGGACGGTTTCGCGATGCGCAGCCGATGTAGCGCTTTCTCGCCACGAACAAAGAGCAGCGCAGATATGGACGCTCTATTTCGATCACTCATTTCCTTTCAAAAGCGTCAATCCCGGTAAGTTGAGCGGATAGCGCCCAAAGACGTTCGGCTTGATCAGGGTCGGCGGCATAAGACCGGACGCCGACAAAGGATGGTGGTTCGCTTGCGTCCAGCGATGCGATCTCACAGTCCTCACAATACAAACCTCCCATGCCATTTAACTGCGGAGCGGTTGCGGTCCAAATTTGGGTGGCCGCGCCCTGCTGCGTCGTCTTGAAAGTCGGGTCGGCAAGGTGGCCGTTAACGTCTAGCCAGCCAGCGGCAATCATTTCGTCCTGCGCCAGATGACGCTGGAGCGGTGTGAGAATCTTGCCGGGATGAAGGGAGAAAGCACGGACACCCTCGTGCTGACCAAGCCGATCAAGGTGGACAGCAAACAATGCATTGGCCGTCTTCGACTGCCCATAGGCCAACCACTTGTCGTAGCCCTGCGTGAATTGCACATCGCTCCAGCGGATACCCGATTGGTGATGACCTGCCGATGACACTATTACCACCCTTGCACGCCCCTTGAGCGCAGGCCATAGCAAATTCACGAGGGCGTAGTGCCCCAGATGATTGGTAGCGAACTGTGCCTCCCAACCCGCGCCTACGCGGGTTTCCGGGCAAGCCATGATTCCCGCGCTGCCAATCAGAATGTCGATGTGTCGGTCGCTTGCCAGGAAACGGTGTGCGAAGTCATGCACGCTGGTCAGGTCGGAAAGATCCAGTCGCTCGATTTCCACATTAGGGATTCCGTTAGTCTTTGCGCGAGCAGCTTCAACATCACGTGCTGCGACAACAACGCGCGCGCCAGCATTGGTCAGTGCCCGTGTCGTCTCCAGGCCCAGGCCGGAATGGCCCCCAGTCACAATGGCGGTGGTGTTGGATAGATCGCACCCTTCAAGTATCTCTGCTGCGGTTGTTGCCGCTCCGAAACCCGAGTGGATGGGAGATTGTTTGCTGGTCATGGCGTGTCCTTGTGCATTTGACATGGAATAGGGGCAGAACCCACGACCACCATTGTCTAGACTAGACTTGGGACTGTGAATGCAGCAAAGTCCAATTATCTGTCGAGATCGTCCCATACATCTTATGGATCCCCTGTCCGAAGCCCTCTCCCTCCTAAGTACTCATAGCTCCTTTTTTGCAGGTCTGAAGGCTGGTAGAGACTGGGCCGTCGACTTTCCGCCACCCGACGGCATCAAGTTCAATGCAATCCTTGAAGGGACTTGTTGGCTAGTGGTGGAAGGCGTGGAGAAACCTATCCGATTGTCGGCCGGAGATTGCTTTCTTTTGCCACATAAGCGGGCGTTTTCGCTCCGCAGCGACTTGGCATTTCCGGCCATCCACTCGGATGCGATTTATCGCCATGCCGTCAATGGCATCGCCAGTTGTGGGACAGCCGACGCGTTTTTCCTGATCGGGGGACGTTTTGCCTTCGGTGAGGAAGCCCGCCTTTTATTTGACGGATTGCCTCCTGCCGCCATCATCAAAAGTGGTTCGGATCAAGCGTCCGTGCTGAATTGGGCCTTGCAGCGTATTGCTCATGAACTCACCCATCCGTCTCTTGGTCACTCGATTGTGGTTCAGCATCTCGGCCACATCATGCTAGTGCAGGTTCTACGAATTTACTTGATCCAAGAAGGGAATAGCGCGCCGAGCTGGTTGCTTGCTGTATCTGATCCACGTATCGGGGCGACCATTCAAGCCATTCATGCCGATCCGGCGCGTTCTTGGACGGTCGAGAACCTTGCAAAAATTGCGGGTGTTTCTCGCTCGACCTTCGCTTTGCGATTCAAGCAAAAATCTGGTGTCACCCCTTTAGAGTACGTCTTGCGCTGGCGCATGCAATTAGCCACGCGATTGTTGAAAACAAACCACACCACCATTTCGTCCATAGCACAAAAGCTGGGCTATGACTCCGACAGTGCATTTAGCCATGCTTTCAAGCGCATTATGACGTGTTCGCCTCGTGAATACAGAGATAGACTCGAACGGGGCTAACCAGTACATCCTTTTACTCCTTCATAGCCTATGCAATGCACTGAGTCTCTACATCGCTACACTGGAGTGGCGCTATGCGCAATGGCCTTCCACTCGGCCTTCCGACGTTGCAATCTAATGTGCCTGAACTGCCGCGCACGAAGAGCCAAATGGTTTACGAGGCGCTGCGCGCTCGTTGAAGCAAGCGCAAGAGCGGTGACAAGGCCATATGATTTGCTTCGGGCGCCGCGCCTATCGCGGGGTAAGCCCGCTCCTGCAGAGGGAAGGCGCTGCCCTAACGCCCACGCCTGAGCGTCTCGCTCGGCAACTCCCTGAACAACTGCCGATAACTCTCGGAAAACCGCCCCAGGTGCCAGAACGACCAGCGCATCGCCACCTCGGCCACGGTCTCCTCCGCCCCCCGCCGCAACAAATCCCGCCGGGCCCCATTGAGCCTGCGCAACCGCAACCAATGCGCCGGCGGCATGCCAGTGAACGCCTTGAACGCCTCCTGCAACTGACGCAACGACACCCCCGCCACCTGCGCCAGCTCCACCAGGTTCAGCGTTTCCTCCGGACAATCGGCAGCCCACTCGCTGACCCGCTGCATGATCGCCCGCTCCTCCCCCCGGCGCCCCAGCGCCTGCCCCTGCAAACGCTGGCAGGCGTTATCGAGGATGAACAGGCAATCATCGAGCAACTGCTCGGCCAGCGCCTGGCCCTGCAACGGGCAATCGGCCTGGGTCAGGCGCGTCAGCGTGGCGCTCAGCCAACTGCCGAACAGCGCGTTCTGCCCACTGCCCAACGGCACCATGAACAACCCCTGCAAACGCTCCAGGTCCAACCCATGGCGTTGCAGGAACGGCTGGTCGAACACCACCGCCACTTCCTCGTAGTTCTCCGGAGTGATCCAGATGTTGCGGCTCTGCTCATTGAGCAGGTACAGGCTGTTCTCGATGCGATCGAAGCAGAACGTCAGCGACCCGCTCGGTGCGCGGAAGAACTGCTCCACCCGGGTGTTCAGGCGCTCCTCGTACACCTCCACGCCATCAAGCCCCAGGCAACGCAGCTGGCCGCTGAAGTGCCCGGGGGACATCTGCCGGTACTGCTGCTGCCAACCGGGCGTGGCGCGAACCTGCTCGGTCACGTCGGTGGTGGTGTAGGCCTGGACCTGCAAGGCATTGTGCGTGTTCACGCGGGGTGTCCTTTATGCACTCTTTTGGTGCATTGATCGACGGAGAAAACGGATAGATCGCCCCGGGGGGCTGCGACCAAGATAGTCCTCAGCGCGCTTCAGGGGAAGCTCCCCTGGAACGAGCGCCGACAAAACCCAACCAAGAGGTCTGTATGAACGCCCCCTTCGATCAGCTGTCCACCTGGCTGAAAGAACACCGGATCACCGAAGTCGAATGCGTGGTCAGCGACCTGACCGGCATTGCCCGCGGCAAGATCGCCCCGACCGCCAAGTTCCTCAACGAGCGTGGCATGCGCCTGCCCGAGAGCGTGCTGCTGCAGACGGTCACCGGCGACTTCGTCGACGACGACATCTACTACGGCCTGCTCGACCCGGCCGACATCGACATGGTCTGCCGCCCCGATCCGGCAGCGGTGTATCAGGTGCCCTGGGCGATCGAACCGACCGCCATCGTCATCCACGACACCTTCGACAAGCACGGCAACCCCATCGAGCTGTCGCCGCGCAACGTGCTGAAGAAAGTGCTCAAGCTCTACGCCGACAAAGGCTGGCAGCCGATCGTCGCGCCCGAGATGGAGTTCTACCTGACCAAGCGCTGCGAAGACCCGGACTTCCCCCTGCAAGCGCCACTGGGCCGTTCGGGCCGTGCCGAGAGCGGACGCCAGTCGTTCTCCATCGAGGCCGCCAACGAATTCGACCCGCTGTTCGAAGACGTCTACGACTGGTGCGAGATCCAGGGCCTGGACCTGGACACGCTGATCCACGAAGACGGCCCGGCGCAAATGGAGATCAACTTCCGCCACGGCGACGCGCTGGACCTGGCCGACCAGATCGTGGTGTTCAAGCGCACCATGCGCGAGGCGGCGCTCAAGCACAACGTCACCGCCACCTTCATGGCCAAGCCGATCACCGACGAGCCGGGCAGCGCCATGCACCTGCACCAGAGCGTGGTCGACATCGCCACCGGCAAGCCGGTGTTCGCCAATGACGACGGCAGCATGAGCGAGCTGTTCCTGCACCATATCGGCGGCCTGCAGAAGTACATTCCCAAGGTGCTGCCGATGTTCGCCCCGAACGTCAACTCGTTCCGCCGCTTCCTGCCCGACACCTCGGCACCGGTGAACGTCGAGTGGGGCGAGGAAAACCGCACCGTGGGCCTGCGCGTGCCGACCTCCAGCCCCGAGGCGATGCGGGTGGAGAACCGCCTGCCGGGCGCCGACGCCAACCCTTACCTGGCGATCGCCGCGAGCCTGTTGTGCGGCTACCTGGGCATGGTCGAGAAGGTTCAACCCAGCGCCCCGGTGCAGGGCCGCGCCTACGAGCGACGCAACCTGCGCCTGCCGATCACCATCGAGGACGCGCTGCAGCACATGGAGGACTGCGCGACGCTGGAGCAGTACCTGGGCCGCCAGTTCGTCCAGGGCTACGTCGCGGTCAAGCGCGCCGAGCACGAGAACTTCAAGCGGGTGATCAGTTCGTGGGAGCGTGAGTTCCTGCTGCTGAGCGTCTGATTCGCCGGTCTCATCGCGGGGCAAGCCCGCCCCCACAGAGGAACGGGCTTGCCCCGCGATGAGGCCACCGCCAACACCGTCATTGCACAACCAGAAAAATTCCAACGAGGTGTCGACATGCGTCATTTGCAACCCCTGATCCCCGCGGCATTCGCCCTGCTGTTCGGCGCCGCCGCGCAGGCCCAGCCGACGGTCAGCGTGTACAACTGGACCGACTACATTGGCGACACCACCCTGGCCGACTTCCAGGCCAGCACCGGGATCAAGGTGGTGTACGACGTGTTCGACTCCAACGAAACCCTCGAAGGCAAGCTGCTGGCCGGGCGCACCGGCTATGACGTGGTGGTGCCTTCGAACCATTTCCTCGCGCGCCAGGCCAAGGCCGGCGCGTTCCTGCCGCTCGACCGCAGCAAGCTGCCGAACTGGCAGCACCTGGACCCGAAACTGCTCAAGCAGCTGGAGCAGAACGACCCGGGCAACCAGTACGCCGTGCCCTACCTGTGGGGCACCAACGGCATCGGCTACAACGTCGAGAAGGTCAAGGCGGCACTGGGCATCGACAAGATCGACTCCTGGGCAGTGCTGTTCGAGCCGGAGAACCTGAAAAAACTCAAGCAATGTGGCGTAGCGTTCATGGACTCGCCCGACGAGCTGTTCCCGGCGATCCTCAACTACCTGGGCATGAACCCGCGCAGCGAAGATGCCAAGGACTATGCCAAGGCCGAGGCACGCTTGATGGAACTGCGCCCGTACATCACCTACTTCCACTCCTCCAAGTACGTCTCGGACCTGGCCAACGGCGACGTCTGCGTGGCCTTCGGCTACTCCGGCGACGTGTTCCAGGCCGCCAACCGCGCGGTGGAAGCGAACAACGGCGTGAAGATCGCCTACAGCATTCCCAAGGAAGGCAGCAACCTGTGGTTCGACCTGCTGGCCATTCCCAAGGACGCCAACAACCCTGAGCAGGCCCTGGCGTTCATCAACTACCTGCTCGACCCGCAAGTGATCGCCAAGGTCAGCGCCACCGTCGGCTACGCCAACGCCAACCTGGACGCCAAGGCCCACATGGACAAGGCGCTGGTCGACAACCCCGAGATCTACCCGCCCCAGGAAGTGCTGGACAAGCTCTACATTTCCAGCACCCCGAGCCCGGCGATCATGCGCGTCATGACCCGCTCCTGGAGCAAGATCAAGTCCAACCGCTGAACCGAGCCTGAGCCATGCTTTCTACTTCCCAACACACCGCGTCCTATTACGCCGCCACGGCGCGCGACGCGGCCCCCTACCCCACGCTGGACGGCGAACTGAACGCCGACGTGTGCGTGGTCGGCGGTGGCCTGACCGGGGTCAACACCGCCCTGGAACTGGCCGAGCGCGGCCTCTCGGTGATCCTGCTGGAGGGCCGACGCATCGGCTGGGGCGCCAGTGGGCGCAACGGCGGCCAACTGATTCGCGGCATCGGCCACGACGTCTCGGGCTTTGCCCGCTACGTCGGCCAGGACGGCGTGCGCTACCTCAAGCAGGCCGGGCTGGATTCGGTCGCCCTGGTGGCCCAGCGCATCGAGCGCTATGGCATCCAGTGCGACCTGCGCTGGGGTTTCTGCGAACTGGCCAACACGCCCGCGCAGTTCGCCGCTTTCCAGGATGAGCAAGAGGACCTGGCGAGCCTGGGCTACCGCCATGAGACGCGCCTGGTGCAGCCTGGGCGCATTCATGAGGTGGTGGCCAGTGACCTGTATGCCGGCGGCCTGGTCGACATGGGCTCGGGCCACCTGCACCCGCTCGACCTGGTGCAGGGCGAGGCCCGCGCCGCCGCCGGGCTCGGTGTGCGGATCTTCGAGCAGAGCCCGGTGCTGCGTATCGAACATGGCGCCACCGTGACCCTGCACTGCGCGCGCGGCAAGGTCCGTGCGAAGAGCCTGGTGCTCGGCTGCAATGCGCACCTGGACGAGCTGGAACCGCGCCTGACCGGCAAGGTGCTGCCTGCCGGCAGCTACGTGGTGGCCACCGAGCCGTTGCCGGAGCACGTCGCACGGTCGTTGATTCCGCAGAACATGGCGCTGTGCGACCAGAAAGTCGGCTTGGACTATTACCGCCTCACCGCCGACCGCCGCCTGCTGTTCGGCGGTGCCTGCCACTATTCCGGGCGCGACCCGAAGGACATCGGCGCCTACATGCGGCCGAAGGTGCTCAAGGTGTTCCCGCAACTGGGCGATGTGCGCATCGACTTCCAGTGGGGTGGCATGATCGGCATCACCGCCAACCGTTTCCCGCAGGTTGGCCGCTTGAGCCAGTACCCGAACGTGTACTACGCCCAGGGCTATTCGGGCCACGGCCTGAACGTCACCCACTGGACCGCCAAGCTGCTGTCCGAGGCCATCGCCGTGGGCCACAGCCAGGGCCTGGACGTGTTCAGCGCCGTGCCGCACCTGACCTTCCCCGGCGGCAAAGCCCTGCGCTCACCGCTGCTGGCCTTGGGGATGCTGTGGTACCGGTTGCGTGAGGTGCTGGGCTAAGCGTGGCGACGCCAGCACGGGCCTTCCCGTGCCGGCGTCGGCCTTGCCGGCACAGCCCTTCAGCCCTCCTCCAGCGCCATGGCCAACAGCGCCGCCCCCAGGCACTTGCCATGGGCATCCAGCGCCAACGACCGGGTCACCCCGCCGCGCAGCAACCCCGGCAACACGAAATTCAGCGCGTTGAGCTGCGGTAGCGTATAGCGCTGCACCGGCCCCGCACCCTCATCACGCAGGTGGGCGAACCACGCCGCCACGCGCTCTGCCGTCACTAGCCGCTCCAACAGCGGGTAGTCCTCCGCCCGATACGCAATCAACGAAATATTCGACGTGTCACCCTTGTCGCCCGTGCGGGTGTGGGCGAGCTGTTGCAGGCGCAGGGTCATGGGCACACCTCCAGGTGGACACGGGGATCGGCCAGTTCGCGCGGCAGGTACAGGCTGGCCACCGCCAGCACTTCGCGGACCTGCCGGGTGGCGCCGCCACCACCCGCCGGGCCATTGGTGTAAAGGGTCTCTACCTCGTTGGCCAGCGCGTGGGCGAGCGCCAGGCGCTGTTCGACGATCTCCCCGGCCAGCCGCGCGCGGGCCAGGGCATTGGGGCCGCCCGCTGGACGAACCGGGGCTGGAGCGGGAGCTGGGGGTCATCACGCGCAGCGAGAGCAGCCTGTCGCCGGCGGCATCGCGGCTGGTGCAATGCCTGGGGCAGATACCGGCCTTGTAGGCCGCGCAACCGTCTTTGCTGTGCCTGTGCAGGCCAAATCGCGGGGCAAGCCCGCTCCGACAGGCTCACCACTGCTTCTGGGAACGGCGCTGTGCCCGCGATGAGGCCGGCGCGGATCGTCACCCCAAGGATGCCCCCACGCCATTTCACCGCTACAATGCGCACCTTGACCGTGACCAGCCCGACTATAACGACATGTCCCTTCCAAAGAACCACCTGGAACTGCTCAGCCCTGCCCGTGACGTGGCCATCGCCCGCGAGGCGATCCTGCATGGTGCCGACGCCATCTACATCGGTGGCCCGAGCTTCGGCGCCCGCCACAACGCCTGCAACGAGGTCAGTGATATCGCCGCGCTGGTGGAATTCGCCCGGCGCTACCACGCGCGGGTGTTCACCACGATCAACACCATCCTCCACGACAACGAGCTGGAGCCCGCCCGCCAGCTGATCCACCAGCTGTACGATGCCGGCGTAGACGCGCTGATCGTCCAGGACCTGGGCGTCATGGAGCTGGACATCCCGCCGATCGAGCTGCACGCCAGCACCCAGACCGACATCCGCACCCTGGAGCGGGCCAAGTTCCTCGACCAGGCCGGCTTCTCGCAACTGGTGCTGGCCCGCGAGCTGAACCTGCAGCAGATCCGCGCCATCGCCGCCGAAACCGACGCGGCCATCGAGTTCTTCATCCACGGCGCGCTGTGCGTGGCGTTCTCCGGCCAGTGCAACATCTCCCACGCGCAGACCGGGCGCAGCGCCAACCGTGGCGATTGCTCGCAAGCCTGCCGCCTGCCCTACACCCTCAAGGATGACCAGGGCCGCGTGGTGGCCTTCGAGAAGCACCTGCTGTCGATGAAGGACAACAACCAGACCGCCAACCTGCGCGACCTGGTGGATGCCGGCGTGCGCTCGTTCAAGATCGAGGGCCGCTACAAGGACATGGGCTACGTGAAGAACATCACCGCCCACTACCGCAAGGAGCTCGACGCCATCCTCGAGGACCGGCCGGCCCTGGCCCGCGCCTCCAGCGGGCGCACCGAGCATTTCTTCCTGCCCGACCCGGACAAGACCTTCCACCGCGGCAGCACCGACTACTTCGTCAGCGAGCGCAAGATCGACATCGGCGCCTTCGATTCGCCGACCTTCACCGGTTTGCTGGTGGGGGTCGTGGAGAAAGTCGGCAAGCGCGACCTGCAGGTCGTGACCGAGGTGCCGCTGACCAATGGCGACGGCCTCAACGTGTTGGTCAAGCGCGAAGTGGTGGGTTTCCGCGCCAACATCGCCGAGCCCAAGGGTGAGTTCGAGGAAGACGGCCAGACGCGCTACCGCTACCGCGTCGAGCCCAACGAAATGCCTGCCGGCCTGTACAAGCTGCGCCCCAACCACCCGTTGTCGCGCAACCTCGATCACAACTGGCAGCAAGCGCTGCAGCGCACCTCGGCGGAGCGGCGCATCGGCATCGAGTGGCACGCCGTGCTGACGGAGCAACGCCTGCTGCTGACGGCCAGCAGCGAAGAAGGCGTCAGTGTGCAAGCGGCGCTGGACGGCCCGTTCGGCGCGGCCAACAAGCCACAGCAGGCGCTGGAGCAGTTGCACGACCTGCTCGGCCAGCTGGGCACCACGATGTACCACGCCAACGCCATCGTGCTGGACGCCCCCCAGGCGTACTTCATCCCCAACTCGCAGCTCAAGGCCCTGCGTCGCGAGGCCATCGAGGCGCTGACCGAGGCTCGGGTCAAGGCCCACCCGCGTGGCGCGCGCAAGGCCGAGACTACGCCGCCGCCGGTGTACCCCGAGGCGCACCTGTCGTTCCTGGCCAATGTGTACAACCAGAAGGCCCGCGACTTCTACCACCGTCACGGGGTGAAGCTGATCGATGCGGCGTTCGAGGCCCACGAGGAGCATGGCGAGGTGCCGGTGATGATCACCAAGCACTGCCTGCGCTTCTCCTTCAACCTCTGCCCCAAGCAGGCCAAGGGCGTCACGGGTGTGCGCACCAAGGTCGCGCCGATGCAACTGGTGCATGGCGATGAAGTGCTGACGTTGAAGTTCGACTGCAAGCCGTGCGAGATGCACGTGGTCGGCAAGATGAAGGACCACATCATCGACCTGCCCACGCCGGGTAGCGCGGTGGGCCAGGTGGTGGGCCATATCACCCCCGAGGACTTGCTCAAGACCATCGTCCGCGCGCCGCATTGAGGCCGTAGGAGGCTCATCGCGGGGCAAGCCCGCTCACAGGCACGGCGCCGTTGCCAGAGGCAGCGGTGTGCCTGTGGGGCCGGGCTTGCCCCGCGTGAGGGCCTCACGACGCCTTGCGCGCGCGCTTCTTCTTGGGCCCCGTGCTTTTCCCGCCCGCCAGGCTGCGCTTGAGCAGCTCGGTGAGATCGATGATGTCCGCGCCTTTGGCCGCCTCACCCTCGCCCTTCTCGACCACGCTGATCTTGCCCTTGCTGGCCTTCTCTTCGACCAGGTCGAGGAGGGTCTGGCGGAACACATCGTGGTAGTCGGCGGGCGACCAGGGCCCGCTCATGTCGTCCACCAGCCGCTTGGCCATGTCCAGTTCGCGCTTGTCGAGCTTGGCCTCGGTGACGCTCTTGTCCAGCTCCAGGCTGTCGACGCCACGGACTTCGTCCGGCCAGCGCAGGGTGATCAACACCAGCGCGTCGTCCAGCGGCCTCAGCAGGGCCAGGTGCTGGCGGGTGTGCAGCACCACCGTGGCGAGCGCCACCTTGCCGGTCTTCTCCAGGGCCTCGCGCAGCAGCGCATACACCTTGCCACCGCGCTTGTCGGGGCTCAGGTAGTACGGGGTATCGAAATGCTGCAGAGGGATTTCACCGGCCTCGACGAAGGCGAAGATGTCGATGGTCTGGGTCGCCTCGGGCCGCGCCTTGCGGATCTCGTCTTCGCTGATGACCACGTAGCGGCTTTTCTCGTATTCCACGCCCTTGACGATGTCGTCCTTGTCGATGTCCTTGCCGGTGACCTTGTTGATCCGCTTGTAGCCCACAGGCTCCATGCTGCGCTTGTCGAGCCAGTCGAAATCGATACGCTCGCTGCGCACGGCCGTGTTGAGCGAGACGGGGATGTGCACGAGGCCAAAGCTGATCGCGCCTTTCCAGATTGCCCGGGCCATGTTCAGCTCCTGTCGAACGGTTCGCCGGGGCGGCGATAGCGCAACGCCCCGCAGCGTTCGCAGCACTGGCAGTGAAACCCAGCGAGTTCAGCGGTCAGGGTGCTGCGCCAGCGGCACCCCCGCAACAGGCAGAAGAACGTCATCAGCCACCTCCCTGGCCCCTTTTCTGGGGCACTTACTGGAGCAGACTGCGCGGTGCGGCGAAGGTTTACCCGGCCTGCCCTATGGCAGCGGGTTGCCGCCCGTCACGCCGAACACCTCGCCAGTGATGTAGCTCGACTCCTGGCTGGCCAGCAGCACGTACACCGGCGCGCATTCGGCCGGCTGCCCGGGGCGCTTCATCGGGGTGTGGCCGCCGAAATCCGGGATCTTCTCTGGCGGCTGGCCGCCGCTGGGTTGCAGCACTGTCCAGATCGGCCCCGGCGCCACCGCGTTGACCCGGATGCCGCGCTCGATCACCTGCTTGGCCAAGGCCTTGGTGAAGGCCACGATGGCGGCCTTGGTGGTGGCGTAGTCGAGCAACGTCGCCGAAGGCTGGTACGACTGGATCGACGCGGTGTTGATGATGGTCGCGCCGGCGGGCATCAGCGGCACCGCCGCCTGGCACAGCCAGAACAGCGCGTAGACGTTGGTCTTGAGGGTGTGGTCGAACTGTGCATGGCTGATCTGGCCGATGTCCTTGCGCGCCTCCTGCTTGCCGGCGATGTTGACCAGGATATCCAGCCCACCCAACTGCTCGTGGGCCTGCTCGACCAGTTCCTTGCAGAAACGCGGGTCCTTGAGGTCGCCGGCAATCGGCACGACGTGGTGGCCCTCGTCTTCCAGCAACTTGATCAACTCGCGGGCGTCTGGTTGTTCGATGGGCAGGTAGTTGATCGCCAGTGCCGCTCCCTCGCGGGCCAGGGCGATGGCCACGGCCCGGCCGATGCCGGAATCCGCGCCAGTCACCAGCGCCTTGCGCCCGACGAGACGGCCGAGCCCCTTGTAGGTGGCTTCGCCGTGGTCGGGCTTGGGTTGCATGTTCGCATCCAGCCCGGGGTCTTCCTGGTGTTGAGCAGGGAATGGCGGGTGCGGGTATTGGGTCAGCGGGTTTTGCATGGAGAACTGGTCGCGCGGCTTGCTGGGCATGGGGCCTCCGGAGGTAGGTCGGTTCCAACGACGACAGGACGTGTTGAGTTTTCGAGGCGTGCCCGCCGGTGAACGTTTGACCCTACCGACGGATGGTCGCCGCCGAACCCTTGGCCCTGGCCTCGACGGTTTCAAACGACATCTGCCGGGCTGCTCGTGGGCATCGCCCCCTGTGCCAGCACCTGGGCGACCACTTCAGCCAGCGCCCGCTGGCGGCCTACCCCCCTGCCCTGTGCCTGCGCCAGGCAGGCCAACTGATGATCGGCGCTGGTGCCCTCCTCGAGGATGCGCCGGGCCTGCAGGAACGCACGCTCGGCATCGATGGTCAGGGCCGGAAAGGCCCCTTGCAACTGCGCCAGCCACCCCTCGGCGGTAACCGGCTGTTGGTCGTGCAGCCCAATGAAGGTGGCATGCCGGCCATGACGCAGGGCGCGCCAATAGTTTTCCTGAATGACCCAACGCAGCTCTCGGCTCAGGAGCGCCGACGCAGGGCGGTCACTGACGCAGCACTCCACCAGGTGACGGAACAGCCCGGCAATGCCCAGGGCATCGTCCAGGCGCGGGCAAGCGTCGCAGATGCGCAACTCCACCGTGGGGAAGCGCTGCGATGGGCGAATGGCCCACCAGAACGCGCCATCGCTGGCCAAGGCGCCAGTGCGCTGCAACAGTGCCCGGTAGCGTTCGTAGGCCGGCCAATCGGCCAGTGGCTCCGGCAGGCCCATGTGCGGCCACTCGCCACAGATCACCCGGCGGTAGCTCATGTAGCCGGTGACCTGCCCCGCCCACAGCGGCGAAGACGTGCTCAGCACCAGCAGCAACGGCAGCCAGTACAGCACCCGGTTGATCAACTGGATACGGTCGCAGCCGCCCGGGACGCCGACATGCACGTGCAACCCGGACAACAGACTGCGCCGCGCCACGTGCTGGTAATCGTCGAACAGTTGCCGGTGATGCGCGCTGTTGCCGCCGTGCTGGCGCTGCCATCGCGCATTCGGGTGGCTGGCTGCGCAATACAGCCCCAACCCCTCTCCGGCGAGGGCCTCAGCCAGGCGCTGACGGCTGTCGAGAAAGAACTGGCGGGCTTGATGCGCGTTCTCGAATACCGGCGAGGCGACCTCGACCTGGCTACGGAACATCTCTTCCGCGAAGTACTCGCCCAGCACCTCGCGGCAGCGCCGGGTGACGGCCGCCGGCGGTGCCGCCATCACCTGCCCGCTGTCCAGGCGCACCAGCAGGTATTCCTCCTCGATGCCAAACGAACAGGGTCGGTGCACGCCGACCTCAGCCGCGGCGGGTGACGCTGAGCGCCACGGCGGCGATGCGTTCGACCTGTTCGTACCCAGGTTCGAGCAACTGCTCACCGAAGACATCCGGGTCCAGTTCGCGGTACACCCAGCTCCAGCCCGGCCCGGCCAGGCGCAGGCGCGCGGCTTCCAGCAACGGGTCACGCCCTTCGACCACGGCGACGCCGGTGTACAGCAGCAAGGTGCCGCCGGGGGCCAGGCGCTCACAGCCTTGCTCGAGGATGCGCAGCGACAGTCGCGCCCCCAGCGCGCCCCCGCCGTGGCGGTACTGCCGTTGCTGCTGATCGAGCATGTAGGGCGGGTTGGCCACGATCAGGTCGAAGCGGCCGCTGATGCCGTCGAGAATGTCGCTGGTCTCCACCGACAGGTTGGCGACCCCGGCCAGGGCGGCGTTGATGCCGGTGTAGTGCAGCGCCAGCGGGTTGATGTCCACGGCAGTGACCTGTGCGTGCTGGGCGGCACGGGCGATCAGCAATGCGCCCACGCCCGTGCCGCAACCGACGTCCACTGCGTGCTGCACAGGGCTCGGGCAGCGTTGCAGGTGGTCGTGGATGACCTGGGCGAAGCGGTAGCTGTCCGGGCCGAAGAACACCGCATCGCCAGCCTCGGTGGGATAGGCCGAATGCACCAGCAGCAGGTCATCGAGGTTGGACCAGCGCACCGTGCTACGCAGCAAGTCGCCCTCGTCGCGCAGCACGCCAGCGGCCCGCAGTTGCCCAAGCTCGTCGGCCGACAGCAACGACGGGGCGAATGGGCGGCTCCAGCCGAACACATCGCGCAGGGTATGCGCGCGTTCGGTGCCGGCGCGCGCGTTGTTGCGCGCATGCGTGGCGGGGGTGACGCAGGTGAAGCGGTAGCCATCGGCGCGCAGGCGCCTGCCCAGTTGCAGCAGGGCCTCGTCCGCGTGGTTCTGGTCGGGGTTCGGCAACATCAGTGGCAATCTCCTTGGCTGAGGCCGGTGGCGCGCAGATAGGCCCGGGTGGCCCACAGGCCCTGCGGGGAGGCATGACGGTTGCCTGCCATCGGGTCGATCAGCCCGGCGATGTCGGTACAGGCGTCATCGACCGACGCGGGCAGGTCCAACGCCAGGCCGGCCTCCCAGGAGCCGGGAAGCACTCGGCTGGGCGCCGGACCTTGCCATTCGGCGGCGATCCAGTCGTGCCAGAGCTGCTTCTCGTAGGCCGTGAAGACACCGAACATCGGCGCGCTCGGGCCGTCGATCAACGCCCAGAAACGGCTGCGGGCCGGGGCCTGGTTGCGGCATACCCAGCCCTGGGTTTGCAGCGCTTGGAGAAAGGCGTCCATCGGCCCGGGGGCGGACAACCACTGGTTGACCGTGCGCCCCTGCAACCGGCAGCGATCCGAGTGCATGAAGCGGCCGAATGGCCGCTTGCGCTCCAACGCCGAGCACAACTCCCGGTGCAGGTCGAAGCTGGCGGCAAGCGCCGGCGCGGCCGGCCCCAGGTCGTTGAGGCGATAGCCCCGCCGCACGCGCGCGTAGAACGCCTCGCCAGCTTGCCGGGGCCACAACTGCCGCAACGCTTCGCGCGAACGGCGGGCATGGCCGCTGGCGGCGTTGTCGATGGTCACGTGCAGCTGGAAATAATGCCCGTCGATGCCCAATTCGGCCAGCTCGAAGGTCGTGATCAGCAGGTGCAGCGGCGGTTGTTCATAACCCAGGTTGTAGCCGATCACCTCTGGCAGAACGGTGTCGACATGCCGCCCCAGGGCCAGCTGCAGACAGCCTTGCAGGTAGCGCTCGTCGGCAAGCGGCATAAGGTCGAGACAGCCGACACGGCTGAGCAGGCGCTGGTAGATCAGCACGTGGTTGCAGCGCGGATCGCCTTCGCCCAGTTCTTCGAGATAGGTGCGGATCAGGCCGTGGTAGCGCGGGTCCTGCCAGTGCCGCAGCGTACCGTGCAGCCAGGCCCCATCCACGGCCTTGGTCGGCGCGACCTGCTGCAGGAAGTACAGCGCCTGCGAGCGGTTGGCGAAATAGCGTCGCGCAGCGCCTTGCCGGCGCTCTCGCAGGTACTGGGCGTATTGCCCTGCAACCTGCTCGACGTGCCCCGCGCTCCAGCTGTCTAGCCGCTCAGGGCTGGCCGGCAGGTCGTCGGGCAGGCGGTCGGCGCGTTGCAGTTGCTCGCCGAGCCAGGCAAGGCTGTCGGTGGCCTGGTTTTCCAGTAGCGCCCGATAGCGCTGCTCGAGGCTGCCCGCGATGTTCAGGGTAGGCAGCACAGCGGGCACCGAGGTGATCTCTAACGTCATGCCTCACTCCTTGCGCGCTCAAGGGTTCTTGGGTTCAGGTGCGGCGGGAGGGTTAGCGGTGCCGGGCTGCTGCATTTGCAGCGAAGGTTTGCTGGGGTCGGCATCCTTGGCGGGATGGTCGGTGTCACGATCGAAACAGCCACCGAGCAGTGCCAGGCTGCCCAATAGGCAGATCACGGAAAGCCTGCGCATATCGAGCCCTCATCGTTTGACCGCCGTGCCGGTCACCCGGCACGGCGTTGCATCACTTACGAACGACCGCCCTTGCGGCCCGACTCCGTGGTCCGTTCGGTGCCCGACTGCTGGCCGCCCTTGCGGCCTGCTTCGGAGGCTTTCTGCCGGTCGTTGGCGAAGTTCCCAGGGTTCTTCTGACCTCCCTGGCTACCGGATTTATTGCCTTGTTTGTTCTCCATGATCTTTCACCTTTATGGCTTCAGGGTGCACGGCTCAAGCCGTACATAAGGTGGGAGTGCGGCGCTGCGGGGGGATTCGCTCGAGCAGGGCGCTTTCCGGATCGACGGCGCTAAAGACGCAGGCGAGGGATATTTGGCGCGGCGGGTGTTCGTGGCTCAGGCCGGCGGTTCCAGGCGCCGCTGGCGGCGCCCCAGCCACGCCCCGGTCAGGCCCCAGCACAGCGCGATGGCGGCACCGATCAGCATCGCCAACTGCGGATACTCGCCCAACAGGTCCAGGCCACGCTTGACCCAGCCGCTCAGGGCATCGCCGCCCCGGTAGACCACGGTGTCGATGAAGTTCTTGGCCTTGTACTTGTCCTCGGCCGGCAGCACGGTGAACAGCATCTCCCGCCCCGGGCGCACCAGCGCGTACTCGCCTGCGCGGCGCACCACCATCACCACTACGAACACCGCGAACACCGGCGCCAGTGCCAGCCAGACGAAGCCTGCGGCCATCACCAGCGGCACTGCCACCAACAACACGCCGACGCCCAGGCGCCGGGCCAGGCGGCCGGTGAGAAAGACCTGGGTGAGGATCGCCAGCGCCTGCACCACCGTGTCGATCAGGCCGAACACCTGGGTTTGCCGGGTACGGTCGGTGAAGGTTTCACTGACGATGCGCGCCTGCTCGAAGTACAGGAAGGTGCTGACGCTGGCCAGCAACACCACGAACAGCGCGATGCCCAGCAGGTACGGCGAGCGCAGCACCGCACTGGCGCCGGAGAACGGGTTGCCGCCCAGGGGCTTGGAAGCCGGGTGCTCGCTCATTGCCGGCAGCGGGTGGCGGTCGCGCCAGCGTTGCAGGCAGAGCGCCGCGCCCACGCTGCCGAGCAGGAACACCCCGGCCAGCACCAGCAGCCCGGCATGCCCCAACGGCGCCACCAGCAAGGTGCCGAGGATCGGCCCGCTCAAGCCCCCCAGGCTTGCGCCGGCGGCCAGCAGGCCGAACAGGCGCTTGCCTTGCTCGCTGGAGAACAGGTCGGCGAGCACGCTCCAGGCCAGGGAGATGGCCAGCAGGTTGAACACCGACAGCCAGATGTAAAAAGCCCGCGCATGCCAGAGGTCGTCCGGGTCGCGGGCAAAGAGCACAGCAAACGACAACAGGTTGCTGACGAAGAATACGTAGGTCCACGGCAGGATACGCCGGCGTCGCACCCGCGAGGCCAGCCAACCGAACAGTGGCAGGCAGGCCAGGGTGGCGAGGAAGGTACCGGTGAACAGCCATTGCAGGTTGTCCACGCCGCCAGCCACGCCCATGGTCTCGCGCACCGGGCGCAGCATGAAGTAGCCGGTGAACAGCAGGTAGAACAGCGCCAGCCCGGTGACCACCGCCGGGCCTTCGCCGGGCTGGATGTTCAAGCCTTGGTCAAGGCGCCGCCGCCAGCCGTTCATGCGCTCAGGCGAACTGCTTGATCAGTGCCTGCTGCTGGTCCGCGCTCAGCAGCGGCCCACTGCCGGCCTTGAGCTGGTCCAGTTGCCGGTCGGGGCGGCCCGTGGCCGGGATCACCGTGGTCACCGCCGGGTGGCTGATGGCGAACTTGAGAAACAGTTGCGCCCAACTGCCGATGCCGGCTTCGGCTGCCCAGCCTGGCAAGGGTCGATCCTTGACCTTGGCGAACAGCCGTCCATCGTCGAAGGCGCGGTTGATCAACACCGCCACGTCCCGGTCCTGGCACAGCGGCAACAGTTCGCGGGCGGCCTCGGGGGCGTTGACTGAATAGTTGATCTGGATGAAGTCCAGCGGCTCGTTGCGCACGATATCCGCCACCGCTTCATGACCGCTGGCCAGGTAGTGGGTAATGCCGATGTAGCGGGTCTTGCCTTGCTGCTTGAGTTCGCGGGCGTAGGGCAGTTGGGTCTTCCAGTCGCGCAGGTTGTGGATCTGCAACAGGTCGACCTTGTCGGTACGCAGGCTCTTCAGGCTCTCGGCCCATTGCTGGCGAGCGGCCTCGGGGCTGTCGGCGGCGATCTTGGTGGCGAGGAAGCACTGCCGGTGCCAACCGCCCTCCTCCAGCAACTGACCGAGAATACCGTCGGCGCCGCCGTAGTTCGGCGAGGTGTCGATGACCTTGCCGCCCCCCTTGAAGAACGCCTTGAGTACGTCCTTGAGCTGCTGGTATTGAGGGGTGCCGGTCTGCACCTCGAAACTGCCGGAGGTGCCCGCGCCGATCACAGGCAGGGCTTCGCCAGAAGAAGGGATTTTGCGGGTGAGCATGGCGCTGGAGCCTTCGGCGCGCAGCAGGGGGCTGGCGGCCAGCAGGCCCAAGGCGGCGCCAGCGCGCAGGACATCGCGACGGCCGTACATGGAAATCTCCCGATCGTGGTGGTGCCT
This sequence comes from Pseudomonas entomophila, assembly GCF_029193575.1. GTDB lineage: Bacteria > Pseudomonadota > Gammaproteobacteria > Pseudomonadales > Pseudomonadaceae > Aquipseudomonas > Aquipseudomonas entomophila_G. The sequence continues at coordinate 187,768 of NZ_JARGCS010000033.1, read as the reverse complement.
ATGGCCCAATCGCGGGGCAAGCCCGCTCCTACAGGCTAGTCGCGATGTCCTACACGGTCAGGAGATTCTGTATCTGGATATTTAGCGATCAGCCCAGCAGCAGGTTGACGTCCACGCCGCTCGCGCCCATCGGCGGGCACCAGTAGTAACCACCGGTCAACGGTCGACTGAAGCGGTACAGGGCGTCGGTCACGCCATCTTCCAGCCCGCTCATGCGCCGCAGTTGCACCTCGAAGGCGTCGAAGGAATGGCCCAGGGCGACGAAGGCCAGCCCCGCGCCGCGCTCGTCGGCCCAGGCCACCGAGCGGCGGACCATGAACGCCTCGGGGTCGAAGCTTTCCTGGGCGGTGCGCTTGACGTGGGCCGACTCAGGCGCGTCTTCGAGCTCTTCGTTGTCGCTCAGGCGACGACCGATGATGTCGTCCTGCTCGGCCTGTGGCAGCGCCTTGAAGTAACCCAGGTCATGCTTCCACAGCTGGAACGCGGCAAAACTGGAGCCGACCAGCCCTGGCACGTCGCCAGCGGTGATGGCGGCCTCAACGGCGTCGGCGTCCACCGGGTTCTCGGTGCCATCCTCGTAGCCGGTCAGGTCATGGCCACCGCGGTGCAGGAAGCCGTCGACGCTGTCGACCAGGCGCAACGCGGGCGCCAGCTGCGCCTCCAGCGCCTGTGCGCGCAGGAACAGCTCGCCACGCTCTGCGCCGCGCAGCCACAACCACAGGGCGTGTTGGGTGCTGGGGTTCTCGACCACAGCGTCCAGCTGCGGGAAGGCGCGCAGGCCCGGCACCTCACGGCCCAGGGCCTTGGCCAGGGGGGCGCCGACGCCGAGGATCAACTGCTGGCCATCGACCTGCGGCAGCAACGCGTCGAGCACGCCAGGCAGCGCCTCGATCGACTGAAGGGCAAAGAACAGGTGGCGGGCATGGGCCGGCACCGGGGTGGCAAGCAGACCTTGCTGGAACGGCATGACAGGCTAATCCTTGGCAAAAGCGCAAATGCTACTGCGCCCGGCAGCCCATCGCAACGCGGCACGCCGACGCTGGCGCTTAACAAAAAGTTACCAATAGCAGGCGTTGTGCCATTAGCGAAGCCCGGCGGGCCACCTACACTGCTCGAGATCCTTCGCCCAAGAGACCGCCGATGACCGCCTCCCCCCTGCTGACCGCCATCCTGCCCCTGGCCCTGGGCATCATCATGCTCGGCCTTGGCCTGTCGCTGACCCTGGCCGATTTCGCCCGGGTGGTGAAGTACCCCAAGCCCGTGCTGGTGGGGTTGGCCTGCCAGATCCTGTTGCTGCCGTTCGTGTGTTTCCTGATCGCCAACGGCTTCGGCCTGGAGGCGGCGCTGGCGGTGGGCCTGATGCTGCTGGCGGCCTCGCCGGGCGGCACCACGGCCAACCTGTTCAGCCACCTGGCCCATGGTGACGTGGCGCTGAACATCACGCTCACTGCGGTCAACTCTTTGATCGCCATCCTCACCATGCCGTTGCTGGTGAACCTGTCGCTGTCGTGGTTCATGGCCTCGGACCAGGCGATTCCGTTGCAATTCGCCAAGGTCATGCAGGTGTTCGCCATCGTCCTGCTGCCGGTGGCCCTGGGCATGCTGATTCGCCGTTTCGCGCCGGGGTTCGCCGCGCGCATGGAAAAACCGATGAAGCTGGTGGCGGCGTTGTTCCTGGCGTTCACCATCGTCCTGGCGCTGGCCAAGGACTGGCAGACGGTGGTGGAGTACGCGCCGCTGGTGGGCCTGGCGGCGCTGCTGTTCAACCTGCTCAGCCTGGGCGTGGGCTACTGGGTGCCACGCCTGCTGAAGATCCCGAAGCGCCAGGCGATCGCCATCGGCATGGAGATCGGCATCCACAACGGCACCTTGGCCATCGCCCTGGCGCTGAGCCCGAGCCTGCTGAACAACGCCACCATGGCGGTGCCGGCGGCGATCTACAGCCTGATCATGTTCTTTACCGCCGCCGTGTTCGGCTGGGCGGTGAGCCGGGGGCAGGTGGCGGTCAACGAACGGGAGACGGTGGGGTAATAGCGGGCCTCATCGCGGGGCGACGAGCCGGCTTGCCCCGCGAGGGGCGCGCCACCCCGCCCAATGGATACCGCCTACCCGCCCCGCCGCTCGCGCAACTGACGTTTGAGCACCCGCAAGGGCGGTGCATAGAAGAACCCGAACGACACACTGCCCTCGCGCCCCTTCACCGCGTGGTGCAACCGATGCGCCCGGTACAGCCGTTTCAGGTAGCGATGCACTGGACGTGGCTTGTTCGGCCAGTGACGGTGGAACAAGCCGTCATGGGCCAGCACATACAGCACCCCATACCCCGCGACGCCCGCGCCAACCCACTGCAACGGCGCATGCCCAGCCTTGCCCAGCGCCACCAGCGCGGCAGCCACCAAGGCCAGTGCCAGCAGATAAAGGTCGTTGGTCTCCAGCACGCCCAACTGCGGCTCATGGTGCGAGCGATGCAACCACCAGCCCCAGCCGTGCATGACGTACTTGTGGGCCAGCGTGCCGACACCTTCCATGGCCACCAGGGTGCCGAGCATGACGGCGATGTTGAACAGCATGTGATGGTCCGGCGCAGTGGGCGAAAGGCGCAAGGGTAACATTGCGTGGGAATGGGACGGAATCCACCCGGCATTTGCCGCGGTGAAGCAATTGTCATGCAGCTGCCCTTGACCCTGCCAGAACCTGGGCGTAAGGTCCGCGACGCAATTTCGCATCCCCAACAGGAGTCCTGCATTGGACAGTAGCCCCAGTCGATTGCGACAGGCCCACACGGCGAGCTAGTCCGGCAGCACCCCTGCCACTGTCTCGCCGAAACCGGTAGACGGTGGTTCATCTCTGGCCCTATGGCCGATGCCCTCCCTCTTTCCCCTGCCCCACTGCCGTGACGCGGTCGGGCCCGTGGTCCTGCGCATTCCCGTTTTCAAGTGCCGCGCATTCCCGTTTTCAAGTGCCGCGCTTTCGTGCTGAAAGCGCCTGTACGGGTCACGGCCCGTGGAAAGAGGTTTGCTATGGATTGGAAAGTATTTCTGCTGCGCGTCAGCGTGGCCCTGCTGCTCGGTGCGCTGATCGGTGCCGAGCGTCAACTGCGTCAGCGCCTGACTGGCCTGCGCACCAACGCGCTGGTCAGCACCGGGGCCTGCCTGTTCGTGCTGATGACCCAGGCCGTGCCCGGCATGGCCCCCAGCGATGCCTCGCGCATCGCCGCGTATGTGGTGTCCGGCATCGGCTTCCTGGGCGGTGGGGTGATCATGCGCGATGGCTTCAACGTGCGTGGCCTGAACACCGCCGCGACCCTCTGGTGCACCGCCGCGGTCGGCGTGCTGTGCAGCCTCGGCCTGCTGCTGGAGGCGACCCTGGGCAGCCTGGTGGTGCTGTGCGCCAACATCCTGCTGCGCGAGATCTCCCAGCGCCTGGACCGCCAGGACGTGGTGCCGGCCAGCGAGGTCGAGCAGCGTTTCGAGGTGCGCATCGTGTGCCGCGCAGAGGACGAGATCCAGGTGCGCAGCCTGATGCTGCACAGCCTGAGCGACCCGAGCCTGCGCCTGCAATCGCTGCACAGCGAAGACCTGCACGACCCGGCCCGCCTGGAAGTGCTGGCCGAACTGCTCGGCACGCCGCAGGCGCCAAACCTGCTGGAGCGCCTGGTCAGCCGGGTGAGCCTGGAGAAAGGCGTCAGCTCGGTGCGCTGGCAGCTGCTGGCCCAACCGTTGGCCCACGACTGATCAGTCGTCGCGCAGGTGCCGCTCCCTGAGTTCCTGGCGCTCCTTGGCCTCGATGCACAAGGTCGCCATGGGGCGCAGCAGCAAGCGGCGCAGGCCGATCGGCTCACCGGTTTCCTCGCACCAGCCGTATTCGCCACGGGCCAGGCGCTCCAGCGCCTGGTCGATCTTGTCCAGCAAGCGCTTTTCCCGCTCCAGCGAACGGAGTTGCCAGTGGCGTTCCTCCTCGGCGCTGCCCAGGTCGGCGGGGTCGCTGTGCACCTCCTGCTCACGCAAGGCGCGAAACTCTTCCTCGATGCGTGCCTGCAACGCCAGGCGCTGGCTCAGCAGCAGGTTGCGGAAGAACTGGCGCTGCGGCTCGTTCATGTAGGCCTCGGGAGGCTGATGGAGCAAGTCGTCTTCGGTCATGGGGCAACACTCGTGCAAAGGGGGGTCAACGGTCGAACATCAAGGGCAGGCCCTGGCAACGCACCTGCACCTGGCCGCGGTGCCAGGCCAGTTGGCCGCTGACCACGGTGCTGCGCACGGCATGGCTGAAATGCCGATGCTGGAAAGGGGTCCAGCCACAATGGGCGAGCACGGGCTCGTCAGCCACGGCACGCGGTTTGATCAAACGCTCGACCAGGGCGAAATCGGCCCAATAGCCTTCGCGCAGAAAGCCCCGCTCGCGAATGGCGAACAGCTCGGCCACCGCGTGGCTGGTCTTGCGCACCATCTGGGGCAGGCTCAGCACGCCCTCGCTCACCAGCTCCAGCGCCGCCGGCAGCGCGTGCTGAACCAGTGGCAGGCCAGACGGTGCACGGCCATAGACCCGGCATTTTTCCTCCAGGGTGTGAGGGGCGTGGTCGGTACCGATCACATCGATCAGGTCGGCGGCCAACGCCCGGCGCAGGGCATCGCGGTCAGCACGCGACTTGATCGCCGGGTTGCACTTGATCAGGTGGCCGAGCTGGGCGTAGTCGCGGTCATCGAACGACAAGTGGTGCAGGCATGCCTCGGCGGTGATGCGCTTGCCGCTCACCGGGCCTGGGGTGAACAGGGCCAGCTCCCGGTCGGTGGTCAGGTGCAGCACGTGCAGGCGCGTGCCGAAGCGCCGGGCCATCTCCACCGCCAGCGACGACGAGCGATAGCAGGCATCGGCATCGCGGATCAGCGGGTGCGCCGAGGCCGGGATGAATTCACCATGGCGCTCGCGGTAGCGCGCCTCGTTGGCGAGGACGCTCGGGGTGTGCTCGCAGTGGGCCAGCAGGATGGTGGGGCAATAGATGAACAGGCGTTCCAGCACCTGGGGGTCGTCGACCAGCATATTGCCGGTCGAAGCGCCCATGAACACCTTGACCCCGGCGACCTCGCGTGGGTCGAGGGCCGCGATGGTGTCGAGGTTGTCGTTGCTGACGCCGAAATGAAAGCCGTAGTTGGCCCACGAAGCGGACGCCGCGCGACGCTTCTTGTCGGCCAGCGCCTCGAGGGTCAGGGTTGGCGGGTTGGTGTTGGGCATGTCCATGAAGCTGGTGATGCCGCCGGCCACCGCCGCCCGCGACTCGCTGGCCAGGCTGCCCTTGTGCGGCGCGCCGGGCTCACGAAAATGCACCTGGTCGTCGATCATCCCCGGCAGCAGCCACTGCCCGGCGGCATCGATCTCGAGGCGCGCGCGCACCCCTTCGATGCTGCCGGCGATCTTGTCGATACGCCCGTGGACCACCAGCAGGTCGCCGTCGAACTCCCGTCCCTCATTGACCAACCGTGCGTTGCGCACCAAGAGCTCGGCCATGCTCAGAACTCGTTCTGCAAGGCTTTGTAACCCTGGACCAGGTCGATGTTGGTGCGCGCCACGTCTTCAGAGAACTCTGACGCCGAGACACTGACCGGAGGGTACCGCCCCAGGTCGGTGTGCGGGCCGATGTGCTCGGTGGGCGGCACGTAGAAGCGCTCGGGCAGGTCGCGGCCATCGACCACGGAGTTGTGCCGCACCACGCTGCCATCACCGACGCGGCAGTTGAACAGCACGCTGTTGAAGCCGATGAACACTCGGTCGCCCACGGCGCAGGGGCCATGCACGATGGAGCGGTGGGCGATGGAGGTGTATTCGCCGATGGTCACTGCGGCGCCGGACTTGGAGTGGATCACCACGCCATCCTGGATATTGGAGTTGGCGCCGATGACGATCGGCTGCATGTCGCCGCTGGCGTCCACCTCATCGGCACGGATGACGGCATAAGGGCCGACGAAGACGTTGTCCTTGATAACGACCTTGCCGCAAATGATCGCGGTCTTGTCGATGTAGGCCGACTCGGCGATTTCGGGGAGATGGCCGGAGGGGTTTCTGCGGATCACGGGGTGGTTCCTGGGCGGGGGCTGTCCTTTAAATGTTACGTTATAACAATTTACTTGCAAGCCCCGTTGCGTGACCCTGGCTGTTATGGTGTGGTTTTGCTGACGCCATCGCGGCGCAAGCCCGCTCACAGGGCTGCATCGTTTCCGATCGCTGTACGCGATGGCCTTTGCAGCAGGCCCGTAACGAGAAGATCCCGAATGCGCATCCGCCCTACCCTGTCCATCGACATCCCCTTGCTACCCGCCGTGGAGCGCTCCGCCGCCCAGGCGTTCCTGCAGCGCCCGGAACTGGCCTGGCTGGCCGACGGCGAGGTGCTCGACGAAACCGCGCACCTGGCATTTCTCGATCACGCTGGCAGTTGGGTCGCCGTCGACGATGACGAGCGGCCCCTGGGGTTTCTCTGCGCCGCGCCGGCCGGCAGCGCGCTGCACATCCACGAACTGTCGGTGCGCCAGGGCGCCCAGGGCCAGGGCATCGGCCGCGCGCTGCTGGACGAAGCGCTGCGTTGCGCACGCCAGCGCGGCCTTCGCCAACTGACCCTCACCACCTTCGCGCAGGTGCCGTGGAATGCGCCCTTTTACGAACGCTACGGGTTCGAGAACGTCAGCGAAAGGGATACACGGCTATCGGAACTGCTGCGTCAGGAGCAGGCGCAAGGCTTGAACGACCGCTGCGCCATGCGCCTGCTCATCCGCTGAGCGCCCTCGGCGCCGCCTCGCTCTGCTCCGTGAGCTGCGCGTGGTACTGCTGCGGGTTGACCCCGTGGTAACGCCGAAACACCTTGGCGAAGTGGCTGGCACTGGCATAGCCGACCGCGGCTGCCACCTCGTTGACCGAGCAGCGCCCGCCCAGCAGGCCCGCGGCGCGCTCGATGCGCACACGCTGCAAGTAGCCGTACACGCCGCTGTCATGCAACTGGCGGAAACCTTCCTTGAGCTTGCGCGTGTTGAGTTCCACGCACTGGGCCAGTGATTCGATGGTCCAATCGTGCTCCGGGCGCGTTTCGAGCAGTTGGCGCGCCCGCTCCAGGCGCACCAGGTCGCGGCCGCCCAGCGAGGCGCCGCTGTACAGCGCAAGCTTCTGGATATGCGCAGTGAGCTGGCCCAGCAGTTCATAGGCCTTGCCGCGCAGCAAGAGGTCGCGGGCCACGCCCTGCAAGCGACATCCCAGCATTTCCTGGCCGATCCGCCGTACCACCTGCGGCGCGGGAAATTGCGCCACACGTGCCGCCTGGTCTGAGGAGGCGCTCTTTTCCCATCCTCCCGACAGGTCGAACAACTGGGTAGCCAATTCCAGCATGCCCAAGCGCTCGGCGGCGAAACTGATGTTCACGCCACGCCAGCAGGTGCCTGCCGGCACGAACCCGACCCCTTCGACCGCCCGCGTCGAATGGAACAGGCTGCAATGGTCTTCACGCCAGCTCAGCGCCGGGGTATCGGCAAAGCGGCGCCAGCCGGCGCATGAGTGGTGGTAGGACACGGTCAGCGACGCTTCGCACGAGGCGTCGAGGTGGCTGTCCTGATCGACCTGCCAGTCGATCAGGCGGATGTCCAGTTCATCACCCTGCCCTTCGGTCAGCACCGTGGGCAGGTCCAGCTGCGAGTGGTAGTGATTGAGCGCCATGGCAACCGTCTCTGTCATGAATCGAATGCGAATGATAAATCTTATCAACAAAAGTACTGATCGCGCGCTTCCCGTGCCGATCGCACGCGCGCTTAATTGGCCATCTCCCGAAGATAGGGCCCATACCCTCCGACATAGGCCCTTGCCCCATGCAACGCTCTTTGCTCAGCCTGTCCATCGCCCTCGCCCTGCCCTGTCACGCCCTGGCCGCCGAGCCCGTGACCCTGCCCTCGATGGAGGTCACCGCGACCAAGCGCGTCCAGGCCCAGGACCAGACCGACCTGGCCCTGTCGGTGGCCAGCGCCGCCGACCTGGACCGCGCCAACGTCACCTATACCGGGGAGCTGGAGCGAGTGTTCCCCGAACTGCTGGTGCGCAATACCGGCGCGGGCGTGTTTCCCAGCTTGAGCTTGCGCGGCGTCTCGTCCTCCGACCCGTACAACGCGCCGGTCGGCATCTACGTCGATGGGGTGCCGCAGTACCTGGGCACCTTCAACCAGCAATTGCTCAACATCGAGCACATCGAACTGCTCAAGGGCCCGCAAGGCACGCTGTACGGCCGCAACGCCCAGGCCGGGGCGCTGAACATCATCACCAAGCGCCCGGACAACCAGCCCACCGCCACCTTGCAAAGCCGCTTCAGCAACCTGCACCAGCAGGTCGCAGCCACTGGCGCGACACCGCTGATCGAAGACCATCTGTACCTGCAGGCCAGCGCCTACCACGACGACACCGATGGCCAACTGACCCGCAGCCAGCACCATGGCGACAGCGACAACGGTGGCGGCAACCTGGCCCTGACCTTCACCCCCAACCAGGACCTGAGCCTCAAGCTGGCCTACGCACGCGACCGGCTGACCTCCTACAACGAGCAGTACCTGGCCGACGCCACCTACGAAAAACGCCGCGCGAGCGTGCCCTTCATGGAGTCGGTCTACGTGCGCCGCGTCGAAACCAGCAGCGCGACCGTCGACTGGAGCCTGAACGACTCGCTCAAGCTGACCTCCATCACCGCCCTGCAGAACTACCGTCATGAGCGCCTGTTCGGCGACCTGGGCTTCCTCTGGCCGGAGACGCAGCGCACCGTCAGCCAGGAGTTGCACCTGGCGACCCAGGGCGCGGACCGCGCCTGGGACATGATCGCCGGCCTCTACTGGCAGCGCAGCCGCAGCCACTCGCAGCGCGCCCCGGTCGCCAGCGCGCCGCTGGCCGGCGTGTTCGGCGCGGCCGACAGCCGTATCGAGAGCACCGAGAAAGCGGCCTTCGGTGAGTTCACCTGGCACCTTGCGCCGCGCTGGGACCTGACCCTGGGCCTGCGTCAGAGCCAGGAAAAGGCCGAGACCCGCTACGTGCAGGAAGACGCGGCATTCACTCCAGGGTTCGTCTTCGACGACCACGACACCTTCACCAGCACCACGCCGAAGATCGCCCTGGGCTTCCAGGCCACGGACGATACCCGCCTGTACGCTTCGGTCACCAAGGGCTTCAAGGCCGGTGGCTACAACCGCATCGGCGCAATCGTGCCGGGTGCCGTGGCCTACGCGCCGGAGAAGTCGCTCAGCACCGAAGTGGGTGTGAAATCGAGCCTGCTGGACAAACGCCTCTGGCTCAACGCCGCGCTGTACCGCATCGATATCGACGACGTGCAGCAGTTCATCGGCGCGGCCGGCACCGGCACCCAGTCGCTGGACAACATCGGCAAGGCACGCAGCGAGGGCGCCGAAGCGTCGCTGGACTGGCGAATCGGGGACGCTACGCAGGTGCACCTGGCCGGCACCGTCAACCGCAACCGCATGCTCGACTCCGAGCGCCAGGGCAACCACCTGACCTACACCCCGCAACGCACCTTGCGCGTAGGGGCCGAGCACAGCTTCTTCTTCGACGGCCTGCTGGGTGAAATACGCCCAAGCGTGGGGCTGAGCTACACCGGCAAGCACTACTTCGATGTCGACAACCAAGTGTCCCAGGGCGGCTACAGCCTGATCGACGCCCGCCTGGCCTGGCTGCCGACGCCGGACATCGAGCTGGCGCTGTATGGCAACAACCTTGGCGACAAGGACTACCGCACCTACTCCTACGTCTCGCAGGGCGCGCAATTCAGCCAGCCCGGGAGCGGCCGTGAGCTGGGCTTGAGCACACGCTTCACTTTCTAAGGGTTGAATGGGGCCGCGCCGCGGCCCCAATCGCTTCATCGCGCAGGCCCTGCTCACGTCTCACGAAACATCTTCGGCGACATGCCGTGCCGCTGACGAAACAGCCGTGACAGGTGGCTGCTGTGGGCAAAGCCGCAGCGCCAGGCGACGTCCTTCACCGGCAGGTCGCTTTCGCGCAGCAAGCGCACGGCATGCTCCAGCCGGCAATCGAGCACGTAGCTGTAGACGCTGGTGCCGAACAACTCATGAAACTGGCGCTTCAACGCCCCATGCCCCATGCCGATTTTCTGGCTGATGTCGGCGACCTGCAGCGGCTCCAGGCAGTGCTCCTGGATATACGCCCGCGCGGCCAGCAGGCGGCGGCGCTCCCGGCGGTTGATGCGTGGCGAGCCGCTGCCCTCCTCGACGGGCGCCAATGCCACGGCGTCGTCTTCACTCGACAAGCGTTGGGCGATGCCCCACAGCAACTCCATGGCCTGGGTGTGCACTTTCAATGCCTGCATGGCGTTGCCTGGAATGCCATCGCTCATCAATTGCTCGGCGACCGCCAGTTGCTGCCCGCTCATCGGCAGGCGCCGGACTCCCGCCCGGCGCTGTGGGTGGACGAACCAGCACTCGCCCTGCCCAACCCCCTCCATCAAGGGTGTGAACACCGCCAGCCATTCGAGGCTGAAGTGCACGATCACCAGCTTCAGGTCGTGATAGGCCGGGAAGAAGTCCATGCACGTGAAGGGTTCGGCCGCGCAGGTCAGATAGCAGAAGCCCGAATCGTAGGAGCACACCTGGGGCATCCCATCCATGAGAAAGTGCCCGCTGCCCTTGATCATCATCGCCAGCGACAAGTGCCGGTCGACGTTCACCTGGCGGCAGACATCCTGCCCCGGAAACCCGTCGACCAGGCCGATGCGCACGCCGTCGTGCAGGTCGGTCCAGTCGATGGCCGGCATGTGGGTGTTGTGTTGCTCCAGGGTCGGGGCGCTGGGGCGCAGGCTGCTATCGATCGCCATGAGGGGTCTCGTCAGTCAGGGGCGTGGAAACGACAGTGGACCAGGCCCGGCGCCACACGCTGGCGCAACGGCCTGATCCGCGACAGCCAGGCCAGCGCGCGCATGTAGCGCGGCCACGGCTCGGCGTAGGTCAAGGCTTGCACGAGTTCAAGGCCCGGCACCTGGGCGACGAAGCTGTCCAGTTCGCCCAGGGCGATGCCGAACGGCATGGGTGGGGTCTGGTACCGGGCGGTCATGGCCAGGCCCTTGAGGGTCTTGCGCGAATACCACGGCGGGATGCAGTCGAAGAACAGTTCACCCTCGCCAAGGCGTCGCACCAAGGTGCGCAACAGTGTCAGCACCTCCTCGCGCTGGAAGTACATGAACAGCCCCGCAGCGGTCACGAACACCGGCCCCTTGCGCCGCGCCGCGACTTCTTCGACCCAGGTTGGGTCCAGCGCCGAACAGGCCAGCAGGGCATTGCGCGGATGCGCCGGCAGCAAGTCACGGCGGGTATCGATGGCCTCGGGCAAATCCACCGAGTACCAGTTCACCAAGCCATCGTCGACGCGCCAAAGCTGGGTTTCCAAGCCCTCGCCCAAGGCCACCACGGAGGCGCCGGGGTGCTCGACGAGGAAGTTGCGCAGGCGCTCGTCGGCATAGCGTGAGCGGATCGCATGGGTTGGCGAGGGTTTACCGAAACGGCCCTGGAAGTCGTAGTCGATACGCCGCACCAGCTCCAGCAACAGCGGGTCGTCTAGCAAGGCATCGGCGCCTTGGACGAAGGCGGCGCGGTTCCACACCGTCATCAGCATGGTCTCGGGCACGCCGCTGAGGTTCGGCGCCAGGCGCTGGGGTTGCACGGCAGAATTCATCCATCTCTCTCCATTCGTGGCCCTTTTGCCTACAGGCCAGGGCGAGGGTCGGGGCTTTACCAGCCATTGCACCGACTCTATCGCGCGTATCACCTTCGGCATCAATGAGAATGGTAATTATTAACCCGATCATGCTCGCCGTAAACCTTTTGTGATCCTCCGCGCGCGGCCGCCCCCTTATGCTCGGCCCCGAAAGCGAAGCCGAGCCGACCAGGCAGGCCATGTCAGACGCAGGAGCGGTGGATGAACGAACGACCTGAAGCAGTCGCAGCCAAGGCCACCCGCCCGCTGACGCCCTGGAGACTGCTTGGCCTGGCCCCTGGGCTGTTCACTGTCGCCATTGCCTGTGCCGTGGCTTCGTCGCTGTTGGCGCTGGTGCCACTGTGGTGCGTCTACAAGGTTGCCGAGCACCTGCTGGCCTTGCCAGGCGATTCGAATGTGCTGTTCTGGGTCTCGCTCGCCCTGGCTGCGGTGCTGCTGCGCGCCGTCGCCCTGGGGGCCAGCCACGTCAGCGCGCACCTGGCTGCCTTCACCTTGCTGCGCCGCTTGCGGCTGAGCCTTGCGCGGCACCTGGGCAGTGTGCCGATGGGGTTTGTCAGCCAGCAGGACAGCAGCACCTTGCGCCGAACCCTCAACGATGATGTGCACGCCCTGGAAGGCTTCTATGCGCACCTGCTGCCGGATGCCATCAGCGCGGCGGTCACCCCGCCCCTGGCGCTGAGCGTGCTAGTGGCCATGGACTGGCGCCTGGCCTTGGCCGCCATCGTGCCGCTGCCGCTCGCGGTGCTGGCCCAGGTGCTGATGATCAAGGGCTCCAGCGCCCGCATGGCGCAATGGCACGCGCTGCAACAGCGCATCGCCAACAGCTTCGCCGAATACCTGCGCTGCATGCCGATGGTGAAGAGCTTCAACTTGACCAGCCAACGCTTCGGCACCCTGCGCCACGATATCAACGACGCGGCTGGCTGGGTCGCCGGTTTCGCCCGGCAAAGCTCGCTGTACTGGGTGGTGTTCGCCGGCCTGCTGGGCGCGAACCTGGTGGTCGTCGCGCCCCTGGGGGCCTGGTTGTGGCTCGAAGGGCAGGTGCCACTCGCCACCTTGATGCTGTTCCTGCTACTGGCCCCGGCCGTGCTGCACCCCTTGCTGCGCCTGACCTTCATGCTCGGCGAGCAGGTCCAGCGCAATGCCGCGCTGGCCCGCATCAACCGCGTGCTGACGACCCCGGCCCTGGCAGACAACCCCCACGCGCCAGTCCCCAATGCCGCGCTGGACCTGTGTCTGCACGAGGTGCGTCATGCCTACGGCTCACGCCAGGCCCTGGACGGCGTGAGCTTCTGCGCCAAGGCCGGGCAACTGACCGCGCTGGTCGGCCCCAGCGGCTCAGGCAAGAGCACCGTGGTGCAATTGGCCTGCCGCCTGTTCGACGCCGACAGCGGCACGCTCACCCTTGGCGGCGTGGCCCTGCGCGACTGGCCGCTGGATGCCCTGCTGGCGCGGGTCGGCATGGTCTTCCAGCAGGTGCACCTGTTCGACGCCAGCGTGCTCGACAACCTGCTCATGGCCCATCCCGGCGCCACGCGTGAAGCCGTCGAAGCCGCCGCCCGAGCCGCCTGCGCCCACGACTTCATCCAGCGCCTGCCGCAAGGCTACGACACCCGCATCGGCGAGCACGGCGCGCAGTTGTCCGGTGGCGAGCGCCAGCGCCTGTCGATCGCCCGCGCTTTGCTCAAGGATGCCCCCGTGCTGTTGCTCGACGAAGCCACCGCCTACGCCGACAGCGAGAGCGAGGCATTGATCCAGCAAGCGCTGTCGACCCTGTGCCAGGGCCGCACGGTGCTGATGATCGCCCACCGCCTGCACACCGTGATGGACGCCGACCGCATCGTCGTGCTCGCCAGCGGCAAGGTGGTCGGCAGCGGGCGCCATGCCCAGTTGCTACAGGACTGCGCGCTCTACCGCACGCTCTGGCACGACCATACCCAGACCCGCCACTGGCACCTGGCCCAGCGCGGTGTGCCGGCATGATCGCGCCACTGATCCATGCCGGTGAGCGCCTGGCGGGCAACCGCGACCCGCGCCTGACCCAGGGGCTGCGCCTGGCTGCGCTGGAAGGCGCGCTCGCCGCCGCGTTCGCGCTGCCACTCTATCTGCTGCTGCGCGGGCTGCTGGACGGCACATCGGGCCTTGGCCAGGTGCTGTGGCTGGCCCTGGCCATGCTCGTGTGCCTATTGGCGCGCATCGCCGCCGGCGCAGCGAGCATGCCGATGATCTTCACCGGCGCCTACGCCATGATGGCCAGCGCCCGGCTGCGCCTGATCGACCACTTGCAGAGCCTGCCCCTGGGCTGGTTCGGCCAACACCACAGCGGCGAAATCAGCGCGCGCCTGACCAGCGACCTGGAGTTGGTGGAAAACCTCTGGTCGCACTTTCTCGGCAGTTGCGCGCAATCGTTGGCGCACCTGCTGTGCCTGCTGGCGTTGCTGTTCTGGGTCGAACCGCTGCTGGCGACCACGGTGCTGCTGATGCTGCCGCTGGCGGGCCTGGCGGTGGCGGTGGCGATCCGCAAGAGCCTGGTGCAAGGCGAGCGCATGCTCGCCTGCAGTAACCAGGCCCAGGTCGCCTTGCAGGAATACCTCAAGGGCCTCGCGGTGATTCGCGGCTTCGGGCGCTTTGGCACGGCCCTGCGCCACCTCGAGCAGGCGATCGACCGCCAGCACCGGGCGATGGTCGACATCGAGCTCAAGCCTGCACCCTGGCTGGCGTTGGCCGGGCTGGTGATCGAGGCCGGCTACGTGCTCATGGTGCTGGCCGGCGTGCTGCTGCTCGGCCATGGCCAACTGGCGCTGCATGACGTGCTGCTGTTCTGCGTGCTGGCGCTGCCGCTGTACCGGGTGGCCGCCGAGCTGTGCTTTTCCACCCTGCTGCTGCGCTTCGGCCACTTGGCCTTGAGCCGTACCGAGCGCCTCCTGGAAACATCGCCCCTGGGCGAGCCCGAAACGGCGAAACGGCCCACGCGGCACGACGTCGAGGTGCGCGACGTCCACTTCCGCCACGGCCAGCGCGGCGAGGCGACCCTGAACGGCGTGTCCTGCACCTTGCCCGCCGGCAGCCTGACCGCGTTGGTCGGCCCCAGCGGTGCGGGCAAGACCACCCTGGCCCACCTCATCGCCCGGCTCTGGGACGTCGACAGCGGCGCGATCCGCATCGGCGGCGTGGACGTCCGCGAGATCGGCAGCCAGTACCTGTGCGAGCAGGTGTCGATGGTGTTCCAGGACGTCACCCTGTTTTCCGGCAGCGTGCTCGACAACCTGCGCATCGGCAAACCCGGCGCCACCGAGCAGGAGGTGATCCACGCCGCGCGCCAGGCCCAGGCCCACGCGTTCATCAGTGCCCTGCCCCAGGGCTATGCCAGCGACATCGGCGAAGGCGGCGGCTGGTTGTCCGGCGGTGAACGCCAGCGCCTGGCGATCGCCCGGGCGCTGCTCAAGGACAGCCAGATCCTGCTGCTCGACGAGGCGACCTCCAGCGTCGACCCCTCGTCGGCGGCCGCGATCCAGCAAGCCCTCGACACCTTGGTGCGTGAGCGCACGGTCCTGGTCATCGCCCACCACCTGCACAGCATTCAAGACGCCGACCAGATCCTGGTCATGGACCGCGGGCGCATCGTCGAGCGCGGGCGTCATCAGCAACTGCTCGAGCTCAACGGCCTGTACGCGCGCTTGTGGCACCAGCAGCGCCAGGCCCTGGATTGGCCCCTGCACACCTGAAACCTGCGCGCCGCGCCGCTTCCGGCGTGGCCGAGCACCTGTCTGGATGGAGTCTCACCATGCACACATCGAACAGTAGCGCCCCGCCCTCACCCCAGGCCCTCGCCGTCGACCCGAACACCCTGGGCCAGGCGCTGGCCGACCAGTTGCGCCTGCCGCTGGCCGAACTGGCCGAGGACGCCAACCTGCTCAAGCTCGGGCTGGATTCGATGCACCTCATGGCCTGGCTCAACCGCTTCCGGCGCCAGGGCTACACACTCACCCTCAGCGCGCTGTACGAACAGCCGACCCTGGCCGGCTGGCGCGCCTTGCTGCACGGCAGCGCCACGGCAGCCATGCCCGCCTGCGCCGCCAGCCCCTTGCCCACCCTGCGCGACGGCCAGCCCTTCGCCTTGACCCCGGTGCAGCACGCCTACCTGGTGGGGCGCTCCAAGGAGCAACCGCTGGGGGGTGTGGGTTGCCACCTCTACCAGGAGTTCGACGGCCATGGCCTGAGCGCCGAACGGCTGGAACCGGCGATCCACCGGCTGATCGAGCGTCACCCGATGCTCAAGGTGCGCCTGCTCGCCCACGGCGCCCAGCAATGGCACCCGCACAGCGCCTGGCCCGGCCTACAGGTGCACAACCTGCGCGCGCTGGCGACCGCCGAGCGCGAGCAGCGCCTGCTCGGCTTGCGCGAACAGCTCGGCCACCGCCGCCTGCACGTCGAACGCGGCGAAACCTTCGACTTTCAACTCTGCCTGCTGCCCGAGGGCCGCCACCGCCTATTGGTCAACATCGACCTGCTGGTGACCGACGCCGCCAGCTTCAACCAGCTGTTCGAGGAACTGATCGCCTTGCTCACGGGCAAGCCCTTGCCCGCCGTGGCCGACGACTACGACTTCGCCAGCTACCTGGCCGACCTGCAACGCCGCGACCAGGGCCGCGAAGCCGCCGCCCGGGACTGGTGGCTGGCCCGCCTCGACGACCTGCCCTTGGCGCCGCAGTTGCCCCTGGCCAAGGAGCCGGAGCGCATCGACCCGGTGCGCATCAGCCGTCGCCGGGGCCAGCTCGACGCCCTCCAGTGGCAAGCGTTTCGCGAACATGCCGGACGCTGCGGGGTCACCCCGACCATGGCCCTGGTCACCCTGTTCAGCGCCGTGCTGGCGCGCTGGAGCGGCCAGCAGCGCCTGCTGATGAACCTGACCCTGTTCGACCGCCAGCCGCTGCACCCGGCCGTGGCCGGCATGATCGCCGACTTCACCAACATCCTGCCGCTGCCCGTGGCGTGCGCCGGGGCGAGCTTCGCCGAACTGGCCCAGGCCAACCAGCGCAGCTTCGCCGAGGCACACGAACACAGCGCGTGGTCGGGGGTGCAGGTATTGCGCGAGCTGAAAAAACGCCAGCGCCACCCCCACGGCGCGCCGCTGGTGTTCACCAGCAACCTGGGCCGCCCGTTGTTCGGCGAAGCCGACGTCGACAGCATCGGCGCGCTCGGCTGGGGCATCTCGCAAACCCCGCAGGTGTGGATCGACCACCTGGCCTTCGAGCACCAGGGCCAGGTCTACCTGCAATGGGACAGCAACCTGGCGCTGTTCCCCGATGGGCTGGTCGACACCCTGTTCGACACCTATTTCGCCCAGGTGCTGGCCCTGACCGAAGACGTCGCGCACTGGACCTGCGCCCTGCCCGAACTGATGCCCCAGGCCCAGCGCGAGGTGCGCGCGCAGGTCAACGCCACGGCCTGCCCACTGCCCACCGGGCTGTTGCACGAAGCGGTGTTCGCCCAGGCGCGGCGGGCCCCCCAGGCCATCGCCTTGCTCCAGGAGCAACGCCAACTGACCTTCGCCCAACTGGCCGACCAGGCCCGGCGCCTGGCCGGGGCGTTGCAGGTCCGCGGCGTGAGTGCTGGCGACACGGTGGCGGTGAGCATGGGCAAGGACATCGGCCAGGTCATCGCCGTGCTCGGCATCCTGCATGCCGGCGCCACCTACGTGCCAGTGCCACCCGACCAACCGCTGGCACGGCGTTTGGGCATCTATCGCGGCGCGGGGGTCAAGTGCGTGATCGGCAGTGCCAGCGAGCCGTGCGATGCCGGCATCGACGACCTGCTGCACTGGCAGGACGCGATCCTCGCCGAACCCCAGGCAACCCCCGTCGCCGTGTCGGCGCAACAGCCGGCGTACATCATCTACACCTCCGGCTCGACCGGTGAGCCCAAGGGCGTGGTGATCAGCCACCAGAGTGCGCTGAACACCTGCGTCGACATCAATCGCCGCCACGCGATCACTGCGAGCGACCGGGTGCTGGCGCTGTCGGCCCTGCACTTCGACCTGTCGGTGTACGACATCTTCGGCGTGCTGGCCGCGGGTGGCGCCATGGTGCTGGTCAACGAACAGCAACGCCGTGACCCGGCGCTGTGGTGCGAACTGATCGAACGCCACGGCATCACCCTGTGGAACAGCGTGCCGGCGCTGCTCGACATGCTCATCACCTACAGCGAAGGTTTCGCCCTGAACGCCCCGGGGCGCCTGCGCCTGGCGATGCTCTCCGGCGACTGGATCGGCCTCGACCTGCCCGCGCGCTACCATGCCTACCGCGCCGATGGCCGCTTCGTCGCCATGGGCGGGGCCACGGAAGCGGCGATCTGGTCGAATACCCTGACCGTTGCCGAAGTACCGGCGCATTGGCGCTCGATCCCCTATGGCACGCCGTTGGACAACCAGTGCTACCGGGTGGTCGACGACCTGGGCCGCGACTGCCCCGACTGGGTGCCGGGTGAGCTGTGGATCGGTGGCGTCGGGGTCGCCCAAGGCTATTTCAACGACCCCGAGCGCAGCGCGCGGCAGTTCGTCGAGGTGGCGGGCGAGCGTTGGTACCGCACCGGTGACCTGGGTTGCTACTGGCCGGACGGTACGCTGGAGTTCCTGGGCCGCCGTGACAAGCAGGTCAAGGTCGGCGGCTACCGTATCGAGCTGGGCGAGATCGATGCCGCGTTCAACCGTCTCGAAGGCGTGAAGAGCGCAATCACCACCACCGTGGGCGACCGTGAAAAAGCCCTGGTGGCCTTCGTCGTGCCCCAGGGCGACGCACTGTGCAGCCCCCTGCTCGGTGACCCACGCACGCCGGCCCGTTACCACGACTGGCTGGCCGCGCACGCGCTTGACGAAGACCACGCCAGCGACGCCCTCGTAGCCGACTTTCTCGCCCAGCACCTGCGCCTCAACGGCGTGGCCCTGCCCACCAGCGTCGACCACATCATCCAGACGTATGGCTGCGCGCCGCAATGGCAGGGGTTGATCGGCCGCTGGCTCGAGCTGCTCGCCACGCCGCCGGCAACACCGGCACCCGCCCAGGGCGAGCTGGCCGAGGCACTGAACGCTCATCACGAAGGCCTCGGTGCGATCCTGCGGGGCGAGCGCGACGCCCGCCTGCTGCTCGAACACCCCTTCTGGTCGCCCGAACACCTGCTGCTGCAAGGCCCCGAAAGCGATGTGGCGCTGGCGCAACTGGCCGCCAGCATCACGCGCCTCAGCCAACAGTTGCAGCGCCCGGTGCGCCTGCTGCAAACCGACGCGCGCAGCGGCCTGGTCGGTGCCCGCCTGCTGCGCGCGCTGCCAGCCGGCCAACTGCACTACACCGCCCTCGACACTTCGCCCAGCCTGGTTGCCAAGGCCCGCGAGCGTTTCGTCAGCAACCCCAGCGCCCAGGCCCTGCGCGACGACGACAGCGCGCTGGCGGAGTTGCTGCACAGCGCCGACCTGTTGCTGATCAACAACGCCCTGCACCGGCTGGACGACCCGCTCGCCACGCTGCAACGCTGGCTCAAGTACTGCGCGCCGGGCGCGGCGCTGTGCGTGTGGGAACTGGCGCGTGCCTCGCACCTGGCGTTGGTCAGCAGCGACCTGATCGAACAGGGCCGCAGCACCGCCGAGCGCCTGCGTGACAGCGCCCACTGGCAAGCGCTGCTGGCTCAGGCCGGCGCCACCCTGGAGCAAGCCGACCGCTTGGGCGACCTGCAACGCCTGGTGCTGCGCGCCCCAGACCGCGTGCTGCGCCCTGACCCCGGCAAGTTGACCCAAGCCCTGGCCAATGAGCTGCCCAGCTACATGATCCCGCAGCGCCTGCACTTTCTCGCTGCCCTGCCGTTGACCGCCAACGGCAAGGTCGACCACCAGGCCCTGGCCCAGCGCTGCAAACCTTCGCCAGCGACTCAAGCGCAGCCCCAGGCGCTCGACGGCGAGGCCGAGCACCTGCTGGCGCGGCTCTGGCAAGCGCTGCTGGCCTGCGGCCCTCTGCACCGCGACAGCCAGTTCTTCCAGTTGGGCGGCGACAGCCTGCTGGCCACCCGCTTGATCGGCGAGCTGGCCAGCCAGGGCTACCGCGCCCAGCTCGACGACCTGTTCAACTTTCCGTCCCTCGGTGCCTTCGCCGCCACCCTGGCCGCCGACCCTCACGCGACGCCCACCGCCCTGCGCCACGACCCCGCCAACCGCTACCAGCCGTTCGCGCTGAGCGACGTGCAACAGGCCTACTGGGTCGGCCGCCAGCCCGGCTTCGCCCTTGGCGGCGTGGGTGCGCACTTTTTCGTCGAATTCGAAGTCCAGGGCCTGGACCACGAACGCCTGAACGCCGCCTGGCAGCGCCTGATCGCACGCCACGACAGCCTGCGCGCGGTGGTGCGCGACGGCCAGTTGCAAGTGCTCGAACAGGTGCCAGCCTTCGTGCCGCGCCGCCACCGGGTCGAAGCGCTGCACGGCGAGGTCGCCCAAGCCCTGCGCGAGCGCCTGTCGCATCAAGTGCTGGACCCCGCCAGCTGGCCGCTGTTCGACGTGCAGGTGGTCGAGGCTGACGGCCCAGGCAGCCGCCTGTTCGTCAGCCTCGACAACCTGCTGCTCGACGGCCTGAGCATGCAGATTCTGCTGGCCGAACTGGAAGCCCTGTACGTGCAGCCCGCGCTCGAACTGCCGCCCATCGACATCGGTTTCCGCGACTACCAGGTGCTGTTGGCCAGCCAGCCGCCGTCCGCCTCGGCCCTGGCCTACTGGCAACGCCGCCTCGACCGCCTGCCCCCGGCTCCCGCCCTGCCGCTGCTGCGCGACCCGGCGAGTGTCGGCACGCCACGCTTCGTGCGCCTGGCGGAGCGCCTGCCGGCCGCCACCTGGGAGCGTCTCAAGGCCCGCGCCCAGCAGCATCAGCTGACCCCCTCGGGCCTGCTGCTGAGCGCCTTCGCCGCCGTACTGTCGGCCTGGAGCCGCGAGCGCGAGCTGACCCTCAACCTGACCCTGTTCGACCGCCAGCCCCTGCACCCGCACATCGACCAGGTACTGGGTGACTTCACCTCGCTGCTGCTGTTGGCCTGGCACCCCGCCGAGCAGTGGCTGGACAGTGCGCAAGGCCTGCAACAGCGGCTGTGGCGCGACCTCGGCCACCGCAGCCACTCGGCGATCCGGGTGATGCGCGAGCTGGCGGGCCGCCAGGGCCGGGCGGCCGCGCAGATGCCCGTGGTGTTCACCAGCGCGCTGGGCTTCGACAAGGGCCGGTTCCTGGCGCAATCGTCATGGCTCAAGCCCGTGTGGGGCATTTCGCAAACCCCGCAGACCTGGCTCGACCATCAGGTCTACGAGTCCGAGGGTGAGCTGTGCCTGAACTGGGATGCCGTTCAGGCGCTGTTCGACCCGGCCGTGCTGCAGGCGATGTTCGACCAGTACACCGCCCTGTTGCGTCAACTGGCCGAGCACCCCGAGGCGTGGTCGCAAGCGCTGGACAACCTGGTGCCGCGCAGCCGCCACGCACCTTCGCTGCCGCTGCCTGGCGCCACGGCGCCGGTTGCCGCGCCCGACCCGACGGCACTGGCCGACGAAGGGCTGATAGAACGCATTCGCCAGGCGTTCCACGAGGTGGTGGGCACACCGCTGCGCGACAGTCGACAGAACTTCTTCGACGCCGGGGCCAGCTCGCTGAAGCTGGTGCAACTGCACATTCGCCTGACCCAGTCGGGCCACCCGCACCTTCAGGTGACCGACGTGTTCGGCTACCCCAACGCCCACGCCCTGGCCCTGCACTTGCAACCGTCCGCCCACGCGCCCTCGAGCCTGGAGCCTTCGCGCCAGGCCCAGCGCGAACTGCGCACGGCCCGGCGCCTGCGGCGCGCCGGAGGTGAGGCATGAAGCGCTACCTGCCGTATTGGTGCTACTACCTGCACCAAGGCATGCTGACCGCGCTGATGCTGCAGGGCGTGGTCGGCTACTTCCGCTATCAGGGCCTGGACCTGGCCAGCCTGAGCCTGCTGTCGCTGACCTTCCTGCCCTGGCTCGGCAAGTTCCTCTGGGCGCCCTGGTGCGAGCGCCACAGCATGACCCTGCGCGGCAACCGCTTCCTCGGCAGCCTGGTGCTGCTGCAACTGGCGATGGCCGCGACCCTGCTGGTCATCGGTTGCCTGGCGCCGGAGCGGTCGCTCTACGCCATTCTCGGGGCCTTGATGCTGCTGGCGTCGCTGTCGGCCAGCCACGATATCTATGCCGACGGCATCACCATCACCACCTGCGATGCGACGCAACGGCCCTACGCCAATACCGCGCAGGTCGGCGGCAGCTACCTCGGTATCGTCTTCGGCTCGTTCGTGTTCCTGTTCCTGGCCGAACGCTGGGGCTGGCAGGCCGGGTTCTTCGGCATGGCCGGGCTGTCGTTGGCCCTGTTGCTGCCCGCGACCCTGCTGACACGCCCGCACACCCAGGCCCCGCCGCAACAGCGTCCACGCCTGGGCCTGGCCAGCATCGCCAGCCTGTGGCCCGCCCTGGCCCTGACCGCCCTCTACTACCTGGCCATGCGCGGGCTGATGGCCGTGCAGACCGTGCTGCTGCTCGACCAAGGCCTGGCATTGGTGGACCTTGGCCTGGCGAGCAGCGTCTACGGCATCCTCGCCAGCGGCATCGGCGTATGGCTCGGCGGCTGGCTGGCGCGGCGCCTGGGCACCTGGCGCGTGCTGCTGCCGGCCATGGCGCTGCACGCAGCCATCGCCTTGGCGGCGGCCGTTGGCGCCCGGTTGTACAGCCTCGATGCCTGGCTGGCGCTGTTCTTCCTGGTCAACGTCGCGGCGGCGATCAGCTTCGTGGTGCTCTACAACCTGCTGATGGGCGTGGTGCGCCCGCACCAGCCCGCCTCCGACTACGCCTTGCTGCAATCGGTCGATGCCTCGGTGGCCATGCTCGCCTCGATGGCGGCCCTGCAAGTCGCCCACCACGCCGGCTACCCGCTGCTGCTGGCAGGCCTGGCGACGATCGCCTGCCTGAGCCTGTGGCCCGCCTACCACCTGCGCCGACGCCTGGAACGCGGGCTCGCTGCGCACACGTCTACCCAGACTGCCCAAGAGGTTCTCAATGCTCACGTCTGACGCCTTCTACGGCACCAGCGAACCCATCGCCGTGGTTGGCCTGGCCTGCCGTTTCCCCGAAGCCCACGACAGCCATCAGTTCTGGCTCAACCTGCTGGCGGGGCGCGAATGCAGCCGCCGGTTCAGCCGTGACGAGCTGCTGGCCGCCGGGTTGGACCCGGCGCTGGTCGACCACCCGGATTTCGTCAATGTCGCCTCGACCGTCGAGCGGCCCGAGTACTTCGATGCCACGCTGTTCGGCTACTCACCGCAGGAAGCCGAGTCGATCGACCCGCAGCAGCGCCTGTTCCTGCAAACCGTCTGGCACGCCCTGGAGCACGCCGGCTTCGCCCCGCGCGAGGTGCCGCACAAGACCGGCGTGTTCGCCTCGGGGCGCCTGAGCACCTACCCCGGCCGCGAGGCCATCCGCGTCACCGAGGTCGCCCAGGTCAAGGGCCTGCAAGCGCTGATGGGCAACGACAAGGACTACCTGGCCAGCCGCGCCGCCTACAAGCTCAACCTGCGCGGCCCGGCGATCACCGTGCAGACCGCCTGCTCCAGCTCACTGGTGGCCGTGCACATGGCCTGCGAAAGCCTGCGCAGTGGCGAGTGCGCGATGGCCGTGGCCGGTGGCGTGGCAGTGTCGTTTCCGCAACAGGCCGGCTACCGCTACCAGCCGGGCATGATCTTCTCGCCAGACGGGCGCTGCCGCCCGTTCGACGCCGACGCCCAGGGCACTTTCGCCGGCAACGGCGTGGGTGCGGTGGTGCTGCGCCGGCTGGACGACGCGCTGCGCGACAACGACCCGATTCTCGCGGTGCTGCGCGCCAGCGCGATCAACAACGACGGCAGCCACAAGGTTGGCTACACCGCCCCTTCGGTGCTCGGCCAGCGCGAGGTGATCCGCGATGCGCTGCTGCTGGCCGATGTCGAGGCGGCCAGCATCGGCATGCTCGAGGCCCACGGCACCGGAACCCCACTGGGTGACCCGATCGAGCTGCAGGCCCTGCGCGAAGCGTTCGCCGAACGCAGCGACATCGGCGGCTGCGCGCTGGGCTCGGTCAAGGGCAACCTGGGCCACCTCGACACCGCGGCGGGCATCGCCAGCCTGATCAAGACCGTGCTTGCGGTGCGCCATGGCAAGATCCCGCCGTGCGTGCATTTCCAGCGCCCCAACCCCGCGCTCAAACTTGAGCAGAGCCCGTTCCACGTGCCGCGCGAGGCCCTGGACTGGCCTGCCGGGCCGCGTCGCGCCGGGGTCTCTTCGTTCGGCATCGGCGGCACCAATTGCCACATGATCGTCGAGGCGCTGCCCGAGCCGTTGCGCCCCACCCTCGCCACGCCCCGGGCCGATGCGCTGCTGCTCAGCGCCGCCAGCGAAGCGTCGCTGCGCCGCTTGGCGGGCGCCTACGCCGAACGTCTCGGCTCAGGCGATGCGCCCGCGCACCTGGCGCACACCGCGTTGCACGCGCGCCAGCTCGACTTGCCGCAGCGCCTGGCCGTACCGCTGCACGAGGAAACCGCCCACGCCCTGCAGGCCTATGCCCAAGGCAGCGACGATGCCCTGTTGCACGTAGGCCTGCGCCACGATGGCCAGCAGCTGTGGTTGTGCAGCGGCCAAGGCAGCCAGTGGGCGGGCATGGGCCTTGACCTTTACGGCGTCGCACCGGCTTTCACCCAGAGCCTGGACCGCGCCTTCGCCTGTGCGGCGGGCCACCTGGACCCGCCCCTGCGCGAGGTGATGTTCGGCGAGCACGGCGCGCTGATCGACCGCATGGACTACGCCCAACCGGCCATCGTCGCCTTCACCGTGGCCATGGCCGCGCACTGGCGCGAGCAGGGCCTGAGCCCAGACCTGCTGATCGGCCACTCGGTGGGTGAGTTCGCCGCCTGCGTGATCGCCGGCCACTACCCCTTGGAAACGCTGCTGCCGCTGGTCATTCGCCGCGGCCAGCTGATGCACCAGAGCGGTGCCGACGGGCGCATGCTCGCGGTGTTCTGCACCCCGGCGCGGCTTGCCCCGTTGGCCGAGGCGCACGGCGTGGAAGTCGCCGTGTACAACGCCGAGGAGCACCTGGTGGCCTCGGGCGCCGCCCCCGCCATCGAAGCGTTGGCCCAGGCCCTGCAAGCCCGGCAGATCCGCTGCACGCCCTTGGGCGTGGCGGGCGCCGCGCACTCCCGGCTGCTCGAGCCGATCCTCGATGCCTGGCAGCACGCCTGTGCCTCCTTGCAGGCGGCCCCCGGCAAGACACCGGTGATCTCCACCCTCACCGGCCAGGTGCTGGCCCTGGAAACACTGGACCAGGCCGATTACTGGCGCCGCCACCTGCGCGAGCCTGTGCGCTTCCATCAAGCACTGCAAGCGGCGCTCGACCAGGGTATCGGCGTGGCGCTGGAAGTCGGTGCCGACGCGCCGCTCGCCAGCATCGGCAAGCGCAGCTTCCCCACGCGCTGCGCGTGGGTCGCCAGCGCTCGTCGCCACAAGGCCAGCACCGAGCTTCAACGCGAAGCCTTGCTCAAACTGTTCGCCGCCGGGCTGAACCTCGACTGGCGCAGCCTGCTGCCCAGCCGTGGCCTGCGCGGCGACGCGCCGCTTTACCCTTTCGACGAGCAACGCTATTGGTGTGCCGCCGCCCCTACCCAGGCAGCGCCCGCCCCGACCCAGGACTTGCTGCTGCAAGGCGGGCGTCTGGTCATCGAGCGTGAGGCCGCCGCCCTCGACCTGCCGCGCCTGGAGCGCCTGTATCGCTGCGTCACCGAGCTGCATGGCCTGTACGTCGATAAACTGGTGCGCCAGTGCGTGGGCGACGCGATCGACCACGGCGTGACCGCGTTGCAGGTCTTGCGCGGCGGGCGCTTGCTGCCGCGCCACCGGCAATTGCTCGAACGCCTGCTGCGCGCCTGCGCCGAGGACGGCTACTACCGCCTCGAGCACGATCGCTACCACAGCGCCGAAGCACTGCCGCACGCCCGCCATGCCGCGCTGCTCGTTGAGCTGCGCGGCTGCTGCGAAGGCCTGGAGGTGATTGCCGATACCGTCGAGCGTGCCGGTGAGCAGTTGTTCGCGATGATGAGCGGCAGCGTCGAGCCGGTGGCGGTGATCTTCCCGCAAAGCGCATCCAGCGGCGTCGAGGTGCTGTACCAGCAGTTCAGCTATGGCCGCTACTTCAACCAGATCGCCGCTGGCGTGGTGGCCGGCCTGGTGCGCCAGAAGCAGCAGGCCGGCGGCGCGCCGCTGCGCATCCTGGAAGTGGGTGGCGGCACGGGTGGCACCACCGCCTGGCTGCTGCCCGAACTGGCAGAGGTTGCCGACGTGCGCTATTGCTTCACCGACATCTCGCCGCTGTTCAGCCGCCGCGCACAAGAGAAGTTCGGCGCCTTCGATTTCGTCGAGTACCAACAGTTCGACCTGCACAAGCCTGCCGCCGAGCAAGGTTTCAGCGACGGTCACTACGATTTGATCGTGGCGGCCAACGTCATCCACGCCACTCAGCACATCGGCGACACGCTGGGCAACCTGCGCCCGCTGCTCAAACCCGGCGGCGCGCTGTTGATGCGCGAGATCACCCGGCCGATGCGCCTGTTCGACTTCGTCTTCGGGCCGCTGGTGCTGCCTCTGCACGACCAAGCCGCCCGGGGCGGCGAGCTGTTCCTGTCCACCGCGCACTGGCAGCGCCAGTGCCTGGAAAGCGGCTTCGAGCGTGTCGACTGGCTGCCCGACGATGGCACGCCAACCGCGCGCATCAGCGAGCACATCCTGCTGGCCCGCACCGCCGTCGCGGCGGCGACCACCGGTCTGGTCGGCCATGACAGCGGCAGCGCGCTGCTCGGCCGCCAGTTGGGCGAGCACCGCTACCAGGCCGACTGGCGCGATTGCCAGGGCGATAGCGTGCGCTGGCAGCGGCGCCTGGGCGAACTGTGTGCCGCGCTGACCGCCCGTCATGGCGATACCCGGCGCCCCCCCGTGTTCACCGAGGCACCGCCACTGCCGGCACGACTCGACGCCCTCGGCATCGAATGGCGCGCGGGCGCCTTCGGTGCGGCGCAGGTCGCCTTGAGCCAACGCGACGACGAAGGCCACTGGCGCCTGCTCGCCCAGACCGGCCCCGCCCACGGCGCACTGCCCCGTCTGCAAGCCGCGCCAGACACGCACTACCAATGGCACTGGCGCGCCCTGCCTGGCGCCGGCAGCGCCCCGCTCGCCCTGCGTGTCGAACCGCCACAGGCCCGCGAAGCGTTGGCGGCGGCGGGTATCGCGCACCACCCCGAGGCGCAGGCTTGCCTGCTGGTGGTGGAAGCGGCTGAACTGAGTGAAATGGCCACCCAGGTGCTCGACGCGCTGGGCCGTGATCGCCAGCAACCTTTGCTGGTGGTCACCCGGGGTGCCTGGCCCTTGGCCGCGAGCGACGCCGTAGCCCCCGAGCAGCGCGCCTTGTGGGGCCTGCTGCGGGTCGCCAGTGCAGAACAGCCCAACCGAGCGCTGGCGATCATCGACCTGGCGCAGCAGGCCCCCTGGCAAGCGCTGCTGCCTGGCCTAGGCGCCGCCCAGGCGGGGGAACGCTGGATCGCCGTGCGCGATGGCGTGGCCCAGGTGCAGGCCTTGGTGCCGCACGCCCATGCCGCTGCCGCGTTGCCTGCGGCCAGCCTGGCGTTGCCGGGCTGGCACCTGGTGACCGGGGCCTTTGGCGGCCTGGGCCGTCTCAGCGCGGCATGGCTTGCGCAACAGGGCGCGCGGCGCATCGCCTTGCTCGCGCCACGCCGCAGCGCGCAGGCCGAGCAGTGGCAGGCGCACTTCGCGCAAACCTGCGGCATCGAGGTGCGCTGGCTGGCCTGCGACGTCAGCGAACCGGCCGCACTGGCCGACGCCCTCGACAGCCTGCGCCGCGAAGGTGGCCTGGCCGGCGCGATCCATTGCGCCGCGCGGCTCGACGACACACCGCTGGCCAACCTCGACGCCGGGCGCCTGGGTCCGCTGCTGCAGGTCAAGTGCCAGGCCGCGCGCCAGTTGCAGGCTGCCCTGCAGGAAGGTGGCCGTTACCTGCTGCTGTACTCCTCCGCCGCCGCCAGCCTCGGCGCGCCGGGCCAGGGCGCCCATGCCTTGGCCAGCGCCTACCTCGACGGTTTGGCCGATACCCAGGCGCACGGTGCGCTGCGCACCCTGAGCATCGCCTGGGGCGCCTGGGGCGAAGTCGGCCGCGCCGCCGACGATGGCCTGCACGCCAAGCTGGCCCAGGCCGGCATGGGCACGCTGAGCACCGCCGAAGGGCTGTGGCACCTGGAGCAAGCCGTGGTGCGCGGCGCCCCCTGGCACCTGGCGATGCGCATCGAGCCGCAGCGGATCGACCCGTCGCGCAAGCTGTTCGCGCCCACCCCAAGCGCTGCCGCGTCCCCACACCCCACGGCACCTCGAATGGCCGAGCGCCTTCCCGCCCCCACGCTCACCGGCGACCCGGGCAGCGACCGCGAGGCCCTGCACGCCTGGCTCACGGCATCGATTCGCAGCCAACTGCGCCTGAGCGCCGAGCAGCCGCTGGCCGCGACCCAGGACTTGATGCAACGAGGCCTGGACTCGCTGCTGTTCCTCGAACTGAGCAGCACCATCCAGCGCGAGCTGGGCGTGCGCCTGGACGCCGAACGCGCTTATCGCGACCTGAGCATCCAGGGCCTGGCCAGCCTGCTGCTAGACACCGCGCCCACGGCGACAACGCGCCACCCCAGCGACCTGCAACCGAACCCAGCCGAGCGCTACGAACCCTTCCCGCTGACGCCGATCCAACACGCCTACTGGCTGGGCCGCACCGACCTGATCGACTACGGCGGGGTGGCCTGCCATGTGCTTTTCGAGTGGGACAAAGCGCTCGCCAGCTTCGACCTGGCGCGCTTCGAGCAGGCCTGGAACGCGCTGATCGCTCGCCACGACATGCTGCGCATGGTGGTCGACAGCGACGGTCGACAGCGCATTCTGGAGAACACCCCCTGGTACCAGTTGCCCCGCACCGACCTGCGTGGCCTCACCCCGCAGGCGCGTGAGCAACGCCTGGCGCACATCCGCGAGCAGATGTCCTACCGCGTGCCGCCCACCGACCGCTGGCCGCTGTTCGAAGTCACCGTCAGCGAACTGGACGACGGGCTGTGCCGCCTGCACATGAACCTCGACCTGCTGCTGTTCGACGTGCAGAGCTTCAAGGTGATGATGGATGACCTGGCACGGGCCTATGCCGGCGAGCGTCTCGAGCCCCTGCAACTGACCTTCCGTGACTACGTGATGGCCGAGCTCGCCCAGCGCGAGGGTGCCCAATGGCGCCAGGCCTGGCGCTTCTGGATGGACACCCTGGACTACCTGCCCGGTGCCCCCGAGCTGCCCATGGCCCAGGCGCCGGTCAACGGCCAGCCGCGCTTCCACACCTTGCAGGCCAGCCTCGACACCGCGCGCTGGAGCCGCCTGAAACGCCAGTGCCAAGACCTCGGCATCACCGCTTCGACCGCGTTGCTGACGCTGTTCGCCCATACCCTGGAAAGCGTAAGCCGCACGCCGGACTTCACCCTCAACCTCACTTACTTCAACCGCCGCCCGCTGCACCCGCAGGTGCAGCAGTTGATCGGCGACTTCACCTCGGTGCTGCTGGTCGACTTCCAGCTCGGCCGCGGCGCCAGCCTGCGCGAGCTGATGCAAGCGACCCAGGCGCGCCTGTGGCAGCGCCTGGCGCACACCGCGGTCAATGGCGTGGAGCTGATGCGCGAGCTGGGCCGGCGTCGTGGCCAGTCGCGCCAGCCGGCGATGCCGGTGGTTTTCACCAGCATGCTCGGCATGTCGCTGGAAGGCCAGGCCATCGACCAGGCCATGACCGCCACGCTGGGCGACCCGGTGCACGTGTTCACGCAAACGCCGCAGGTTTGGCTCGACCACCAGGTGATGGAAATCGACGGTGAGCTGGTGTTCAGCTGGTATTGCATGCGCGATGTGCTGGCCGACGGGGTCGAGCAGCGCCTGTTCGACGCCTACCGGCAGTTGCTTGAGGCCCTGGCCGACCAGCCGCAGGCCTTCGACAGCCTGCCGGCGCTGCCACGCCACGACTGGTCCGTGCACCTGGACGGCGAGCCACTGGACGTGCAGGCCTTGGAGGCCAGCCTGCGCCAGGTGCCAGGCGTGCTGGGCGCGCGCATCGACATCGACCGTGGCCAGTGCCGTCTGCTGGGCAACCTGCTCGCCGCGCCGCCACGCGACCAGAGCGACAGCCCAGCGGCCGTCTCGCCGCTGGCCGACAGCGACCTGCCGGGGCTGGACGCCTCCGAGCGCGAGGAAGTGCAGCAAACCTGGGCCGCCCTGGAGCAACGCGCGCGCGAGGGCGTGATCGCTACCTTGCGTGAGCACGGGCTGTTCACCGCCGCCGGGCAGGCCCACGACCTGCCCCAGGTCATGGCCCGCCTCGGCGCGCTGCCGCGCTTTAGCGGCCTGGTGCGGCGTTGGCTGGCATTGCTGTGCGACGAAGGCCTGGTGCGTCGGCAGGCGCAGGATTATGTCAGCGTGCGTGCGCTACCCGAACCTGCGCACGCCCTCGCCCCGCTGCCTGCCGCACCCTGGAGCCAGACCCTGGGCGATTACCTGCGCACCTGCATCGGCCTGCACGGTGAGTTGTTTCGCGGCGAGCGCTCGGCACTGGGCCTGCTCTTCGCAGGCGACGACCGCGTGGTGCGGGCCTTCTACAGCGAGAACCCGGTGCTGCGCTGCCTGAACCGCAGCGTGACCCAGGCGGCGCTGGCGCTCGCCGAAGGCCGCCGCGACCTGCGCGTGCTGGAAGTCGGTGCCGGCACGGGCGCCACCACCGCCGAGTTGCTGCCCGCGCTGGAACGTCACCTGCGTGAATACCGCTTCACCGACATCTCCAAGCTGTTCCTGGAGCAAGCGCGCGAGCGTTTCGCCGCCTGGCCCGCGTTCAGCGCCTCGGAACTGGACCTGAACCGGCCCATCGACCACGAGCAGCACCCAGGTTATGACCTGATCGTCGCGGTCAACGTCCTGCACGACGTGGTCAACGTGCCGCGCAGCCTCAGGCGCCTGCATGGCCTGCTGCGCGAGGGCGGGCACCTGTTGCTGGTGGAAGCCACCGAGCGCGACAGCGCCTTGCAGTTGGCGAGCATCGGCTTCATCGAGAACCTCAGCGACTTCGAAGATGCCCGCGCGGACGACGGCAAGGCCATGCTCGACCTGCCGCGCTGGCGCGAAGCCGTGCAACGCGCGGGGTTCAGCTGGGTGCTGAACTGGCCGCGGCAGGCCGACGACAGCATGCGCCAGCACTTCATGCTGGCCCGCGCCGAAGCCCCCGCGCACCTTGACCTGCCGGCGCTGGCCGAGCGTCTCGGCACCGGCAAGGCGGGCTGGCCACTGCGCCTGCGCCTGGTCGAGCAGGGCCAGGCGCAACGCATCGAGCCGGCGGCTACCGCTGCGACGGCGCCCCCGCGCAGCGCCGCTGTTGCCCCCGCCTTGCTCCGCCAGGTGGGAGAACTGTGGCACGAACTGCTCGGCCAGCCGGTGCACGAAGCCAGTGACTTCTTCGCCTGCGGCGGCGACAGCCTGATCGCCACGCGCATGATCGCCCGCCTCAACCGCCTGGGGTATGGCGGCAGCAGCTTGCGTAGCCTGTTCGACCACCCGCGCCTGGGCGATTTCTGCGCGACCCTGGCGCCCGCCAACGCGCCGCAGGACGACAACCCGCTGGCCCTGGCCCGGGGCCCGCACCCACAAAGCCTGTTCGTGTTCCACGCCTCCGATGGCGACATCAGCGCGTACCTGCCACTGGCGCGTGGGCTTGGCCTGCAAGTCTTTGGCCTGCAAGCCGACCCTGGACAGCCCGCCGCCTCGCTCGAGGCCCTTGCCCAGCGCTATGTGCAGGCGGTCCGTCGGCAGCAGCCACAAGGCCCGTACCTGCTGTTGGGCTGGTCGTATGGCAGTTTCCTCGCCGAGGCCGCCGCGCACCTGTTGCACGGTGCCGGCGAAGCCGTGCGCCTGGTGCTGCTGGACCCCGTCTGCCGCGCCGACTTCCAGTTCAGCCAGCGCGCCGAGCTGCTGCGTCTGATGGCCCAGGGGGCCAACCCGCTGCCCTTGCCCGAGGACTTCGAACAACGGAGCGAGGCGCAACAGCTGGCGACCTTCATCGAACTCGCCGTGCAGGCAGGCCTGCTCAAGCAGGCACCCGCCCCCGCCCAGGCCGAGGCGTGGCTGGCGCACATCGAACACCTGTTGCGCCTGCTCGCCGAGCACCGCCAGCCGCGCGCATTGGCGCTGCCGTGCCTGTGGCTGGAGGCCGGGCAGCGCCCCGCGCACTGGTGCGCCGCCGAACAGGACTGGGCCGCCTGGGCCACCCAGGCGCAGCGCCAGCGCCTGGCGTGCGGCCACTGGCAGTTGCTGCTCGACGACCAGCACCTGCCACACACCTGCCAGACCATCGCGGCGTGGATCGCCGCCACTGAAGAGGTTCGCCCATGACACATGCCGTTAAGCCCAACGCTCCCTTGAAGGTCCTGGTGGTCGGGGCCAAGTTCGGCGAGCTGTACTTGAACAGCTTCCTGGTCGAACAGCCCGGCCTGCAACTGGCCGGGCTGCTGGCCAACGGCAGCCCGCGCGCCCGGGCCCTGGCCAACGCCTTCGGCATCCCGCTGTACACCGCCATCGAGCAACTGCCGGGCGACCTGGACATCGCCTGTGTGGTGGTGCGCTCGGCGGTGGTCGGCGGTGCCGGGGGCGAACGGGTCGAGCAACTGCTGCGACGCGGCCTGCATGTGGTGCAGGAGCACCCCGTGCACCCCGACGAAATCGCCCGTCACCAGGCGCTGGCCCAGGCCCAGGGGCGCCTGTACCTGGTCAACGGCTTCTACCCGCACACCCCGGCCGGGCGTTGCTGGGTCGATACGGCCCGGCGTGTCCGCGCCCTGCTCGGTGGCAGCTCGCCGAGCCTTGCGCAACTGACCACCAGCCGCCAGTTGCTCTACTCCAGCCTAGACCTGCTGCTGCAAGCCCTGGGTGATGACGGGCAGGCGCCCGCGCCGGTCAGCCTGGCGCAGCGCGATGCGGACTTCGACACGCTGGCCCTGGCGCTGCCCGGTCAGACCGTGTTGTTGCGCCTGCAACGCTGGATGAGCGCGGACGACCCGGACCTGCACAGCCTGGTGATGCACCAGATGACCCTGGGTTGGCCCAACGGCTACCTGTCGCTGGACGCCAGCCACGGCCCGGTCAACTGGACACCGGCGCTGCACGCCGACAGCCACGCCGATGACCGCCAGACCCTCTACGCCAGCCTCGGCGGCTACCAGGACCGCCCCACCGCCACGCCGCTGCTGCCGGCCGCGCGTGACTGGCGCAGTGCCCACGAGGTGGAGGGGCCGGCAGGCGTGGCCTGGCTGCTGCAGCGCCTGCGTGAGCACGTCGAACACGCCAAGCCACTGCCGTCGGGGCTGGACGGCGGCTACCAACTGGCCCTGGCGCGGCTGTGGCAGGACGTGCTGCGCTGCGCGGGGCCCGCCGAGCAGCGCCAGGTGCCGGCGCCACGGCCACTGGACCTCGACCTGCTGCGTGGGGAGGCAGCGGTATGACCGTGCTGCGCCCCTGCCTGCGTGCCGAGCAGGCCGAAGCGCACCTGCTGCTGTGCCCGTTCGCGGGCGGCAGCGGCGGCGCCTTCCACGGCTGGCGCGGCCTGGAGCACCTTGGGCTGGACCTCACCCTGGCGATCTACCCGGGCCGCGACCAGCGCATGCACGAGCCTTGCGCGCGCCAGGTATGGCCGCTGGCCGAGCAACTGGCCGAGACGATCCTGGCCTTGCCCGCCACCGATGTGCCGTTGTTGCTGGCCGGCCACAGCATGGGCGCGCAGGTGGCCTTCGAGACCTGCCTGCTGCTGGAGCAGGCCGGCGCGCCGCCGGACGGCCTGGTGCTGTCGGCGTGCCACGCGCCGCACCTGACGGGCCGGCGCCTGCTCAGCCACCTGGACGACACGCGATTCATCGAGCAGTTGGTGGCCATCGGCGGGTGCAGCGAAACCCTGCGCCAGGACGCCGCGCTGCTGCAGGTGTTCATGCCGCTGCTGCGCGCCGACTTCCAGGCCACCGAGGGCTACCACCGCGCGCTGCAACCGGGGCGCCCGAACGTGCGCACCCCGACCCTGCTGCTGCACGGCAGCCACGATGCCGAGGCCAGCGCCGACGAGGTCGCCGCTTGGGCCCATTGGCTGGATGGCCCTTGGCAGCAACAGGCCGTCGCGGGCGATCACTTCTACCTGACCCAGCGTCCCCGTGCCTTCGCCTCGCACCTGCACACCTTCATCGATCACAGCATCCGCCTTTTCCAACCTTGACGAGACCGCCCATGAACCGCGCACGCCCCCCTATCGTCGACCCCTTGCACCCCTTCATGAACATGACGCTGGCCCAGCGCCTGGCGCACTGGGCCAGCGTCCACGGCCCGCGTACCGCCCTGGTCGCCGGCGACCTGCGGCTGAGCTACAGCGATCTCGACCGGCGCGTTTCGCGCCTGGCAGGCGGGCTTGCCGCCCTGGGCATCCAGGCCGGTGACCGGATCATGCTGCAACTGCCCAATGGCATTGGCTTCGTCACAGCCCTGTTTGCGGTGATGCGCCTGGGCGCGCTGCCGATCCTCGCGATGCCGACCCAGCGCGCCCAGGACATCGAAGCCCTGTGCCAACTGGCGCAGCCGGTCGCCTACCTGATTCCCGACCGGGTACGCGATTTCGACTACCGCGACATGGCCGCCGACCTCCAGCGGCGCCAACCGTCGCTGGCCCATGTGCTGGTCGATGGCGAGCCGGGGGCCTTCGTCGCGCTGGCCTCGCTGGACGGCGAGTGCCCCGCCGCGCCACCGGTGTCGCCGGCGGACACCGCCGTGTTGCTGCTCTCCGGCGGCACGACCGGCACGCCGAAGCTGATCCCGCGCAGCCACGCCGCCTACGCCTACAACTTCGCCCATTCCGCCGAACTGTGCGCCCTTGGCCCAGACAGCGTGTACCTCACCGTGCTGCCCTGCGCGCACAACTTCACCCTGGCCTGCCCTGGCGTGCTCGGCAGCCTGTCGGTCGGGGCCACGGTGGTGCTGGGCGACAGCCCCAGCGTCGAGGTGGCGATGCCGCTGATCGCCCGGGAACGCGTCAGCCATGTCGCCTTGGTGCCGCCCCTGGCGCAGCTGTGGGCACAGGGCCGCGAGTGGGAAGACAGCGACCTGTCGAGCCTGAGACTGCTGCAGGTCGGTGGCTCGCGCCTGGACCCGCAACTGGCGCGCCACCTGGTCGAAGACCTCGGCTGGCCCTTGCAGCAGGTGTTCGGCATGGCCGAAGGCCTGCTCTGCTATACCCGCCCGCACGACCCGCTCGACATCGTGCTCGGCAGCCAGGGCCGGCCTTTGTCGCCGCATGACGACGTGCGCCTGGTCGATGCCGACCTGGCGCCGGTCGCGCCTGGCCAGGTCGGTGAGCTGCTGGTGCGCGGGCCCTACACCATCGCCGGCTACTACCGCGCCGCCGAGCACAACGCGCACAGTTTCACCGCCGAGGGTTACTACCGCAGCGGCGACCTGGCGCGCTGGCGCGAGGACGGCAACCTGGTGGTCGAGGGCCGAATCAAGGAGCAGATCCAGCGCAGCGGCGAAAAGATCTCCGCCGCCCTGATCGAAGCCCATCTCAATGCCTTGCCCGACATCGAGGCGGCGGTCGTGGTGGCCGTGCCCGACAGCCTGCTGGGTGAGCGCATCTGCGCCTTCATCCTCGGCGAGCCGCCGCGCGGCGAAGGCCAGGCGCTGCGTGAGCGCCTGCGCGCGGCGGGGTTGGCCGACGACAAGCTGCCGGACCAGTTCGAGTGGCTGGCGGCCTGGCCGCTGACCGCCGTGGGCAAGATCGACAAACAGCGCCTGAGCGCCCTGGCGCAGTGAGAGGAGCACCGCGATGACCATCATCAGAACCGCCGCCGAGTGCCAGAGCCTCGACGATATCCGCCAAGGCATCGACCGCCTCGACCAGCGCCTGGTCGCGCTGCTGGCAGAGCGCCTGACCTACGTGCAAGCGGCGACCCGCTTCAAGGCCGATGTGCACGCCATCCCCGCCCCCGAGCGCGTCACCGCCATGCTCGAGGCCCGGCGTCAGTGGGCCAAGGCGGCAGGCCTGCCCGTGGATGAAAGCGAAGCGTTCTTCCGCGACCTGATCCACTGGTTCATCAACCAGCAGATCAACCATTGGTATCGCCTGCACCCGCAGGAGACACCGGCATGAGCCCGCGCCTTTGCATCGACACGCTGTTGCTGTGCCTGGAGCGCGCCCAAGCCCGCAGTGGCGCGCACGGGCCGGTGCTGGCCTCCTGTTCCCAGCCCTGGCAAACGCTTGACCCTCTGACGCTGTTCGCCGCCAACCGTGAGCACTTGCAACCCGCCTGCCTGTGGCAGCAGCCCGCGCACGACGAGTACCGCGTCGGCCTGGGCCAGGCGTTCGAACTCAACGGCATCGACACCGCAACCTGGCCGAGCCTGCAAGCGCGTTGGCAAGCGATAGCCGCAAGCGCCGAGGTCCAGGGCGGGCATCGCCCGACGCTGCTCGGCGGCTTCGCCTTCGACCGGCACAAGGCCCGCACCCGCCTGTGGCGTGACTTCCCCGATGCCGCGCTGACCCTGCCGCGCTTCGAGCTTCGCCAGGCGGCAGGCCAGACGACACTGGTGATCAACGCGTTGGTCAATACCCACAGCGATTGCCGGCACCTGGCCTGGAGCCTGGCCAGGGAGTGGGCCCAGGCCCTCGACCGCCCGGCCCCGCGAACGCTGCCCGCGCGCGCGCCGTACCAACGCCAGCCACTGCCGCACCTGTGGACACAGGATGTGCGCAACGCCGTGCACACGCTGCGCCACGGTGACCTGGACAAAGTGGTGCTGGCCCGCTGCCAAGCGCTGCATGTGCGCGAACCGGTGCAACGCATCCTCGCGCGCCTGGGCGAACGCCAGCCCAACGCCTACCTGTTCGCCTTCGCCCGGGGGCGCAGTTGTTTTCTCGGCGCCACCCCCGAGCGCCTGCTGCGTGTGAAGCAGCGCACGCTGCACACCATGGCCCTGGCCGGTACCGCGCCACGCGGAGGCGACAGCGAGGAGGACATCCGCCTCGGCGCGCAACTGCTGGCCAGCCTCAAGGACAACGCCGAACACCAAATGGTGGTTGCCAGCCTGCGCCAACATCTGGCGCCTTGCTGCACAGCGCTGGAGATCGCCAGCCGTGCGCAACTGCACCGACTGCCCAATGTCCAGCACCTGCTCACCCCGGTGCAGGGCGAGCTCAAGCCAGGCATGGGCCTGCTCGAAGTGCTCGAGCGCCTGCACCCGACGCCCGCCGTGGGCGGCTTGCCACGCCAGCAAGCGCTGGCGTACATCCGCCAGTGCGAGCAGCTCGACCGGGGCTGGTATGCCGGGCCCGTGGGCTGGCTAGACGACCAGGGCGACGGCGAGTTCGCCGTGGCGCTGCGCTGCGCGCTGCTCAAGGGCGACCAGGCGACGCTGTTCGCCGGGTGCGGGCTGGTGAGTGGCTCGGACCCGGACAGCGAGTACCGCGAAAGCGTGCTGAAAATGCGCACCATGCAGGAGGCCCTGATGCCGGGCTCGCCGGTGAGTAGCGCGCTGGGGCCGGCGTCGCTGCCACGCTCGGGGTGAGCGAGAAGCCGGGCGAACAACCTGCCCGGCCTCTCATCTCGTCCATCGATCTCTATCGCACCGATTAGCCTTCTCAATAATCAGGCTCATCGATAATCTGAATCGCTGAACATCGTTTCTCGGCACTGTTCGACTTCGCCATGCTTGGCCTCACAAGCAACCTGTGGAGCTGCCAGCATGGCCACCGCCCTTCTCACTTCATTCAAGCAAGGCGCCTACGTCGCGATCCTTGGCTACATCGTGTTCATGCTTTCGCTCACGGCCATCAACGCCGAGGGGCTGGTGTCATGACCTGCGGGAAGTTCTGGGTGATGGCCTTCTTCGTGCTGATCAACAACGGCTGCTCGTTGCTGGGTTTCGGTGATCGTTCGGTGGGCGGCGTGGCCAGGAGTATCGAGTCACGCTCGGAAATCGCCAGTGCCGCGGCATTGCGCTGGGCGCAGAAGGCCAATGCCTCCGACTCGCCGCCGGATGTGAAGCGGATGCTGGCGTTTCTCTGAGGGCCGCCAGAGAAGCACCAAAGACCGTGAGCCCCCCTCAATCAGTCGAGGCCCGCCCCAGGCATCGGGACAGACGCTCCTGCAAGCGCTCGACCTGACGCGCCTGCTCGACGCACGCCTCGCGCTTCGCTTCCAGTTCCTGGGTGCAGACCTGTAGCTGCCGGCGCATTTCATCGCTGGCGCCCTGGGCCTGGGCCAGGATCGAGCGCAGCCCCTGCACTTGGGCATCACGCTGCTCCAACTGCTCTTGCAGCACCTTGCGCGCTTCTGCGCCCTGGCGGCTTTGCGCTTGCAGCCGTTCGTTGTCGCGGTGCAGGCGCGTGGCCTCCTCCTGCCTGAACGCCAGGCCTTGCTGCAAACGCTGGATCTCTGCCTGCAACTTCTGCATCTGCTCGTCCTTGTCGGCCACGCGCAACTGCAAGTCGCCCACGGCCTGGTTGAGGGTGGCGTTGCGCAGTTGTTCGGCCTGGAGACTGTTCTGGGTGGCCGCGAGGCGCTCCGATTCAGCGGCCAAGGCGTTGGCCTGGACCTGCTGCTGTTGGTGCGCGGCGGCCAGTGCTTGCCGGGCCAGCTCCACCTGGGCCTGAAGCTGCTCGCGTTGCTCTTCGAAGGCGGCTTCGGCGGCGTCGATGCGGGCCTGGGCCTCCTCTTGCAGTTGGGCCGCCAACTGTTCGACCAAAAGGGTCAAGGGCGCGCTCAACGCAGCACTGCCCAGTTGTGCCTGGGACGGCTGGGCCTCCAGCTCCTTGAGGTAGCGATGGATGGTGGTTTTCGAACCTGTGTTGCCTAGTTCAATACGTACCGCATCGATACTGGGATGTTCACCACGGGCAATCAGCGCCTGGCGTGCGTGCCGCACAGCTGCCTTGTCTACACCGCCACGGGGCATTAGGAACTCCTTGGGTTTCGTACTGTGGTATGTACCATGTAACCAAGGCGCGATTCTGCCCTTGAAAACGCGTCGAGGCAACGCCCGAAGCATTCAAAGGGGCGAGGGTCGGAGGTGGGGTCCAGAAACCGGTGTGCCTGTGAGCCGCTGACAGCGCTCATCGCGGCCCCATCTTTGGCGGGGTTCGCGATGAGCGCGGGCGGCTACCCTCAGTCGCCGTTGCCCGCGATGGCGATGTAGTCGGTGTACAGCTGCGGCGCGCCCGAGAACGATGCCAACTGCCGCCACTCGTCGTACATACGCTCGCTTTCGGGGTGCTCGCGCACGAACGTCAGGGATTTTTCGGTGGCCACGTCCATCCCGGGGTGGAAGGCGTTCAACGACGCGAGGCTCTCGATTTCCAGCATCACCGCGTACTGGTCGATGCGGCTACCGCCCTGCCCTTTGAGCATATGGAATTTCCAACCGGGGTAGTCGTCGATGCGCTGGACATTGCCGGTGATGAAGGCGTCGAAGGCTTGTGTCGTCACTCCAGGGCGCAGCGCCAGGTTATGGATGCCCACCACCCGTGCCTGCGGTGGCTGACCAGGGGCCGCGCGGTAGTTGGGGCCTTCGGCCAGTGAGCTTTTGTCGTTCTGCGCCAACAAGGCGTAGGTGGAGAAGATCGTCGGTCGCTCGGCGTAGGTGGCAAAGGTCTTCCATTCGGCAATCAGCGCCAGGGCCTGGTCATGCTGCTGCCAGAAGTCACGCGCATGGGCGGTCGGGTCGCCGTTGCTGTCGATATAAAAGGCGTAGTCTTCGGCGCTGGGGGCTTCGAACAGCATCAGGTACTGGTTTTCCCGCTCGCCGCGCAGGCCCTTGAGCAAGGTCCAGCGCCAGCCTGGGTAGGCCGGGATGCCTACCCCACG
Organism: Pseudomonas entomophila; assembly: GCF_029193575.1. Classification (GTDB taxonomy): domain Bacteria; phylum Pseudomonadota; class Gammaproteobacteria; order Pseudomonadales; family Pseudomonadaceae; genus Aquipseudomonas; species Aquipseudomonas entomophila_G. Next base: position 147,967 of record NZ_JARGCS010000033.1, on the reverse strand, counting down.
CTCGCGCACGAAGGCTTCGAAATGGCTGGCCGTCACACCCTTTTTCAGGTTGAGGCCAATGTAGTGCAGGCTGAACACCGCCGCGGTTGCTTGACTCATGATGACTCCAGGGGTTGATGACGTCAGGGACGAGGCGCCAGGCCTCAGCGAAGGATGCGTCGAGCACTGGCGCACACCGCCAGCATGACCACCCCACCCGCGCCAAAGGCAGCGGTGAGGCTCGCGTGCTGGGCAATGAAACCGATCAGCGCCGGGCCACTGAGCAGGCCGGTGTAGCCAATCAGGGTGACCGCCGACAAGGCGAAGCCAGGCGCAAAGCCGGGATGGTTGCCGGCGACGTTGAACAGGATCGGCACGATGTTGGACAGGCCGACGCCCACCAGGATGAACCCGCCCAGGGCCAGGGCCGGCTGCTGCAGCGTGACGATCGACAGCAGGCCGATCGCCGCACAACCGGCGCCAAGCATCAGCAGGCGGGGTCGACCGATGGCGTCGACCAGGCGATCGCCCTGCAAGCGGCACAGCGCCACGGCAATGGCGTACAGGGTGAAACCGAAGCCGGCATGGCGCTTGTCCAGGCCACGCTCGGCGTGCAGAAACACCGCCGACCAGTCGAGCATCGCGCCTTCGATCATGAAAATGAAAAAGCACAGCAGCGCGATGAGCAGGATCCCGGGCTGGGCCAGTGCCTGGAACGTGCCACTGGCCTCGCGGGCTGCCTGCGGGCGCCGGCGCAGCAGGTGGCCGGCCGCCTGCCAGGCCAGCAACGCCATCACCGCGACAACCAGCGTGATCGCTTGCAAGGGTGCCAGCCCGGCCCACAGCAGCAGGCTCACGCCACCGGCCCCGGCGACGCTGCCAATGCTGTAGAAACCATGGAAGCCGGACATCTTCGCTTGGCCGCTGTCGCGCTCGACGATCACCGCCTGGGCATTCATCGACACATCCAACAAGCCATTCACCGCACCGAAGGCCAGCAGGGCGATGCCGATCTGCACGGGGGAGTCGGCGTGCATCATGAACGGCAGCACCAGGCAGAACACCGCTGCACAGGCCAGGATCAGGCTGCGGCAACCGAAGCGGTCGATGGCCCGGCCGGCGAACGGCATCACCAGCATGGACCCCGCGGCGATGCAGAACAGCAACAGGCCCAGGAGGCCATCGTCGACGCCCAGCCGCGCCTTGACGTAGGGAATCAGCGGCGCCCAGCACGCCATGCCGAGCCCGGCGATGAAAAAGATACGGCGGGTAGCCCCCTGCTGGCGCAGGTTCGTCGCCAGCAGGGGGTCGAGCACTCGGGTATTCACGACAAGAAACCTCGTAGGGTTGCAACGGCCCGCGCACGCGTCACGGGCCGGGGAATCACCTCAGCTCAGGCTCTGCGCCACCGCCAGGTAGTCGGTGTAAAGCTGCGGCGAGCCGGAAAACGACGCCAGTTGCTTCCACTCCTCGTACATCTGTTTGGTGTCGCGGTGTGCCTGGGCGAACTTCGCCGCCTCGTCGGTGGCGATGTCCGGCTCCGGGTAGAACACGTCGAGCGCCTCGAGGCTGGCGATCTCCATCATCACCACGTAGGGATCCAGGCGGTTGCCGCGCTCGCCCTTGAGCAGGTGGAACTTCCAGTCCGGGTAGTCTTCGATGCGCGCGTGGTTCTCGGCGATGAACGTCTCGAAGGTGTGGGCCTGCACATCCGGGCGCAGGGCCAGGGTGTGCAGGCCGATCACCCGGGCGATCGGCGCCTGCCCGGGCCGCGCCTGGTAGCGCGGCCCCGGCGGCACGGTGCTGTTGCGGTTTTCCGCCAGCAGCCGGTAGTCGGTGAAAATCGTCGGCAATTCGCTGAAGGTGCCGTAGCGCTTCCACTCGGCGAGCAGTTCCAGCGCCTGCGGGTGATCGCGCCAGAATCGCCGGGCCTGCTCGGTCTTGTTGCCGTCCGCGCCGATGTAGCGGTCGCGTTGCTCGACGCTGTCGATTTCGAACAGCATCAGGTACTGCCCGGTTCGCTCGCCGCGAAGGCCGCGCAACAAGGTCCAGCTCCAACCGGGGTAGCAGGGAATGTGCACTCCCCGCTCACGCACGAAGGTCTCGAATTGCGTCGGCGTGACGCCAGCCTCGGTGTCGATGGCGATGTAGTAGAAGCTGAAGACCCGTGTAGATGGTGTGTCGTGCTGTGGCATCGATGCTCTCCTTCAGGCCTCGGGCGCGGCGAACTGGGTGTTGATGATCGCCTCGACCAGCGTCACGCCATTGGCCGTCAGCGTCACTCGATCGCCTTCGATGCCGACCAGGTCCTTTTCGACCAAGGCCTGCAGGGTGCGGGCGATGATCGGGTTGTCATGGAAGCTGCGCCCGTCGAAGCGTTGCCGGAACACCGCGTCGTCCACCGGCACCAGGGTCGAGAGCGCCATCTTGAAGGCGTTCACTTCGCGCTGCAGGGGCGACACCCCGCGGCTCTCGTCGATCGGTAGGCGGCCTTCGTCCAGGGCCTGCTTGTACTTGGCGTAGCCGGTGATGTTGATCGCCTCGGCGCGCGTGCACTTGGAACTGCCGCCCAGGCCGATCGCCACTTCCGGGTACTGGGTCGGCAGGTCGGTGATCAGGCCTTTCCACTTTTCCGCCGGCAGGTCGTTCTGGTGGAAGTACATCGTCGGGTGCTCGCGGTAGCTGGGCGCAAGGTATTGCTCGACCAGTTCGCGCATCTGGTACTGCTTGCCCAGCCCCGGGAAGGTCATGTCGTTCATGCTGATCAGGCCCTTGCGCTGCCAGTGGCTCTGCTTTTCGCCGGAGACACCGGTGCGGGTCTTCATGAACTCTTCCATGTGCAGCTTGCTGATCACCACGTGCGACAGCTCAAGCTCCAGGGCCCTGTGCATGTCGTACTTCACGTCGTCGACGCTCTGGCCGAGCATGCCGTAGATCAGGTCGACACTGACCCAGTCGAGGCCGATCGAACGGGCGTGGTGGATGGTCTCCACGCACTCCTCGGCCGAATGCATGCGCCCGCAGGCCGCAATGATGCGGTCGTCGAAGGATTGCGCGCCGAAGCTGATCTTGGTGAAGCCCAGCTCCTTGAGCAGCGACAGGTACGGCTTGTTCAGCGTGCCGGGCTCGCCCTCGAAGCGCAGGGTGGCGGCCGAGAAGTTGAAGTGGCTGCGGTAGAACGCCATCAGGCGACGCAGCTCCGACTCCGGCAGCAGCGACGGCGTACCGCCGAAGATATTGAATTCACCGACCTCGGCCTTGGCCAGGCTGGGCACCTTCTGCAGCCACAGGCTCGCTTCCTTGATGTTGTAGTCGACCACGTCGCGGAACACGGCCTGCGACGAGGCCGCCTTCGGGTTGAGGATCACCGTCGGGTATTGGCAGAAATGGCAGCGGTAGCGGCAGGTGGGAATGTACGCCCACAAATGAATCTGCTTGGCCTGGGCGAGTTCGCGGTCCATGTCGGCGAAGAACGAAGCCAGGGGGTAGTCGGGTAGGTCGCCCGGGAACACATGGCAGCCGAACGGGTCGTTGTGCACATACTCCAGAAAGTCGCGGTTGTCCGGGTGCGCGAGGAACTCATGGACCCGCGGGACCGGGTAGTTCGGGTCGATATCATTGAGTGAATGCAGTGCTTCGCCGCTCATCAGAACACCCCGCCGTTGGCAAAATAGTTGTGTGCTTCGCCCGACTCGCGGTCTTCGGCGAAATAGTGAACGAAGCGCTGGAAGTCGTCGGGCTCGACGTCGTCCAGGCAGGTGGGCAACGGCGGCGGGAAGCCGATGTCATCGCCGACGGCGCGACGCAGGGCGCTGAAGATGTCCTCACGGAACTCGAAATACAGGCGGTACGACGGTGTCTTGTAGGCATGGATCGGCTTGAAGTCGATCACCCGGCTCTGCTGCTTGATCTCGTGGATGCGCTGGTAAAGGCGGTCGGCCACCGGCTCGCCGAAGAAGGCGCGCACGGCGGGGTTTTCCAGCAGGATCTGCGGGTTGAGCAGCGCCGGCAGCACGATGTTCTTGGGCACGTAGTCCTTGATCGAGTATTCCCAGGCCTGCCGCGATTGCTCGGGCGTGGTGTCACGCAGCGTCGGGGTCTGCTGTTCGACGTCCGGGCGCACGTCCTTCATGATGATGATGCCGTCCTGCCCATAGGCGTTGCCGGTGATCACCTCATCGAGGATGGTGTCGACCCGCCGGCTGTTGATCTCGATGCGCGAGTCATGGGCGTACACCGGCTTGCCACCCCAGGCGATCACACGGATGCCGAAGTCCCAGTCATCGGACAGGTGCTCGACGAAACGGCCCTTGTCCAATTGGTAGAAGATCTCGATACCGCCGACCCGGTCGTACAGTTGCCGCTCGACGGCGAAGCCCTTGCCGTCGGGAAATCCGCCGAACAGGGAAAACGACATTTCACGGCAGCGCAGGGTTTTCTGGATCTCGTTATACAAGTTTGGCCGTTTGCCAAAGTGCGCCTCGTTGTAATAGTAGTTGCACGTCCCCAAGTCGCCGTTTTCCACCACCATCTTGTCGATCAAGGCATGCAGCCAATACGGGTCGACCGTGCAATCGGCATCGGCGGAGGCAATGTAATGACGATTATTTACACCCAGGCGTATATCGCGTTCCTTCGAACGCAACGAGGCGTAGTCCATGCCGCGCTTTCTCGCCGAAGACACGCCCTGGACAGTTTCCGTAATCACATGAATATCCAGGGACGGGTTGCGCTCACGAAAGCGCTCGATCTTCGCCACCGAGTCGTCGGTTGAGTTGTTATCGACAATGATCAACTCGTAAGTGGCGTGGGTGACCAACCCCGCGTGGCTGCGTTGATTGAACAGCGACTCCAGCACGGCATCGATCCGGTCGCTTTCGTTATAGACCGGCAGCACCACCGACACAAATACAGCATCACGCATAATTCCTCCGGAAACACTCAAGTCCAACATATCCATTACGTTATTGGAGAGCACTCGCTTGCCAATGTCGAAATTATGTCGCGCCACAGCCTCCCGGCGCGCGCTATCATTAAGCAGTTGGTAGACCTGTTCGACGAACCCGTCATCGGGCAAGCCATCATGCGCCTGGGAAGTTTGCAGGATCGGCGCCTGGAAGCCGTGCTGCCCATACACTTCCTGGTAATACTCGTAGTGACTGGTTATATAGCAGCGCTGGCTGCTGATGGCTTCGCCGATGGGGTTGCCATAACTGTCGTAGCCCCACGACGTCAGAAAAGAAACCACGTCACAGGCGTGATACAAGTCTTCGACGGTAAATGACGCTTCGGTGCAGGGCATGTCGTCATGCGATAACGCGCCGAGAAACTTCACGTAGGGCTCTACTTGCAAGTCACTGATCAAGTTCACCAGTTGCGCGGCGTAGCCAGGTTGTTCGTGCGGGTCGCCAGCGAGCGCGAGGTAAACCCGCGTGTGCTTGCCTTCATCGATGAAGCGTCGATTCAAGGCATGCACCAGGTGAATGTCCCGGTCCGGGCGTTTCTGGGCGATGAGACGCGTGGTGCGGGCGATCAGCAGGTCACTGGCGCGGATGTCCAGGCGCTCCTTGATATCCGGCCGTGGACGCAGGTCGGCGAAGTCATAGGTGTTCTTGCGCACCTGCACCTCCACCTGGTGATCGCACCACGCCTCGAGCTTGCGCTTGAGGTCTTCGTTCAGCGTCACGTAGGTGATATGCGCCGACCTGACAGGCTTGATCGCATGCGGGTAAGGCTCCGGGCCGTACTTCATCACGGTTTTTTCGCTGCTCCACATCAGGTCGTGATCACGCCAGATGACGAAGCGCCCCAGGGCATGGCGGTTGCCGTAGGCCTCGATGGCCAGGTACAGCGCGCGGGTGTAGATGATGTTTTCCGGCAGCGTGCCGTTCTCGACGATGACGTGACGGATGTCGAGCGACTCCCACAGTTGCACGATGCGCTGGGACAACGCCTGCGCCGAGGTTTCCATGGCGGCCAGCAGCGCGTCTTTCTCGTGCTCGGGCACTGCAAGGGTTTGCGCGATCAGGGCACTGTGCAAATACGCGATGAACTCGACGTTGTAATAAGGCAGCGTATCGACCGCCTCGACCCGCACCAGGTTGAACAGGCCGTTATAGAGGTCTTTTTCCTGGTCGTAAGGCTTATTGAAGTTGCCCTTGTCGATCTTGATTTCATAGCCCAGGTCAAGGTGCGAGACAATTCCCTGGTGCAGGAGTTTCTTCGCAAGTTTCAGGGCTTCGACGGTAATACCCGACACCGCGACGGCGTCGAACGATATGAATATAGCGCCAGCAGGCATGGCAATACCTCTCTAACCAATAAGCATGTATTGATCATCACGGACTCGGATGGCCAGCTTCTTATAATGGGCGGTGGGGTGGATGACGGCAGGTCATCTCAACACTGTCGAATAGGCGACACGCCTCTTTTTCAAGGATTGATTATTTATCGGACGAACGCCTCCCTCGGCAATGGCTCAGCCACGACACGTTAGTATTCATTGAGCACGAACGCACGCTTCAGCCAACACTGAGTTGGCCGTTCCTAGCGTGAATAAAGTAAGACCGAGCGCTGACTGGGCGTTCGCTCAGTACTTCGCAGTCAGTGCAGGGAGTAATCGACAACATCGGGGCATAGTGTGCCCACGACAATGAAAGGCCGTTGAACATGAACCCAAGGTCAGTTCATTCCAACTTGCCATCATGCAAGGTTGTAGCAGGGCGGGCTGTTCACGGCTGTAGCGACCACCGAGGTTGTGCAGCGTCCCGCTGTCAATCTTCGAATAATCGAGGCTCATGTGCTTTGTCTTTGTGGTTTTTATAGCGCTGCTTGGGTAACAACTTGTAAAGAAAATACTCGTCTGTACGAGTTAAAGCAACAGCCCTACAGACGAGTCTGAAAAATTTGCTACGTATGCACGGTACGGCCAAAAAACGCACAAAGTGGGTACTGAAGTGCCATCGCCTGGTGCAGCCAGGCCCCGTGCAGGTCAGTCGAGCAAGTATTTCTCACGCACCAGGTGGCCAATACCCATCCGGTCCAGCACTGCCATCGGGCACAGGAAGGTCACCCGGACCGTGCCCGGCAACCGGCTGATCTCGATGGAACCGGTGATCGTCGCGCGGTTCAGCACCTCGTCATACGGCAGCCCGGTCACTGCGGCGGCGCGTTGCAGGCCATTCTTGGTCGCGACGTTGAGGTCTTCGCCACTGCCGATGAAGGTGATCGGGCCGTTGTGTTCGATCTCCCGTTGCCCCCAGCGCTCGCCCAGTTCACGCACCCGCTGGCGCTGCTCGGCGGTCATCGGCCGGGCCATCGGCGGCAGGTCGTCGAGGTTCTGCAGCAGGATCGGGCCGTCGAGGGTCAGGTGCTTGATCACCTCTACCGTAAGCTCAGTCTCGCCCGACACGTCGGTGGCGTGGCCGGCGATCTCGCCGTTGCCCTGCTGGGCGTGCATGTCGCCCATGTACACGCCGGCACCGGGCACCTTCACCGGGCAGATCAGGATGCAACCCTCGCGCACCGAGTTGGTGTCCATGTGGCCGTCGGTCTTGGCGGCGTGCAGGGCTTCACGGGTGAGGCTGAAACGGTGCGGGGCGTCGATCAGGTGCTGGCCGAAGTCGGCGCAATTGTGCGAGTCGGGCATGTCCACGGCGGGCGTGGTGCCGATGTTGCCGAGGAACGGACGCATGTGTGCGGCCACGCCGGGCATGTCGGCGCGGGCCAGAGAAAGGATCGAGTGTTGCGCCGCAAGCTCCGGCAATACCGACATCTGCGCGGCATCGCCAGCCAAGGTGTTGGCCACGTCCTGGTTGACGGTGAGGCTGACCTGGTGCTCCTGATCGAGGACGATCACGTAGCCATGGCTGAAGCGGAAGGCATTCACCTCGGCGCCGCAATGGCTGCAGCGGATCGCCTCCTCGCCAATGCCATCGACATGGCTGGCCGGGTGCTCGGTGCCGCAGGCGGCGCAGAACTTGGCCACGAACGGGTCGCCGTGGTAGCGCCCTTCGACGAACTGCATGACCCCGGACGAGGTCGCCAGCGAGGTCACGCGCATGCGCTGGATCTTCAGCGCCACGGCATCGCCGACCTCGGCGCCCTCGATCGCCACCGGTTGGGTCACCTCATGGCCGCCCTCGAATGCCGGGGTGATCATCGGCCCCCAGCAGCCCGGCGGCGTGCCGGTCACCAGCGTGCCACCGTCGGCCAGCGGGCCGAGCATGGCCTGGCTCGGGCCGATGATGCCGTGGGTGTAGCGGTCTACCCGCAGGTGGCGCACGGCAGTGTGCGCGGTGGGTGCATCAGGCAGGTTCTTTATTGTCATGGTCAGGCCCCTGGAACGGATGAGCGCCATCGAACGTGGCGATCAATGCAGTTCAGCAGAGGTGTGTATCCAGCGTGTCAGTGAATCGCGTCCGTCTGTATCCCAGCCCAGGCTGGATACACGGCGGTACAACGCGCCTAGCCTTGGCGCAACCAGTCGATGAACAGCGCGAACAGCTCCGACTGCGAATTGATCGCCAATTTCAGGTACAGGTTCTTGCGGTGCATGCGCACGGTTTCCGGCGAGATGCCCAGCTCGATGGCGGTGGATTTCACCGAATGCCCGCGCAGGATCATGTGCGCCACTTCGCGCTCGCGGTCGGTGAGCACCTGGCAGCCGAAACTGTCGAACGCGGCCTGGAGGCTGCCGCGCTCGACGCTGGCGGTGCCGGGTTCCAGGTTGTGGCGGGCATAGCGGCCGAGCAGCTCGCGAACCATCGGCTCGACGGCCCGCAGCAGGTCGATCTGGCCCTGGCTCAGGCGCGCTCCGCTGCAGCCCTGGAACAGGCTCAGGGAGATCTTGCGACCGTCGCTGAGGTCGACGATGTAGTAGCTGTCTTCACTGCAACCGGTGCCCAGGTAATAGGCCTTGTAGTAATCGCTGTCGAAGAAGTTGTCCGGGGCGATGTCCTGCAGGTGGTAGAAGCCTTCGGCCAGACCGCTCTGCACCGCCAGGCAGAACGGGTCGAGCAGGTAGCCGGCGGCAAAGTAGCGGTTGAGCACCGCGTCGCGGTGGCGCTCGGGAATGCCTTGCTGGTACAGCAGGCGCGGCGCCCTGCCCTGGCATTCGAGGCTGATCATCATCGACTCCACCGCCACCAGGTGACTCAGCGCCGCCGCCAGTTGCGCCAAGGCGTCCGGAGTATCGCTATGGGCCAGGGCGCGTTGCAGCGCCGCGTGCCATTGCTGCAAGGCACCAAGGGTGAGGGTCAGGGGCGTGTCGGGGGTCGCATGGGTCATGCCCGGCAGTCTAGCCTGCCGGGCACGCCCTCGCACAGCCCGTTGCAGGCTGCTCATCGGCCGTCGTACAGGCCTTGCGCGCTGAGTTCACGCGCGGTCTCGAGGATGCACTGGCGCAGCGTGTCGACGATCTCGTCCACCTGTGCGCGGGTAATGATCAGCGGCGGCGACATCACGTTCAGGTGCATGATCGGCCGCACCAGCAGCCCCTTGGCCTGGGCCTTGCTGTGGATGCGCTCGCCGATGTTGACCGCATCGGGGAACAGCGCCTTGCTGGCCTTGTCGGCGACGAACTCGACGCACGCCATCAGCTTCATGCAACGCACGTCGCCCACCAGCGGCAGCTCGCGCAAGGTCTGCAGGCGCTGCTCCAGGTAGCCGCCGACGTCATTGACGTGGGCCAGCAGGTTCTCCCGTTCGATGATCTCGATGTTCTTCAGCGCCGCGGTGCAGCACACCGGGTGGCCGCTGTAGGTGAAGCCGTGGGTGAAGCAGCGGCCCTTGCCGGGCTCGGCGATCACCTTCCAGATGCGCTCGGAGAAAATGCACGCGCCCAGCGGCAGGTAGGCCGAGGTCAGGCCCTTGGCGGTGGTGATGATGTCCGGCTGCACGCCGAACAGCTCTTCACTGGCGAAGAAGGTGCCGAGCCGGCCAAAGGAGGTCACCACTTCGTCGGCGACGAACAGGATGTCGTAGGTCTGGCACAGCTGCCACATGCGCAGGAAATAGCCCTTGGGCGGAATGATCACGCCCCCCGAGCCCATGATCGGCTCGGCGAAGAACGCCGCCACGTTGTCGGCGCCCAGCGAGAGGATCTTGTCTTCGAACTCGGCCACCAGGAAGTCGAGGAACTCGGCTTCGTCCATGTCGTCCGGGGCACGGTACGGGTTGGGGTTGGAAACGTGGCTGATCAGGTCGTTGGCGTAGTCGAACTCCGGCACCCGGTCGGCGGCCTTGTTGCCGATCGACATGGTCAGGGTGGTGGAGCCGTGGTAGGCGTTGTAGCGGGCGATGACGTGCTTCTTGTCCGGCTTGCCACGGCAGTTCTGGTAGTACTGGATCAGCCGGTAGGCGGTGTCCACGGCGGTGGAGCCGCCGGTGGTGAGGAACACGTGGTCCAGGTCGCCCGGGGCCAGCTGCGCGAGCTTCTGGCACAGTTCGATGGCGACGTCGTTGGCCATGTCGGAGAACGGGTTGGAGTACGCCAGCTTGCGCACCTGGTCGGCGATGGCCAGCGCCATCTCCTCGCGGCCCAGGCCGATGTTGGTGCACCACATGCCACCGACGGCGTCGAGGAAGCGGTTGCCGTGGGTGTCACGGATGTAGGCGCCGTCGCCCTGGACGATGTTCAGCGCACCCTGCTCGCGGTGCTCGTCGAACACGTGGTAGCCGTGCATGTAGTGGGCCTTGTCAGCCTCCACCAGCGGGTCATGGGTCGGGGCGAAGGCTTTGCTTGGGATGGCCATGGGCAGCTCCTTGGGTGAATGGGTTCAGAAACCGGTCTTGACCGAGCTCCAGACCCGCGTGATCGCGCGCATGTCCTTGGGGCTCTGGGTCTTCTGCGCGAACAGGCGCTGGCGGGTCTGCTCGTCGGGGTAGATCGCCGGATCCTGGCGGATATCGGCCTGCACCAGCGCCGTGGCCGCCGCGTTGCTGTTGGCGTAGTGGATGAAGTTGGTCACCTTGGCCATGGTCTGCGGCTGCAACAGGAACTCGAGGAAGCGGTGGGCGTTGCCGGCGTTGGGCGCGTCCTTGGGGATGTACAGGTTGTCGAACCAGATCAGCGAGCCTTCCTGGGGGATGAAGAACGACAGCTTGATGTCCTTCTTCGCTTCCACCGCGCGGGCCTGGGCGGTGGCATAGTCGCCGGACCAGGTCAGGGCCAGGCACACGTCGCCGTTGGGCAGGCTGGTGAGGTAGTTGACCGAGTCGAACTTGCGGATGTAGGGGCGGATGTTCAACAGCAGTTGCTCGGCGGCCTTGAGGTCGGCAGGCGCGGCGCTGCGGGGGTCCTTGCCCAGGTATTGCAGGGCCAGCGGGATGACTTCGGTGGGCGCGTCCATCAGGGTCACGCCGCAGTCGGCGAAGCGCGAGACGACCTTGGGGTCGAACAGCATGGCCAGCGAGCCGATCGGCGCGTCGGGCATGCGTGCCTTGATCTTGTCGACGTTGTAGGTGACCCCGGAGCTGCCCCAGGTATAGGGCGCCGAGTACTTCAGCCCCGGGTCGTAGCCTTGCAGGTTGCGCACCACCTGCTCATCGAGGTTGTGCCAGCTGGGCAGTTGCTGCTTGTCCAGTGGCTGGAACACTCCGGCCTGGATCAGCGGCGGCACCAGCGAGGCATTGAGCATGACCAGGTCGTAGCCGGAACGGCCGGTGAGCAGTTTGGTCTGCACGGTCTCGTAGCCGTCGAAGGTGTCGTAGACCACCTTGATACCGGTGGCCTTCTCGAAGTCGGCCAGGGTGGTTTCGCCGATGTAGTCGGTCCAGTTGTAGAGCCTGAGCGTGTTGCCGGTATCCACCTCTGCGGCCTGCGACAGCGTGGCGGTGGACGCCAGCAGCAGACTGCCAATCACCTTCAGTGCCTTGCGCATAGCAACTCCGTCGTGTGAGTGCTCTGGGTCGAGCTGACGAGGTCACTATCGGCGCATTCGACGGGTCGAGACATACCCCGAATGTGTGGGTGGTCGTTTTTGGGCAGGTCGCTGGTTATCGCGGGCCCTTCGCGCGGCAAGCCCGCACCTACAGGGGCGGTGTGGCCCGTGTGCGGGCTTGCAGCGACGACGTCACAGCGGATACAACGCCTCGTCGAACTGTTCCAGACGCGGGAACACCAGCGGCTGATCATCCGCCAGGTGCTCCAGGCGCTCGCGGTACTGCCCGAGGAAATCCCGGCGCGCCTCGTCACTGATGTACGGCACATGCCAGGCCACGAACGGTGGCAACACCTCGAAACCGACATACGCCAGGGTGCCGCGCAGAATCGGCCGGAGCATGTCCTCCAGCGGCCCATGGATGGCCCCCTCGCCGAACATGTGCTCACGCCCACCCAGGGTCACGGTCACCAGCGCCTTCTTGCCCACCAGGCCACCCTGGTCGTAGAAGCGCTTGCCGCCATAACACACCCCCGACACCAGCACCCGGTCGATCCAGCCCTTGAGCATGGCAGGCGCCGAGAACCAGAAGATCGGGAAGTTCAGCACCAGCAGGTCCGCCCATAGCAGCTTGTCCAGCTCCTGCTGGATGTCCGCGGCGATCGAGCCACTCTTGACCCCCAGGCGCTGCTCCAGCGCATACACCAGGTAGCCGGGGTTCTCGCGGCGGCTGAAATCCTCGGCGCTGGCCACCGGGTTCCAGCCCATGGCGTACAGGTCGCTGACCTGAACCGGGTGGCCCTGGGCGCGGAAGGTCTCGACGGCCTGGTCGCGCAGGGCGGCGGTGAAGGACTGCGGTTCGGGGTGGGCGTGGACGATCAATACATTCATGAAGGTTGTCCTTCGACAGGTTGCGGGGAAGAAGCGCTGGCGCGCCGGGCCAGCAGGCGGTCGAGCCAGTCCGGGTCCATCTGCGGCTCGGAGGAGAACAACAGGCCCGTGTAGGGCTGGTGCGGCGGGGTGAAGATCGCCTCGCGGCTGCCGTGGTCGACCACTCGGCCGCGCTGCATCACCAGCACCTGGTCGGCGATGGCGCGCACCGTGGCCACGTCGTGGGTGATGAACAGGTAGGCCACGCCCAACTGGCGTTGTAGACGGTCGAGCAACTTGAGCACGCCTTCGGCCACCAGCTGATCGAGCGCCGAGGTGACCTCGTCGCAGATGATCAACTCAGGCTCGGCAGCCAGGGCGCGGGCGATGCACACCCGCTGCTTCTGCCCGCCGGACAGCTCGCGGGGCTGGCGGTCCATGAACGTCGCCGGGTCCAGTTCGATCATCTCCAGCAACTCGGCCACCCGTGCGCGCAACGCCTTGCCCTTGAGGCCCAGGTAGAAGGCCAAGGGGCGCCCGATGATGTCGGCGATGCGCTGGCGCGGGTTAAGTGCGGTGTCGGGAATCTGGTAGATCATCTGGATGCGCCGCAGCTGCGCCTTGCTGCGCCGCCGATAGTCCGCCGGCAGCGCCTCGCCGTCGTACAGCACCTGGCCGCTGGAAGGCGGCAGCAAGCCGGTGATCAACCGCGCGCTGGTGCTCTTGCCACTGCCGGACTCGCCGATCACCGCCAGGGTCTGGCCGCGCTGCACGCTCAGCGACACGTCATGCAGCACCGGCTGCGCGCCATAGCTGGCCGAGGCGTTGCGCACCTCCAGCAAGGGCCGCTGCTCGGGCTGGCTCGGCTTGGGCGCAGTGTGGAAACTGCGCACGGCCCACAGCGACTTGGTGTAGTCCTGGCTGGGTGCGTCGAGCATGGCGCGGGTGGCGGCCTCCTCCACCAACCTGCCGTGGCGCAGCACCATGATGCGGTCGGCGATCTGCGCCACCAGCGCCAGGTCGTGGCTGATGTAGAGGGCCGCGCTGCCGAAGCGCTTGACCGCATCGCGGATGGCGGCGATCACCTCGATTTGCGTGGTCACGTCCAACGCCGTGGTGGGCTCGTCGAAGATGATCAGGTCCGGGTGGCAGGCCATGGCCATGGCCGTCATCACCCGTTGCAGTTGCCCGCCGGAGACCTGGTGCGGGTAGCGCTGGCCGATACGCTCCGGGTCGGGCAGGCGCAGCACGCGGTACAGCTCGACCGCTTCGGCCTCGGCGCGGGCGCGGTCGATGCCGCCGTTGATCACCGCGGTTTCCACATGCTGGTCGATCAGCCGGTGCGCCGGGTTGAACGACGCCGCCGCGCTCTGCGCGACATAGGCAATGCGCAGGCCGCGCAGCCGGCGCAGGGCGTCGGGATGGGCGCCAACCAGTTCCTGGCCATCGAAGCGCACCGAGCCGCCGCTGATGCGGCAACCGTCGCGCACGTAGCCCATGGCGGCCAGCCCCAGGGTGGACTTGCCGGCCCCGGACTCGCCGATCAGCCCCAGCACCTCGCCGCGTTGCAGGGTCAGGTCGACGCCCCGCACCAAGGGGTGCCAGGTGTCGTCGGAATGGCCTTCGATGTGCAGGTCGCGGATCTGCAACAGCGGGGTATCGCTCATGCTCAGCACTCCTTCAGGCCGCTGGACTGGTGCAGTACCCAGTCGACGACGAAATTCACGCTCACGGTGATCAGCGCCACCGCCAACGCCGGCAGCAGCGGGCTGATGTCGCCGAAGGTGATCAGCACCGCGTTGTCGCGCACCATGCTGCCCCAGTCGGCGGTCGGCGGCTGGAGGCCCAGGCCGAGGAACGACAGCGCGCTGATGAACAGGAAGACGAAACAGAAACGCAGGCCGAACTCAGCGACCAAGGGCGCCGCGGCATTGGGCAGCACCTCGCGGGTGACCAGCCACCACAGCCCTTCCCCGCGCAGCCGTGCGGCCTCGACGAAGTCCTGCACCACCACGGTCATCGCCACCGCTCGCGCCAGGCGAAACACCCGGGTCGCGTCGAGCAGCGCGATCACCAGCACCAGCGAAGTGGTGGTGGTGCCGACCACGCTGAGGATCAGCAAGGCGAAGATCAGTTGCGGGATGGCCATGAGGATATCCACCACGCGCGACAGCCCCTGGTCGACCCAACCGCCGCGGATCGCCGCCATCAGGCCGCAGAAACCGCCCACGGCGAACGCCAGCAGCGTGGTCAGGAAGGCGATGCCGAGGGTGTTGCGCGCGCCGTACACCAGGCGGCTGAACATGTCCCGGCCCAGGTTGTCGGTGCCCAGCAGGAACTGCCCGCCCCACGGCGCGAAGCCCTCGCCGACCACCTCGGTCTCGCCGAACGGCGCCACCAGCGGCGCGAACAACGCCACCATCACGTACAGCAGGATCACCAGCAGGCCGAACTGCGCGCTCAGCGGTGCGCGACGCAAATGCTTGAACAGGCTCATGGGCTACCCCTTCGGATGCATCAGGCGCGGGTTGCTGGCGATCGACAGCACGTCGGCACTGGTGTTGAGCAGGATGTAGGTGGCGGCGAAGATCAGGCTGCACGCCTGCACCACCGGGATGTCGCGCTTGGCCACCGAATCGACCAGCAGTTGGCCAAGGCCGGGGTAGACGAACACCACCTCGACCACCACCACGCCGACCACCAGGTACGCCAGGTTCAGCGCCACCACGTTGACGATCGGCGCCAGGGCGTTGGGCAAGGCATGGCGGAAGATGATCCGCGCCTGGCCGATGCCCTTGAGCCGGGCCATCTCGATGTACGGGCTGGCCAGCAGGTTGATCAGCGAGGCGCGGGTCATGCGCATCATCTGCGCCACCACCACCAGGCTCAGGGTCAGCACCGGCAGCAGCGATCGCTCCAGCACCTCGCCCAGGGTCGCGTCCGGGGCCAGGTTGGAGAGGCTCGGCAGCCACGCAAGCTTCACCGCGAACACCAGGATCAGCAGATAAGCGACGAAGAACTCGGGAAACGACACCGCGCTCAGCGCGCTGGTATTGAGCAAGCGGTCGAACCCGCTGTTGCGGTATAGCGCCGCCAGCATGCCCAGCAGCAACGCCAGCGGCACCGAGATCAGCGCCGCCAGCACGGCCAGGCTGAAGGTGTTGCCCAGGCGCGCGCCGATCAGCTCGGCGATCGGCCGCTGGTTGGCCAGCGACACGCCCAGGTCGCCGTGCAGCAGTTGCCAGGCCCAGTGGAAGAAGCGCGCCAACGCGGGCTGGTCCAGGCCCAGCTGGGTCCGCAGCGCGGCCACGGTTTCCGGGGTCGCGGCCTGGCCGAGCATGGCCTGGGCCACGTCGCCCGGCAGCATGCCCACGGCCAGGAAGATGATCACCGACACCGCCAGCAGCGACAGCAGGCCCAAGGCCAGGCGCTGGGCGAGCAGTTTGCAGAGACTATTCACCGTGCAGTCCTCGACGAAAGGGGTTTACGCCTGCCACCAGCGTTCGATCAGCCGCAGGCCATCGAGCTCGCCATAGGGCGCGGTGGCGCCACCGTGGGTCACGCGCCGCGAGCGCGCGGCCACGGAGCTGGCGAACAGCGGCACGATGGCCCCGCCGTCGTCGCGGCACAGGGCCTGCATCTCGTTGTACATCTCCTGGCGCAGCGGCGCGTTCATCTCGCCGCGGGCGGCGTTGAGCAACTGGTTGAAGCGCGGGTTGTCCCAGTGCGTCTCGTTCCACGCCGCGCCTTTCGCGTAGCCGATGCTGAACATGCGGTCGGCGGTGAGGCTGGAGTACCAGAACGAGGTGGTGAACGGTTGCTTCATCCATACGTTGGTGAAGAAGCCGTCGGCCGGCTCGCGCACTACGTCGATATCGATGCCGGCCTTGCGCGCCTGCTCCTTGAACAGCACCGAGGCGTCCACGGCGCCGGTGTAGGCGGCGTCAGAGGCTTGCAGGCGCACCTTGAGCGAATCGAGGCCGGCCTGCTTGAGGTGGAAGCGCGCCTTGTCGGCGTCATAGGCGCGTTGCTCCAGGGCGGCATTGATGAAGCGACTGCCAGGCTGGATTGGGTGGTCGTTGCCGACCTGGCCATAGCCGTACAGCACCGAGGTCAGCAGGGCCTGGCGGTCGATGGCGTGCTTGAGTGCCAGGCGCACGTTGTTGTCCTTGAACTGCGCGGCGTCGCAGAGCATCGGGAAGGTGTAGTGCTGGGCGCCCTTGGTTTCCTCGATCACCAACTGCGGGTTGCGCTTGAGCAGCGCCACGGTCTTCAGGTCGACCTTGTTGATCACGTCGACCTGCCCGGTGACCAGCGCGTTGACCCGCGCCGCGCCGTCGGCAATGGCCAGCAGCTCGGCGCTGGCGAAGTGCGCCCTGCCCGGCTTCCAGTAGTCGGGGCTGCGCTCCAGGTCCATGCGCACGCCGGGTTCGAAGCGTTTCAGGCGATAACCGCCGGTGCCGGTGCCCGCCTGCCAGTCGGCCACGCCGTCCTTGGCGGGCATGATAACCAGGTGGTAGTCGGCGACGACGTAGGGGAAGTCGGCATTGCCCGAGTGCAGCTCGAACACCACGGTGGCGGCATCCTCGGCGCGCACCTGGGCGACGTCGCCGAGCACAGTCTTGGCCGCCGAGGTGGATTTCTCGCCCAGATGATGCTGGATCGACGCCACCACGTCGCTGGCGTCGAGGGTCTTGCCGTCGTGGAAGGTCACACCCTGGCGCAGGAAGAAGGTCCACACCCGCGCGTCCGGGCTGGATTCCCAGCGCTCGGCCAGCTCCGGGATGGCGCTGCCGTCCACGCCGATCTCGCTCAGGGTGTTGTACACCGCCGAGAAGCCGACGAAGGTGAAGGTGTCGCTCCAGGAACCGGGGTCGCGCGAGTCGGTGGTGCTGCCACCGGCCAGGCCCATGCGCAGCACGCCACCGGCTTTCGGCGTGGTGCCTTCGGCCCAGGCCGGCAGCGACAGGCCCAGCGAGAAGGCGCCGGCGACGGTGGCCGCCGCCGCGCCGAACTTGAGGAACTCCCGACGCGGCAGGCCGCCGTCGGGCATCGCTTGAGTGATCTTGTTGTTGTTATCGCTCATGGCATTGCCCCTGTTGAACCGCAAGGAAAGGAACGCAGGCAGCGATGACGGCATATTTGTAATTGTCATCGTGACAAATACATTAGACTCATTGCCACGCCCCTGCCAAGATGGATTTTCACAGGGCCCACACTTTCGGTTTCCACCAGGGATTCTTGCCGATGAGCCAATCGACTCGCCTGATCACCGCCTCGTACATCCTCTCGTTCGTGGCCGCCAACGCGCCGCAGAAGTTGCGCACCGACACCATCGCCAAGTGGGTCAAGGTGCACCCGGCGCGGGTGCGCAACCTCGCCTCGCAGATGGTCAAGGCCAATATCCTCAAGTCGTGGCGGGGAGCGCACGGTGGCTTGACGCTGGCCAGGCCGGCCAGCGAGATCACCTTGCGCGAGGTGTATGACGCGGTGCAGGAGAGCTCGCTGATCGCCGAGAAGATCGACAACCCGTTTTCCGGGATGGAGGATCACTGCAAGGTGTTCGAGGTGTTCACCCAGTTGTTCGCCCTGTTGGAGGCGAACATGCGCCTGGACCTGGGCGCGATCACCGCCGACCAGCTGTTCGTGGCGTTCGAACGGCCGGTGGAGAAGGTTGTGGAGGGTTGAGTGACAGGGCCGGCCCTATCGCAGGGCAAGCCCCACAGGTGCCCCGCGATAGGGCCATCCGCCTCACCCGGTGACCGCCCTGCCCTCCAGCGCCTGCGCCGCACACCGGGCAATGCGCCGGCAGGCCTCGGTCAACGCCTCGGCCCCCAGCACCAACCCCAGGCGGATATGCCCCGCCGCGCTCGGCCCGAACGCCTCCCCGGCCAGCACCGACACGCCATGCGCCTCCAGCAACCGGCTGGAAAACGCCTGCGCGCTGAGCCCGGTCTCACGGATATCCACCATCACGAACATCCCACCGTCAGGCTTGAGCGCCTTCACGCCCGGGCAACCGGCCAGGCAGGCGCACACCAGGTCACGGCGCTGGCGATAGGCCTCGCGCATCGCCTGCAATTCCGGCAAACGCTGCTCCAATGCCACCACCGCCGCGTCCTGGATGAAATCCGGCGAGCCATACAGCATGCACAGCGCCAGGTTCTCCAGGTGCTGGGCCAGTTCCACCGAGCCCACCACCCAGCCAATGCGCCAGCCGGTCATGGCGTGGGACTTGGACAAGCTGTTCAACGTCGCCGTACGCCCCGCCATGCCCGGCAGGCTAGCGGGGCTGATGTGCTCGCCCTCGTACAGCAGCTCGCTGTACACCTCGTCGGAGATCAGCCACAGGTCATGCGCCACGCACAGCTCGGCCAGCGCCTCCCAGGTGCCGCGTGGCAGGCTCGCCCCGGAGGGGTTGTGCGGGCTGTTCAGGGCCAGGGCGCGGGTGCGCGGGGTGATGCGCGCGGCGACGTCCTCGGCCTGCACGCGAAACCCATGCTCCGGGCGCACCGGCACGGGGACGACCTTCGCGCCACAGGCGCCGAACACCGCTTCGTAGGTGACGTACATCGGTTCGGCGACGATCACCTCGTCGCCGGGGTCGAGCACGCACTGGGCCACGCAGAACAACGCGCACTGGGCACCGGCCAGCACCGTCACCTGGTCGGCATCGATCACCTGGCCGCTGCGCTGCTGGTGACGCCGGGCGATGGCCTGGCGCAGGGCCAGCTTGCCGCGCACGTCGGAATAGTGGGTGTGGCCGTCCTGCAGGCTGTCGATGGCGGCCTGGACGATCGGCGCCGGGGTGTCGAAGTCCGGGTCGCCCACCGACAGCAACAGGATGTCGCGGCCCTGGGCCTTGAGCGCCAGGGCACGGTAGTGAATGTCCCAGGCGGCGGCGCCGTCACCGGCGATGCGCTGGGTCAGCTGGGAAAAACGCATGGCAGTCCTCCATCAGTGGGCGCAGGCGTGCTTGAGTTCGATCAAGGTCACGCCGTTGCGCGTGAATCCATTCTTCAACTCGCGTTGCAGGTCATCGAGGCTGCGCGGCTGCGCCACGCTGCAGCCGAAGGCACGGCCGAGCGCGGCGAAGTCGGGGTTGCGCGGCAGCACGCCGATGGGCTCGATGTCGAGGCCGAGCATGTCGTCGCGGATCTGCCCCAGTGCGTCGTTGTTCCACAACAGCACTACCAAGGGACGCTCCAGCTCCTCCACGGCCGTGGCCAGTTCCTGGGCGGTGTAGAGGAAGCCACCGTCGCCGACCAGCACCAGCCCAGGGCGGTCGGGGCTGGCGAACATGCCGCCGATGCCTGCTGGTAAACCATAGCCCAGGGTGCCGTAGCCGGTGGGGTGCAGCCAACTGCGCGGGGCCTGGCTGGCGAAGGCGTAGTTGCCGGTGTAGGCCAGCTGGGTCATGTCGGTGCTGATGAAGGCGTTGCCCGGCAGCACAGCGTCGATACGGTCGAGGATCGCTTGGTGAATGGCCTGCAACGGGCCGTGCCCTGCCCTCACTTGCTCGCGCAACGCCGCCACCTGCGCCTGGGCGGCGCCAGCGTCACGCTGCACGCCGGGCAGGCGTTCGAGCAGGCCGGCCACGGTGTGCCGCGCGTCGCCGCGCAGGGCGACGGCGCAGGGGTAGAAGTCGTTGAACTTGCGCGGATCGATGTCCACCCGCAGCAACTCGCCGCTCAAAGGCAGGCGCTCGCGCCAGAAGTCGGTGTCGGCCATCTCGGTGCCGACCGCCAGCACCACGTCGGCTTCGGCGATCAATGCCCAGCCCGGCGCCACGCACAAGCTCGCACCGGCGTTGAGCGGCGCATCGGGCGCCAACAGGCCTTTGCCCGCGACACTGGTGAACAGCGGCGCGGCCAGGCGGGTGCTGAGCTGGGCGAGCTCAGCGGCGGCCCCCAGGGCGCCGCCGCCGGCGATGATCATCGGGCGCCGGGCGTTGGCCAGCTTGGCGGCGGCCTGCGCCAGCACCTCGGGGGCCGGCACGCCGCGCGCGGGTCGGCGCACCACCTCATGGCTCCAGTCGCGGGCCACGGGCGCGGCCAGCACATCCAGCGGGACCGAGATATGCACCGGGCGCGGTCGTTCGCTGTCGAACACCGCCCAGGCGCGGGCGACCAGCTCGGGCAGGTCCTCGGCGCTCAGGGCCAGGGCCGAGAAGGCGGTGATCGGCGCGGTCATGGCGCGCTGGTCCTGGGTTTCGTGCAGGCAACCCCAGCCTTTGCCCAGGCTCGCGCTGTGGTTGACGCTGGAAATCACCAGCATCGGGATCGAGTCGGCATGCGCCTGGCCAATGGCGGTGGCGGCGTTGGTCACGCCGGGGCCGGTGATGACAAAGCACACGCCGGGCTTGCCGCTGATCCGCGCATAGCCGTCGGCCATGAAGCCGGCGCCCTGCTCGTGGCGGGTCAGCACATGACGGATGCCGCTGCCGGGCAGGCCACGGTACAGCTCCAGGGTGTGCACGCCGGGAATGCCGAACACCGTGTCGACACCGTAGTTGGCCAGCAGGCGCACCAATGCCTGGCCGCCGGTCAGGGGTTTGTCTTGCATGTTCATCTCCTCAGGCCTGGCCCAGGCGGATCAAGGCATCCACCGCAATGCTGCGCTGCGCGCCGACCATCAGTGGGTTGACGTCCAACTCCACTAGGTTGCCGGCGTTTTCGCAGGCGTAATCCGCCACCGCGCGCACCGCCGCCACCAGCGCGTCCAGGTCGGCCGCCGGGCGACCGCGGAAGCCTTGCAGCAAAGCGGCGCTGCGCAGGCTGAGCAGCGCTGCGCGGATGGCGCCGTCGTTGGTCGGCAGCAGCAGGCTGACGCTGTCCTTGAGCAGCTCCACCAGCACCCCGCCAGCGCCGATCACCAGGGCCAGGGCGAAATCGTTCTCGCGCTTGACCCCGACGATCAGCTCGGCCAGCGGCGCCTCGGCCATGGGTTCGAGCAACACCTGGTCAAACGCCACCTGCGGCGCATACGCGGCGATACGGGCGCGCATGCGGTCGAGGGCGGCCGCGACGGCCTCGCCGTCACGCAGGTTCAGGGCCACGGCGCCGGCTTCGGTCTTGTGCGGCAATTGCACGCTGACCGCCTTGAGCACCAGCGGGTAACCGACCCGTTCGGCAGCGGCCCGCGCCTGCGCGGGGGTACTTAGTTGCCCGTCGGGCACGGGCAGGCCGAACGCCCGCAGCGCCTGCTTGGACTGCCACTCATCCAGCCACTGCGCCTCGCCAGCCAGGGGCGGCGGGCTCAGCGGCACCAGGGCCGCTTCATTGAGGTCGAGCAGGCGCTGGCGGTTGGCCTGATAGGCGACGACCCGCCCCCAGGCGGCCAAACCGTCTTCGACGCCTTGCAGCGCCGGGATGCCGTGGGCGTGCAAGCGCTCACGGGCGGCGGCCGGCAGCAGCTCGGGAAACGCCGAGGTGACGAAGCCGCGCTTGCCGTGACGCGCCAGGGCCTGGCAGTACAGCGCGAGCAGCAGGTCGCATTCCTTGCGCTCGCCGGTGAATTCGGCTGGGTAATCGAGCACCAGCATCGCCGCGTCGGCATCGCTTTGCAGGGCGGTGTCGAGCATGCGTTGCAGGGCTTGGCCGTCGCCCCAGATGGCCGTGGTGAAATCCAGCGGGTTGACCAAGTTGGCGTAGGCCGGCAGCACCTCGGCCAATGCATCCACCTGCCCTTGCGCCAACGTGGGCAGGCCCAGGCCATTGCGCTCGGCGTAGTCGGCGATCAACCCGGCGTCGCCGCCGGAGCAGGCCAAGGCGATCAGCCGGCCGCCCTCGGGCAAGTGCCCGCAGGCGGCGGCCTTGAGGGTTTCGACGAAACTCACCGGGCCGCTCACGCGGATCACCCCAAGACGCCGGAACAGCGCGTCGTACAGGGCGTCCGAGCCGGACAACGAGCTGGTGTGGCTGAGCGCCAGTTCCGCGCCGATCTGCGAGACGCCGGTCTTCAAGGCGATGATCGGCGTGCCCTGCTGCAGCGCCTTGTAGGCGGCGCGGGCAAAGCCCGGCACGTTCTTCAGGCCCTCCAGGTGCAAGCCGATGGCGGTCACCCGCGGGTCGTCCAGCAGCACGTCCATCAGCTCGGCCACGCCCAGTTGCGCCTGGTTGCCCACCGAGGCCATGTAGGCCACCGGCAGCGAGCGGTCGCTCATCGACAGGTTGTAGGCGAAGTTGCCACTCTGGGTGAGGATCGCCACGCCGCGCTCCACCGTCTTGCCGCCGTGGGCCACCGGCCACAGCGCGGCGCTGTGCAGGTAGTCGAGCAGGCCATAGCAGTTGGGGCCGAGCAAGGCCATGTCGCCTGCCGCCTCCAGCAGTTGACGTTGCAGGGCCTGGCCCTCGGCGCCGCTCTCGGCGAAGCCCGAGGCGTAGCAGATCGCCCCGCCGGCGCCGTGCGCGGCCAGTTGCGCCACGCACTCTAGGGTCAGCTCGCGGTGGGTGGCGATGAACACCGCGTCCGGGCCGCACGGCAGCTCGGCGACACTGGCCACGCACGGCACGCCCTCGATGCTGGCGTGCTGCGGATTGACCAGCCACAGGGGCCCGGCGAAACCGCCCTCGGCGCAGCGCTTGAGCGCGCGGGCCATGCTGCGGCCACCGACGAAGGCCAGGTGCCGGGGCGCCAGCAGGCGCTTGAGGTTGTCACGAATCGACTGCGACATAGGGAGTCTCCAGGCCGCTCAGCGCAGCAACGGGCGCAGCAGTTCGCGGGAAATGATGTGCCGCTGGATCTCCGAGGTGCCCTCCCAGATCCGCTCGATGCGCGCGTTGCGCCAGATTCGCTCCACCGGCCCCTCGTCCATCAGGCCCATGCCGCCGAAAATCTGCACCGCCTCGTCGGCGACCTTGCCCAGCACCTCGCTGGCGAACAGCTTGGCCATGCCGGCTTCGCCGTCGGTCATGCTGCCTTGGTCCATCTTCCAGGCGGTGTGCAGGGTCAGCAGCTCGGCGGCGCGGATCTGCGTGGCCATGTCGGCGAGCTTGAACGACACGCCCTGGTAGCTGCCGATCGGCTGGCCGAACTGCTTGCGGTCGGCCGCCCATTGCAGCGACAGGTCCAGCGCGCGCTGGGCCTGGCCGACGCAGTTGGCGGCGACCATCACGCGGCCGGCGGTGAGCCAGGCGTTGGCCACTTCCCAGCCCTTGCCGACCTCGCCCAGCACCTTGCTGGCCGGCACGCGGCAGTCGTCGAAGAACAGCTCGTAAGTGTGGTAGCCACGGTTGCTCACGCATTTGGGGCCGCGGCGGATGGTCATGCCAGGGGTGTCGCGGTCGACCAGGAAGGCGGTCACGGCGTTGCGCTTGCGGCCGTTGTGCTCGTAGGTGTCGGTCACGGCGAAGACGATGGCGAAGTCGGCGTGCCCGGCGTGGCTGATGAAGTGCTTGCTGCCGTGGATGACGAAATCGTCGCCCTGGCGCACGGCGCGGGTCTTGATGGCGTTGGCGTCGGAGCCCGCGCCCGGCTCGGTGAGGGCGAAGCAGTCGATTTTCTCGCCTTGCACGCAGGGCAGCAGGTAGTCGTTGACCTGCTCGTCCTTGCAGGCCATGAGGATCTTCGAAGGGCGCGCGACGAACACGTGCACGGCCCAGGAGACCTTCGACAGCTCGCGCTCGATCAAGGCCTGGGACAGGTAGTCGAGGCCCCCGCCGCCAACCTCCTCGGGCATGTTGAAGGCGTAGAAACCGGCGGCGATGGCCTTGCCGCGGATCTGCGCGGCCAGCTCCGGCGACACCGCATCGGCGCGGTCCACCGCTTCCTCGTGGGGCAGCAGCTCCTTGGCGACGAAACTGCGTACCGCTTCCACCAACATTTCTTGTTCTTGGGTCAGTTGGAAATTCATCTGGAATGATCCTGAAGAAGTGGCTGTAACTACTTATTTACCAACGAAAACAGCAGGCCGGCGCTGCACCGAGGCGAGCAGCGCTTCGGCGCCATCCTCGCTGCGACCGCAGAGCAGCCCAGCGGCGAGCTCGGCCTGCAACTGCTCGCCCAAGGTGCGCTGGGCGCCGTCGCGGATCAGCCGCTTGGTCTGGGCGTAGGCGAAGGTCGGGCCCTGGGCCAGGCGTGCGGCCAGCGCCGCAGCGCTGGCCAGCAGTTGGTCGTCGGCGCACACCTCGCCCACCAGGCCCGCCGCCAGGGCGCGCTCGGCGCCCCACAGTTCGTCGAGGAACAGCAGGCGCTTGGCCTGTTCGCTGCCGATCAGCCGCGGCAGGTGCCAGCTGGCCCCGGCGTCGGGGCTGTAGGCCATGCTGGTGTAGCCGGCCTTGAAGCGCGCCGAGGCGGCGGCGATGCGCAGGTCGCAGCACAGGGTCAGGTCCATGCCGGCGCCGACGGCGGTGCCATTGATGGCGGCCAGGGTCGGTTTGTCGAGGCTGTGCAGGCGCTGCATCAGGGCGTGGGCGGTTTCGGTCCAGCCGTAGCTTTCCAAGGCCCCACGCGCTTCGGCCTCGGCCCATTCGGCAAGGTCGGCGCCGGCGCAGAAGCTGCGCCCGCTGCCGGTGAGCACCACCACGCGCACGGCGGGGTCGGCGTTGAAGCCTTCGAGCAGGCTGTGCAGGTGCTTGAGGGTGGGAATGTCGAGGGCGTTGCGCTGGTCGGGGCGGTTGAGGGTGATCCAGGCGACACCGGCTTCGAGCGTGGTCAACAGGCTGGTCATGGGGAGCCTCGAATGGTTGTTGTTGGGGTGGGGCCTGGACGGATACTAAACGAGTGTTCAACAAGCCGGCAATCGGGGGGATTGAGCTGTTACAACTTCGAACAAGTGGGGGATTTGGGTTGCCAGGGAGGCGGCAATCGCGGGGCAAGCCCGCTCCACAGACACACTGCCGCCTCCAAAAACGGTGGTGTATTTGTAGGAGCGGGCTTGCCCCGCGATAGGGCCGGTCAGTTCGCCGAAGGGCTCAGCACGGCCCCCGCCCGCCGCCGATTGACCAGGAAGTACGCCGCATAGCACAGCGCAATGAAGCCAAAGCCCCAGTACAGCGACGGCCGCTGGGTCTCATCCAGCGCCAGGAATACGAACAGCGAGCTGCACAGGGTGATGCACAGCAACGGCACCAGCGGGTACAGCGGCGCACGGTACTTGATGTCCTCCAGGCGCCCGCCCTCGCGCAGGAACGCGCGGCGGAAGCGGTACTGCGCCAGGGCGATGACGATCCAGGTCACCGTGCCGGACATGCCGCTCACCGCCATCAGCACCATGAACAGCGTGTCGGCGGCGATGAAACTGGTCATCAGCGAGACCAGCGCGAACAGCAGGGTGATGCTCAGCGCGCGCAGCGGCACGCCCCGCGCGCTGAGCGGCGACAGGCTCTTCGGCGCCATGCCGCTCTTGGACATGGCCCAGAGGATCCGCGTGGAGGCATACAGCCCCGAGTTGCCCACCGACAGGATCGCCGTGAGAATGACGAAGTTCATCAGGTCTGCCGCGTAGGGGATGCCGACCCGGTCGAACACCTGCACGAACGGGCTTTCCATCAGCCCCGCCTGCTGCCACGGCACGATCGCCGCCAGCACGGCAATGGCCAGCACGTAGAAGATCAGCACGCGGAACACCACGTTGCGCACCGCGCGGGGGATGCTCTTCTCGGGCTGGTCGGTCTCGCCAGCGGCCACCCCCATGATCTCGCAGCCCTGGAAGGCGTAGACCACGGTCATCATCACCGCGAACACCGCCGGCAGGCCATTGGGGAACAGCGAGTCGCCGACCAGGTTGCTCATCATCGGCGCCGGCGCCCCGTCGCTCAGGGGAATGGCGCCGAAGATCACCAGGATACCGACGATGATGAAGCCCAGGATGGTCGCCACCTTGATCCCCGAGAACCAGTATTCGGCCTCGCCGAAGGCGCGCGTGGCCAGGGCGTTGAGGCCGAACAGCACCGCGACGAACAGCGCCGACCAGTACCAGATCGGCACGTCGGGGAACCAGCGGGTCATCAGCATGCCGGCGGCGGTGAACTCCAGGCCCACGGTGGTGGCCCAGCTCATCCAGTACACCCAGCCGATCATGAAGCCGGTGGCCGGGCCGATGTATTTCGTGGCATGGGCCTGGAACGAACCGGACACCGGCATCTGCACCGACAGCTCGCCGAGGCAGACCATCACCAGGTACATCAGGAACCCGGCCACCAGGTAGGCGAGGATCGCGCCCATCGGCCCGCCCTGGTTGATGGTGACCCCGGAGCCCATGAACAGCCCGGTGCCGATCACACCGCCCAGGGACAGCATGAAGATGTGCCGGCTTTTCAGGGCGCGGGTGAGGTGGATGCCTTGCCTCGGACTATCAGCATTACGGCCTTTCATTATTGTTATCTCCAATAAGCCTGACGGACCGCGAACCGCACGGTTGCCCTGGATTATTGGAAGGCGATGTAAGCGGGCGTTGACGCCCAGGATCGAAGATGTAAAAAGTCGTAAGGATTTTGTTTCAACGGTGTTTTTGCCCGCGATCAGGGCCTCCCCTGCTCTCAGCGGCTCAACTGCTGCAACAGCGCCAACGCCTGCCCCACCGCCTCATCCACCTCCCCCGCCAGCGCCTCCAGCCCGCCGCCATCGCGCGCAAGCCCAACCTCCTCGACCCGCCGCAACACTTCGGCCAACCCGCGCAACCCCAGCGAATCCGCACTCCCCGCCAGCCGATGCGCCAAGTCCACGGCCTGCGCGCAATCCCCTGCCGCCAGCGCCTCGCGCAATGGCCCCCGCTGCTGTTCGACAGCCCCGCGCAGCACCGCCAGCAACCCCTGCACCTTCTGCTCCCCCAGCAACTGTCGATGCGTCTGCAACAGGGCCCAATCCACCGGGTCCCCCACCTCGACGACATCAGGCTCGCGCTGGGCCAGGGCCTGCCGCAGGCTCTCCAGCCGCAACGGTTTGGACAATACCCCTGCATGCCCGCCTCCAGATACCCGCGCACCACGCTCGGTTGCACCCCGGCCGTCAGCGCGAGGATGCGACTGTGCTGGTTCGGCCCGGGCGCCGCACGCAGTTGCCGACACAGCGCCACCCCGCTCATGCCCGGCAGGTGCACATCGAGCAGCAGCAGGTCGAAGCGCCGCGCGGCACACAGCGCCAACGCCTGCGCGGCATCCTCGGCAAAGCTCACGCGGTGGCCGTCACGCGCCAGCAAGCCTGCGGCCACCTCGCGGTTCAGCGCCACGTCCTCGACCACCAGGATCTCCAAGGGCGCCAGGGGCTCGCAGTCAACCGCCAGGAGTGCCGGCCTCACGCCCCATGCCAGGTCCAGCTCGAACCAGAAGCGACTGCCCTGCCCCTCGGCACTGTCCACGCCAATGCGCCCGCCCAGGCGCTCGACCAGGTGCTTGCAGATCGCCAACCCCAGCCCTGTGCCGCCATAGCGCCGCGCCACCGCCTCGCTGGCCTGGGTGAAGCGCTCGAAGATCCGCGCCTGCACCGCCGGGGCGATGCCGATGCCATCATCGCTGACCGTCACCCGCACCCGCTGGCCTTCGTCCGCTTCGCCCAGCACTTGCGCCTCGACGCTCACCCGCCCGCCTTCGGTGAACTTGATGGCATTGGCCAGCAGGTTGCTCAGCACCTGGCGCAAGTACTGTTCGGCGCCGTGCTGCACCTCGCCCAGGCGCGAGTCGACACGGCACGCCAGGCGCGTGCCGTTGGCCGTGGCGCGGGGTTCAAGCAAAGTGATGACTTCCTCGCACAACTGGCGCAAGGAGAAGTCCACCCGTTCCGGGCGGCTTTCGCCCTCTTCCAGGCGGGCGAAGAACAACACTTCGTTGAGAATCGCCAGCAAGCCCTCACCGGCCCTGTGCAGCGCCGCCAAGCGCTTGTGGCCCAGGGCATCCAACGGGCTTTCGCGCAGCAGTTCGGCCATGCCGAGGATGCCGTTGAGCGGCGTGCGCAGTTCATGGCTCATCGTCGCCAGGAAGCGCGACTTGGCCAGATTCGCCGCCTCGGCTTCGTCCTTGGCCCGGGCCAGGCTTTCGGTGCGTCGCTCGACCAGGCCCTGCAAGGCTTGGCGGTCCTGCTCGCGGCGCTCGATATCGCTGAGGATGGCCCGGCGCATGTCATCCAGGGCGTGGGCCACGGTATCGAGCTCATCGGGGCGGACCGAGCGGCGCTTGTCCAGGCGCAGCGGCTGCTGCCACTGGCCCGAACCGATGCGCCGAGCGAAATCGGCCATCACCTGCAAATGGCGCGTCACCAGGCGGTAGAACAGGCCCGACAGCGCCACCGCCAGGCCGCAGAGGAATACGCTCATCCACAGCAGGCTGGTCAAGCCGGTGGCGAACAAGCGCCGATGCACCGCGCCCAGGTCGGTGCTCACCTCCAGTTCACCCAAATGCCGCGGCGGACCGGAAGGTGGCTGGAAATCCAGCGCGAAACGCTCGATGCGCAGTGGCCCGACGGGCGCGGGCTGGCCTTGCAGCAACTGGAAGTCGGGGCTGTTCAGGCGTACCCGGGCCACGTCGGAGAAATCCACCAGCCCGCGCAACTGCACGTTCAGTTGCTCCTGGTCCAGATCCCACAGGCTGCGCTCCAGGCTCGCCAGGTAGCCGGCACGGATCAGCGCCATGCGCGCGTCGATGTCGCGCATTTCGCGGCGGTACTCGAAATACAGCTGCACGGCGCTGGCCAGCACGGTGAAGCACAGGCTGAACAGCAGGATGAACAACAGCAGGCGGCGCAGCAGGCCGTCGGCGCGCAGGCGGATCATGGCGCCTGCGCTGGCAGGTTGACCATGTCACGGTAGGTGACCTCGCTTTCGTGCAACCAACGGGCGATCTCGCCGCTGTCGGTCATACGCTGCAACTGCGCGTCGATCTCGTCCATGCGCTGGCTCAGCGGGCTGTGGCGCGACACCGCCACCCGCAGGTAGTCGACGCTCAGCGCCCGGGGCAGCGCCTGAATATCGGCAGCGCCGGGCAGGTGTTCGACCAACAGCTCGCCCGTGCGCCGCTCCTGCACCACGAAGTCGATGCGCCCGCGCACCAGCTTGCCGAAGTTCTGCTGGCTGGACGACACCCACTCGATGTTCTGGTGACGAGCGACGAAGTGGTCGAACGCAGGCCCATAGCTTTCCCCGAACAGCAACCCGCCGCGGTAGTTGGCCAGGTCTTCCAGGCGCTCGAAGCGCACTGGCCGCTGGCGGCTGTAGAACACCGCGACCTCCTCACGCAGCACCGGCACCCGGGAAAAGCGCATGCCTTGGTCGCGCTGGTCGCTGCTGTAGGCCAGCACCACGTCGACCTGGCCTTCGGCGGCATCGAGCAGGCAGCGCTTCCAGTTGCCCAGCACGACGATCTCCACCGGTAGCCCCAGCCGGGCGAACAGCTCGCGCACCACGGTCGGCGCCAGGCCGCGCACTTGCTTGCCGTCGCTCCACGACACCGGCGGGTACACCGGGTAGTCGCAATAGCGCACCGGTTCGACGGCCAGCGCCGGCAGGCTCGACAGCAGCAGCGCCAGGCCCGCCAGCGCGCGCATGGCTCAGGCCGCCACGCTGGCGGTGAACAGGTAGCCAGTGCCGTGGATGGTGATGATCAGTTGCGGCTCGGCCGGATCGTCGTGCAGCTTGCGCCGCAGGCGGCCGACCAGCACGTCGATGGAGCGGTCGGTGGGCACCCATTCGCGGTTGCGGATCTGGTCCATCAGTTGGTCGCGGCTGAGGGTGTGGCCGCTGTTGCGCAAGAACACGCTGAGTAGCTGGAACTCGCCATGGGTCAGCAGGGTTTCACCACCCTTGGGGTCTATCAGGCGGCGGCGGTCGGTATCCAGCGCCCAGTCGGCGAACTGCTTCAGGGCCGGGCAACCAGGGCTGGCGGGGCGTGCGGCCTGGGCGTGGCGCACGCGGCGAATCAGGTTCTTGGCGCGCGACACCAGCTCGCGCGGGTTGAGCGGCTTGATCACGTAGTCGTCGGCGCCGCACTCCAGGCCGACGATGCGGTCGATGTCGTCGTTGCGCCCGGTGATGAGGATGATGCCCACCTCCGAGCGCACACGCAGCTCACGGGTCAGGGTCAGGCCGTCCTTGCCGGGCAGGCGGATGTCGAGCATCACCAGGTCCACCGGTTGGCTGGCCAGGCAGCGCTCGGCCGCCTCGGCGGTGTCGGCGCAGCGCACGTCATAGCCTTCCTGGGCCAGGTAGGCCTGCAACAGGTCACGAATCAGCGGGTCGTCGTCGACGATCAGTACCCGAGGTGTCATGGCGTGTGGTCTCTTCTAGGTTCTTGTTCTGGAAACCATTCGTCTTGCCCCGCGATGAGGCCGGCGCGGATACAGCAAATGGGAGCGGCCTTGCACCCCGAAGCTTCAGCAGCCTAACCCGTACTGAACGACCGATCAACACGCCCCAGGCAAGGTGAAACGCTTCCGCCCACCGGCCTGCAGGCCGTCGACCCAGGCCTCGCAGATCTGCACGCCCTGCTCCGGGGTGAAGGTGCTGGGGTTGAGGCCCGACTCCAACCACAGGCCATCCAGCAGCGCACTCAGGCTGATGGCCGCGAGGTCCGCGTCGAACGCCTGCCAGCCCTCCTCCGCGGCCAGCCCTGCCAGCAACCCGGCCAGCTCGTTGCGGTACTCGCCATAGGAGTGATCGTGGGCCTTGTTGATCGCCTCGGCGGTCTTCACCGCGCCCCAGAACGCCAGCCACGCATCGAGCAGTTGCGGGTCGAGCAGTTCGGCGCAGAACGAGCCACGGAAGAACGCCGACAGCCGCTCGCGAGCGCTCGGCGCGGCCTGGGCCATGGCCTCGCGCAGCAGCCCCATGACCCGCCCGGTCACCGCCATGTAGGCCTCGGCCACCAGTTCGTCCTTGCCCGAATAGTGGTGGCTGATCAGCCCCACCGACACGCCCGCCTCGGCGGAGATCTTGCGAATCGACGCACCCTGGAAGCCATCGCGCTTCAGGCAGGCAAGCGTCGCCTGGACCAGGATGGCCTTGCGTTCTTCCGGCACCATGCGGCTGTAGCGGGCTTCCTGACTCATGACGGTTCTCTGCTGAATGGACTGGGCTGAACGACTGTACAACAAGGCGAACGCCATGATAAACCCTGCCCTCCGGCCCATAACAAGAACACCGCCATGACCGACCTGATCACCCGCGACCTCGACCAGGGCCTGCTGACCCTGGCCTTCAACCGCCCCGACAAGCTCAACGCCCTGAACACGGCGATGTATCGCCTGCTCGGCGAGCACTTGCAGGCGGCCCAGGACGACCCTGCCGTGGAGGTCATCCTGCTGACCGGCAATGCCCAGTGCTTCAGCGCCGGCAACGACCTCAAGGACTTCCTCGAGCACCCACCCGCCGACCAGGACAGCCCGGTGTTCCGCATGATGCGCACGGTGCTGGCGATCGATAAGCCGGTGATCGCCGCCGTCAGTGGCCCGGCCATCGGTATCGGCTGCACCCTGCTGCTGCATTGCGACCAGGTGCTGGTCAGCCGCTCGGCGAAGCTGCGCATGCCCTTCGCGCCGTTGGGGTTGTGCCCGGAGTTCGGTTCCAGCCTGTTGTTGCCGCAGTTGCTCGGGCAGGCCCGTGCCGCGCGGTTGCTGCTGGCGAATGACGTGCTGACGGGCGAACAGGCGGTGGCCTGGGGGCTGGCCAACGAGCTGCACGAGGATGGCGAACAATGCCTGGCTGCGGCGCAGGCACTGGGGCGGCGTTTGCAGGCGATGCCCCAGGCGGCGCTGCGGGTGAGCAAGCGGCTGCTCAAGGACGGCCAGCGCGCGGTGCTGGCCGAGACCGTGCGGCGCGAGGCGACGCTGTTCATCGAGCGGCTGCACACCCCTGAAGCCAAGGCCGCGCTGCGCGCCCTGAGCAAAGACTGACCGTTGCAGGAGCGGGCTTGCACCGCGATGGCGGCTGGCCTGCGAACGCTGGTGGCGCGGTTGACGCAATCGCGGGGGAACGATGCGCCCGAATGAAGGCGACTCGCCACTAGTCATTCCCCTGTCATCTTGCTGACTTAATTTTCCAGTTCCCACCCCGGCCGGGAACCGCCGCCTGTGAACCGCCGCTCGCCGTCCTCCGCAGGGCTGCTGCCCCTGCTGCTGTTGCTGCTGTGCAGCGTGACCCTGGCGTTCCTCTGGGGGCTGCACGTCACCCAGAAATCCGCCGCCCGCCACGACGCCCTGGCGGCCAAGGCCGCCGAGCACCTGAACCTGGCGAGCATCGTCGGCGAAAGCCTGCGTCAGTTGGTGGACCGCGCCCAGGCCGTAGGCCGGGTGACCCAGGACGACATGAAAAGCCTGCGCCAGGGCAACCTCAACCTGGCCCGTCTGCTGGTCGAAGACCCGGTATTCAAGCGCATGAGCCTCTACGACAGCCAGGGTCGGCTGCGCTCCGCCAGCCATATCGACGAAGCGCCACAGCTGCCCCGGGACTGGATCGAGCAACTGCAACAGCACGTCGCCCGCCATGGTTTCAGCGCCTTCCTGCCCAGTATCGCTGCCCCGCCTTCGACCCGGCCCGCCTGGCGCCTGCCCTTTTTGCTGCCGCTGACCGACCCGCGCGGCCGCGAGGTCGAGAACATCCTCGTGGTGCAGCTGGATATCGGCTACCTGGCGGTGCTGTTCCAGCACATCGACCTGGGCCGCAGCGGCCTGATGCGCTTGCTTCAGGACGACGGCCAGGAACGCCTGCGCATCGACAGCAGCGGTGTGGTGGCGGCCGGCGACGCCTTGATGCCGGCACTGCCTGACAGCCCCGATGAATCGGGACAGTTCACCCAGTACGCCTACGACGGCGCCTACCAAAGCCTGTACCGGCACATGGCCGAGCGCGGTTTCAGCGTGGTGGTCAGCCAACGCCAGGACGACATCCTCGCCGCCACCCACCTGGCCTACGCCCGGCAGTTCGGGCTGAACCTGTGCATGACCGTGCTCACCCTGGCCGGCCTGGCCGGTTGCCTGGGCCTGCTGCGCAAGCGCCAGGAGGCGTTCAGTGCCCTGGAGCACGCGCAGCAGGTCAATGGCCAGTTGATCGAGCGCCTGGAGGACGAGCACCGGCGCAGCAGCCACGCCGCCGCCACCGACCACCTGAGCGGCCTGCACAACCGGCGTCAGTTCGTCGAAGTGGCCACCCAGGTCCTCGCCCGGCAACGCGCCAAGCGTCGGCTGACGGCGATCCTGTTCATCGACATGGACCGTTTCAAGTCGATCAACGACTCGCTTGGCCACAAGATCGGCGACTTGCTGCTGCAAGCCGTGGCCGGGCGCATCCAGCGCCTGCTGGAGCCGGGCGATGAAGCCTCGCGCTTTGGCGGCGACGAGTTCGTGGTGGTGCTGGCCGGCGCGCGCAGCGAGGAACAGATCGACGCCTGGGTGCGCGCGCTGGTGGAAAAGCTCTCGACCACCTATGCCCTCGACGGCCAGGAGGTCAACACCAGCCCCAGTGTCGGCGTCAGCATCGCCCCGCGCGATGGCCAAGACACCGACATGCTGATCCGCTGCGCCGATGCGGCAATGTATTCGGCCAAGCAAGCCGGGCGTGCCCAGTACCGCTTCTTCGACCCGTCGCTGAACCTCTCCGACATCCAGGCCTTCACCCTCGAGCAAGCCTTCGGCAATGCCCTGGCCGAACGCCAGTTCGTCCTCCACTACCAGCCGCAGATCCGCCTCGACACCTTGCAGGTGCTGGGCTACGAAGCGCTGGTGCGCTGGCATCACCCGCAGTTCGGGCTGCTCTACCCGGATCGTTTCATCGGCGTGGCCGAGCGCAGCGGGTTCATCGTCGAACTGGGCTGGGAGGTGCTGCGCCTGGCCTGCGAGGCGCTGGTGCAGTGGTCGACGCTTGCCCCCAAGGCGTGCCTGGCGGTGAACGTGTCGGCGCTGCAACTGCGCCAGGTGGACTTCAGCGAACGCCTGCTCGATGCCTTGTACCAACACGGCATCGCCCCGCAGCGGCTGGAACTGGAGATCACCGAGACCACCGTGCTCGACCCCGAGGGCACGGCCGTCGACCACCTGCACCGCCTGCGCGCGGCGGGCATCGGCATCAGCCTGGACGACTTCGGCCGCGGTTACGCGGGCTTCGCCCACCTGCAATCGTTGCCGCTGTCCAAGCTCAAGATCGACCGCACGCTGATCGCCACGCTGTGCAACAGCCACGACGACAGCCCGATCGTGTCCTCGACCATCATCCTGGCCAAGCGCCTGGGGCTGGCGGTGGTCGCCGAGGGCGTGGAAACCCGCGAGCAGGTGGTGTGTTTGAAGCTCGCCGGTTGCGACATCGCCCAGGGCTACCACTTCAGCCGGCCTTTGTCGGCCGAGCAGTTGCACCAGTACCCGCCCTTCGTCGGCGCCGAGGCGCCCGCGTACCTGTAGCGACTGACCGATGCCCGCCAGTGGCGAGGGCGGAAGGCGCTAGTGACCGCTGAGCCGAAGCTGCGCATAATCGCGCCTCGCCCGCCACCAGGACCCAAGGACGAAATGCCTGCCTCCCCCTACAACAGCGCAATCATCGACGGCGATTATCGGCATGCGGTGGTGCAGATGGTCTGCCTGTTCCACGAGAAGCGCTGCCACCTGGTCTTCGCAGCGGCGCAACTGCTCCCTGCCGAGCTCTGCGAACCGGCAAAGGAAGAACCAACAAGCTTCCAAGCGAGAAAGATGAACGGCAGCCGCCCTAGGCTGATCCACCAGCGCTATCTCATGAGTGCCGACGCCGCATTAGGCTGGTATCAAGACTGCATCGACGGCCGCGTGCGACTGTTGCAGGGGGACGCAACATACCAGGTGCACCATGATCCGCTACTGCAAGAGCCCGCTTGGCCGCACTTGGTAACGCTGGAGAAGTTCGCCGTAACAGGCGATATCGACGGGCCTTCGCGCGCCCATCACCTGTTGCCGCTTGAGTCTGCGGCGCTCCTATCCAAGCTCTTCGAAAGTGACCCGGGCGCCAAGGACTGGTTCGAGGCTGAAACCCGAATCGATGCCTACACCCACCCCGAGCTGCTGGGCTCGGTGCACTTGCTGTTGCCCGATCCGATCCTGCGTAGTCTGAAGACCCGGCTGCATGTGGCTGAAAGCGGTGAAGAGAAGACCATGATTCGCTTCTCCACCCGGGCCAATCGCTCCACGCAGGGGCTGCAGGTCACCCTGATCGAGCATCGGCCCACCGGCATCGCAGCCCTTTGCACCGGTGAAGCTCAAGGCCCGTACCTGGCGCTGGCCCATGCGGGAGCGAGCGAAAAGGTCGAACTGATCATTCGCTGCCCAACAAGGGGAATCCTGTTCTGGCAGCCCCCCTGTCACTACACGCGGCAGGCAAACGTCGCCGTCGATGTGATCGGCTCGCAGAAGGCCATCGAGGTGCCTGGCAAGGACAGTCATGCCTACACCGTCCCCATTCATGAACGGGTCTCGCAGAACACATTCCGTGGCGCAGGCGGCCCAAATGGCATCCCCGCAAAGCTGCGCAAAGGCCAATTCGACCGCCAACGTGTCGCAGAAGCCGAACGCCTGGGGCAGAAATGGCTGCACCGGGACAGGCAAGGCGCCACGACCTTCGTGCGCAGCCTTATCCATAAAGCCCAACATCGAGTCTGGATCATCGACCCGTACTTCACGACGGTCGAGCTGTTCAGCTTCGCCGCCGCCACGGGCCGATTGCACACCCAGGTCATGATCCTCACCGGTGGCAGCACCGCGCTGGCCAAACCCGACGAAACCGAGCCGGAAAAGGAAGTCGGGGAAACACTGCTGGCGAACATCAGCGTGGAGGCGATGAAGCATATGAAGGTTCGCGTCATGACCGGAGGCATGCCAACCGTGCACGATCGATTCCTGATCATTGACGATGATGTGTGGTTCACCGGCAATTCGCTGAATTCGATCGGTGAGCGCGCCGGCATGATGATCAAGCTCCCGGCGCCCGAACTGGTCATCGAAAAGATCGAAGCGCTGGTCAACGACAACGAACGCACCAAGGACCTGGCCGAATGGGTGAGAAACCGGCTGGCTGCACGCCCACCGGCCCCTTCGCGATTCGTCAGGCTCTGGCGCTGGGTGCGTAAGTTCCTGTGCGACGCCTGCTGCGGCACGCCGTTGAAACAGGCCGCGGCGGGTGAAAACCTGGAGCAGGTTCAAGGCGAAAACCGCAAGGAGCGTGCGTGATGCTGGACCAACGTATCGTGCGCAGGGACTACCACTTGACGGAACTGCACCGCGCGCACGCGCTGGCACGGGTAGTCTGCGAACAGCCCTGGGTGAGTGCGGCGCGAACGGCCACCGCGCGATTGCTGACGCGCTTTTTCACCACGGCCAATCTGGCCGACCCTGACATTCCGGGCCTGCTGCGCGATTTCTGTTTGCAGCACCCTCGGGAAATGGACGATCAAGGCCTGCCTGAACAGACCGTGCGCAACCTCTACGTGGCGCTGCAAGACAGCGAGGAGCGTGCGTCACTGGATACCGAGGAGCGGATCATCGGGCTTGCCTTGGGCGATATGCTGATCGCACGCGGGCAATTCACTGCCGACATCGTCGCCGTTGCCAGGTTGTCCGCTCGCAATCCACTACGAAGAGCGGGTATCGCCGATGCGACGCACGCCCTCCTCCAGGCTTCGGACAGTGCGTTACTGGAAGCCATGGCGGCGTTGGTCGACTATGAAAATCGCTTCCAGCGCTCGCCAGCGTATTACGCGCATGAGGAACGCAATCGGGCGCTCGCGGGCTGGCTTGAAGAAACCGACCCGGTGCACGTCTGGCAAGGGCATGGCTGGAGCATGAGTTGCCTCATCCCGGAGGTCGTAGCGCTGCTCGATATCCTGCGAACACCCTGCCCTGCGCTGTTCGTCGAGCTGCACGAGCGCCTGCAGTTCCCGTCACTCGCCAAACAGCTGATGTATTTCAGCGATATCGCACACGATTTCGAGTGCCTGTCGCTACTGCTTGAAAAAGCACCGGTCGTTTTCGATGACGCTGGGCATTGGAATCACAAAACGATGGCGCTACAGCTTTTGGAGGTCGCCTTCAGGCATTTGCAAACCTTGGCGGTACCGCAGAACCGCGAGGAGGCCCCGCTGGCCGACCTCGCCGAGGTCACCGCAAAGGCGCGCTCGATCATGGCGGTGCTGCTGGCACGGGCTGATGGCCGCGTTATCGCGCAACACTGGATGAGGCACCGGCTGAGCAGGCTGCGAGATCGCCACGTCGATCCCTTCGAAGACGCGATGATCGAAGCGTGCGTTGCCGAACTGGTTCGCGATGAGTTTCCTCTCCAGCAGTTGTTGACCCTCGAAACAGAGCCTCCGGCCATCTCACTGGCGGCGATCACCGCTCTCGAGCGGGCGTCGGACGAAACACAGCGCGCCTACTACCACTTCTTCATCGCACTGCTGCTGACGCGTGAACAGCCGGACGCAGCAGACCTGCGCGCCACCTTCGAGAAGCTTCTGATAGAGGCCCGCAGCGAGTTCAAGCCAACGCGTAATTATCGAAGCCATTGGCAGCATGCCTTGGTCGGCGAGCTCTACCTGGACGCTGGGCACCCGAGCGTAGAGCGATGGCGTGGCACCTTCGAGCGCTTCGCCAGCCTGTGCCGGAACGCTCGACACGGCTCACGCGCCAAGGACCTCGGCGCACCGAGCCTGTTCATGGCGGGGGTCGCTGTCGCCATGCTTCGCAAAGGTCTGGCACAGGACGTCACCGCCGAGTCCGCCACACGGTGGGCGCCGTTATGGGACGCTATTTTCGAGGCTGCTTTCTGCGCCTATGCATGCTCTGCCTCAGACAAAGACTGGGCAGGGATCCTTGACGATTTGTTCGGCTTTTACCCCAGGATCAGGAAAGCCGTGGGCGATGCGCAGCAAGCGCCGCCCCCGATTCAGGTGATTGCGAGACTGGGCGGTGACGAACGATTGCTGACCCATGCCGTGCTCATCTGGGGCCTGCACGGCATGGACCTGACGGATATCACATCCGACGTTGGCCAACAAAGCGAGCTGGCCAACCGCATCACGGCCTATATCGACTGGAGCATCAAGTACGAGGCAAAACCGGTTCCACCTTCCCTGCGTGGTTATTGGCACACCCGGCAACAACGCCAGCGCGCACGCGCTACAGCCACCTAGCAGGGCGTGAGCCTCTACCTTGCCCGCGCCTTGCGGGCAAGGTTCCACACCCGTGCGATATCCCCCGCCCGCGCCTTGAGCAACGCGCCCGCCTCGGCACAGGCCCGCTCCAGGCTCATCGGCCCACTGGCCAGGGCGAACGCCGCATCGATGCCATGCGCATACAACTGCTCGTACCCCTCCCCCAATGTCCCGGCCAGCACCACCACCGGCACGCCATGACGCTTGGCGACCCGCGCCACGCCCAGCGGCGTCTTGCCGCGCAGGGTCTGGGCATCGAAGCGCCCCTCGCCGGTGATCACCAGGTCCGCGCCCTGCACCAGGGCATCCAGCCCGGCCAGCTCCGCCACCACCTCGACCCCGGGGCGGAAACGCGCGCCCATGAACGCCTTGGCCGCAAAGCCCATGCCACCCGCCGCGCCACAACCGGGGTAATCACGCACATCCTCGCCCAGCAACTGCGCGCAGTGGTCGGCGAAGTGGCCCAGGGCCTGGTCCAGCGCCGCCACCTGCGCGGGGCTCGCGCCCTTCTGCGGGCCAAAGATGGCCGAGGCGCCGTTCGGCCCGCAGAGCGGGTTGTCGACATCGGCGGCCACTTCCACCTGCACCTCGGCCAGGCGTGGGTCCAACTGGCTGGCGTCGATGCGCGCCAGTTGCGCCAAGGCCAGGCCTCCTTCGGCCAGCGGCTGGCCGTCGGCATCCAGCAGGCGCAGGCCGAGGGCGCGCAACATGCCGCTGCCGCCGTCGTTGGTCGCGCTGCCGCCAATGGCCAGCACGATGCGCCGCGCCCCGGCCGACAGGGCCGCGGCGATCAGCTCGCCGGTGCCCCAGGTGCTGCTGCGGCAAGCATCGCGCTCGGCGCTGGCGAGCAGTTGCAGGCCACTGGCCTGGGCCATCTCGATGATCGCCGTGCGGCTCTCGGCCAGCCAACCCCAGCCGGCCTCGACCCCCGCGCCCAACGGGCCACGCACCTGCTGGCGGCGCAGTTCACCGTGGCTGGCGGCGAGAATCGCCTCCATGGTGCCTTCGCCACCGTCGGCCATCGGGCATTCGATGCGTTCGGCTTCGGGCCACACCTCGGCCAGGCCGGCGGCGATGGCACGGGCCACGCCAGCGGCGTCGAGGCTGTCCTTGAACGAATCGGGGGCGATGACGACTTTCATGGGTGATTCTCCTGTGCAGATACCCGGCATGCTGACAGCTGCGCGCCAGAGCGGCTTCTGTCGGATGCACAAAGGCATCGGGGTGGAGATTGGGCAAATGCCTTTCGTCCGCGATCAAGCCACGCCTGCCGGCGATGGTGCCCGTCTGTGCATCAGTCGGCGGGCAGCAACTGCAGGCCAAGGTACAGGCTGAGCATGCCTTCCAGTCGCAGCGGGTCCACCTCGCCCAGCTCGGCGATGCGTTCCAGGCGATAGCGCAGGCTGTTACGGTGGATGCCCAGGGCATCGGCGCAGGCCTGGCTCTGCCCGTCATGGGCGCACCAGGCGCGCAGCGTGGCCAGCAGTTGGCCGCTGGCATCCTTGGCGCGGATGCGTTGCAGCGGTTCGAGCAGTTCATCCAGCGCGTCGTCGTTGCGGTGGCGCCAGAGCAAGGCCGGCAGACGATAACGCGCCAGGCTCAGCAGGCGCTCGCCAGGCAGCACTTCGCGGCCGTAGGCCAGCAGGTCGCGCACCCGTCGGTAGCCACGGCGCAAGGGCTCGACGCCTTGGACCGGGCTGCCCAAGGCCAGCCGCTGCACCTGCCAGCCATGGCGCTGAAGACGTTCGAGCAGACGCGCCTCATCCAGCGCCAGGGCCGCCGGGCGGCACCACAACAGCGACTGGCGCGCGGGGCTGACGCACCAGCTGTCCGGGTAGCGGCTCATCAGCCAGGCCGACAGGGCTTCGGCGGGCGGGCCAGACTCCAGCTCGAACAGGCACGGGGTGCGGGGCAACTGCGGCTTCAGGCCCAGTTGCTGGGCCTCGTCCACCAGCCGAGGCGATTCGCCGCTGCCGCCGAGCAACAAGGCCAGCAAGTCGTCGCAACGCTGGCGCCGCCACTGCTGCTCCACCTGCAGGTGACGCTGGGCCAGGAGCATCTCGGCGGTCATGCGCACCAGCTCGCCGTAGGTGCGCAGTTGCTGCGGGTCGCCGGTAAGGCCGAGCACGCCGATCAGCCGGCCATCGAGCAGCAGCGGCAGGTTCACCCCCGGCTGCACGCCTTTCAGGCACTTGGCCGCCTCGCCGTCGAGTTCGACGATGCGCCCGTTGGCCAGCACCAGCTGGGCGCCTTCATGGCGGGTATTGATGCGCTCCGGCTCTCCGCTGCCGAGGATCAGGCCCTGGCTGTCCATGACGTTGACATTGCACGGCAAAATGGCCATCGCCCGGTCGACGATGTCCTGCGCCAGGTCGTGGTCCAGTTCGAACATGCGGGGATCCTTACGGTGATAGGCTTTTGTTCGGCGGCACAGCCTCACTGGCCAGACGCTGTGCAAAAGCACAAAGACAGCCGCGCCGCGCTCGCCGAGACTCGTTCAAGCGCGCCGGGACAGGCGCTGCGACACAACCATAACAACAGAGATTTTCATCATGGCACACAGCCCTGCCCCTGACCAAGGCAACGACGTCACCCGCGACGCGCTGTACCGGCGCATCACCCTGCGGCTGATTCCGTTCATCTTCATCTGCTACCTGTTCAACTACCTCGACCGCGTCAACGTCGGCTTCGC
Source organism: Pseudomonas entomophila (assembly GCF_029193575.1). Classification (GTDB taxonomy): domain Bacteria; phylum Pseudomonadota; class Gammaproteobacteria; order Pseudomonadales; family Pseudomonadaceae; genus Aquipseudomonas; species Aquipseudomonas entomophila_G. Next base: position 106,460 of record NZ_JARGCS010000033.1, on the reverse strand, counting down.
CAAGCTGCAGATGCTCGACGCGCTGAAGTTCAGCGAAACCGTGTACGGCCTCGGCGCCGGGATCTTCTTCATCGGCTACGTGCTGTGCGGCCTGCCCAGCAACCTGGCGCTCAACCGCTTCGGCCCACGGCGCTGGATCGCGGTGATGATGATCGCCTGGGGCAGCTTGTCGACCTGCCTGCTGTTCGTCACCACGCCGATGGAGTTCTACGGGCTGCGCCTGCTCACCGGCGCTGCCGAGGCAGGCTTCTTCCCCGGCGTGGTGCTGTACCTTTCGCGCTGGTTCCCGGCCGACCGCCGGGGCCGCATCATGGCCCTGTTCATGTCGGCGATCCCGGTCTCGGGCCTGCTCGGTGGGCCGTTCTCCGGTTGGATCCTCGCCCACTTCGCCGCCGGCCAGCATGGCCTGGCGGGCTGGCAGTGGATGTTCCTGATCCAGGGCCTGCCGACCGTCGTGCTTGGCTTCCTGGCCGTGGCGCTGCTCAGCGATGGCTACCAGAAGGCCGCGTGGCTGTCGCCGAGCGAGCGCCGCCTGATCGAGACCGACCTGGCCCGCGATGCCGCGCGCAAACCCGCCACCCACGGCGACAGCGTGCTCGCGGTGCTGACCAACCCGCTGATCTGGACCTTCGGCTTCGTCTATTTCTGCATCCAGAGCGGCGTGTACGCGATCAACTTCTGGCTGCCGTCGATCATCAAGAACCTGGGCTTCGACAGCCCGCTGCTGATCGGCTGGTTGAGCGCCATCCCGTACCTGCTGGCCGGGGTGTTCATGATCCTCGTCGGCCGTTCGGCGGACCTGCGCAACGAGCGGCGCTGGCACCTCGTGGTGCCGATGCTGATGGGCGCCGTCGGCCTGCTGATCGCGGTGAACTTCGCCAGCAACCCCGCCATCGCCATCCTCGGCCTGTCGATCGCCACCATGGGCGCCCTCACCGGCCTGCCGATGTTCTGGCCGATGCCCACCGCCCTGCTCAGCGCCAGCGCCGCAGTGGCGGGCCTGGCGATCATCAACTCGGTGGGGCAGATGGCCGGTTTCCTCAGCCCATACCTGGTGGGGTTCATCAAGGACCAGACCGGCTCGACCGACGCGGCGTTGTACTCGCTGGCGGCGGTCATCGTGCTCGGCAGCCTGGTGGCGTTGCGGGTCTCGCGCGCCGGGGCCTTGAACGCCGCCACCGCGCGTTGAACGCTGCGACCGTTGGTCGGTGCCCAGGCACATGAGGTGGACCCTCGCGCACCGGTAGGCACTCAGAGCTGATGAGGGGTGGTCAATGGCTTCGCCTCTCACTCCTGTGCTTGGCCCGCCCCAGGGCGGGCCCTTTTACTCGCGAGGGCGTGACGATGAACGACAGTGTGCGAATGGGCGGCGGTGATGCCCAGAACGACTGGCCGGAACTGGACCCCGACCGACGCAACGACCGGGCGGATGACCCCGATGCCGACCCCAACCTCACCGATGAAGAACAACCACGGCCGGGCGTGCCGGCCAGCGACCCGGAATCCGGGGCCTGAAACCTGGCGGGCGCCCTGCTTTATTGGGTGCTCGCCACCCCTGAGCGGCCACCCGACAACCGCCACTGCACCTCCGTGATGCCGTACCGTTCGGCCATGGGCCGGCTGATCTTCCTGATCTTCTCGCGCCCGAACTTGGGAATGATCCCGATCCCCGCATCGCAACTGGCCCAGTGCCAGGCCTCGGCGTTGTCCAGGCGTTCCAGGCGAATGATGAAGCTGCGCGGCGCGCCATGCAGACGATAGTCGATGATGTAGAGCTGTGGGGCTGGCATCTCGGGCCTTCTCCTCTCCGTGGATGACATGTGATTGATCAAGGGTTTGCCGGAAGATTCAAAAAATCAGCGCACCTCAGGCGTGCACGCTCCACTGCACGGCGTCGGCGGGCACCGGCATCTCGTCGATGGCGTCTATCAACCCGCTGCCCAGCGCCTCCTGCGGGCCCAGAATGCGTGGGTAGGCCATCAGGTAGCGCGTCACGTCGAGCACCTCGCTCGCCCCTTGGGTGCGTTCGGCGACGATCTCGGCATACAGCCGCAGGTCGTAGTCCAGGCTCATGGCGTACTCGGCCATGCGCGCATGGTCCACCGAGCCGTGCAACGTCCAGTGAAAAGGGTGGAACAGGAACTTGCTGCACGCGCAGGCGGTGCGATGGCTGCCGGCCAGGAACAGGATATTGCCCATCGACTCCACCGTGCCCAGGTTGTGCGTGTGCACCGGCACCGGCAGGCTGCGCAGGAAGTTGTAGAGGGTGAAACCGTAGCTGCATTCCCCGCCCATGGTGGCGATGTTCAGTTGCAGCAGCTCGGCCCCCTGCTGCAAAGCCCGGGAGCTGGTGGTGATCAGGTTGCCGCAGGTGGATGAATTGATCGGGCCGGTGAAGTGAATGATGTGTCTGGCCATGCCTGCCTCCCATTGCCTTGGCGGTCGCGGGCGTTCATTCGCCCTGGTCCTTGGGCGTCGGCCGGTCGCCGTGCTCGCCCAGTTTCTGGTACTGCTTGCGCAATGCATGCAGCTGCGCCGGGTCCATGTCTTCAAGGTCGAGCAGCGCCTTGTGAGCCTTGCGCGTCGTGCGCAGCAACTCGTCGATCTTGATGTGCAACTCGTCGTTGTCGCGGTTCTGGGTGTTCTGGATCAGGAACACCATCAGGAACGTGATGATGGTGGTCGAGGTATTGATCACCAACTGCCAGGTGTCGTTGAAGCCGAACAGCGGACCGCTGACCGCCCACAGCACAATCACCAGCAAGGCCAGGGCGAAGGTCGGCGGACGGCCGGTCCAGTTGGCCAGCCATTGGGCGAAACGGTCGAATTTCATGGCAGTGCTCCGCGCCTACAGGTAAGCGGTGGAAAGCGCCAGCGCCGGCAAAGTTCCGCAGGGCCTCACTCGCAAGCCGCCCGCCCATTGACTGTGCGCCTCACCCCCACTCGTCAACCCCACTGAACCCCTGCCCAGCGCCTCGGTCGCAACTCCATCAACCCGGCGAAGGAAGGCACCGTGAGCGATATCCGTATCGGCATTTCCGGCTGGCGCTACGGCCCCTGGCGCAAGGACTTCTACCCCCAGGGCCTGCGCCAGGATGACGAGTTGGCGTTCGCCTCGCGCGCGGTCAACAGCATCGAGATCAACGGCTCGTTCTATGCTTTGCAAACGCCCGAACGCTACCGTCGCTGGCGTGAGCAGACGCCCGACGACTTCGTGTTCGCGGTCAAGGCCCCGCGTTACATCACCCATGTGCGCAGGCTCAAGGAGGTCGAGGAGCCGCTGGCCAATTTCTTCGCCTCCGGGCCGCTGCACCTGGGCGACAAGTTGGGGCCGATCCTCTGGCAGTTCCCGCCGACCTTGAAGCTCGACCTCGACCGTTTCAGCCGCTTTCTCGACCTGTTGCCCCGCGACCGCAAGGCCGCCCACGCCTGCGCCGCCCATTGCGCCGAGCCCCTGAAGGGCCACGATGATGGCGCCGCGGTCAAACGCAATGCCCGCCTGCGCCACGCCGTGGAAGTGCGCCATCCGAGTTTTCTCTGCGGCGCCTTCGTCGACCTGCTGCGCGCGCACAACGTCGCGCTGGTGGTGGCCGACAGCGCGGGCAAGTGGCCCTATGCCGAGGACCTGACCGCCGATTTCGTCTACCTACGCCTGCACGGGGATGTCGAGCTCTACAGCAGCGGCTACACCGCCAAGGCCTTGCGCCACTGGCGGCTGCGCATCCAGGCGTGGAGCCGGGGCGGCCAGCCGGAAGATGCCCAACTGGTCGTGCCGCGTGCGCCGCGCCGACGGGCCACGCGTGACGTGTACTGTTATTTCGACAACGACCAGAAAGTGCATGCCCCTTACGATGCCCGTCGCCTGCTGGGCAAGCTGGGGCTGGACGGCGAGCTGGTCACCGAACCTGGCGTGGCGCCGGAGGTGCAGCTGTGACCCAGAGCATGCCCGCCCCCGCCAGCATCACCGCCCAGGCCGCCACCGTGCAGCGTCTGAGTGTGCTGACCCTCAACGTGCACAAAGGCTTTACCCTGTTCAACCGCCGCTTCATCCTGCCCGAGTTGCGTGAGGCGGTGCGCGCCACGGGCGCCGACCTGGTGTTTCTCCAGGAGGTGCACGGCAGCCACCAGCAGCACGCCCGGCGCCACCCGCACTGGCCCCAGACACCCCAATACGAATTCCTCGCCGACAGCATGTGGCCGCAATTCGCCTACGGACGCAATGCGGTCTACCCCCACGGCGACCATGGCAACGCACTGCTGTCGAAGTTTCCCATCGTCGAGTACCGCAACCTCGATGTCTCGATCCATGGCAACGAACAGCGCGGCCTGCTGCATTGCCAGCTGGACGTGCCCGGCCATGAGCAGGTGCATGCGGTGTGCGTGCACCTGGGCCTGCGCGAAGCCCATCGCCAGCGCCAGGTGGCGCTGTTGCTGGAGCTGCTCGACAGCTTGCCGGCCAAGGCGCCGGTGATCGTCGCCGGGGATTTCAACGACTGGCGCCTGAAGGCCGACAGCGTGCTGTCGGCGCGGCTGGTCGAGGCGTTCGGCGACCGTACCGGCAGCCCCGCGCGCAGTTTCCCGGCCCGCCTGCCGCTGCTGCGCCTGGACCGCATCTACCTGCGCAACGCCGCCCCGTGCTCGGCCCAGGTGCTGTCCAGCTACCCCTGGTCGCACCTCTCCGATCACGCACCGTTAGCCGCGCAGGTCGCCCTATGAACAGCCCATGGGTCGAGGACAACCAGGTCGAGCTGCTGATCAACGGCGAGCAGTACTACCCCCGGGTGTTCGAGGCCATGGCCCAGGCGCGCCAGGAGATCCTGCTGGAAACCTTCATCATCTACGATGACAAGGTCGGCCAGCAGTTGCGCCAGGTGCTGATCGACGCGGCCCGGCGCGGGGTGTGCGTGGACGTGGCGGTGGACGGCTACGGCACCGCCGACCTGCCGGACGCCTTCGTCTCGTCGATGACCGAGGCCGGGGTGCGCTTCCATGCCTTCGACCCGCAGCCGCGCCTGGCCGGCATGCGCACCAACCTGTTCCGCCGCCTGCACCGCAAGATCGTGGTGGTCGACGGTCAGCAGGCGTTCATTGGCGGTATCAACTACAGCGCCGACCACCTTGGCGATTTCGGCGCCATGGCCAAGCAGGACTACGCCGTATGCGTCAGCGGCCCGGTGGTGGCGCAGGTGCATGCCTCCAGTCGGCGCATGCTCGCGCCCGTGCTGGAGGCCCCCAGCCCGGTGCCACCGGCGACTGCGCCGGCCGGCACCGCCACCGCGATGCTGGTCGAGCGCGACAACACTCGCCACCGCACCGACATCGAAGCCCAGTACCTGCAAGCATTCCGCGCCGCACGCCGGCGCATCGTGGTGGCCAACGCGTATTTCTTTCCCGGCTACCGCTTGCTGCGCGAACTGCGCAATGCCGCCCGGCGTGGCGTCGAGGTCACGCTGATTCTCCAGGGCCAGCCGGACATGCGCTGGGTGCGCGCACTGTCGCGGCTGCTCTACAACTACCTGCTGCGTGACAACGTGCATATCCATGAGTATCGCCAGCGTCCGCTGCACGGCAAGGTGGCGCTGGTCGACGAGGCATGGGCCACGGTGGGCTCGAGCAACCTCGACCCGCTGAGCCTGTCGTTCAACCTGGAGGCCAACCTGCTGATCCGCGACCGGGCGTTCAACCAGCAGTTGTACGCGCACCTGAGCGAACTAACGGGCGAGCACTGCAAGGCCGTGACCCTGGAGCGCATGATCCGTGGCTACTGGTGGCGGGCGCCGCTGATCTTCCTGGGCTTTCACATCACCCGTTACTTCCCGCGCATCGCCGGGTGGTTCCCCGCGCACCGGCAACGGCTGCGCTCGCTGCAACCCACCGCCCACGCCCACGGCGACATTCACGAGGGCCAGACCTGATGGCGCGCACGACATGGCAAACCTGGGCCAAGCGCCTGTTGACGGTGGTATTCCTGCTGCTGGTGCCCACGCTGCTGTACCTGCTGGCGCGCAACCTGGACTGGAACGAGGTGCGCCAGTCTCTGTTGGCGTACAAACCCGGCACCTTGCTGGTCGGCCTGGCCCTGGCGCTGGCCAGCTACCTGGTGTTCGCCAGCTACGACCTGCTCGCGCGCGCCTATACCGGGCACCCGCTACCCGCGCGGCAGGTGTTGCCGGTGGCGTTCGTCTGCTATGCCTTCAACCTGAACTTCACCACCTGGGTCGGCGGTGTCGCCCTGCGTTACCGGCTGTACAGCAGGCTGGGGCTGGACACCGCGACCATCACCAAGATCCTGACCCTGGGCCTGCTGACCAACTGGATGGGTTACCTGCTGCTGGCCGGCACGGTGTTCGCCTTGCGCCTGGTGCGCCTGCCGGACAACTGGGCGCTGGGGGCCACCGGGCTGCAACTGGTCGGCGGCCTGATGATCGCCGTGGCGCTCGGCTACCTGCTGGCCTGCGCCTTCGCCAAGCGCCGTACCTGGACGCTGCGCGAGCACGAGATCACCTTGCCGTCGCTGCGCCTGGCGCTGTGCCAGGTGGCCTTGGGGGCGAGCAACTGGGCCCTGATGGCAGCGCTGATCCACTGGCTGCTGCCGGGCGATCTGTTCTACCCGTCGGTGCTCGGGGTCCTGCTGATCAGTTGCGTGGCCGGGGTGGTGGCGCATATTCCCGCCGGCCTTGGCGTGCTCGAAGCGGTGTTCCTCGCTCTGCTGCATGGCCAACTCGGCCAGGGCAGCCTGGTGGCCGCGCTGCTCGGCTACCGCACCTTGTACTACCTGATCCCCCTGTTGCTGGCGGTCGTCACCTACCTGGTCCTGGAAAAGCGCGCCAGGGCTATGCGCCAGCGCGGCAAGGCAGCCTTGCGCAAGACCTGACTCCGGAGGTGTGCCATGCGTATCCGAACCCTGCTGTTGCTCCTCGCCTGCCTGCATGGCAGCGCGGCCCTGGCCGATGCCTGCGACGTGATCACCCGCTCATCCAGCGACGCCATCACGCCGGTGGAGCGGCACAGCTGCTACAGCTACGGCAACATGCCGGCCGAGGCCATCGCCTGGTCGTGCAGCAACGAAAGCAAGGACATGCTCAGCACCGAAAAAACCCGCGTGCCGCGCTGCGCCGATGGCAGCGTGGGCAGTTGCATCGCGCCGCTGACCCAGGAATCGCTGGCCAACCCCAAGGCCGCCGGCCGCAGCGAACCATCCACCCGCCCGGCGTTGCCCAAGGATGCACGGGTGATCACCTACTACTACGACACCCCGAGCCTGGGCCAGGCGCGAAACGACTGCGAACGCAGCAATGGCATCTGGCAGACCCATTGAAACCGCAGCTTGGGTGGGCTGTATCGACCCTATCGCGGGGCCAGCCCGCTCCCCTCAGGCTCTTCAGGGCCAGCGGTGAGCCTGTGGGCTTGCCCCGCGATAGGACCGGTACAAACGCCCTGATGCGGTCAATCCGGCCTCGGCCCCTCGGCACACTTGCACTGCCCCCTCTGGCACGGCTCGCCGTTACGATGCCCATTGGCACAGGCTTCACAGCAATACAGCTTGCCCTCGCGCACCACCGCGCTGGCGTCCACACGACACCCGCACTGCGGGCAGGCACAACGTTGTTCGTTCATGGCTGCGTGCTCCCGTCGTCATCGTCGATCACCTGATCGGTCCATGGCTCGCCGTCCAACGGCGCGGAACGGGCCAGTTCGGCCTCGTCCAGCCCGATACCACCGCCGATCTCGTCGGCATCGACCCGCCGCAGGCTGCGATCGAGCGGCCCTTCGCCGCCGGGCTCCCGCGGATCGCGGGCGCCGGTCTGGTCGTAGAGGGTGTCGGGGCTGAGGTCGTCGAGGGTGACGTTGTCTTCGTGCAGGCTGTCGGTCAGGGCTTCGCCACCACTCAGGCCACTTTGCGCGACACGTTGGGGCGGGTACTCCTTGGCGTCCTCGCGCGCAGGGCGTTCGTCGCCGATGCGACCGCGACGCTCATCGTTGCGCTCACTGAAATCCAGCTCGCGCACGCTGCCCATGCGGTCTTCGGTGTCGTCGATTTCTGCCGGGGTCGGGCTCCTGGGATCGTCTGGCTGGGCCATGTCGGCTCTCCATCAGGTGGGTTCATGCGGTCGACTGCGCTGCACGGGGGAAAATTCACATTTCTGGCCGCAAGGCGCCCGGCATGTATCGCTGTGTATCTGCCCCGGCGCCGCTTACACACGCTTGCACAAGCGCGCCTGCGTCGACACATGCCGCCTACATGAGCCACGCAAAGTAGCCGCCGTCGGGGCTGCCATCCGCAGCCCCTCCAGCGCCCTGACTTGCAGAGGAATCGTTCCATGCTCAACCCGATCGACCACGTGATCTACACCGGCCGTACCCACACCACCGGCGGGCGCAATGGCGCGGCCCACAGCGACGATGGCCGCCTCGACGTGCAACTGTCCGCCCCCGGCTCCTCCGGCCCCGGCACCAACCCCGAGCAACTGCTGGCCGCCGGCTGGTCGGCCTGCTTCATCGGTGCCTTGGGCAAGGCCGCAGTCGCGGCCAAGGTGGCCCTGCCCATGGACCTGGCCGTCGACGCCGAAGTGGACCTGGGCACCGCCGGCCCGGCCTACTTCCTGCGCGCACGGCTCAACGTCAGCCTGCCTGGTCTCGACCCGGCCACCGCTCGCGCGCTGATCGACACCGCGCACAGCACCTGCCCGTATTCGAAGGCCCTCAGCGGCAACATCGACATCGCCCTCAACCTGGTCTGACGCCAACGGCAAATGCCTCGCGCCTGCGAGGCATTTGCCTGCAACGGTGGCGCTCACTCCTCGAGCTTCAGCAACGGGTCGCGCTTGCTGACGATGTAGGTCGCCAGTTCCGACGCCTTGGTCGAGCCGATATTGGCGGCCACATGCGCGGTGCCCGCCGGAATGAACAGCGAATCCCCCGCCTTGAGCGTCACCGGCGCCCGCCCGGCCAACCGGTACTCGAACGTTCCCGCGATCACATAGGCCACTTCCGCCCCTGGGTGGGAGTGCTTGGGCGACGCCACGCCCGGGTCGAAATCGACCCGCACCTGGATGACCTCCTGCCCAGGGACGTGCAGGTCGCTGCGCGTCAGGTCGGTGCGATGGATGCCCTGCTGCCAGGCCTTGGCGTCCTGAGCCTGGGCCAGGCCGGTGAAGGCGGCGAACACCGCGGCGCTGGCAATCAGATGGGTATGGCGCATGTGTCGGAACCTCGCTGCGATGGATGTGAAGGCCCTACCCTATCGCCCCTGCGTCGCGTGGATGTGTCGGCCAACCGTGGGTTTTGCATGTACATGCGTAGGGTCGCTGCCGCGATACACAGGCATACAAACCGCCCCCCTCAGCGGAGCAAAGTCTTTTGAACTCTGCCGCTGCCAGCCCCCTCCATCTCTGAGAGACCTGTGATTCTCCCGGAGCCCGTCATGGCCAAACCCCTGCAGGCGTACCAGCGCAAACGCGACTTCGACGCCACGCCCGAACCGCGTGGCACATCGCGCCGCCGCGCACAGCCCCACGCCTTGCAGTACTGCATCCAGAAACACGACGCCAGCCACCTGCACTACGACTTCCGCCTCGAGCTGGACGGCACCCTGAAGAGCTGGGCCATCCCCAAGGGCCCGTCCCTGGACCCCAAGGTGCGTCGCCTGGCCGTGCACGTGGAGGACCACCCGCTGGACTACGCCAGTTTCGAAGGCACCATCCCCGAAGGCCACTACGGCGCAGGCGATGTGATCGTCTGGGACCGCGGCGTCTGGGAGCCCGACGGCGACCCGCGCCAGGCCTACGCCAAGGGCAAGCTGCGTTTTCGCCTGCGAGGCGAGAAGCTTTCCGGGGTGTGGAACCTGTTTCGCACCCACCTGGCCGGCAAGAAAGAGCAGTGGATGCTGGTCAAGTCCCACGACGGCGAGGCGCGTAGCGAGGCGGACTACAGCATCGTCCAAGCCCTGCCCGACAGCGTGCTCAGCGACCGCAGCCTGGCGCCGAAGAAGGCCAAGGCGGCCCGCGCGCCAGCCGCACGCCCGGCACGGCGCAAGAAGGCCGCCCTGCCCGAGCACCTGCAACCGCAACTGGCCACGCTGGTCGACTCGCCGCCTGAAGGCGACTGGCGCTACGAGGTCAAGTTCGACGGCTACCGGATCCTCGCCCGCCTCGACGGTGGCGACGTGCGCTTGTTCACCCGCAATGGCCACGACTGGACCGCCAAGCTGCCCCACCAGGCCAAGGCCCTTCGGGCGCTCGCGCTCGACGGCACGTGGCTCGACGGCGAGGTGGTGGTCGCCGGGGAAAACGGCGTGGCCGACTTCCAGGCATTGCAGAATGCCTTCGACACCGCCGATGACCAAGCCATTACCTACTACCTGTTCGACGTGCCGTTCCTAAACGGGCAGGACCTGCGCCAGGTGCCGTTGGCCGAACGCCGCGAAACACTGCGCCAATTGCTGGCAGACCCTGCGTCCGACACCCTGCGCTACTCCGCCGACTTCGACCAGCCCTTGGCGTCGTTGCTCGACAGCGCCTGCCGCCTGCAACTGGAGGGGCTGATCGGCAAGCGCGCCGGCAGCCCCTACGTGGGCCGGCGCAGCAGCGACTGGATCAAGCTCAAGTGCCAGCAACGCCAGGAGTTCGTGATCGTCGGCTACACCGACCCCAAGGGCAGCCGCGCGGCGTTCGGCGCCCTGCTGCTGGCCCTGCACGACAACGACAGTGGCCAATTGAAGTACGCCGGCAAGGTCGGCACGGGCTTCAGCACCACTACCCTGCAATACCTCCACGACCGCCTCGCGCCGCTGCAAACCGCCCAGCCGGCCCTGGCCAACCCACCCACGGGCGCCGAGGCGCGTGGCGTGCACTGGCTCAAGCCGCAGTTGCTGGCCGAGGTGGCCTACGCCCAGATGACCCGCGACGGCGTGGTGCGCCATGCCGTGTTCCATGGCCTGCGCGACGACAAGCCAGCCACCGCCATCGGCCGGGAGCGCGCCATGCCCAAGCACGCCGTCAAACGACCGAGCCCCGAACCACAAGCCCTCGGCACGCTGCACCTGACCCACCCCGAGCGGGTGATCGATGCCACCACCGGCACCACCAAGCGCCAGGTGGCCGAGTACTACGCCGAGGTGGCCGAGTGGATCCTGCCCCAGCTGAAAAATCGCCCGGTGGCTCTGCTGCGCGCCCCGGACGGCCTCGCCGGCGAGCTGTTCTTCCAGAAGAACGCTGGACAACTGCACATTCCCCGGGTGCTCACCTACGACAAGGCCCAGGCCGGCCAGGCGGCGATGGTGCTCAACCGCGCCGACAGCCTGCTGGGCGCGGTGCAGATGAACATGCTCGAACTGCACACCTGGAACGCCACCGACAAGGACTTCGACAAGCCCGACCGCTTCGTCCTCGACCTAGACCCGGACCCGGCACTGCCCTGGAAGGCCATGCTCGAAGCCACCCAACTGACCCTTGCCCTGCTCGATGAGCTGGGCCTCGAGGTCTTCCTCAAGACCAGCGGCGGCAAGGGCATGCACCTGGTCGTGCCGCTGACCCGGCGCGCCGGCTGGGACGAGGTCAAGGCTTTCAGCCACGCCATCGTCGAGCACCTGGCCGGGCTGTTTCCCGATCGGCTGTCGGCGGTGTCGGGGCCCAAGAATCGCATCGGGCGGATCTTCATCGACTACCTGCGCAACGGCAAGGGCGCCACCACCGCGTGTGCCTACTCGCTGCGCGCCCGTGACGGGCTGCCGGCGTCGGTGCCGATCTGGCGCGAGGAGCTGCCGCAGCTCAAGGGCGCCAATCAATGGCACCTCGGCAACCTGCGCGACCGCCTGATCGAGGTGGACGACCCGTGGGCAGCGATGGCCCAGACCCGGCAGTCGATCACCGCGCGCATGCGCAAGCAGTTGGGGCTGGTCTGATGGAGCGGCTGATCGACCTGCTGCAATGGCCGGCCATGCTGCTCACGGTGCTGGCAGCCTGGTGCATCGGCTCGCGCCACCCGCGGCGGCGCAAGGTCGGCTTCTGCTGCTTCCTGGCCAGCAACCTGCTGTGGGCGCTGTGGGGTTGGCAAGCCCAGGCCTGGGCGCTGATCGTGCTGCAATGCTGCCTGGCCTTGATGAACCTGCGCGGCTGGAAGAAAAACACCGCCATGGAGTCGCCCTCATGAGCATCATCCAGGACTTCGACCTGACCACCCTAGACCGCCTGCTGCGCAGTTTCACCGAGCGCCCCCAGGCGCTGAACCTCGACACCCAGCTGCCACTGTTGATGCAAGCCCTGCAGGCCGACCACCTCGACCTGCTGCCGCTGCCTGGCCAGGGTCATACCCTGCAACGCTGGCAGACCCTGGCCCGCGTCGCCGGTTGCGACCTGGCGTTGGCCAAGCTCTACGAAGGCCACACCGATGCATTGGCGATCCTCGCCGAATGTGGCGCGGCGCATCGGGTCGGCGATGGCATTTGGGGGGTGTGGGCGGCCGAGCCGCCGGAGGCCCGGGTGCGTATCGTCGCGCGTGACGCCGACACGGTGCGCCTGGCCGGCGTGAAGGCCTGGTGCTCCGGGGCCTTGCAGATCGACCGGGCGCTGATTACCGCCTGGGCCGACGACCAGCCGCAGTTGGTCGCCATCGAGCTGGATGCTCCCGGCCAGCACCTGCAGGTGGAGCGTTGGCAGGCCGTGGGCATGGCCACCACCACCAGCGTCGAGGTCGCCTTCGACGATGCGCCCGGCATCGCCATCGGTCAGCCCGGCCAATACCTTGACCGCCCCGGTTTCTGGCAGGGCGGCGCAGGCATCGCCGCCTGCTGGTATGGCGCCGCCGAAGCCTTGGCCGACTACCTGCGCGAACACTGCCGCAAGCCGTGCCCCGACCCGCACGCCGATGCCCACCTGGGTGCGGTGGACGCGGCGTTGTACGGTGCCTGTGCGGCGTTGCGCGAATGCGCCGCATGGATCGACCGCCACCCCGGCGCCGATGCCAGCTTCGAAGTCCGCCGCAGCCGCGCCCAGGTCGAACAGGCCGTGGACCAGGTGATCCACCACGTCGGTCGCGCCCTGGGCGCCACGCCGTTCTGCCGCAGCGCCCATTTCGCCCGGCTCAGCGCGGACCTGCCGGTATTCCTGCGCCAGAGTCACGCCGAGCGTGACCTGGCGGCCCTTGGACGACAGCTGGCCCAGGTGCCGGCCGGAGCCTGGCAACTATGAACCTGGACTTGATCACCTCCAGCCAGGGCACCCCCTGGCGTGACTGGCAACAATCGGCGCACCTGGCCCGCGCCACCTGGATCAGCCCTGCACAGCTGTGCCCTACCGGTCGCCGCCTGGTGCTGGTGGCGCCGCACCCGGACGACGAGATCCTCATGGCGGGCGGGCTGCTCAGCCACTTTCAGGGCCGTGAGCACGACCTGCTGCTGCTCTCGGTCACCGACGGTGAAGGCAGCCACCCCGGCTCTGCGCAGTGGACCGAACATCGCCTGCGCCACCAACGCCCCCTGGAAAGCCGCCACGCCCTGCAACAGCTGAAGCTGGACCTTGCCGCGCTCGACTGGCGCCGGCTCAACCTCAAGGATGGCGCCGTGCCGCGCGATGAAGCCTTCCTGGTCAACCACCTGAACCAACTGCTGCAACCCGGCGACCTGCTGATGTGCCCCTGGCGCGCTGACGGCCATGCCGACCATGAGGCGGTAGGCCGGGCCTGCGCACAGGCCGCGCAGGCCCGCGGTGCACAGTTGGCCGAAGTGCCGGTCTGGGCCTGGCATTGGGCCAGCCCCGACGACCAGCGCCTGCCCTGGCCCCGCGCCCATCGCGTGCAACTCAGCGACGCCAGCCTCGCACGCAAGCGCCTGGCCCTCGCGGCCCATGCCAGCCAACTGGAGAGCGACGACGGCCGGCCCCCGGTGGTGCCTGCGCAGTTGCAAGAGTGCCTGCTGCAACCCTTCGAACTGGTCTTTCTTTGAGCCGCCGCCATGAGCCTAGATGCCCGCTATTTCGCCGACCTCTACGCCCGCAGCGACGACCCGTGGGCCATGCGCACCCGCTGGTACGAGCAGCGCAAGCGCGACCTGCTGATGGCCTGCCTGCAGCGCCAGTACTACGCGCGCGTCTTCGAGCCGGCCTGCGCCAATGGCGAACTCAGCGCCCGCCTGGCCGAGCGCTGCAACACCCTGCTGTGCCAGGACATCGACGCCAACGCCGTGCGCCTGGCCCGCCAGCGCCTGGCGCACGCCCCGCATGCCACGGTAGAGCAGGCCCGCCTGCCGAACGACTGGCCGGGCGGGCGCTTCGATTTGATCGTGCTCGGTGAAGTGGGTTACTACCTCGACCCGACCGACTGGCTCCAGGTGATCGAACGCTCGGCGGCCAGCCTCACCGACGACGGCGCGCTGCTCGCCTGCCACTGGCTTCACCCGATCGCCGGTTGCCCGCAAGACGGGCGCGAGGTTCACGCGCTGCTGGCGCGACACCTGCCGCTGTACCCCGTGTCGCGCCACGAAGAAGCGGACTTCCTGCTCGAATACTGGTCGTGCCAGCCCCGCGTGGTCGACCTCGACGAGACCTGCCCATGATTGCCGTGGTGATCCCCGCGCACAACGAGGCCCAACACCTGGGCCACTGCCTGAAAGCGGTGCTGGCCGCCGCCGCCCACACCGAACGGGCCGGTTACCAGGTACAGGTATTGGTGGTGCTGGACCGCTGCCACGACCGCAGCGAGGCCATCGCCCGGCGCCATGGGGTTCAGACCTTGAGCGTGGAGGCCGGCAACGTTGGCAGTGCGCGCCGCGCCGGTGCCGACTTGATGCTCGCCCAAGGCGCCCGCTGGCTGGCCTGCACCGACGCCGACAGCCGCGTGCCGCCGCACTGGCTGCTGTGGCAATTGCAGTGCGCCAGCGACGCGGTGTGCGGCACGGTGCACATCGAGCGCTGGCAACCCTGGCAAGACGCCGCCTTGCGCCAGCTGTACCGCAGCCGCTACACGGCCTGCGAAGGGCATCGCCATGTGCATGGCGCCAACCTCGGGGTGTCTGCCGACGCCTACCGGGGCGTGGGCGGGTTCCAGCCGCTGGAAGCCCATGAGGATGTGCAACTGGTGCGTGACCTGGAGGCCAGTGGCGCACAGATCACCTGGACCGCGCGGCACAGCGTGGCCACCAGCAGCCGCGCACATAGCCGCGCGCGGGAGGGGTTTGGCGACTATTTGACGGGGTTGCGTGCGCTGTGCGAACCAGACGCACAACCATGGCCTGGCAGACAAAGGTGCGTTGCAACCGTTGTGTCAGTGCGTGCACCGCGATGAGCCGGTTGACTCACTACCCCATAAATGCTCAGATGCGCCCCTTGTTCCAGGTGTCCCCCGCCGCCGCGTGGGGGGTTAAACGGGAAGCCGGTGCCGCGCCTCGCGCGACCAGTCCGGCGCTGCCCCCGCAACGGTAAGCGAGCGAAGCATTCAGTGCGCCACTGTGCCAATCGGCATGGGAAGGCGAATGCCTCACGCCCCTCGCAAGCCCGGAGACCGGCCTGGCACTGCAATTGGCAACTCCCGCGGTGGGCGGGGCGCGGGCCGGTCTTCGGGGCAACCACGTGCCCGCGATCCCTCCAGGCGCCTCTTCCGTTCGGGTTCTCTCCACCCTGCAACGGCGCTGATCCATGTCTTCCCCCACCCTGCGCATCGACGGCCTGCACTGGGCGCCGAACCCCGGCGCTACCCGGCTGCTCGACGGCATCGACCTCGAAGTCCGCCCCGGCGAGTTCGTTGGTCTGATCGGCCCCAACGGCAGCGGCAAGACCAGCCTGCTGCGCTGCGCGTACCGCTTCAACCGGCCGCAAGCCGGGCGCGTGACCCTCGAGGGCGAGGACATCTGGCAACGCCCGCCACGCTGGGTGGCACAGCGCCTCGCGGTCATGCTGCAGGAGTTTCCCGAAGACTTCGGCCTGAGCGTGCGCGATGTCATCGCCATGGGGCGCACGCCACACCTGGGCTGGTTCGAGGGCGACCGCGAGCCGGCGCTGATCGACGCCACCCTGGCCCGCCTGGGCCTGCAAGCGCTTGCCGACCAAGGTTTCAGCCGCCTCTCGGGCGGTGAAAAACAGCGCGTGCTGCTGGCCCGCGCCCTGGTGCAGCAACCGCGCTTGCTGATCCTCGACGAGCCGACCAACCACCTCGACCCGCGCTTCCAGCTGGCCCTGCTGCAACAACTACGCGGCACCGGACTGAGCCTGCTGGCCAGCTTCCACGACCTGAACCTGGCCGCGGCGTTCTGCGACCGCCTGTACGTGATCGACGCCGGGCGCATCGTCACCCACGGCACACCGCACCAGGTGCTGACCGAAGACTGCCTGGCCGAGGTGTTCGGCGTGCAGGCACTGGTCGATCGCCACCCCCTGGCCTCCCATCCACGCATCACCTGGATCACCCCCGCATGAAAGCGCTGTTGCCCTGCCTGGCCCTGCTCACCGCCCTGCCCTTTGCCGCCCACGCCGGCAGCTACCCACTGACCGTGCGCAGTTGCGAGCGCGACGTGACCTTCACCCAGGCGCCGCGCCACGCGGTCAGCCACGACATCAACCTCACCGGCATGCTGCTGGCCCTGGGCCTGCGCGATCACATGGCGGGCTACAGCGGCATCAGCGGCTGGAAAACCCTCGACCCGTCGCTGCGCGAAGCGCTCGAGGGCCTGCCGGAAATCGCCCCGCGCTACGCCTCGGTGGAGAACCTGCTGGACGTCGGCGCCGACTTCTTCTTCGCCGGCTGGAGCTACGGCATGCGCATCGGCGGGCCGGTCACGCCGCAGACCCTGGCACCGTTCGATATCCCAGTGTACGAGCTGAGCGAGTCCTGCTCGTGGATCATGCCCCAGCGCATGGCGAGCCTCGACGACCTGTACCGCGACCTGGACAACCTCGGGCGCATCTTCGATGTGCACGAGCGTGCCCAGGCGTTGGTTGCCCAGTTGCGCCAGCGCATCGCCCAGGTGAGCGCGGCAGTGGCCAAGACCGCTGACAAACCGCGGGTGTTCCTCTACGACAGCGGCGAAGACCGCCCCACCACCTCCGGCCGCCTGGGCATGCCACAGGCGCTGATCGCCATGGCGGGCGGCGACAACGTGATGGCCGACGTGGCCGCCAGCTGGACCCAAGTCAACTGGGAAAGCGTGGTGGAGCGCGACCCCGAGGTGATCGTGATCGTCGACTACGGCCCCACCTCGTGGCAGCAAAAGCGCGACTTCCTGCTGCAGCATCCGGCCCTGAGCGGCGTCGAGGCGATTCGCAAGCAGCGCTTCGTGGTGCTGTCGTACCTGCAAGTCACACCCTCGGTGGAGAACGCCGCCGCCATCGAGACCCTGGCCGCCGCGCTGCACCCTGGGCTGATCGCCAAGGCGGGCCATTGATGCCGATCCGCAACCCTGCGGGTTACCGCCTGCTGCTCGCCGGCCTACTCGCCGCGCTGCTGCTGTCTGGCCTGCTGTCACTGGGCTTCGGTGCGGCGCAGGTGCCGCTGGGCCAGGTGACCGGGATCGTCCTGCAACAGCTGGGCCTGGGCGGTGCGGGCGATTGGAGCCGGGGCCAGGCGCAGATCGTCTGGCAAATCCGCGCCCCGCGCGTGCTGCTTGGCGCGCTGGTGGGCGCGGGCCTGGCGCTGGTCGGCGGTGCGCTGCAGGCGGTCACGCGCAACCCATTGGCCGACCCGCATCTGCTGGGCGTGAGTTCGGGCGCGGTATTCGGCGCGGTGATGGTGGTGCTGTTTCTCGGTCCCTTCGCCGGCGTCTTCAGCTTGCCGCTGGCAGCCTTCCTCGGGGCCTTGGGCAGCATGCTGCTGGTGCTCGGCGTGGCCAGCCGTGGCGGGCGCCTGGAAAGCGACCGCCTGCTGCTGGCCGGGGTGGCCGTGTCGTTCGTGGTCATGGCGGCGGCCAACCTGCTGCTCTACACCGGCGACCCGCACGCCGCCAACTCGGTGATGTTCTGGATGCTCGGCGGGCTGGGCCTGGCGCAATGGTCGCTGCTGTGGCTGCCGGCGCTGTGCGTGCTGGCGGGCTTCCTCTTGCTGATGAGCCTGGCGCGGGCGCTGAACGCCTTGATGAGCGGCGAGCAGACCGCGGTGAGCCTGGGCTTCGATACGCGCCGGGTGCGCGCCCAGGTGTTCGTCGGCACCGCGCTGCTGACCGGCGTGCTGGTGTCGTTGTCCGGCGCCATCGGCTTCGTCGGCCTGATGCTGCCCCATGTGGCACGGCGCCTGGTGAGTGCCGAGCACCGTCGTCTGTTGCCGGCGTGCGCGCTGCTGGGCGCATTGTTCATGGTCTGGGTGGACGTGGGTGCGCGCACGCTGATCGCGCCGCAAGACCTGCCCATCGGCATCGCCACTGCGGCCATAGGCGGGTTGTTCTTCATCGTGCTGCTGCGTAGGAAGGCCTGAGATGACGTATGAACGTGTGCTGTTCGTCGGCCCTGACCTCAGCGAAGGCTCGTCAGCCCAGGCGTTCCGCCAGCAGCTCCAGGCCCTGCGGGGCGCGGGCGTGATCGATGACTTGATCGACACCGCCACGGGCTTCGAGGGATTGTGGACGGCGGCCGCCGACTTTCTTGGCAACGGGCACGGCAAGCTGCTGCTGATCGACCTCGACCCCGGCGCCGACAGCGCCTACCTGGACTGGCTGCGCAGCGAGCTGCAAGCCTTGCCTGGCAGCGCTGGCCGGTTGTTCGTCAGCAGCGCCCTGCTGGGGCGGCATGCCCTGTCGGCGGAAAAGGCCTGTGCGCTGATCGAGCAGCACGACGATCACCTGCCCTGCGAAGGCGCCGCCAGCATTCCGGCCAAGCCGAACTGGTCGCTCATCCCTGCGCATCGCCACCAGTTGTTCCTGTGCATCGGTGCGCGCTGCGTGCGCCGCGGGGCGCTGCCGCTGTGGAAACGCCTGCGCCAGCGCCTGGCGGCTGCCGAGGCGATCGAGACCGAGGATGGCGTGCTGATCACCCGTACCTACTGCCAGTACCCCTGCAACCGTGGGCCGATCGCCACGGTGCACCCGGCGGGGCACTGGTACCGGGTGGCCTGCGAGGCGGATGTGGATCGGCTGGTGGATGAGCAATTGCTGGGGCACAGGGTGGCGCAGGGGCAGCTGATTCAGCGCTGAATTCATCGCGGGGCAAGCCCGCGATGCGCGCTCAACAGCACCGCGTATTGCACTGGCGCTTGCCATACCGCGCATCCTGCCGCTCGCGGAAGAACGCCTGGTAGCTCATCACCGGCGCCCCCGGATGGCTGACCTGGCGCCGGGCCACGTACTGCTCGTAGTCCGGCATGCCCACCGTGAGGCGGCTGAACTGACGCAACCATTGGATGCCACGAACGAGTATTGGCTTGGACATGGGCAGTGCTCCGTATGCACGTGGGTAGGGCAAGAACCATCTAACCCCTGCTTTGTATCGGCAATGTGTCGGCAAACCGGGGTTTTGTATTTTCCTGTAACAACCCGCCACGATCCACGCGCATCGCTGTTAATCCTGGGAAAATCCTGGGTTCTCATCATCGCTCTCGATCAGGTCGCCACTGCCGCGACCACCCTGACCCGCCCTTGATGGAGACCTTACCCATGAAAGCCCTGTCCTTCGCCCTGGCCCTGTTGGCCACCACCACCGTCACCTCGGCCTTCGCCGAGGGCGGCGCCGACCGTCTGCTGGAGCGCCAGGCGCAATGGGCCTTGCAGATCCAGCAACAACAGGAAGTCGTGGCCAAGCGCGACAACCTGCAAGCGCCCCAGGAGCGAGCCCAGAGCAACCGGGCCGCCGGCACCGACAGCCGCAATACGCCGGCCTCCTGAAGCCCCCGAAGCACCCCGCGCCGCCGGGCGCGGGTCACCACCTTTCAAAGCGCGGTGGATGTGTGTAAAACACCTCAATCACTCCCCGCGCAAGAAAGGATTTCCGCATGCTCTACCGCCCTCTCGGCCGTTCCGGCCTGCAAGTCTCCGCCCTGACCCTGGGCACCATGATGTTCGGTGAACAGACCAGCACCGAGGATTCGCTGCGGATCATCGACAAGGCCTGGGACCAGGGCATCAACTTCATCGACACCGCCGATGTTTACAACGCCGGGCGCTCCGAGGAGATCGTCGGCGAGGCGGTGGCGCGCAACCGCCACGACTGGATCGTCGCCTCCAAGGCCGGCTATGGCCCGGTCGACGGCGTGCCGAACCGCAGCGGGCTGTCGCGCAAGCACCTGTTCAATGCCCTGGAAGCCTCGCTGACGCGCCTGGGCACCGACTACCTGGACATCTACTACCTGCACCGCGAAGACCACAAGGTGCCGCTGGAAGAAACCGTGCGCGCCATCGGCGACCTTCTGCAACAGGGCAAGATCCGCTACTGGGGCGTGTCGAACTTCCGTGGCTGGCGCATCGCCGAGATCTGCAACCTGGCCGAGCGCCTGGGCGTGGCCAAGCCGGTGGTCAGCCAGCCGCTGTACAACATCGTCAACCGCCAGGCCGAGCCCGAGCAATTGACCGCCGCGGCCTACCATGGCCTGGGCGTGGTGCCGTTCAGCCCGCTGGCCCGTGGCGTGCTCAGCGGCAAGTACGCGCCGGGCTCGACGCCGGATGCCGGCAGCCGCGCCGGGCGCCAGGACAAACGCATCATGGAGGTGGAATGGCGTCAGGAGTCGCTGGCCATCGCCCAGAAGATCCACGCCTATACCGAGGCCAAGGGCGTGGGTATCGTCGAATTCGCCATTGCCTGGGTGCTCAACAACCAACTGGTCAGCTCGGCCATCGTCGGGCCGCGCACCGAGGAGCAGTGGTCGACCTACAGCGGTGCGCTGGAGGTGAAGATCACCGCCGAAGACGAAGCGTTCATCGATTCGCTGGTCACGCCGGGGCATGCCTCGACGCCTGGCTTCAACGACGTGGCGCACTTCGTGACCGGGCGCCTGCCGCGCGGCTGACCGGCGGTCGGCGTGGGCGCGACCTCGCCGGGTCGCGCCCACGGGCTCACTGCATTGCCATCTGCCCAAACCGCCCGGCATAGAAATCATCGAACGACTCGGCGATTTCCGCCTGGCTGTTCATCACGAACGGCCCGTAGCCGACGATGGGCTCATCGATCGGTTCACCGCTGAGCAGCAGTACGCTCACCTCCTCCAACACCTCGATCCGCACATTCGCCCCATCGCGCGCCAGCAATACCAGGCTGGACGCTCCCGCCTCGCGCTCGCCGTTCACCCGCAGGTTGCCGCGCAGCACCACCAGCGCCGCGTTGCGCCCTTCGGCGACCGGCAATGTGAGCGTCGCCCCGGCCTTCAGGCGCAGGTCCCACACATCCATGTCGGTGAACGTCCGCGCCGGGCCGCGATGGCCCTGGTAGTCGCCCGCGATCACCCGCAGGCTGCCAGCCTCCAGTGCGACCTCGGGGATGTTGCCCGCCAGCAGCGTCTGGTAGCCCGCTGCGGCGCGCTTGTCCCGCGCCGGCAGGTTGACCCACAACTGCACCATCTCCAGCGTGCCGCCGCTGTGGGCGAACGCGGGCGAGTGGAATTCTTCGTGGATGATGCCGCCCGCAGCGGTCATCCATTGCACGTCACCCGGGCCGATCAGGCCGCCGGCGCCGGTGGAGTCGCGGTGCTCCAGTTCGCCCTGGTAGACGATGGTGACTGTCTCGAAGCCACGGTGCGGGTGCTGGCCGACGCCGCGGCGGGCGCTGGTCGGCGTGAAGTCGTGGGGGCCGGCGTAGTCCAACAGCAAGAAGGGGCTGATGTGCCGGGCCAGGTGGTCGTAGGTGAACAGGCTGCGCACCGGGAAGCCGTCACCGACCCAATGGGCTTGGGGGCTGCGGTGGATACCCAGAATCGTTTTCATGAGCAGTCTCCTCTTTTGGCTGGCGCTCACTTTACCTGTGAGACGAATTAGCCGTTAGTAGGAGGAAATGGCTTTGTTCGTTCCACCAATAGAACGATGTGGCCGTACTAGCCGCGGCCAAAGTAGGCCGATGGCGACACACCCAGGGTACGCCTGAACATCGCGGTGAACGCGCTGGGGCTGTCGTAGCCCAGGTCCAGGGCCACGTCGAGCACCGAAACGCCCGCAGCCAGGGCGTCGAGCCCGGCCAGCAGGCGCATGCGGCGCACCCACTGCACGAAGCTCAGCCCGGTTTCGCGCTGGAACGCACGGGTCAAGGTGCGCGGGGTGATGCCGCTGTGGGCGGCGGCACGGGCCAGGTTCCAGTCCTCGGCCGGTGCCTGCCGTAGGGCCTCGCACAAGCCCAACAGTTGCGCGCTTTCAGGGCTGGGGACATGCAAGGCCATTACCGGCAGCACCCGAATCTCGTCGAGGATCAACTGCACGATGCGCGCCTCGCGGCCCTCGGGTGCGTGCATGGGCGGGATGTCCATGGCACGCACGATCAGTTCACGCAGCAACGGGGAGATCTCGATCACCTGGCATTCACCCGGCAGGTCGGGGCGTGCCTCGGGGTCGACGAACAGCGTGCGCATGCGCACCACGCCGGAGAGCCGGAGGTCATGCTCGACCGCCGCCGGCACCCATACCCCGCGCCCAGGGGGCACCACCCAGCTACCCTGGCGCGAGTTGACGGTGATCACACCGGTCAGGGCGTGAATCAACTGGGCGCGGTCGTGGCAGTGCGGGGCGATGCGCTCACCGTGGCGGTAGTTCTCGGCGAGCGGGACGATGGCGGGTCGGGTCATTACAGGTGCCGGGTGGAGTCGATAGCAACGCATGATGCCAGCCCCTTCAATGCAAAAACAGCGCAGCCCCCTCCTGTAGGAGGGAGTCACCGGCTGCGCAACAGCAACGACGCCACCGCGCAGCCCAACAACGCCACGCACGACAGGTAGAACGCATCCGAGTACGCCATCAGGTAGGCCTGCTCACGCACGCCCTGATCGATCAACGCCAGCGTCTGCATCACCTGTGGCGACTGTGGCTCGACCAGGCCGCCCGGCAAGCGCGCCTGCAACGCGCCATCGAACATCGTCAGCCCTTCCCCCACCCGCGCCGAATGAAAGCGCTCGCGCTGAGACACCAGTTGCGTCAACAGCGCCGTGCCCAGCGCCCCACCGAGGTTGCGCAGCATCGAGATCAGCGCCGACGCCGAGCCCGCCTGGGCCTTGTCCAAGCCCTTCACCGCCAGCACCGACAGCGCCACCATGATCAACGGCTGGCCGATGCCACGCACCACGGTGGACGGAATGATCACGTTGCTGCCGGCATCCACCGTCAGGTGCGCGCCCAGCCAGCACCCCAGGGCCATGATGGCGAAGCCCGTGGCGACCAGCACCTTGGCATTCAGCCAGCGCATCAGGCGCGGCAACAAGGGCGCCAGCAACAGTTGCACCAGGCCATAGGCGATCAAGCTCTTGCCGATCTCGCTGGCGCTGTAGCCCTGCACCAGCGACAGATAATTCGGCACCAGGAACACCAGCCCGAAGGTCGCCGCGCCGAACACGGCCATCGCCAGGCTCGACACCCCGAAGTTGTAGCTGCCCAGCAAACGCAGGTTGATGAACGGCCGCGCGCCCCACAGCTGGCGCTGGATGAACAGCGCCAGGGCGAACACCGCGACGATGCTGAAGCCGATGATGAAGCGCGAATCGAACCAGTCTTTGCGCCCGCCCTCCTCCAGCACCACCTGCAACGCGCCCAGGCCCAAGGCCATGGCGCCAATGCCCAGCCAGTCGGCGCGGCGCAGGGCGCTGCGGTCGCCCGCCTGGCCCTTGATCGACCAGGCCACCGCCGCCAGCAATGCCAACCCCGGCGGCAGTTGCAACAGGAAGATCCAGCGCCAGGAGTACAGGTCGGTGAGCCAGCCGCCAATCGACGGCCCCGCCGCCTGGGCCACGCTGTTGGCCAGGCTGAACAGCGCCATGCCCAGCGGGATCCGGCTGGCCGGCAGCTCGGTGATGATCAGTTGCATCGACAGCGGAATCAGCACCGCCCCCGAGGCGCCCTGGATCACCCGCAGGGCGATCATCGCCTCCAGGCTCGGCGCCAGCGCGCAACTCACCGAACTGACCAGAAACACCAGGGAGCCGGTGAGCATCACCCGGCGCAGGGAAAACACCTGCACCAGCCAGGCGGTCAGCGGGATCATGCTGATCTCCGCCACCAGGTAGGCGGTGGAGATCCACGAGCCTTCCTCGAAGCTTGCCCCGAGCGCACCTTCGATTTCCGGCAAGGCGGCGCTGGTGACGTGCACGTTCATGCCGGCCATGAAGCAGCCGAACAACCCACCGATCACCGCGACCCAGGCGCGCGCCGAGACGCTCTCTTCAACCGCCATGGGCCGGCCCCCGGGTGTCGACGGTAGCAATCACCGACATGCCCGGCAGCAGGCGCGGCGTGTCGTCGGGCAGCGCATCGAGGCGGATGCGCACCGGGAAACGCTGGACGATCTTGGTGAAGTTGCCGGTGGCATTGTCGGGCGGCAGCAGCGCGAAGACCGCCCCGGAGCCGGGGGACACGCTGTCGACCGTGCCCTGCCAATGCTGGCCGAAGGTGTCGACTTCGAGGGTGACGCGCTGGCCGGGGCGCAGTTGGGCGAGTTGAGTCTCCTTGTAGTTGGCGACCACGTAGGCCTGCTGCACCGGCACCACGGCCAGCAACGGCAAGCCAGGGGTCACGTACTGCTGCTGGCGCACCTTGCGCTGGCCGACCACACCGTCGAACGGTGCGCGCACCTCGGTATCGGCCAGTGCGCTGTGGGCCAGCGCCAGCTCGGCGCGTGCCTGCTCGAGGTCGGCCTGGCGCTGTTGCAGCTCGGCCTGCAACTGGCCGCCCTGCTGGCGCAACACCCGCTGGCGGGCCTTCTGCTTTGCCAGCTCCGCGCTGGCGGCGCGCTCCAGGGCGCGGGCCTGGGTGCGCGTGGCCTGGGCCTGCTCCAAGCGCTGCACGCTCGCCGCCTGCCACTGGGCCAGATGCTGGTAGCGTTGCCAGTCGGCCTCGGCGCGCTGTGCCTCGCCGCGGCTGCCGCCCTGCTCGGCCTCGGCCCGCGCGATGGCCTGGACCTGCTCGTCCTGCTCGGCGGCGAACGCCAAAAGCCGCGCCTGCTGCACCTGCACCGCCGCCTCGCTCACCGCCAGGCGTGCCTCGGCCTTGCGCAGGTGATCGTGGAAATCGCGGGCATCCAGGCGCACCAGCAGGTCGCCGGCCTTGACCTGGGCGTTGTCGGCCACCGCCACCTCGGCCACGTAGCCACTGACCCGGGCGCTGATCGGCGCCCAGTCGGCGCGCACGTAGGCATCGTCGGTCTGTTCGAGGAAGCGGCCGTCCAGCCACCAGTGGCCGCCGTAGCCGAGCAGCGCCAGCCCCGCGCACCCGGCCAGGCCCAGGCGCAGCAGGCGTTGCCGGTGGGAAGTCGTGGGCTGGGTGATCTGCGGGTCGGGGGTGACCGCCTGGTTCATGGGCTGGGCTCCTTGGGGTGGAAAGGAGCGTCAGGTTAAGCAATCCAGTGGGTGTCGTTCGCGCGTGAATCAGCGGGAGATCGTCGAGAAATGGACAGGCCTTGGGTTTTTGCTGGTTTTTCCGGCCCTATCGCGGGGCAAGCCCGCTCCTACGCGTGCCGCGCCGTTCGCAGCACCTGTGGCGGGCTTGCCCCGCAATAGGGCCGGCACTGACAACCCTTACCCTTACAGAAACGCCAACACCTGCTGCGCCGCCGCAGCCGGATCCTCCTGCATGAAACAATGCCCGCCCGGCACCTGCTGCTCGCTGATCTTGCCATTGAGCGCCGCCAGGCGTCGCACCGAGCGGGGTACGAAGGGGTAGGTCTGCTCGCCATGCAAGATCAACGTCGGCGTGTCGATCGTCGCCAGGGTCGGCCACATGCGCGTGGGGAACGAGCTGAAGATCTCCACTTCACGGCTGGGCCGGCACTTGAGCACCACCCCTTCACCGCAATCACCGATCGCATGCTCGATATAGGCATGCAGCGCCGTCTCGCTCCAGCCCTTGAAGATTCCCCGCCCCTGCAGCGACGTCAGCGCCGCCTCGCGGTCCGGCCAGTGGCTGCGCCGGGTAGCAGCCTTGCGGGCCAGGGCATGGCGGCGGTGCAGCCCGACCATCGCCGCAGCCCCCATCACCCCGAGCATACGCCGGCTGAACAGCACCGGGTCGAGCAGCACCGCACGCTGGAACAGACGCGGCTCGCTGGCCAGGATCAACCCCGTCAGCACACCACCGAAACTGTGCCCCAACGCCACGCGCGGCACCTCGCCATACTCGCCGCGCCCCGCCTCGAAGGCTTCCACCGCCAGCGCCGCGGTACGGTTCCAGCCACGGAATGGGCCGCCGTGGTCGCTGTCGCCATGGCCCTGGACATCACTCAGCCAGAGGTCGAAATGCTCGCCCAGGCGCAGCAACAGCGGCTGGTAGGCCAGGCTGCAAAAGCCGTTGCCATGCAGGAAGTGCAACAAGGGCCTGCCCGTCGGCTCGGTGCGCCAACCGCGCAGGGTGAAACCTTCGGAGCAAGCATGTGACCAGGGAATGAACTGCATTGATTTGTCGGGCTTTTCGTACTTATGAGAACGAGGATTCTACAAACAACAACGGGTATAGCGAAATCACCAGCAGCACGGCCATCAGGACATTGAACAGCATCAACCAGCGTGGGTTCTGCAACACCCGGCGCAAGGCACTGCCGAACATCACCCAGATGCCCACGCTGGGCAGGTTGACCAAGGCGAACAGCGCCGCGATGACGATCACGTTCATCACGTAGCCCTGCGCGGGGGTGTAGGTGGTGATCGCGCCAATGGCCATCACCCAGGCCTTGGGGTTGACCCACTGGAACGCCGCTGCGCCAAGGAAACTCAGGGGCTTGCGGGTGCCGGCGGTATCCGCGGACATCGGCCCGGACGTGGCGATCTTCCACGCCAGGTACAACAGGTACGCCGCGCCGACATAACGCAACACCGTGTACAGCGGCGGCCAGGCCTTGAACAGCTCACCCAGGCCGAAGCCCACCCCCAGCACCAGCACCATGAAGCCGATGCTGATCCCCAAGGCATGCGGGATAGAGCGACGCACGCCGAAGTTGACCCCGGAGGCCAGCAACATGGTGTTGTTCGGCCCGGGGGTGATGGAAGACACGAACGCGAAGAGCACAAAGGCAGTGAGTAGATCGTATGAGCCAAGCATGGCGAAATTTCCGGCAGGTTCTGGTTATCGTTTTTACACACTAACGGAGCCGCACGGCTTCGCGACCGATACAGTGACGTTAAATTATTCCCATACACCTGACTGTACCGGCGAAAATCGCGCGGCAAACCCCTAAGATGGTCACCCGCACGCTGACTTGGAAATCCGCCCCATGAGCCTGACCCTCCGCCCCGCTCAACGTAGCGACGCCGCGCAGATCCTTGCCTTCATCACCGAACTGGCCGACTACGAACGCGCCCGCCACGAAGTGGTGGCCAGCGTGGCCGACATCGAGCACAGCTTGTTCGACGAAGGCAGCACGGTGCACAGCCTGATCTGCGAGCGTGATGGCCAGGCCATCGGTTTCGCCGTGTATTTCTACAGCTACTCCACTTGGCTGGGGCGTAACGGCATCTACCTGGAAGACTTGTACATCACCCCCGAGCAGCGCGGTGGCGGCGCCGGCCGCCAGGTGCTGCAGCACATCGCGCGGGAAGCGGTGCGCAACGGTTGCGGGCGGCTGGAATGGAGCGTGCTGGACTGGAACGAACCGGCGATCGGTTTCTACCGCGCGCTGGGGGCCGAAGCCCAGGATGAGTGGGTGCGCTTCCGGCTGGATGGCGAGCGCCTGAAGCAGTTCGCAGCTGGCCAATGATCCGTCGCACTGGCGCAGGCGTGACAATCGCCCTGTGACAAGGGCCGCCATCAGGATTATTCTCCTCAGGCATGTCCCTCCGTCTCAATATGTGAGCGCCGAATATGAAAATCGATGACATGGACGCCTTCGTGGCGGTCATTCGTTGCCAATCGACCAACCTCGCCGCCGAGGCCCTGCAGCTTACCCAGCCGGCCATCACCCGGCGCGTGCAGAACTTCGAGGAAGACCTCGGCGCCACCCTGCTGGATCGCAACACCAAACCGCTCAAGCCCACGCCCATGGGCCTGCGGGTATACGAGCAGTGCAAGGCCATCCTGCGCGAGATCGATGCCCTGCGCGAACTGGTGGCCAACGATGGCGCCCCCTCCGGCACCCTGCGCCTGGGCGTGCCGCAGACCCTGGGCGACGTGGTGCTGCTCGACGCCCTGGCGCAGATTCGCGAGGCCTACCCCGAACTGCGCACCCAAGTCACCAGCGGCTGGGGCAGCAGCCTGATCGCGCGCATGGAGAACGGCGAGCTGGACGCCGCTGCGGCGCTGTTCCCACCGGGCAAGATCTTCCCCGAGGGCATCGCCAGCCACTCCATTGCGCGCATGCCGCTGCGCGTGGTGGCGGCCAAGGGCAGTGCCGGCAAGCGCAGCTATAAACTGCGCGACTGCTACACCCGTGGTTGGGTGCTGAACCCCGACGGCTGCGGCTTTCGTGCAGGCTTGCAGCGGGCGCTGAGCGAACAGGGGCTGTCGCTGTCGATCAACCTGGAGACCTTCGGCACCGAGTTGCAGTTGGGCCTGGTCGCCAATGGCCAGGGCCTGGGACTGGTGCCTGAGCCGCTGTTGCAGAACAGCCGGCACCGCGACCAGTTGGAGGTGTTGAACATCACCGACTTCAAGCCGCAGGTGGATTTGTGGCTGTTCCATCCGCGTTACCTGGGCAATTTGCAAGAGCCGGTGGAGTTGTTCGGGGAGATCGCCGGCAATCGACTACTGGGCTGACGAAAGCCCCCGCTCCTGTAGGAGCGGGCTCGCCTCACGATCCGTGGCGCAGCCTCGGCCAGCCGATAAATAAACAATCCGCATAACAACAAATAAAAATAATTCCTCAAACAAATAATTAGCATAGAACAAAAAAGACTTTTACAGCGCTCATTCAGACGAATACGGTCTTAGCCAACCTCCTGTATTCCATGGACGAATGCCGATGAGTCACCCCCTTTCCGAGCGTGCGCTGGCTGGGCTCACCCAGGCCCTGGCCGCCAACGCCGAGGGCTACGACCGTAGCGCTCAATTCCCCCAGCGCAACTTCGACCTGCTGCACCGCCACGGCCTGCTCGCCCTCACCGTGCCCCGCGCCCTGGGCGGCGGCGGCGCAGACCTGGCCAGCGCACGTCGAGTCATCGCCGCCGTCGGCAAGGGCTGCCCTTCCACCGCACTGATCCTGGCCATGCAATACCTGCAACATTCCCGCCTGCAGGAAGATGCCCGCTGGCCAGAACACCTGCGTCACCGCGTAGCCCGCGATGCCGTGGCGCACGGCGCATTGATCAACGCCCTGCGCGTCGAGCCCGAGCTGGGCACGCCAGCCCGTGGCGGCCTGCCCGCCACCCTCGCCCGCCGCAACGCCGACGGCTGGCGTCTGTCGGGACGCAAGCTGTACTCCACCGGCAGCCATGGCCTGAGCTGGTACCTGGTATGGGCACGCAGCGACGACACCGACCCGCTGGTGGGTGGCTTCCTGGTGCACAAGGACACCCCCGGTATCACCATTGTCGACGATTGGGACCATCTCGGCATGCGCGCCACCTGCAGCCACGAGGTACGTTTCGACGACGTGCGCATCCCCCTCGACCACGCTGTCAGCGTCAGCCCCGCCAGTGCGCCACGCGCCGAACTCGATGGCCAAGGCCTGCTATGGATGGCCGTGCTGCTGCCGGCGCTATACGACGGCGTGGCCCAGGCCGCGCGCGACTGGCTGGTACGGTTTCTCAAAACCCGCACACCCTCCAACCTCGGCGCGCCGCTGGCCAGCCTGCCGCGCTTCCAGGACGTGCAAGGGCGCATCGACACGTTGCTGTTCGCCAACCGTGGGCTGCTCGATGCCGCCGTCGGCGGCCAGGTCGAGCCGTGCCACGCCGGCCAGCTCAAGCACGTGGTCAGCGCTAACGCCATTCGTGCCGTGGAGCTGGCTATCGAAGCCGCTGGCAACCCAGGCCTGTCGCGGCGCAACCCGTTGGAGCGGCACTACCGCGACGTGCTGTGCAGCCGCATCCACACCCCGCAGGACGACACGGTGCTGACACAGGCAGGTCGCACAGCCTTTGCCGAGGTCGCCCCATGAGCCACTCGATCATCGCCAGCCAACTCGACGCCAAGGCCAATCAATTCCTGCGCGAACGCCTGCCCGACCATCAAGTGCTGGACATCCCCTACGGCCAGCTCACCCTGGAGGCGCCCGCCGACGTGTTCATCGTGCGCCCGATCAACGTGCGCGGGCAGCGCGTCGACACGCCGCCACCGGGCTGGCCTGGGTCGCTGCGCTGGGTGCAGTTGGTGTCGTCAGGCATCGACTTCTACCCCGACTGGGTCTTCCAAGGCCCGCCAGTGACCAGCGGCAAGGGCGCCAACGCCGAGCACGTGGCCGAATTCGCCCTGGCCTTGGTGTTCGCCGCTGCCAAGCAGTTGCCCGGGCTGTGGGTCAAGGACGCCGAGTGGCGACTGACCCCGCTGGCGCCGGTGCAGGGCCGCACCCTCGGCATCCTCGGCTTCGGCAACATCGGCCAGGCGCTGGCGCGCAAGGCCATCGCCCTGGGCATGCGGGTGATCGCGCTGAACCGCCCCGGCCAGCCGATTGCCGAGGTGCCAGGCGTGACCCGCGTTGAGGACCTGCACCCATTGTTCGCCGGCAGCGACCACCTGGTGCTTGCCGCCCCGCTGACCCCGGCCACCCGCCAGTTGATCGACCGCCAGGTGCTGGCCAGCGCCCGCCCCGGCCTGCACCTGATCAACATCGCCCGTGGCGGGCTGCTCGACCAGGATGCCTTGCTCGAGGCCCTGGACCGCGGCCTGGTCGGCCGCGCCAGCCTCGATGTGACCGAGCCCGAGCCGCTGCCAGCCGATCACCCGCTGTACCGCCACCCTCGCGTATTCCTGTCACCGCACACCTCGGCGATTTCCGAGGACGGCTACCCGCTGCTGCTCGAACGCATCCTCGACAACTTCACCCGCTACCGCGAAGGGCAGCCGCTGCGACACCTGGTCGACCCCCAGCGCGGCTACTGACCCCTACCCCATGGAGAACAACATGAGCTCATTGTCCGTCGTCCCCAACCACCCAGGCACCGTGCGCCAGCGGGTCAGCGCCGAGGAATGGGAAGTGCGCGTCAAACTCGCCGCCGCCTACCGCCTGGCCGCGCTGTTTCGCTGGACCGATCACATCTACACGCACTTCTCGGCGCGGGTGCCCGGCCCCGAGGAACATTTCCTGATCAACGCCTTCGGTTTGCTGTTCGACGAGATCAACGCCTCCAACCTGGTGAAGGTCGACGTCGACGGCACGATCATCGACGACCCGCTGGGCCTGGGCATCAACCAGGCCGGCTACGTGATCCACAGCGCCATCCACCGCGCCCGCCCGGACCTCCAGGCGGTGTTGCACACCCATACCCGCGATGGCGCGGCGGTGTCGGCCCAGCGGGCTGGCTTGCTGCCGATCTCCCAGCATGCGCTGGCCTATTACAGCCGGGTGGTCTACCACGACTACGAAGGCGTCGCCCTGGACCTGGACGAGCAGCAACGCCTGGTGGCCAACCTGGGTGACAGCAACATCCTGATCCTGCGCAACCATGGCCTGCTGACCGGTGGGATCAGCGTCGAGCATGCGTTTCGCGAGCTGCATGGGCTGGAGCGCGCCTGCAATATCCAGGTCGCTGCGCAAGCCGGGGGCAACGATCAGTTGCAGCATGCCTCGGCGGCGGCTATCGCCAAGGTGCACGAGCAGTCCAAGCGCTTTTCCGATGGGCGTGGCGAGGGCATTCAGCGGCACTGGGATGCGCTGATCCGCCAGTTGGACCGCGAGGGCCGGGATTACCAGGAATGAGCTGATCGCTGCGTCGTCTTTACCGGCCCTATCGCGGGGCGAGCCCACTCCTGGAAACACCCCTGCGCCCAAAGAGCAACGGGGTGGCTGTGGGAGCGGGCTCGCCCCGCGACAACCCCCAACAGACCCAGGAACCCACCATGACGCCCTACCGCCTACTGGCCGCCTGCGCCC
This sequence comes from Pseudomonas entomophila, assembly GCF_029193575.1. Classification (GTDB taxonomy): domain Bacteria; phylum Pseudomonadota; class Gammaproteobacteria; order Pseudomonadales; family Pseudomonadaceae; genus Aquipseudomonas; species Aquipseudomonas entomophila_G. Next base: position 74,418 of record NZ_JARGCS010000033.1, on the reverse strand, counting down.
TGTCCGCAGCCCTCGCCGCCTGCTCGCCCGCGCCTGAAACCAGCGCCGGCAAAACCCTGAACATCGCCTTCTGGGGCGACAACACTACCCTGGTCAGCGTCGACCCCTTCCAGGTCTACTGGCTCGAACACCGCGTGCTGCTGCGCAACGTCGCCGAATCCCTGACCGACCAGGACCCCGAGAGCGGTCGCATCATCCCGTGGCTTGCGAAAAGCTGGGAGGTCAGCGACGACGCCCTGGCCTACACCTTCCACCTGCGCCAGGACGTCACCTTCAGCAACGGCGAACGCTTCGACGCCCAGGCCGTGAAGACCGCCTTCGACAGCAACAAGGCCTTCGCCACGGCCCTACCCGCTACCTTCGGCGCCACCTACCTGGCCGGCTACGACCACGCCGATGTGCTCGACGACTTCACCGTGCGCCTGGTGCTGTCGCGCCCCAACGCAGGCTTCCTGCAAGCCACCTCCACCACCAACCTGGCGATCCTCGCCCCAGCCTCCTACGCGCTGGACGCCAAGCAGCGCTCGCTGGGCAAGATCATCGGCACCGGGCCGTTCACCCTCGACCACTACACCCCCGAAGTCGGCGCGCGACTGGTCAAACGCGCCGACTACGCCTGGGCCTCGGCCAACGTCAAGAACCAGGGCGCGGCCTACCTCGACGCCGTGGACATCAGCTACATCCCCGAGCAAAGCGTGCGCAACGGCCTGTTCCTGCAAGGCAAGGCCGACGTGCTGTGGCCGCGCAGCCCCTTCTCGGAAGTGGACCTGAAGCTGCTGCAATCGAAGGGTGCGACCATCCAGAGCCGTTCCCTGCCCGGCCCCGCGCTGAACCTCTACCCCAACACCCGCAACGACCGCCTGCTCGCCGACCGCCAGGTACGCCTGGCCTTGCAGAAGGCCATCGACCGCACCAGCTATGCGCACACCGTGTACAACGCGCAATTCCCAGTGGTGAGCGGGGTGTACGACGTCACCACGCCGTACTTCAAGGCCCAGGCCGACAAGCTCGCCTACGACCCGCAGGGTGCCGAGCGCCTGCTCGATGCCGCCGGCTGGCACAAAGGCGACGACGGCTACCGGCACAAGGACGGCAAGCGCCTGACCCTGCGCTACAACCTCACCCCGGCGGAGAGCGCGGGCGACGTGTTGGTCCAGGACCAACTGCGCAAGGTCGGCATCGACCTCAAGCTCAACGTACTGACCCGCGCCGAGTGGGTGGCCGGCAACGCCTCGGGCAACTACGACCTGACCTCCACCTACATGACCCGCGCCGACCCGATCATCCTGCAGACCATCCTCGACCCACGCACCGCCAACAGCGCCACGCTGGCCACCAACACCTACGAGCCCCACACCCTGGCCAAGGCCCAGGCGCTGTTCGACCGCGGCCTCACCGCCACCGCCGACGCCCAGCGCGCCGAGGCGTATGGCGCGCTGCAGGACCTGCTGGTCGACGAGGCCTCGGCCTTCCCGCTGTACGAACGGGTCTGGCAGGCCGCCACCTCGGCGCGGGTCAAGGACTTCCGCTGGACCGCCGAAGGCTTCGCCTTCCTCAGCGACATCCAGGTCGCCCAGCCATGAGCCGCTACCTGGTCGGCCGCATCGGTCAGGCGCTGCTGGTGCTGTGGGGCGCCTACACCCTCGCCTACCTGATCCTCTACCTGCTGCCAGGCGACACCCTGGCGATCATGCTCAGCGCCTCGGGGCTGGAGGCCGACGGCCTGTCACCCGAGGACCTGGCCAAGGCGCGGGCCTACTATGGGCTGGACCAGGGCCTGTTCGAGCAGTACTTCGGCCTGCTCTGGCAGGCCCTGCACGGCGACCTGGGCCAATCGCTGTCGCTCAACCGGCCGGTCACCGCGCTGCTCGCCGAGCGCCTGCCGCAAACCCTGGCGCTGGCGGGCCTGGCGATCGTGCTGTCGTTGCTCGGCGGCGTGGGCCTGGCCTACCTCACCGCCTACGTGCAGTGGCGCCCGCTCAAGGCTGCGCTGACCCGCCTGCCGTCGCTGGGCTTCTCGGTGCCGGTGTTCTGGATGGGGCTGCTGCTGATCCAGGTCTTCGCCTTCGCCCTGGGCTGGTTCCCGGCCACCGGCAGCCAGGGGTTCGACAGCCTGGTGCTGCCGGCGATCACCCTGGCGATCCCCAGCTCGGCCGTGTACGCGCAGGTCTTGCAGCGAGGCTTTCACGGGGTGTGGCAGGAGCCGTACATCGCCACGGCGTTCGCCAAGGGCCTGAGCCGTGGCCAGGTCCAGGCGCGCCACGGGCTGCGCAACGCCGCCTTGCCGATCCTCACCTTGGTCGGCCTGCAGGTGGGCAACACCGTGTCCGGTGCAGTGCTGGTGGAAACCATCTTTTCGCGCAACGGCGTCGGCCGTCTGGCCCAGGAGGCCGTGCTGCGCCAGGACATCCCGGTGGTGCTGGCGATCGTCGCGGTCTCGGCCGCAGCGTTCGTGCTGGTGAACCTGGTCGTCGACCTGCTCTACCCCTGCCTAGACCCGCGCATCACCCACTCACCCAAGGTGTCGTAAGCCATGACCACCGATACCCGCTACCTGCCCCTCGATCCCCCTTCCCGCCCGGCCTGGAGGCGCCGCAGCCGCTGGCAGCGCGCCGCCCAGGCGGTTGCCCCGCTGCTGCGCCGCCCGGGCTTCTGCCTGGCCCTGCTGGTGGTGCTGTTCGCCCTGCTGGCGGCCGTGGCGCCGCACTGGCTGAGCGGCTTCGACCCGTATGCCACCTCGCCGGCCGACAAGCTCATCGCGCCCAACGCCGTGCACTGGTTCGGCACCGACGAACTGGGCCGCGACCTTTACACCCGGGTGGTGCATGGCGCGCGCCTGTCGGTGCAAGCGGCGCTGCTGGCGGTGGCCATCGCCCTGGCCGCAGGCCTGGGCCTGGGCGTGCTGGCCGGTTTTGCCGGCGGGCGCCTGGACGCGCTACTGATGCGCCTGGTCGACGTGCTGCTGGCCCTGCCCGGCCTGCTGCTAGCACTGGCCATCGTCACCGCCATCGGCTTCGGCACGGTGCCGGTGGCCATCGCCGTGGGGGTCGGCATCATTCCCGGTTTCGCCCGTACCACCCGTGCCGAGGTGCTGCGGGTCAAGACCTTGCCCTACGTCGAAGCCGCGCGCTTGGCGGGGGCCAGCTGGACACGCACCCTGCTGCGCCATGTGCTGCCCAATGCCTGGGGGCCGGTGGCGGTGCTCGCCACCCTGGATTTCGGTGCGGCGATCCTGGCCACCGCGGGCTTGAGCTTCCTCGGTTTCGGCGCCGCGCCGCCCGCTGCGGAATGGGGCACGTTGATCGCCAACGGGCGGCATTTCCTGGTCACCGCACCCTGGGTGTCGCTGCTGCCAGGGCTGTTCGTGGTCGCCGTGGTGTTCAGCCTCAACCATCTCGCCCGCACGTTCGAGGAGATCCAGCGATGAGCACGCCAAGCCTGGTCGAGGTGCGCGACCTCAGCATCAGTTACCGCTTCGCCGGTCACGTCACCCAGGCGGTCAAGGGCCTGTCCTTTGACATCGAAGAGGGCGAGACCGTGGCCATCGTCGGTGAGTCCGGTTCGGGCAAGTCGACCCTGGCCAATGCCCTGCTCGGCCTGCTGCCAGGCAATGCCCGCGTCGACGCCGGCCAACTGCGAGTCAACGGCATCGACCTGGCCCACGCCAGCGAGCGTGAAAAACGCCATTTGCGCGGGCGCACCGTCGGGTTGGTACCGCAGGACCCGATGGTCAGCCTCAACCCGACCTTGCGGGTCGGCCAGCAGGTCGCCGAAGCACTGGTGCTGGCCCGTGGCCGACGCTACCCGGCGCTGGACGCCGATGTCGTGGCCCTGCTCGAACAGGTCGGCCTGGACCAACCGCGGCTGCGCGCCCGCCAGTACCCCCACGAGCTGTCCGGCGGCATGCGCCAGCGGGTACTGATCGCCATCGCCCTGGCCGGCGAGCCACGCCTGATCATCGCCGACGAACCCACCAGCGCGCTGGACGTGACGGTACAGCGCAAGATCCTCGACCACCTGCAACGGCTGGTGGCCGAACGCGGCATCTCGTTGCTGATCATCACCCACGACTTGGGCGTGGCCAGCGACCGCGCCGATCGCTTGCTGGTGATGAAACAGGGCGAGCTGGTGGAGCACGGCCCGCCCAGGCAGATTCTACAGGCGCCCGCACACCCCTACACCCGCGCCCTGCTCGCCGCCGCCCCGGCCTTCGCCGCGCGCAGGGCGCCCCGGGCGACACCGGCCAGCCCCCCACTGCTGCGCCTGGAGAACGTCGGCAAGCGTTTCAGCTTGCCGCGCGTCAAAGGCCAACCTGACCACTTCATCGCCCTCGACGGCTTGAACCTGGAAGTGCATGCCGGGCAAACCCTGGCCATCGTCGGCGAGTCCGGCTCGGGCAAGAGCACCGCCCTGCGCATCGCCCTGGGCCTGGAGGCGCCAAGCCAAGGCCGCGTGCGCTTTGCCGGCGAAGACATCACCGGGCGTGGCTGGCGGGCCTTGCGCCCGTTGCGTCGGCGCATGCAACTGGTGCAGCAGAACCCGTTCGCCGCCCTCGACCCACGCTTCACGGTGTTCGACAGCATCGTCGAGCCGCTGGTGGCGTTCGGTCTGCTCAAGGGTGAGGCGCTGGAACACGCCGCGCGCGAGCTGATCAGCCGCGTGCGCCTGCCGCTGGAGTATCTGGACCGCCTGCCCCGCGAGCTGTCCGGTGGCCAGCGCCAACGCGTGGCGATTGCCCGGGCATTGGCGTTGCAGCCGGAACTGCTGTTGCTCGACGAGCCCGTCAGTGCGCTGGATGTGTCGGTGCAGGCACAGGTGCTGGCCTTGTTGCAGGAGCTGCAGCGGGAATTGGGGATTGCCTACGTGCTGGTGTCCCATGACCTGGCAGTGGTGGCGAGCATGGCCGACCAGGTGCTGGTGCTGCGTCAGGGGCAGGTGGTCGAACAAGGGCCAGCGGCGCAGGTGTTCGAACGGCCGGCGAGTGAGTACACGCGCGAACTGATCGCGGCGATTCCCGGTAGAAAGGTAGTGGCCTGAAGGGCCCTATGGCGGGGCAAGCCCACCCCGACAGAGGCGAGAGGGCCAGGGTAAACAACTCAAAATGCATTTTTAAAATATTAAAAACAAATCAAATGCACATTTCACATAATTAGCTTAGAACCACAAAGCCTTTCACAGTCGCTCATCCGACCGCTAAGTTCTATCCAGGCCGACCCCAAACCTGGCGGAGGCGACCTATCCAGAGTCATTCAGGAGCACCCCATGAGCCTCGAATTCATCGGCCTTATCGGCCCCCAGGAAGGCAGCGAATCCCAGGCCCCGCGCGGCCCCGTGGTCGACCTCGACTTCATCAAGGCCTTTGCCCAGGCCCAGGAGTACGGCGGTTTCGACAAAGCCTTGCTGGCGGTCAACACCAGCGCGCCGGATTCACTGGTCCTGGCCACCTACGTCGCCGCGCTGACCGAGCGCATCGGCCTGCTGGTCGCCCACCGCCCCGGCTTCCAGGCCCCGACCTTCGCCGCCCGCCAGTTCGCCACCCTCGACCACCTGAGCCGTGGCCGCGCCTCGATCAACGTGATCACCGGCGGTGACAGCGGCGACCTGCAGCGCGACGGCGACTATCTCGACAAGGATGCCCGCTACGTCCGCACCGGCGAATACCTCGACGTGCTGCGCAAGACCTGGACCGAAACCCAGCCCTTCGACCACCAGGGCACGCATTACCGCGTCGAGGACAACCTCACCCTGGTCAAACCGTTGCAGAAGCCTTTGCCCATCTACTTCTCCGGCGCCTCGGACGCCGCCGTGGAGGTCGCCGCCCGGCATGCCGACGTGTACATGATGTGGGGCGAGCCGCTGGAGCAAGTGCGCGAGCGCATCGCCAAGGTGCGCAAGGCCGCCGCCCGGTATGGACGGGACAAGCACATCCGCTTCAGCCTGTCGCTGCGGCCGATCCTGGGGGCTACCGAGGAGCAAGCCTGGGCGCGTGCCGAACGCATTCTGGCCGATGCCCGCGAACGCATTGGCATCCGCCAGGGCAACCGCCGCGAGAAGAACTTCGGTACCAGCAACGCCGGCTCCGAGCGCCTGGTGCAACTGGCCAGCCAGCGCAAGGTGCACGACACCCGGTTGTGGACCGAGATCGCCGCTTTGGGCGGTGGCGCGGGGAATTCCACGTCGCTGGTGGGGACGGCGGACCAGGTTGCCGAGGCCGCCCTGGCGTACTACGACCTGGGCGTGAGCACCTTCCTGTTCCGCGGCTTCGATCAACTGCGCGACGCGGTGGAGTATGGGCAGGACCTGCTCCCGCGCATCCGTGCGCTGGTCGCCCAGCGTGAGCAGGCCCAGAGCGCCTGAGCGTGGCTGCCGGCCCCGCGACAGGGCCGGCACTCACACCGTCGTTACCCCAGGAACCGAGGAATCCGCAACCCCAGGCTCTCACGCAGCGTGGTCCCTTCATACGCGGTGCGATAAACCCCACGTTCCTGCAACAACGGCACCACTTCCTGGGTAAACCGGCGGAACTGCCCTGGGTGGCCAATGTAGATATTGAACCCATCCAGCGCCCGCGCCTCGAACCACTCGGCCATCTTCGCCGCCACCGTCTCGGCACTGCCGACGAACGCCCCCGGCCGCAACTGGCGGCCGAACTCCACGGCCTGGCGCAGGCTGAAGCCCTTTTCCCGCGCCTGGTCGGCGATGCGCTTGGCGTTGGTGAAGAAACTGCTGCGCGCAAACTCCAGGCTCTGCTGCGGGAACGGCGCGTCCAAATCGTACTGGCTGAAGTCATGCCAGCCGAAGTTGCGCCCGAACTCCTTGAGCGCCAGCTCGAAACTGTGGTCGGCCTGGTGGTAATGGCGCTCGATCTCGCGCGCATGCGCGTCGGTATCGCCCACGTAGATCTCCGCCCCCGGCAATACCAGCAGTTGCTCCGGGTCACGCCCCAGGCGTTCGGCGCGGCCCTTCACGTCACGGTAGAACGCCTGGCCCTGTTCGATGCTGGCGGCGTGGGTGAAGACCACGTCGGCGGTGGCCGCGCCCAGCTCACGCCCCTGCTCGGAATCGCCGGCCTGGAAGATCACTGGCTGGCCCTGGGGCGAGCGCTGGAGGTTCAGTGGGCCGACCACCGAGAAGTGCTCGCCCTTGTGGTGCAGCGCGTGCAGCTTGCTCGGGTCGAGGAACTGACCGGTGGCGCGGTCGCGCACGAAAGCATCGTCCTCGTAGGAGTGCCACAGGCCCTGCACCACCTTGACGTGTTCCTGGGCACGGGCGTAACGGGTGTCGTAGTCGTAGTGCTCGTCCAGGCCATAGTTGCCGGCGGTGCCGGCGTCGCCGCTGGTCACCACGTTCCAGCCGGCGCGACCCTTGCTGATCAAGTCCAGCGAGGCCAGGCGGCGGGCGACGTTGAACGGGGCGTTGTAGGAGGTGGTGAGGGTGCCGACCAGGCCGATGTGGCGTGTGCTCACGGCCAAGGCCGACAGCAGGGTCAAGGGCTCCAGGCGGTTGAGGTAGTGCGACGGCGAGCCGGGGGTGATGAACTGGCTGTCGACGATGAACATCAGGTCGAACAGCGCGGCCTCGGCCTGGCGAGCGATGTCGATGTACCAGTCGATATTGACGCTGGCATCGCTGGGCAGCTCCGGGTCCAGCCACAGGTTGTGCCGGCCGGGGCCGCCGCAGCCCATGGTCAGGGCGCCGAGCTTGATCTGTCGTTTACTCATGGGGGGAGTCCTGTGTGATTGTTTCGGGCCCTATCGCGGGGCAAGCCCGCGCCCACAGGGAGCGCGAAATCCCCTGTGGGCGCGGGCTTGCCTCGCGCTGAGGCCGACTCAGTTCTGACTGACCGCCGGCGCCTGCAACGCCGCCGAGAACGAGGTATCGAACAGGCTGCTGGCCGGGTACGCCTTGATCAGCCCAAGCCCGGCGAAGAAGTCCACGGTCTTCTGCGCATCCACCACCACCTGCGGGTTCAGCGCCGCCAGGTCGGTGCGCGCCTGGGCGAACCAGGTACGGGCGATTTCGCGGTCGGCGCGGCTGCTCTTGGCCCAGGCATCGGCGTAGGCCTCGGTGTTGGCCGGGTCGCTCAGGGTCCAGTCGCGGGCTTTCTTCAGCCGTTGGAGGAAGTCGGCGATCTGCGCACGCTTGTCGTCCACCGACTTGGCGTTGGCGACCACGAAGCTCTGCGCCGGGATCAGCCCCTGGGCAGTGGCCAGCACCCGCGCGCCATTGCGCTTCTGCTGGGTGACATAGGGCTCCCAGGTGGCGATCACGTCCACCGAGCCGCCGTCCAGCGCGTGGGAGGCGTCCAGCGCGCTGAGGTAGCGCAGCTCCAGGGCATCGCGCGGCACGCCGGCCTTGTCCAGGGCGCTGAACAACAGTTGCTGGCTCCAAGAACCCTTCCAGATCGCCGCGCGCTTGCCCTTGAGGTCGGCCAGGCTATGAATGTCGGAATCCTTGCGCGCCAGGATGGCGATGCCGTCGAGGTTCTGCCGCGACACGGCGATCACCTTGATCGGCGCGCCCAGGGCGCCGAGGAACAGCGGCGGCGCATCACCCAGCAGGCCGAGGTCGAGGCTGCCGACGTTGAGCGCCTCGGCCACCGGAGAGCCGGCGGTGAACTGCTTCCATTCCAGGGTGTACGGCAAGTCGTCGAGCACGCCGGCTGCTTCCATTACAGCGCGGGCATTGTAGCTCTGGTCGCCGACCACCAGGGTCTGCGCGGCGGCGGCCAGGCTCAGGGAGGTGGCCAGCACACCGGCGGCCAGTTGCTTGAGGTAACGCACGTTCGTCTCCAGATGCCGTAGCGGCATGTCGGGGCGATCCGCGCGTGCGGTCTCGGAAAGGCTCGGATGAGTTTTATAGCGTTTGCATCTAACGCGACGCTTGCTTATACGCTAATGATTTGTCTTGACGCTGTGAAATTCGTTTTAGGCATAACGTCATGCCTTCGACGGCGGCTATTGGAGAATAAATCGCTTAGCGTGTAAATGCAGTTTTTGCATATTAGCTTATGAACATTTTGAATTTTGAGAATATTCAAGGCATTGCTAGGGTGTGCTCGTGACCGTCAGCCCGAGCCCGAACCATGAGCCAGACCCCGCGCCTTGAGCGCTTGCGCCACTTCATCGGCGAACTTTCCGACCTGCTGCAGCGCGGGCCCGAGGAAGCCGCCCTGCTCGACCACGGCCAGAACCTGCTGCGCAGCCTGGTCGCCCATGACGACTGGCTGCCCGAGGCGCTGGCCCAACCCGACCCCGAGCGCTACCAGCAATACCTGCTGCACTGCGACTCACGCCAGCGCTTCTCGGTGGTCAGCTTCGTCTGGGGCCCAGGGCAGCGCACACCGATCCACGACCATCGGGTCTGGGGCCTGATCGGCATGTTGCGCGGCGCCGAGTACTCCCAAGGCTACGCGCGCAACGAACAGGGCGCCCTGCTGCCGGCCGGCGCGCCGGTGCGCCTGGACCCTGGCCAGGTGGAAGCGGTGTCGCCACGCATCGGTGACATCCACCAGGTCAGCAATGCCTTCGACGACCGCGTGTCGATCAGCATCCACGTGTACGGCGCCAACATCGGCGCGGTGCGCCGCGCGGTGTACCTGGCCGACGGCAGCGAAAAACCCTTCATCTCCGGTTACTCCAATACCCGCCTGCCCAACATCTGGGACCTGTCCAAAGAGAACGCCGCCCCATGAGCACCTTCACCACCCGCAGTTACCAAGACCTGCGCCGCGCCCTGCTGGCCGGCGAGGAAGTCGCCCTGCTCGACGTCCGCGAGGAAGACCCTTTCGCCCAGGCCCATCCGCTGTTCGCCGCCAACATCCCCCTGTCGAAACTGGAACTGGAGGTCTACGCCCGGGTGCCACGGCGTGACACCGCGATTACCGTCTACGACGACGGCGAGGGCCTCGCCAGCGTGGCCGCCGAACGCTTGCTCGCGCTCGGCTACAGCGACGTGGCCGTGCTCGCTGGCGGCCTCGGCGGCTGGCGTGACGCGGGCGGTGAACTGTTCCGCGACGTCAACGTGCCGAGCAAGGCGTTCGGCGAGCTGGTCGAGAGCGTGCGCCACACCCCGTCGCTGAGCGCCGAAGCGGTGCAGGGCCTGCTTGAGGACAAGGCCGATGTGGTGGTGCTCGACGCCCGGCGCTTCGACGAATACCAGACCATGAGCATTCCCGGTGGCATCAGCGTGCCGGGCGCCGAGCTGGTGCTGCGGGTCGCCGAGCTGGCGCCGAACCCGGCCACCCAGGTGATCGTCAACTGTGCCGGGCGCACGCGCAGCATCATCGGCACCCAGTCGCTGGTCAACGCGGGCATCCCCAACCCGGTGGCAGCGCTGCGCAATGGCACCATCGGCTGGACCCTCGCGGGCCAGTCGCTGGCCCACGGCCAATCGCAACGCTTCACCGAGGTCACCCAGAGCACCCGCGACCACGCGGCCCAGCGAGCCCGATCCGTGGCCGACCGCGCCGGGGTGCTGCGCCTGGACCGCGAAGGCCTGGCCGCCTGGCAGGCCGAGGCGGCTCGCACCACTTACCTGTTCGACGTGCGCACCCCGGAGGAATACGCCGCCGGCCATCTGCCGGGCAGCCGCTCCACCCCTGGCGGCCAGCTGGTGCAGGAAACCGACCACAACGCCAGCGTGCGCGGCGCACGCCTGGTGCTGGTAGACGACGACGGCGTGCGCGCCAACATGAGCGCGTCGTGGCTGGCGCAGATGGGCTGGCAGGTGGCGGTGCTCGACGGGCTGTCGGCGGCGGACTTCAGCGAGACCGGCGACTGGCAGGCGCCGTTGCCGGCCTTGCCTTCGGTCAGCGAAATCAGCGCCGAACAGCTCGACACCTGGCTGGCTGAAGGCGGCACCGTGGTGCTGGACTTCACCGCCAGCGCCAACTACGTCAAACGCCACATCCCCGGCGCCCACTGGGCGATCCGTGCCCAACTGCCCCAGGCACTGGAGCGTCTGCCGGTGGCCGAGCGCTACGTGGCGACCTGCGGCAGCAGCCTGTTGGCGCGCTTCGCTGCCCTCGACCTGCAGGCCCTGACGCGTACCCCGGTGTACCTGCTCACGGGCGGCACCGCCCGCTGGGTAGCCGCCGGCAAGCCGGTGGAAAGCGGCGAGACGCACCTGGCGGTGCCACGCAGCGACCGCTACCGCAGGCCGTATGAAGGCACCGACAACCCGCGTGAGGCCATGCAGGGGTATCTGGATTGGGAGTTCGGGTTGATCGCGCAGCTGGAGCGCGACGCTACCCATGGCTTCGTCGTGCTGGAGGATTGAGGCGACCCCATCGCTCCTACGAGGGTGAGAGATTCCTTGTGGGAGCGGGCTTGCCCCGCGATGAGGCCGATCACCGCTACCCCAGATACGCCTCCAGGCGCGCCAGCAGAAAACCCTGCAACAAGCGGATCGCCGGCGTCAGCGAATGCCGATGGGGACACACCATCTGCAACGGCGCCGGTTGCCCCAGGTAACCCGGCAGAAGCTCCACCAAGCGTCCGGCGCGGATATCCTCCAACACATCCAAGCGCGACTTGTACACCACCCCCAGCCCCGCCACCGCCCAGCGCCGGACGATATCGGCGTCGTCGCAGCAACGGTCGCCCTCGACCTGCACTGTGCTCACCCCCGACGCCCCCTGGAAACTCCAGCGGTCATGGGTCTGTTCGCCCATCACGTAGCGCAGGCAGTTGTGCCCGGCCAACTGCGCGAGGGTCTGGGGTACGCCATGTCGGGCGAGGTAGGCCGGCGCGGCACACAGGGTGCGGCGATTGGACGGTGCCAGGGGCAGCGACACCAGGCTCGAGTCGGCCAGCAGCCCATAGCGGATGCTGGCGTCGAGGTGCTCGCTGAACAGGTCGGCCACCTGGTCGCTGATGCGCAGTTGCAGCTGCACCTGCGGGTACGCCGCCTGGAAAGCATCCAGCCACGGCAACAGCACATTGCGCCCCAGGTCCGACGGCAGCGACAGGCGCAGCGGCCCGGCCGGCCCATCCCGTGCCTGCTCCAGCGCCATTTCGCCTTCGCCCAGCGCCGCCAGGGCCTGGCGCGCGTGCGGCAGGTAGCGTTCGCCGTCGTCCGACAGGCGTAGACGCCGGGTCGAGCGCACCAGCAGACGAATGCCCAATGCCCGCTCCAAGCGCTGCAACGCCGCGCTGGCCAGCGCTGGGGAGATGTCCAGTTGGCGCGCGGCGGCGGACAACCCACCAGCCTCGACGGTGCTGACGAACACTTGCAGGTCGTCCATGCGGACCCGTTTCTTCATCGCCACGCCCCCTCAGCCCACCCGCCGCGCGTCCCGGCGCACCGCTTGCGGCGGTATGCCAAAGCCCCGCAGGAAGGCCTCGCGCAGGTGACGGCGGTCACGAAAACCGGTCTGCCGGGCGACCACGTCGAGGCTGTGCAGGCTCTGCTCGATCATCAACCGCGCCGCTTCCAGGCGCAGGCCCTCGATGGCGCGTGCCGGCGACTGCCCGGTCTCGGCGCTGAACACTCGGCTGAACTGACGCGGGCTCAGGTGCGCGACCTCGGCCAGTTCCTCGACGCTCAGGGGCCGTTGCAGGTGCTGGCGGGCATAGTCGAGCACTTCCTGCATGCGCTCGGTGCGCGGCGCCAGGTCGAGCAACTGCGAGTGCTGCGACTGCCCGCCGGAGCGGCGCTGGTGCATGACCAGGCGATGCGCCACGGCGCGCGCGAGCTCAGGGCCGAGGTCCTGCTCGAGCATGCCCAGGGCCATGTCGATGCACGCGGTCATCCCGGCCGAGGTCCAGATCGGGCCATCGGCGATGAAGATGCGGTCCTCGTCGACCTGGATGCCGGGGTAGTGCTGGCGCAAGGCTTGGGCGTAGGCCCAGTGGGTGGTGGCGCGGCGCCCGTCGAGCAGCCCAGCGGCGGCCAGGGTGAAGGCACCGGTGCAGATCGCGGCGGTGCGCCGGGCATGGCGGCCAAGCACGCGCACTTGCTCGACCGTTGCCGGGATGGCCGGTGTATCCAGCGGCGACAAGGTGCCAGCCACCAGCCAGGTGTCGGCATGGCCCGGCGTGCCGACGGCCAGCGTCTGCACCTGCATGCCCAGCGACGACGTCAGGGTGCCGCCGGCCACGCTGTAGTTGCCCAAGGCATAGAAGGGTTTGCCGAGCAGCACGTTGGCGAACTCGAACACCGATTGCGAGGCCAGGGCCATGACCTGGAAACCCTCGCACAGCAGATAACCGACCCGATGCATGAACGTCTCTCGGTAAATGTCTCGAAAACGTACTATATGCGTCATTTGAGCCATAGGCAAAACCGCGCATCATCGCAGCATTCCAACCCACGGAGCTGCAACCATGTCGCAACCTGGCACTGCCCTCATCACTGGCGCCTCGACCGGTATCGGCGCGGTCTACGCCGAACAACTGGCCCGTCGCGGGCACGACCTGATCCTCGTCGCACGCAGTCAAGCGCGCCTGAACAGCCTGGCCACACGCCTGGCCGAGCAGACCGGTCGGCGCATCGAGGTGCTGCCTGCGGACCTCGCCGCCCGCACTGACCTTGCGCGTGTCGAGCAACGCCTGCGCGAGGATCCGAGCATCACCCTGCTGGTGAACAATGCCGGCATCGGCACCCATACACCGCTGCTGGACAGCGATGTCGAGCAGATGCAGCAGATGATCACCCTGAACATCACCGCCCTCACCCGCCTGACCTACGCCGCGGTGCCAGGCTTCGTCGCCCGAGGCCACGGCGCGGTGATCAACATTTCCTCGATCGTGAGCTTGCAGCCGGAGTTGCTCAATGGCGTGTATGGCGCCAGCAAGGCCTTCGTCACCGCCTTCAGCCAGTCGCTGCAGCATGAGCTGGGTGACAAGGGTGTGCGCATCCAGGCTGTGCTGCCGGGCGCCACGGCCACTGATTTCTGGGCCACGGGCGGGTTGCCGATCGAACATCTCGACCCGGGCATCGTCATGAGCGCGCAGGACCTGGTGAGGGCGGCGTTGCAGGATTTCGACGCCGGGCGGCGGGTGTCGATTCCGCCGCTGCATGAGCTGGAGCGTTATGAAGCGCTGGAGGCGAGCCGCCAGGCGTTGGCCGGGCACCTGTCGAACCAGCGGTTGGCGCCGCGCTACAATACCGGCGTTGCTTCTGGGACGTCCCTATCGCGGGGCAAGCCCGCGATAGGGCCACCACAACCGCCGCCTGCCTACTCCACCACCACCGCCTCGCCAATCGCGTAGAAATGCCCGCCCGCCACGTAGTGCAAGCTGCGCAGCTGCGGGTCGGCATGCTCGAACCCCCAATGCCCGTCGCGGAACACCCGATCATCCGCCCAGGCCGCGACCACCTCGCCGATGAACAGGTCGTAGGCCTGCTGGTTGTGCGGCTCGTCGATCACCCGGCACATCAACCAGGCGGAACACCCCTCCACCAAAGGCGCCGGGTAACCCTCGACCCGCGCCAGGGTCACCCCGATCGCCGCCAGCTTGCCCGGCTCCTCGAGCAGGCTGCGGTGGCCGACCTGGTGGGTCAGGCGCGCCTGGGCGGCGGTGGGGATCTGCAGCACGAACCAGCCGCTGCCCTCCACCAGTGGGCGGGTGCCGGTGGCCTTGTCGAGCACCACCGTGACCTTGGGCGGGTCAAAGTCCAGCGCACAGGCCCAGGCGGCGGCCATCACGTTGTCGACCCCGGCGTGGCTGGCCGAGACCAGCACGGTCGGGCCGTGGTTGAGCAGGCGGTAGGCTTTCTTCAGCTCGACGGGCTGGACATGGCTGTTCATCAGGACTCCTCGGTCATGGCAGGTGGTGCGGCGATTTTGCCGCAGCCCCTGGCGCATCGGCCAGTGAAGTCGTGGCCATGCCAGGCGAATGCGTTGCACTTGCGACAGCCAGCGCGAAACCGGAAGCTAGGTCATCCCCCGATTCGGACCGCCCCATGGAACTCCACATTCGTTTGCAGGGCCGTAAAGGTTTGGTTGACCAGCTTTACCAGCAACTTCGCGCCGGGATCGACAGCGGCCACCTGGCCGCCGGCACCCAACTGCCACCGACCCGGCTACTGGCCGAGCAGTTGGGCGTGTCGCGCAAGACCGTGGCCGAAGCCTATTCGCGCCTGACCTACGACAACCTGCTCAGCGGCGTGGTTGGGCGCGGCACCTTCATCACCCCGCGCAAGCCCGTGCAAGCAGACACACCGTCCTCCCTGCCCTTGGCCGGCGCTGCCTCGCTAGAACGCTGGAGCCAACGCACCACCGTGCTTGGGCACCCCGCGCTGCCCGGGCCTTCGCGCTACGACTTCGTCGGTGGCGCCTCGAACAAGCTGCAATTTCCCTTCGACCAATGGCGCAGCTGCCTGCAATACGCGCTGCGTCGCTGCCAGCGTGAAGCGAGCCTCAAGTACCCACCCCAGGGCCTGCCCGAACTGCGCGAGGCCATCGCCCACCATATCGCCTTCACCCGCGGCGTGCACTGCGAGGAAAGCGAGGTCATGGTGTGCAACGGCGCGCAACAGGCCTTGGACCTGATCGCCCGGGTGCTGATCGAGCCAGGCAGTCGGGTGGCCATGGAAGATCCCGGCTACCCGCCCGTACGCCAGCTGTTCCTGGCCCTGGGTGCGCAGTTGCAGGACGTGCCAGTGGACGACGAAGGCCTCTGCGTGGAGCAGATCGCCGAGGGCACCCGGTTGATCTACGTCACCCCCTCGCACCAGTTTCCCTTGGGCATGCCCATGAGCGAGCGGCGCCGCCATGCCCTGCTGGCCCGCGCCGCCGAACTGGGCGCAGTGGTCATCGAGGACGACTACGACTGCGAGTTCCGCTACCAGGGCCCCGCTGCCGATGCGCTGCGCCGCCTCGACCCGCATGGCCTGGTGGCCTACGTGGGGACGTTCTCCAAGACCTTGCTGCCGGAGCTGCGCCTGGGCTACGCCGTGCTGCCACCGGCCCTGCTGCGCGCGGCCCGGGTAGCCAAGCAACTGACCGACTGGCACACCCCGCCGTTGTCGCAATGGGCGTTGCAGCGGTTCATCACCGAGGGCTATCTGCTCAAGCACATCCGCCGCAACCACGAGGTCTACAGCGCCCGCCGCGAGCGCATCCTGGCCCGCCTGCAAGGCGACCTGGCGGCATGGTTGGAGGCCGTGCCGACTGCGGCCGGCTACCACCTGAGCGCCTTGGCCCGGCCGGGGGTCGATGTGCAGCGCTTGATCGAGCAAGCGGCCAAGCTCGACGTCGGCCTCTACTCACTGGCGCCGTTCTTCAGCCACGCGCCCGTGCGCCAGGGCCTGCTGCTGGGTTTCGGCGCCATCGAGCTGCTGGACATCGACCCGGCGCTGGACCGGGTCGAGGAGACCCTGCGGCGCCTCAACTGACCGACGTGACGCCCGCCTGGTGGCGCGGGCGGGCCATGGCAGCGGTGTAACCCTTGGGGGCGAAACGCACGGTCACCAGCAGCATGGCCAGCACGCTGAAGGCCAGCAGCGTCCAGGAGGCCTGGAAATCGCCGCTGGCCTCTCGCAGCCAGCCCGTCACGTAGGGCACGGTGCCGGTGATGATGAAGCCGATGCCTTGCACGAACGCGGCCAGGCTGCCGGCCTCGGCGGGCGTCGCGAGGTGTTCCAGGGTCAGCGTCAGGCTCAGGCTGAAGCAGGCGCCCAGACCCAGGCCGATCATCGCCACCCAGAGGCCCATCGCCTGGGTCGGCGCCAGCAGCAGGCCGAGGAAGCCCAGCAACTGGATCGCCAGGGCCAGCCATAGCCCTGGGCGCCGGTCGAGCAGGCGCCGCAGCAACAGCGGCAGGCCTAGCGCGCCACAGACCTGGAACACCGTCATCAACCCGACCAGCTCACCGCCGCCCTGGGCCGTGCCGCCCTGTTCCAGATGGTAGGCCGGCAGCCAAGCGACCATGCTGGTGTAGCCACCGTTGATCAACCCGAAGTACAGCGCCAGCAGCCACGCCCGGCGATTGCCAAACCAGTGCCCACCAGCGCCTGCGGCCAGGCTTGGCGCACCCTGGCGCGGGCGCAGCAGTGCCCAGGCCAGCACTGCGACCAATGCCGGCAGCGCCCACACCCCAAGCCCCGCCTGCCAGCGCCCGGCCCATTCGCTGACGTGCGGGCCGAGCACCGCGGCCAGTCCACCACCGCTCATCAGCGCCGCCGAGTACAGGCCCATGGTCGCTGCCAGGCGCGTGGGAAACCAACGATTGACCAGCCCCGGCATCATGCCCTGCACCACCGCCACGCCCAGCCCTGCGAGCACCGCACTGGCGATCAGCGCCCAGGCGCTGCCCAGTTGCAGGCGCCACAGGCACGCCAGGGCGATGGCCGCCAGCCCCGCGAGCATGCCGCCGTGCTCGCTCAGCCAGCGCCGCAGCCAGGGTTGCAACAGCGGCACCAGGCCCATGCACAGCACCGGCAGCGCCGTCAGCAACGCCGCCTGCTGGTAGCCCAGGCCAGTGCCCTGGCGCATGGGTTCGAGCAGCGGGCCTATGCTGGTAAGGATTGGCCGCAGGTTCAGTGCCAGCAGCACCACCAACAGCAGGTTCAGCGCGTTCCTCATGCCGGGTTCGCCTGGCGCCATTGCCGGTACAGGTCGGCCTCGCCCTCAGGCTTGAGCGGGCGCAGCGCCAGGCTCTGCTGCTGCGGTGGCCGGGCCATTTGCGCATAGATGTCAGCCGTCGACAGGCCATACGGCTCGCCCTCGTCATTGCCGTAGGCGAACCAGGCGCGCTGGATGCCGCACAAGTGCATGGCCGCCAGGCACATCGGGCAGGGATGGCCGCTGGCGTAGATCTCCGCGCCGTCCAGACGCGGGCGGCCAAGCGCCTGGGCGGCCTGGCGGATGGCCTGCAGTTCAGCGTGGGTGGTCGGGTCCTGGGTGCTGTGGATCTCGTTGACCGCGCGGGCGATGACCTGGCCCTGGTAGACCAGCACAGCGCCAAAGGGGCGGCCACCGGCCTGGATATTGGCGCGCGCCAGGTCCAGGGCTTCGCGCATGAAACGGGGGTCGGACATGAATCGGTCTCCTCAAGGCAATGCCGCGATTATCCCGGCTCGCGCCGCGCGGCAGAAATGAAGAGATTGGATGCAGGTCAGTGGCGGGGCGAATGGGCGCGATTGGTCTCCTGGCAATGCCTGGGATTGGCTATCGGGCGTCGCCCTCTGGAGCAGTAAGGTAGCGCCACACGCACCGCCCCTCTCGGGCGATGTCAACGTTGCGAGCTGTGGAGATCACCATGCACAACCGTATCGAATGGGGCAAACACGCACCGGAAGCCTACAAGGCGATGCTCGGCCTGGAACAGGCCCTGGCCAAGTCCGGGCTGGAAGGCTCGCTGTTGGAGCTGGTGCGCCTGCGCGCGTCGCAGATCAACGGCTGCGCCTACTGCGTCAACCTGCACGCCAATGATGCGCGCAAGGCCGGCGAAACCGAGGCACGCCTGCAAACCCTGGTGGTCTGGCAGGAGACCACCTTTTTCACCCCGCGTGAACGTGCCGCGCTGGCCTGGTTGGAAAGCCTGACCCGCCTGCCGGAGCGCGGCGCGCCGCAAGCGCAGTACGAGGCGCTGATGGAGCACTTCGAGCCGGCGGAGGTGGTCAACCTGACCTTGGCGATCGCCACCATCAATGCCTGGAACCGGTTCGGCGTCGGCTTTGCGATGACCCCGGCCTGACCGCGAATGCAGCGGCGCCCGCTCCTACAAGGGCGGTGGTGCCTCGCGATGGCCTAGCCTGGCTTCAACCGCGCCCGGTAGCTCCCCGGGCTGTAGCCGGTCCATTTCTTGAACGCCCGGTGAAACGCGCTGGGCTCCTGGAACCCGGTCTGCTCGGCGATTTCGGCAATGCTCAGGCTAGCGTCGCGCAACCGCTCGAAGGCCATCGCCCGGCGTACTTCGTCCTTGATCTGCTGGTACGAGCGCCCTTCGCGCTCCAACTGGCGGCGGAAGGTGCTGGCACTGAGCCCCTGGCGCTCGGCCATGGCGTTGAGCGTCGGCCACTGCCCATAGCGCCGTGCGCGCAGGTGCCGATAAACCTCGGCCACCAGGTCGCCCTGGTTGCGAAAACGGATCACCAAGCCCTGCGGCGCACTGCGCAGGAAGGTCTTCAGCGCGGCCAGGTCCTGCACCACCGGCAGGCGCAGCCAGGCACTGTCGAACTCGACCTCGGTGCGCCCGCTGCCCAGGCGCAGGTCCGGGCCCCACAGCAGCGTGTCGTCATCCTGCGCCGGACGGCTCAGGGCCAGTTCCGTGCGGTCGATGGCGATGCGCCGCCCGGCCAG
This sequence comes from Pseudomonas entomophila, assembly GCF_029193575.1. Taxonomy (GTDB): domain Bacteria; phylum Pseudomonadota; class Gammaproteobacteria; order Pseudomonadales; family Pseudomonadaceae; genus Aquipseudomonas; species Aquipseudomonas entomophila_G. The sequence continues at coordinate 55,166 of NZ_JARGCS010000033.1, read as the reverse complement.
CCAGCACAGCAACCCGACCACCAGCACCAGGAAGGTTTCCTCGGCGTACACGCGTGTGAGCGGGTCGGCGATGCTCGACTGCACGCTGATCACCGCCCGACCACCGCGCACCGTGAAGCTGCCACGCACATCGCGCAGGAACAGGGCGAAGTTGCCCAGGCATTGGCGCAGCGCCTTCTCCAGGGTCGGCTCCTGGATCAGCCCGCGGCAGATCAAGGCGAAGCTGCCCAGCGGCATGCCGTGGCGGTCGAGGCGGAAGAACTCGTCGTCCAGGTCGTGGATCAACGCCAGCCACAGCTGGGCGAAGGCCTTGGCCGGCACCCGCGCCTGGGGCTGGGCCAGCAGCGCCGGGTCGATGCCCACCGCGCGCAGCTGCGCGTCGCGCTCGGCTGGGCGTTCGCGCAAGGCATGCAGCATGGCATTGAGGAAGTACACGGCGACCGAATCGCTATCGCGCATGGCGGGTTTTCGCTGTCTATGCTGAGTGGCAAAAAATGCCAGGTTGACTGAACAGTTTCGGCATAGGCCCGCCCCTGGCCTTTGCCTAGACTCGGGACCCATCCGCAAGCGGCGGTCATTCTCGCAGAGCCTGGCCCCGTCCCGCCATGCCTTCGCTATTGGAGCCCTTTATGAGCCGTACAGAAATCTACGTCGTGAGTGCCGTCCGTTCCGCCATCGGCGGCTTTGGCGGCTCGCTCAAGGACCTGCCCCTGGCCGACCTCGCCACCACCATCAGCCGCGCCGCGATCGAGCGTTCGGGCGTGGCCGCCGAGCAGATCGGCCATGTGGTGATGGGCAACGTGATCCCCACCGAGCCACGCGATGCCTACCTGGGCCGGGTGGCGGCGATGAACGCTGGCATCCCCAAGCAAACCCCGGCCTTCAACGTCAACCGCCTGTGCGGCTCGGGCCTGCAGGCCATCGTCTCGGCCGCCCAGGGCCTGTTGCTCGGCGACACCGACGTGGCCCTGGCCGCCGGCGCCGAATCCATGAGCCGTGGCCCGTACCTGCTGCCGCAAGCCCGCTGGGGGGCGCGCATGGGGGACTTGCAGGGCATTGACTACATGGTCGGCATCCTCCAGGACCCGTTCGAACACTTCCACATGGGCATCACCGCCGAGAACGTCGCCGCCAAGCACGGCATCACCCGCGAAATGCAGGATGAACTGGCCCTGACCAGCCAGCGCCGCGCCGCCCGCGCCATCGCCGAGGGGCGCTTCGACGGGCAGATCGCGCCGATCGAGCTGAAAACGCGCAAAGGCAGCGTGCAGTTCGCCATCGACGAGCATGTGCGCGGCGACGTCAGCGCCGAGCAACTGGCGGGCATGAAGACCGTATTCAAGAAGGACGGCAGCGTCACTGCCGGCAACGCCAGCGGCATCAACGACGGCGCCGCCGGCCTGGTGCTGGCCACCGGCGATGCGGTGCGCCGCCTGGGCCTGAAGCCCCTGGCGCGCCTGGTGGCCTACGCCCACGCCGGCGTCGAGCCTGAATTGATGGGCCTGGGGCCAATCCCGGCCACGCAGAAAGTGCTGGAAAAAGCCGGTTTGTCGGTCCGCGACCTGGACGTGATCGAGTCCAACGAAGCCTTCGCCGCCCAGGCCTGCGCGGTGGCCCGCGCGCTGGACTTCGACCCGGAGAAGGTCAACCCCAACGGCTCGGGCATCTCCCTCGGCCACCCGGTGGGCGCCACCGGCGCGATCATCGCCACCAAGGCCATCCATGAGCTGCAACGCATCCAGGGTCGCTATGCCCTGGCGACCATGTGCATCGGCGGCGGCCAGGGCATCGCCGTGGTCTTCGAGCGCGTTTGAGGAGAGCACCTGCATGAGCATTCAACACATCGCCGTGATCGGCGCAGGCACCATGGGCAACGGCATCGCCCAGGTGTGCGCGGTCGCGGGCTACCAGGTGCTGGTCATCGACGTGTCGGACGCCGCGCTGGAACGCGGCGTGGCGACCCTGGGCAAGAACCTCGAACGCCAGGTCGGCAAAGGCACCCTCGACGCCGACAAGGCCGAGGCGGCCAAGGCGCGCATTCGCACCAGCACCGACTACGGCCAGCTGGCCGGGGTGCAACTGGTGATCGAGGCCGCCACCGAGAACCTGGCGCTCAAGCAACGCATCCTGCAGCAGGTGGCGGCCAACGTCGCACTGGACTGCCTGATCGCCACCAACACCTCGTCGCTGTCGGTGACCCAACTGGCCGCGAGCATCGAGCAGCCCGAGCGCTTCATTGGCGTGCACTTCTTCAACCCGGTGCCGATGATGGCGCTGGTCGAGATCATCCGCGGGCTGCAAACCAGCGACGCGACCTACGCCCAGGCCCTGCTGGTCACCGAAAAGCTCGGCAAGACCCCGATCACCGCCGGCAACCGCCCAGGCTTCGTGGTCAACCGCATCCTGGTGCCGATGATCAACGAGGCGATCTTCGTGCGCCAGGAAGGCCTGGCCAGCGCGCAAGACATCGACACCGGCATGCGCCTGGGCTGCAACCAGCCGATCGGCCCGCTGGCCCTGGCCGACCTGATCGGCCTGGACACCCTGCTGGCGATCATGGAGGCCTTCCACGAAGGCTTCAACGACAGCAAGTACCGCCCCGCCCCGCTGCTCAAGGAGATGGTTGCCGCCGGCTACTTGGGGCGCAAGAGCGGCCGCGGCTTCTTCACCTACTGAGGAGCACGGGCCATGCCGGTCACCGCCGCGCTGCGCTGCGCCAACTTCGAGGAACGCCGCGACAAGGCCATGGCCTTGTTCGCCGAGAAAGGCTTCGGCCAGGTGAGCATGCGCGAACTGGCTGCCCATGTGGGGCTGACGGCGGGCTCGCTGTATCACCATTTCCCGAGCAAGCAGGACTTGTTGTTCGACCTGATCGAGGAACTGTACGAGGAACTGCTGGCGGCCCTGGAACAGGGGCGGCGCGCCTTGGCCCGGGGCAAGCCGGCGGTGCCGTGCCTGATCGCCGCGCACTGGCACTTGCATGCCGAGCGGCCGCTGCAGTTTCGCCTGGCCGAGCGCGACCTGTGCTGCCTGGGCGAGGCGCAACAAGCGCGCCTGGGTGAGCTGCGCGAGCGCTACGAAGCCGGGTTGTTGCGGCTGGTGGCGCCGCATGCGCGGTTTTCCGGGGAGGTGCTGGGGGCCACGGGGCACGTGCTGGCGACGTTGCTGAACCAGCTGCCGGGCGTGCTGCAGGGGCGCGGGGTGGACGAGGCGCAGGGCGTTGGGTTGATCGAAAGCCTGCTGCTGGGGGGCATCGAGCGGGCGTTGCGCTGATCGTGCCGGCCCTATCGCGTGACAGCCGAGTCCCTGTGAGCGGGCTTGCCTCGCGAGAGGGCCGGCAAACCCTCAAAGGAAGGTAAAGACCTCAGCCGCCGGCAACCGCGACTTGCTCAGCCCGGCATTGAAATCCTCCTCGCTGCGATACCCCAGGCACAGCACCACCACACTGCTGAAGCCCTGCTCGCGCAGCCCCAGCTCGGCATCCAGCGCCTTGCTGTCGAAGCCTTCTATTGGCGTCGCATCCAACCCATGGGCCACGGCGCCCAGCAATGCGGTGCCCAGGGCCAGGTAGGTCTGCTTCTCGGTCCAGTGCTGCAGGTCCTTCTGGTCGAAGCGGTGCAAATTCACGTAGAAGCGGCGGGTCTGGTCCTGCGTGGCGCGGGCCTGGTCGTTGCGGAAACGTCCATCGGCGGCCTCCTGGGCCAGCACGGCGTCGAGGTGCGCATCAGGCATGTCGGTGCGCGCGGCGAAGACGATCACATGGGACGCATCGAGGATCTTCGGCGTGTTGTAGGCGAACGCCTCGGTGGCCTTGGCGATACGCGCCTTGCCTTCGGCGCTGTCGGCAACGATGAAGTGCCAGGGCTGGGAGTTGACCGAGGACGGGCTGTGGCGCAGCTGTTCGAGCAGCGCATCGACGGTGGCCTGGGGGATCTTGCGGCTGGCGTCGTAGGCTTTGGTGGTGTAGCGGCGCTTGGCCAGGGTAACGGTATCCATCGGTGCGGCTCCTGTGGGGGATGGTGATGGGTGCGTATCTTATCTTTCCTGCGAAAAAGAAAAACCGGCACAATGCAGCAACACTTTCACACCTGGAGTGAAAATGCTGCGCATCACCGACCTCGAACTGTTCATCCGCTCCAGCGCCCTGGGCAGCTTCACTGCCGCGGCCCATGAAGCCGGCCTGCTGCCGGGCCAGGTGGCGGCGGCGATCAAGCGCCTGGAGCGCGACCTCGACGTGCGCCTGTTCGCCCGCACCACCCGCAGCCTGCGCCTGACCGCCGAGGGCGAGCTGTACCTGCCCACCGCCCACAGCGTGCTGGAGACCCTGCGCCAGGGCCGCGAGAACCTGCACGGCAGCCACAGCACCCTGCGCGGCATCCTGCAGGTGTCGGCGCCGTCGGACCTGGGGCGCAACATCGTCATGCCGTGGCTGGTCGACTTCCGCCGCCAGCACCCGGAGCTGAGCCTGCGCTTCTTTCTGTCCGACCAGATGGCCGATCTCTACCGCGATCCGGTGGACGTGGCCATCCGCTACGGCGGCGACGAGCAAGCCAATTACGTCGCCCTGCCGCTCGCGCCCCGCAACCGCCGCGTACTGGTGGCCTCGCCCACCTACCTGGCACGACGCGGACGCCCGCACACCCCGGACGACCTGCAGCACCACGACTGCCTGCTGTACCAGCAGAACGAACGGGCCTTCGACCGTTGGCAACTGGGCGAACGCTCGGTGCAGGTCAGCGGCCCGTTGTTCTGCGACGACGCCGACGTGGTGCGGCGCTGGGCCCTGGCCGGCGAAGGGATTGCCTACAAGTCATGGCTGGATGTCAGCGCCAACGTGGTGGCTGGCGAATTGGAGCTGCTGCTGCCCGACTACCCCGGCGACCTGCGCCCGGTGGCGCTGGTGTGCCCGCACCGCAAGCAGGTGTCGCCGACAGTGGCGCAACTGCACTTGTGGTTGCGCGAGCGCTTCGACAGGCTGCAACCGCACGCCACCGGTCAGGCTGCGCATTCGTTCTAAACCGCAGGCGGGCTTGCCCCGCCGCCTTACGAATGCCCTGGTGCGCTGCCCAGCGACTCCCGGAACCGCTGGGTGCTGCCCACGGCCAAGCCCAACCCGACCAATGCCACCGCGCCACCCACCAGGCCGATGTTGGCCACGCCCAGTTGGCTGCTGACGATGCTCCCGAGCAACGCCCCGCCACCGATGCCGATGTTGTAGATCCCGGAAAACAGCGCCATCGCCACGTCAGTGGCATCCGACGCCAGCTTCAGCGTCTTGGACTGCAACGACAGGCTGAAACTCAGGATCGCCACGCCCCAGAACATGCTGAGCACGGCGAACACCGGGAAGCTGCCCGACAGCGGCAGCAACAGCAGCAGGCACGCCGCCAGGCAACCGATCGACCCCACCAGGAAGCCATGCGGGAAGCGGTCGCTGTAGCGGCTGAACAGCACCGAGCCAAACACCCCGGCGCCGCCGAACAACAGCAACAGCATGGTGGTGCGCTCACCACCGATCTGCGCCACGTGCAGGGCGAACGGTTCGATGTAGCTGTAGGCGGTGAACTGCGCGGTGATCACCAGCGTCACCAGCACGTAGGTGATCACCAGCGCCGGGCGCCCGAACAGCACCGGCAGGCTGCGCAGCGAACCGGAGTTCTGGCTGGGCAGCAATGGCAGCGACTTCATCAGGCACAGCATGGTCACCAGCGCCACCCCAGCGATGCTCAGGAAGGTGATGCGCCAGCCCAGCGCCTCGCCCACCACACGCCCCAGGGGAATGCCCAGAACCATCGCCAAGGTGGTGCCGGTGGCCAGCAGCCCCAGCGCCTTGGCCTGTTTGCCCGCGGGCGCCACCCGCACGGCGAGCGAAGCGGTGATGGCCCAGAACACCGCATGCGCCAGCGCGATGCCGATACGGCTGACCAGCAGCATCGCGAAACTCTGCGACAACCACGACAACAGGTGGCTGACGATAAACACCAGGAACACGAACAGCAGCAACCGGCGCCGTTCGACGTTGCGCGTCAACAGCATCATCGGCAGCGAGGCCAGGGCCACCACCCAGGCATAGATGGTCAGCATCAGCCCGACCTGAGCGGTGCTCATGTCAAAGCTGCGGCCAATGTCGCTGAGCAAGGCGACCGGTACGAATTCGGTGGTGTTGAAGATGAAGGCGGCCAGGGCGAGCGCGATCACGCTCAACCAACTGCCGCCGCCCTCGGGGGCGGGCAAGGGGGTGGTGATGGGTCCATTCATGGAGGCCAATGCAATCTCCGCAGGCAAAGCGACAGGACGCACTCCACCGCCCAGGCTGGGGCAGCGGATGCACGGTTCTTATTGGAAGGAATGCCCGGCATGGTACGCGTCAAGGTCGGGCCTCACAACCGCGGACATAACCGGAGTACCCTCCCCGCACTGTAGTACATGCCGAACAAGGCGTGTGGTGCGGGGGATGGGTGACGATGGCCGCGAACAGTGGCGGCAGGTGGTGGGTGCGGCGGATGGCGGGAGATTCCGGTTGAGGCCGGCGCGGTCAGCCCTTCAACGTCGCCATGTCGATCACGAAGCGGTATTTCACGTCCCCGGCGATCATCCGCTCGAACGCCTGGTTGATGTTACGGATGTCCAGCATCTCGATATCACAGCGAATCCCATGCTCGGCACAGAAGTCCAGCACCTCTTGGGTCTCGGCGATACCGCCGATCAACGAGCCGGCCAGCACCCGGCGCTTGAGCACCAGGCTCGCCGCGTGCACCGGAGGCTCCACCGGCTCGATCAGGCCCACCAGGATGTGCACGCCATCGAACTTCAGCGTCTCCAGGTACGGGTTCAGGTCGTGCTGCACCGGGATAGTGTCGAGCAGGAAATCGAAATGCCCGGCGGCGGCGCGCATCTGCTCGGCGTCGGTCGACACGATCACTTGGTCGGCGCCCTGGCGGCGGGCTTCCTCGGCCTTGGCCTGGGAACGGGTGAACAGGGTCACTTCGGCGCCCAGGGCCTTGGCGAACTTGATGCCCATGTGCCCCAGGCCGCCCATGCCAAGGATGCCGACCTTGTGCCCAGGGCCGATGCCGTGGTGCTTGAGCGGCGAGTAGGTGGTGATGCCGGCGCAGAGGATCGGCGCGGCGCTGGCCAGCTCCATGCCCTCGGGGATGCGCAGCACGAAGTGCTCGCTGACCACCACGCTGTTGGAATAGCCGCCCAGGGTGATGCTGCCGTCGATGCGGTCGGGGGTGCCGTAGGTCTGGGTCATGCCCTCCAGGCAGTACTGCTCCAGGTCCGCCCTGCAGGCCTCGCAGTGACGGCAGGAATCGACCATGCAGCCGACCCCGACCAGGTCGCCGACCTGGTAGCGGGTGACCTGCCCACCCACCGCCGTGACCCGGCCGACGATCTCGTGGCCCGGCATCAGCGGGTAAGTGGAAAAGCCCCATTCGTTACGGGCCTGGTGGATATCGGAGTGGCACACGCCACAGTAGAGAATCTCGATGGCGACGTCGTCCGGGCGCGGGCTGCGGCGCTGGAACGTCATGGGCGCCAGGGGGCTGGCAGACGACTGGGCGGCATAACCGATGGCGGTATACATACTGTGGGCCTCGCAGGTTTGAAACGATTCAGGCCGTGCATTCTGCGCAGTGCGCGCGCCCTCTCCCACCGACGATCCTCCGGGATTCGTGCCTGATTCTCCGGACTTGCCCTGGCCGATATGGCGCCGTGCGGCCAATCTGAGAAGATGCCAGTATCCGTTTCTCTGCCTTTGGTTTCCCCATGCAACTGACCCGTCACGTCGATGCCAACGCCACCCTCTGCACGCTGATCAGCGCCCTCGCCACCCGCCCGGGCTTCGTGCCCACCCACCTGCCCCAGGTGCAGGTGATGTCATGGGACCAGTACGTGGCCAGCAGCCCACAGATCTACGAGCCGAGCCTGATCATCCTGGCCCAGGGCAGCAAGCTGGCGCGCCTGGGCGCGCGCACGCTGGAGTACGGGGCCGGGCATTACCTGGTGCAGGCGCTGTCGGTGCCGTTCATGTGTGAAACCTTCGCCACCCCCGAGGCGCCGATGCTCGGCGTGGCGGTGGACATCGACCGGACCCTGCTCAGCGAACTGGTGCAGAGCATGGCCCTGCCACCGGACCCCGCGGTTCAGGCGCAGACCCCGCAATCGATGAGTTCGGCCGCGCTGGATGCGCCGATGCGCGACAGCGTCGAACGCCTGCTGCATTGCCTGCAAAATCCACTGGATGCCAAGGTGCTGGGCCCCGCGCGGGTGCGCGAAGTGCTGTATGCGGCGCTGCGCGGCTCACAAGCCGGGGTGTTGCGCGCACTGGTCGAACAGCAGGGGCACTTCGCCCGTATCGGGGCGGCGCTGAGCTACCTGCGCGAACACTATGCCGAACCCTTGAACGTGGAGATGCTGGCCAGCCGCGCCAACATGAGCGTGTCGACCTTCCACGAGCACTTCAAGCGCAGCACCGACCTGGCACCGATGCAGTACTTGAAACGCGTACGCCTGCTCAAAGCCCAGCAGATGCTGATCGGCGAACGCCTGGGTGTGGCGCAAGTGGCGCACCGGGTGGGCTACCAGAGTACGTCGCAGTTCAGCCGCGAGTACAAGCGCCAGTTCGCGCGCAGCCCGGGCGACGAGCACGGCTACCAGAGCCTGCCAGCCTGAGGCGGGCGGTGGAGGGCAAGGGCTTGGCCCTTGATCGCGTGACCAGCCCGCGATGAGGCCAGCACTGACAAGACCAAGACCGGCGCGCCGCTATTGCCGGGCGATCATCGCGGTGATCGCGGCGCTCAATTCGGCCTTGGCCTCGTCCGCCCCCAGCTCCCCCGCCGCCGCGGCCTGCGACAACCCTTCGGCCGCGCCGACCAGCAGGCGCATCCCCGCCGCACTGATCTCGCCCCTGGCCACGAAGGGCACCAGCGCCTCCCGGCACTTGCCGAGAAACGCCCACTCATAGCGGCGCTTGAGCGCTTCCAACTCTGGCGAGCCTTCCAGCGCCGCGCTCAACCCCGGAATTTCCCGGCCCATGGTCATCACACAGTCCACATAGGCCTGGGCGATCACCCCGGCACGGCTTTGCAACGTCGCCTCGCACCCCGCCAGGGCGGTGTCGAGCATCGCCGTCTGGCGCGTGTCGTACTCCTCGTACAAGGCCGCCAGCAAGCCGGTGCGGGTCTCGAAATGGTCGTACACCACGGGCTTGGTGACGCCGGCCTGCTCGGCCAGACGGCCCAGGCTCAGGGCATCGGTACCCTCCTCGCGCACCAGTTGCCAGGCCACGTCGAGCAGCTGGCGGCGACGCTCCTCGCGGGACAGCCGCTTGCGCGGCACGGCTTTTTCATCGCTTGACATCGATTACCTACCAAAAGTAACTTACTAAACGTAACTTACTGCGAGTATATAACGCTCGTGATAACCCTGCACCCCTCTTGGAGAAGCGCCATGCATGCCTTGATCGTCGTCGGCCATCACGACTCCACCTCCCTCACCCATGCCCTGGCCCACCAGGTCGCCAGTGGCCTGGCCAGCGCCGGGCACACCAGCGAAATCGCCGACCTGGCCGCGGAAGGCTTCGACCCGCGCTTCAGCCTCGCCGACCACGCGGTGCACCGTCGCCTCGCCGCGCCGCCGGCGGACGTGCTGGCCGAGCAGGCGCGCCTCCAACGGGCCGATGCCGTGGTGCTGGTCTACCCCATCTACTGGTGGTCGCTACCCGCATTGCTCAAGGGCTGGGTCGAACGGGTGTTCAGCAACGGCTGGGCCTTCGACTACTACGACGATGGCCGGCTGATCAAGAAGCTGCAGGGCATGCGCGTACAGCTGGTGGGTGTCGCCGGCGCAGATGCGGGCACCTTCGAGCGCCATGGCTATGGCGCGGCGATGCGCGTGCAGATCGAGCACGGCATCTTCGACTACTGCGGCGCCCAGGTGCTGGGCTCGACCCTGCTGGCCGACAGCGAGACCCTTGACCCGCAGGTGCATTTGCAGGCCGCGCGGGCGTTGGGCGCAGGCGTGTTCAATCGGCCAGCGACCACTCGGCCAACGGCCAGTAGCGCCCCTTGCGCGACTCATACAGGGTGAACTGGCGGGCACTGAGGAGGAAGTCAGGCGCCACTTGAGCCTCCGGCGCCTGGCCACGAAAGTCCCGCGACAGGGTCAGGTGCGGGCGGTAGTCGCGAGCCTGCTCGCCGCCGATGCCCAGCGGCAGCACCGCCTGCTGCAGGGCGTAGGCAAGCTGGCGCAGGGCGGGCGGCGTGTCCCCAGGGGCGAGCACCAGCACGCCAGGGCGCGGCCACGCCTGCAGGCGGTCGAGCACCAGGCGCAATGGCGCGCCGGGGCGCTTGAGGTTGTCGACGGCGGCGCACAGGGCCGGCACCTGGGCGGCGTCGACGTCGCCGAGGAACAGCAGGGTCAGGTGAAAATTCTCCGCGGGCACCGGCTTGCCACTACGCAGACCAAGGCCACGGCGCCACTGCGCCAAGGCGCGGCGCTGGGCGTCACCGACCGACAACGCGAAGAACAGGCGCTTGAAAGGGGCGTCGTTGGGGCGGGCATCCTGAGGCATGGAGAAGTCCTGGGTGGGGTGGGTGGGTGCGCGTAACAATAGGTACAAACTGCAAGCACGATTGTTTATGCTGGCGGGCATAGGCCATGGCGCATGGCCATTTTTCTTCGACAAGTATCCGTCCATGAAAATCGCACTCGTACTGATCTTCGCCCTTTCGATCGCTTATGTTCACCTGCGCGGTCGTGTTCGTCACAAATTCACCCGCCAGCTGGGCGATCACTCCAGCTTCCTGGCCCCGGTCAACAGCTTCCTCTACCTGTTCTCCCGCCACCCGGCCAAGCCGTACCTGCCGGTCGAGGCGTTTCCCGAGCTGCAGACGCTGAAGGACCATTGGCAGGAAATCCGCGTCGAGGCCCAGCAACTGCTGCACGCCGGCGAAATCAAGAAATCCGACAATTATGACGACGTCGGCTTCAACTCGTTCTTCAAGACCGGCTGGAAACGTTTCTACCTCAAGTGGTACGGCGAGAGCCACCCCTCGGCGATGACTCTGTGCCCACGCACCACCGAGCTGTTGCAGGGCATTGGCTCGGTCAAGGCCGCCATGTTCGCCACCCTGCCACCGGGGGCCAAGCTGGTGCGCCACCGTGACCCGTATGCCGGCTCCTACCGCTACCACCTGGGCCTGGACACGCCCAACGACGACGGCTGCTACATCGACGTGGACGGCGAGAAATACGCCTGGCGCGATGGCGAGGCCGTGATGTTCGACGAGACGTACATCCACTACGCCGCCAACACCACCGAGCACAACCGCATCATCCTGTTCTGCGACATCGAACGCCCGCTCAAGTACCGCTGGGCGACCGCCTTCAACCGTTGGTTCAGCCGCAACGTGATGGCCGCGGCAGCCGCGCCGAACGACGCCAACGACAAGACCGGCGGCATCAACCGCCTGTTCACGCGCATCTACAAGATTCGCGAGCGCGGCAAGGCAATGAAGAAACGCAACCGTGCCCGCTATTACCTGGAGAAGTGGGCGGTGGTGGCCGCGTTGGTCCTGGTGTTCATCTATATCTGAGCTGCCGCGATGACGCCCGCCAACGTCGTCGCGATCTTCGTCTAGCCTGAAAGCTCCTGTTGCCAACCTGACAAGGTGAAGACGATGAGCATGATGGACTGGGACGCCTACCGTAAGCAGTTGATGGCCGGCATCGGCGATCTCAAGCAACTCTCCCCCGACACCGTCGCTGGCTACATGACCGCCAGCGGCGCGGGCGCCAAGACCCACCACCTCGACGCCAAGACCCGTGAACTGATATCCCTCGCCGTGGCGGTGACCACCCGCTGCGACGGCTGCATCGCCGTGCATTCGCAGCAAGCGGTCAAGCAGGGCGCCACCCGCGAGGAGATTGCCGAGGCGCTTGGCGTGGCGGTGGCGATGAATGCTGGCGCCGCGCTGGTGTATTCAGCACGGGCACTGGATGCGGTGGGCAAGGCCGGCAGTTGAGCCCAGCGGGCGCCGCCACCCTTGCGCGGCGGCGCCACTGCACCCAGACTGGCCGGCCACACCCGCGCAGGAACCCGCATGATCCACATCCGCCCCATGACCCCGGACGACTTCGAGCGCTTCTGGCCGACCTTCCAGGCCATCGTCCAGGCCCGTGAAACCTACGCCTTCGACCCCGAGCTGAGCCGCGAGCAGGCGCGCCTGCTGTGGCTGGAATCGCCGCTGCGCACGCTGGTGGCCGAGCAAGAGGGCGAACTGCTCGGCAGCTATTACCTAAAGGCCAACGCCGCCGGCCCTGGCGCGCATGTCGGCAACTGCGGCTATATGGTCGCCGATGCTGCCCGTGGGCGGGGGGTGGCGCGGTTGATGTGCGAGCACTCGCAGAAGCTGGCGCGCCAGGAAGGTTTCCTGGCCTTGCAGTTCAACTCGGTGGTGGCCAGCAACACGGTGGCGGTGGCGTTGTGGCAGAAGCTCGGGTTCGAGACAGTCGGGCGTTTGCCCAAGGCGTACCGCCATGCCCGGCTGGGGCTGGTGGATTGCCTGGTGATGTACAAGTGGCTGGCCGATGAGCCCGTGGTGGAAAAGCCACCACTGCTGATCGGGCGCAAGAACATCGAGGCAAGGGTGTCGCGCCGACGTGGCCGCTGAAGCCCCAGAAGACAGCGCATTTCCTGTAGAGCGGGCTTGCCCCGCGATTGCGTCGGTGTGGCCACCATCGCTATCGCGGGGCGAACCCGCTCCTACAGGGCTTCAGCCATGCTTTAGAAGGCCAACCCGACCTTCACGCCAAACTCGTCACGCTTGAGCTTGTTGTTGTCGACCACTGGCGAATCCTCGTCGACCTTGTACTCGGTACGGGTGTAGTACACCCCCGCCTGAATCGGCAGCCCGCCTTGCTGGTTCATCAGCAGCGTGACCTCGGCGTAGGGGTTGGTGCGGTCCTTCATGTCCACACTGTCGCTGCCGAAATCATCGACCTTCAGCCGCGCACGGCCGTCGAGGGTGTGGCGGGCACCCACCTCCACGCGCAGGGTCGAAGCATCGAACTGGTGGTTGTAGCCCAGCGCCGCCTTGGCGAACGGCGACTTGTAGGTCAGCTTGGTGTCCAGGTCGTTGATCTCAGGCTCGAAGCGCGTCCAGCTGTAGCCGCCGCCCACGACCACATCGACGAAGTTGCGCGCATCCAGCGCCGCGCGCCAGCCGAGGTCGAGGTCGGCCTGGGCTTCCTTGAGCTTGTTGTCACTCTTCTTGCCGTACTTGGCTTCAGCCCCGAGCTGGTAGATGAAGCCGGACTCGGCGGTCATCTTGTTGCCGAAGTTGGCGAACACGCCACCCTGGCCCATGTGCTCCTTGTCGGAGTCATCGCCACCTTCGAACTTGAAGGTGTCGTAGGCGCCGAGCAGGCCGAAGGTGAACAACGGCTCGGTGCTGGGCGCGGCCTTCACCGCCAGAGGCGCACCCAAGAGGGCCAGGGCGCAGGTGTGACGCAGCAGTTTTCCAGTGAACATTCGCAAAAGTCTCCATGACGTTGATAAATAAGGCGAACGAACGGTTCGAGACAACGCCTGGCGAAAAAGTTCGAAAAAATTCAGATAGAACACGCAACCCTACGACTTATCACAGTTTTTCGCCCACCCGAACGATTGACTCCCCACCCGTTCGGTGGTCATATGCGCGCCAGTTTCAGGTGTCCTGCGCCGCCGCGCGCAGGGTGAAACGGGAAGCCGGTGCGTCTTCACGACCAGTCCGGCGCTGCCCCCGCAACGGTAAGCGAGCGAACCCTTCGACACACCACTGTGCATGCGCATGGGAAGGTGAAGGCTTCATGACCCTCGCAAGCCCGGAGACCGGCCTGGAACGCTCGTTGGCAAACCCGCGGTGGGCGGGCGCAGGCCGGTGTTCGCGTGCGCGCCTGCGTGCGTGGTTGCTTGTCTTTGCGTTGTTTCCACCGGGAACCATTCCTTCCTGCGACAGTGGAACGACATGTCCCGACTTCACACGCTTCACACCCTGGCGGCCTGCCTGGCCGTCTCGTTGCCGGCCCTGGCCGAAGAACCTGCCAGCAAGGTCCTGGCCCTGCCCTCGACGGCCATCACCGACACCCTCGATGAACAGAAGATCGACCTGGCCACCCCGACCGCGGCCGGCTCGCGCCTGAACCTCAGCGCCCTGGACACCCCTGCCAGCACCAGCAGCATCACCGCCGAGCAGATCCAGCAGCGCAACAACCTCACCGTACAGGACGCCGTGACCCGCTCGCCGGGCATCACTTCCATCGGCACGCCCGGCAACGGCAACACCGCCCTCTCCGCCCGCGGCTTCACCGGCCACAGCTCGGTGATGACCCTGTTCGACGGAGCACGCCTGTACACCGGCGCGGGCACCCAGACCTTCCCGGTCGACCCGTGGATGGTCGAGCGCATCGACGTGATCCGTGGCCCGGCCTCGGTGCTGTATGGCGAGGGCGCCACGGGCGCGGTGATCAACGTGATCCCGAAGAAACCTTTCGCCGGCGAGATCCGCAACCACGTGCGCCTGGGCTACGGCTCCTGGGACCGCCAGCAACTGGGCCTGGACAGCGGCGGCAGCCTGAGCGAGCGCCTGAGCTACCGCGTGACCCTGAACAAGCAGGAAGGCAACGGCTGGGTCGACCGTACCGATTCACGCGGCCTGGCCCTGAGCGCAGCGCTGCGCTTCGACGCCACCGACGACCTGAGTTTCACCCTGGCCCACGAGCGCGGCGACCTGGAGCCGGCCAACTACTTCGGCACCCCGCTGATCGACGGCCACTACCGCGACAGCCTGCGCAAGAAGAACTACAACATCCAGAACGACGTGCAGCGCTACCACGACGAATGGACCCGCTTCAACACCGACTGGACCCTGAGCGACAGCGTCAGCGCCAGCAACCAGCTCTACTACATCAAGAGCCGCCGCCACTGGCGCAATGCCGAGGACTACAGCTGGGACCCGGCCGAAGAACAACTGCTGCGTGAAAGCTACCTGGAGATCAAGCACAACCAGGAGCAGATCGGCGACCGCCAAAGCTTTACCTTCGATCACTCACTGTTCGGCCTGGCCAGCAAGACCGTGGTCGGCGCCGAGTACAACAAGATCCGCTTCAACGTCGACAGCAACTCGCCCTACGTCGACGTCGGTGGCGACTACATCGACCCCTGGAGCCCAGCCCCGGGCTGGTTCCAGAGCCAGTCGGCGCTACGCCCGCAGACCCTCTCCACCACCCACACCTTCGCCCTGTTCGCCGAGAACCGCACCCAACTGACCGAGCGCCTGTCGCTGGTCACCGGCGTGCGCCGCGACCAGAACCACATCGACCGCGACAACCTGGTCAACGGCAGCCGTGCCGACCGTAGCCTGCAGGGTGGCAACTGGCGTGCGGGGCTGGTGTTCGCGCTGACCGACGAGCTGTCGCTGTACGGCCAGTACTCCACCAGCGAAGACGGGGTGAGCAACCTGATCAGCCTGAGCCCGGCGCAGATCAACTACGACCTGACCGAGGCCAGGCAGACCGAGCTGGGCCTCAAACAACGCTTCTGGGAAGGGCGTGGCGAGTGGACCTTGGCGGCGTACCACATCGTCAAGAAGAAACTGCTGGTCTACGACCCGGCGTCCAAGACCCAGCAACAGGCCGGCCAACAGACCTCCGATGGCCTGGAGGCGACGCTGGAGCTGGCGCTGGGCAACCAGTGGCAGCTGTCGGCGAACGCGGCACTGGTGCGGGCCAAGTACGATGAGTTCGAGGAGAACACCTCGGCGGGCGTGGCCGACCGTGCTGGCAACCGCCCGGCCAATGTACCGCGCCGCACCGCCAACCTATGGTTGAGCAAGGGGTTCGGCCAGGCGGTCGATGCCGGCATCGGCCTGCGCTACGTGGACGAGCGTTACGCCAACACCGCCAACAGCCAGAGCGTGCCGGGGTATACGGTGGTCGATGCCAACGTCGGCTGGCAGGTGTTGCCCGATGTGCGCCTGGGGTTGCAGGTGAACAACCTGTTCAACCGCGATTACGTGGTAGCCGCGCACAGCGGCGAACAATGGTTGTTCGGCGCACCGCGCTCGTACTTCGCGACGGTGGACTACAGCTTCTGATTGCGGTGTAGGCACCGGCCCTATCGCGAGGCGAGCCCGTTCCCACAGGAGGATGGGGCCCTTGTAGGAGCGGGCTCGCCCCGCGATTGCGCCGGTGCAGACAACCGCTACTCCAACTGCCAGTGCTGACGCTCCTGCGGCGTCAATGTCGCCACTACCTGATCGAAGATCGCCTGCAATTCGCCGCTGACATTGCCGAACACCTTGAAATTGGTCAGCAGGTAGCGCTTGACCGTATTCGGCCAACTGCCCGCCTGGTAAGCGGCGTTGAGGATGCCCTTGGCGTCCTGGTAGTTCGCCGCTGGCTTGACCTCGCTCAGGCGACGGTCGAATTGCGCAAACGTCCACTGATCCTCGCGGGCCTCGAATTCGTCGAGCAGTTTCACTTTGTAAAGGGCCATGTCAGGCATCGGCTTGCTCCTTCGGATACGCTCCGGTGTTGAGTACGCCAACCACGGTAAGCAAAGGCGGTGTCGATGAAAATGAACGCGATGCCTCGTTCAAGGGCCAACCGGTAGGAGCTTTCCGAGCGCCCCGGCAAGCCAGCACTCGGCGAACGCCGACCGTTTCGTTTAACATCGCGGCCTTTGCCTTCGGAGCACACGAGATGAACAGAATGATCCAGTTCGTGGCGGTGGTGGTGCTGTGCACGATCATCGGCGTGGCCTGCGAACGCTACGGCGTGAACCAGTACCTGAAATGGCTGCTGATGGCGCTGCCGGCGATCATCTGGGTGCGCCTGCGCGGCCCCAAAAAACCCTGACACCCGCCCCTTCCCACCCCAGCCAAGGCCCCTTCCCATGCCGCGCCTGCCCAAGCTGCTGTTGCCCCTGCTGCTGCTCACCGCCCTCGTCGCCTGCGACCAGAAGCCCACCCGCGAGGAAAAGATCCTGGCCAACCTGCCACTGCAGGAAGCCTACGACCACAACATCGCGCGCATGGCCACGCTGTTGGCGATGACCCACCCGCAGCTCTCCGAAGCGCAGATCAAGGACGTGCTGCGCAAACACCTGACCGTCGACGACCAGCGCAAGGACCTGTTCAAGCTCTACAGCGAGAAGAACTTCAGCGACGCCGAGTTCGACACCATCGTCGCCGCCACCCACGACCCGCAGAAAGCCCGCGAACTGGGCCAGAGCGAGGAAGGCAAGCGCCTGAGCGAGAAACTCACCGGCCTGATGCGCGAGAGCGCGCGCGACGAGAAGGTCCAGGCGCTGGCCGAGGAGCGCATGCAGCAGGTCGAGGACGAATTGGCCGCGCTCGGCAAAGCGGGCGCTTGAAGCACTCCCCGCAAGGGGCCGAACATTGGCTCCTTACAGGACATTTCTGACAGATAGCAACAGCAAGCGCAGTCACCCCATTCCTGATTCCCACCAACCCGTAGCCGCAAGCGCACATAGCGAGTAAGGTTTATCCCATTGCACTGTCAGTGAGGTCAGGATTGCCACACGCCAAGCAAGGCCTGCGCCTGGACCTGCGCACGCTCATTCTCGTTCTCTCGGCGCTCACTGCGGTGGTGATGCTGCTGACCAGCTACTTCGCCAGCTACCGGGTGCAGCGTCAGCTGCTGATCGACCACTCGCTGGAGTCCAACCGGGTGTACGCGGCGAAGCTGGCCTCGATCACCGAATTGTTCATCGGCAACGCCCTCCAGCAACTGGCCTTCAGCGCCCAGGGCCGGGCGCGTCGGATGGGCCACACCGCGGCGCTGTTGGCGGAGACCGACCGCCTGCTGCGTCAGGGCAACGCCTTCAACTCGACCTTCATCGTCAACGCCCAGGGCGTGCTGCAGGCCATTTCCCCGGCGCCGCTGCGCAAGGTGCTGGGCCAGCGCCTGGACTCCCCGGGCGCGGTGGAAGCCTTGCGCGAACGCCGGGCACTGGTGTCGACGCCATTCCTGTCGGTGGCCAATAACCTGGTGGTAGTGCTGTCGCAGCCGATCTTCGCCGCTGACGGCAGCTACCTCGGTTACGTCGGCGGCACCCTCTACCTGCGCGAACACAACATTTTCAACAGCCTGCTGGGCGAGCACTTCTACAAGGACGGCTCGTACCTCTACGTGATCGACCGCAACCGACGCCTGCTCTACCACCCCGACCCGCAGCGAGTGGGCACGGTGGTGGAAGACAACGCCCTGGTCGAGCAACTGGCCAGCCGCAACAACGGCACCCAGCGCCTGTTCAATAGCCGTGGCGTGGAAATGCTCGCCGGCTTCGCCACGGTGCCAAGCACCGGCTGGGGCGTGATCGCGCAACAACCGCTGACGCTGACCGTAGCCCCGTCACAGGGGCTGATGCTCAACGTCATGGCCATCTCGGTGCCCTTGGCATTGCTCGGCGGCCTGCTGCTGTGGTGGCTGGCGCTGACCATCACCCGCCCGCTCTGGCAACTGGCGGCCGGGGCCCGCGAGATGGACCGCGCAGGCACCCTGGAGCGCATCCGTGCGGTGCGTGCCTGGTACTTCGAGGCGGCCGAGCTCAAGCGCGCGCTGCTGTTCGGCCTGAACCTGCTGCAAGAGCGCATCGGCCGCCTGCACCGCGACGTGCAGACCGACCCGCTGACAGGCCTGGGCAACCGCCGCGGCCTGGACGTCACCCTGTCGCTGTTGCAGGCCGAAGGCCGGGCGTTCTGCGCCATCGTGCTGGACGTGGACCACTTCAAGCGCATCAACGACGGTCATGGCCACGACATGGGCGACCAGGTGCTGCGGGCCCTGGCCGAGCTGATGCGCAGCTGCTGCCGCGAAGGCGACGTGCTGTGCCGCACCGGTGGCGAGGAATTCCTCATGCTGCTGCCCGATGCGCCCCTGGACCGCGCCGCCACGGTGGCCGAACGCCTGCGCCTGGTGGTGCAGGACACGCCGATCGAACCAGTCGGCGCGGTAACCATTTCCCTGGGCGTGGCGTGGTGGCGAGGGGGTGACGAAGACCCGCAGGAAACGCTGAACAAGGCTGACCGCGCGCTGTATGTGGCCAAGCAGGCGGGGCGCAATCGGGTCAGCGTTGTGCCGGCTTGAGAAGGGGTGTCCATACCGGCCTCATCGCGGGCTCGCCGCGATGAGGCCCCTCGATCCTGGCGCATGGATCGATCACCACGCTAACGCTGTCCAACCCGCATCCGCTCCATCAGGAACACACACATGCCCCGCCTAGGCTTCGCCTGCCAATACCGCCACCCCCACCGCGACCTGTCGATCAAGGACCTGGAGGCCATCGAGCGCACCTTCAACCCACGCACCACCACCCTGCGCTGGCTTTCCAGCGCGAGCGAAGCGGCCGCCGCGGCCAAGCTCCAGGAACTCGTCGAACACAACCTCGATGCGCAGATGCAACTGCTGACCTACGTCACCAGCCTGCCGCCGATGCTGCGCATGCTGCGTCTGTCCAGCGACCTGCTGCCGCTCTACAGCCACCCCAACATCGCCCCCTTCTACCAGGCGCCAGCGATCCAGGCCCTGCTGCACACGCGCTTCGCGCAGCTTGGCGACTTCGCCCGCAGCCACGATATTCGCCTGTCGTTCCACCCCGGCCAGTACTGCGTGCTCGGTTCCGACCGCCCCGACGTGGTGGAGAACAGCCTGGCCGAATTCGAATACCACGCCGACATGATCCGCATGATGGGCTACGGCCAGCGCTTCCAGGACTTCAAGTGCAACATCCATATCGCCGGGCGCCTCGGCGCGGCGGGTGTGCGCGCGGTGTGGCCGCGCCTGTCGGAGGTGGCGCGCAACGTCATCACCTTCGAGAACGACGAGAAGACCTACGGCGTCGACGACTGCCTGGCACTGGCCGACCTCGCGCCGGTGGTGCTGGACATCCACCACTGCTGGATCCACGAGAACGACTACCTCGACCCGCACGATCCCCGGGTGCAGCGCATCATCGACAGCTGGCGCGGGGTGCGCCCGGTGATGCACTACTCGCAGCCACCGGAACGGCTTCAGGACCTGGGCTTTGCCGCCGACCAGAAGCTGACGATTCCCGCGTTGCTGGAGCAGGTCAACAAGCGCGACCTCTACCAGCACAGCGAGCGCATGTGGAACGACTGGACCAACCGTTATGCGCTGGGCTTCGTCGAGCGCTTCGACATCATGTTCGAGGCCAAGGACAAGAACCTGGCGACCTTGGCGTTCTTCCAGCGCTACCTCTGACACCTCTGGCGGGCCTCATCGCGGGGCAAGCTCGCTACAGGAAGAGGCCGCGTCATCAGAACTGCGACAATCCACCGCGCCCCGCCCCTACCCGGCGATCCATCCGGATGATAGATTCGCCGCCATGAAAACCACCCGCCGGACACGCTCGCTGACCGCCTGGACGCTCTACGCCAGCGTCCTGTTCAGCCTATTGCTGTGCGGCCTGCACCACGGCCAGATGAGCGGCCTGCGCCTGTCGGGCCTGGAGGGCGGGTTCTGTTCCCTCGACAGCAGCGGCCACGGCCCGGCCATCGACCTCGACGGCGCCGGTGGCGACCCGCACATGGCCCAGCTCGACTGCCCGGTGTGCTCCTCCTTCGCCCTGGCGGTGCCGCTGGCCAGCAGCGGCTGGTCGTTCGCCCCGGCCACCGGCCACAGCGTCTCGCCGATCGTCGTGCGCAGCTGGGCGCAACCGCCGCCCCGCTTGCTGCGCCCCCACGTCCCGCCCCGCGCCTCCCCCGCGTCCTTCCCCGCAGCCGCCTCTTTCGCCTGACCCCGGCGGGCACGCCCCTGCGCGCTCGGCCAAGGGTCAGCCATGACCTTTGCGTGGAAGCAACCCATGATCCGCAACACCTCCCTGGTGCTCCTGATGAGCACCACCTGCACCTTCGCCTGGGCCGATGCCGCCCCTGTGCAACTGGACGCCACCACCATCGACGGTGAACGCGAAGCACCCTCGGGCGTGCAACTGGACGAGCCGATCCGCACCGGCTCGCGCCTGGGCCTGACTGCGCGGCAGACGCCGGCCTCGGTGAGCGTGTCGAACCGCCAGGTGATCGAGCAGCGCGACGCCAAGGACAGCCAGGACGTGATCAACGCCATGACCGGCGTGAACGCCTCGGCCAACCCCGGCTACGGTGGCTTCGTCGCCTACCGCGGCTTCACCCAGAACCAGGTCACCCAGTTGTACAACGGCATCAACCTCGGCTACAGCAGTGCCACCCGGCCGGTGGACGCCTGGGTGCTGGACCGCGTCGAGCTGATCGGCGGGCCGTCGTCTTTCCTGCATGGCGCCGGCGCCGTGGGCGGCTCGATCAACTACATCAGCAAGCTCGCCAGCCGAGATGCGCAAACGCTCGACGGGCGCATTCGCTACGGCAGCTACGACGACTCGGAAGTGGCCTTCGGGATCAACCAGGCGCTGGCCGACAACCCCGCCGACGCCCGCCACTTCGCGCGCCTGGACTTCAGCCACAGCCGGGGCAACGGCTACGTCGACCGCAATGAGCGCAAGACCGACAGCCTGGCCTTTTCGGTGCTCAGCGACCTGACCCCGGACCTCACCCACACCCTGGCGCTGGAATACCAGGAAGACAGCGAACACAGCCCCTACTGGGGCTCGCCGATCCTGCCCGGGCGCAGCACGATGAAGATCGACAAGCGCCGGCGCTTCGAGAACTACAACGTCGCCGACGGCCGCTACGAGCAGCGCGTGCGCTGGCTGCGCTCGATCCTCGACTACCGGTTGAGCGACAGCACCAGCGTGCAGAACACCCTCTACCACTACAACGCCCAGCGCGACTACCGCAACCTCGAAGGCTACCGCTACAACGGCGCCGGCGACGTGGCGCGCGCCAGCCCCTACCTGCAACGCCACGACCAGAACGTGCTCGGCGACCGCGTCGAACTGCGCCACGACAACACCCTGCTGGGCCTGGCCAGCCAGTGGTCGGTGGGCCTGGACTGGTCGCGCCTGCGCCAGACCCTGTACCCGACCTCGGGCAGCTACAGCGACGTGGTCGACCCGGACCATTTCGACCCTGGCAGTTTCTACGACATCCCCGGCGTCAACCGCGGCCTGACCAAGCAGCGCCGCCACGAAGTCACCACCCGTGCGCTGTTCGTCGAGAACCGCCTGGAGCTGACCGACCGCCTGGCCCTGCTCACCGCCCTGCGCTACGACTACCTGGACATGGAGGTGACCAACTACGGTGCCGTCACGCCGACCTCCCCGGCGTTCTTCGAGCGCCGCTGGGAACCGCTGTCCGGGCGCGTGGGCCTGACCTACGAACTGACCCCGTCGGCCAGCCTGTACGTGCAATACAGCACCGCCGCCGACCTGCCGGCCGGCTCGCTGGCCTCGGCCACCTACTCCAACGTGGGTTTGTTCGACCTGTCCAAGGGCGAGCAGTGGGAGGCCGGCAGCAAGTTCGACTTCCTCGACGGACGCGGCGCGGCCACGCTGGCGGTGTACCAGATCGTGCGCAAGGACTTCGCCGTGCGCGACTCGCGCGACCCCAACGTCACGGTGCAGGCCGGTCAGCAGACCTCCCGCGGCATCGAGTTGTCCGGGCGCTTGCAGGTCACGCCGAAGCTGCTCGCCGAGGCCAACTACGCCTACGTCGACGCCGCGTACGATGAGTTCAACGAATCGGTGGGTGGCGTGTCGGTGTCGCGCAAGGGCAATGCGCCGGTGAACGTGCCGGCCAACGTCGGCAACCTGTGGCTGACCTACGGTTTCACCCAGGACTGGTCGGCGGGGGTGGATGCGCGTTACGTCGACTCGGTGTATGCCGACAACGCCAACACCCTCAAGGCACCGGCCTACACCCTGTTCGGCGCGTTCGCCCGCTACCGGGTGGATGAGCACACCACGCTGACCGCACGGGTGCGCAACCTGACCGACGAGGTGTATGCCAAGCAGGCGTATGGCTTGCAGTACTACATGGGGGCGCCACGCACCTTCGAGGTGGCCATGGACGTGAGGTTCTAACCTCACTGGCCCTATCGCGGGACAAGCCCGCCCCTACAGGGAATTGCGCAGTCTCTGTAGGAGCGGGCTTGTCCCGCGATAGGGCACTCACAGCCCCGAAAATGATGAGTAGCGCGCTGGGCCGGGACCTGCTCGCGGCCAGGCCCTGGACCTCCAGCTACCCGGCTTCGCGTCAGCCCCGCAAGGCGGTATCGAAGGCTACAGCATGGTCGAGCATGCACCCTGGAAAGTGAGCCAAGAGAGAGGACCAGGGCCGGGTCGCGCCCGATCGCGGCACAAGGCCGATCCCCCTTTCTTCGAATAGGTCTACAATCGCGGTCTCACCCCCGGAGCCCGCCATGCCCCTGCATATCGCCACCCCGCTGCTCGAATCCCGTCCACTGTCGATAGCCGCCGGTCGCGCCATCCTGCTGAAACTAGAAGCCTTGCAACCCTGCGGCTCGTTCAAGCTGCGCGGTGTCGGCCATGCTTGCGAAACCCACCATGCCCGTGGCGCCCGCCACTTCGTCTCCTCGTCCGGCGGCAACGCCGGCCTGGCGGTGGCCTATGCCGGGCGTCGCCTGGGCGTACCGGTCACCGTGGTGGTGCCCGAGACCACCACCGCGCGAGCCATCGAACTGCTGATGCTCGAAGACGCCAACGTGGTGGTGCACGGCAGTTCCTGGCAGGAAGCCAACGAACGGGCGCAAAGCCTGGTCGGGCCACAGGACGCCTTCATCCATCCGTTCGACGACCCGCTGCTATGGGCCGGCCATGCCAGCATGATCGACGAAGTGGCCCAGGCCGGCATCAAGCCTGATGCGGTGGTGCTGTCGGTGGGCGGTGGCGGCCTGCTCAGCGGTGTGGTCGCCGGCCTGCAACGCAATGGTTGGCAGGACGTGCCGGTGCTGGCAGTGGAAACCGAAGGCGCCGCTTCGTTGCGGGCGGCCATGGACGCCGGGCACACGGTGGAGCTGGAGCGCATCGCGTCGGTGGCGACGTCGCTGGGTGCCAAGCGTGTAGCCGAGCAGGCGCTGGCGTGTACGCGCCAGCATGCGGTGCACAGCGTGTTGGTGAGCGACCGTGAGACGCTGGACGCTTGCGAGCGCTTCCTGCTCGACCACCGACTGCTGGTCGAGCCGGCCTGCGGTGCGGCACTGGCCCTGGCCTATGACCCCAAGCGACTGGGGGCTTATCGGCAGGTGCTGGTGATCGTGTGCGGGGGCGCGACCGCGACGCTGGAGCAGATTCGCGCCTGGCACGCGCAAACGGGTGAACGCTGATCACGGCGCTCATCGCTCCCGAGCCATGACCTCGACCACCCAGTCGATGAACACCCGCAACTTCGCCCCCACATGCCGATTGGGCGGATAGGCCACGTACAACGGCATCGTCTCCAGTTCCCAGCCCTCGAACAACCGCACCAGTGCGCCGCTGGCGAGGTGCGGCAAGGCCATGTAGTCCGGCAGCCAGAGCACGCCCAACCCCGCCAGGCCGGCGGCCAGGTAAGCGTTGCCGTCGTCCACCGCCAGCACCGGCCGGCCCTGCACCTGCAAGCGCTCCGTCCCTCGACTCAAGGCATAGGGCATGGGCTTGCCGGTGCGCGCCCAGAGAAAGCCCACCACACGGTGCCGCGGCCCCTCCAGCTGCGCAGGATGCTCGGGGGTGCCCAGACGGGCCAGGTACGCGGGCGCCGCATACACCCCCAGGCCCAGGTCGGCGACCTTGCGCGCCATCAGCGATTGGTCCAGCAGCTCGCCGCCGCGCACCACGCAATCCACGTGTTCGCCGATGATGTCGACGATACGGTCGCTGACGCCCATGTCGATCTGGATGTCCGGGTAGCGCGCGTGAAAATCCGCCAGCGCCGGCACCAGCACCATGCTCGCCAGAGGGCTGGGCACATCGACCCGCAGCTTGCCGCGGGGCAGAGTGGCAGCGCCGGTCAGGCTGCCTTCGGCGTCCTCGAGGTCGGCCAACAGGCGTACCACCCGCTCGTAGAACAGCGCGCCGTCGTTGGTCAGGTGCACCCTGCGCGTGGTGCGGTTGAGCAGTCGCACGCGCAAGCGCGCTTCCAGTTGCTGAACCAGCTGGGTAACGCTGGTGCGGCTCATGTGCAGGGTGTCGGCGGCCTTGGTGAAACTGCCCGCCTCCACCACCCGGGCAAAGGCACGCATTGCGTCGAAACGGTCCATCGGCAGCCTCTATTGTTTGGCAATGGCAAACAATGATAACCAGACTTGCACGTTTATCGAGGGGTGACGGGTTCGTAGAGTGGTGTCATCACCCACCTGATGGAGACCTTCAATGACCCAACGAGACGTCGTGTTCCCGCCTGGCCGCCAGGCGCTGTACGAAATCAACCATTATTCCCCGGCGGTGCGCAGCAATGGCTTGCTGTTCGTCTCCGGGCAGGTGGGCAGCCGCGAGGACGGTTCGCCCGAACCGGGCCTGGAAAACCAGGTGCGCCGGGCCTTCGCCAACCTCAACGCGATTCTCGCCGCAGCGGGCTGCAGCTTCGCCGATGTGCAGGATGTAACGCTGTTCATCGTCGACCCGCAGAACAAATTCCAGGCCATCTGGGATCTGGTGCGGGCGGAATTCTGGGGGCCGGCGCCCTACCCGAGCGTGACGGCGATCGGGGTGACCTGGCTGTATGGGTTCGATTTCGAGATCAAGGCGGTTGCGCGACTGCCGCAGTGATGTAGATGGCCCCGCGAGAGGGCCCTCTGCCCCAGCACAACGATTAAGACAGTCACATTCCCCTGCTCTACTCCCCCACACGCGCCACGCAGCCTGCGAGCTCGGACGAAATGCGCCTCACGCCCTTTCGATATGCGACAAGTGAAGGCACAATGCGTGTCCTTTTTTTGGCCGGCCTGGCCGGGGGCCTTTGAAATGATCAAGACGCCGTACTACCTCATCGACAAACAGAAACTGCTGGGCAACCTGGAGAAGATCGCCTACGTGCGCCAGCAGTCCGGGGCCAAGGCCCTGCTCGCCCTCAAGTGCTTCGCCACCTGGTCGGTGTTCGACCTGATGCAGCAGTACATGGACGGCACCACCTCTTCCTCGCTGTACGAGCTCAAGCTCGGCCGCCAGAAGTTCGCAGGCGAGACCCACGCCTACAGCGTGGCCTGGGCCGACGATGAAGTCGAGGAGATGCTGGAGAACTGCGACAAGATCATCTTCAACTCCATCGGCCAACTGCAGCGCTTCGCCGCGCAGTCCGAGGGCAAGGTCCGCGGCCTGCGCGTCAACCCGCAGGTGAGCAGCTCCGACTACCTGCTGGCCGACCCCGCCCGTCCGTTCAGCCGCCTGGGCGAGTGGGACCCTGCGAAGATCGAACAGGTGATCGAGCAGATCTCCGGCTTCATGTTCCACAACAACTGCGAGAACGGCGATTTCAGCCTGTTCGACAAAATGCTCGCGCACATCGAGGAGCGCTTCGGCCACCTGCTGCACAAGGTCCAGTGGGTCAGCCTGGGCGGCGGCATCCACTTCACCGGCGAGGGTTACGCGCTGGACGCCTTCTGCGCACGCTTGAAAGACTTCTCGCAGAAGTACGGCGTGCAGGTCTACCTGGAGCCAGGCGAAGCGGCGATCACCAACAGCGCCTCGCTGGAAGTGACCGTGCTCGACACCCTGTACAACGGCAAGCACCTGGCCGTGGTCGACAGCTCCATCGAAGCGCACATGCTCGACCTGCTGATCTACCGCCTCAACGCCAAGATGGTCCCAAGCGACGGCGAGCACACCTACATGGTCTGCGGCAAGTCGTGCCTGGCCGGCGACATCTTCGGCGAGTACCCATTCGATCGCCCGCTGGCCATCGGCGATCGGCTGTCGTTCATCGACGCGGCAGGCTACACCATGGTCAAGAAAAACTGGTTCAACGGTCTGAAGATGCCGGCCATCGTGGTCAAGCAGCTCGACGGCAGCGTCGAGGTGGTGCGCGAGTTCGGTTTCGAAGACTACGTTTCCAGCCTGTCCTGACGGCAGGCTTTCAGTGAGGAGCAAGGGATAAATTGAAGAAGAACGTTCTTATCATTGGTGCAGGAGGTGTCGCCAAGGTGGTGGCCCACAAGTGCGCGCAGCATAACGACGAACTCGGTCGTATTGCCATTGCGTCGCGGAACATCTCCAAATGCCAGGCCATCATCGACAGCGTCAAGGCCAAGGGTAGCCTCAAGGTACCCGCCGACATCCAGGCCTTCTCGCTCAACGCCCTCGATGTCGAGGCGACCAAGGCGCTGATCCGCGAGACCGAATCGCAGATCGTGATCAACGTCGGTTCCGCCTTCCTCAACATGTCGGTGCTGCGTGCCTGCATCGATACCGGTGTCGCCTACCTGGACACCGCCATCCACGAAGAGCCGGGCAAGATCTGCGAGACCCCGCCGTGGTACGGCAACTACGAGTGGAAACACCTCGAAGAGTGCCAACAGAAGAACATCACCGCCATTCTCGGCGTCGGTTTCGACCCGGGTGTGGTGAACAGCTACGCGAAGCTCGCGCAGCAACAGTATTTCGACCGCATTGATTCGATCGACATCCTCGACGTCAATGCCGGCTCGCATGGCAAGTATTTCGCCACCAATTTCGACCCGGAGATCAACTTCCGCGAATTCACCGGGCAAGTCTGGAGCTGGCAGAACAGCCAGTGGACCAGCAACACCATGTTCGAGGTCAAGCGCACCGACGACCTGCCCGTGGTGGGTTCGCAGAACCTCTACCTGACCGGCCACGACGAAGTGCACTCGCTGTCGAAGAACCTCGACGTGCCGAACGTGCGCTTCTGGATGAGCTTCGGCGAGCACTACATCAACGTGTTCACCGTGCTGAAGAACCTCGGCCTGCTCTCCGAGCAGCCGGTGCGCACTGCCGAAGGCCTTGAAGTGGTCCCGTTGAAAGTGGTCAAGGCCGTGCTGCCCGACCCAGCCTCGCTGGCCCCGGGCTACACCGGCAAGACCTGCATCGGCGACCTGGTCAAGGGCACCAAGGATGGCCAGCCACGCGAAGTGTTCATCTACAACGTGGCCGACCACGAAGAGGCCTACGCCGAGACCGACAGCCAGGGTATCTCCTACACCGCGGGCGTACCGCCGGTAGCCGCAGCGCTGCTGGTCGCCCGTGGCGAGTGGGACGCCGGGCGCATGGTCAACGTCGAGGAACTGCCGGCAGAGCCGTTCCTCAAGGCGTTGGACGTGATGGGCCTGCCGACCCGCGTCAAAGACGAGAAAGGCGACCGTCCTTGGGACGCTGAAGCCTAAGCCCCAACAGGCCCGCTCCTCCCGTAGGAGCGGGCTTGCCCCGCGATGAGGCCAGCCCAGGCACTACACCTCCCCTCCCCGCATCACCCCTGCCGCACCACCGCCACGCACTTGATCTCCACCAACAACCCTGGATGCGCCAGCTCGCTCACGCCGATGCAGGTCCATGGGCAGTTGCCGCGCGGAAACAGCTCATCCTTGACCACGCGAAACACCGGCATGTGCTCGCGCAGCCCGACGTGGTAGGTGGTCAGGTCGACCACATCCTCGAACCCGCAACCAGCCGCTGCCAGCACCTCACGCAGGTTTTCCCAGGCGGCGCGAAATTGCTGCGCCGGGTCGGCGATCACTTCCAGGTCGGCGGTGCGGCCCACTTGCCCGGCGCAGTACACGGTGGCCCCGACCTTGACGGCGGGCAGGTAGCCGGCGCGTTCGGCCAGGGCTTGCTGGGCGATGGGGATAATGGCTTGGCGATCGGTCATTGCGGGCCTCCTGATGGGCGTTGGAAGCCTCTATCTTAGGGCATCAGTTTTTTTGAGGACGAGCGCCGCTGTCGCAGGGCAAGCCCGCGCCCACAAGGCCGGGGTGGGCGCGGGGCGGCGGTTCTACTTGCGGGCCTCCAGGATCAGGTTGAACGGTGTCTGCGTCGCCCGCCGGAAACGGGTGAAGCCAGCTTCCTCGAACACCGCCCTCAAGCGCGCCTCGCCGGCTTGTGCACCCAGGCCCAACCCCACTTCCTGGGACAGCGAATTGGGCGTGCAGATAAACGTCGAAGCCGCATAGAACAAACGGCCCACGGGGTTCAGGTTGCCGTCCAGGGCGTCCTCGGCGTAGGGCTCGACCAGCATCACCGTGCCGTCGTCCTTCAACGCCCGATGGGCATGCCGCGCAGCGCCCACGGGGTCACCCATGTCGTGCAGGCAGTCGAAGAAACACACCAGGTCGTGGTCATGCCCAGGGTAGTCCTTGGCAGACGCCTGCTCGAACCGTACCCGCTCGGCCACCCCCGCATCATTGGCACGCTCGCGGGCGGTGGCGATCGACGGCGCATGGTAGTCGTAACCGAAGAAGCGCGAGGCCGCGAAAGCCTCGGCCATCACCAGGGTCGAGGCGCCATGGCCGCAGCCGACGTCCGCCACCTTCGCTCCGGCCTGCAACTTGGCCACCACGCCGTCCAGCGCCGGCAGCCACTCGGCGACCAGGAAGGTGCGATAGCCGGGCCGGAAGAAACGCTCGGTGCCACTGAACATGCAGGGGTGATGGTCGCCCCAGGCCAGCCCACCGTCGCCGCGCATGGCCGCCACCAGCTTGTCCTTGTCGTGGAACAGCGCCGCGACCACCGCCGCGCCGCCGGCCATGTAGGCGGGCGAATCCTCCAACGCGAGGGCCATGGCCTGCTCCTCAGGCAGCCGGAACGTGCCGTCGTGGTGCTCCATGTAGCCCGCCGCGGCCTGGGCGCTGAGCCATTCGCGCACCAGGCGCGGGTGGCAGCCGGTGCGTTCGGCGAGGGTCTTTGGGGTGACCGGCTGGCTGTCGGCCATGGCCCGGTAAAGGCCCAGCTCGTCACCCAGGATGACGTTGGCCAGGGTCGCGGCGGCGCCCATGTCGCCGACCAGCTTGCCCATGAACTCGTGAAGCCTTGCCTCGTCCATGACCTGCCCTCCTCTGCGAGAGGCCACCGTCGAGGGGAAGTCCGGTCCAGGGGGCGGTGGTCGGATGGATGATGGGGCCAGCGTCCCTTGGGTTCGAGCGCTGGCCCAGGGTTTAAGTCTAGTTCCCGGTAAGTTGTGGTGGGGATGGCCGATGAAGGGTGGTGCCCTGCGAGGGCGTCACCTCAGGCGATCACTGAGCCTGCTTCCCTTGGCTGTCCAATCGCTCCACCAGCACCTTGGCCAACGCCTTGTCGGAGAACGGGTTCTGCCCGGTGATCAACTCGCGGTCGACCACGACGTTCGGCGTCCAGGCTTTGGCGTAGCTCATCGCGCCACCCGCACCGGCCATGGCCTTGGCCGGGTAGAACAGCAGGCGCTCATCCTTCAGCGAACCTTCGAACACCTGCTCCTCAGGGTCGGAGAAGATGGTCATGCGATAGCCCTGGTATACCCAGTCACTGGCCGCCGGCGTTTCGCCGCGGGCCAGCGCGGCCTGGTAGGCGGCTGGGTCCTTCTGCGCCGAGAGCAAGGCGATCGGGCCGTGGCAGATGGCGGCGGTGGGCTTGTCGGCCTGGTTGAAATGGCGCAGCAGCGCGCCGACGTCGGGGTTGTTGGCCAGGTCGATCAGCGGCGCATGGCCACCGGGGATGAACAGGCCGGCATAGCGGTCCAGGTCACCGGCGAGCACTTCCTTGACCGACAAGGTGTCGTGGATATCCGGCAGGCCCTGCACCACCTTCTGGATGCGCTGCATCTCATCTGCGTCGCCGCCGAAGTACTGCGGGTCGACCGAGCGCTGGTCAACGGTCGGCGCGTTGCCTTTGGGCGTCACAAGCACCAACTTGTAGCCGGCCTTGAGCAACTGGTCGGCCGGTACGCCGAACTCGTTGAGGTAGTAGCCGGTGGCGTACTGCTTGCCGGCCTGCAGCGGCAACTGGTTCTCGCTGGACAGCAGCACCAGCACTTCGCCCTTCGGCGCGGCGATGGCGCCGGTGCTCAGCAGGGCGCCGGCCAGGGCCAGCGCCACAGGGGTGGTCTTGTTCATGGGGGAACTCCGTATCAGTTGAAAGGGGCGATATCCAGCGGGCGGGCCAGGTGAACCTGGGTCGGTGCAGCCAGCCATTCGGCGGTGGCGGCACGGTAGGCCTGGTAGTGCGCGCTCTGGCGATGGGCCTCGACTGCGCCGGCGTCCACATAGAGTTCGAACAGGTCGAATGCCAGTACGTCGCCTTCGCGCAGAAACAGGTCGTAACGCAGGTTGCCGGGCTCGGCGCGAGAGTGACGCACCATCTCGCGCAGCGCCTGTTCCACCGCATCGCGGTGCTCGGGCCTGGGGCTGATGGTGGCGAAGATGCTGATGGGCATTGCGGGCCTCCGGTGGTACTGCGATTTGAAGTGGGCCCATCCTAGCCATTGCGCTAGGATTCGATAATTCGAAAGGTCTTATTTCTGCGATCGAAAAAATGAATATCGCTAACAAGGACATCAACCTGCTGCTGGTCTTCCACGTGCTCTACCAGGAGCGCAACGCCACCCTGGCCGCCGAGCGCATGGCCCTCAGCCAGCCGGCGCTGAGCCACAAGTTGAACAAACTGCGCCACCAGTTCGGCGACCCGCTGTTCGTGCGTGCCCCGCGCGGCCTCACGCCCACGCCGCGGGCCCATGAGCTGGCGCCCGAGGTGCAGCGCTTGGTGGAGGAACTGGAGAGCTTCTTCGAGCGCTGCGACGGCCAGGACTTCCTCAACCGCCCTGCCCGCCTGCACCTGTACAGCACCGACTACATGGAGCAGACCCTGCTGCCGGGGTTGCTGCCGATTCTGCGCCGCCAGGCGCCGAACCTGACGCTGATCACCCACAATACCCGTGGCCAACTGCCCCGTGAGGCGCTGGAGAAAGGCACCTGCGACCTGGCCATCGCCGGTTTCTTCACCGACCTGCCCGACACCTTCCACCAGCAGCGCCTGCTCAGCGAGGATTTCGTGGTGCTGGCCTCGCGCAGCAACCCCTACCTGGCCGATGGCCTGGACTTGTCGCGCTTCCTGGCTTGCGAGCACTTGCTGACCACGCTTACCGGGGACCTCGACGGCTTGGTCGACCGCGCGTTGCGCGCCCAGGGGCACAGCCGACGAGTCACTGCGGGGTTGTCGAGCTTCCTGGCGCCGACCCGGCTGGTGCGTGGTACCGACCTGCTGCTGACGTGCCTGCGCTCAGTGGCCGAAGAAGCGGCGCTGCGCGATCAGGACCTGTGCGTGCACGCGCTGCCGCTGGAGCTGCCGCGCGTGGAGGTGATGCAGATCTGGCATGAGCGTACCCATGCCGATCCGCTGCGCCGCTGGTTCAGGCAGCAGCTGTGGGAAGTGGCGGCGGGGCTGTAGCACCACCGCGCGATGGGCCGGCATTGAAACCCGCGAATCACCCGCCTGGCGCGCTCAACGGCGCCAATTGCAACACCTCGTTGGTATAGGCCCACTCCTGCTCGACCTTGTCCGGGTGCTCGTTCAGCCGCGTGCCATAGCTGGGAATGATCTGCTGCAGCTTCTGCTGCCAGGGTGCCGAGGCGACCTTGTCCTTGAACACCTTGTGCAGCAGGTCAAGCATGATCGGCGGTGCGGTCGAGGCACCCGGTGAGGCGCCCAGCAACCCAGCGATGCTGCCATCGGCCGAGGTCACCACCTCGGTGCCGAGCTTGAGCACGCCACCCAGGTTCTCGTCCTTCTTGATGATCTGCACCCGCTGGCCGGCCTGCCACAGGCGCCAGTCTTCCTGCTTGGCGTTGGGGAAATAGGTCTGCAAGGCGGCGAAGCGGTCATCGTCGGACTGCATCACCTGGCCGATCAGGTACTGCACCAGGTCGAACTCACGCACCCCCACGCGCACCATCGGCCAGGTGTTGTGCAGGGTCATGCTGCCGAACAGGTCGAGCAGCGAGCCCTCCTTGAGGAATTTGGTCGAAAAGGTGGCGAACGGGCCGAACAGGATCACCCGTTTGCCATCGAGCACTCGGGTGTCCAGGTGCGGCACCGACATGGGCGGCGCGCCGGTCGAGGCGATGCCGTAGGCCTTGGCCATGTGGCGGTCGGCGATGGCCGGGTTTTCCGTCACCAGGAACGAGCCACCCACCGGGAAGCCCGCGTACTCCTTGGCCTCGGGGATACCGGACTTCTGCAGCAAGGTCAGCGCCGCGCCACCGGCGCCGATGAACAGGAACCGGGTGTCGGTGGTCGTGCGGGTGCCGTCCTTGAGGTTCTTGAACGCGACACGCCAGGTACCGTCGTCGTTGCGGGTGATGTCCTGCACTTCGCTGGAGAGCTTCAGGTCGAAGTTCGGCCGCGTTTGCAGGTAGGCGACATACTGGCGGGTGAGCTCACCGAAGTTGACGTCGGTGCCGATCGGCGTCCAGGTCACCGCAAGCCTCTGGTTCGGGTCGCGCCCTTCCATCATCAGCGGCACCCACTTGGCGATCTGCTGTGGGTCTTCGGAGTACTGCATCGGGCGGAACAAGGGGCTTGCCTGCAGCGCCTCATAGCGCTTCCTCAGGAAGCGGATGTTGTCATCGCCCCACACGAAACTCATGTGCGGGGTGCTGTTGATGAACGAACGCGGGTTCTTCAGCACACCCTGCTTGACCTGCCAGGCGAGAAACTGCCGGGTGACCTGGAACGCCTCATTGATTTCAACGGCCTTGCTGATGTCGATCTTGCCGTCCTTTTCCGGCGTGTAGTTCAGCTCCGCCAGGGCGGAGTGGCCGGTGCCGGCGTTGTTCCAACCGTTGGAGCTTTCCTCGGCGACCTTGTCCAGGCGCTCGACCATTTCCATCGACCAGCCCGGCTCCAGCTCATTGAGCCAGACGGCCAGGGTCGAACTCATGATGCCGCCGCCCACCAGCAGAACGTCCACCCGCTTGGTCTCGGCCGCCTGCGCGCTGGCCAGGCCGAAGACCAGCGCCAGGCCGAGCAAGGCCGGTTTCAGTGTGATCGTGATGTTCATGTGCTCTCCAACGAGGCCGAACGCGCCTCGATATGATCCTTGCGTGGGCTCCTGGCGAAGCCGACCCCCTAGAGTAGTTAGCGCAACTTTGTCGATACCTCCAGTCGCCGGGCGTTTATAGCCGGAAAACCCGCCGCTGGACGTCGCCCCCGCGATGACGCCCGTCGCGCCAACGGTTACCTCTTGCCAGACGCCGCAACTCGAAATACTGTATAGATAACCAGCACCCTGAGACACGCCCTCATGCAACTCATCGCCAAACTCGGCATCCTCGCCGACGCTGCCAAATACGATGCCTCGTGCGCCAGCAGCGGCGCGCCCAAGCGCAGCTCGCGCGGCCGCGACGGGCTTGGCGCCACCGACGGCATGGGTATCTGCCACAGCTTCACCCCCGACGGGCGCTGCGTGTCGCTGCTCAAGGTGCTGCTCACCAACTTCTGCCTGTACGACTGCCAGTACTGCGTCAACCGCCGCTCCAGCAACGTGCCCCGGGCACGCTTCAGCCCCGAGGAGGTGGTGCGCCTGACCTTGGACTTCTACCGCCGCAACTGCATCAGTGGGTTGTTCCTGAGTTCGGGGATCATCCGTTCGGCCGACTACACCATGGAGCAATTGATCCGCGTCGCACGGCTGCTGCGCGAGGAGCACGGCTTTCGGGGTTACATCCACCTCAAGACCATTCCCGATGCCGACCCGCTGCTGATCGAGGAAGCCGGGCGCCTGGCCGACCGCTTGAGCGTCAACGTCGAGCTGCCTACCGATGCCAGCCTCAAGCGCCTGGCCCCGGAAAAACAAGCCCACACCATCCGCCAGGCCATGGGCATCATCCACAACGGCCAGCAGGCGGTGGCCGGCGAACCCCGCGCGCCACGCTTCACGCCTGCCGGGCAGAGCACCCAGGTGATCGTGGGCGCCGACGCCACCGACGACCGCACGCTGCTGCGCAACGCCGAATCGCTGTATCAAGGCTATGGCCTCAAGCGCGTCTACTACTCCGCCTTCAGCCCCATCCCCGACAGCCCCGGCAGCGTGCCCCTGGCCGCCCCGCCGCTGCTGCGCGAGCACCGCCTGTACCAGGCCGACTTCCTCATGCGTGGCTACGGCTACAAGGCGGGTGAACTGCTGGGCCAGGCTGGCAACCTGGCGTTGGACATCGACCCGAAGCTGGCCTGGGCATTGAGCAACCGCGAGGTGTTCCCGCTGGACGTCAACCGTGCCGAGCCGGCACTGCTGGCGCGCATCCCAGGCATCGGCCTGCGCAGCGTGCAGCGCCTGGTGGAACTGCGCCGGGAGCGGCGGGTGCGCTACGACGACCTGATCCAACTGCGCTGCGTGCTGGAAAAAGCCCGCCCGTTCATCGTCACCAGCGACTACCGCCCGGCCCAGGCCGAGTTGCGCAGCGGGTTGTTGCGCGAACGCCTGCGCGAACCCCAGGCCCCGCAGCAGATGGGCCTGTGGGGATGATCGCGCTCGACTGCGACGACCTTTTCGCCACCTGGCGCGACCAGGCGCGGGTGCTGCTTGGCCACGGTATCGACCCGGCCGAGGTGACCTGGGGTCACGGCCCGATGGACGATTTGCTGGCGCAGCCCGCACCGCTGCCCGAAGGCCCTGGGCCGTTCCGCGCACGCGTGCCGGCGGTGCTGCTCGCGCAGCTCGAACAAGCCGCGCGCTACCGCGGCGAGCAGCGCTGGAACTTGCTTTACGAAGTGCTCTGGCGCGTCGCCCATGGCGACCGCACCGCCATGCTCGCGGGTGACCGGCTGGGCAGTGAGCTGCAACGGCGCATTCGCCAGGTGGGCCGTGAAGCCCACCACCTGCACGCCTTCGCGCGCTTCGTGCCGTTGCCTGAAGCGCTGGCCGAACGCCTGCAACTGGACCTGGTGGCCTTCCACGAACCGGCGCATGACATCCTTGAAAGTGCCAGCGGACATTTCGCCGATCGCCTGGGTCGTCAACGCTGGTTGATCGCCACGCCCGGCGAGGGCATTCGCTACGATGGCCAAACCCTGGACTATCGGCGCGATTGCCCTGAGGACTGGCGCCAGTGGGCGCGCCATGCTGAAGACCCTGGCGCGGAACTGTGGCGCACCTACTACCGCTCGACCTTCAACCCGGCGCGCCTTAACTCAGATGCCTTGCGCCTGCACATGCCTGGGCGGTTCTGGCGACACCTGCCCGAGGGCATGCTGATCCCGCAGTTGGAGGGGTTGGCGCGCCAAGGCAAGCAGCGTGATGGCCAGGCCATCGAGGTGAGCCTGCAGCCTGGCAAGCAAATCCCTCAGCGCTCCTACAGGAGGTGATGTAAACCTTACATCCAGGGCAACTGCGCCATCTCACCGAACACCGGCTGCAACGCCGCCACCATCTGCCGCTGCACCACCAACCGCTGGCGATACAGTCCATGCCGCCGCGCATCCGGCACACTCACCCCGCTCACCGTCCCGGCCACCTGACACGCCACCTCAGGCAAGTCATCGAACACCCCCGCGCCTTGCCCCGCCAGCAATGCCGCCCCCAGTGCGGCCGCCTCGAACGCCCCATGCCGCCGGTACGGCAACCCCAGCACATCAGCCTTGATCTGGTTGAACACTTCGCTCGACGCCCCACCTCCAACCACCAGCACACCACCCTCCAGCGGCGTCAGCCCCGTGTCGCGCATCGCATCGAGAAACCCCGCGTACTCGTAGGCGGTGGCCTCGACCATCGCCCGCTGTAAGTCAGCCAGCCCATGCTGCCAGGTCAACCCGACGAAGGCGCCGCGCAGGTCCGCCGCCAACGGCAGGTGACGCCCGCCCATGTGCGGCAGGAACAGCAGCGGCGGCACCGGCGTCGGCTCGCGCAGTGCCGCGCTGATGTCATGGGGCGGCCATGCCTCGGCCCGCAGCGACTCCAGCCAGTCACGGTTCAACCCACCACCACCGACATAGCCGGCACTGTAATAAAGCCCCGGCAGACAATGGCGCAACGTCAGCAACGTGCGCTGGCGCTGGTCGACGGCAAAGTCGCCGCGCACCGCGCAAAACACCGAGCCGGTGCCAGCGATATCCACCAATTGCCCCCGCTCGAACACGCCGCTGCCCAGCAGTGTCGCAGCCACGTCACCACAGCCAGCGAACACCGGCGTGCCCTGACGCAAGCCCAGCAGCCCGGCGAACTCGGCCGTCAGCCCACCGATGTGCTCCCAGGGCTCGACGATGCGCGGCAACTGCCCCACCTCCAACCCCAACGCCCGCACCAGCGCAAGGTTCCAGGTGCCGGCCGTCACATCGGCGAAGGCGTTGAAACCCAGGTGGGTGGTATCGATGAACGCCTGCTCCCCAGCCAACCCCGCCAGACGCCCGGCCACCAGCGCCGAGGGTGTGGTCAGCTTGCACAGACGCCGGTACAGCGCCGGCTGCGTCTCGCGAATCTGCAGCCAGCGCGCCCCTTGGCTGGCGATCAGTTGGCTGCCCGAGCGCCGCACGATATCCGCTTCATGAGCCCGCAGCGGCCCAAGGTACGCGGCACAATCGAGGTCCAGCCATGAGTCGCCAGACACCATCGCCCGCCCCTGGGCATCCACCGCGCACAACCCAGCCATCTGCCCGCACACCGCGATGCCCGCAACCTGTCCAGGGCTCGCGCGAGCTTCATCGAGGGCCTGGCGGGCCGCCGCCAGCGCCCTGTCGAGAAACCCCTCGCGCGCCCCGTCCGGTCTGCTTCGCCGCCCCACTGGCACGGCGCCCATGCATGCAGCACCGCGCAGCGTGCCCTGGGCATCCAGGGCCACTGCGCGGGTGCTGGAGGTGCCCAGGTCGACACCCACTACAATCGTTTGACGGCTCACCGCGCGCACCTCGAAGGCCATGCCCGAAGCACGGCCACGCTCATTCGACGTGCACGTGCTCGACGAGAAAATCCAGCACCGCGCGCACCCGCAGCGGCACATGGC
Organism: Pseudomonas entomophila; assembly: GCF_029193575.1. Taxonomy (GTDB): domain Bacteria; phylum Pseudomonadota; class Gammaproteobacteria; order Pseudomonadales; family Pseudomonadaceae; genus Aquipseudomonas; species Aquipseudomonas entomophila_G. The sequence goes on along the minus strand of NZ_JARGCS010000033.1, from coordinate 17,297 downwards.
CGTCCTGGCCGACGAACACCGCGTGAACCTCCTCCAGGTCCCCAGGGTTGAACGCTTCCATCACGGGCACCAGACGCCCCTGGGCGATGTCCTCGCGCACCCGGAACGCCGCCAACCGCGCCAGCCCCGTGCCGTTCAGCGCCAGGCAGCGCAGCGCCTCGCCATCGCTGGCCTGCACGCTGCCGCTGGTGGCGATCTTCACCACCTGGCCGCCGTCCTGCAGCGGCCAGCCATTGAACGCGCGCACGTAGTTGGCGGTGAGCAGGTTGTGACACTGCAATGCCGCAGGGCTGTCCGGGGTGCCGTAGCGTTGAAGATAGTCCGGCGCGGCGACGATCACCATGCGCGTCTGCCCAAGCTTGCGGGCGACCAGGTTGGAGCTCTTCATCGGACCTGCGCGCACGGCAATGTCGGTGCGTTGGCCGACCACGTCGATCACCTCGTCGGTAAGCACCAGGTCGAGCTTGACCTGCGGCAGGTGCGCGGTGAGCCGCGGCACCAACGGCAGCAGGTAGTGGTAGCCGAAAGCCAGGTTGGCGTTGATCCGCACCCGGCCACGCGGGGCATCTTGCGAGGCGACGTTGCGCTCCAGCTCGTCCAGGTCGGCGAGCACGCCCATGCCGCGCTCGTAGTAGGCGCGGCCCTCCTGGGTAAGACTGAGCTGGCGGGTGGAACGGTTGAACAGGCGCGAACCCAGCCGTGCTTCAAGGCGCGCCACCAGCTTGCTCACTGCCGAAGGGGTCATGCGAAAGTCCCGCGCCGCCGCGGAGAAACTGCCGGTCTGCACCACACGCACGAACACTTCCAGTTCACCGGAGCGGTTGATATCGAGTCGGGCCATTGCTGCTCCGTATTCACAAATAGCTCAAGGTTAGCCGCCCCCTCCTCCCTCGGGCAGTCGGCCGCGGGTGAAAACACTTTTCAGTGTCGGCGAAAACCTGAGTGGCAAGCCTCGCTTGCATGGGCACTTGGCCTGACATTAAATATACGACGTATATTTAATGGAGCTTCCCCATGACCACCGCACACGTGTTCATCGCCACCAGCCTGGATGGTTTCATCGCCCGCCCCGACGGCCACCTCGACTGGTTGCCGATGCGCCCCGCCGAAGGCGAGGACTTCGGCTACGACACCTTCATCGCCGATATCGACCTGCTGGTGATGGGCCGTGGCACCTTCGACAAGGTCGTCGGCTTTGACCCCTGGCCCTACCATGTACCGGTGCTGGTGCTGTCGCGCCAACTAGCCGGCACGGCGGTGCCCGAGAGGCTGCACGGCAAAGTGCGCTTCGCCGAGACCCCGCCCGCGCAGTTGATGCGCGAGCTGGAACAGCAAGGCGTACGCCGGGTCTACGTGGATGGCGGGCAGTTGGTGCAGTCGTTCTTGCGCGAGGGGCTGGTCAGCGATCTGGTGATCACCACCGTGCCGGTGTTGATCGGCGCGGGCCGACCGCTGTTCGGTGCGCTGGCGCGGGATGTCGCGCTGGAGCTGGTGGCCAGCCGCGCACTACCGGCCTCCGGCATGGTCCAGTCGACCTACCGGGTGCGCGGATGAGCCGGCCGCGCGGGCGGCCGAGCCAAGGGCAAGGCCTGACGCTTGCGGAAATCCTCGCCGCGGCGTTCAGCCTGCTGGAGGCTGGCGGCGAACGCGGCCTGACCTTGCGCAGCCTCGCCGCGCGCCTGGGTGTCACGCCCATGAGCCTTTACCACCATGTCGAGAACCGCGCCGCCCTGCTGCGCGCGATGGCCGAGCAGGTCTACGCGCAGGTGCTGGAGGCCCCAGCCTGTGCGCAAGCACCGCGTGCGCAGGTGCGTGCGTTGCTCGAGCGCTATTTCGAGGCGGTAACCTGCCACCCGCAGCTCACCCTGGCGCTGTTCGGGGAGCCACAAGCGTTCGCTGGTGCCCCCCAGCGCATCACCGAACGGTTGACCACGTTGCTGGCGGCGCTGACCGACGAGGCGGCGTTGTGGCGGGACATCCTGGTCGATCATGCCCATGGCTGCGGGATCGCCGTGGCGATGTGCGCGTGCCATGGCGAGGCGCACGACGTGGTGGCTATGCAGGCGCAATACCCACGCGCGCTGGAGCGATTGCTGGCACAGGCGCCGGGGGCTCGGCTTACCGGGTAAGGGGCTGTCCCGACGCTATCGGGACAGCCCGCGACAGGCTCGCCCGCTTCTCTTGGAGTCACCAATGCCCCTGTAGGAACGGGCTTGCCCCGCGATAGTGCCAGGCCTGGCACAGAGGTTGTCCAGCCGGGCGCCATCGCGGGGCAAATCTGGCTCAGGCTACCGACACCCGCCGCCCTGCCCTGGCCGTCACCATCCCCGACAGCGACACCAGCAACAGCACGAAGAACACCCCTGCAATCGCCAGGTTCGAATTCAGCGGCAACGCACTCACCACCCCCGAGGCCACCGAGCCGAACACCAGCATCAGGCAGCCCTGCAAGCTCGCCGCCACCCCGGCGCGGTCGGGGAACAACGACATCGAACGGGCCATGGCGTTGGAGAAGATGAACCCCTGGCCGAAGGCGACCAGCATGATCCCACCCAGGATGTTCGCCAGGCTCAAGCCAGGCACCACGGCGATGCTGAGCACCCCGAGCAGGAACAGCACGATCCCCCCCCACATCAGCGCATCGGCGGCGACGAAACGGATCAGCATTCGGTTGACCAGTGTCCCCACCAGGTAGCAGCTGCCCACCCCCAGCGCCGTGGTGCCGAAGTACTGGGCGCTGTGCCCCAGGCGCTCCTGGACGATGTGCGGGCCGAACACGTTCCACAGCAGGAACGCCGAGAAGCTCGAGCCCAACACGATCACCGAGGCGCGGAATCGCCGATCACCCAAGATGCAACCATAGCCGGCCAGGGTCTGCAGCGGGCTGCGTCGGGCGGTCGGCGCCAACGACTCCTTCAGCCCCGCCAGCACGAAGGCCAGCACGACCACCGCGTAGACCGCATACAGCACGAAGTTGTAGCGCCAGCCCAGGTGCACCTCGATCACCCCGCCCACGTAGGGCGCCACCACCGGGCCGAGACCGAAGGCCAGGCTCAGGTAGATGATCGCCACGTAGAAGCGCGGGCCCTTGACGATGTCCACCAGCAGCGCGCGCGCCACCACCTGGCAGGCGCCGATGGCGAAGCCTTGCAAGGCGCGAGCCGCCAGCAGCATCTCGATCGAGGTGGCGACGGTGGCCAGCACGCTGCCGGCGAGGAATACCAGCAGCCCCAGCAGCACCGCCGGGCGACGGCCACGGGCATCGGCCATGACGCCGAAGAACAGCTGGCCGATGGCATAGAACAGCAGCGTGATGGTGATGGTGTTCTGCATCAGCGAGGGCCCAGCCCCCAGTTCATGGCCGATGGACGGGATGCTCGGCGCATACAGGTCGATGGCGATGCCACCGAGGCTGTTGATCAGCGGCGCGAGGAAGACGATGAAATTCTCGTAACGCTTGGTCGCGTTCATGGTTACCTCCGGCGGCCGGGCACAGCGGTGCCCGGCGCGTGATGGGGTCAGGCCAAGGCCTGACGGGCGAATGGATGCGGGTTCAGCGACAGCGCCGGGGGCAACAGCCAGGCACTGGGCGACGACAGGCGCGAGACCACCACCCGCGGCGCCTGGTCGTAGTAAGTCCCCCAATTGACACTGGGGTCCTTGACCCGGCCGCGGTCGGCCACGCCCAGGTCGTCGAGGTTGTCGACGATGGGCCCGAGCAACTGGCGCACCTGCTCGGTGGCGGTCAGTACCACCAGCCCGAAGTTGCGCAGGGCCAGGGTCTTGATGACGTTGTTGAGCAAGTACTTGCCCGCTCCACTGCCGCTCTGGAACGAGGCGAACGCGCCGACTTCGGCGATGCGCGCGCGGTCGATGCCGTAGCGCTCATCCAGTCGCTCACCCAGGTAGTACTCGCTGAACAGCTTGCCCGAGTCGCCGTAGCTGATGCCCGCGCAGGCGTAGCCGGGGGCGCCGCCGTTGGAGCCGGTCAGGCAGACGAACAGGTCCGGCTCGGGTTCGGGCGTGGCGCCGTAGCACTTGAGGTAGTGGGCCCGCACCGACTCCTGCAGGCAGCGGTAGCCGGGGCGGCCCTTGTAGAAATTGCGCACGATGTACATGGCATTGTCCCGTCCTTAGGCGTACATCTGGTCGATGAAGCGTGCTTCGATTTCGGCGCGACGCGGCCGGCCGGTGACGGTGTAGAACTGGTCACGGAACGCGGCGATGTCGTCGATCACCCGGATGTGCCGCACCCGCGCGAAGTCCGCCAGGCGGTGCTCCAGGCGCGCCATCTCGTGCTGCACTTCGGCCTTGCCGGCGCTGCTGAGCACGATCGCGCAGGGTTCGTCCTTGCCCTCGCCCATGACGATCATGTCGTCGACCAGCGGGCTCTCCTTGTAGACGTTCTCCACCCATTCCGGCGAGATGTTGCGCGCGGTGGAAAGGATGATCACGTGCTTCTTGCGCCCGGTGATGTACAGGAAGCCATCGCGCAATTCGGCGATGTCACCAGTGTGCAGGTAGCCGTCGGACAGGTCGCAGGCGGTGTCGTCGGCGTTGTAGTAGCCGGCGCACAGGGTCGGTGTCTTGACCAGCAGCTCGCCATCCACCAGCTTCGGCTCGATGCCGTCGAGCAACTTGCCGGCCGAGCCCACGCGCCGCTCGGCGGGCGAGTTCAGCGAAATGATCGAGGAGTTCTCGCTCAGGCCGTAGGCCTCGAACACCTGCACGCCACGGGCATCCAGTGCCTCGAGCACGGTGGCCGGGATCTTCGCGCCACCGGTGATGATGTGCGGGCGCGCCGGGCCGAACAGGTCCTGGACCGAGCAATGTTCGAGCAGCAGATTGGCCTCTTCCAGCAGCTTGGGCGGCAGGTAGAGGAAGTTCGGCTGGTTCGGCGCGATCAGTTCCAGGTACTGGCGTGCGTTGCCGCTGGCCGCGCCGTACTCGGTCACCCCTTCGGGCATCAGGGTCAGGGTGCCACCGGAGAGGATCGGGATGAACACCCCCAGCACCTGCTCGATCAGCAGGCTCATCGGCACGATCGAGAAGTAGTGCAACGGCTGCTGCGGCAGGCGCTTCATCACGTTGTCGACCAGCAGGCTCACCGCCTCGTCGCGGATCATCACGCCCTTGGGGCGCGAGGTGGTGCCAGAGGTGTGGATGATCGAGACGATGCCCGCCGAGATCAGCTCGTCGTCCTGGCGCCATTCCCCGCCCACGGCCTGGTTCATCAGCTCGCCGGGGATGAAGCTGGGTTTGTCCGGCAGGATGCGGTGCAGGCGCCGGGCGGTCTTGTCGTCGCTGACGAACACCGCTGCGGCCTTGCCCAGCAGGCTGCCGATCTGGTCGTCGGAGAACTCGATCGGCACCGGCAGCAGCACGCCGCCGACCTTCTGGATGGCCAGCAGGGTGTACACCCATTCGTAGCACGAGCGCATGGCGATGCCGAAGACCTTGCGTTCGCAGCGGCCCACGCGCCCTTCCAGGGCCGAGGCCAGGCGCAGCACGTCGCGGCGCAGCTCGTGCAGGGTGTAGGAGCGGCCGTTCATTTCGCGGATGACCACGCGGTCGGGCGTGGCGGCCAGGTAGTCGTGCATTTTCTGGCTGATCATTGGCCGTTACCCCCGATGCGGTAGCTCTGGGCGCCGAAGATGCGCCGCGCGGTGTCGTCCAGGCGACGACGGCCGTGCATCACGCGGGTGTTGTCGATGACCACGATGTCACCTTGTTTCCAGAAGTGGCTGTAGGTATTGCGCGCGGTGACTTCCTTGATCTCGTCCCAGATATCCAGCGCGATGTCTTCACCGTCGGCCCAGGTGATCAAGGGCGGTTCATAGTTCACGCTGGGGCCGAGCATGGAATTGCAGAATGCTTTGCGGCCACTGAAGCAACTGGTTTCCACGGCGGAGATAATCAACTCCGAGGCAATCAGGTTCTGGTCGATACGGCGGTAGGTCTGGCCTTTGACCCGGTCATTGACCCAGTGCAGGTGTTCATCGGTGATTTCATCGATTGGCAGTTGCAGTTCGATACTCAGAAAACGCCTGACATTGGCCCACGGAATACGCCGTGCATAACGGATGTCCCGGGTTTCGAAACTCTTGCGGGTTTTCGACGACAGGTCGAAGAGCACGCGCTGGCCATCGCACATCGTGGTTTCAGAGCCCACCGACGCCGGCGCCAGGCAATAGAACCATTGCAGGTCGGGGTTGAACGGCAGGTTGCCGTTTTCGCGGTGCAGGCCCATCTCGTGCACGCCCGCCTCGATCTCCGCGGTGTTGGACGTGGCGGCCTTGCGCGCCGGGTCGAAGGTCACCCGCGCGGAGTGGGCGCTGACGAACTCGTTGAAGTCTTCGAGGGTGTCGGCAAAGTCGCGGTAGATGACGGCGCCACTGTGGGCCAAGTCGTCATACAGTGCAGCGGTGCTCATCGACTCGACAACTTTAAGCTGCGGTTCTACCGCATACACACATTCAAAGCCGTAGCACGGGGTGGGCTGACGATAGAACGGGAACACCACCGATTGCACTTGAGCCAACATCGAACATTCCTCCTTGGATTGTGGGGCCGGGCAGAACCATCCGCTGCCCGATGAACCCACAGTAAGGGAAATGCCGAAGGGGCTGGTTTTAAGAAATCTAAATGCACTCAGAAAATTTAAAAGTGCCAGTCATCGCTCGTTCAACATGGCCCCGGCCACGTCTTGCACCAGGTTGCGCAAGCTGGCGATGTCGCGGCTCTCGCTACGGTCGCGGGCCCAGATCATGTCCAGGGTGAAGGTCGGGAAGCCCAGCGGCGGCTGGCACACCTGCACGGTTTCGGGGATGCGCAGGCACGGCAACAGCCGCGCCGGCAGCGCCAGGGTGGCAGGCACGGCGGCGACGATGTTGACGCAGGCCTGGTAGCCGTTGGCGCGCACCAGCATGTTGCGCGAGCGGCCGACCTTCTCGAGCCAGCTGTCGACCATGTTCTTCTCGGAGATCCACGGCGTGGGGAACACATGCGGCGAGGCGCAGAACTCATCCAGGCTCATGGCCCCGGGGGTGGCCAGCGCGGCCTGGCTGGTCAGGCAGACGAAATCGTCGTTGAGCACCGCCTGCCATTGCAGCTCGGGGTGCATCTGGTGGTAGCCAGGGCCGAAGCCGATAGCGATGTCGATGTCGCCGCTGATCAACTTGTCCACCGGCAGGTCGCGGCTAAGACGCTCCAGGTGCAACGAGGTGTTGGCCTGGGTGCGCGCCAGCACGGCCAGGGCCTGCGGCAGCACCGACAGCTCGAAGTACTCGGGGGCGCACAGGCGCCAGGTCTTGCGCAACGCCAGGGGCGAGGCGCCGCTGTCATCCTCGGCGCAGCGGTTGACCGACTCGACCACCACGCGCAAGTAGGGGGCGATCTTTTCGGCCTTGGTGGTCGGCAACAGCACGCCTTGGGACGAGGCGAACAGGGTGTCGTCGAAGCATCCACGCAGGCGCTTCAAGCAGTAGCTGACGGTGGGTTGGCTGACGCTCATCAGTTCGGCGGTGCGCTTGGCACTGCGCTGTTCGAGCAGGTTGAGGAAGACCACGATGTCTTGCAGGTCCAGTTGCTTCAGGTAATTGCTGTGAAGCATGAAAATTCCTCCTGAATTTTCGGGGTTCAATCTTGCGGGGCGCCCTCGCCCGGCAGGCTGGCCAACACCTGCTTGAGCAGCGTGGCCAGGCTTTTGCGCTGTTGCGCGTTCAGGGACGCCAGTACCAGTTCCTGGATCTCAGTATGGGTAAACACCGCCTGTTCGATCAACGCCTTGCCCGCGGCGGTGAGCGCCACGTGGGAGCTGCGCTTGTCGTGGTGGTCGGCCACGCGCTCGACCATGCCGGCGCTTTCCAGCCGTGCCAGGCGGTTGGTCATGGCTCCCGAGGTGACCAGCAGCGAGCGGTACAGCTCGGTGGGCGTGAGCCGGTACGGCGCCCCCGCGCGGCGCAAGGTCGCCAGCACGTCGAACTCGCCCTCCTTGAAGCCATATTGCGCCAAGGCCTCCACACGCAGGCGCTCCAAGTGCTTCTGGATGCGCACCATGCGCCCGAAAACCTCCATGGACGAGGCGTCCACGGACGGCATCGCCTGCGCCCACTGCGCGACGACGAAATCGACATGATCGTTCATAGCTGGTATCGCCCGTTCAAACTGGAAGATCCGTGAATCGCTTCACCTACCTGAACCTTGAGGCTTTCAAAATATCTTAACGTTAAGCTATCTTGATGGGCACGACATGATGGATCAGGAGTAAACATGGCGTTCTTCGAACACGGACGGAATCGTTACTACTACTTCGACGCAGGCGCCGGCACCCCGGTCGTGCTGCTGCACGGCCTGGGCAACAGTGGCCGCGCCTGGTCAGACCAGGTGGCCGCGCTGCTGCGCCTCGAGCACCGCGTCATCGTACCTGACCTGCTCGGCCACGGCGCGTCCAGTGACGCTCCGGCATCGATCAGCGCGCGCGGCCAGGCCCTGGGCATCCTCGCCTTGCTCGACCACCTGGGGCTTGAAAGTGCCCAGTTGGTGGGCCTGTCGCTGGGTGGCATGGTCGCCCTGGAACTGGCCTGCGAAGTGCCGGCCGCGGTGGAAAGCCTGGCGGTCGCCGGCACGTTCCTGACCATGAAGGCTCCGCACCGCGCACAGATGCTCGACGAGTGGATCGACGCCCTCGCCCAGCCCGACGGCTGCCTCAAGCGTTTCAAGGCGACCTGGCCAGCCCTGGTGGGCGAAAGCTTCGCCGCCTCGCCCCAAGGCCAGCGTTTGTACCAGGCCTGGCACGCCCAAGCGGCGACCCAGGGCGCGCAGAACCAGATCAACTGGTGCCAGGGCATGAAGCACTACGACCTGAGCGAGCGCCTGCAACGGATCGATGCGCCAACCCTGGTGCTCGCCTGCGAGCACGATCGCATGAGCCCCGTCGCGGAGGCCGACGAAATCGCCCGGCGCATCGCCCGCTGTCGCCGGGTCACTCTCACTGGCGAAGGCCATGTGTTCAACGTTCCCCACGCCCTGGCGTTCAACTACGAGCTCGCGTTTTTCTTGCAGGAGCACCCTCAGCATGCGTAACCCCATTCACGCCGACGGCCCGTCGAAGGCCTGCGTCGTCCTGCTGGCCGTGCTGGTCGGCATCAACCTGCGGCCGATCATGGCTTCGATCGGCCCATTGCTCGACCTGCTGCAGCACGACCTGGGCCTGAGCAATGCCCAGGGTGGGCTGCTGACCACCTTGCCGGTCATGATGATGGGCCTGTTCGCCTTGAGCGGGCCCTGGTTGCTGCGCTTGATTGGAGAGGTCAAGGGCGTGGCCCTGGGCATCGCGCTGATCGCTGCCGCCTGTGCGGCGCGCAGCTATGTCGAGTCGGCCGGCACGCTGATCGCCAGCGCCGCCCTGGGCGGTATCGGTATCGCCGTGATCCAGTCGCTGATGCCAGCCTTCCTCAAGCGCAACCACCCAGAAAGCGCGGGCATGCTGATGGGCCTGTTCACTACCGGCATCATGGGCGGCGCGGCCATTGCCGCCGCAGCGGCGGCACCGAGCGCGGCCGTGCTGGGCTGGAAGCTGACCCTGGGCTACGCGGCCATTCCGGCGCTGGTCGCCTTGCTCGCCTGGTTGCTGGCGGCGGGCCCGCAACCGGCCTACCCCGCTGCCGCACGCTTGCCGTGGCGCCAGGCAAGGGCCTGGTTGCTGCTGCTGTTCTTCGGCATCGGCACCGGCGCCTACACCCTGGTGCTGGCATGGCTGCCGCCGTTCTACGTGGAGCTGGGCTGGACGGCCAGCGAAGCAGGCTACCTGCTGGGTGCGCTGACGGTCACCGAGGTGTTCGCCGGCCTGCTGGTGTCGGCGCTGATCCAGCGCTTCCCCGACCGTCGCCAGCCACTGACCCTGGTGATCCTGCTGCTGATCGCTGGGCTGCTGTGCCTGCTGAGCGCGCCAGGCGAACTGGCGATCGTCGCCACCCTGTGCCTGGGCCTGGGCATCGGCGCGCTGTTCCCACTGTCGCTGATCGTCACCCTCGACCACGCCCACTCCCCGGCCGAGGCCGGCTCGTTGCTGGCCTTCGTGCAAGGCGGCGGCTACCTGATCGCCGCCAGCATGCCGCTGGTGGCCGGGCTGGTGCGCGACCATCTGAGCTCGCTGCACTGGGCCTGGGGGGTGATGCTGGTGGGCGCGCTGGTGCTGCTGGGCCTGGCCACGCGCCTGCGTCCACCCGCCTACCAGGCATCGATGGCCTGACGGTCAATCGTTGCGAAAGAACCCGGGGCCGGCGTCGCGCAGCAGCTCGACCATCGCCCCGACCGCTGGCGGCAGGTAGCCCTCGGCACGTACCGAAACCGCCACCGTGCGGCTCATGGTGGTCTCGGCCAGCGACACTTCGCGCAGCCACGAAGTGCCCAGGCCGTGCTCGAGGGTTTCCCGCGCGGCGAAGCTCAGCAGTCGGGTCTGGGCGATCAACCGCGGCAACAGCGAGATCGAGTTGGTCTCGATCTGCACCTGCGGCGGCGGCAGTTGGTGTTCGACGAACACGTTGTCGATCCAGCGCCGCGCAGTCACTGTCGGCCCGCCCAGCACCCAGCGGTATTGGCACAGGTCCTTGAGCGCGATGGGACCATCGAACACCGGGTGCTCGGCGCTGGCCACCACTACCGCCTCGTCTTGCAGGATGGGGTAGGAACGGAACTTCGGGTCTTCGACGATCAAGGTGCAGATGATCGCATCCAGCCGGCCCGACACCAGCGACTCCTTGAGCACGTCATCCTGGCCGATGGTCAATTTCAGGGTCAGTTCCGGCGCGCGCTCCAGCAGCGCTGCGGCCAACTGCGGCAACAGGTGCTCGGCCATGCTCGCGGCGCAGCCCAAGCGGATGTTGCCCACCAGCCCGCTGGCGAAATCTCGCACCTCGCGCTCGGTCTGGGCGATGTCCAGTTGCAACTGCTTGCCCCGCGCCAGCAACAGCGCACCGACATCGGTGAGCTTGATGCGCCGCCCGTCACGCTGGAACAACCGCGTGCCCAGGGATTCCTCCAGGCGCTGAATGCTCTTGCTCAGCGCCGGCTGGCTGCGGTTGAGCTTTTCCGCGGCGCGGCCCAGGTGGCCAATCTCGGCGATGGTCTGAAAATAGGTAAGGTCTCGAAGGTCCATGATTCATGAATTTCAGTTATCGATTCATCGAAAGTAGAAAATAGACTTGATGAATCACGGCGTCGATAATTTTCTCCATCCGCCGTACAGGGAGATCCGACGTTGCCCACTTTGCCTTCCACCCCACCCTACCCCCCTATCCTGCAATGGCTGGCCCTGGCGCTCTGCGCCGGCACCGCCGGGCAGTTGCTGCATGCGCTGGCCGTGCCGGCCGGGCTGTTTCTCGGCCCGATGCTGGTCGCCATCCTGTTTGGCGTGGCTGGTGCGCGCCTGCGCCTGCACCGCCATGTGTTCCGCTTCGGCCAGGGCTGTGTCGGCCTGTTGGTCGCGCACTCGGTGACCTGGCCGGTACTGGCCTCGCTGGCGCAATCCTGGCAGTTGATGCTGCTGGCCACGCTGATCACCGTGTTGCTCAGCGCCGTGGTCGGCTTGGGCACGGTGCGCTTTGGGGGTATCCCCGGCAATACCGCGGCTTGGGGTACCGCGCCGGGTGCCGCCTCGGCGATGGTCTCGATGGCCGAGGACAACGGCGCCGACGGCCGCGTGGTGGCGACCATGCAGTACGTGCGAGTGGTGTGCGTGGTGATGATCGGTTCGCTGGTCAGCCACCTGCTCGGTGCCAGCGAGCTGGTCAGCGAGACGGCCAACGTGCCCTCTTCCGTGCAGGCGATGGCACCCCTCGACCTGCTACTGGGGTTGATGGTGGTGCTGGTCGGCGTGTTCGCCGGCAGCCGCCTGCCCGCCGGCGCGCTGCTGCTGCCGTTGCTGCTGGGCGCGGCGTTGCAGCTAACAGGGGTGTTGCAAATCAGCCTGCCAAGCGGGCTACTGGCCTTTGCCTACGGCGCCATCGGCTGCTACATCGGCCTGCGTTTCGACCGGCAGACCGTGCGCTACGTGTGGAAGCGCCTGCCGACCATGATCGCCGGCGCGGTGGCACTGATCGTGCTGTGCGCGGCCTGCGCCTGGTTGCTGGCACGTGCCACCGGCATCGACTTCCTGTCCCTGTACCTGGCCACCAGCCCAGGCGGGCTGGATGCGATGGCGATCATCGCGGTGGAGACCCACGCCGACGTCGGCATGGTGCTGGCGATGCAGACCCTGCGGTTGTTCGGGGTGATCCTGACAGGGGCGTATATCGCCCGGCAGATCATTCGCCTGACCCAGGCTCGATAACGACGCATCCCCTGCAGGCGCGGGCTTGCCGTAGAGGGTTGGCGTGGTTGGCGGCTTGATGATCGCAAGTGGCCAGCTAGAATCCTGCGAGGTGTCGACGTTTCCTTCCTTGGGGGTTCAAATGAAGAAGAAACTCTGGTTCCTGTCATCGACCTTGCTGGTGAGTGCCTTACCTGCCCTGGCGGAAGAGGGTTATATGTGCAGCACCTACTACGAGGCGGTGCAGCGCAAGGAAAAGAACATCAAGGACTACGGAAGCGACCTGGCCACACTCGCGAGGAACAAGCTGTTCGACGACCTGAAATTCGACACACGCCAGTGCATCTCACAGTGCGAGGGGCAGAAGTTCAAATACTGCAATGAAATCGCCAAATGGATCTCCAAGGAATGATCAGGGCAAGATCCAAGCGGCTGACGGGGGCTGTCAGCGCTCCCAATAACCGGGGCTGCGGTACACCGTCTTCAGGTACTCGATGAAATAGCGCACCTTCGCCGGCAGGAAGCGCTGCTGCGGGTACACCGCCTGGATGTCGTAATCCGGCAAGGCGAAATCATCCAGTACCGTCACCAGTTCCCCGCTCATCAGCTCGTTATGGATCTCCCAGGTCGAGCGCCAGCCGATACCCAACCCCTGCCTCATCCACGAAAACAGCAGCTCACCATCGTTGCACGCCAGGTTGCCGGTCACCCGCATCGCCACCTGGCGACCGTCGCGCTGGAAGGTCCAGCCGCGCTGCTGGCCGCCTTGCAGGGTGAATGCCAGGCAATTGTGTTCAGCCAACTGCTCCAGCGTGGTCGGCCGGCCGTGCCGGGCGAAATACTCAGGCGTGCCGCACACCACCCGGCGGTTGCCGAACAGCTTCACCGCCACGTAGTTCGGGTCGGTCACCCCGCCGATGCGGATGCTCATGTCGTACCCCTCGCTGACCAGGTCGACCAGGCTGTCGGTGAGGTTGAACGACAGTTTCAGGTTGGGGAACTGCTGGTGAAACCCAAGTGCATGCGGCGCGACGTGCAAGCGGCCGAACGAGGCCGGCGCCGACACCAGCAGGTTGCCCTTGACCATCGAACCACTGGCGCTGATGTCCGCCTCCATGTCGTCGAAGTCGCGCAGCAGCTGCTTGGCGCGCTCGAGCAACTGCTCGCCCAGTTCGGTCAGGCGCAAGCCGCGCGTCGAGCGGTGCATCAGCTTCACCCCCAAGCGCCGTTCCAGCGCATCCAGGCGCCGGCCAAGGATCGCCGGCGTCACCCCTTCACTGAGCGCGGCGGCGGCGAAGCTGCCTTTCTGCGCGACCTGGACGAAGCTGTGCAGTTCTGTGTACCGGGCCATTCGATACCTTTTATATCGACAGAAAACAATTTTCAGGTGTTCTACCGTACGCAAGCCTAATCCAGACTGGCAGCCACTACAAAAATTATCGACCCGTGCAAAGGAGTTCCCCATGGCCAGAATGAGAGCGATCGAGGCCGCCGTGCTGGTGTTGCGCCGCGAAGGCATCGACACCGCGTTCGGCATCCCCGGTGCCGCCATCAACCCCTTCTACGCCGCGCTGAAGAAAGTCGGCGGTATCGACCACGTGCTGGCGCGCCACGTGGAAGGCGCCTCGCACATGGCCGAGGGCTACACCCGCGCCAACCCGGGCAATATCGGCGTGTGCATCGGCACCTCGGGCCCGGCCGGCACCGACATGGTCACCGGCCTGTACAGCGCCTCTGCCGACTCCATACCGATCCTCTGCATCACCGGCCAAGCGCCGCGCGCCCGCCTGCACAAGGAAGACTTCCAGGCCGTCGACATCACCAGCATCGTCAAGCCAGTGACCAAGTGGGCTACCACCGTGCTGGAGCCGGGCCAGGTGCCCTACGCCTTCCAGAAGGCCTTCTTTGAAATGCGCAGCGGCCGCCCGGGCCCGGTGCTGATCGACCTGCCATTCGACGTGCAGATGGCCGAGATCGAGTTCGACATCGACGCCTACGCGCCGCTGCCGGTGCACAAGCCCCAGGCCAGCCGCGTGCAGGCCGAAAAAGCCCTGGCCCTGCTCAACGCCGCCGAGCGCCCGCTGCTGGTGGCCGGTGGCGGCATCATCAACGCCGACGCCAGCGACAAGCTGGTCGAATTCGCCGAACTGACCGGCGTGCCGGTGATCCCGACCCTGATGGGCTGGGGCACCCTCCCCGACGACCATCCGCTGATGGCGGGCATGTGTGGCCTGCAAACCTCGCATCGCTATGGCAACGCCACCCTGCTCGAATCGGACCTGGTGTTCGGCATCGGCAACCGCTGGGCCAACCGCCATACCGGCTCCGTCGAGGTCTACACCGAAGGCCGCACGTTCATCCACGTGGACATCGAACCGACGCAGATCGGCCGCGTATTCACCCCGGACCTGGGCATCGTCTCCGACGCCGGCGCCGCCCTGGACGTGTTCCTGGAGGTCGCCCGCGAGTGGCAGGCCGCCGGCAAGCTGAAAGACCGCAGCAGTTGGGCCGAAGCCTGCCGCGAACGCAAGCGCACCCTGCAGCGCAAGACCCATTTCGACCAGGTGCCGGTCAAGCCACAGCGGGTCTACGAGGAAATGAACCGCTTCTTCGGCAAGGACACCTGCTACGTCAGCACCATCGGCCTGTCGCAGATCGCCGGCGCGCAGTTCCTGCACGTGTACAAGCCACGCCACTGGATCAACTGCGGCCAGGCCGGCCCCTTGGGCTGGACCATCCCGGCCGCCCTGGGCGTGGTCAAGGCCGACCCCGAACGCCAAGTGGTGGCGCTGTCGGGCGACTACGACTTCCAGTTCATGATCGAAGAGCTGGCGGTGGGCGCGCAGTTCAACCTGCCGTACCTCCACGTGCTGGTGAACAACGCCTACCTGGGCCTGATCCGCCAGGCCCAACGCGGCTTCGACATCGACTACTGCGTGCAGCTGTCGTTCGAGAACGTCAACGCCCCGGAACTCGGCAGCTACGGCGTCGACCACGTCGCCGTGGTCGAGGGCCTGGGTTGCAAGGCACTGCGCGTGTTCGACGCCAGCCAACTGCCGGCCGCTTTCGCCCAGGCGCGCGAGCTGATGCGCACCTTCCGCGTGCCGGTGGTGGTGGAAGTGATCCTGGAGCGCGTGACCAACATCGCCATGGGCACCGAGATCAACGCCATCAACGAATTCGAAGCACTGGCCGATAGCCGCGCCGATGCCCCCACCGCCCTCATGCCACTGGACTGACAGGAGCCGACCATGCCCCGTTTTGCCGCCAACCTGTCCATGCTGTTCACCGAGGTGGACTTCCTGGACCGCTTCAACGCCGCCGCCCAGGCCGGGTTTCGTGGCGTCGAGTACCTGTTCCCCTACGACTACCCGGTCGAGGAACTGCGCGACCGCCTGGACGCCAACCAGTTGCAGCAGGTGTTGTTCAACCTGCCTGCCGGTGACTGGGCCAAGGGCGAGCGCGGCATCGCCTGTCACCCTGACCGGGTGGAGGAATTCCGCGCCGGAGTCGACAGCGCCATCGCCTACGCCAAGGTGCTGGGCAACACCCAGGTCAACTGCCTGGCCGGCATCACGCCGCAAGGCGCGGACCCGTTCGTGGTGCGCAACACCCTGCTCGACAACCTCGAGTACGCCGCCAACCGCCTCGAAGCCGTGGGCATCCGGCTGGTAATGGAGATGATCAACACCCGCGACATCCCCGGTTTCTACCTCAACACCACGAAACAGGCGCTGGAGATCCGCGAGCAGGTCGGCAGCCCCAACCTGTTCCTGCAGTACGACATCTACCACATGCAAGTCATGGAAGGTGACCTGGCGCGCACGATGGAAGCCAACCTGGGCGCGATCCAGCACATCCAGCTGGCCGACAACCCAGGGCGCCACGAGCCGGGCACAGGTGAGATCAACTACCGCTTCCTGTTCGAGCACCTGGACCGTATCGGCTACCAGGGCTGGGTGGGCGCGGAGTACAAGCCGCTAGCCAGCACCAAGGCCGGCCTCGGCTGGCTGAAGTCCCATAACGCCATTTAACGCGCACGGCGGCTCCCACAGGGTCCGCGCCCCCTAGTAAGAAAAGAGGCACATTTCTCATGGCTAAAATCGGTTTCATCGGCACCGGCATCATGGGCAAGCCCATGGCCCAGAACCTGCAAAAGGCAGGTCACCAGCTGTTTATCTCCACCCACCACGACCCGGCGCCCGTCGACCTGGTGGCCACCGCCCTGCCCACGCCCAAGGCCGTGGCCCAGGCCGCCGAGTTCATCATCGTCATGGTCCCGGACACCCCGCACGTCGAAGACGTGCTGTTCCGCGCTGACGGCATCGCCGAGGGCGTCGGCGAAGGCCAGGTGGTGATCGACATGAGCTCGATCTCCCCCACCGCCACCAAGGCCTTTGCCGAGAAGATCAAGGCCACCGGCGCCAGCTACCTCGACGCCCCGGTCTCCGGCGGCGAAGTCGGCGCCAAGGCCGCGACCCTGAGCATCATGGTCGGCGGCTGCCCGAACGCCTTCGAGCGCGCCCTGCCGCTGTTCCAGTCCATGGGCAAGAACATCACCCGCGTCGGCGGCAACGGCGACGGCCAGACCGCCAAGGTGGCCAACCAGATCATCGTCGCCCTGAACATCCAGGCCGTTGGCGAAGCGCTGCTGTTCGCCGCCAAGAACGGCGCCGACCCGGCCAAGGTGCGCGAGGCGCTGATGGGCGGCTTCGCCTCGTCGAAGATCCTCGAAGTGCATGCCGAGCGCATGATCAAGGGCACCTTCGACCCGGGCTTCCGCATCAACCTGCACCAGAAGGATTTGAACCTGGCGCTGCAAGGGGCCAAGGAACTGGGCATCAACCTGCCGAACACCTCCAACGCCCAGCAGGTGTTCAGCACCTGCGTGGCGCTGGGCGGCGGCAACTGGGACCACTCGGCGCTGATCAAGGGCCTGGAGCACATGGCCAACTTCTCGATCCGCGGTGACGACGCCTGATTCGCC
>NZ_JARGCS010000032.1 GCF_029193575.1 Pseudomonas entomophila | reverse complement strand
GGCCTGGACTACGTCCCGACCAACAAGCACATCCTGTTCGGCCATCACTTCGCCGCCATCGCCGGCGCCGGCCCGCTCGTGGGCCCGGTGCTCGCCGCGCAGATGGGCTACCTGCCCGGCACCCTGTGGCTGATCGCCGGGGTGGTGCTGGCCGGCGCGGTGCAGGACTTCATGGTCCTGTTCCTCTCCACCCGCCGCAACGGTCGCTCGCTCGGCGACATGGTGCGCGAGGAGATGGGCCGCATCCCCGGCACCATCGCCCTGTTCGGCTGCTTCCTGATCATGATCATCATCCTCGCGGTGCTGGCGCTGATCGTGGTCAAGGCCCTGGCCGAAAGCCCGTGGGGCATGTTCACGGTGATGGCGACCATCCCGATCGCCATGTTCATGGGCATCTACATGCGCTACATCCGCCCGGGCCGCATCGGCGAGATCTCGCTGATCGGCGTGGTGTTGCTGCTGCTGTCGATCTGGGCCGGCGGCCTGGTCGCGGCCGACCCGGTGTGGGGCCCGGCGTTCACCTTCACCGGCGTGCAGATCACCTGGATGCTGGTCGGCTACGGCTTCGTCGCCGCGGTGCTGCCGGTGTGGCTGGTGCTGGCGCCGCGTGACTACCTGTCGACCTTCCTGAAGATCGGCACCATCGTCGGCCTGGCGATCGGCATCCTGATCCTCGCCCCCGAGCTGAAGATGCCGGCCCTGACCCAGTTCACCGACGGCACGGGCCCGGTGTGGAAGGGCACGCTGTTCCCGTTCCTGTTCATCACCATCGCCTGCGGCGCGGTGTCCGGCTTCCATGCGCTGATCTCCTCGGGTACCACGCCGAAGCTGCTGGACAACGAAACCAACGCCCGCTACATCGGCTACGGCGGCATGCTGATGGAGTCGTTCGTCGCCATCATGGCCATGGTCGCCGCCTCGGTGATCGAGCCGGGCGTGTACTTCGCCATGAACAGCCCGGCCGCAGTGGTCGGCGCCGACGTGGTGTCGGTGGCCAACACCGTCAGCAGCTGGGGCTTCCTGATCACCCCCGAGCAACTGGAAGCGACCGCCCGCGACATCGGCGAGCACACCATCCTGGCCCGCGCCGGCGGTGCGCCGACCTTGGCGGTGGGCATCGCGCAGATCCTCCACCAGGTGCTGCCGGGTGAGAACACCATGGCCTTCTGGTACCACTTCGCGATCCTGTTCGAGGCGTTGTTCATCCTCACCGCAGTGGACGCCGGCACCCGTGCCGGGCGCTTCATGCTGCAGGACCTGCTGGGCAGCTTCGTGCCGGCGCTCAAGCGCACCGAGTCGTGGGGCGCCAACCTGCTGGCCACCGCGGGTTGCGTGACCCTCTGGGGCTACCTGCTGTACCAGGGCGTGATCGACCCGCTGGGGGGCATCAATACCCTGTGGCCGCTGTTCGGCATCTCCAACCAGATGCTGGCGGGCATCGCGCTGATGCTGGGCACCGTGGTGCTGATCAAGATGAAGCGCCAGCGCTACGTGTGGGTGACCCTGCTGCCGGCGGTATGGCTGCTGATCTGCACCACCACCGCCGGCTTGATCAAGCTGTTCGACCCGAACCCGGCGGTCGGCTTCCTGGCCCTGGCCAAGAAGTACAGCACCGCGCTGGATGCCGGCCAGGTACTGGCCCCGGCCAAGAGCCTGGAGCAGATGCAGCACGTGGTGTTCAACGCCTACACCAACGCCACGCTGACCGTGCTGTTCCTGTTCGTGGTGCTGAGTGTGCTGTTCTTCGCGATCCAGGTCGGTCGTCGCGCCTGGGTCAAGCCTGAGCGTACCGACAAGGAGTCGCCGTTCCAGCCCATTCCCGAGGCCTGAGGTACCCCGCGATGTTCAATGACCTGGGCAAGATGGGCAAATACCTCGGCCAGGCTGCACGGATGCTGGTCGGCATGCCGGACTATGACTACTACGTCGAGCACATGCAGACCAAGCACCCGGACAAGCCGGTGATGAGCTACGAGGCGTTCTTCCGCGAGCGCCAGGATGCGCGGTATGGCGGTGGCAGTGGGCGCCCGGTGCGTTGCTGCTGAGCGGGTGAACGTGTCATAACAGGGGGGCCGCGAAGCGGCCCCTTTCCATTCCTCGGTACCCACCATGCAACTCAAACACAAGATCGTCACCCTCAGCGTCCTGCCGTTGCTGGTGTCGGTGCTGTTCATCTGCGTCCTGGTGTTCGCCCAGAGC
This sequence comes from Pseudomonas entomophila, assembly GCF_029193575.1. Classification (GTDB taxonomy): domain Bacteria; phylum Pseudomonadota; class Gammaproteobacteria; order Pseudomonadales; family Pseudomonadaceae; genus Aquipseudomonas; species Aquipseudomonas entomophila_G. Next base: position 100,298 of record NZ_JARGCS010000032.1, on the reverse strand, counting down.
CGCAAGCTCGAGGAAGACCAGGCCCGGCTGGTGGAAAGCAGCATCATGGCCACCAAGAAGGCCGAGCTGAAAAACTACCTGGAGCTGGCCATGAGCCTGATCGCGCCGCTGTACGACAGCGGGGCCGACGATGAGGAAACCCGCCAGCGCGCCTTGCAGCTTCTCTCCCACGCCAGCTTCGGCATGGACGGCTACTTCTTCGTCTACGACCGCCACGGCAAGAACCTCATGCACCCGCGCCAGGCCGACCTGGTCGGCAAGGACCTGATCGGCATGACCGACAAGAACGGCCTGCCGGTGATCCAGGCGCTGCTCAAGAGCGCCGAGCAGGGCGATGGCTACCAGTTGTACGCCTGGCAGAAACCCTCCACCGGCCAGGTCACCGGCAAGCTGGCCTACGTGGTGATGCTCGAGCGCTGGGGCTGGATGCTCGGCACCGGCATCTACATCGACGACGTCGAAGTGGCCACGCTCAAGTCGCGCCAGGAAGTCGCCTCGGGGGTGTTGACCACGGTGCTGGCGATCGGCTCGTTCTCGCTGCTGGCGGTGCTGGTGATCTTCGCCGGCGGGCTGATGCTCAACGTCAGTGAGCACCGTCTGGCCGACCGCAAGCTGTCGGCGCTCAACCAGCGCATCGTCAGCCTGCAGGAGGACGAGCGCTCGCGGGTCTCGCGCGAGCTGCACGACGGCATCAGCCAGTTGCTGGTGTCGATCAAGTTCCAGTTCGAGCTGGCCGCCATGGAGGTGGCCAACGGCCGCGACGAGGGCCTGGACAACCTGCGCAAGGGCACCACCCGCCTGGGCGCTGCCATCGGCGAGATTCGCCGCATTTCCCACGACCTGCGGCCGTCGCTGCTCGACACCCTGGGCCTGTCGCCAGCGATCGACCAGCATGTGCGTGAGTTCGAGCAGCGCACCGGCATCCACACCCAGTACACCTGCGGGCTGAGCGACACCGAGGTGGACGCGGGGCTGGCGCTGACGCTTTTCCGCATCATCCAGGAGGCGCTGGCCAACATCGAGCGCCATGCCCAGGCCAGCACCGCTATAATTTCGCTCTCGGCCTACCGTGGGCAAATCGTGCTGCGCGTGCAGGACAACGGCGTCGGCTTCGACCCCAACGCCGCCGACGAGAGCCACGGCATCGGCCTGCGCAACATCCGCGAGCGGGTCGACCACCACCGTGGCAGTTTCAGCATCGCGTCAGCGGCCGGGCGCACCGAGCTGCAGGTGCAGATCCCGTTGCGCGCCGTGTGACCGCCTTCCCACCCTTGAATGCCCGAGACTGCCATGAGCGCCACCACCCCCATCCGAATCGCCTTGGTCGATGACCACGTCCTGGTGCGTGACGGCGTCAAGTCGCTGCTCAGCGCCATGCCGCACTTCCAGGTGGTCGGCCAGGCCGAGTCCGGCGCCCAGGCGCTGGTGCTGGTGGCTTCGGTCGAGCTGGACATCCTGCTGGTCGACGTGGGCCTTCAGGACATGAACGGCCTGGAGCTGACCCGCAAGCTCTGCGCCCTGTACCCCGGCATCAGGATCCTGATGCTGAGCATGTACGACAACCAGGAGTATGTGCGCACCTCGATCAACGCTGGCGCGCGCGGCTATGTGCTGAAGAACGCGCCGTCCGCCGAGCTGATCGCCGCGATCGAGGCCATCGCTGCCGGTGGCAGCTTCTACAGCCCGGAGATCGCCCGCAAGCTGGTCAGCAGCAACCGTGACGAGACCGACCTGACCCCGCGCGAGGTGCAGGTGCTGTCGATGATCGCCAAGGGTGCCAATAACAAGGAGATGGCCCGCGAGCTGGGGATCAGCGTGCGCACGGTGGAGACCTATCGGTTGAGCATTCGGCGCAAGCTGAACATCGATACGGCGGCGGCGCTGGTGAAGTACGCGATCGAGCACGGGCTGGTGTCGATCTAGAGGCCGCTGCGCCAGTACCACCGGTACCGGGGCCGCCAACGGCCCTTGGGCACCTGTCAGTTTCGTAATCTGCCGATCATCCTGCGGTTAGCTTCCCGCCCCGATCATGAAATAGCGCCCGCCTCCTGACGCGTAGAACAACCCTGGCGGCGCTATTTCAACAAGAAACTGCCAAAGGGTACGGAGCAATCATGAGCAGAAAAACCACGCTTTCACTGGCTGTCGTTTCGGCATTGGCCAGCACCAGCACGTGGGTCAGCGCCGCGCAGGACACCGAGCAGGAAGGGTTCATCGAAGGCAGCCGCCTGTCGCTGCTCAACCGCAACTTCTACTTCAACCGTGACGACCGCAGCGGTGCCCAAGCGCCTGGCGGCGCGGGTTATTCCGAGGCTTGGGCGCACGCGGTGATCGCCCGTTTCGAGTCCGGTTTCACCCAGGGCACGGTCGGTGTGGGCGTCGATGCCTTCGCCATGCTCGGCCTGAAGCTCGACACGGGCGGTGGGCGCAACGGTGGGCGTAGCTCCTTCGATGTGCTGCCGGTGGACGGCGAGGGCAATGCCCGCGACGAGTACACCAAGGTCGGCGGGGCCGTGAAGGCGCGGGCGCTCGACACGGTGATCAAGGCGGGCGACGTGTTCCCGGCCACCCCGGTGGTGTCCTACGGCGACTCGCGGCTGCTGCCCGAGTCGTTCCGCGGCGTGACCTTGTCCAATACCAGCCTGGACGGCCTCACCTTGCAGGGCGGGCGGCTGCACGCCATGAGCCAGCCGGTGTCCAGCAACCTGCGTGACAACTTTGCCACCTTCTACGCAGGCCCGGTCAATTCGCCGTGGGTCGGCTACGCCGGCGGCGACTACGCGCTCAACCGCTACACCACCGTCAGCCTGTACGCCAGCCGCCTGAAGGACGCGTGGGACCAGCAGTATTTCGGCACCGCGCTGACCTACCCGTTGCATGACGACCTGGCCCTGCTGGCGGGCTTCAACTATTACCGCGCCGTCGACCAAGGCAAGCAATTGCTGGGGGAGTTCGACAACGACATCTGGAGCGCCAAGCTTGGCGTGCGCTTCGGCGCCCACACCCTGGCGCTGACCCACCAGCGCAACAACGGCGGCGACGACTTCGACTACCTGCGCCAGTCCGACTCGATCTACCTCGACAACTCCATCCAGTACAGCGACTTCAACTCGCCGAAGGAGCGCTCGTGGATGCTGCGCTATGACCTGGACATGGCCAAGTACGGCATCCCCGGCCTGACCTTCATGACCCGCTACGGCAAGGGCGCCGACGCCGATTATGCAAACGCCAACGCGGTCTACATGCGTCGCGATGGCGACGGTAATCCGCTCACCGACCAGAAGCGCTGGGAGCGCGATGTCGAGGTGAAGTACGTGGTGCAGACCGGTTCGTTGAAGGACCTGGCGCTGCGCGTGCGCCAGGCCACCACCCGCGCGACGCAGTTCGAGTCGGACCTGGACGAGGTGCGGCTGATCGTCGAGTACCCGCTGAGCATTCTCTGAGGGGCGGCGCACATTGCGCGATTGTAATGACCGCCTCATGGGGGTGTCAGGTGCGCTTGGTTAAGGTGGGTTCAAGCGCCAGAGGCCGTTCCCCGCAGCAACGCATTCACCTTTGAAGCCGTCGTGCTCCTTTGGAAGGGGTGAATTTTCGGCGCCCGTCATGGGCGCCTTTTTTGTCTGGCGTTTTTGTGGCGCTGCGCCGGCCCTCTCGCGGGGCTAGCCCGCTCTGAATACCCCAACACCGGAGTCCCCATGAACCTGAGCAAAACCCTGGCATTCACCACCTTATTGGCCCTGTCCCTGACCGCCAATGCCCAGACCGACATCAGCGCGATCAACGCCCGCCTGGAGCAAGCCGCCCGCGACGCTACCGCTCGCTATGCCCAACGCCTGAACAAGCCCATGCCTGAGTTGAAGGACTACACCTACGACATGAACCTGGACATCGCCAAAGTGGTGCATGCTTCGCAACCCGTGCGCTACTGCGGGAACGTGCAAAGCCTGATGAGCTACGAGGACACCCAGGGTTCGTTGCACTGGGTGCGTTACCTGGTCAGCGGTACCTGCAACATCAACACGTGACCCACCCTGTCAGCGTCGGGCGAAGCGCGCCATCCGCCTAGTCGAAGTCCACCTTCCAGTGGGCTCGATCGCGCAGCGTTTTCAACGCGGGGGAGCGGAGCATCTGCCAGGTGGAGTAGCATTCACGGGTGGAAAGCTCCTCCAGCCGCCCCAGCGCCGGGTACTGCTGCGGCGCAGGAAACCCTTCGAAACTGACCACCGCCCGTGTTGCTCCAGGGCAGTTTCTCCCAGGGTCGACAGCTGCTTGGCCCAGTTGGCGGCGCTCAGGGCTTGCCCCAGGATAGGGTCGGCACAGGTTGCCCGCTACCCTTTGCAACAATGCGCTTGCCCCTCTGCGCCGTCATACCGGTCATGGTGGCGCACCCAATCCATGGTCCCGTCCTCATTGCGTCCCAGGGGGGCGATATCCAGGAAATTGTACGCCCCGACCAGGATGTCCAACCCCCGCGCATAGGTGGAGTAGGTGTGATACACCGCCCCCGTGCCATCGCGGTAGAACGCGCTCAACCCCGGCAGTTCGCTCTCATCGCCGGCGTAGGGTTCATAGTTGTATTCCCCACCCCCCTCGGCAGCCATGCTGACCCCGAAATCTTCGTTGAACCGCGACCCCTGCGACGAATACCAGGGGAACCGCCAGCCCATGCGCTTGCGAAACGCCTGGAACGCCTCGAACGCCGCCCGTGACACTGCCACCAGGGTCACGTCATGGTGAGCCAGGTGCAGGTTGGCGCCGTCGAAATGGTCGGCCAGGAACGAGCAACCCGGGCAGCCTTCGCTCCAACCCTCGGCGAACATGAAGTGATAGACCAGCAGCTGACTGCGCCCGGCGAATAACTCGGCAAGGCCCAGTTCGCCTTCGGCGCCGTGGAAGCGGTAGTCCTGCTCGACCTTTACCCAGGGCAACGCACTGCGGGCCGCCGACAGCTCGTCGCGCTGGTGGGTGAAGGCCTTCTCATGCAGCCACAACTGGCGCCGGGCGGCCAGCCACTGGGCGCGTGTGGCCACGGGGTGGCCCTGACTGGAAGTGTTCATGGTGCTGACTCCACACTGAGGGATTCAGCCAATGGTCGAGCTGCACGCGGTGGATTCGACAGGCGCGCCTGTCGAATCGACGAACGGTGGGCAGGTCGTGCGACTCGCTGATAGCATTTCGCCATCAATCACAAGGAGTGTGTTCGCATGTCGTTCCTTTCCTGGCGCTGCCTGTCGGTGCCGCTGCTGGCCCTGTTGCTGGCCAGCACCTCGGCCCAGGCCGCCAACACCCCCTGTTCCGGTCGCAAGGGCGGCATCGCCGGTTGTGACGGCGATGTGTTCCTGTGCAACGACGGGTCGATCAGCGCTTCGAAGAAGAGTTGCAGTGCCACCCTGGGCATCCGCAGTGCGCGCCCAGCCGTACAACCGCTGCGTGCCAGCGACGTGGGCTGCGCATGTGGCAGCGGCAGCTACTGCACTGGACCGCGAGGTGGGGTGTACTGCCTGACGCCCGCTGGCAACAAGAGCTACCGGCGGCGTTGACTCAGGCCTGCATCCGCTCGATCAACGCCCACAGCCGTGGGTCGTTGTAGTCGTCGATCACCAGTTGCGCCCCGGCTTCGATCAGGCGTTCGGCGGTCTGCGTGGTGGCCAGGGCCACGGTGAAGATGCCGGCATCGGCGGCGGCCTTGACCCCTGGCAGCGAGTCCTCGAAGGCCAGGGCCTCGCTGGCCTTGGCCTCGAGGCGTTGCAGGCCGGTGAGATAGGGCAGTGGGTCGGGCTTGGGGCGAGCCAGTTCGTCGGACACCAGCACATGGCCGAAACGCGCGGTCACGCCCATGGCCGTGAGCATGTGCTCGGCGTTCAGGCGTGGGGCGTTGGTCACTACGCATTTGCCGATGCCGTGGCGCTCGGCGTGGTCCAGCAGGCGCAGCAGGCCAGGCATGGGCTCAAGGGTGGGCGACAGGTCGCGGAACAGCGCTTCCTTGTGCTCGGCCAAGGCCTGGCGTTGGGCCGCGTCGGCCTCGGGGAACAGGTCGGCGAACAGCAGGGTGTTGGAGCGGCCGCTGACCTGGGCATTGAACTGCGCCTGGCTCAGTTCGCGGCCATCGTGGTCGTGCAGCAGCTTGCGGAAGGCTTGCAGGTGCAGGGTGTCGGTGTCGGTCAGGGTTCCATCGAGGTCGAACAGCAGGGCAGTCAGCATCGGGGCATCCAGGCTCACGGGTTTCAGGGAAACGTTTCAGCCGCATCATAGCCAAACTTGTCGACGAAGGGGGCTGTTCAGTGTTTCCGCAAAAGAGTACAAATGTGCTCCATGGATACCTTGACCCCCAAACGCCGCGCCATTCTCGACTTCATCCGGGCGCGCATCGCCGACCACGGCCAGCCCCCCAGCCTGGCCGACATCGCCGAACGCTTCGGTTTCGCCTCGCGCAGCGTGGCGCGCAAGCACATCACCGCCTTGTGCGCGGCCGGCTTCATCGAGGTCACGCCCAACCAGGCGCGGGGCATCCGCCTGGCCGAGCCACTGCGCCGCCCGGAAATCCTCGAAATCCCCGTGCTCGGCCAGGTCGCGGCCGGTGCGCCGATTGGCCCTGACCTGGGCATCCACGAACAATTGCTGCTCGACCCCAGCCTGTTCCGCCGCACCCCCGACTACCTGCTCAAGGTGCGTGGCGACTCGATGGTCGACGATGGCATCTTCGACGGCGACCTGGTCGGCATCCGCCAGCAGGGCGAGGCACGTGATGGCCAGATCATCGTTGCCCGGCTCGATGGCGAGGTGACCATCAAGCGCCTGCAACGCCGCCCCGGTGGTTACCGCCTGCTGCCGCGCAACCCGGCCTATGCGCCGATCGACGTGGGCCCAGAGCGCGAGTTCTTCATCGAGGGCGTGTTCTGTGGCTTGCTGAGGCGTGACTGATGGGCGCGGTGATCGACCTCGACCGGCTGCTCGACCAGCGCCAGGTATGGCGCGGGCGGCAGGCCCAGGTGCGCCCGCAAGGGCTGCAACCCACAGGCCACGCGGCCCTGGATGAACGCCTGCCCGATGGCGGCTGGCCAGCTGCGGCGCTCAGCGAACTGCTGCTGGCCAGCCCGGGCTGCGGTGAGTTGCAACTGCTGTGGCCGAGCCTGGCGCGGCTGACTCGCGGGGCAGGGCGGGTGGTGTTGGTGGCGCCGCCGTTCATGCCCTATGCCCCGGCCTGGCAGGCGGCGGGTGTCGACTTGCGTTGGCTGGCGCAAGTCGACGCCGGCCCCGACGAAGCTTTGTGGGCGGCCGAGCAGTGCCTGCGCTCAGGCAGTTGCGCGGCGGTGTTGTGCTGGCCGGCGCGCGCCGACGATCGCGCCTTGCGTCGCTTGCAGGTGGCTGCCGAAACCGGTGAGGCCCTGGCCTTTGCCTGTCGCCCGCAGCAGGCAGTGCGCAACCCGTCACCGGCCGCCCTGCGCATCGCCATCGATGCCCGCCCGGCCCAGTGGCGGGTGCTCAAGTGCCGTGGCGGGCTGGCGCCGGCCACGCCCATCGCCTGCCCCGAGCGGGGCTGATGCGCCATGCTTTGGGCCTGCATCCTGCTGCCGCAGTTGGCGCTGGACACCGTCCTGCGCGGGCGCGCCGACGCCGAATCGCCCTTGGTGCTGGTCAATGGCCCGAGCCAGCGGCGGCTGTTGCAAGCCGTCAACCCCGCCGCTGCGGCGCTTGGCCTGCGCGCCGGGCAGCGGCTCACCGCAGCCCGTGCCCTGGCCGATGGCTTCACCTGTGTCGAGGTCGACCCCGCGCGTCTTGAGCAGGTGCAGCAGTTGCTCGCCGCCTGGGCCTATCGCTTCAGTGCCCAGGTGAGCCTGCATTACCCACGCGCCTTGCTGATGGAGGTGGGCTCCAGCCTGCAACTGTTCGGCCCCTGGCCCGTGTTCGAAGCACGTTTGCGCGAGGAGCTCGATGCGCTGGGGTTGCGCCACCGTATCGTCCTGGCCAGCAACCCGGTGGCGGCGCGGATGCTCGCCAATGGCCATGACGGCTTGGCCGCGACCTGCCCCGAGCAGACTCGCACGGCCCTGGTGGGCATGCCCCTGGGGCGTGTCGGTTTGCCACCCGAAAGCGCCGAGGCCTTCGCGCGCATGGGGTTGCGGCGCTTGGGCGAGGCGCTGGCCCTGCCACGCGATGCCTTGGCTCGGCGGTTTCCCGCGCAGGTGCAGTTGCACCTGGATCAACTGCTCGGTCTACGCACCTTGGGCCTGGCGTTCTACCAGCCACCCGACCGTTTCGAGTCGCGCCTGGAGCTGAACTTCGACGTCGAATCGCACCAGGCGTTGCTGTTTCCTCTGCGCCGCTTGCTCAACGACCTGGCGGCCTTTCTCGCGGGGCGCGACTGTGGCGTGCAACGCTTCGCGCTGCACCTGGAGCATGCCGAGGGGGCGGACACCGTGCTCGAGGTCGGTCTGTTGGCCGCCGAGCGCGACCCGGCGCTGCTCTTCGAACTGGCCCGTGGGCGCCTGGAGCCGCTGAGTATTCGTGCGCCGGTGCGTAACCTGCGCCTATTGGCCGAGGACTTGCCTGCGTTCGTCCCCCAGCACCGGGCGCTGTTCGACCCGCGTGCGCAGCAGGCCCAGCCCTGGGAGCAGCTGCGTGAGCGCTTGCGCGCGCGCCTGGGCGACGAGGCGGTCAAGGGGGTGTGCGCCGCTGCCGACCATCGCCCCGAACACGCCTCGCGGTCGGTCGAGCAGGGCACCCTGCCAAGCCTGCTGGTTGCACCGGGCAGCCGCCCCGGCTGGTTGTTGAGCCAGCCGCAAGCCCTGGCCGGCGGCGAGTCGCGTCGGTTGGGCCAGGCCGAGCGCATCGAGTCGGGATGGTGGGATGGCGGCGACGTGCGCCGCGACTACTACCGCATCGAAACCCGCGAGGGCCTGCGCGGTTGGGCCTACGAAGACCTCGCGCAACCCGGCACGCTGTGGTTGCAGGGGTGGTTCGCATGAGCCTGCCCGACTACGCCGAGCTGCATTGCCTGTCGAACTTCAGCTTCCAACGCGGCGCCTCCAGTGCCGACGAGCTGTTCGTGCGGGCCAAGGCTCAGGGCTACACGGCCCTGGCGATCACCGACGAATGCACCCTGGCCGGTATCGTGCGTGCCTGGCAGGCGGCCAAGGCCCAGGGCCTGCGCCTGATCGTCGGTAGCGAAGTGCGCGTGCAAGAGGGTCCCAAGCTGGTGCTGCTGGTCGAGGACCTGGTCGGCTACCAGAACCTCTGCGCGCTGGTCACCCGCGCCCGGCGCCGGGCCGGGAAGGGCGCCTACCAGTTGCTTGCCGAGGACCTTCAAGCCCACCACCAGGGCCTGCTGGCACTGTGGGTCGTCGACGATCCGAACCATGGCCCGGGGTTGCAGGCGCTGTTCGGCGAGCGCTTGTGGCTGGCGGTGCACCTGCACCGGGGCAGCGACGACGCGGCGTACCTGCAACGCCTGCGCACCCTGGCCGGGCGACTCGGCATCCGCGCCGTGGCCTGCGGCGACGTGCACATGCACAGCCGTGGCCGCCGAGCCCTGCAGGATTGCATGACCGCGATCCGCCAGCACTGCAACGTGGCCGAGGCGGGCGCACACCTGTACCCCAACGGCGAGCGCCACCTGCGCCCGCGCGAGCAGTTGGCCGGGCTGTACCCGGCCGACCTGCTGGCCGAGACCCTGGCCATTGCCGGGCGCTGTCGGTTCGACCTGGGCGAGTTGAGGTACCAGTACCCTCGCGAGCTGGTGCCCGAAGGCCACGACCCGGCCAGTTGGCTGCGCCACCTGTGCCAGGCCAAGCTGCCCGAACGCTGGCCCCAGGGCGCGAGCACCGAGGTGCTGGGCACCCTGGCCCGCGAACTGGCGCTGATCGAAGAGCTGGGCTACGAAAGCTACTTTCTCACCGTGCACGACATCGTCGACTTCGCCCGCCGCCAGGGCATCCTCTGCCAGGGCCGCGGCTCGGCGGCCAACTCGGTGGTGTGCTACGTGCTGGGCATCACCGAACTCGATCCGACGCTGCACCACCTGCTGTTCGAGCGCTTCCTGTCACGCGAGCGCAACGAGCCCCCGGACATCGACGTGGACTTCGAGCACGACCGCCGCGAGGAAGTGATCCAGTACGTGTTCCGCCGCTATGGCCGGCACCGCGCCGCGCTCACCGCGGTGGTCAGCACCTACCACGCAGCTGGCGCCGTGCGCGACGTGGCCCGGGTACTGGGGCTGCCGGCCGACCAGGTGGATGCCCTGGCCAAGTGCTGTGGGCGCTGGAGCGACCGTATCCCCGACGCCGAACGCCTGGCCGAGGCCGGCTTCGACGCGCAGAGCCCGTCGCTGCGGCGCATCCTGGTGCTGGCCGGCGAGCTGATCGGCTTTCCCCGGCATTTGTCGCAGCACCCCGGTGGCTTCGTGATTTCCGAACAGCCGCTGCACCAGTTGGTGCCGGTGGAGAATGCCGCCATGCCCGAACGCACGGTGATCCAGTGGGACAAGGACGACCTGGACATGGTCGGCCTGCTCAAGGTCGACGTGCTCGCCCTGGGGATGCTCAGCGCCTTGCGCCGCTGCTTCGACCTGCTCGCCCTGCACCGTGGCCGGCACCTCACCCTGGCGAGCATTCCCGCCGACGACAAACCCACCTACGACATGATCAGCCGCGCCGAGACCATGGGCGTGTTCCAGATCGAGTCGCGGGCGCAGATGGCCATGCTGCCCCGGCTCAAACCGCAGAAGTTCTACGACCTGGTGATCGAGGTGGCGATCGTGCGGCCAGGGCCGATCCAGGGCGACATGGTCCACCCGTACCTGCGTCGGCGCCTGAAGCAGGAGCCGGTGACCTACCCCTCGGACAAGCTCAAGGCGGTGTTCCATCGCACCCTGGGCGTGCCGCTGTTCCAGGAGCAGGTGATGGAACTGGCCATGGTCGCCGCCGACTACACCCCGGGCGAGGCCGACCAGTTGCGCCGCAGCATGGCTGCCTGGAAGCGCCATGGCGGCCTTGAGCCGCACCGCGAGCGCTTGCTCACCGGGATGCTGCGCAACGGCTACGAGCTGGCTTTCGCCGAGCGCATCTTCGAGCAGATCAAGGGCTTTGGCAGCTACGGGTTCCCCGAATCCCACGCCGCCAGCTTCGCCTTGTTGTGCTACGCCAGCAGTTGGTTGAAGTGCCATGAGCCGGCGATCTTCACCTGCGCGTTGGTCAACAGCTGGCCGATGGGGTTCTACAGCCCCGACCAGTTGTTGCAGGAGGCCCGCCGCCAGGGCATCGAGGTGCGCCCGGTGGATGTGCTGCACAGCGCCTGGGATTGCACCCTGGAGCCGGTGGGCGAGGGCGCCCTGGCCATTCGCCTGGGGTTGCGGCAGATCCGTGGGTTCAACGAGGCCGATGCCCGGCGCCTGGAGCAGGCCCGGGCGCAACGGCCGTGGCGCGACGTCGAGGACCTGTGCCTGCGCGCGGGCCTGGACAGCCGGGCCCGCACCCGCCTGGCCGATGCCGGTGCCTTGCGCGGCCTGGCCCGCGACCGTCACCAGGCGCGTTGGCAGGTGGCGGCGGTGCAGGCGCAGTTGCCCCTGTTCGCCCAGGTCGACGCCGCGCCAGAGGCCGAGGTGAGGTTGCCGCCACCGACCGTGGGCGAGGATCTGTTCGCGGACTACGCCACCACTGGCACCACGCTCGGCCCGCACCCGCTGACCCTGCTGCGCTCACGCTTGCGGGCGCTGGGTTGTCGCAGTTCCAGCGAGCTGGCGGGGGTGGGCCATGGCGACAGTATCGCGGTGGCCGGCATCGTGGTTGGGCGGCAGCGGCCACAGACGGCCAGCGGGGTGACCTTCGTCACCCTGGAGGACGAGCATGGAATGCTCAACGTGGTGGTCTGGCGTGACCTGGCCGAGCGCCAGCGGCGGGTGTTGGTGGGGGCGCAGTTGCTCAAGGTCAGCGGGCGGCTGGAGCAGGAGAGTGGGGTGAGGCACCTGATTGCGCGGCGGTTGGAGGACATCAGCCCGTTGTTGCACGGGCTGGATGTCAGGAGTCGGGATTTTCAGTGAGGCGGCTGGCCTAATCGCGGGGCAAGCGCGCTCCTACAAGGACCGCGCTGTTCTTGGCGCTGGCTTGCCCCACATTCACACCATCGCCAATCGCTGCTTGCGCGTCGGCGCGGTGAAGGCCTGGTCGATCGCCCGCAGGTCCTCCTCGGTCAACAGCAACCCGCCGGCCGTCGCATTCAGCCGTACATGCATCGGGCTCACCGCCTTGGGAATGGCGATCACATCCGCCTCGCGCGTCACCCACGCCAGGCTTACCTGCGCCGGCGTCACACCATGCCGTGCGGCGATTTCAGCCAGCACCGGGTGGCGCAGCAGCCGCCCGGCCTGGGCCAGCGGGCAGTAGGCAATGGTCGGTATCCGCTGCGCGCGGCTGAAGGGCAACAGGTCGAACTCGATACCCCGCTCGGCCGGGTTGTACAGCACCTGGTTGGTCGCGCAGCCGACATCGCCCAGCTCGCGCAGGTCGTCCACATCGAAGTTGGACACGCCCCAGTGGCGGATCTTGCCCTGCTCGCGCAGGCGCTCGAACGCTTCGACGGTTTCCTCAAGCGGGTACTGCCCGCGCCAGTGCAGCAGGTACAGGTCGATGCAGTCGGTGCCCAGGCGCTTGAGGCTGCGCTCGCAGGCCGCAGGCACGCCGCGCTGGCTGGCGTTGTGCGGGTAGACCTTGCTGACCAGGAACACCCGCTCACGGCGTCCGACCAGCGCCTGGCCGACCACCGACTCGGCGCCGCCCTCGGCATACATCTCGGCGGTGTCGATCAGGCGCATGCCCAGTTCGATGCCTTCCTGCAAGGCGGCCACCTCGGCGGCCCGGCGCGAAGGCTCTTCGCCCATATACCAGGTGCCCTGGCCAATGGCCGGGACGCTGCAACCTGCCAGTTTCACTTCACGCATGTCACCTCCGGGGAATGGGTATGGGAAAGCAGTACGTCGAGCAGGGCCTGGGCCGCGGTCGACAGCTTGTGCTCGGCCAGGGCCATGACACCGATGCGTCGCTCCACGGTCGGCTCGACCAGCGCCACGCAGCGTGCGCCCAGCTCCTGCATCTGGTTGATGCACAGCGCCGGCACCGCGCTCACGCCCAAGCCATTGGCGACCATGCGCCCGACCGTGGACAACTGGTGGCTCTCGAACGCCACCGTCAGCTTGCCGTGCTCGGCAGCCAGGTGCTGCTCCAGCAGCAGGCGCACGGCGGACGGGCGTTGCAGGGCGATGAAATCTTCGGCCAGCAGCTCGCGCCAGGTCACCTGGGATTGGCGCGCCAGCGGCGAATCAGCCGGCACCACGGCGACGAAACGGTCCAGGTACAGCGGGTGAAAGCGTAGCGCCTCGCCGTTCTCCGGCTCGAAGCCAATGCCCAGTTCGACGCGGCGGTGGCGCACCAGTTCCAGCACCTGCTCGTTGATCACGTCGTGCACCGTGACGTTGACCCGCGGGTAGCGCTGGCGGAACACCTTCAGCGACTGCGGCAGCAGGTTGCCGGCGAAGGCCGGCATGGCCGCCACCGACACCCGCCCCAGTTGCAAGGTGAAGCGCTGGCGCAGCATTTCCTCGGTGTCGTCCCAGTCGGCCAGCAGGCGCCGGGCCAACGGCAGCAGCACCTCGCCCTCGGAGGTCAGGCTGACGCTGCGGGTGGTGCGGGTGAGCAGGGCGCCGCCGAGGTTGTCCTCCAGGGCCTTGATGGTCAGGCTCAGCGCCGGTTGGGAAATGTGCAGGTGTTCGCCCGCCTGGGCGAAGCTCTGGTAGCGGGCGACGGTGACGAAGGCGCGCAGCTGCTTGACGTTCATGGCATCCCCAGCGGTTGTTTTGCAAAAGTTATCAATCGATGACGAAAACAAAATTAACAAATCAGTCGCCAGCGGTGAAGATGCCTCCACACGCTCAAACAACTACAAAGGCGGATCAGCATGGCCGGACTGGACAAGCGCGTAGCAACCTATGAAGAGGCCCTCGCAGGCCTGACCGACAACATGACGGTACTGGCCGGCGGCTTTGGCCTGTGCGGCATCCCCGAGAACCTCATCGCCGAGATCAAGCGCCGTGGCGTCAAGGGCCTGACCGTGGTGTCGAACAACTGCGGCGTCGACGGCTTCGGCCTGGGCGTGCTGCTCGAAGACCGACAGATCCGCAAGATGGTCGCCTCCTACGTCGGCGAGAACGCCGAGTTCGAACGCCAACTGCTCAGCGGCGAGCTGGAGGTCGAGTTGACCCCGCAAGGCACCCTCGCCGAGAAGATGCGTGCCGGCGGCGCTGGCATTCCGGCCTTCTACACCGCCACCGGCTACGGCACCCCGGTCGCCGACGGCAAGGAAGTGCGCGAGTTCAACGGCCGCAAGTACATCCTCGAAGAGTCGATCACCGGCGACTTCGCCATCGTCAAGGGCTGGAAGGCCGACCACTACGGCAACGTGGTGTACCGCAACACCGCGCAGAACTTCAACCCGCTGGCCGCCACCGCCGGCAAGATCACCGTGGTCGAAGTGGAGGAGATCGTCGAACCGGGCGTGCTGCTGCCCAGCGAGATCCACACCCCGGGCATCTTCGTCGACCGGGTCATCGTCGGCACCTTCGAGAAGCGCATCGAGAAGCGCACCGTCAAGGCCTGAGCGCCGTCCACAGAACAACAAAGAGATCCTGACCATGGCACTGACCCGCGAACAGATGGCACAACGCGTCGCCCGTGAACTGAAGGACGGCTACTACGTCAACCTTGGCATCGGCATCCCGACCCTGGTGGCCAACTACGTGCCCGCCGACATGGACGTGATGCTGCAATCGGAGAACGGCCTGCTCGGCATGGGTGAATTCCCCACCGAGAGCACCCTCGACGCCGACATGATCAACGCCGGCAAGCAGACCGTCACCGCCCGTCGGGGCGCGTCGATCTTCGACTCGGCGCAATCCTTCGCCATGATCCGTGGCGGCCACGTCGACCTCACCGTGCTCGGTGCCTTCGAGGTGGATGTGGAGGGCAACATCGCCTCGTGGATGATCCCCGGCAAGCTGGTCAAGGGCATGGGCGGCGCCATGGACCTGGTGGCCGGCGCCGAGAACATCATCGTCACCATGACCCACGCCTCCAAGGACGGCGAGTCCAAGTTGCTGCCGCGCTGCAGCCTGCCGCTGACCGGCGCCGGCTGCATCCGCAAGGTACTGACCGACCTTGCTTACCTGGAGATCGAGAACGGCGCCTTCATCCTGCGTGAGACCGCACCCGGGGTGAGCGTCGAGGAAATCGTCGAGAAGACCGCCGGCAAGCTGATCGTGCCGGACGATGTGAAGGAAATGACCTTCTAAAACGCTGCCTCGACCCTGTGGCAGCGGGCTTGCCCCGCGATAGCGCCCGACCTGGCATTGATGTTGCCAGGCCGGGCGCTATCGCGGGGCAAGCCCGCTCCCACAGGGTTTTTGCGTTTGTTCGAAAAGCAACATCCACCAATAAAACCAAAAAAGGAAAACACTGTGGCCGCTGATATCCAAGACAGCCGCTCCGCGCGCTTCGCCTTGCGCTGCTCCAACTGGGCCGAACGCTGGTTCCCCGACTCCTGGGTGTTCGCCGCGCTCGCCGTGGTGATCGTTTGCGTTGGTGCCCTGGCCATGGGCGCCAAGCCGACCGACACCGCCAAGGCCTTCGGTGATGGTTTCTGGAGCCTGATCCCCTTCACCATGCAGATGGCTTTCGTGGTCATCGGCGGCTACGTGGTCGCCAGCTCGCCACCCGCGGCGCGGCTGATCGACCGCCTGGCACGCCTGCCGAAGAACGGCCGCTCGGCGGTGTGTTGGGTGGCGCTGATCTCCATGCTCGCGTCCTTGCTCAACTGGGGCCTGTCGCTGGTGTTCGGCGGCCTGTTGGTGCGCGCCCTGGCCCGTCGAACCGACCTCAAGATGGACTACCGCGCCGCGGGCGCTGCGGCCTACCTGGGCCTGGGCGCGGTGTGGGCGCTGGGCCTGTCGTCGTCGGCCGCGCAGTTGCAGGCCAACCCGGCCAGCCTGCCGCCGTCGATCCTGTCGATCACTGGGGTGATTCCGTTCACCGAGACCATCTTCCTCTGGCAGTCGGGGGTGATGCTCGCCGCGCTGGTGGTGGTCTCGCTGGTCGTCGCCTACGCCACCGCCCCTGGCCCGAACAGCGCGCGCAGCGCCCAGGACTGCGGCGTGGACCCCAGCTTCACGGCGCCGCCATCGCCGCAGCGCACCCGCCCGGGCGAGTGGCTGGAGTACAGCCCGATCCTCATCCTGCTGCTGGTCGCCCTGGCCGCTGGCTGGCTGTACCAGGAGTTCGCCACCAAGCCTGCGATCACCGCCATTTCCGGGCTGAACACCTACAACCTGTTGTTCATCATGCTCGGTGCCCTGCTGCACTGGCGCCCGCGCAGCTTCCTCGATGCGGTCAGCCGCGCCGTGCCGACCACGACCGGGGTGCTCATCCAGTTCCCGCTGTATGGCTCGATCGCTGCCATCCTGACCCAGGTCAAGGGCGCTGATGCGCAGACCCTGGCGCACCATATCTCGGTGTTCTTCACCCAGATCGCCACCCACGACACCTATGCCTTGCTGATGGGCGTGTACTCGGCGGTGCTGGGCTTCTTCATTCCCTCCGGCGGTGGCAAGTGGATCATCGAGGCGCCCTACGTGATGCTGGTGGCCAATGACCTGCAGTACCACCTGGGCTGGGCGGTGCAGATCTACAACGCCGCCGAGGCGCTGCCGAACCTGATCAACCCGTTCTACATGCTGCCGCTGCTGGGTGTGCTGGGGTTGAAGGCGCGTGACCTGATCGGCTTCTCGTTCGTGCAGTTGCTGGTGCACGTGCCGCTGGTGCTGGTGCTGCTGTGGGCGTTGGGGACGACGTTGCAGTACGTGCCGCCGGTGATGCCGTAAGGGATGTGCCGGCCCTATCGCGGGGCAAGTCGGATCGCGATAGGGCCGCCAGCTCCACCCAAAAAGGACGGTCTTCCCCCCGTCCTTTTTTACGTTTCGATGACATATCGATAACGATTCCCATCCGAGATTCGTTTTCATATGACTGCCGCCACCCGGCAGCCCAAAGGACATTCATCGAAACGAACAAGGAGAAAGGCAGCGATGTTCGCGCCCATCAGCCGTTCCATGACCCTCACCCTGGGTCTGTGCGCCACCGTCATCAGCCAGCCCGGCCTGGCCGAACAGGCCGAAACCAGGCCCGAGGGCGGTGTACTGGAACTCGGCTCCACCGAAATCCTCGCCCAGGGCCTGGGCAGCACGACCGAAAACACCGGTGCCTACACCACTGGCAGCATGAGCGCCGCCACACGCCTTAACCTGTCGATCAAGGACACCCCGCAATCGGTCTCGGTGCTCACCCGCCAGCAGCTCGACGACTTCCAGCTCGACACCTTGTCCGAGGCCATGGCCCACGTCACCGGCGTCACCGTGCAGCGCAACGACTCGGAGCGGCCGAACTACTATTCGCGCGGCTTCTCGATCAACAACTTCCAGATCGATGGGATGCTCAACACCTTCTCGGGGCTCAAGTCCGACTCCGACACCCTCATCTACGACCGCATCGAGGTGGTGCGCGGCGCCACCGGCCTCACCACCGGGGCCGGTGACCCGTCCGGGACCATCGCCATGGTGCGCAAGCGCCCGACCCATGAGCTGGCGGTGCGCACCGGGGCCAGCGCCGGCACCTTCGACAACTACCACAGCTACCTTGACGTCGGCGGCCCGCTGGGCTGGGAAGGGCGCCTGCGGGGGCGCACGGTGCTGGCCTACCGCGACAGCAAATCGCACATGAACAACTATGCCAGCCAGCGCGAGGTGGCCTACGGCATTCTCGAGGCCGACCTCACCGACAGCACGGTGCTGGCGGTGGGCTATGACTACCAGAACAAGCACGTGCAGGGCTCCACTTGGGGCACCGTGCCATACTGGAACGCCGACGGCAGCAAGGCCAACCTGCCGCGCTCGACCAACCTGGCCACGCCGTGGTCGTCCTGGCCGCTGAAGGACCAGACCGCCTTCGTCACCCTCGACCAGCAGTTGGGTGGCGACTGGCTGCTCAAAGCCGCCTACACGCATCGCCAAAGCGACAGCGACGGCAAGGTGTACTACGCCGGCAACGGCTTCCCCGAGGCCGACCGCAGCGGCATGAACGCCTGGACCAGCCACTTCGCCGGGGTGGAGAAGATGGACGCCCTGGATTTCAACGTGGCCGGGCCTTACAGCCTGTTCGGTCGTCGCCATGACTTCATGGCCGGCTACGGGGTGTCGGAACGGCGCAACCAGTCGCCGTATTTCGCTGGCCGTGTCGACCCGGCCAACTACTCGGTGATCCGCGACTGGAAGTCCATGGGCGGCATTCCCAAGTTCTTCGACTACGACACCGGGCTCGATGCCTCGCGCTCGAGCACCCAGCAGAAGGCCGGCTATATCGCCACTCGGCTGAACCCCACCGACCGCCTGCACTTCGTCATCGGCAGTCGCTACGGAAGTTGGAAAAGCGAAAGTAAGTCATGGAGTTACGACAATAATCTCAACCTTTCTCGCAGCAGTCGCAGCGAGCAGACCCAGAACGACCAGTGGACCCCTTACGCCGGGGTGCTCTACGACCTGACCGAGCAGTACACCGTCTATGCCAGCTACACCGACATCTTCAACCCGCAAACGGTCAAGGACGTCAGCGACAAGTACCTCGAACCCATCGTCGGCAAGGTTTACGAGGCGGGCCTGAAGGGCAGCCTGTTCGATGAGCGCGCCAACCTCAGCACCGCGGTGTTCCGCAGCAAGCAGGACAACGTGCCGGAGATCGACGACTCGGTGCCGCGCGGCCCCAATGGCGAGCAGTACTACAGGTCCGGCGGCAAGGGCGTGGTGGTCGAGGGCTTCGAGGCGGAGCTGGCCGGCGAGCTGACCGACGACTGGCACATGAGCCTGGGCTACAGCTACACCCACGCCGCCCGTGGCGACAAGACCCGCAAGGACACCAACCAGCCGCTCAACCTGGTGCGCTTCTCGACCACCTACACGCTGCTGCCCAAACTTACCGTGGGCGGCACCCTGGACTGGCAAAGCAACACCTTCGGTGCCGGCAATCGCCCGGTGGGGCGCAACGCCGATGGCCAGGTGGTGACCGCCAGCGACGAGATGAGCCAGCGCGCCTTCTCGGTGGTCGGGCTGATGGGCCGCTACCAATTCGACGAGCACCTGTCGGCGTCGCTCAACGTCAAGAACCTGTTCGACGAGCACTACTACAACAACCTGGGCTTCTACAACGGCGTGTACTACGGCGAGCCGCGCACGCTGATGGTGAGCCTCGACTGGCGATTGTGATCGCCGCCCGGCAGATGGGGTAACATGCCCCTCGGCGCCATGCCAAAAATCTTTGGTATCAAGGTGATGGCGCCGAGTCTGCATGTCGTTTCACGCTGGGAACCGTTGTTTTGACCGACCCTCTGCACAACCCGCTGCTGCAATACCTCGCCCGCCTGGCGCCGTCGAGCCAACTGACCATGCGCTACATCCTCCAGGATGCCGCCGACCGCCTGGGCTTCGTCGACTGCGACATCGCCGAGGTGCCTTGGCACCGGCTCGAACCCGGCCACGTCATCGCCCTGGTCGCGGTGCTGCGTGCCGATGGCTACGCGCCGAACACCTCCTCGTTGTACGTCAATGCGGTGCGTGGGGTGATGAACGAGGCCTGGCGCCAGGGCCTGATCGACCACGAGCGGCTGTTGCAGATCCGCGATGTCAAGCCAGCCAGTGGCAGCCGCCTGCCACCGGGGCGCAACCTGCGCCGCAGCCTGATCCGTGAGCTGATGGACGTCTGCGCCGCCGACCCGCGTCCCCAGGGCGTGCGCGATGCGGCGATCATCGCGTTGTTGTATGGCACCGGCATGCGCAAGTCCGAGTCGGTCGACATCGACCTGGCCCAGGTGGATTTCCAGGCGCGCAGCCTGCAGGTGCTGGGCAAGGGCAACCGCCAACTGGTCAAGTACGCGCCGGCGTGGGCCTTCGACAAGCTCCAGGCCTGGCTCGACTTGCGCCGCGCGCAGTTGCCGGAAGGGGCGGCGGACGATGGCTTCCTGTTCAACCGCATCCGTCGCGGCAACCACATCACACGGGCGCGGATCACCAAGCATGCGATCTACTACATCGCCCGCCAGCGGGGCGCGCAGGTGGGGGCGAAGATCATGCCCCATGATTTCCGCCGCGCGTTCATCACCCGGGTGATCGAGGAGCATGACCTGTCGATCGCGCAGAAGCTGGCACACCACGCCAACATCCAGACCACGGCCGGTTACGACCGGCGCGATGACAATGAGCGGCGACGGGCGGTGGATCGGTTCGATTACTGAGGTTGCTTGCGCGGGCCCTGTCGCCGGCAAGCCTGCGAAGAGGCCGCGCGATTTGTTGTCGAACACTCGCCCAAGGGCGTATAAACTCTCCCCACTTTTGGCCGGTCGCTTCCTGAACCGGCCGCTGAAACAAAGAGAGTCGACATGGGCGCACAGTGGAAAGCCAAGCATAAAGAAGCCGCAGCCAATGCCAAAGGCAAGATCATGGGCAAGCTGGCCAAGGAAATTCAGATCGCCGCCAAATCCGGCGCCGACCCGGACATGAACCCGCGCCTGCGCCTGGCGGTGGAGCAGGCCAAGAAGGCCTCGATGACCCGCGAGACCCTGGAACGCGCGATCCGCAAGGGCGCGGGCCTGGACGGCGATGCCGTGCAGTACCAGGCCGTCAGCTACGAAGGCTTCGCTCCGCACCAGGTGCCCGTGATCGTCGAGTGCTTGACCGACAACGTCAACCGCACCGTTGCCGAGATCCGCAACGTGTTCAACAAACGCAAGGGCCAGCTCGGCACCAGCGGCTCGGTGGCCTGGGACTTCAACCACGTTGGCCTGATCGAGGCCACCCCGGCCAGCGCCGAGGCCGACCCGGAGATGGCCGCCATCGAAGCCGGCGCCCAGGACTTCGAGGAAGGCGAGGAAGCGGGTTCGACCCTGTTCATCACCGACACCACCGACCTGGACGCGGTGCAGAAGGCGCTGCCGGAGCAGGGCTTCACCGTCACCTCGGCGAAGATCGGCTACACCCCGAAGAACCCGGTGAGCGCCGCGAGCCTGAGTGCCGAGGCGCTGGCCGAGGTCGAGGCGTTCCTGGAAGCCATCGACGAGAACGACGACGTACAGAACGTCTACGTTGGCCTGACTGACTGATCGTCTCGTGCGGGGCCGCGCTGCGGCCCAATCGCGTGGCAAGCCCGTTCCCATAGGCACAGCGCTGCTCTTGAAACCAGCGGTGAACCTGTAGGCGCGGGCTTGCCCTGCGATGAGGCCCTCAACCCCTCCACCGCAGGCCGCCTCATGACGCCCACCTTCGCCTCCCTCAGCCTCGCCCACCTGCGCACCCTCGACACCCTCCTGCAACTGAAGAACCTCAGCCACGCCGCCGAGCGCCTGGGTTGCAGCCAATCTGCGTTGAGCCGCCAGCTGGCCCACCTGCGCGAGGCCTTCGATGACCCGCTGCTGGTGCGCCAGGGCCGCGGCTACGTGCTCAGCGAGCACGCCGAAGCGCTGGTGGAACCGCTGCGCCAGGTGCTCGACGAACTCAGTGCCTTGCGCCAGCCAGCGGCGTTCGACCCAGCGCGCTGCGAACGGCGCTTCTGCCTGGCGGCCTCGGACTACGTGGCCGAGCACATGCTGCCCGACCTGGTGGCAGCCCTGGAGCGCGAGGCCCCCGGCGTGTCCCTGGAGTACCGCACCTGGCAGGCCGGGCAATACGCCTTGCTGGCCAGCGGCGAGATCGACCTGGCCACCACGTTGTTCGACGAGTCGCCGCCCAACCTGCACGGCCGCCTGCTTGGCGAGGACGGTGCCGTGTGCCTGATGCGCGGCGACCACCCGCTGACCGCCTGCGCGGCGATCAGCCAGGACGACTACCTGGCCTACAAGCACGTGCGCGTTTCCGGTGGCGGTGACAAGGACAGCTTCATCGACCGTCACTTGCGTGCCCAGGGCCTGCAGCGACGCATGAGTTTGCAGGTGCCGTTCTTCAGCGCCATGGTGCAGGTGGTCGGCAATGGTCAGGCCCTGGCCACCGTGCCCGAGCACATTGCCCGGCAGTTG
The DNA here is from genome assembly GCF_029193575.1 of Pseudomonas entomophila. GTDB lineage: Bacteria > Pseudomonadota > Gammaproteobacteria > Pseudomonadales > Pseudomonadaceae > Aquipseudomonas > Aquipseudomonas entomophila_G. The sequence goes on along the minus strand of NZ_JARGCS010000032.1, from coordinate 78,152 downwards.
AGCCGGTTGCATGGGCTGGCCTGGCGGCCGTTGGGGTTCATCGAGCACAGCCAGCGTTATTGGGTCGTGTGGCACCAGCGTTTGCAGGCGTCGGCGGAGCACCGCTGGTTGCGCAACCGGGTGTTCGAGTTGTGGCGCCAGTCGCCGTTCGGGGTGCATGGGGGGCATGCGTCTTCGCCATAGCAGCTATGCGTGTGGCGGGGTTCTTCGTTCGGGTGGGGCTGCCTAGACTGGGTGGCAGTACTGGCCCTATCGTGGGGCAAGCCCGCTCTCACAAATACAGCGCTGTACCTGGGGAGCGGGCTTGCCCCGCGATAGGGCCCGCCCCGACACCGCAACCCCAGGAGCCCACCCCCGTGACCCCGGAACAATTCCGCCAATACGGCCACCAACTGATCGACCTGATCGCCGACTACCGCCAGACCGTCGCCGAGCGCCCGGTCATGGCCCAGGTCGAACCGGGCTACCTCAAGGCTGCCTTGCCCGCCGCCGCACCGCAGCAGGGCGAAGCCTTCGACGCGATCCTCGACGACGTCTCCACGCTGGTGATGCCCGGCCTGTCGCACTGGCAGCACCCGGACTTCTATGGCTATTTCCCCTCCAACGGCACCCTGTCGTCGGTGCTGGGCGACTTCCTCAGCACCGGCCTTGGCGTGCTCGGCCTGTCCTGGCAGTCCAGCCCGGCGCTGAGCGAGCTGGAGGAAACCACCCTAGACTGGCTGCGCCAGCTGTTGGGTCTTTCCGAGCAATGGAGCGGCGTGATCCAGGACACCGCCTCGACCAGCACCCTGGTGGCGTTGATCTGCGCCCGCGAGCGGGCCACCGGCTACGCCTTGGCCCGTGGCGGCCTGCAGGCCCAGGACAAGCCGCTGGTGGTGTACGTCAGCGCCCACGCCCACAGCTCGGTGGACAAGGCCGCGCTGCTGGCCGGCTTCGGCCGCGACAACATTCGCCAGATCCCCACCGACGAACGCTTCGCCATGATTCCCGAGGCCCTGCAGGCGGCCATCGCGCAAGACTTGGCCGCGGGCAACCAGCCGTGTGCGGTCGTCGCCACTACCGGCACCACCGCCACCACGGCGCTCGACCCGCTGCGCCCGGTGGGTGAGATCGCCCAGGCGGCGGGGCTGTGGCTGCACGTCGACTCGGCCATGGCCGGTTCAGCGATGATCCTGCCGGAATGCCGCTGGATGTGGGAGGGCATCGAGCTGGCCGACTCGGTGGTGGTCAACGCTCACAAGTGGCTGGGCGTGGCCTTCGATTGCTCGATCTACTACGTGCGTGACCCGCAGCACCTGATTCGGGTGATGAGCACCAACCCCAGCTACCTGCAATCATCGGTCGATGGCGAGGTGAAGAACCTGCGTGACTGGGGCATTCCCCTCGGGCGGCGTTTCCGCGCGCTGAAGCTGTGGTTCATGTTGCGCAGTGAAGGCGTGGAGGCGTTGCAGCAACGCCTGCGCCGAGACCTCGACAACGCCCGCTGGCTGGCCGCGCAGGTCGAGGCCAGTGAGGATTGGACGTTGCTGGCGCCGGTGCCGTTGCAGACCCTGTGTTTGCAGCATCGCCCCGCCGGCTTGCAAGGCGAGGCGCTGGATGCGCACACCAAGGCCTGGGCCGAGCGGCTCAACGCCTCGGGGGACGCCTACGTGACGCCCGCGACCCTGAGCGGGCGCTGGATGGTGCGGGTGTCGGTGGGCGCGCTGCCCACCGAGCGCAGGGATGTGGAGCGGTTGTGGCAGCGGTTGCAGGCCGTGGTGGCGGAGTAGGGCAGGCAACCGCAATCGCGGGGCAAGGCCGCTGCTACAGGGGAATGCGAAGCCTTGGGCCGGCTTGCCCCGCGATGGCAGCACCGCTATGTCAATGGCTCACCGCCTGCACCTGGCCCTTGCGGCTGGCCTCGTAGGCGGCCTTTTCCATCGGTGTGGCATCTGGGTTGCCCAAATCCTCCATCGCCAGCCGGTGCGTCTCCGGCGCCAGGTACGCCGCCAGCGCGCACACGCAGGTGATGCAGAACGCCAGTGCGCCGACCACCAGCCAGATGTTCTCCGACCCCGGTGGCGCCACCGCCGCGAACAGCGCCGGCAGCATCGCCGTGAGCATGGTCCCGATGTTCTGCGCAATGGCCATCGCCGACACCCGGTAGCGGGTGTGGAACAGCTCTGGGTAGAAACTTGGGAACACCGCGTTGTAGCCCTGGTAGACCATGCCCCACATCATGATCGAGGCGGCGAAGGCCAGCGGCACGTTCTGGATGCTGATCGCGTACAGGTAGACGAATGCCAGCAGCCCTGAGCCCAGGCAGCCGGCGATCATGGTTGGGCGTCGGCCGATCTTGTCCGAGAGGTTGCCGACGAAGGGGATCACCAGCACCGCGACGATGTTGCCCACCACCGGAATCCACAAATACACACTCTTGTCGAAGCCGATGCCATAGGCCGGCTGCACCGCGTAGGCCGCGCCGAAGATGGTGGCGACCACCGGGATCACGTTCATCAGCGCCATGAACATCACCAGCACCATGCTCTTCCAGCTGTAGCGCAAGGCCTCGCTGATCGGCGACTTGGCCACGTTGTCCTGTTTCTCTTCCTGGACGAACGCCGGGGTCTCGTGCACCTCCTTGCGGATGATGAAACCGGCTACCAGCACCAGCGCGCTCATCAGGAATGGAATGCGCCAGCCCCAGTCGTTGAACGCTTCGCTGGGCATGAAGTAGGCCAGTGGCAGGAACACTGCCGCGGCCATTACCTGACCGGCCTGCACGCCCTGCAAGGTATAGCTGGCGTAGTAGCCACGGCGGCCGAACGGGGCATGCTCCATGATCATCGAGCTGGCCCCGGAGATCTCGCCGGCCACGGCGAAGCCCTGGACCAGGCGCAGCAGCACCAGCAAGGCCGGGGCCAGCAGGCCAATGTCGTGATAAGTGGGCAGCAGGCCCACGGCCATGGTCGACAGGCCCATCAGGAACATGCACAGCAGCAGCACGTTCTTGCGCCCGCGGGTATCACCCCAGTGGCCGAGCACCAAGGCGCCGACCGGGCGGGCCAGGTAACCGACGCCGTAGGTCGCCAACGAGGCGATGATGGCCATTTTCGGGTCGGTGGAGGGGAAGAAGATCTGCGGGAAGATCAGCGCGGCGGCTTGGGCGTAGATGAAGAAGTCGTAGTACTCGAGGGCCGAGCCTATCCACCCGCTGGCGGTGGCTTTCTTGGCTTGGGAGGAGTGGGCCATGGTGTCTCCGTTGTTCTTGTTGATTGTCGGATGGCGGTCGCCGCCGCGGACCTGCCGCAAGGCAGGGTGCGGTCCGGTCGGTGGTGACGGAATCCATGGTTGCCCAGGGATTATGGCGCAGGCAATTCACGCTGGCGGGTTTGGTTCGATTATCGAACGCAAACTAACTATTTCGTACAAAGTGCATTGCCGGGTCCACTTTACCTGCGAATAATCGATCCTGCCATCGTCCCTTCCTGCGACAAGAACAAGGAAACCCACCATGCAGCGTTCTATCGCCACCGTGTCCTTGAGCGGTACCCTGCCGGAAAAACTCCACGCCATCGCCGCCGCCGGCTTCGACGGCGTCGAGATCTTCGAGAACGACTTGCTCCACCACGCCGGCAGCCCTCGGGAAATCCGCCAGAGGTGTGCCGACCTGGGGCTGGCCATCACCTTGTTCCAGCCGTTTCGTGATTTCGAGGGTTGCCGCCGCGACCGCTTGCAGAAGAACCTCGACCGCGCGCAGCGCAAGTTCGAGCTGATGCACGAACTCGGCACGGACCTGGTGCTGGTGTGCAGCAATGTGCAGGTCGACGCCTTGGGCGATGAACAGCTGCTGGTGGACGATTTGCGCCTGCTCGCCGAGCACGCCGGCCAGCACGCGGTCCGTATCGGTTACGAGGCGCTGGCCTGGGGCCGGCACGTCAACACCTGGCAGCAGGTGTGGCAATTGGTGCGCCAGGCCGATCACCCAGCGCTGGGGGTGATCCTCGACAGCTTCCATACGTTGTCGCTGAACGGTGACCCACGCGGTATTCGTGACATTCCGGGGGAGAAGATCTTCTTCGTGCAGATGGCCGACGCGCCAGTGCTAGCGATGGACGTACTGGAGTGGAGCCGGCATTTCCGCTGCTTCCCCGGGCAGGGTGAGCTGGACCTGCCTGGGTTCCTCGCGCCGATTCTGCAACGCGGTTACCGCGGTCCGCTGTCGCTTGAGATCTTCAACGATGGCTTTCGCGCCGCGCCCCCGCGGCAGACGGCTGCCGACGGCTTGCGCTCGCTGTTGTACCTGGAAGAGAAGACCCGCCTGCAACTGGCTGGGCAGGCAAGATCAGTGGCGCCGGGGGTGCTGTTCGAGCCGCCAGCCGCCAGCCGCTACGACGGTGTGGAGTTCCTTGAGTTCGCCGTCGACGAGGTGCTCGGCGCACGCCTGGGCGACTGGCTCACGCGCCTTGGCTTCGACGAAGTCGGCCAACACCGCAGCAAGGCCGTGCGCCTGCTGCGCCAGGGTGACATCAACCTGGTGCTCAATGCCGAGCCGTACTCCTTCGCCCACAACTTCTTCGAAGCCCACGGCCCGTCGCTGTGCGCCACGGCCTTGCGCGTCGACGATGCCCAGGCCGCGTTGCAGCGCGCCATCGCCTACCGTGGCCAGCCGTTCCGTGGGCTGGTCGGGCCTAATGAGCGAGAGGTGCCTGCCGTGCGTGCGCCGGACGGCAGTCTGATCTACCTGGTGCAGCAGGCTGGCGCCGGGAAGACCCTCTACGACAACGACTTCCACCTCGGCCCGGGCGCATCGGCCACGGGTGGCCTCAAGCGCATCGACCACATGGCCCTGGCGCTGCCGGCCGAGGCCCTGGACAACTGGGTGCTGTTCTACAAGAGCCTGTTCGATTTTGCCGCCGACGACGAAGTGGTGCTGCCCGACCCTTACGGCCTGGTCAAGAGCCGCGCCTTGCGCAGCCCGTGTGCCAGCGTGCGCCTGCCACTGAACATTTCGCAGAGCCGCAACACAGCGATCGCCCATGCGCTCTCCAGCTATCGTGGCTCTGGCGTGCACCATGTGGCCTTCGAGTGCGACGAGATCTTCCGCGAGGTGAACCGTGCCAAGGAGGCGGGCGTGCCGCTGCTGGAAATCCCGCTGAACTACTACGACGACCTGGCGGCGCGCTTCGATTTCGACGACGAGTTCCTCAGCGAGCTGGCCTATTACAACGTGCTGTACGACCGCGATGCCCAGGGCGGCGAGCTGTTCCATGTGTATACGGAACCGTTCGAGGGTCGGTTCTTCTTCGAGATCCTGCAACGCCAGGGTGGGTATGCGGGGTATGGGGCGGCGAATGTCGCCGTGCGCTTGGCGGCGATGGCCAAGGCACGGGGTACGGCCTCAGGTCGATAAGTGTCTCTGGCGAGGTAGGCCCGCCTTTACAGTAGGTGCGGGTCCTTCTTCCTATCGACCGTTTCCACCTCACCGGCAACCCGTTCCTCGGCAAGTGGCTCAACGGGCGGCGGATCGCGCCGCGTCTTGAACAGCGACAGCAGCACCCCACCCAGCAGCAAACCGAAGGTCACCCCCAGCGACAGCAGCGCAGGCACCTTGCCCACCAAGCCGTGGTAGAAGATCTTGCAGCCGATGAAGATCAAGACCAGTGCCAGGGCGTACTTCAGGTAGACGAACCGGTGCATCAGCGCGGCCAGGGCGAAGTACAGCGAGCGCAGGCCGAGGATGGCGAAGATGTTCGAGGTGTAGACGATGAAGGGGTCCTGGGTGATGGCGAAGATCGCCGGCACGCTGTCGACGGCGAACACCAGGTCGGCCAGCTCGATCAGCACCAGCGCCAGGAACAGCGGGGTGGCATAGCGCAGCGCCTTGCTCTGGCCGGGCGGGGTCAGGCGCACGAAGAAATGCGCGCCGTGGATCTGGTCGGTTACCCGCATGTGCCGGCGCACGAAGCGGATCACCGGGTTGTTGGCAAGGTCGGGGTGGCTGTCTTCCTTCGACAGGGCCATCTTCACCCCGGTGAACAGCAGGAAGGCGCCGAAGAGGTACAGCACCCACTCGAAGTTCTGCACCAGCGCTGCGCCTACGCCGATCATGATCGCGCGCAGGAACACTACCCCGAGGATGCCCCAGAACAGCACCCGGTGCTGGTAGCGACGCGGGATGGCGAAGAAGCTGAAGATCATCGCCATGACGAACACATTGTCCATCGACAGCGACTGTTCGACCAGGAAGCCCGTGTAGAACTCCAGCGCCGACTGCGCGCCCAGTTCATGCCAGACCCACACGCCGAACAGCACGCCGACGCTGAAATAGCCTGAATACAACAGCAGGCTCTCACGCATTTCGATTTCGCGGTCTTCGCGGTGCAGCACGCCCAGGTCGAGCACCAGCAGGCCGATGACGATGGTCAGGAAGACCAGCCACAACCAGGCGCTGGTACCGAGGAACGGGGTGGTGAGGAATGTGTGCAGAGCTGTCATGAGCCCCTCCTTGATTGTCGACGTTGCATGGCAACAGTGATTCCGACATGGCGGGGAAACCGTCAGAGGGGCCCGGCATCACATGGGCTTGAGCCTAGTTCATCGAGGTACTTCGGCGTGGAGCAGGCTGTTACATTTCTTTGCTTGGTTAGGCCGATACCGTCCCCACAACACATCGACTCAATACACCCACACCTCAACCCGGCGATTACGCAGGCGCCCTTGCTCCTGCTCATTCCCGGCCACCGGCAACTCATCGCCCATGCCGGTCACCTCCCTGACTTCCACCCCGGCCCGGGCCAGCTCCCGACGCACGGCCATGGCCCGCAGGCGCGAGAGCAGGGCGGCGCGGCCCGGGGTTTCCTTCGGGTCGCCAAACCCCACCAGCACCGCCTTGTCGTGCAGCTTGCCGGTCACGCGCAGGTAGTCGGCGACCCGCTGCACATCGCGCAGGGCCTTGTTGTCGAGGCTGGCGCTGCCCTCCTGGAAACGGAAGTTGACCGTCAGGCGCTGCGCTTCGCCGGCCAGGCTGCGGTAGCGCGCGGGCATGTCGAGCTGAACCGGCACCGTCTGCGCCTTGATTTGCTGGGACACGAACCCCTGGCCGGCGACGATGGCCTGGCCCGCCGGGCCTTGGGCGAACTCGGCCAGCGCCCGGGCCTGGGCGCTGGGAACGGCAGGCAGGTAGAAGAACAGGCGCCGCGACAACGGGTAGTCCTCGCTGGCCACCAACACCCGGGTCGGCAGCATCGCCGGCGCGTTGCCCTCGGCGATCGCCAGCACCTTGGCGCCGTGGACCGTGGCCAGGCTGCTGAAACCGATGGCCTGGCGGTCGGCCAGCACCTGCGCCGCCAGCGCCTCGCTTGATTCGAAGCGCCGGGCGTCAGCCGACAGCGCCGTGTGCGCGGGCTCCAGCACCAGCGCCTTGAAGGTTTCGAAGGTCCCGGAGCGGTTGTCACGGGCATACAGGTGGATCGGCCCACCGGCTGCGCCCAACTGCTCCCAGCGCTGCACCTGCCCGGAGAAGACCTTCGCCAGTTGCTCGGTGGTCAGCTGTTGCAGCGGGTTGTCCGGGTGGACGATCACGGCCACGCCGTCCAGGCCGATCACCTGTTCGCTGGCGGCACCGCGCAGGTCGCCAAGGTGCCGCAACTGCTGGGCCTCGCTGTCGCTGATCGGCCGTGAGGCGGTTGCCAGGTCCGCATCGCCGTTGCCCAGGGCGGCGAAGCCGGTGCTGGAACCGTGGGCGGCGATGTGTGCCTGCACGGGGCGGCCTTGGGCGTCGCGGGCCAGGATCTCGGTTTCATTGGCCTGCGCGCCGGGCCGGCTGTCGATGGCCGTTGCGCCCTGGGCCTGCAGCAAGCCACGCACCAGGGCCGGGCCCAAGGCCGCACCGATGGTGTTGGAGCCCTGGATACGCAGGGTTGCCGGCTCGGCCTGGGCCAGCAAGGGCAGCAGGCACAGCAGCAGGGGGAGTAGGCGGGACATGCCGGGGTCCTTTGGCACAGAGGTGCCCGGCAGATTACGACGGTTGCGTGAATGAAAAATGACAAGGGTGTGCCTGTGCCGGACCTATCGCGGGGCAAGCCCGCTCCAAGCGCCCTCAAAACGTGGGTGGCGTAATCACCCAGATCACCACCGTATCCTGCTCGCCGGGGTTGCCGTAGCGGTGCGGCTCCTGGCTGGAAAAACTGAAGCTGTCCCCTTCGCCCAGTTCGAAGTGCCGCTCCCCGACCCACAGCTCGAAGCGCCCCGACAGCACATACCCGGCTTCTTCACCTTCATGGCTGTAGCTCTGCTGGCTGTAGGCCCCTGGCGGAAACCGCGAATGCAGCATCTCCAACTGCCGGTTGGGCTGCGGCGTGAGCAACTGGTCGACCACGCCGTCCTCGTAATGCACGCTCAAGCGGCTCTGGCGACGCACCACGTAGCCTTGGTCCTCCGGCGCGGCACTGGCCTCGCTGGCGAAGAACCACTGGATCGTCACGCCCAGGCTGCGGGCGATGTTGAACAGCGCCGGAATCGACGGGTAGGAAAGGTTGCGCTCCAACTGGCTGATGTAGCCGGCGGTCAGTTCGCTCAGGCGGGCCAGCTCGGCCAGGGTCATGCCGCGTCGCTTGCGCAGGCCGCGAATGCGCGTGCCGAGGAACTGCGGCGTGGCGCCGTCGTCTTCGGGCAGGTGCGGTACGAGAGGGCGCTGGCTCATCAGGGGTTCCATCAGCAAAACCGGCAGTATGTACAGCCTCAGAGCGACCAGGCAACCGCCAGGCCATCGTGGATCGCCTCCTCGGCGGTGCGCGGCGCCAGGCAGTCGCCGATGCGTCGCACCTCGACCAGCCCGGCCAGTTCGCCGGCCAGTTCGTCATGCGGGCTATGGCCCAGGCACAGCACCAGGCTGTCGATACCCTCGAAGAGCATCGGCTCGCCGCTGGCGGTGTGCTGGAGGTAAACGGTGTCGTCATCGCAGCCATAGAGACGGGCGTAGGGGGTGATGGGGATGCCCAGGCGATGCAGTTCGCCGGCCATGTGATCACGCACGTACAGCGGCAGGCTCTCGCCGCAGTGGGTGCCGTTGACCGCCAGTTGCACCTGGTGACCCTCACGCACCAGGCGTTCGGCGATGCCGGGGCCTATCCAGTCGCTGCGCCAGTCCAGCACCAGCACCGAGCGGCCCAGGCTGACCTGGTTGCGCAACACCTGCCAGGCGTCCGCCACCTGCAGCTCACCCATACGCTCGAAGTCCGGCCAGTAGGGGCTGGCGCCAGTGGCGACGATCACCAGGTCGGGGCGTTCGCGCTCGACCAGCGCGCGGTCCACACGGGTGTTGCGCACCACCTTCACGCCGGCCAGGGCCATCTCGCGTTGCAGGTTGGTGCTGGCCCCGCCGAACTCGGCGCGCCGAGGCAGTAGTTGTGCCAGCAATACCTGCCCGCCGAGCTGCGGCCCGGCCTCGTAGAGGGTGACGTCATGACCCCGGGCGGCGGCGACGGCGGCGGCTTTCATGCCTGCCGGGCCGCCGCCGGCCACCAGGATGCGTTTACGTGCGGTGGTGGGGATGGGCGTGGCGTATTGCAGCTCGCGCCCGGTTTCCGGGTGCTGGATGCAGGAGATCGGCAGGCCGCGGTGGAAGTGGCCGATGCACGCCTGGTTACAGGCGATGCAGGCGCGCACGTCTTCGACCTGGCCCTGTTCGGTCTTGCTCGGCATCAACGGGTCGCAGATCAGCGCGCGGGTCATGCCGCACACGTCGGCCTGGCCGCGGGCGAGGATCTGCTCGGCCTCTTGCGGCTGGTTGATGCGGCCGGTGACGAACAGCGGGATCTTCAAGCGCGCCTTGAAGGTGCCGGCCTCGCGCGCCAGGTAGGCCGGCTCGATGGCCATCGGGGGTACGATATGCACCGCGCCGCCGAGGGAGGCCGAGGTGCCGGCGACGATGTGCAGGTAGTCGAGCTGGCCTTGCAGCGCTTCGGCGGCGGCCAGCGATTCGTCCTCGCTCAGGCCCTGGCTGTCACGCTCGTCGGCGCTGATGCGCAAACCGACGATGAACTGCTCGTCGGTGGCCGCGCGCACGGCGTCGAGCACTTCGCGCAAGAAACGCAGGCGCTGTTCGAGGCCGCCGTTATAGCCATCGGTGCGGCGATTGACCCGTGGGTTGAGGAACTGCGCTGGCAGGTAGCCGTGACTGGCCACGACCTCCACGCCGTCCAGACCGGCCTGGTGCAGGCGACGGGCGGCGCTGGCGTAGCCTTGGACGATCTCGTCGATCATCGGCTGTTCCAGCGCCCGTGGCATCACCCGGAAGCGTTCGTTGGGCACCGCCGAGGCCGAATAGGCCACCGCCAGCAGGCCGTCGGCCGACTCCATGATCTCCCGGCCTGGGTGGAACAGTTGCGACAGCACCACCGTGCCATGGGCATGGCAGGCCTCGGCGAGTTGCCGGTAGCCGTCGATGCAGGCGTCGTCGTCGGCCATCAGCACATGGGAGGTGTAGCGCGCGCTGTCGTGCACCCCGGCGACCTGCAGCACGATCAGCCCGGCGCCGCCCTCGGCTCGGGCGCGCTGGTAGGAGATCAGGCGATCATTGACCCGGTTGTCGGTGGGCAGGCAGGTGTCGTGGCCGCTGGACATGATGCGGTTCTTCAAGCGTTTACCACGGATCTGCAGGGGCTGGAACAGGTGGGCGAAGGCGGTCGACATGCGCGCGGCTCCAGGGCGTCGTTATTATTTTTCTATAGAAGTGTTCCTTCAGTAAAAAATCAACTTGTTTTTTTACTGTGGCGGCACTAGCGTTCAGACGACGCAAATTCACGGGAAAAACAACAATGAACACCACCGAATGGGCCTTGCGCCAGGAACTGGCCGCCTGCTATCGGTTGATCGCGCACTTTCGCATGACCGACCTGATCTTCACCCACATCTCCGTGCGCCTGCCGGGCCCGGAGCATCACTTCCTGATCAACCCCTATGGCCTGCTGTTCGATGAGATCACCGCGTCGAACCTGGTGAAGATCGACCTGCATGGCAATGCTGTCGAACCGTCGCCGCACCCCGTCAACCCGGCGGGTTTCGTCATTCACAGCGCCATCCATGGGGCGCGCGAGGATGCCCGGTGCGTGCTCCACACCCACACCCGTGCCGGTTGTGCGGTGGCTGCGCTGGAGTGCGGATTGTTGCCGGTCAACCAGATGTCCATGGCCTTCTACGGCAAGGTGGCCTATCACACCTACGAGGGCATCGCCCTGGACCTGGACGAGCAGCAGCGGTTGGTGGCGGACCTCGGCGACAAGCCGGTGATGATCCTGCGCAACCATGGGCTGCTGACGGTGGGCGCCAGTGTCGGCGAAGCGTTCCTGCGCATGTACTACCTGGAGAAAGCCTGCGAGATCCAGCTTGCCGCGCAGAGCGCCGGGCAACTGGTGCTGCCGGGGCATGAGGTGAGTGCGCACACCGAGCGGCAGTTCAATGAACCGGCGCGGGTGTTGAAGGAGGGGGAGTTGGCCGACCCGGATGGAATGCAGCTGGCCTGGCGGGCGCTGTTGCGGTTGCTGGAGAAGGTGGCGCCGGGCTATCGGGAGTGATCGGGCATCGCTGTGGCCTCATCGCGGGGCAAGCCGGCCCCTACAGGCATCCCGCAGATCCGGGAGTTTGTGGGGTACCTGTGGGGCTTGTCCCGTGAAAAGGCCACCTCGTTCTAACGCGCCTCAGGCACGATGATCGCCGCCGGCGCCTCGGCCGCACGCCCGCGCGCCACCCAGTAATACAGCACGCTCGGCACCACCAGTCCGATCAGCCACGACACGTCCACCCCGCCCAGGTGCGCAACCAGGGGGCCGGTGTACAGCTTGGTGTCGATGAAGGGCATCTGCACCAGCACGCCCACGGTGTAGATGATGATCCCCGGCCAGTTCCAGCGGCCGTAGCGCCCGTTCGGGTCGGCCAGGGCAGGGATGTCGTAGCGCTCACGGGTGATGAAGTAGTAGTCCACCAGGTTCACTGCGCTCCACGGCACGAAGAACGTCAGCAGGAACAGGATGAACGACTTGAAGGCACTGAGGAACGAGTGCTGGCCGAGCAGCGCCACCAGGGTCGCGGCGCCGACGATACCGAGCACGAACAGCAGGCGTTGCGTGCGGCTGATCTCCAAGCGCCCACGCAAACCGCTGATGATCGTGGCGATGCACATGAAGCTGCCGTAGCTGTTGAGGGTGGAAATGGTCACCTTGCCGAAGGCGATGCTGAAGTACAGCAGCGCCGCCGTGGTGCCCGCACCGCCCAGGCCGACGATATAGGCCACTTCGCGACCCGAAAACTGGCCACCGGCGATGGCTGCGGCGAACACGCCGAGGATCATCGACGCCTGGGCGCCGAGTACCGAGCCCAGCCCGGCGGCGAGGAAGGTCTTGACCGGCGAGGTATGGCTGGGCAGGTAGCGCGAGTAGTCGGCCACGTAGGGGCCAAAGGCGATTTGCCAGGAGGCCGCCAGCGACACCGCCAGCATGAACGACGCCCAGCTGAAGTGGCGGTTGTCCAGCAACTGGCCAATGTCGGCGAGCATCAGGATGCGGCTGAACAGGTAGACGAAGGCGATGATGCCCAGCACGCTGGCTATCCGGCCAATCCAGTGAATGACCCGGTAGCCGGCCAGCGTCGCCAGCACGATCACTCCGGCGAAGATCAGGATGCCGGTGCTGTCGCTGACGCTGAGCAACTGGCCGATGGCCTGGCCTGAAAGCACCGTGCCTGTGGCAGTGAAACCCAGGTACATCAGGCACACCAGCACCATCGGGATGGCAGCGCCGTAGACGCCGAACTGCACGCGGCTGGAGATCATCTGCGGCAGGCCCAGGCGCGGGCCTTGGGCCGCATGCAGGGCCATCACGGCGCCGCCGATCAATTGGCCGATGAGCAGCCCGATCAAGGACCAGAACACGTCGCCACCGAGCACAACGGCCAGGGCGCCGGTGACGATCGCGGTAATTTGCAGGTTGGCTCCCAGCCACAGCGTGAACTGGCTGTACACCCGTCCATGGCGCTCAGCTTCGGGGATGTAGTCGATCGAGCGTCGCTCGATCACGGGCTTGCTGGACATGAAGGGCTCCGCTTGGTTGTTATTATGGGGCGGCGGGACACAGGGTGGATGGCTTTAGTTATGTGAGCATGTATATACAATTGGGTCAATTAACAATTCCGGTGTTGCCTGGGGCTCGCTCCTGCAGGGTTGCATCGTTCCCGAAGGCGACGACGCCCCTGTGGGAGCGGGCTTGCCCCGCGATTAGGCCGGCACAGGCACACCACGCGATGGCCCCCAACGCCAGCCCCGACTGTTGCGCAACGCTAGCCACCAGCTGTACCGGTCCCGCCCGTGCCTTTGCCCTTATGCTGTAACGAAATATGTCTAGATCGTTTGAAGAAGGAACACCGCCATGCCACTCAAGGATCTGCTCATCGCCCTGGTGGTGATCGTCGCCTGGGGCGTCAACTTCGTGGTCATCAAGGTCGGCCTCGACGGCCTGCCGCCGATGCTGCTCGGTGCCCTGCGCTTTGTCCTGGTGGCCTTCCCGGCGGTGCTGTTGGTCAAGCGCCCGAACCTGCCCTGGCGCTGGTTGATCGCCTATGGCGCGACCATCTCCCTGGGCCAGTTCGCCTTCCTGTTCCAGGCCATGTACAGCGGCATGCCGCCGGGCCTTGCCTCGTTGGTGCTGCAATCCCAGGCGTTCTTCACCCTGGGCTTCGCCGCGCTGTTCCTCGGCGAACGCCTGCGCCTGGCCAGCCTGCTCGGGCTGCTGGTGGCGGCCAGCGGGCTGGCGCTGATCGGCAGCGAAGACAGCGGCCACGTGCCGTTGGTGGCCTTGCTGCTGACCTTGTGCGGCGGTGCCATGTGGGGCATGGGCAACATCATCACCCGACGCTTCGGCTCGGTCGACCTGGTGGCCCTGGTGATCTGGGGTGGGCTGATACCGCCGCTGCCGTTCCTGGCGTTGTCCTGGTGGCTGGAAGGGCCCGAGCGCATCGGCCACGCCCTGGCCAACATCAGCCTCAACTCGGTGCTGGCGCTGGCTTACCTGGCCTTCGTCGCCACCATGCTCGGTTACAGCCTCTGGGGCACGCTGCTGTCGCGCCACCCGGCAGGCAAGGTGGCGCCGTTCTCGCTGCTGGTGCCGGTGATCGGCTTGAGCTCCTCGGCCTGGCTGCTCGGCGAGCGCCTGAGTGCGGTGCAGGGCTGGGGCGCACTGCTGGTGATGGTGGGGCTGTTGATCAACGTGTTCGGTCCGCGCCTGGGGCAGCGTCTGCGTGCCACTACCGCGCAATAGGGTTCCTGCTAGGATGCGGGTGTTTTCCCGAGCAGGAGCCTCGCCATGATCATTTCCACCACCAGCCACCTCGAAGGCCGTCCCGTGGCCGAGTATCTCGGGGTGGTCAGCGCCGAGTCGGTGCAGGGCATCAACTTCGTGCGCGATTTCTTCGCACGCTTTCGTGACATCTTCGGTGGCCGCTCGCAGACCCTGGAAGGCGCGCTGAAGCTGGCCCGCGAGCAGGCCACTGAGGAGTTGCTGGCGCGGGCACGGCAGTTGCAGGCCGATGCAGTGCTCGGCGTGGACTTCGAGATCAGCATGCCGTCGGTGCAAGGCGGCATGGTCGTGGTGTTTGCCACCGGTACGGCGGTGCGCCTGAAGTAAGGCGATGTGCCACTGGTCGGGCAAGGCGTCTTCGTCCGATCGGTCTGCAAATGACCGGCTAGTCTCAGAGCAACGGGTCGCGTTTCTCTAGGCCAGCACGCTGCTGACCGACGCGATCGTCATTTGGAGGGGCACAGGGCATGAGCGAATCCTTTTTCGAAGACGTCAATGACGCATTCCCGATCAACAGCCAGGTGCGTTGCGGCCAGTCGGCCTTTCGCCTGGGTTTTGCCAACATGACCCTGGATGAGTCGGAGCAACTGGCACCGGCTCACCTGCAGCGCAGCAAGAAGGGCCGTTTCACCCCGCGCGTCCCCCAGAAGAAATGACCCCTAGCGCAGTCCGCTCCTTGGCGGGGCGGGCCTTGCGCGCGATAGTCCGATCATTGTTTCCCTCACTTCATTGACCTCGCTCACCCCGCCAAGGGCGCAGCTATGCTTTTCTGCGCGCAGTTCAAACAGGAGATCGCGATGCGTATCAGGGAAGAGACCTATTGGAAGTGGGCCGATGCCCAATTGCACAGCCGTTGCCATGACGAAGCGTTGAGCGACGGCACCTGCCTCGACGTACAGGTGCGCCTTTCGCGCCTGGGCGCTACCCAGCTGTTCCTCGGGCTGTACCGCCGTGACGGCAAGGCGCTGCTGGAGGAGTTCTACCCCGCGCGCCCCGGTGAAACCATGACCCGCGCACTGGTCTGGGGGGTGGACCGGGCCCGGGCGCTGGCCACCGGTGCATTGCCGCTGGCCGAGCCGCGACGTCTACGGGCCTGAGCGGCTGCTTTGCCAAATACCGGCGGCCGCCCGACAATGGCCGTCGGTTCCATTCTCAGGCAAGGCTATGAAATCACTTTTGCTGATCGGCATTGGCCCGGGCGACCCGCGCCAGGTCACCTTCGAGGCGGTGGACGCGTTGCGCCGCGCCACGGTGTTCTTCGTCCTCGACAAGGGCGGCGACAAGGACGAGCTGGTACGCCTGCGCAAGGCCGTGCTCGACCGCTACCTGCCTGAGGGCGGCTATCGCCTGGTGCAGGTGGAGGACCCGCGCCGTGATGGCCAGGCTGCGGATTATGTCGGCGCGGTGCAGGACTGGCATGCGCAACGCGCGGCGCTCTACGCCCGGCTACTGGAAGACGAGCTGGGTGCTGGTGATGTCGGCGCGTTTCTGTTGTGGGGCGAGCCGGGGCTGTACGACAGCACCTTGCGCATCCTCGACCTGGTGCGCGAGCGTGGTGTGGCGCTGCGCCTGGAGGTGATTCCCGGTATCAGCAGCGTGCAGGCCCTGGCCGCACGTCATCAGATTCCCCTGAACCGTATCGGTGAGCCGCTGACCGTGCTGCCGGGGCGACGCCTGGCCGAGCAGGGGCGGGTCGATAACGTGGTGGTGATGCTGGACGGGCAGTGCGCTTTTGCCGGGTTGGAAGATGAGGGGCTGTGGATCTACTGGGGGGCCTACCTGGGGACTGCCGACGAGATCCTCGTCGCGGGTCGGTTGCAGGCGGTCAAGTCGCGGATCCTGGAGGTGCGCGAGGAGGCCCGGCGACGCAAGGGGTGGATCATGGATACCTACCTGCTCCGGCGTGAGGGATGAGGGTGGGGGCCGTGCCGGCCCCATCGCGGGCCCGCGGCCCTCACGGCGCGCCCAGAATTCCCTGCACCTTGTCCCGCAGTTGATCGATGCTGAACGGCTTGCCGATCAGGTGCATGCCCTCGGGTACGTTGAAACTCTCCGCATACCCACTGGCGAACAGCACCGGCAATGTCGGTCGCAAGGCCCGGGCCTTCCCTGCCAGCTCCTCGCCACGCATGTCTGGCAGGCCCACGTCGGTCATCAGCAGTGCCAGTGCATGGCCAGGATCCTCAAGGATCTTCAGCGCGGCGGTGGCATTGTCTGCCTCCAGGGTCGTGTAGCCTAACTCGTCGAGCACTTCGACCATCAGCATGCGTACGATGTCGTCGTCTTCGACTACCAGCAGGTGCATGTTTGGAATCCTGTAATAAAAGGGGAATGTCTCTACTCTGTGCCCATGAAGGTGGCAGAAGTTCCTTCAGGATAGCGGCCCGCGCAATTGCAGGGAACGATTGCCGCAGCAGGCCTTCAAATACTGGCTAAATGCTTCCGCGATCGGCAAAGCTGGTTAGACTCGCTAACAGACCCGGTGGCAGCAGCGGCCTACAAGAACGACCGATATCCGCCACACTGTTCAATGGACTTATTTCGCTCGGGCGACATCAGATGATTCAAGCAGCCTCGATGGACCAACGCAGCTTTCGCAAGCTGCTCAGCCGTAACGTCGGCCTGCCCCTTGGGGTCGGCCTGTTGGGGGCCGTGGCCTTCGTCGCGGTGATCAACTACCTGCTTTCGGCCATGCAATGGGTCGAGCACACCGATCGGGTGATCGGCAATGCCAACGAGACGGTCAAGCTGTCCATCGACATGGAAACCGGCATGCGCGGTTTCCTGATCTCCGGTGAGGAGCGTTTCCTCGACCCCTACGAGGTGGCCAAGCCGCGCATCTTCAGCAGCCTCGACGCCCTGCGCGAGATGGTCGCCGACAACCCCCAACAGGTCGACCGGGTCGGACGGATCATCGCCCTGCAACGCGCCTGGAACGACTTCGGCAGCGAGATCATCAAGATGCGCCGCGAGCAGGGCGACTTCCGTGGCGCCATCGGCGGCGGCCGGGGCAAGCGCATCACCGATGAAATCCGCAAGGAGTTCGACGGCTTCATCGCCGCCGAGCAGCAACTGCGCATGGCGCGCAACGAGAAGGTCAACAGCGTCACGGTAACCGCCATCAGCGCCTTTGTGCTGTTCATCGTCGCCTTGAGCGCACTGCTGGCCTACCTGGGCCGGCGCGACCTGCTGGCGTTGTCCGACAGCTACGTCAGTAACCTGCAAGGCCAGCAGCGTGCGACCGAGCGCCTGGAGCACCAGGCCTGGTTGCGCAACGGCCAGACCCAACTGTCCCAGCAGGTGCTGGGGCAACTGACCCTGCCCATGCTCGGCGACAATGTGTTGCGCTTCTTTGCCAGCTATCTGGGCAGTGTGGTGGGTGCCTTTTATGTGCGTGACGAACAAGGGCGCCTGCTGCGCGTGGCCAGCTACGGGCTGGATGCCGAGCAGCAGGCCCAGGAACAACGGGTCGGCAGCCACGAAGGCCTGTTGGCGCAAAGTGTGCGCGAGGGCCGCCTGTTGCGCCTGGACGACCTGCCCGAGGACTACTATCGCCTGAGCTCCGGCCTGGGCAGCGGCCTGCCGCGCAGCGCGCTGCTGGTGCCCGCGCGCGACGACGGCCAGGTCAACGGTGTGCTCGAACTGGGCTTCCTGCGCCCCTTGCAGGAGCGCGACGGCGAGTTGTTGGAGCGGGTCGCCGACAACCTGGGCATCTCCATCGAGACTGCCCGCTACCGCCAGCGCTTGCAGGAGGTGCTGGCCGAGACCCAGCAGCTCAACGAGGAACTGCAGGTCCAGCAGGAAGAACTCAAGACCGCCAACGAAGAGCTCGAAGAGCAATCGCGCGTGCTCAAGGAATCCCAGGCCCACCTGGAGACCCAGCAGGCGGAGCTTGAACAGACCAATGAACAACTGGCTGAGCGCACCGAGGCGCTGGATCGCAAGAACAGCGAGCTGAACCAAGCCCAGGTGGAGTTGCAGGCGCGCGCCGAAGACCTGCAACGCTCCAGCAAGTACAAGTCCGAGTTTCTCGCCAACATGTCCCACGAGCTGCGCACGCCGCTCAACAGCTCGCTGATCCTGGCCAAGTTGCTGGCCGAGAACGGCGAGGGCAACCTCAGCGAGGAACAGGTCAAGTTCGCCGAGTCGATCTACTCGGCGGGCAACGACCTGCTCAACTTGATCAACGACATCCTCGACATCGCCAAGGTCGAGGCCGGCAAACTCGAAGTGCGCCCCGAAACCACCCAGCTCGAGCGCCTGGTCGAGGGCTTGCGCGGCATGTTCCAACCGCTGGCCGACGACAAGGGCCTGGCCTTCTCCGTGCAGGTCGAGCCGCAGGTGCCGGCGACCCTGTTCACTGACCGGCAGCGTCTGGAGCAGATCCTCAAGAACCTGCTGTCCAATGCCGTCAAGTTCACTGAACGCGGGCAGGTCAGCCTGAGCATCAGCCAGCAGGCCGGCATGGGCATCGTCTTCGCCGTGCGCGACTCCGGCATCGGTATCGCCGCCGACCAGCAGCAGGCGATCTTCGGTGCCTTCCACCAGGTCGACGGCACCAGTAATCGCCGCTACGGCGGCACCGGGCTGGGCCTTTCCATTTCCCGTGACCTGGCGCACCTGCTGGGCGGGCAGATCAGCGTCGACAGCAGCCCGGGGCAGGGCAGCGTGTTCAGCCTGATCGTTCCCGAGCGCTACGAGTCGGTGG
This sequence comes from Pseudomonas entomophila, assembly GCF_029193575.1. Lineage (GTDB taxonomy): Bacteria > Pseudomonadota > Gammaproteobacteria > Pseudomonadales > Pseudomonadaceae > Aquipseudomonas > Aquipseudomonas entomophila_G. Next base: position 59,117 of record NZ_JARGCS010000032.1, on the reverse strand, counting down.
TCGAGCAAGGCGAGGTGCACAGCTTGCGTCCGGCCGTTGACCAACTGCCACCCCCATCTCGCTCGGTTGTGCCCGTTCCGGTGGCGCGCCCGGCCCCGACCTTCGCCGACGACCGCGAGCGTGCGCCGTTCGGCAACCGCTGCATCCTGGTGATCGAGGACGAGCCGAACTTCGCCCGCATCCTCTTCGACCTCGCCCACGAGCTGGGCTACAGCTGCCTGGCGGCCCAAGGGGCCGACGAGGGCTTCGAGCTGGCCGCGCAGTACCTGCCAGACGCCATATTGCTGGACATGCGCCTGCCCGACCACTCGGGCCTGACCGTGTTGCAGCGCCTGAAGGAGCAGGCCTCGACCCGGCACATTCCGGTGCACATCATCTCTGTCGAAGACCGCGTCGAGGCGGCCATGCACATGGGCGCCGTGGGCTACGCGGTCAAGCCTACCAGCCGCGAGGAGCTCAAGGCGGTGTTCGCGCGCCTGGAGGCCAAACTGACCCAGAAGCTCAAGCACATCCTGCTGGTGGAGGACGACGACCTGCAGCGCGAGAGCATTGCCCGCCTGATCGGCGACGACGACATCGAGATCACTGCCGTGGCCATGGCCCAGGACGCCCTGGCGCTGCTGCGCGAGAATATCTACGACTGCATGATCATCGACCTCAAGCTGCCGGACATGCTCGGCAACGAGTTGCTCAAGCGCATGACCGCCGAAGACATCCGCAGCTTCCCGCCGGTGATCGTCTACACCGGGCGCAACCTCACCCGCGAGGAGGAGGCCGACCTGCTCAAGTACTCGCGCTCGATCATCATCAAGGGCGCACGCTCGCCCGAGCGCTTGCTCGACGAGGTCACGTTGTTCCTGCACAAGGTCGAGTCGCAGCTGTCCCACGACCGCCAGCGCATGCTCAAGACCGCGCGTAGCCGCGACAAGGTGTTCGAAGGGCGCAAAATCCTGTTGGTGGACGACGATGTGCGCAACATCTTCGCCCTGACCAGCGCCCTGGAGCACAAGGGCGCGATCGTCGAGATCGGGCGCAATGGCCGCGAGGCGCTGGAGCGTCTGGAGCAGCACGAGGACGTCGACCTGGTGCTGATGGACGTGATGATGCCGGAGATGGACGGCTACGAGGCCACCCGCCTGATCCGCCAGCAGCCGCAGTGGCGCAAGCTGCCGATCATCGCCGTGACCGCCAAGGCCATGAAGGACGACCAGCAGCGTTGCCTGCAGGCCGGCGCCAATGACTACCTGGCCAAACCGATCGACCTGGACCGCCTGTTCTCGTTGATCCGTGTGTGGCTGCCGCAACTGGAGCGAATTTGACTAGCGAACGCAACACCGATATCGAGATCCGGCTGCTGATCGAGGCGATCTACCTCAAGTACAGCTACGACTTTCGCAACTACTCGGGCGCCTCGATCAAGCGCCGGATCCTCCACGCCCTGCGCCAGTTCGAGTGCCGCACCGTGACGGCCTTGCAGGAGCGGGTGCTGCACGACCCAGGCATGTTCATGCAGCTGTTGCAGTACCTGACGATCCCAGTCAGCGAGATGTTCCGCGACCCCGGCCATTTCCTCGCGCTGCGCCAGGAGGTAGTGCCGCTGCTGCGCACCTGGCCGTCGATCAAGATCTGGATCGCCGGGTGCAGCACGGGCGAGGAGGTGTACTCCATGGCCATCCTGCTGCGCGAGGAAGGCCTGCTCGAGCGCACGATCATTTACGCCACCGACATCAACCCGCACTCGCTGGACAAGGCCAAGCAGGGCATCTACTCGATGGCCAGCATGCAGGGGTATGCCGAGAACTACCGCAAGGCCGGTGGGCGCCGAGACTTTTCCGAGTACTACACCGCCGCCTACGGCAACGCGATCATCGACAGCAGCCTGCGCGAGAACGTGACCTTCGCCGACCACAGCCTGGCCACCGACAGCGTGTTTTCCGAGGTGCAGTTGGTGTCCTGCCGCAATGTGCTGATCTATTTCAACAAGGACCTGCAGGACCGCGCCCTGGGCCTGTTCCATGAGTCGTTGTGCCACCGCGGCTTCCTGGTGCTGGGCAGCAAGGAGTCGATCGACTTTTCCGCCTACAGCGACCGTTTCGAGGCGCTGGTACGGCCCGAACGGATCTACCGCAAATCATGAACGGCATCCGTGCGGTGGTCATTGGCGCCTCGGCCGGCGGCGTGGCGGCGCTGTTCAAGGTGCTTGGCGCCTTGCCCGGCGATTTCAGCCTGCCGGTGCTGTGCGTGCTGCACCTGCCGCACGACCGCCACAGCCAGCTCGCCGAAGTGCTGCAACGGCGCCTGCAACGCCCGGTGCACGAGGCGCGGGACAAGGAGCCGATCCTGGCAGGGTTGATCTACGTCGCCGGCCCCAGCTACCACCTGTCGGTGGAGCGCGACCTGCGCCTGTCGTTGAGCCAGGAAGAGCCCGTGCACTTTTCGCGCCCGGCGATCGACTTTCTGTTCCAGTCGGCGGCCGATGCCTACGGTGCCGGCCTGCTCGGCATCCTGCTCACCGGGGCCAATGAAGACGGTGCGCGGGGCTTGGCCTACATCAAGAACAGCGGGGGCCGTACCGTGGTCCAGGACCCCCGCGACGCACAGGTCGCGCTGATGCCGGAGGCCGCACTGGCCCTGCACCGGCCTGACCATATTCTTTCTCTGAGCGGTATCGGGCAGTTGCTCGCTACCCTGGAACCCTGCGCATGTTGAGCCCTATCACCTCCAAACTGCTGATCGTCGACGACCTGCCGGAAAACCTGCTGGCCCTCGACGCCCTGATCCAGGGCGAAGGCCGTCAGGTGCACCAGGCGCAATCTGCCGAGCAGGCCCTGTCGCTGCTGCTCGAACACGAGTTCGCCCTGGCCATCCTCGACGTGCAGATGCCCGGCATGAACGGCTTCGAGCTGGCCGAGCTGATGCGCGGCATGGAAAAGACCAAGAACATCCCCATCGTGTTCGTCAGCGCCGCCGGGCGCGAGATGAACTACGCCTTCAAGGGCTATGAGAGCGGCGCGGTGGACTTCCTGCACAAACCGTTGGACACCCAGGCGGTGAAAAGCAAGGTCTCGGTGTTCGTCGACCTGTTCCGCCAGCGCAAGATCCTCGACCGCCAGCTCCAGGCGCTGGAGCGCAGCCGCCAGGAGCAGGAACAGTTACTGGCCCAGTTGCAGGTGGCGCGCAGCGAGCTGGAGCATGCGGTGCGCATGCGCGACGACTTCATGTCGATCGTCTCCCACGAGGTGCGCACGCCGCTCAATGGCCTGATCCTGGAAACCCAGCTGCGCAAGATGCACCTGGCCCGCGGCAACCTGGAGGCGTTCAGCCAGGACAAGTTGCACGCCATGGTCGAGCGTGACGAGCGGCAGATCAACAGCCTGATCCGCCTGATCGAAGACATGCTCGACGTCTCGCGCATCCGTACCGGTAAGTTGTCGCTGCGGCCCAAGACCTTCGACCTGGGGCAACTGGTGCGCGGCCTGGTGGAAAACTTCGCGGCGCAGGCCGCCGCCGTGGATACGCGCATCGAGTTGCAACACTGCGAGGCGTTGCAAGGGGAGTGGGATGAGTTTCGCATCGAACAGGTGCTGGCCAACCTGTTGTCCAATGCCTTGCGCTATGGTGAACGCAAGCCGGTACAGGTGCGGGTGTTGCGCCAGGATGGCATGGCCTGCGTGCAGGTGCAGGACCAGGGCATCGGCGTGAGCCTCGCCGACCAGCAGCGGATCTTCCAGCAGTTCGAGCGCATCGCCGCGCAACAGGCCAGTGGCGGCCTGGGCCTGGGGCTGTACATCTCCGAGCAGATCGTCCAGGCCCACGGTGGCCGTATCCTGGTCGACAGCGAGGCGGGGCGCGGTGCCATTTTCAGCGTGTTGCTGCCATTGGCGGCTAGCAGCCAACAAAACGACCCGTCACGGCAACCTCTGCGTGAGCCTGGGGTCTGATGCCAACCTTTCGAGAGTCAAGGCGTTGTCATGAGTGAAGATGCACAAGACGTGGTGCTGGTCGTCGAGGATGAGCCGGCGATCCGCATGATCCTGCGGGACTACCTGTCAGGCGAGGGCTACCACGTGCTGGTGGCCGAGGATGGCGAGCAGGCGTTCGAGATCCTCGCCAGCAAGCCGCACCTGGACCTGATGGTCACCGACTTCCGCTTGCCGGGCGGGATTTCCGGGGTGGAGATCGCCGAGCCTGCGGTGAAGCTGCGGCCAGACCTGAAGGTGATCTTCATCAGCGGCTACCCGGCGGAGATCCTCGAGTCCGGCAGCCCGATCGCGCGCCAGGCGCCGATCCTGGCCAAGCCGTTCGATCTCGACAGCCTGCGTGATCAGATCCAGGCGTTGTTGCGGTGATGCCAGGTGCCGGCCCTATCCTTTGTAGGCGCGGGCTTGCCCCGCGTAGGGCCGGTAAACCCAGCCACTTAATCAGCGCGCCTGCCCCGACCGCCGCTCGCGCAGCGCCTTCGCCACCTCGGCCTCGATGGCATAGGCCGGCCCCTCCAGCGCGTTGTAGTCCCGCGTATAGCGCTGGGCGAACGCCTCCACCCCCAACTGCTGATACTGCTGCACATGCTTGAGCTCGTGGGCCCATAGCGCCACGTTGTCCTCGGCATCCTGCGTGCGGCGGAAGATCACGGTGTCGATCAGCGTCACGGCATTCACATCCGGGTTGTGCAACAGCGCATTGGCCGCGCTGAATTGCTGCGGGTCGCCCACCCGATAGCGCACCGCGTCGAGCACGGCGAAGTCGTACCACGGTTCAAGTTGTGCCCGGATGTGCAAGGGAATCGGCTCACTGCCCGCCGCCGTGGCTTCATCTCGCGCCTGCTGCAAAGCGAACACCAGGCTGGCGCTGGCCATGCGCTCGACATCGGCCAGCACCTGCCCGGCCTGGCCGGGGTCGATCGGGGCGCAGAAGCAGCCCATCAGGCACACCGGGTACTGGCCCGGCGGGCAGGCCTCATCGGCGTGCACGGGCAGGCTCAGGGCCAGGCCCAGCAACAGGCTAGCGGTTTTCATCCAGGGCCCTGTCGACGAACTGTTGGCTGGCGGCAAGCACTTGGGTCTGGACCGCCTCGCTGGCCAGCATGCGCCCCACCACCAGGGCGCCCACGCACTGGCTGATCAACGCCCAGGCCAGGTGTTCATCGTCGAGGGTCTGGCTCCACAACGCATGCAGTTCGACCAGCCAGTGCTCGGCTTCCTCGCGCACCGGGCGCTCGGCGCGGGCGATCTCCACGCCCAGCGGCGGCAGCGGGCAGCCGCCTTCGGCATTGTGCAGGTGGGCCAGGCTCAGGTATTGCGTCAGGCAACGGCGCAGGTGCTGGCGGTCGGCGCCCTTGCTGGCCAGGCGGGCGAGGGGGCTGTTGGACAGCTCGCGGCGCACCACCTCGGTGAACAGGTCATCCTTGGACGGGAAGTGGTTATAGAAGGCGCCGCCAGTGAGGCCGATGGCCTTCATCAGCCCGGCGACGCCGGTGCTGGCGAACCCGCCGCGCTTGGCCAGCGCGCCGCTGCTGGCGAGCAATTTGTCGCGGGTCTGTTGTTTGTGGTCGGTGGAATAGCGCATCCGTGGAACCTCGCGCTGGCTTGACGGTGGGCGGATCATAGCATAGCGTTCGTTTACTAAATGATCGTTTATTAATTGGGCTCGAACAGACCCACCACAGAGGAGGCACCATGGCACAACAACAAAAAGTCGCCCTGATCATCGGCGCCGGCGACGCCACCGGCGGTGAGATCGCCAAGCGCTTCGCCCGCGAAGGCTACGTGGCCTGCGTCACCCGCCGCCAGGCCGAGAAGCTGCAACCGCTGGTGGACGAAATCCGCGCCGCCGGTGGCCAGGCCCACGGTTTCGGCTCCGACGCGCGCAAGGAAGAGGAGGTCGCCGAACTGGTCGAAACCATCGAGCGCGACATCGGCCCCATCGACGCCTTCGTCTTCAATATCGGCGCCAACGTGCCGTGCTCGATCCTCGAAGAAACCCCACGCAAATACTTCAAGATCTGGGAAATGGCCTGCTTCGCCGGCTTCCTCACCGCCCAGGCCGTGGCCCGGCGCATGGTCACCCGCGAACGCGGCACCATCCTCTTCACCGGCGCCACCGCCGGCACCCGTGGCGCCGCCGGCTTCGCCGCCTTCGCCGGGGCCAAGCACGCCCTGCGGGCGCTGGCCCAGAGCATGGCGCGCGAGCTGGGGCCGCGAAACATCCATGTCGCCCACGTGGTGGTGGACGGTGCCATCGATACCGCGTTCATTCGCGACAGCTTCCCCGAGCGCTACGCCCTCAAGGACCAGGACGGCATCCTCGACCCTGCGCACATCGCCGACAGCTACTGGTTCCTGCACGCCCAGCCTCGCGACGCCTGGACCTTCGAACTCGACCTGCGCCCCTGGATCGAACGCTGGTAACCCGCCCTCACACACAAGGACTGAAGCATGAGCAAGACCGTCGAGTTCTTCTTTGACCTGGGCAGCCCGGCCAGCTACCTCGCCTGGACCCAGCTTCCCGCCCTGTGCGCCCGTCACGGCGCCACGCTGATGTACCGCCCGATGCTGCTCGGTGGGGTGTTCCAAGCCACCGGCAATGCCTCGCCCGTGATGGTGCCGGCCAAGGGGCGCTACATGTTCGTCGACCTGCAGCGCTTCGCTGACCGCTATGGCGTGGCGTTCGGCCTGCCGCCGGGGTTTCCGATCAACACCCTGAACCTGATGCGCGGGGCACTCGGCATGCAACTGCACGCGCCGGAGCGCTTCGAGGCGCTGCTCGGGGCACTGTTCAGGGGCTTCTGGGTGCAGCGGCGCAACCTGGCGGATGCCGCGGTGCTGGGCCAGACCCTGGAGGAGGCGGGCTTCGACCCGGCGCATTTCCAAGCGCTGGCCAGTGATGGCGAGGTCAAGGCGGTGCTCAAGCAAGTGACTGAAGATGCGGTGAAGCGGGGCGTGTTCGGCGCGCCGACGTGTTTCGTCGGCGAGCAGATGTTCTTTGGCCAGGACAGGTTGGACTTCGTCGAAGCGGCCCTGGCCTGAGGCGTCAGCCCTGGGGCGCGAGCAATCGCTCGATGCGCCCGCGCTCCCAGATGCTCAACAGGTCGGTGGGGTTGGTGCCGTAGCGCTGCCAGTCTTCCAGCCCTGCCGTCTGGCCCTCGTCATCACGGCAATGCAGGCAATGAGCCAGGCCTTCGCCGTCGCAGGCCAGCGTCAGGCGCCAGCCGTCGATGGCCACTTCGAACAGGCCGCTGCCTGGCTGGTCGAGCACCACCAGCGCCCGCGCGCCGAGGGCGGCGTCACGCAGGCACTGGTACACCGCGCGGGTGCTGGGGGCGGGCATGGTCGGTCAGAAGTTCGCCGGGGTGTTGGCGCTGATGATCTCGGCCTCGTCGGGGCCGATGTTCTTGAAGCTGTGGGGCAGGGTGGTGGGGATGTAGTAGCCGTCGCCCGAGTTGAGGATGCTTACCTGGCCATCGACCCACAGCTCGATGGTGCCACGGGTGACCAAGCCACATTCCTCGCCTTCGGCATGCACGATCGGGTCACCTGAATCGGCGCCTGGGGCATACAGTTCGCGCAGCATGCGCATCTGCCGGCCCTCGACGCTGGCGCCGACCAGCAACATGCGCAGGCCGTTGCGGCCGAGGTCCGGCTGCTCGCCACCGCGAAACACGAAGCGCTCCTCACGGGCCGGCTCGTCGAAGCTGAAGAACTCCGCCAGGCTCATGGGGATGCCTTCGAGGAGTTTTTTCAGGGAACTGACCGAAGGGCTGACCCGGTTCTGTTCGATCTGCGAGATCGTCGAGTTGGTCAGGCCGCTGCGGCGGGCCAGTTCCCGCTGGGAGAGGTTGTTGCGTTCACGCACCAGTTTGAGTCGTGTCCCCGTGTCCATAGCCGCCTTGAGAATGAGTGATCAGAGGTGTCAAAAATAATGGGCATCGCATTAAAACACACTCTGCACGGCAAAGCGCTGTGCTTGTCAGCCGCGTTGGTCGCCTCGCGCCGGCCATAGCCCGACCACCAGCAACAGGGCGGCCACGGCCAGGAATGGCAGGCGCGGGTCGATGGCGTAGACCAGCGTGCCAGCCAGTGGCCCGATCACCGCGCCCATGCCTTGGGCCGCGCTTATCGAGCCTGCGGTGGCGCCCTGCTCGGAGGCATGCATGGCGTTGGCCGCCAGTGCCGAGAAGGCCGGGAAGACGAAGCCCATGCCGGCGGCCGCAACGAAGAAGCAGGCCCACAGCGCCGGCGCTGTGGTCACCAGGGCGCCTGCGGCGAAACCCAGGGCCGAGACGCTGGCGCCGACGCGGATCATCCGCTGTGGCGGCCACTCCAGGCGGCGCAGCAGCAGTTGCGACAGGATCAGCGCCACGCCCACGGCGGTCAGCGCGATACCGGCGGCCTGGGCGGCGTCGGCCGAGGCCAGCTTCAGGCGGTCGAGGGCGAAGAAGCCGACAGTGATCTGCGAAACCGTCACGCTGAGCATGGCGGTGAACGCCACCACCAGGGGCCTGCGCAGGCGTTGGTCGCTCAGCCGTACCGGGCTTGGTGCATGGCTGTGGGCCAGGGGGTGCGGCTTGAGCTTGAACAGCAGCACCGCGAATGCCGCCGCTGGCAGCAACGACATCAGATAGAACGGCAAGCTCAGGCTATAGCGCGCCAGCAGCGCCGCCAGCGCCGGGCCCAGCACCAGGCCGACGGCGTTGGCCGCACCGAGCAGGGCCATGGCGCGGGCGCGCCGCTCAGGGGCGACGTGGTCGGCCACCAGCGCGTTGCCCCCCACCGGCAGAGCGGCATAGAAGGCGCCGATCAGGCCGCGGGTGAGCATCAGGCCGACGAAGGCCAGGGTCGCCCCGGGCAGCCAGCGTAGAGCGCCGTCGATGAACAGGCACAGCAGCCAGTACGCCAGGGTGAAGCCCGCACTGCCCAGCAACAGGATGCGCCGCCGGCCCAGGCGGTCGGCGGCGCGGCCCCAGGGGCGGGCGAGCAACACCCAGACCACCCCGGCCACGGTCACGGCCGCACCCGCCTGCCAGGTGGCCATGCCCAGCAAGCGGGCGATCGGGCCGATCAGCGCGACGAAAGCCATCATCGACATGGTGCAGGCCATGTTGACCAACAGCAGTGGGCGCAGGTCGAGGGGGGCGGCGGGGTCCTTCGCGGTATTCATCGGGGCGTTCCAGGGCAGGCAGGTAAAACCCCGATGTTAGTAATACCTCTTTATCTCTGTCGACCCATTTCCCGCTTCACTCGCCACGTCCCAGCGGCCCCGGCCACATGCTGCGTAGCACGCCGTCGCGGCGCACCAGCGCGTGCGCCAGCGCCGCCGCCAGGTGGGCGAGGACGGTGGCGAACAACAGGTAGCCGGCCCAGCCGTGGGCTTGGCGCAGCACGGCGTACAACTGCAGGTCGTGGGGGGCGATGGCAGGCAGTTGCAGCGGACGCGGGTAGCCGCCGGCCGAAAGCATCGCCCAGCCCAGCAGCGGCATGGCCAGCATCAGCGCGTACAACACCCGGTGCGAGGCGCTGGCGGCCAGGCGCTGCAGGGGCGGCAAGTCGGCGGGCAGCGGTGGGTGGGGCAGGGCGAGGCGCAGGCCGATGCGCACCAGCACCAAGGCCAGCAGGGCCAGGCCGGTGGCCTTGTGCAACTCGACCAGCAGTGGGTGGCGGTTCGACAGGTCGCTGACCATGCTCACACCGATGAACAACATCGCCAGGATCAGCGCGGCCATCAGCCAGTGCAGCAACCGGGCCAGGGGGTGGAAGGCGGTGGGCTTCATGGGCGGGCTCCTGCGCCGAGGGTTTCCCGGCTGCGGCGGTTGAACGACTCGGAATAGGCGGCCGAGCGGGCGGCGAGGATCGGGTCGGCGGACGGCTCGATACCGTGCGGAAGGATCAGCGGGTCGAAGTTCAGGTCGCGGCAGGCGCCTTGCTCAGGGGCGTCGACCCGTTCGATCACCAAGGTGCCGGCATCGATACTGGCGCGTTCGGCAGGCCATGGGCGCGCCGGGTCGTCGACCGGGTCGCCGGGCTCGGCCAGGGTCAGGCGCAGGGTCCAGCGCAGTGGGCCCTTGGCCAGGCGTTGTTGCAGATCGTGCTGGAGCAACTGCTTGTCGTCGACCTGCGCCGGCAACGGGGCGAAAGGCGTCTGTGCCTCCAGGCGCCAGCGCACTGGATGGGCCTTGCCGCCAGCGTCGATCAGGCGGAAGGCATTGATGCTGTTGTAGTCGGTACTGGCGAAGCTGTCGCTGGCCTTGTAGCTGGCTGACCACTGGCGAAAGGCCGCGCTCTCGGGGTGGGCAGCGAAGAAGGCTTGGATCTTCGCCGGGTCTGGCTTGCCGGTGGCCGGGTCCGGCGAACCGGCCAGGACCTGCTCGTAGAACCCCTGCGGGGTGCTGACGGCCAGGACGGGTGGGTTGTTCATGCCGGTGCGCCAGACCTGGCCGTCGTCGCTGCTCAGCTGGATCGCCAGGCTGCGGGTGGGCACTGCGGCGTCCGGGGCATATGGGTTGGCGCCGCCGATGGCGAAGCGGCCGATCACCGGCACCCGCAGTTGGCTGAACACCCGGGCGGTGGAAAGCGGTTCGGCCAGGCCGCTGCTCTGGAAGTAGCCACTGACGCACAGGCCCTTGGCGTGGTTCTTCCGGTAGCCAGGGTGGTGGCCGGCCTGGGCCTCGAAGGTGTCGATGATGCGCTGCGGAGTCAATGCGGGCTGGCCGATCCAGCCGGCGGCGTAGGCGAAACCCGCGCCCAGGGCCAGGATGCCGGCGCCGATGGCGGCCAGCCGCACGGCTTTGGCGACGCCTTGCAGGGGAGTGTTCATGGTGACGGTCCACGTCGGTGAATGAGCCCATACGACGAACGGGCGAAAAATTTATTCCCGCCTGGGGAATACGTTTCATGTCGGCGCGTCTGCCCCTTACACTGACTGCCCATGGGGCCGAGGCCTGACCATGCACGATCTGGATGAACAACAATGGCGAGAGCTGCTGCGCTGCCTGCGCCGCTTCGCCTTATGGCTGACCCGCGAGACGGGCAGCGCCGACGACCTGGTCCAGGCCACGGTCGAGCGCGCCCTGACCCGCAGTGGCCAGCAGCGCGAGGCGGAAAGCCTGCGGGCTTGGCTGTTCACCATCCTTTACCGGTTGTTCCTCGACGGTAAACGCCGCGATCGCCTGCATGCCCGCTGGCTGAGCTGGTTCGGCCGCGGCCAGGAGGCCGACGAGCCGATGGGCTGGGAGACCGAGAGCATCGTGCTGGCCCAGGCCGACCTGCAGGCCTTTGCCCGCCTGCCCAGCGAGCAACGCGCCTTGCTGCTGTTGGTCAGTGTCGAGGGGCTGAGCTACAAGGAGGTCGCCCAGGCCCTGGAAATCCCGATTGGCACGGTGATGTCGCGGCTGTCGCGCGCCCGTGCCGCGTTGCGCGAACTGACTGAAGGCAAGCCGCTGACCCCGGCCTTGCGGAGACTGAAATGACACGCCTGATCCCCACCGAGCAAGAGCTGCACGCTTATGTCGACGACCGCCTGGCGCCGGCGCGGCGCGCCGAAGTCGAGGCCTGGCTGACGGCCAACCCGGAGCAGGCGGCGCGTATCGAGGCCTGGCGCAACGATGCCCGGCGCCTGCGTGCGGCCCTGGCCGGGTTTGGCGAGCTGCCGCACAACCCTGACCTGGAACTGGCCCCGTTGCGCCGCCGGCTGCGCCAGCGCCGCCAGCAGCGCTGGGCCACGGCGGCGGTGATGGTGCTGGCGCTGGGGCTGGGTGGCGTGGGCGGCTGGCAGATGCGCGGCACCAGCCTGGTGGCGGGCGACCTGCCGATGGCGGATGCGGTGCAGGCGCACAAACTGTTCGCCGACGCGACGGCGCTGGACATTCAGGCCAACGACCCGGCGCAGTTGCAGGCCTGGCTGGGGCGCCACTTCAATCGCGTCGGGCAGTTGCCGGACCTGACCGGTTACGGCTTGAAGCCTGTGGGCGCGCGGCTGTTGGCCAACGAGAACGGCCCGGCGGCGTTGCTGGTGTTCCAGGATGGCGATGGCCAGCGCATCAGCCTGTTCATGCGCTCGCCCGGGGAACGCTACGAGATGCCCAATGGGCAGCGTACCGATGGGTTGCTGGAAGCGCGCTACTGGTCCCATGGCGACTATGCGTTTGCCGTGGTCAGTGCGGCGGACGATGCGCGTGGCGAGCAGGTGCGGCGGGCGTTGGGAGTTAGCCTGTAAGGGTTAGGTCGGCGCCGATGGCCCTATCGCGGGGCAAGCCTGCTGCCACAGGCACTGGAAACGGCGCGCTGCCCGTGGGAGCGGGCTCGCCCCGCGATAGGGCCGGCGCTGACACCCTTAGTTCAGCTCCAGCCAGATCGGCGCATGGTCCGAAGGCTTCTCCATCCCCCGCAATTCATAATCCACCCCCGCCGCCTTGACCCGCGGCAGCAACCCCTGTGAGGCCATGATCAGGTCGATGCGCAGCCCCCGCTTGGGCTCATCCTCGAACCCACGGCTGCGGTAGTCGAACCAGCTGAAGCGGTCGGCCACCTCCGGGTGCAAGTGCCGGAAACTGTCCACCAGGCCCCAGCCCTTCAGGCGCTCCATCCACTCGCGCTCTTCAGGCAGGAAGCTGCACTTGCCGGTCTTCAGCCAGCGCTTGGCGTTGTCCGCGCCAATGCCGATGTCGCAGTCCTGCGGCGAGATGTTCAGGTCGCCCATCACCACCAGCGGCTGGTCGTTGCTGAACTGCCCTTCGAGCAGCGCCTGCAGGTCGCTGTAGAAGCGTTGCTTGGCCGGGAACTTGGTGGGGTGGTCGCGGCTTTCGCCTTGGGGGAAGTAGCCGTTCATGACCGTCACCGGCGTGCCATTGGCGTCGGCGAAGGCGCCCCAGATGAAGCGGCGCTGGGCGTCTTCCTCGTCAGTGGCGAAACCTTTGACCAGCGACAAGGGGGCCTGGCGCGAGAGCAGGGCGACACCGTAATGACCCTTCTGGCCGTGGAAGTGCACGTGATAACCCAGTGCCTGCACCTCGGCCAACGGGAACTGATCGTCGCTGACCTTGGTTTCCTGCAGGCCGATCACGTCCGGTTGGTGCTTGTCGATCAACGCCGCCAGCTGGTGCGGGCGGGCGCGCAGGCCATTGATGTTGAACGAGACGATCTTCATGGAAAGACAACCCTGGTAAAAGCTTCGGATGCTAGCCGACATCGGCGATGGCGGCCAGCGTGGCGGGCGCCGATGTGCACTGCTAACGTGCTCAAGGGGAGGTGAACGATAACCCTGCGGCACACCTCCAAGGCACTGTATGCCCACTCCAAGGAGGTCTGTCGCAATGCCCGAAACCACTGCCGCACAAGCCCGGGTCGTGCTGCTCGACGATGGCTACGGCCGCGAGGCGCGTTCGCTGCTCTATCACGCCTACCGCCACGAACCCACCTTCGCCTACCTGTTCGAGGGCCAGCGTCCCGGCTACGAGCGGCGTCTGCGGGTGCTGGTGCGCGAATGGGTACGCCAGCATTTCGCCTTGCAGTTGCCGGCGCTGGGCCTGTTGGTCGACGACCGCCTGGTGGGGCTGGCGCTGATCGTGCCGCCGCAGCGCCGCCTGGGCGTGGCCGACAGTTGGGCCTGGCGCCTGCGGATGATCCTCGGCACCGGTCTGCGCTGCACCCGTCGTTACCTCGACTACCAGGCTGCCCTGGCCGCTTGCCTGCCCAGCGAGCAGGTGCACGTGCTGCCATTGCTGGGTGTGCACCCGCAGTTCCAGGGTCAGCGATACGGTGAGCAACTGCTACAGGCTGTGCACGAATGGTGCGCGGAAGACCCCAATACCCAAGGGGTGGTGCTGGACACCGGTAACTCCCATTACCTGGCGTTCTACCAGCGCCAGGGGTATCAGGAAATCGGCGAGATCGCGGTGGGGCCGATCCTGGAGAAAGTGTTTTTCCATCCCAACCCGGTGTCGTCGGGCGTCGTCCAAGTCTGATCCTGCCCTCCGGCCTCGGCTTCCGTGCGTCGGCTCTGGTAGGATGCCGCGCATGACGTATTCAGGAAGACTTACCTGGGGCCTGGTCTTCTGGGCCGCCAGTTGTGCAGCATGGGGCCAGAGTGAGCTGTTGGTGCGGGTGAAACCGGCCAACAAGGCATTGCAGGCCAATATCGAAGGCTACATCGGCAGCCTCGGCGACCGCGACGAGGAGGCCTTGTTGCGTTTCAGCCGTGGTGCCGAGGAGCAGGCGCGCAAGGCTGCCCAGGCTCTGGGCTATTACCAGGCGCAGATCGACAGCGAGGTCAAGGCGCCAGGCAAGGCCGAGCGGCCCGCGCAGTTGCTCTTGCGTGTCGACCCCGGCGAGCCGGTGCGGCTGCGCAACGTGACCGTGCGCATCGAGGGCCCGGCCAGCGAGATGAAGGCCTTTCGAATCCCCGACAGCCGTGCGTTGCGCGCCGGCGAGCAACTCAACCACGGGGTCTACGAGGACGCCAAGCGGCTGATCCAGAACCAGGCCTCGCGCTATGGCTTCTTCAACGGTCGCTTCACCCGCCAGCGCCTGGCGGTCGACCCCCAGGCCGGGGTGGCGGACATCGAACTGGTCTATCAAAGCGGCCCGCGCTACCGGCTGGGCAAGGTCACCTTCGGCGGCGACACGCCCCTGGACGACGACCTGCTGCAACGCATGGTCGGTTTCAAGCCCGGCACGCCCTACGACTCGGAACTGATCGCCGAGCTGAACAACGACCTGCAATCGAGCGGCTACTTCGAAGGTGTGCGCGTGGATGCTGCGCCTACCGCGGCGGTTGCTGAAGTAGTGCCGGTGGATGTCCGCCTCGACATCCGCAAACCACGCACCCTGGGCCTGGGCCTGGGCTTCTCGACCGACGTCGGCCCACGCGGCAAGGCCAACTGGACGCGCCACTGGGTGAACCCGCAAGGCCACAGCTATGGCTGGGAAACCGAACTCTCCGCACCCCGACAGAACGTCGGGCTGTTCTACGACATCCCGCTCGATCCGCCCTTGACCGACAAGCTGCGCTTTGCCGGCGGTTACCAGAACGAGGAGATTGCGGGCACCGATACCTTGAGCAAGCTGCTCACGGTCGGGCCTGAGTGGCACAGCAAGCTGCCCAGTGGCTGGCAACGGGTGATTTCGCTGAAGTACCAGCGCGAGGAATACCGTCTGGGCGACGACTCTGGCCTGAGCAACCTGCTGATGCCTGGCATCAGCTTCGCCTACCTGCGCAGCGACAACCGCATCGACCCGCACAACGGCTACCGCTTGCAGTTCGACCTGCAGGTGGCCAAGCAAGGGCTGGTTTCCGACACCAACCTGGTGCACGGCAACGTGCTGCTCAAGGGGCTGACCACTCTCGGCCAGAACCACCGCTTCCTCGGTCGCCTGCAATTCGGCGGCAGTGCCACCAATGGCTACAAGAACAACATCCCGCCGTCACTGCGCTTCTTCGCCGGTGGCGACCAGAGCGTGCGCGGCTACGACTACCAGACCCTGTCGCCGAAGAACAGCGACGGCGACCGCATCGGTGGCCGCTACCTGGTGGCGGGCAGCGCCGAGTACCAATATTCGCTCACGGAGAAATGGCGCGTGGCGACCTTCATCGACCAGGGCAACTCGTTCAATTCGCTGGAACTGCCCAGCCTCAAGACCGGTGTCGGCATCGGCGTGCGCTGGGTTTCTCCGGTCGGCCCGCTGCGCCTGGACCTGGCGCGGGCGCTGGATGACGACGGCGGCTTGCGACTGCACTTCTCCATGGGGCCGGAACTGTGATGCGTGTGCTCAAATCGCTGTTGTGGACGCTGCTGGCATTGGTGCTGCTGGTGACCCTCGCCCTGGGCCTGGTGCTTGGCACCCAAGCGGGCAGCCGCTGGGCCCTGGGGTGGGTGCCCGGGCTCGAGGTCGAAGACTTCCAGGGCCGCCTTGGCGGGCAGTGGCAGGCCAGCCGACTGTCGTGGGCGCAGGAGGGCAACCGCGTCGAGGTCCAGGCGCCGCTGCTCGACTGGACGCCTGCCTGCCTGCTGCGCGCCACCCTGTGCATCGGCCGCCTGCACGCCGAACGCATCGACATGGCTTTCGCCCCTTCGCAGGCCGAGCCGGGCGACGGCCCCCTGCAACTGCCGACGTTGAACCTGCCGCTGGCCATCGAGCTGGGCGAGGTGAAGGTCGGCCAGTTGCGCCTGGACGACAGCGATCTGCTCGGTGACCTGCAACTGGCGGCGCACTGGACCGCCCAGGGCCTGCGCATCGACGCCCTGCACCTGCGGCGTGATGACTTGCAACTGACCCTGCAAGGCACGCTGATGCCCCAGGGCGCTTGGCCGTTGACGGCCGATGCCAGTCTGCAACTGCCAGCGGTTGACGGCAAACCCTGGCAACTGGTGCTGACCGCCAAGGGCGACCTGCAAAAGACCCTGGCCCTCGACGCCACCAGCAGCGGCTACCTCGACGCGCGCATCAACGGCGAGTTGCAGGCGCTGGCCGAGCATCTGCCAGCCACGCTCCAAGTCCGCGCCGACGCCTTCCAAGCCTCCGCGGCGTTGCCCGACACCTTGCAACTGCAGCAACTCGAGCTTACCGCCCAGGGCGACCTGCTCAAGGGTTACCAACTCAAGGGCGCGGCCAGCTTGCCGGCCGAGCAGGGGCCGATCGCCCTGGCCCTTGACGGGAAGGTCGATGCCAAGGGCGCGCGGCTCGATGCCCTGGACCTCAGTGCCAGCGACACCCAGCGAGTCAAATTGCAGGCCAGTGCCGACTGGCAGCAAGGTCTGAGCGCCGAGGCGCAGGTCGAATGGCTGGACTTTCCCTGGCTGCGCCTGTATCCGCTGGAGCAGGCCCCGCAAGTCACTCTCAAACGCCTCACCGCCCAAGTGCAGTACCGCGACGGCGCCTACCAAGGCAGCTTCAACGGCGACCTGGACGGGCCTGCGGGCGCCTTCAACCTCACCAGCCCGTTCGACGGCGACCTGGCCCAGGTGCGCCTTCCACAGCTTGCCCTGAGCGCGGGGCAGGGCAAGGCCGCTGGCAGCGTCGCCGTGCGCTTCGCCGACACCCTGGCCTGGGACGTCGACCTGCAACTGTCGGCGCTGGACCCTGCCTACTGGCTGGCGGAGCTGCCCGGCACCCTCGCCGGGCCGCTGCGCAGCCAGGGCGAGATGAAAGACGGCCACCTGAAATTGCAGGCGTTGCTCGACCTCAAGGGCCGCCTGCGCGGCCAGCCGGCCCTGCTCAAGGCCGAGGCCAGCGGTGCGGGCGAAGCCTGGACCCTCGGTAGCCTGGCGGTGCAACTGGGCGACAACCGCATCAACGGCAGCGCCAGCCTGCAACAGCGCCTGGCCGGGCGCATCGACCTCGACCTGCCGCGCCTGGGCCAGCTCTGGCCGCGCCTGCAGGGCCAGGTGAAGGGCCGTCTCGACCTGGCCGGCACCCTTGGCGCACCGCAAGGCACGCTGACCCTGCAAGGCCAACAGTTGGCCCAGGCCGACAACCGTGTTCAGCGCCTGGACCTCGATGCTCGCCTGGACAGCGCACAACGGGGGTTGGTTACCCTCAAGGTCGGTAACATCCGCCTGGGCGAAACCGCACTGGGCACGCTGGACGCCAGCGGCAAGGGCGATATCCGTCAGCAGGCGCTGAGCCTCGCCCTCGACGGCCCGCAGCTCAAGTTGGACCTGGCGATGGACGGTACCCTGGCCAAGGGTGATTGGCGTGGCCGCCTGGCCAGCGGGCGGGTCCAGGCCGGGGGCCAGGACTGGCAGTTGCAGGCTCCGGCGCGTCTGCAGCGCCTGGCCAACGGCCAGCTGGACTTCGGCGCCCACTGCTGGCGTTCCGGGCAGGCCAGCCTGTGCGGCGACGACCAGCGCTTGGCCCCAGACCCGCGCCTGCGCTATCACCTCAAACAATTCCCGCTGGACAGCCTCGCGCAATGGCTGCCGAAGGACTTCGCCTGGCAGGGCCTGCTCAATGCCGACATCAACCTGGACATTCCCGCCAGTGGGCCCAAGGGCAGCATCAGTGTCGACGCCAGTGGCGGCACACTTCGGGTGCGCGACAACGAGCGCTGGGTCGACTTTCCCTACCAGGCCTTGCGCCTGGACAGCACCCTGGCGCCACGCCAGGTCGATACCCGTCTGACCTTCCGTGGCGAGCGCCTGGGTGAATTGAACCTCTCTGCACGCATCGACCCGCTGGGCCGCGACAAGCCGTTGTCCGGCGACTTCCGCCTGAGCGGGCTGGACGTGTCGGTCGCTCGGCCTTTCGTGCCGATGGTCGAGCGCCTGGCCGGTCAGCTCAATGGCAGTGGGCGCTTGTCCGGCACTCTGCTGGCACCGCAGGTCAATGGCGACCTGGTGCTCAGCGGCGGCCACGTGAGCGGCGCGGAGTTGCCGGTGAGCCTTGAAGAGCTGTCGTTGCGGGCGTTAATCGCCGGCGAGCAGGTGCAACTCAACGGCGACTGGCGCAGTGGCGACGCGGGGCGCGGGCAATTGTCGGGCAACTTGACCTGGGGCCAGGTGCTGGGCATGGACCTGCGTCTGCAAGGCCAGCAATTGCCGGTCAGTGTCGAGCCCTATGCCGCACTGGAGGTGGCACCGGACCTGAACATCCGACTGGTCAACGAGCAGTTGGCGGTGACCGGCAAGGTTCAGGTGCCCAAGGGCAAGATCACCGTGCGCGAGTTGCCGCCGTCGACGGTCAAGGTCTCCGACGACACGGTGATCGTCGGCCACCAGACCGAGGAGGGCAAGGCGCCCATGGCGATCGCCATGGACATCGACGTCGAGGTGGGGCGCGACAAACTGTCATTCAGCGGCTTCGGCCTGACCGCCAACCTGCTCGGTCACGTGCACATTGGCGACAACCTCGACACCCGCGGTGAACTGAGCCTGGCCGACGGCCGCTACCGCGCTTATGGCCAGCGCCTCACCATCCGTCGCGCACGCCTGCTGTTCGCCGGCCCCATCGACCAGCCCTACCTGGACATCGAGGCGATCCGCCAGGTCGACGACGTGATCGCTGGCATCCGTCTGAGCGGCAGTGCCGAGCAGCCGACCACCAAGGTGTTCTCCGAGCCTGCCATGAGCCAGGAGCAGGCGCTGTCGTACCTGGTGTTGGGGCGTCCGCTGGGCACCTCGGGCGAAGACAACAACATGCTCGCCGAGGCCGCGCTGGGCCTTGGCCTGGCCGGTAGCGCGGGGATCACCGGCAGCCTGGCGTCGAGCCTGGGTATCGATGACTTCCAGCTGGACACCGAGGGCTCTGGCAACACCACCAGCGTGGTCGCCAGCGGCAACCTGACCGAGCGCCTGAGCTTACGGTACGGTGTTGGGGTATTCGAGCCGGCCAATACCATCGCCTTGCGCTACAAACTGAGCAAGAAGGTCTACCTGGAGGCGGCTAGCGGGCTGGCCAGCTCGTTGGACATCTTCTACAAACGTGATTTCTGAAGTGGCTGCGACGGTTCAACGAACCGTCGCAGCGTCGATGAACTCGTTGCGTTCTCCGTTCGGCGGGGTGTTGGGGGCTGTGGCGGTACGCTGGGGGAGGATGAGGTTGGTGTATTCCTCGATCAGGCGATTGATCGCCTCGGGGGGCTCGCTGGCCTGGAATTGCATGCGGATCTGTACCTCGTCAGGGTCGCGATTGTCGCCCCGGCGACCATTGCTTCCCACGGTCACCTGGAAACGCGCACCTGGTGCGTCAGTTCGGGCCTGCTCCAGTGCCGCGCGGGTGTCGATGCCGTTGATCCGCACCGACAGGTCGACCTGCATGCGTTCCAGCGCCAACCCTCGAGGGTTGACCAAGGCGATCAAGGGTACTTGCAAGGTGTGTTGCTCACCCAGGGCCACCTCCACCATCTTGGCTTTCATCGGCGTGCCGAGTGCATGGGGGTTGTAGTCGAAGAATTGGTCGAAGAGCTTGATGTATTGCTGCGCGATCAAGGTATTGGTGGCGGCGGCGGCTTCCTGCAGGCCTCGGGTGATATCGCTCAGGTCATTCGAGGTCATAGGGGCTTGGCTGGGAGAAACAGGGTCCACGGGGTAGGCTCCTCAAGAAAGCGGAACCCCCGCCTTGGGCGGGGGAGCATGTCGATGATATCCAGCACCTCAGTTTGACGGTGTTTCACGCTTAGGTTTGTCTTGCGGTTTGTCCTGCAGTTTGGGTGCGGGCTTGTCGTCGAGTCGAACGGGTTTGGTGGCAGCATCGGTCAAGAAGTCCATGACCCGCTGCAAGGCCTCTGGCGGTTCCTGGCGGCGTACCATGGTGTTGAAGGCGTAGCGTGCACGGGTGTCGGTCTTGCGGGTTTGTTCCGACTTGTGGCTGGCACTGGCTTTGACGTTGAGCTTGAACGGCCCCCAACCGAGGGAGCCTGCCGCTTCGCCGCCGAGATTGGTGGCGGTGGTGCTTTCGGCCATCTGGCTGATGGTCAGCTCGAACTCCACCTTGCCTTCCTCGATGCAGATGTTGGGGTGGGTGATCGCCGCCATCAGCGGGATCTGCATCTTGCGCGTGACCGTGCCGGTAGTCTGGCCCTGTTCGTCCACCAGCGTTTCTTCGTAATTGAATTCGATCGCGGTGGCCTTGCCGTCCTTGATGCAGACGTTCAGCAGGAAGTCGGCGTAGGATTTGCTGGCCGTCACCTGTGCATCGATCATCGCTTGCAAAGGGGCGGCGATCATGCGGTCCATGGGTAAGGCGTTGATGACGGAGCCGATCAGGTTATTGTCGATTGTAGTCATGGGGGCGTCTCTTTATCGTTGCGGGAGGTTGCGCAGGGTGGGTGCCTTCAACGGGCGTGGTTTTCCAGGCGTCGGATGTTGCCGATCTGGCGCAGGCTCAGGCCGTACTTGTCGGCGAGCAAGCTGCGCGACAGGCCGTCGGCGCTTTCCTTCTGAATTTGCAGGTTGCGCAGCTGGCGCTGGAAGTGATCGGCCTTGGGGATCTCCAGGGCCACGCCGGAGAAACGCTTGATCAGCGCATCGAGGGCTTCGGCAGGGAGAATGTCCGCAAGCTTGGTGCGTTCGCGGTGCTTGGGGATGTACTTGGGCCTGCCGCCATAGGTACAGGTCAGCACGTAGGCGTTTTCAATGCCGATGCATTCGATCAGCGATTGGAGAGAGTGCGGGAGCTGGGTGATATCAATTCGATCCAGGTCGGGCAATTCCATATGTGACTTCCTCGCAGGTTGGACAGCGCGATGACAGGGCATCTGCGTCGCTAGAGCCAGGCCGCTGGCCAATGCCGGCCAGTGGCGTGGCTAGATTCTCGGACAGCTGGGAAAACGGTCGCTAGGCGCCAAGCGGAACGGCGGCTGTAGCCTGGAGTGAGCAATGCTCGCGGGTATCGATGGCTGCACACGTAGGACATCGCGCCGTCATTGCCTTGCAGGCCTCGAGGTTTCGTCGGTCGATCAATCCGGTATCGCCAAGGGTGGGGCTACCCTCACTCACAGGGATAGGCCTCGAGCAGGCTGGCTTGGCCCAAGTAGGCATGTGGGTTTTCGCGCATGGCTTCAGGGAGGCTGCGCCAGTCGACCACCAGGCAGAAGGCATTCAGGGGCTGGCCCTTCACCTGGCCTATGGTCGTTGGGCTGAAATCACGGCGGTAGAGCGCTTGGGTACGGTTGACGGGGAGTACTTGGTCGGCGGTTTCCAGGGTCTGGCGTGCCAGTTCCGGGAGCCGCGTTTGAGGCAGGGTGAAGTGGCGTTGTTCGGGTTCGATGCGCAGGTGGCCGGTTTCGCGTACACGTTGCCAGAGTTGTTGCCATTGGCTGGCGCCTGCCGTGTAGGCCAGGGCGTTGCCTAGCCTGAGCAGTTGGGGTTGGGTAAGGGGCGCGGTATCGAGTGCCAGGCTCGTGGCGGAGGTCAGCAGCAGGTAGCAATACAGGATGTGCTTGAGCATGGTTGGGCTCCATGGGGTGGGAAAGCCCAATGGTTTCAGCCCCTCGCCTGGCGGCTCAGCAGGAAATGCAGCGCCTATGCCAGCTGCGTTGTATCATGGCCGCGGCTCGTCGCGAGCCTTTTGCCCCCGATGTCGCAAGGAACCTTCGATGACTCACATGCAGCGCTTCAAGTATTCGATCCTGATCATCGTCGTGATGATGGGCGTGATGTTCGGCCTGAGCTACTTGCAGCGCCAGGGCACGATCAGTGAGCAGACGTTCCAGTACCTGGCCATCGGCATTGCCGTGGTCGTCGTCGTGATCAACGGCATCCTGCGGCGCAAGGTCAAGTCGTGACCTTCACCGGCCGGCCAGCCCTGGCCGGCCATGGCTTCAACGCCCGGGGCCTTGCTCCAGTACAGCCCGGGCCTGGGGTTGCAGGCTATAGCACTTGTCGCTGCCCAGGCTGATCACCCCCTCCACGCACAGCCGCTTGAGCACTTCACGCACGCTCAGGAACGACAGCGGGATATCCAGTTGCTCCAATTGCGCATGCACGCCGCGCACGCCGATGCTGCGCCCGTTGCGGTCGGCGCTGTGCAGGGCATCGATGACTTTTAGGCGGATCAGGCTGGTGCGCAGGCCATAGGCGCGCAGCAGCTCGCGGATCTGCTCGTTGCCGATCCGTTCTTCCGTACCTGCGACCTGCCCCGAAGGCTCCTTGCCCAGGGTACGCCCGCTCTGCAGCGAGGGTTGCGGGTTGTGCATATGAACGCTCCTTTTCGTGGACTGTCCGGAGATCATGAGATGGCTCACCTACTAGGACGAATGAGCGCGGCAAAACTGCAGTGCCGGGTGAAAAAAATCTGACACGTCTCTTTCAAGACGTTGCAACGGGGGTGAAACCGTAAAATTTCATCCGGGGGCGGGGAAGGATCGGGGGAGGGGGAGGGGGAGGGGCATCGCGGGGCAAGACGGATCGCCGCCCGCGATGAGGTCGGTGCGGTCGTCAGGAGAATTCGAAAGGCGCTAGCTGGAAGCCCTGCTCATCCACCTGCAACGCCCAGCCGCGGCGGTCCCAGTCACCCAGGACAATTCGCCGTGCGGGGTGCTCGTCGACCACCAGCTTGTGGATCGCCGGCCGATGGGTATGGCCATGGACGAGGGTGCGAACCCCATGCTCAGCCATTACCTTGGGGACTTCATCGGGGGTGACGTCGACGATCTCGGTGTTCTTCATGCGCACCTGCGTGGCACTTTCGCTGCGCAGCTTGCGCGCCAGTTTCTGCCGCGTGGCCAGCGGCAGGTGCCGCAGGATCCACAAGGTCAACGGATGGCGCAGGTAGCGGCGCAGCTTCATGTAGCCGACGTCGCGAGTACACAGGGTGTCGCCATGCATCAGCAATACTGGCTCGCCACCCAGCTCGACCACGCTCGGGTCGTCCAGCAGGGTACAGCCGGCCGCCTTGCAAAACGCCTGGCCGATCAGGAAGTCTCGGTTGCCATGCATCAGGTAGATCGCCGTGCCGCTGTCCGACAACTGCCGCAGGGCCTGGCAGATCGATTGCTGAAATGGCGTCATGGCGTCGTCGCCAATCCACGCTTCGAAGAAATCGCCAAGAATGTAAAGCGCCCTGGCATGGCGCGCGCGGCCGTCGAGCAGATCAAGAAACGCCCGGGTAATGTCCGGGCGCTCTTCTTGCAAATGCAGATCGGAGATCAGCAGGATCACTCAATGATCTCGGCTTTCTCGATGATCACGTCCTCGGCCGGTACGTCCTGGTGGCCGGCTTTCGAAGCGGTCTTGACGCCCTTGATCGCGTCGACCACTTCACGGCCTTCGATCACTTCGCCGAACACCGCGTAGCCCCAGCCCTGGACGTTCTTGCCGCTGTGGTTGAGGAAGTCGTTGTCGGCGACGTTGATGAAGAACTGCGCCGAAGCCGAGTGCGGCTCCATGGTGCGAGCCATGGCGACGGTGTACTTGGCGTTCTTCAGGCCGTTGTCGGCTTCGTTCTGGATCGGCGAACGGGTTGGCTTCTGCTTCATGCCAGCCTCGAAACCGCCACCCTGGATCATGAAGTTGTTGATCACGCGGTGGAAGACGGTGCCGTCGTAGTGGCCTTCCTTGACGTACTGAACGAAGTTCTCGGTGGTTTTCGGGGCCTTCTCGGCGTCCAGTTGCAGGATGATGTCGCCGTGGTTGGTGCTCAGTTTGACTTTGGACATGCTGGAATTCGCTCTTTCAAGGCATACGGGAATCGGGTGCGCAGGTCGCTCGCGGCCACCTCGCGCGGGATTCGGCGGCGGCGACGCAGGGCGCGCGGCGGCCATTCTGCCAGGTTGCACCGGCAGGCTGCGAGAAATCGCGCCAGTTTGTCGGTGCCCGGCTGTCAGCAGCTTGACTGCTTCGGCTATGATAGGCCCTTTGATTCAATCGGCCTACCCAGGCTGAAGACCAGCATTCAAGGATCTTATGAGCAAGCCCACCGACAACGCGCCCAACGCCGCAGCCAAAGGCGCCCCCGCCGTCCCTGTGAACTTCCTGCGGCCGATCGTCCAGGCCGACCTGGACGCGGGCAAGCATAGCGCCATCGTCACCCGTTTCCCGCCGGAGCCCAATGGTTACCTGCACATCGGCCATGCCAAGTCGATCTGCGTCAACTTCGGCCTGGCCCAGGAGTTCGGGGGGGCCTGCCACCTGCGTTTCGATGACACCAATCCGGCCAAGGAAGACCAGGAGTACATCGACGCGATCCAGCGCGACGTCAAATGGCTGGGCTTCGAGTGGGCCGGCCCGGTGCGCTTTGCCTCGGACTACTTCGACCAGTTGCACGATTGGGCCGTGGAACTGATCAAACGCGGCAAGGCCTACGTCTGCGACCTCACCCCCGAGCAGGCCAAGGAATACCGCGGCAGCCTGACCGAGCCAGGCAAGAACAGCCCGTTCCGCGAGCGTGGCGTGGAGGACAACCTCGACCTGTTCGCGCGCATGAAGGCCGGCGAGTTCAAGGATGGCGAGCGCGTGCTGCGCGCCAAGATCGACATGGCCTCGCCGAACATGAACCTGCGCGACCCGATCCTCTACCGCATCCGCCATGCCCACCACCACCAGACCGGTGACAAGTGGTGCATCTACCCCAACTACGACTTCACCCACGGCCAGTCCGATGCCATCGAGGGCATCACCCACTCCATCTGCACCCTGGAGTTCGAAGGTCATCGCCCGCTGTACGACTGGTTCCTGGACAACCTGCCGGTGCCGGCGCACCCGCGTCAGTACGAGTTCAGCCGCCTGAACCTGAACTACACCATCACCTCCAAGCGCAAGCTCAAGCAACTGGTCGACGAGCAGCACGTCGAAGGCTGGGACGACCCGCGCATGTCGACCCTCTCCGGCTACCGCCGCCGCGGCTACACCCCGGCGTCGATCCGCAACTTCTGCGAAATGATCGGCACCAACCGTTCCGACGGCGTGGTCGACATGTCGATGCTCGAGTTCAGCATCCGTGACGACCTCGACCGCACCGCGCCACGCGCCATGTGCGTGCTGCGCCCGCTGAAGGTGGTGATCACCAACTACCCCGAGGGCCAGGTCGAGCAGCTCGAACTGCCGCGCCACCCGAAGGAAGACATGGGCGTGCGTGTGCTGCCATTCGCCCGTGAGTTGTACATCGACCGTGACGACTTCATGGAAGAGCCGCCCAAGGGCTACAAGCGCCTGGAGCCGAACGGCGAGGTGCGCCTGCGTGGCAGCTACGTGATTCGCGCCGATGAAGCGATCAAGGACGCCGAGGGCAATATCGTCGAGCTGCGCTGCTCGTACGACGCCGATACCCTGGGCAAGAACCCCGAGGGCCGCAAGGTCAAGGGTGTGATCCACTGGGTGCCGGCCGAGGGCAGCGTCGAGTGCGAAGTGCGCCTGTACGACCGCCTGTTCCGCTCGCCGAACCCGGAGAAGGCCGAGGAGGGTGGCAGCTTCCTGGATAACATCAATCCCGAGTCGCTGCAGGTGCTGCGTGGTTGTCGGGCCGAACCTTCGCTGGGCCAGGCCCAGCCCGAAGACCGCTTCCAGTTCGAGCGCGAAGGCTACTTCTGCGCCGACCTGAAGGACAGCCAGCCGGGTCGCCCGGTGTTCAACCGCACCGTGACCCTGCGCGATTCGTGGGGCAGCTAAGGAATCCTCGTGCTTACCATCTACAACACCCTGAGCAAGGCCAAGGAAGTCTTCAAACCGCTGGACGGCAACAAGGTGCGCATGTACGTGTGCGGCATGACCGTGTACGACTACTGCCACCTGGGCCACGGCCGCAGCATGGTGGCCTTCGACCTGGTCACCCGCTGGCTGCGCAAGAGTGGTTATGACCTGACCTACGTGCGCAACATCACCGACATCGACGACAAGATCATCAACCGGGCCAACGAGAACGGCGAGTCGTTCGACGCGCTGACCGCCCGTATGATCGAGGCGATGCACGAGGATGAGCGCCGCCTGAACATCCTCAAGCCGGACCAGGAACCGCGTGCCACCGACCACATCGCGGGCATGCACGCGATGATCCAGACCCTGATCGACAAAGGCTACGCCTACGCGCCGGGCAATGGCGACGTGTATTACCGGGTCGGCAAGTTCGTCGGCTACGGCAAGCTGTCGCGCAAGAAGATCGAAGACTTGCGCATCGGTGCCCGCATCGAGGTCGACGAGGCCAAGCAGGACCCGCTCGACTTCGTCCTGTGGAAAGGCGTCAAGCCCGGCGAGCCGTACTGGGATTCACCGTGGGGCCCGGGGCGCCCGGGTTGGCATATCGAGTGCTCGGTGATGTCCACCTGCTGCCTGGGCGAAAGCTTCGACATCCATGGTGGCGGCAGCGACCTGGAGTTCCCGCACCACGAGAACGAAATCGCCCAGAGCGAGGCGGCGACCGGCAAGCCTTACGCCAATGCCTGGATGCACTGCGGCATGATCCGCATCAATGGCGAGAAGATGTCCAAGTCGTTGAACAACTTCTTCACCATCCGCGACGTGCTCGACAAGTACCACCCGGAGGTGGTGCGCTACCTGCTGGTGGCCAGCCACTACCGCAGTGCGATCAACTACTCCGAAGACAGCCTGCGTGATGCCAAGGGTGCGCTGGAGCGGTTCTACCATGCGCTGCGTGGCCTGCCGCGGGTGGAGGCCAAGGGCGGCGAGGCGTTCGTCGAGCGCTTCAGCGTGGCGATGAACGACGACTTCGGCACGCCAGAAGCCTGCGCCGTGCTGTTCGACCTGGTGCGTGAGATCAACCGCCTGCGCGACAGCGACCCTGAGGCCGCCGCTGGCCTGGCAGGGCGCTTGCGCGAGTTGGGGGATGTGCTGGGCGTGCTGCAACTGGAGGCTGATGACTTCCTGCGTGCCGGCGCTGAAGGCAAGGTCGATGCGGCCGAGGTCGAGGCATTGATCCAGGCGCGTCTGCAGGCGCGTGCGGACAAGAACTGGGGCGAGTCCGACCGGATTCGCGACCAGCTGACCGCGATGGGCGTGGTGCTGGAAGACAGCAAGGGCGCGACGACCTGGCGTTTGGCTGACTGATTCGCACAAGCGGGCTGCGCTGCAGCCCAATCGCGGGGCAAGCCCGCTCCCACTGGTTTCTACGCCCTCATTGAGCACGGCGCCGAACTTGTGGGAGCGGGCTCGCCCCGCGATGCTTTCAGGCCACCGCGCAGTGCAGGACCAACTTGGCCCCGCCCAGCTCGCTGGCTCCTACCTCCAGCCTGAAGCCATGCAGGTCGACGATCGCCGCGACGATCGACAGCCCCAGCCCGAACCCCGGGTGGCGATGGCCTTCCTCGCTGCGGTAGAAGCGCTTCAACACCGCTGCGCGCTCCTCCTCGGGAATCCCCGGCCCGCTATCCTCCACCGAAATGTGCACGCCGCTGTCGTCTTGCAGCGCCCGGACCCGCACTTGGCCACCCTCGGGGGTGAACTTGATGCCGTTGCCTACCAGGTTGGCCAGCGCCTCGAACAGCAGCTCACGGTCACCGTGCAGCGCCGGCAAGTGCGTCGGCTGCTCCAGCGACAGGCGAATACCGCCATCTTCGGCCAGTGGCAGGTAGAAGTCGTGCAGCTCGGCCAGCAACGCATGCGGGTCGAGTTCGACGAAGCCGGCGCGGCGTTGGCGGTCTTCCAGCTCGCTGATGCGCAGCAGGCCGCGGAAGCGCGCCATCAGTGTGTCGGTCTCGCCGATGGCCTGGTCCAGCGCCTCGGCCTCCGGCGAGTTCGCGCCGCTCTGCTGGCGGATGCGGTAGAGCTGGGCGCGCAGGCGGGTCAGCGGGGTGCGCAGGTCATGGGCGATGTTGTCGCACACGCCCTTGACCTCGTGCATCAACCGCTCGATGCGGTCGAGCATGGCATTGACGATGGCTGCGAGCATGTCCAGCTCGTCGCGCCGTGCCGACAGCGGCAGGCGGTGGGTGAGGTCGCCGGCGACGATCAGTTCGGCGCTGGCCTGCACTGCGCGGATGCGCTTGAGCGGGCGACGGCGCAGCAGGTACCAGCCGGCGAAACCGGGGATCAGGGTCAGCGAGATGCCCCAGAGCAGGGCATGCAGGATGATCCGCGTGACCACGAACAACGAGCCGTTGTCGCGCACCAACACCAGCCAGCGCCCATCCGGGATGTGGATCGCCACCGCGTCGCAGCTGTCCGGCGGCAGGCGCGGGTCGTCGGCGTCGAGGCAGCGCTTGAGTTCGTGGATCTTGCCGTCCAGGCCCAGTTCCGACGGGATCGCGCGGATGCGCCCGCCGATGGGGTTGAGCTGCGCGTCGAACAGGCCGTAGGCGTCGAAGCTGCGCTCCTCGAAGGCTTGGCTGGCGATCAGTGCGTCGTCCAGCTGCTTGCCGGTCATGTGGGTGAACAGGTGCTGGCGTTGCAGCATGGAGTGGCGCGTGAGCTTGTTCAGGTAGCTGGAGACCTCGAAGTACAGCACCCCCATGAGGATGCTGCTCCAGGCCACGAACAGGAAACTGTACAGTGCCAGCAGGCGGCTGGTCGAAGAGCTCCAGCCCTTAGACGGGTTCGGCAATGGCATAGCCGGAGCCCCGTACGGTACGGATCAGCGGTGTCTGCCCGGGCGGGTCGATCTTCTTGCGCAGGCGGCCGATGTGCACGTCGATCAGGTTGGTGCCGGGGTCGAAGTGGTAACCCCAGACTTCCTCGAAGATCATCATGCGGGTGATCACCTGGCCGGAGTGGCGCATCAGGTATTCCAGCAGCTTGTACTCGGTGGGCAGCAGGTTGAGGCTGTTGTCGCCGCGGCGGGCCTCATGGCTGATCAGGTCCAGTTCCAGGTCGGCGACCTGTAAGCGGGTTTGGGTCATCGGCACGCTGTTGCGCCGCAATAGCACCTCGACGCGCGCGGCCATCTCGTCGGAGGCGAACGGTTTGGTCAGGTAGTCATCGCCGCCGGCGCGCAGGCCGCGTACCCGTTCGTCGACGTCGGAGAGGGCGCTGATCATCAGGATGGGGGTGGCGATCTTCAGGCTGCGCAGGGTGGTGACGATGGTCAGGCCATCGACTTCCGGCAGCATGCGGTCCACGGTGATCAGGTCGTAACCACCGGCAATCGCCTTGGCCAGGCCTTCGCGGCCATTGTCGGCCCAATCCACGTCCAGGCCATGGCTGGACAGTTCAGCGACGATTTCCTGGCCGGTGACGGCGTCGTCTTCAATGGTCAGTACGCGAGGCATGCTGGTTCCTGGGCGGCGGATAGAGACCTGATTGTGCCAAAGAATAGACAAGCGGCGATTTAAGAAAAATTCATCTACGCAACAGCGCCTGCCCTGTTGACGCGGCATCGCAAAGAAAAAGGGGCGGGCCAGTGATGGCACGCCCCTTTCTCGTGGGTGGCGCAGGCTTACGCGACCTTGACGATCCAGCCCGCCGGTGCCTCGACGTCACCGCTCTGGATGCCGGTCAGCTCGTTGTAGAGCTTCTGGGTGACCGGGCCGACCTTCTCCAGGTCATGGAACACGTGCAGCTTGCCGTTGTAGTCGATGCCGCCGATCGGCGTGATCACTGCGGCGGTGCCGCAGGCGCCGGCTTCGATGAAGCGGTCGAGCTTGTTGATTTCCACATCGCCCTCGATCACGGTCAGGCCCAGGCGCGATTGCGCCAGTTCCATCAGCGACAGGCGGGTGATGCCAGGCAGCACCGACGCCGATTTCGGGGTGACGAACTCGTTGTTGGCGGTGATGCCGAAGAAGTTGGCCGAACCGACTTCCTCGATCTTGGTGTGGGTCAGCGGGTCCAGGTAGATGGCGTCGGCGAAGTTGGCTTTCTTGGCCGCGGCGCCCGGCTGCAGGCTGGCGGCGTAGTTGCCACCGACCTTGGCCGCGCCGGTGCCTTGCGGGGCGGCGCGGTCGAAGCTGGAGATCTGGAAGTTGTGCGGCTTCATGCCGCCCTTGAAGTACGAGCCGACCGGGATGGCGAAGACCGAGAAAATGAACTCGGGGGCGGTGCGCACGCCGATGTTGTCACCGGTGCCGATCACGAACGGGCGCAGGTACAGCGAGCCCTTGCCGTGCGGCGGGACGAATTTCTCGTTGGCCTTGACCACCTGCTTGCACGCTTCGATGAACACCTCGGTCGGCACCTGCGGCATCAGCAGGCGTGCGCAGCTGCGCTGCATGCGTGCGGCGTTCTGGTCGGGGCGGAACAGGTTGATCGAGCCGTCCTTGCAGCGGTAGGCCTTCAGGCCTTCGAAGCACTGCTGGCCGTAGTGCAGGGCAGTGGAGCCTTCGCTGATGTGCAGTACGTTGTCTTCGGTCAGGGTGCCTTTGTCCCACTCGCCGTCACGCCACACGGACAGGTAGCGCTTGTCGGTCTTGATGTAGTCGAAGCCCAGCTTGTCCCAGTTGATTTCGTTACTCATGACACCCTCTATTGTCTTGCCGAGGCCCGACTAATGGGCCTCCTTTATATGCGCACCCCGCCACGATAAACCATCCGCCGAGGATCGGAAACGTCCAGTCATGAATTGGCCGGACCACCTGGCGGTTCAGCCCGTCGAAGGGACGGCCGCACTAATGGCGCGTTGGCGCAATGCCTTTGGGGAAAGCTGGATGCAGGCGCTGGGTAAAGGCTTTCCTGACACGGCACTGACACAACGAAGACAGTAGCTCCCACGCCGTGCTGGGCCCTTGAGTTCACCCGCTTATGCCTCGCCGATCTGCTGGCAGAACCGCAGGCGATTGCCGAACGGGTCCCATACCTGCATCTGCAACCCCCAATCGACCTCTTCGGCCTCGGGCCGGGCATAACCGTACTGCTTGCCCAGCAGTTCGCGCTCCAACGCGCGCAGGTCTTCGACCCGGGCGAACACCGTCGAACCCGGCGAGGCATCGCCGTGGTGCTCGGACAGGTGCAGGACAAGCCCGTCACGGTGGATCTGCGCATAAAGCGGCAGGTCTGGGGCGAAGCGGTGTTCCCAATCCAGCGTGAAGCCGAGAAAGTCGAGGTAGAACTCCTTGGCCTTGTCGACCGAGAAGATTCGCAGCACCGGGATGGCGGGGGCGAAGTGCATGGGCGCGTCCTGCAAGAAGGGCAATGGACGGCCACTTTAGCGCTCAAGGCCCTGGATGAGAAAGTGCTGCCGAGGCTGTGAAGCACTGAAACGGGGCGTCGGCGCGCCTCTGACCGGTGCGCGGGTTGGCGAACATGGGCGAAGGTGGCGCGAGGCGGCCTGCGAATTTCATCTGGGTTCATCTGAGTAGTTGGCCCGTAACCTGCTATATGCAATTCGTAAAGATCGACTCAAGTGGTCAGACCTGTCCGCCGGGCGGATAAGCAAAACACTGGCTGGCAGTCTTCAGGCCGCGGATTTCAAGGAATGCAGGATGTCGTTGGCAGAGCGGGTCGAACCAGGGGATGAACAGGCGGGGTGGAGCGCGCACCTGCAACTGCGCTTCGTCCAGCGCGACGGCGTGACTCGTCTTGGTGCGCGCCGGCATTTTGGTCCTCTTTTGGTGCAAAGGCCTTTCTATCCGGAAGGTGCGCCCTGTCATGTCTACGTCCTGCACCCGCCGGGCGGCATCGTCGCTGGTGACCGCCTGGAGCTGGACATTCACCTTGATCCGGGCAGCCATGCACTGCTGACCATGCCCGGCGCCAGCAAGTTCTACCGCAGCATCGGCCCGACCGCGCGCCTCGAGCAACGCTTCCACCTGGCCGCTGGCAGCACCCTGGAGTGGCTGCCTCAGGACAGTATTTTCTTCGATGGCGCCCGTGCCCGCCTCGACAGCCGCTTCACCCTCGAACCTGGCGCGCGCCTGCTGGCCTGGGAAACGTTGTGCCTGGGTCGGCCGGTGATGAACGAGCGCTTCGACCACGGTGCCCTCGACAGCCGGTTGCGCATCGATCTGCCCGATGAACCTGGCCTGCACGAACGCCTGCGTGTCACCGGTGGCCAACTGGAGAAGCTTGGCGGCCACCCGTTGCTCGCCACCTTCTGCGCCGCGCCGGCCGACACCCGCCTGCTGGAACAGGTGCGCGAACTGCTGGACGCACTCGGCACCCCGGCTGGCGCCACCTTGCTCGGCCCGCTGCTGGTGATCCGCCTGCTCGACCACGACAACCAACACCTGCAACGCAACCTGCAGCGGCTCTGGCACCTGCTGCGCCCGGCCGTCCTCGGCCTGGCGCCGTGCCCGCCGCGCATCTGGGCCACCTGAGAGAGCCGCGATGGAGCTGACCCCAAGAGAGAAAGACAAACTGCTGCTGTTCACCGCCGCGCTGCTGGCTGAACGGCGCCTGGCCCGTGGCCTGAAGCTCAACTACCCCGAGGCGGTGGCGCTGATCAGCGCCGCCGTGCTCGAAGGCGCGCGCGACGGGCGCACCGTTGCCGAGCTGATGAGCCTGGGCCGCGAAGTGCTGGGCCGCGACCAGGTGATGGAGGGTGTGGCCGAGATGCTCCACGACGTCCAGGTCGAGGCGACCTTCCCCGACGGCACCAAGCTGGTGACCGTGCACGACCCCATCGTCTGACCAGGAGCAGCCCATGATCCCCGGAGAAATCCAGGTCGCCGAAGGCGACATCGAACTCAACGCTGGCCGCGCCACGGTCAGCGTCAGCGTGGCCAACCACGGCGACCGCCCGGTCCAGGTCGGTTCGCACTACCACTTCTATGAAGTCAACGACGCCTTGGTGTTCGAGCGCGAGCCCACCCGCGGCTTTCGCCTGGACATCCCCGCTGGCACCGCCGTGCGTTTCGAGCCGGGCCAGTCACGCACCGTGCAACTGGTGGCCTACGCCGGCAAGCGCGAAGTCTACGGTTTCCAGGGCAAGGTGATGGGCGCGTTGGAGGGCAGGGCATGAGCCGTATTTCCCGCAGGGCCTACGCCGACATGTTCGGCCCCACCGTGGGCGACCGCGTGCGGCTGGCCGACACCGCGCTGTGGGTCGAGGTCGAGAAGGACTTCACGATCTACGGCGAAGAGGTGAAATTCGGTGGCGGCAAGGTCATCCGCGACGGCATGGGCCAAGGCCAGATGCTGGCTGCCGAGGCCATGGACCTGGTGCTGACCAACGCGCTGATCATCGACCACTGGGGCATCGTCAAGGCGGACATTGGCGTCAAGCACGGGCGCATCGCCGCCATTGGCAAGGCCGGCAACCCCGACGTGCAGCCCGGCGTCAATGTGCCGGTCGGCCCCGGCACCGAGGTGATCGCCGCCGAAGGCAAGATCGTCACCGCTGGCGGCATCGACTCGCACATCCACTTCATCTGCCCGCAGCAGGTCGAGGAGGCGCTGACCAGCGGCGTCACCACCTTCATCGGTGGCGGCACGGGGCCGGCCACCGGCACCAACGCCACCACCTGCACCCCTGGCCCCTGGTACCTGGCGCGCATGCTCCAGGCCGCCGACAGCCTGCCGATCAACATCGGCCTGCTGGGCAAGGGCAACGCCTCGCGCCCTGAAGCGCTGCGCGAGCAGATCGCCGCTGGCGCCGTGGGTTTGAAGCTGCATGAAGACTGGGGTTCGACCCCGGCGGCCATCGATTGCTGCTTGGGCGTTGCCGAGGAAATGGACATCCAGGTGGCGATCCATACCGACACGTTGAACGAGTCCGGTTGCATCGAGGACACCCTGGCGGCGATCGGCGATCGCACCATCCACACCTTCCACACCGAGGGTGCTGGTGGCGGCCATGCGCCGGACATCATCCGCGCGGCTGGGCAGGCCAACGTGCTGCCGTCGTCGACCAACCCGACCCTGCCGTACACCATCAACACGGTCGACGAGCACCTGGACATGCTCATGGTCTGCCACCACCTGGACCCGAGCATCGCCGAGGACGTCGCCTTCGCCGAGTCGCGCATCCGCCGCGAGACCATCGCCGCCGAGGACATCCTCCACGACATGGGCGCCTTCGCCATGACCTCGTCCGACTCCCAGGCCATGGGCCGGGTTGGCGAAGTGGTGCTGCGCACCTGGCAGGTGGCGCACCAGATGAAGGTGCGCCGCGGCCCATTGGCGCCGGACAGCGACTACAGCGACAACTTCCGGGTCAAGCGCTATATCGCCAAGTACACGATGAACCCGGCGCTGACCCATGGCATCGCCCACGAAGTCGGCTCGATCGAGGTGGGCAAGCTGGCTGACCTGGTGCTCTGGGCGCCGGCGTTCTTCGCGGTCAAGCCGGCCCTGGTAGTCAAGGGCGGGATGATCGTCACCGCGCCCATGGGCGATATCAACGGTTCGATCCCCACGCCACAGCCGGTGCACTACCGGCCGATGTTCGGCGCCCTGGGCGCGGCGCGCCATGCCACGCGCATGACCTTCCTGCCCCAGGCCGCCATGGAGCGCGGCCTGGCCGAGGAGTTGGGCCTGCGCAGCCTGATCGGCGTGGCCCACGGCTGCCGCCGCGTGCGCAAGGCCGACATGCTCCACAACACCCTGCAACCGCTGATCGAAGTCGATGCCCAGACCTACCAGGTGCGCGCCGACGGCGAGCTGCTGGTGTGCGAGCCGGCCCGCGAACTGCCGCTGGCCCAGCGTTATTTCCTGTTCTGAAGGAGCAAGCATGATTGTCCTGACCCGCCGGGTCGCCGAAGCCGCCACGGTCACCGGCACCGTCACCCTGGATGTCGACAGCCGTATCAAGAGCCGCCTGCGGGTGACCCTGGACGACGGGCGCGACGCCGGCCTGATGCTCGAACGCGGCCACTTGCTGCGCGGCGGCGAGCTGCTCGCCGATGCCGAGGGCCAGCAGGTGGTGCAAGTGATCGCCGCGCCCGAGTCGGTGTCCACGGTGCGCTGCGCCGACCCGTTGCAACTGGCCCGCGCCGCCTATCACCTGGGCAACCGCCACGTGCCGCTGCAGATCGAGCCCGGCCTTTTGCGCTACCAGCACGACCATGTGCTGGACGACATGGTGATTGGCCTGGGCCTGACGGTCGAGGCCGAGCGCGCGCCGTTCGAGCCCGAGGCCGGCGCCTACCAGAGCGCGCCCCATGGCCATGCCCACGACCACCCCTTCGTCCGTTTGCCCACTCATTCCTGAACTGCCTAGGAGCACCCGATGAAAAAGACCCTCGCCCTCGTTCTGCTGATGGTCGCGTTGCCGGCCTTCGCCCACCCCGGCCACGACAGCAACCCGTTGCAGGATGGCCTGCTGCACCCGCTGACCGGCCTCGACCACCTGCTGATGCTGCTCGGCACCGGCGTGCTGGCGGCGTTGACCCGGCGCAGCCTGAGCCTGCCGCTGGCGACCCTCGGCACCATGTTCGGCGGCGCGGTGCTTGGCCACCTGTTCGGTGACCTGGTCGGTGTGGAAACCATGATCAGCGTATCGCTGGTGGTGGCCGCCGTCGCCATGCTGCTGCCCAACCGCCAACTGCTGCTGGCCCTGGCCATGCCGGTGTTCGCCCTGTTCCACGGCTGGGCCCATGGCGTGGAAGCCACGCCTAGCGCTTTCTGGCTGTTCAGCGCGGGCTTCGTGACCGTCAGTGGCCTGCTGCTGGTGGCGGGCTTTGGCGTTGGCTGCATGCTGCGTCGCCACGCCAAGCTGCAGAAGCTGTTTGGCGGCGGCCTGCTGGCAGGCGCCGCGTTCGTGCTGGCCGGCTGATGAACCGCGACCTGGCGCTGCTGCGCCTGCTGCAACTGGCGAGCCCCGGCCTGCCGGTGGGTGGTTTCACCTACTCCCAGGGCCTGGAGTGGGCCGTCGAGGCCGGCTGGGTGCGCGATACCACCGGTTTCTGTGCCTGGCAGCGCGAGCAGTTGCACGACACTTTGGGCTGCCTCGACTGGCCGGTGCTGGCGCGCCTGTACCAGGCGTGCGCGGCCGAGGATGCCGAGGCCTTCGCGCGCTGGAGCCGCTTTCTGCTGGCCAACCGCGAAACCGCCGAGCTGCGCCTTGAAGAGCGCCAGCGTGGCAGCGCCCTGGCGCGCCTGCTCGATGGCTGGCAACTGGGCCAGGCCCCGGCCTGGCGGGCCAGCCTGGAACTCAGCCAACTGGGCGGCATGGCCTGGCTCGGCGCGCAGTGGGGCATCCCGCTGCGCGACTTGGCGCTGGGGCATGGCTTCGCCTGGCTGGAGGGCGCGGTGATGGCCGGGGTCAAGCTGGTGCCGTTCGGCCAGCAGGCGGCGCAGACCCTGTTGCGCGACTTGGGCGAGGAATTGCCCGCCGTGCTCGACCAGGCCCTGGCCCTGGACGACGACCAGCTGGGCGGTGGCTTGCCACTGCTGGCGATCGCCTCGTCACGCCACGAAACCCAATACACCCGATTGTTCCGTTCCTGAGGACTGCCCCATGCAAAGCTATCAGCAACCCCTGCGCGTCGGTGTCGGCGGCCCGGTCGGCTCTGGCAAGACCGCGCTGCTCGAAGCCCTGTGCAAGGCCATGCGCGACCACTACCACATCGCCGTGGTGACCAACGACATCTACACCAAGGAAGACCAGCGCATCCTCACCGAGGCCGGCGCCCTGGAGCCCGAGCGCATCGTCGGCGTCGAGACCGGCGGCTGCCCGCACACGGCCATCCGCGAAGACGCGTCGATGAACCTGGCGGCGGTGGAGGAGCTGGCGCGCAAGTTCGGCAACCTGGAGGTGATCTTCGTCGAGAGCGGCGGCGACAACCTCAGCGCCACCTTCAGCCCGGAGCTGGCCGACCTGACCATCTACGTGATCGATGTCGCCGAGGGCGAGAAGATCCCGCGCAAGGGCGGGCCGGGCATCACCAAGTCGGATTTCCTGGTGATCAACAAGACCGACCTCGCGCCCTACGTGGGGGCTTCGCTGGAAGTGATGGAGCGCGACACCAACCGCATGCGCCCCGAGCGGCCGTGGACCTTCAGCAACCTGAAAAAGGGCGAGGGATTGCAGGCGGTGATCGATTTCATCGTCGACCGTGGGATGTTGGGTGTCAGAGGCTGAGCAACGAACGCTGCCGAGCCGCTCCACTGGCGCGGCTCGGTCCGAGATGGCGTCGTAGGATTGTTCGGCAGACGCCGTCAGCGCTGTCTGTATCGATACTTTCCGCCCGCTATCCAGCTCATCCGCGCCTACGCTTGCCGCTCCCGTTCCAGTAGTGCACAGGAGCCAACATGACTGCACGATCCATCCTGCTTGGCGCCGCTCTGGGCCTTTGCGCCCAGGCCCAGGCCAACGAAGCGTCGAACCCGCACATCACCGTTCCGGTGGGCAAGCCGACGATGATCCACCAGCTCAGGTACGAAGTGCTGTACAGCGAAAAGCCCTTCGAGCTGGCCACGCTCTACTACTACGACAATGGCTTGTACAAGATTGTCTCCCCAGGCGAGGACCACTACGGCGTCTACCTCATCGAAGGGGGCATCGGCGACCCCTCTTACCGTATCAGCTATCTATCCCTGCCATCGGACGACTGGGGTGGCAACGTCGCCAAGCACGAGTTGAAGTTCGACAACCAGCGCCAGGTCTTCGAGCAACAGGCCACCACGCACGCCGATCAGGGCATCCCGCCCCAGCATGGGACCTTCACCACCACCGTCAACACCATCGTCGAACCCGCTGAAATCCGCTGGCGGCAACCCTGAGTCCAGTAAAAATATGTTCAGGCCTTAGGCAAATGCTGGCGCGCCCGCGCACCCGCCAGGCGGGCGCTAAGGTAAGGTGGGAGGAAAATCCCGCGCGCCGTCCACGGCGCCAGAGAGGTGCCCCTTGGCTTCCTACACCTTGCGTCAATTGAAGTACTTCGTCACCACGGTGGAGGCTGGCAGCGTCGCCGAAGCGTCGCGCCAGCTGTACATCGCCCAGCCGTCGATCTCCACGGCGATCAAGAGCCTGGAAGAGAGCTTCGGCGTGCAGCTGTTCATTCGCCATCACGCCCAGGGCGTGTCGTTGACGCCCAGCGGCAAGCGCTTCTACGCCAAGACCAAGGCGCTGTTGCAGATGGCCCACGAGTTCGAGCAGAACGCCCTGGCCGACAACGACACCGTGGCCGGGCAGATCGACATCGGCTGCTTCGAGACCGTGGCGCCGCTGTACCTGCCGCGACTGATCGCCGGTTTTCGCGAACGCTACCCAGGGGTGGACATCCGCTTGCGTGACGGCGAACAGCAGGAGCTGATCCAAGGCTTGACCGCCGGCACCTTCGACTTGGCCTTTCTCTACGACCACGATTTGGACGGCACTATCGAGGCCGAGCCGCTGATGCCGCCGCAGAAGCCCTACGTGCTGCTGCCGGAAAAGCACCGCTTCGCCAGCCAGGCCCAGGTATCGCTGCGCGACCTGTGCCCCGAGCCGATGATCCTGCTCGACGTGGCGCCGAGCCGCACCTATTTCGTCAGCCTGTTCAACGAACTGGGGCTGACCCCGAACATCGTCTTCAGTTCGCCGTCGATCGAGATGGTGCGCGGCATGGTCGGGCAGGGGTTCGGCTTTTCGCTGCTGGTGACCCGGCCGCATTCGGAGTGCACCTACGATGGCAAACGCCTGGTGATGCTGGACATCGCCGAGCCGGTGGCGTTGTCGGGGTTGGCGGCGGCGCACCTGAAGCGGGTGCAGTTGACCAAGCCGGCGCAGCTGTTCGTGGAGTTCTGCCGGGAGGAACTGGTGCGGATGTAAAAGCATCGCGGGGCAAGCCCGATGAGACGCGTTCCAAACAATTCACCCTTATTAACATTGCACGGATGAAAAGAGGGCGATCTCTCTTGAGTCCCCCTCGGATTGGGTAGGAGGAGAAAAATGAAAAAAACAATCAGCGACTACACCGAAAGTGAGTTTCTTGATTTCGTAACGAAGATACATACCGCCAACTACGACATCGACCAAGAGCATATCAATGCTCTTTTCGAGTTTGAGCGACTGTCAGAGCACCCAGAAAAATCCAATCTCTTTATATCGGCCGACGCCGACAAAGATAGCCCTGAAGCTATTGTTCAGGAAGTAAAAATCTGGCGCGCGGACAACGGTAAACCAGGCTTCAAAGACGAGTAATCCCTATTTGAAAATCTAGATCTGCACCAACGAGTCATCACCCTACCTTCATCGCGGGCAAGCCGGGGGCATTCGGAAATTCTGGTGATGCCTACCGATGGCCAGGCGATCCCGGCGGATGTGCGCATGCTGGCGGCAACCTATGATGCGCAACGCAAGCTCTACAGCGCCACCACCGCCGATATACCGCCTCGCAAATCAACATCCACAAAGAAGATGAAAAATGAAAAGATTGATTAGCGACTTCACTCAAGCGGAATTCCTTGAGTTTGCGACTAAGATTTACAATGCCGACTATCCTACAGACCAAGACCACATTAATGCCGTTTTTGAGTTCGAGCGAATCGCTGAGCATCCGGCAAAGTCCGATTTATTCTTCTATCCCGAGCCAGGAAAGGATGGGCCTCAAGCTATCGTTTTGGAAGTAATCGCTTGGCGTACCGCCAATGGGAAAGCCGGGTTCAAAGCCAGCTGATATCAACGTCAAAGACCGGTATTACCATGGGTCATTTGGTCGTCCAGACTAACCCTATCGCGGGGCAAGTCCGCTCCTACAGGTACAGCGCTACTCTCAGAGTCGGCGGTGAGCCTGGAACGGGCTTGCCCCGCGATCATTCTTTCAAACGGTCACGCCTCGTCCGGCACCACCGCGATCACATCGATCTCCATCAGCCACTCGGCCTGCGCCAGCCCCGCGACCACCAGCCCGGTGGAAATCGGGAACACCCCCTTGAGCCATTTGCCGACCTCTTTGTACACCGGCTCGCGGAAGCGCGGGTCGGTGATGTAGGTGGTGGTCTTGACGATGTGTGACAGGTCGGAGCCGGCCTCTTCGAGCAACTGCTTGACGTTCTTCATCGCCTGCTCGGCCTGCGCACGCGGGTCGCCCAGGCCCACCAGGCGGCCTTCGAAGTCGGTGCCGACCTGGCCGCGCACGTAGATAGTGTTACCAGCGCGCACGGCCTGGCAGAGGTCGTTGTCCAGCGTCTGGTTGGGGTAGGTGGCCTTGGTGTTGAACATGCGAATGCGGGTATGGGTAGGCATCAGTGGGCTCCGAGGGTGCTGACGTTGCGGGTCGAGGGTTGTTGCTGTTCATCCGCGTCGCGTTGCTCGCGGTCGCGGTAGGCAAGGTAGGTGCGCTGCGTGGCGATATGCCCGGCGACGTGCTTGGCGTCGTGCCACACGCCCCAGATGAACGACGAGCCTCGGCGCGACAGCCAGGGCAGGCCGAGGAAGTACACGCCCGGCTCGCGGGACACGCCACGCTGGTGCTGGGGCTTGCCGTTGGCGTCGAAGGTGTCGACCTGCAGCCAACTGAAGTCCACGCCGTAGCCGGTGGCCCAGATGATCGAGCGCACGCCGGCCTTGGCCAGGTCCAGCTCGCGCAGGGGATCGGTCACGCAGGCCGGGTCTGGCAGGCGCTCGCGGGCCTGCGGTTCTTCCGGCAGGTCGAGGCCGTTGCGTTCGACGTAGGCATCGGCGGCGTCGAGCAGGGCCAGGTAGTTTTCGTCGCCGCGGCGGATATTCTCGGCCAGGTTGTCCTGGAAGCGCGCCACCCCGTCCTCGAACGACTGGGTCAGGCCGACCAGGGTCATGCCCTGGTGGGCGAGGGCGCGGAAGTCCACGGTGTGGCCGCCACGGGCGCCACTCACGGCGATGGTCACGTGCTCGCGGCCGGGCTTGGCGATTTCCGCGTCCCACTCGCCGAGCACGCCCAGCCACCAGCAGAAATCACGGTTGCGGTAGGCGCGTGGCGGGCGATCGTGGGCGCCGACCGACAGGTACACCTGGCGCCCGGCGCGCATCAGCTCCTCGGCGATCTGCACGCCGGAGGAGCCGGCGCCGACCACCAGCACCGCGCCTTCGGGCAGTTGTTGCGGGTTGTAGTAGGCGGCGGAGTGGATCTGGTGCAGGTTGGCGTCGTTTGGCGCGATGGCTGGGATCACCGGGCGCTGGAACGGACCGGTGGCGGCCACCACGCGGTTGGCACGGATCACGCCTTCGTTGGTCTCGACGGTGAAGCCGGGGCGGTCGGCGTTGCGCACCACCTTCTTCACCTCGATGCCGGTACGCACTGGCAGGTTGTACTTGCGTACGTAGCGCTCGAAGTAGTCGGCGACCTGGTCCTTGCCGGCGAAAGCGTCCGGGTCGAGGTCGAACTCCAGGCCTGGGAAGCGGTCGTGCCAGACCGGGCCGTTGGCCACCAGGGAGTCCCAGCGCCCGCTGCGCCAGGCTTCGGCGATGCGCTTGCGCTCCAGCACCAGGTGCGGCACGCCGAGTTTGCTCAGGTGTTCGCTCATGGCCACGCCGGCCTGGCCGGCGCCGACCACGAGGGTGTCGATTTCGAGGTTGTTCAGTGTCATGTCGAGCCCTTCTTGTAAGGCGGTTCTATTCAGGTCGGTTGGGGGCCGCCTTTGCCTGGGGCCAGACTAGGGAAGGGGGGAAAGCAGCGAAAATAGTATTTAGCTGGGGCTTGCCGATAAAACGGCGAAGGCCCCGGCGTCAGTGGGCTGTGGCGGGGTTGGGGCGGTATTCGTCGCATCGCGGGGCAGGCCTGCTCCCACAGGTACCGCGTGGTCCTCGAGTACTGCGGTGTACCTGTGGGAGCAGGCCTGCCTCGCGATGGGCACCCCCTATTTTTTTCCTCGCCAAGACCCAGGAAAAACGTAATTTCCCACCCCCGCGCTTACCCCCAGAATGCCTGCAAACCCGCGTAGATCGCCCCGTCACGAATCACAGCAGGAGCACCAACATGACCTTCTCCATCATCGGACGCTGCCCGGAAACCGGCCAGGTCGGCATCGCCATCAGCTCGTCGAGCATCGCCGTCGGCGCGCGCTGCCCCTGGGTGCGTGCCGGGGTAGGCGCTGTCGCCACCCAGAACATCACCCTGCCAGCGCTCGGCCCGCAGGTGCTCGATGCCCTGGAGCAGGGCCAACTGCCGCCGGCCGCCGCGTTGGACCGCGTGCTCAGCGCCAATGGCTGGAGCGAGTACCGCCAGCTCACCGTGATCGACAGCCAGGGCCGCGTGGCGCTGTTCACCGGCAAGGAGGCCCTCGGCGTGCACCATGCCGTGGCGGGCGAGCAGTGCGCGGCGGCGGGCAACCTGTTGTCCTCGCGTGAGGTGATCGACGCCATGGTGCAGGCGTTCGAGCAAGCCGGCGGGCACCTTGCCGACCGCTTGCTCGCGGCCATGCGCGCGGCGATCGACGCCGGTGGCGAGGCTGGGCCGGTGCATTCGGCGGCGCTCAAGGTCGCCGGTGAGTTGACCTGGCCGCTGGTGGACCTGCGCGTGGACTGGGCCGAGCACGACCCTATCGGCGAGCTCGACCGCCTGTGGCAAGCCTACCGCCCCCAGATGCAGGACTACGTGACCCGTGCGCTGAACCCCACCGCCGCGCCCAGCTACGGGGTGCCGGGCGATGAGTGAAGCCAGCAGCCGCGAATTGCTCGCCCGCTTGGTCGGCTTCGCCACGGTCAGCCGCGATTCCAACCTGGAACTGATCGCCTTCATCCGCGACTACCTGGCTGGGTTTGGCGTGGCCAGCGAGGTGTTTCTCAACGACGAGGGCACCAAGGCCAACCTGTTCGCCACCCTTGGGCCCAGTGATCGGGGCGGCGTGGTGCTTTCCGGGCATACCGACGTGGTACCGGTGGACGGCCAGGGGTGGACGGTCGAGCCGTTCCAGCTGACCGAGCGCGAGGGCCGCCTGTACGGGCGCGGCACCGCCGACATGAAAGGCTTCATCGCCTCGGTGCTGGCGGCGGTGCCGGCGTTTCTCGCGCAGCCATTGAAGCTGCCGGTGCACCTGGCGTTTTCCTATGACGAGGAGGTCGGTTGCCTGGGCGTGCGCTCGTTGCTCGGCGCACTCGAACAGCGCCCGAACAAGCCGCGCCTGTGCCTGATCGGCGAGCCCACCGAGCTCAAGCCGGTGCTCGGCCACAAGGGCAAGTTGGCGATGCGCTGCCAGGTGCAGGGCGCGGCGTGCCATTCGGCCTATGCGCCCTATGGCGTGAACGCCATCGAATATGCCGCCCGGCTGATCGGCAAGCTTGGCGAGATCGGCGACGGCCTGGCCCGTCCCGAACACCACGACCCGCGGTTCGACCCGCCGTTCTCCACGGTGCAGACCGGGGTGATCCAAGGGGGCAGGGCGCTGAACATCGTGCCCGCCGAGTGCGCGTTCGACTTCGAGGTGCGCGCCTTGCCGGGCTTTGCCGCGCAGAGCGTCGCCGACCAGCTGCAGACCTACGCCGAAGCCGAGTTGCTGCCGCGCATGCGCGCGGTCAGCTCCGCCAGCGACATTCGCCTGCAACCGTTGAGCGCCTACCCTGGGCTGGCCACGCCGGCTGATAGCGAGGCGGCGCGGCTGGTGGCGTTGCTCAGTGGCTCGAATGAATTCGGCACCGTGGCCTTTGGCACCGAGGGCGGGCTGTTCGACCAGGCCGGCATTCCCACCGTGGTGTGCGGGCCGGGGAGCATGGACCAAGGGCACAAGCCGGATGAGTTCGTCAGTGTCGAACAGTTGCACGGGTGCGATGCGATGTTGCTGAGGCTGGC
Source organism: Pseudomonas entomophila (assembly GCF_029193575.1). Taxonomy (GTDB): domain Bacteria; phylum Pseudomonadota; class Gammaproteobacteria; order Pseudomonadales; family Pseudomonadaceae; genus Aquipseudomonas; species Aquipseudomonas entomophila_G. The sequence goes on along the minus strand of NZ_JARGCS010000032.1, from coordinate 15,245 downwards.
GGCGTATCTGCGCGCTGATTGATGGGGGGTGTGATGGCCTTATCGCGGGGCAAGCCCCTAGGCGCGGGCTTGCCCCGCGATAAGGCCGTCACTCACCTGCGTAGAACACCGCCAGCCAAACCGTATTCGTCCCGGCTTCGGTCCATTCCACCCGGTGGCGGCAATGGGGCGGGATATCCAGGTGGTCGCCCGGGCGCAGCACGCGAGGCTCTGTCTCATGTTCCAGGCGCAGCCCGGCACCGCCGCTGAGCAGCAGCACCCATTCGCCTTCGGGTTGGTCGTACCAGAACCCGGGCGGGCTGGCCTGGCCGCTGGAGACGATGCGCTCGATACGCAGCCCCGGACGCCGCAGCAGTTCATCGAACAACTCGTCGGCATTCGGATCGGGGCGCGGCAGCGCGCTGAACAGATTGTCTTGCATCGATGATCCCTTGTAGGCGCGGACTTGCCCCGCGATTAGGCCGCCAAGCACACCCCACGGTCAACGTCCCAACGGCAGCGCCACCCCGATCAGCGCAAACAACCCGCCACAGCACCGATTGAAGCCCCGTCCCCCCTTGGCCAACCATGGCCGAATCCTGTACGCCAAGCGTGCCAGCAGGTACTCGACCAGGCACTCCACGCTGGCGAACGTCGCCGCCATCACCACGAACTGCACGGCCAGCGGCCGCTGTGGGTCGATGAACTGGGGCAGGAAGGCGCCATAGAACAGCAGCACCTTGGGGTTGGCCACGGCGGACAGCAGCCCCTGGCGGAACAACCCTGCATTGCCCAGCCGCGCCTGGCCCTGGGCAAGCTCCAGGTGCAGCGCCGGGCTGCGCCAGAGCTGGATGCCCAGCCACAGCAGGTAGGCGCCACCCACCCACTTGAGCACCACCAGCACCGAGGCCGAGGTTTGCAGCAGGGCGCTGAGGCCGAACATCGCCAGGGCGATCAGGGCGCTGAAGCCGAACACCCCACCGAGGATGGTGAACAAGGTACGCCGCGCGCCATACAGCGCGCCATGGGTGAGGGCCAGCAGGCTGTTGGGGCCGGGCGTCAGCGAGAGGCCGATGCTGGCCAGCAGGTAGATGAGCCACGTGTCGAGTGCCATGGAGGTGCCTTCAACGGAATAGAGGTGGCCAGTCTAGAGCAGGGCGGCCTGAACGCGCGGTATGATTCGGACATCTTTCGGTCATTATTGGACATGATCAATGATCCCCGACCTGCGCGTGTTGATCCTGCCGTTGCCGGAATTCGCCTTGCTGCCGTTTGGCGCGTTCCTCGACAAGCTGCGTTTCAGTGCCGACGACGAGGACTACAGCCGTCAACGCTATTGCCAGTGGACACTCCTGGGCCTCACGCCGGAGCCCGTGCCCTCCAGCAGTGGCGCTGTGGTGCAGGTCGAGGTCTGCGCCGAAACCGTGGTGTGGTCGGGGTTCGACTACCTGGTGCTGTTCGGTGGGCGCGGTGCGGCGGCCACTGCGGCGCTGGCGCCTCGCTACCGGGCGTTGCTGCGACGCGCGGCCAGGGCCGGGGTGAAACTGGTGAGTGTGGACAATGGCGCATTTCTGCTGGCCGCGTGCGGCCTGCTCGACGGCCATAAGGTGGTGGTGCACTGGCGCCACGAGGCGGAGTTCCGCGCCATGTTCCCGCAGCTCGAGCTGCAGCCCGAGCAACTGTATTGCTTCGATGGCGCGCGCATCACCTGCGCGGGCGGCACCGCGGCCATCGACCTGGCGGTGGAGTTGCTGTCGCGCGCCAGTGGCCGGGCGCGGGCGCTCAAGGGGTTGGCCGACATGCTGGTGGACGAGAGCCGCGACAGCCGCCACGCCTTGCGCTCGCTGGAGGCCGCAGGCGGGCTGGGGCGCCACGTGCAGCGGGCCACGGCCTTGATGCGTCATCACCTGGGCTCGGGGCTGTCGACCGAGCGGTTGGCGGCGCAACTAGGCATCAGTCGGCGTCAGTTGGACCGTCAGTTCCAGGTCGAGCATGGCATGAGCGCCAAGGCCTGGTGGCTGGAGATGCGTTTGCAGCAAGCGCGTTGGCGGTTGCTCAATTGCGCCCATGGGGTGGGGCAGATCGCCGAGGAGGTGGGATTGGGGGATGCCAGTTACCTGGGCAAGTGCGTGCGGCGGCGGTTTGGCTGTACCGCGATGCAGTTGCGCAAAGGGGGTGGTGTCTGATCGGGCCCTATCACGAGGCAAGCCCGCGCCCACAAGTACCCCGCGGTTTTCAGTGCCAACGCTGAGCCTGTAGGAGCGGGCTTGCCCCGCGAGGAGGTCCTCATGCCTTACTGAGGCGTCCCGAACAACCCGGTCCAGTAGATGCCCGCATCGCTCTTCGGGTCGACCGCATAGGCCGCGCCCAGCTCACGGAAATCCGGGTTCATCAGCGTGGCGCAGTGGCCGGGGCTGGCCAGCCAGCCGTCGACCACCTTGCGCGCGGTGTCGCGGCCGGCGGCGATGTTTTCGCCGATCTGCCGGTACAGGTAGCCGGCCAACTCCGCACGGTCGCCGGGGGTGCGGCCATCGCGATCGATGTGGTCGAAGAAGTTCTGGTTGGCCATGGCCCGGGTGTGGTTGGCCGCGACCCCTGCCAGGGTGGTGCTCCAACTCAGCGCCGGCGCCGCGGCGAAGGGCTGGCCACCGCATTGGCGCGGCAGGTTGCGCGCGGCGTTGATCTCTTGCAGCAGCTTCTGGCCCTCGGTCTGCCAGTCGCCCAGGCGCCCGCTGAGCAACGGGCGCGCCAGCACGATGCGCCAGTCGCGGCCTTCCTGGCTGACGCCGATGTCGACGAACTGCGGGTCGAGCACGACCTGGCAGAAGCTTTCCTCGATGGCCTTCATCGCCGCCGGCGCATTGCGCGGGCCAGACAAGCTGATCGCCTGCACGTTGACCATCGGGTAGGCGGCGCGGGTCATGGCCTGCTGCAGGTCACGGGTGCCTTCCGGCGACAACGCCAGCCGCGTGTCGCTGTTGAGCGGTGGCAGCTCCAGCGAGCCTTCGCCACCGCAGCGTTGGGCCTGGCTGCGGTAGGCGTTGATCGAATCGATCAGTTGCGCTTCTTCGCCACTGATGGCCTGGGCGTTGGTGGAGAGCATCAGGCCCAGCGACAGGCTGGCGAGGCCGGCAACGGATGACAGGACGCGCATCAAGAATCTCCCTATGACTGGCAGCGACCTTGGGTCTATGCGCTGCCCATCCTACACAAGCACGGCGCTTTTGGCCCCGCCTTGTGCATCACGGCTGGCAATCGATTGCCAACGACAAAGGAGCCAGTAGACCGGTGGTGTCAGGAAAAGTGCGGTCAAGTGGACATAATTCGCAATGCCGACTGTAAACCCCAGCCGACATTGCATTGACCCTGTTCGCCGTCTGCTGTTCCGTCGCAGGGGGATAGCGCCTGACCGGCAGGCCCTCAGAGGCCGCTAGCGCCGCGATAGGGCCGGTAAGCCCAGGCTCATCCTTTCAGGCGCAACGCGAAGAAGGCCAGAACCTCATCCCGTGACTGTACCGTTGGTTGCCCGGCTTCATCGATCAAGTGCACGGTCACCACATTGTGCGGCGTCTTCACCACCTCGCGGAAGAACGCCGGCACATCCGGGTTCGCCGCGCTATCGGGCAACACTCGTGCAACGAAGCGCGCGCCGAGCGCCTCCTGGTACGCTGCGAAGCGTTGGGCCTTGCAGAACGCGTCCCCTTCGAAACGGTACCCCAGTACGGTCAGGTCTTCATCCTCCAGGCGCTTGCGCACCGTGCGCAGTTCTTCCGGGGCGATCTGCAACCCGGCCTCGTCGTCCAGCGGCAAGGCCGGTTGCGACAGCACCGGGGCCAGCATCGACGGTTCGAGCATCATGCTCAGGGCGAAGTTGCCCGAGAAGCACATGCCGATCGCCCCCACCCCCGGCCCGCCGCATTCGCCGTGGGCCTGGCGCGCCAGCGCCCGCAGCCAGCGCGTCACCGGCGCCGAACCGCCGCCACCGAAGGCGCGGAACTCGGCGCTGACGCACAGACGCTTCATGATCGCCTGGCCAAGCTCCAGCCCCACCGGCTCGCCGTCGCGACCCCACAGCGAAGGCATGTACACGGTGAAGCCGGCGTCGCGCACCCAGCGGGCGAAGCGCGCCACGTGCGGGCTGATGCCCGGCAGTTCGGGAATGACGATCACCGCCGGGCCGCTGCCGGCCACCTGCACGGTGCGGGTGCTGCCCTCTAGGGTGATCTTGCGGGCCTGGAAGTCTTCCAGCGGGTCGTAGGCGTCGAGCGGTCGGGTGCCCATGGTGCGTCCTCATGTGGGGATGGGTGGGCTTGTATTGGAGCGCCGGGCAGGTTTAGCTTGCAGTGTCCGATTCGACCTTTTTGAGGCTGATTGAGCCAATGCACGATTTCACCCTCCTGGCGCTGCCCGGCGCTTTTGCCTCCGGCGTCAGCGCCACCCTCGACCTGCTGGCCTGCGCTGCCGCCCAGGCCCATGCGCGCGGCTGTGCGGCGATCCGCTGGCGGGTGTGCGGGCCGGCGCGCAGCGTGACCTTGAGCAATGGCGTGAGGGTCGAGGCCGAGTTGCTGCCTCGCCAGCCCCAGGCCGACCGCTCGATCTGGGTGGTGCCCGGTTTGTGCGTCGACACCCCGCAAGCGATCGACGCGCGCCTGGCCCAGCCCGATGCGCGGCGGGCGATGCGCGCGCTCCAGGCCCAGGTGGCGGCAGGGGGCACGGTCGCCGCCTGCTGTTCGGCGGTGTTCCTGTTGCAGGGCGCCGGGCTGCTCGCGGGCAAACGGGTGACCACCACCTGGTGGCTCGGTGGCCTGCTGCAACAGTTGGAGCCTACCTGCGTGGTGGACGTCGACCAGATGGTGGTCGCCGACGGCAGCGTGCTCACGGCGGGCGCGGCCTTCGCCAACGTCGACCTGCTCCTGCACCTGCTGCGCAGCCGCTTCAACCCGGCGCTGGCCGAGGCGGTGTCGCGCACGCTGCTGGTCGATGGCCGCCAGTCCCAGGCGCCGTACATCGCCGCGCGCACCCTGGCCGCTGGCAACGACTTGGCCAGTCGCCTGGTGGCGCGCTTCGAGGCGCGGTTGGCCGAGCCGCCGTCGGTGGCCGAGCTGGCCGCCGAGCTGTGCATGTCCAGCCGCACCCTGGCGCGCCATGTGAAGGCCGCCACCGGGCGCAGCGTTTCGGCGCTGTTGCAGAGCGTGCGTATCCAGCGTGCGCGCATGCTGCTGGAGACCAGCACCTTGTCGGTGGAGGAGGTGGCGCGACAGGTCGGCTATGCCGACACCACCGCGCTGCGGCGTCTGTTGCGCAAGAGCACCCGCGCCACGCCGCGTCAGCTCAGGCCGCAGCTGTGCGAGGCGCGGCGTTGACCGCTAGTGCACCAACATGCCGGTGAACACGTAGGCCTGGGAGAGGGTGATCAGGCCGATGATCGCGGCGAACACCAGGCTGTGCTTCAAGGTGAAGCGGAACAGGTCCGACTCCTTGCCGACGATGCTGGTGGCCGCGCAGGCCACGGCGATCGACTGCGGCGAGATCATCTTGCCGGTCACCCCGCCACTGGTGTTGGCGGCCACCAGCAGGGTGTCGCTGACGCCGATCTGGTGCGCTGTGGTGGCCTGCAGCGAGCCGAACAGGGCGTTGGACGAGGTGTCCGAACCGGTCAGGAACACCCCCAGCCAGCCGAGGAACGGCGAGAAGAACGGAAACGCCGCGCCAGTGCCGGCCAGCACCAGCGCCAGGGTGGTGGACATGCCTGAGTAGTTGGTGACGAAGGCGAACGCCAGCACCATGCCGATCGACAGGATCGGCAGCTTCAGCTCCACCAGGGTTTCCTTGAAGCTGGTCAGCGCGGTCTTCCAGTCGATGCGCAGCACCAGCATCGATAGCAGCGCCGACAGGAAGATCGCACTGCCGCCGGCCGAGACCAGGTCGAACTTGTACACCGCCGCCATCGGCGTGGGCAGGGCGACGATGGGCGCGGCCTTCATCACCAGTTGGTCCAGGTGCGGGATGTTGAACACCAGCACCAGTCGCTCGAATGCTCCGCCCGCGGCGAACAGCGCCTTGAACGGCTTGAGCGTCCAGATCGTCACCAGCACGGTGAGGATCAGGAACGGCGACCAGGCCTTGAGGATCTGCCCAAAGCCGTACGGCGACGGCAGGCTGCCGCGAGGCCTGGAGCCACCGCCCATCACCGCTGCGCCGCCGGACACCCCGACCACCTCACGGTCCTCGGCGCGGCTCGGTTGCCAGACCTTGAGGAACAGCGTCAGCGAAACGATGCTCACCAGCGCCGAGGTGATGTCCGGCAGTTCCGGGCCGATGTAGTTGGAGGTCAGGTACTGGGTGATGGCGAAACTGGTGCCTGCCACCAGGGCGGCAGGCCAGGTTTCCTTGACCCCGCGCCAGCCATCCATGATCGCCACCAGCCAGAACGGCACGATGATCGACAGCAGCGGCAGTTGGCGGCCGGCCATGGCGCCGATCTTGAAGGCATCGATGCCGGTGACTTGCCCGGCGACGATGATCGGCACGCCCAGGGCGCCGAAGGCCACTGGCGCGGTGTTGGCGATCAGGCACAGGCCAGCGGCGTACAGCGGGTTGAAGCCCAGGCCCACCAGCAGTGCCCCGGTGATCGCCACCGGCGCGCCGAAACCGGCCGCGCCTTCGAGGAAGGCCCCGAACGAGAAGCCGATCAACAGCACCTGCAAGCGTTGGTCGTCGGTGATCGACAGCACCGAGCTGCGGATGATCTCGAACTGGCCGCTCTTGACCGTGAGTTTGTAGAGAAAGACCGCGGCGACGATGATCCAGGCGATCGGCCACAGGCCGTAGGCGAAGCCGTAGCCGGCGGCGGCGAAGGCCATGTCAACGGGCATGCCGTAGGCAAGGGTGGCGACCAGGATCGACAGCGCCAGCGTCAGGGTGCCGGCGATGTAGCCCTTCATGCGCAGCACGGCGAGGGCGACGAAGAAGAACAGGATGGGGATCAGCGCGACCAGGGCGGAAAGGCCCAAGCTGCCCAGGGGAGTGTACAGCTGTTGCCAGGTTTGCATGACGAAAAGCCTCTTTTTATTGTTGGTAGCTCTGCGGTTTTTTGGGGTGTTCTGCGGGGCCCTATCGCGGGGCAAGCCCGCTCCCACACCCGCGATAGGGTCGCTACAGGCTCACCGCGCCTGCTTGAATCTCAACCTCCAGGCATGCAGCAAGGGCTCGGTGTAGCCGCTGGGTTGCTCGCGGCCCTTGAACACCAGGTCGCAAGCCGCGCGGAAGGCATGGGAGCTCTCGAAGTCCGGTGCCATGGGGCGGTATGCCGGGTCGCCGGCGTTCTGCTGGTCGACCACCTGGGCCATGCGTTCCAGCGCCGCGCGCACTTGCCCGGCGCCGACCACCCGGTGGTGCAGCCAGTTGGCGATGTGCTGCGCGGAGATGCGCAGGGTGGCGCGGTCTTCCATCAGGCCGACGTCGTGGATGTCTGGCACCTTGGAGCACCCCACGCCCTGTTCGACCCAACGCACCACGTAGCCGAGGATGCCCTGGCAGTTGTTCTCCAGTTCCGTCTGGATGTCGGCCGCGCTCCAGTCGCGGTCGCGACTGACCGGCACGCTGAGCAGGCCATGCAGCAGGCGCGTGCGCTGGCTGGCCGGGTCTATGCCTTCCAGGGCTTGCTGCACCTGGCGCACGTCCACCTGGTGATAGTGCAGGGCATGCAGGGTGGCGGCGGTCGGCGAGGGTACCCAGGCGGTGTTGGCGCCCGCGCGCGGGTGGGCGATCTTCTGCTCGAGCATGGCGGCCATCAGGTCGGGCATCGCCCACATGCCCTTGCCGATCTGCGCCCGGCCCCGCAGGCCGCAGGCAAGCCCGACCAGTACGTTGTTGCGCTCGTAGGCGTCGATCCACGCGCTGGCCTTCATGTCGCCCTTGCGCAGCATGGCGCCGGCTTCCATGGCGCTGTGCATCTCGTCGCCGGTGCGGTCGAGGAAGCCGGTGTTGATGAACACCACCCGTTCGCGGGCTTCGGCGATACAGGCCTTGAGGTTGACGCTGGTGCGCCGCTCCTCGTCCATGATGCCCATCTTCAGGGTGTGGCGTGGCAGGCCGAGCAGGTCTTCGACGCGGCCGAACAGCTGGTTGGCGAAGGCCACTTCGGCGGGGCCGTGCATCTTTGGTTTGACGATGTACACGCTGCCGCTGCGTGAGTTGCCCTGGCGACGCAGGTCGTGCAGGGCGGCCAGGCTGGTGACCACGGCGTCGAGGATGCCTTCGGGGATTTCCTCGCCGTGGCGGTCGAGCAGGGTCGGGTTGCTCATCAGGTGGCCGACGTTGCGCACGAACAGCAGCGCGCGGCCCGGCAGGGTCAGCGGCGCGCCGTCGCGGCCCTGGTAGTGGCGGTCGGGGTTGAGCGCGCGGGTGAACCGCTGGCCGCCTTTGTCCACGGTCTCGGTAAGGTCGCCTTTCATCAGGCCCAGCCAGTTGCGGTAGACCGCGACCTTGTCGTCGGCGTCGACGGCAGCCACCGAATCTTCGCAGTCCATGATGGTGGTCAGCGCCGACTCCAGCAGCAGGTCCTTGACCCCGGCGGCGTCGCTGGCGCCGATCGGGCTGCTGGGGTCGACCTGGATTTCCACGTGCAGGTCGTGGTTCTTCAGCAGCACGGCCACGGGCGCGCTGGCGCTGCCTTGGTGCCCGAGGAATTGCTCGGGCTGGGCCAGGCCGGTGGTGGTGTCGTTGCCGAGCCTGACCCGCAGTTGGCCGGCCTCGACGTGATAGGCGCGGGCGTCGCGGTGCGAGGCGCCGTCGAGGGGGAAGGCCTGGTCGAGGAAGGCGCGGGCGAAGGCGATCACCCGTGCGCCGCGTGCCGGGTTGTAGCCGGGGCCTTTGCTGGCGCCACCGTCTTCGGCGATGGCGTCGGTGCCGTAGAGGGCGTCGTACAGCGAGCCCCAGCGGGCGTTGGCGGCGTTGAGGGCGTAGCGGGCGTTCATCACGGGCACCACCAGTTGTGGGCCGGCCTGCACGGTGATTTCCGTGTCGACGTGGGTGGTGGTGACGCTGACCGCGTCGGGTTGTGGTTGCAGGTAACCGATGGTTTCGAGAAAGCGCTGGTAGGCGGGCAAGTCGGTGACCGGGCCGGGGTGGGCGCGGTGCCAGGTGTCGAGTTCGGCTTGCAGGCGCTCGCGTTCGGCCAGCAAGGCGCGGTTTTGCGGGGCCAGGTCGTGGACCAGGGTGTCGAGGCCGGCCCAGAAGACGGCGGCGGACAGGTCGGTGCCGGGCAGGACCTCATCCTCGATGAAGCGCTTGAAGGGTTCGGCCACTCGCAGGTGCTGGCAGGGGACGTACTGGGTCATGTTTTCTCCTAATTGAGGGGTGTCCGGCACTGACACGAAAATGGCTTCAGAACGCCGCGATCCCGACCGCCGCCACTTGGGCATCCTGTTCGGCCTTCACGCCCGACACGCCCACCGCCGCGACTACCTGCCCCTCGACCCGCAGCGGCAACCCGCCTTCGAGCGAGGTCAGCAACGGCGCGCTGACGAACGCCGTGCGCCCGCCATTGACCATCTCCTCGTAGCCCTTGGTGTCGCGTCGGCCCAGTGCGGCGCTGCGGGCTTTCTCGGTGGCGATGTAGGCGGCTATCGGCGCGCAGCCATCGAGGCGCTCCAGGGCCAGCAGGTGACCACCGTCGTCGACCACGGCGATGGTCACCGGCCACTGGTTGCGCTGGGCTTCGGCGCGGGCGGCGGCGAGCAGGCGGGCGACGTCCGCCTGTTCGAGCACGGCTTTGTGTTGCATGGGGGTTCTCCTTAGGCGAGGGCTTCTTCGACCAGCTCGATCCAATGGCGCACGGGCGTGCGCCCGGCACCGTCGAGGTGGGTCTGGCAGCCGATGTTGGCGGTGACGATCACTTCCGGGTTGCCGCTTTCCAGGGCGTTGAGCTTGTTGTCGCGCAACTGCTGGGAAAGCTCGGGCTGGGTCAGCGAATAGGTGCCCGCCGAGCCGCAGCACAGGTGCGCGTCGGGCACTTGGGTGAGGCTGAAGCCCAGGCGCTCGAGTACGCCTTCGACGGCGCCGCCGAGCTTTTGCGCGTGTTGCAGGGTGCACGGGCAGTGGAACGCCAGGCGCCGGTCGCCGTGGATGCCCAGGCGCTCCAGCGGCTCGGCGCGCAGCACCTCGACCAGGTCGCGGGCCAGGGCGCTGACCCGCGCGGCTTTCTCGGCGTAGGCCGGGTCGCCCTCGAGCAGGTGGCCGTAGTCGCGCACGAAGGCGCCGCAGCCGCTGGCGGTCTGCACGATGGCCTCGGCGCCGGCCTCGATGGCCGGCCACCAGGCGTCGATGTTGCGTCGGGCGCGGTCCAGGCCTTTGTTCTGGGCGTTGAGGTGGTAGTCCACGGCGCCACAGCAGCCAGCCTCGCGGGCGGGCGTCACCGAGATGCCCAGGCGGTCGAGCACCCGTGCGGCGGCGGCGTTGGTGTTGGGCGACAGCGCCGGCTGCACGCAGCCTTCGAGCATCAGCACGCGGCGTGCGTGCAGCAACTGTGGGCGTGGCTTGGCTGGCTGCGGGTGACGTGGCAGCTTGGCTTGCAGGGCTTGCGGCAGCAGCGGGCGGAACGCCTTGGCGGTGCTGGTCAGCGCCTTGAACAGCGCCGGGCGCGGCACCACGGCGCGCAGGCCCTCGCGCAACAGGCGCTCGCCCAGCGAGCGCGGCACTTGCTGCTCGACCACGGCGCGGCCGATGTCCAGCAGGTTGTGGTACTGCACGCCGGAGGGGCAGGTGGTCTCGCAGTTGCGGCAGGTCAGGCAGCGGTCCAGGTGGGCCTGGGTCTTGGCGGTGACCGGCTGGCCTTCGAGCACCTGCTTGATCAGGTAGATGCGCCCGCGCGGGCCGTCCAGTTCGTCGCCCAGCAACTGGTAGGTCGGGCAGGTGGCGGTGCAGAAGCCGCAGTGCACGCAGGAGCGCAGGATGCGCTCGGCCTCGGCGGCGCGGGGGAGCTGTTTGGCGTGTTCGCTCAAGTTGGTTTGCATGGTGCGGCCTCAGACGTCGGCGTACAAGCGGCCCGGGTTGAAGATGCCCTGGGGGTCGAGTTGCTGCTTGAGGGTGCGGTGGTAGCGCAGCAGCGCTGCGGGCAGCGGGTGGAACGGCTCGGGGTCCGCTTCGTGGAGCGTCGCGTGGCCGCCCAGGCGAGCCACGGCCTGGCGGATCCGCAGCGGCGTGGCGTCGGACTTCAGCCAGCGCTGCGCACCGCCCCAGTCCAGCAACTGCTGGCCCGGCAGGTCGAGGGGCGCGCTGTTGTGCGGCAGCGACAGGCGCCACAGCGGCTCGGGCGCGTCGAAGAAAACCAGGCGCTGTTCGCGCAGGTCGGCCCAGTAGTCGTCGGCCAGGGTGTCGCCACCCAGGCGCTCGACCGCCGAGGCCACCGAGCCCTCGCCACCTTCCAGGCGCAGGTGCAGGGCCTGGCCGTCGTGGCAGGCGGCGCTGATCGGGATGGGCTGCTGGCCCCATTCGGCCAGCTCGGCCAAGGCCTGGCGCACGTCCATGGGCAGGCGCAGGCTGTGGCGGCGGCGTGGCTTGGGCAGCACTTTCAGCGACACTTCGGTGAGCACGCCCAGGCAGCCGAAGCTGCCGGCCAGCAGGCGCGACAGGTCGTAGCCGGCGACGTTCTTCATCACCTCGCCGCCAAAGCGCAGCAGCTTGCCGTGGCCGGTGATGACGCGGGTGCCGAGCACGTAGTCGCGCACCGAGCCGGCCCAGGGGCGGCGCGGGCCGGACAGCCCGGCGGCGACCATGCCGCCGAGGGTGGCGCCAGGGCCGAGGTGCGGAGGCTCGAAGGGCAGCATCTGCCCGGCGGCGTCCAGCGCGGCCTCGATGTCCGCCAGCGGGGTGCCGGCGCGGGCGGTCAGCACCAGTTCGGTCGGGTCGTAGCTGACGACGCCTCGGTGGCTGCGGGTGTCGAGCACCTCGCCCTTGACCGGGCGGCCGAGCATGGCCTTGCTGTTGCTGCCCTGGATGCGCAGCGGGGTGCGTTCGTTGAGCGCCTGGTTGACCTGTTCCAGCAACGCGGCGCTGGCGTCGTGATCGTGTCGCATCAGAAACGCTCCAGTTCAGGGAAGGGCAGCCTGCCGTGGTGCACGTGCATCGAGCCGAATTCGGCGCAGCGGTGCAGGGTGGGGATGTTCTTGCCGGGGTTGAGCAGGCCCTGTGGGTCGAAGGCGTGCTTGACGGCGTGGAACAAGGTCAGCTCGTCGCTGTTGAACTGCGCGCACATCTGGTTGATCTTCTCGCGGCCGACGCCGTGCTCGCCGGTGATGCTGCCGCCGACCGCCACGCACAGTTCGAGGATCTTGCCGCCCAGTGCCTCGGCGCGCTCAAGCTCGCCGGGCTGGTTGGCATCGAAAAGGATCAGCGGGTGCATGTTGCCGTCGCCGGCGTGGAACACGTTGGCCACCCGCAGGCCGTACTGCTCGGAGAGCTCGGCGATGCCGTTGAGCACCCCGGGCAGGGCGCGGCGCGGGATGGTGCCGTCCATGCAGTAGTAGTCCGGCGAGATGCGCCCCACCGCCGGGAAGGCGTTCTTGCGCCCGGCCCAGAAGCGCACGCGCTCGGCCTCGTCGCAGGCCAGGCGCACGTCGGTGGCGCCGGCGGCCTTGAGCACCGCTTCGACCAGCACGCAGTCGTCCCGCACGTCGGCCTCCACACCGTCGAGCTCGCACAGCAGGATGGCTGCGGCCTCGACCGGGTAGCCGGCGTGGATGAAGTCTTCGGCGGCGCGGATCGACAGGTTGTCCATCATCTCCAGGCCCCCTGGGATGATGCCGGCGGCAATGATGTCGGCCACTGCGCGGCCGGCCTTTTCCACCGAGTCGAAGCTGGCCAGCAGCACCCGCGCGACCTGGGGCTTGGGCAGCAGCTTGACGGTGACTTCGGTGACGATGCCGAGCATGCCCTCGGAGCCGGTGAACAGCGCCAGCAGGTCGAAGCCTGGGGCGTCCAGCGCGTCGCTGCCCAAGGTCAGGTACTCGCCCTCGACGGTGAGGATGTCGACCTTGAGCAGGTTGTGCACGGTCAGCCCGTACTTCAGGCAGTGCACGCCGCCGGCGTTCTCGGCGACGTTGCCGCCGATCGAACAGGCGATCTGCGACGACGGGTCGGGGGCGTAGTACAGGCCATGGGGCGCGGCGGCCTGGGAGATGGCCAGGTTGCGCACCCCAGGCTGGACCCGGGCGAAGCGCCCCTGGGGGTTGATTTCGAGGATGCGGTTGAAGCGCGCCATCACCAGCAGGATGCCTTGCTCCAGCGGCAATGCGCCGCCGGAAAGGCCGGTGCCGGCGCCACGGGCCACCACCGGCACCTGGCGGGCGTGGCAGATCTTCAGCAGCGCCTGCACCTGCTCCAGGCGCTCGGGCAGTACCACCAGCAGCGGCACCACGCGGTAGGCGGAAAGGCCATCGCACTCGTAGGGGCGCAGGTCTTCCTCGGTGTGGAGGATGTCGAGGTCGGGCAGGGCGTCGTGCAAGGCCTGCAGCAGGGCGGCTTTGTCGACCTTGGGCAGTGCGCCATCGACGCGCTCGTCGTAGAGAATGTTCATGAGGCTCACGCGGCTTGTTGTTGTTCTTGGAACCCGCGGCGGTGCGCCGCGGGGCCCTTGCAGACTGCGCGCGGGCGCGGCGGGCGTCGATGGCGGCGTGAACTGGTCCTACCACTTTTTATCGAGCGCGGCCGAGCAGGCGTAGAAGCGGCGGGCTGCGTGGGTATACAGTGCTGGCAGGTGGCGGCGGCATGGCCACTGGTCCTACCAGTTCGCGGAGCGTGGCGATGGCAATGTCCGGTTCAGGCAAGCAAGGCAAACCCCAGGTCGCCGACCAGGTGGCCGAACGCATCGAGAAGCTGATCGTCGACGGGGTGCTGAAGGTAGGCCAGGCGCTGCCGTCGGAGCGGCGCCTGGTGGAGAAACTGGGCTGCTCGCGCTCGGCGTTGCGCGAAGGGCTGCGGGTGTTGCGCGGGCGCGGCATCGTCGACACCGAGCAGGGGCGTGGCTCGTTCGTCGCCGACCTGAGCGGCGCCGACCACACCACACCGCTGATGCACCTGTTCAGCTCGCAGCCGCGCACCCTGTACGACCTGTTGGAGGTGCGCGCGCTGCTCGAAGGCGAGTCGGCGCGGCTGGCGGCGCTGCGAGCCACGGACGTCGATCGGCTGTTGATCAAGCGCCGCTATGACGAGATGGTCAAGGCTCACGAAGACCCGCAGGCGCACGACCCGCGCGAGCATGCCCGGCGCGACCATGCCTTTCACCGCGCGATCAGCGAGGCGTCGCACAACCCAGTGCTGGTGCACACGTTGCAGTCGTTGAGTGAGTTGAACCTGAGTACGGTGTTCGCGTCGGTTAACAACCTGTATGGGCGCCCGGCGCAGATGCGCCAGATCGACCGGCAGCATACGCGGCTGTATCACGCGGTGATGGAGCAGTTGCCCGAGCAGGCGCAGCGGGCGGCGCGCGAGCATATCAACAGCATTCGCGACAACTTGCGGGAGATCGAGCAGGAAGAGCAGCGGCTGGTGCGCGCGACGATGCGCTTGGAGGGGTGGAGTTGAACGGCGCCGGGGCGGCGGTGTTGCTCAGGGCCTCATCGCGGGGCAAGCCCGCTCAGGCCCCCCACCGTCTTTGCTAACAGTGGGGGCCTGAACGGGCTTGCCCCGCGATGAGGCCGTCGAAGGCGGCGAATCAGGCGTCGTCACCGCGGATCGAGAAGTTGGCCATGTGCTCCAGGCCCTTGATCAGCGCCGAGTGGTCCCAGTTGCCGCCGCCCAGCGCCACGCAGGTGCTGAACACCTGCTGGGCGTTGGAGGTGTTCGGCAGGTTGATGCCCAGTTCCTTGGCCCCTTGCAGCGCCAGGTTCAAATCCTTCTGGTGCAGGTTGATGCGGAAGCCCGGGTCGAAGGTGCCCTTGATCATGCGCTCGGCATGCACTTCGAGGATCTTCGACGAGGCGAAGCCGCCCATCAGCGCCTCGCGCACCTTGGCCGGGTCGGCGCCGTTCTTGGCGGCGAACAGCAGCGCTTCGCCAACGGCCTGGATGTTCAGGGCGACGATGATCTGGTTGGCCACCTTGGCGGTCTGGCCGTCGCCGTTGCCGCCGACGCGGGTGATGTTCTTGCCCATGGACTGGAACAGCGGCAGGGCGCGCTCGAAGGCGTTCGGGCAGCCGCCGACCATGATGCTCAGGGTCGCGGCCTTGGCGCCGACTTCGCCGCCGGAGACCGGGGCGTCGAGGTAG
>NZ_JARGCS010000031.1 GCF_029193575.1 Pseudomonas entomophila | reverse complement strand
CCTAGAAACTGACAAGCCCTGGCAATGCTCAGTCCTGCGACTTGGCCTTGCGAGAGGACTTGCCGGATCGCTTTTTTACGACCGAAACACCATAGTCATTTTTCAGAACATCAACGACCGTCTCGAAGAACTGGGCCTTCTGGCTCATCAGCTCAAGCTGCTGCTCAAGCTCTTTGATCCGCTGCTCTGGAGTGAGCGGTTTGGGGTCAGACATCGCGCAGCTCCTCTCGGCTCGGATCGATGCCCCTTGGCTCCAATCCTGCCGACCGTGCTTACGCAACCATACCAGAACCGTCGACCGACCCTGGATGCCATACCGCACCTGGGCCTGCTTGTAGGTCAGTTCGCCTTTTTCGATCTGATCAACAACGGCCAATTTAAAAGACAGTGAGTAATCTCGCTGTGTGCGCTTTACACCTTGCTCCATCTGACTCTCCGGAAATTCGGGATGGGAGGTGTAAACCTTATTCAGGACGGGACATCGAAAACGAAAAAAGCCAGCTTGCGCTGGCTTTTTTCATGGGCGTTGGAAACATCAGGAAGCGTCGGCGGCCATTTCCACATCGTGAGCGATGAGGGCAACCAGCGCGTTCTGCTGGCGGTGGGTGAGCTGTCGGAAACGCTGCAGCAGCTCGCGTTCGTGGAGCGAGAGCTCCGGGCTGTCCAGGCGCATGCTCAACTCGTCGCCCAGCGCACCTTCCTGGATAAGGCTCTGTTCCAGGCGGGCGATGATCTCGGAGTTCATGCTGCGGTGATGGTTGCGCGCTACCTCGGCAATGCGCTCACGCATCCCGTCTGGCAGGCGGACGACAAACTTGTCAGCGGTGCGGCTCGAATAGATAGCCTGTTTCATTGGGCGCATATAAATTGACCGGTTGTTCTGGTTCAGGGGAAGCGGTTCTCAAATTGGCCGCACGGTGGTGGTACGACCGTGGCGACGACAAAATGTTCAACCGTGATGTGATTTTGGATGCTCATCTTGCCTCATGGTTGCCGTTTCCTTGGCGTCAAATCTGTGACAAATAGTGATCCGGGTAAAGGCTTTTTGCCAGTACCAATTATCAGAAATGAGCACTGGTTTGAAAAGTTTTACGCGTTCCCGTTTCGCCGCACCGTCAGCGCTTTGTCGTCAAAATCTGGTAAAAGCCGACAAAGGCCAGGGAAAAAGCCTAGAATGCGCGGGCTTCCCTAATATTGAGCATAGTGGCTATGCAACATGACGCAAGCAACATCCCGCACACGCCGGGCCGCCTGATATTTCTGGTTGGACCGTCTGGATCGGGAAAAGATTCCCTGATCGATGCCGCGCGCGTGCAATTGGTTGAGCAGGGCGTGCGGATTGCCCGCCGGGTCATTACTCGCTCGGCTGAGGCGCGCGGCGAAGACGCCGTAGGGGTGAGCCCTGAGCGCTTCGAAGCGTTGTGCCGTGAGGGGGCGTTTGCCTTGCATTGGCAAGCCAATGGGCTGGCCTACGGCATTCCCGCACAGGTGAAGCAATGGCTGGCGCAGGGCAGCTCGGTGCTGGTCAATGGCTCGCGGGGGCACCTGGCCGAGGCGCGTCGGTGTTTTCCTGACCTGCTGGCGATCCGCCTTAGTGTCGCGCCCCAGGTATTGCGCCAGCGCCTGTTGGCCAGGGGTCGGGAGACAGTCGAAGAAGTCGAGCAACGGCTGGCGCGTAATGCGCGGCTGGCGGCGGACGACGACCCGGCGGTGCAGGTGCTGGACAACTCGCGGTCGCTGGACGAGGCCGTTGCGGCGTTGTTGGGGTTGTTGCGCGAAGAGCGGGTGATTGGGCAATTGGCCGGCTAGGACAGGTAGGCGCCCTGCCTGTGGGAGCGGGCTGGCCCCGCGATGCGATCGCCCCGTCCCCACGTCCCGAAAAGGATTACACGCAAAACCCCAACCCGCGCATGACAAATGGCCACTTGCTGGTTAACATGCACGCCGCCTGACCGTGCAACGCCAGGGTTCGCTTCTCCAAGCCACTGAATCTGCGTAGAATGCGCGCCGTGACGTCCCCTTAGTTCAACGGATAGAACAAGCCCCTCCTAAGGGCTAGATGCTGGTTCGATTCCAGCAGGGGACACATCCTCGCTTCATGCCCCTGCAAATCCCCACACGCCCATTCGGACGATTGCCTGCGCACGCGCCGACAATCCTGTGTTGACCCGCTCACACTGAAAACCCGTGTCACGCTCAAGAAAATTGCAGCATCGCTGCGTACCCCTCGAAGCGAACGACGTATCCCTGCGTCTCCCTACTCTATTGGCAACAGCACAACACCGCCAAAGTGCGGAGTCATGAAAAACGTTGCCAAGCACGCCTTGAGCCAGTTGCAGCGCCCCGACCTGCTGCAGGTCAGGGCCAAGTTCAAGCAGGCGATCCGCAACACGCCCGAGGTGATGAGCGGCTTCTACATCACCGGCGATGCCGATTTCATGCTGGTGGTGACGTGCAGGAACATGGAGGACTACGAGCATTTCACGCGCCGTTTCTTCTACGAGAACAGCGACATCAAGAGCTTCAAGACGATGGGGGTGATGGATCGGGTCAAGGCCGGTTTCACCCTGCCGATCGAAGAACCCTGAGGCGCCCGGCGTTGCGCCGGCCACCCCAGGTCGGGCAGGTCAAACCTCGACGGCTTGCTGCTTGTCTTCGTTCTGCTTGCGGGCTTGGGCGGGATCAGTGAGGCTGCCCAGTTGGTTGGCCTGGCTGGCGGCTTCGGCTTGCTGCACCTTGGCCTGGGTCTTGAGCTCGATCTCGTCCTTCATGCGCTGGGCAATCTGGTTGTCGATCTTTTCCTTTTGCTCTGGCGGCAAGGCGTTGTACTCGTCCTCGGTCAGGCCCATTTCCGCGAGGAACTTGGCCTTGATCTTCTCCTCCGGGGTTTTGTCCATGTAGTCACGGAACGCTTCGGTGGCGCTGGTGGCGGGCAGCTTGGGCGTGCTTGCGCTGGCCTGTTGGCGCGCGGCGACGTCGGGGTTCTGCAGCAGCACCTTGAGCTTCGCGAAGGCCTCCTGGCGGGCGTCCTCGGCGTTTTGCTGGGAAGTATTGCCCTGGCTGTTTTGCTCGGTGGCGGTTTTGCTGGTCGCCATCGGCGTGCGGAACTGCAGGGCCTCGGCCAGCGGCTGCTCGTTGCCGCTGCGGCTCGGCTGCTGCACGGGGTTCTGCCAGCCCAGTCCATTGATACTGATCATGACTCTCGTCTCCTTGGTGTAGTAAAGCGAAGGCTGTGGCGCAAAACCCGTGCCAGCGTCGTGTCAGCAGGCAAGTCAGGGGGTTGCGGCTATTCTGGGTGATAGTTCGATGGGCATGTTTGCCTGTGAGGGGAACGCGTTTGCCGCTAGCGGCAAACGCGACAGGGGGAGCGTTCATGAACGACACATCCAGGCCGACACCGGCCGGTTTCAGCGACCAGCAGATGCATACCCTGTTCGAGCTGGTCAGCGATGGCATCTGGGACTGGGATGCCAACAGCGGCTACGTCTACCGCAACCCGGGCTGGTACGCGATGCTCGGCTACCAGGCGCATTCGATGGCCAATACCGTGTTGACCTGGGAAAGCGTCATTCACCCGGAGGACTACCCGCGGGTGATGGCGCACTTCGAGGCCTACATCAACCGGCGTAACGAGCGCTACCGCATCGAGTACCGTTGCCGGTGCCAGGACGGCAGTTACCTGTGGATCGAGGACAGTGGCCACATCATCGCGCACAACGAAGATGGTTCGGTGGCGCGCATGCTCGGCGCTCACCGCAACATCGACGCGGGCAAGCGCCTGGTGGCCGAGTTGCAGCAGAAGAACCTGTCGCTGGAGGCCCAGGTGGCCGAGCGGACCCGCCAGCTGTCGTGGGTCAACGAGCAATTGCAGCGCCAGTTGGATGAAAACCGCGACCTGGCCGAGCGCGACGCGTTGACGCGCATGGCCAACCGTTATCGCCTGGAGAAGACCCTGCAGCAGGAATGCGAGCGCGCCAGGCGCTACCGTCAGCCGTTCGCGTTGCTGGCGATGGACCTGGACGATTTCAAGCCGATCAACGACTGCCATGGTCATGCGCGTGGTGATACGGCGTTGATCGAGGTGGCCGAGCGCATTCGCGCCTGCCTGCGTCCGCAGGACCTGCCGGCGCGTTGGGGCGGTGACGAATTCGCCGTGGTGTTGCCGGCCACCGGGCTTGCCGAGGCGTTGCAGGTGGCGCAGGCGATTCGCCGGAGCATGGCGGCGTTCGCGCCGATCGGGCAGTGCCGCTTGACCATGAGTTATGGCGTGGTGCAATGGCAGGAAGGAGATGACCCGGTGGGGGTATTGGCACGGGCTGACCAGGCGCTGTATCGGGCCAAGGCGGCGGGGAAGAATGCGATCTCCGAGTGAGTGGGGGAGGCATTGTCGGCCCTGTCGCGAGGTCCGCCCAGACAAAAAAGACCCGCGGCGCCTGGTATCGCAGCGGGTCAAATGTCCGCTTCAGTGTCTAGATGTGCAGGGCATGCCCCAGCGCCCGCAGCGCCGCCTCCTGCACCGCCTCGCCCAGGGTCGGGTGGGCATGGATGGTGCCCGCGACATCTTCCAGTCGCGCGCCCATCTCCAACGATTGCGCAAATGCCGTGGACAGTTCCGACACCGCCGCCCCCACTGCCTGCCAGCCGACGATCAGGTGATTGTCACGCCGCGCCACCACGCGCACGAACCCGCTCTTGGACTCCAGGCTCATGGCGCGCCCATTGGCCGCGAAGGGGAACTGCGCGACCAGGCAATCCAGCCCCTGCGTGCTGGCTTGCTCCGGGGTCTTGCCGACCACCACCACCTCCGGGTCGGTGAAGCACACCGCGGCGATGGCCGCAGGCTCGAAGCGCCGCGCCTTGCCGGCGATGATTTCCGCGACCATCTCGCCCTGGGCCATGGCGCGGTGCGCCAGCATCGGCTCACCGGCCACGTCGCCGATCGCCCAGACGTTGCGCATGCTGGTCTGGCAGCGTTCGTCGATGGCAATGGCGTTGCCGTTCATCTTCAGCGCCAGGCTTTCCAGGCCGAAGCCCTGGGTACGCGGGCGACGGCCCACGGCCACCAGCACCTGGTCGGCGGCCAGTTTCAGTTGCCCGCCCTGGCCGTCGCGGGCCAGTAGGTTGCCGCTGTCGTAGCCTTCGACGCTGTGCCCCAGGTGCACGGTGATGCCGAGTTTCTTCAGCGACTCGGCCACGGGCGCGGTGAGCTCGGCATCGTAGGTCGGCAGGATGCGCTCGCGCGCCTCCACCACGCTGACCTGGGCGCCGAGCTTGCGGTAGGCGATGCCCAGCTCCAGGCCGATGTAGCCGCCGCCAACCACCACCAGGTGCTTGGGCAGCGCCTTGGGCGCCAAGGCCTCGGTGGAGGAGATCACCGGCCCGCCCAGCGGCAGCATCGGCAGCTCGACGCTGCTGGAGCCGGTGGCCAGCAGCAGGTGCTCGCACTGGATGCGCTGGCCGTCGACCTCGACGTTCTTGCCGTCGAGGATCTGCGCCCAGCCATGGACGACCTTCACCCCGTGCTTCTTCAGCAGCGCGGCGACGCCTGTGGTCAGGCGGTCGACGATGCCGTCCTTCCATTCGACGCTGCGGCCGATATCCAGGCGCGGCGCGTCGACGCTGATGCCCAGCGGCGAGTCGCCGGTATGCCGGCTGGCCTGGTGGAACTGCTCTGCCACGTGGATCAAGGCTTTGGACGGGATGCAGCCGATGTTCAGGCAGGTGCCGCCAAGCGCCTGGCCTTCGACCAGCACGGTGGGAATGCCCAGTTGCCCGGCGCGGATCGCGGCCACGTAGCCGCCGGGGCCGCCACCGATGATCAGCAGGGTGGTATTGACGATCTGTTGCATGCTCACTCCACGAACAGGCAGGCGGGCTGTTCCAGCAGGCCACGCACGGCCTGGATGAACAGGGCGGCATCCATGCCGTCGACCACGCGGTGGTCGAACGAGCTGGACAGGTTCATCATCTTGCGCACGACGATCTGGCCGTCGATCACCATCGGCCGCTCGACCATGCGGTTGACGCCGACGATCGCCACTTCCGGGGTGTTGACCACTGGCGTGCTGACGATGCCGCCCAACGCGCCGAGGCTGGTCAGGGTGATGGTCGAGCCACTCAGTTCCTCGCGGCTGGCCTTGTTGTTGCGCGCGGCATGGGCCAGACGCGCGATCTCGCTGGCGTTGGCCCACAGGCTGCCGGCCTCGGCGTGGCGCAGCACCGGCACCAACAGGCCGTTGTCGCCCTGGGTGGCGATGCCCACGTGCACCGCGCCATGGCGGGTGATGACCTGGGCCTCGTCATCGTAGGTGGCGTTGATCTGCGGGAAGTCACGCAGCGCCACCACCAGTGCGCGCACCAGGAACGGCAGCAGGGTCAGCTTGCCGCGGCTTTCGCCATGCTTGGCATTGAGCTGTTGGCGCAGGGCTTCCAAGTTGGTCACGTCGATTTCCTCGACGTAGCTGAAGTGCGCGACCCGGCGCTTGGCGTCTTGCATGCGCTGGGCGATCTTGCGGCGCAGGCCGATCACCTGAACCTGTTCGCTGTCGGTGCGCTTGGCGTAGCCGCCCGGCGCCTGCCCAGCGTGGGTTTGCGGCTTGCTGATGAAGGCGTCGAGGTCTTCGTGCAAGATGCGCCCGGCCGGGCCACTGCCGTGCACATAGCGCAGCTCGATACCGGCGTCCAGGGCGCGCTTGCGCACGGCGGGGGAGGCCAGCGGCTTGTCGTGGGCCTCACGCGGCACGATGGGAACGGCCTCGCGGCGGGTCACGGGTTGCGTGGCCTCGGGCTGCGCTTCGATGCGTGGCGCGGGCGCTGCCGCGATCGGAGCGGCCGGCGCCTCGGCGGGCTTGGGTTGCGGTGTGTCGACATGGTTGCCGCTGCCTTCGACTTCGATGCGGATCAGCTCGCTGCCGACCGCCATGACCTCACCGGGCTGCCCGCCCAGGGCCAGCACCTTGCCGCTCACCGGCGAGGGAATCTCCACCGTGGCCTTGTCGGTCATGACATCGGCCACTACCTGGTCCTCGGCGATCACATCGCCGACCTTGACGAACCATTCCACCAACTCGACCTGCGCGATGCCTTCGCCGATGTCCGGCATCTTGATGACGTGCGTGCCCATTCAGACCTCCATGACCCGTTTCAATGCCGCGCCTACCCGTGAAGGGCCGGGGAAGTAGGCCCATTCCTGTGCGTGGGGGTAGGGGGTGTCCCAGCCAGTGACGCGCTCGATCGGCGCCTCGAGGTGATGGAAGCAATGCTCCTGCACCAGCGACACCAGCTCGGCGCCGAAGCCACAGGTACGGGTGGCCTCGTGGACCACCACGCAGCGCCCGGTCTTCTTCACCGAGGCGACGATGGTTTCCAGGTCCAGCGGCCAGAGGCTGCGCAGGTCGATGACCTCGGCGTCGACGCCGGTTTCCTCGGCGGCCACCTGCGCCACGTAGACCGTGGTGCCGTAGGTCAGCACGGTGACGTCGTTGCCGGGGCGGGTGATCGCCGCCTTGTCCAGCGGCACCGTGTAGTAGCCGTCCGGCACGGCGCTGTGCGGGTGCTTGGACCACGGTGTCACCGGGCGGTCGTGGTGGCCGTCGAACGGGCCGTTGTACAGGCGCTTGGGCTCGAGGAAGATCACCGGGTCGTCGCATTCGATCGAGGCGATCAGCAGGCCCTTGGCGTCATACGGGTTGGACGGCATCACCGTGCGCAGGCCGCAGACCTGGGTGAACATCGCCTCCGGGCTCTGGCTGTGGGTCTGGCCGCCGTAGATGCCGCCGCCGCAGGGCATGCGCAGGGTCAGTGGCGAGATGAACTCGCCGGCCGAGCGGTAGCGCAGGCGGGCCATCTCCGAGACGATCTGGTCGGAGGCCGGGTAGAAGTAGTCGGCGAACTGGATTTCCACCACCGGGCGCAAGCCGTAGGCACCCATGCCCACGGCGGTGCCGACGATGCCGCTCTCGGAGATCGGCGCATCGAACACCCGCGACTTGCCGTACTTGTTCTGCAGGCCCTCGGTGCAGCGGAACACGCCGCCGAAGTAACCGACGTCCTGGCCGTAGATCACCACGTCGTCATCGCGTTCGAGCATCACATCCATCGCCGAGCGCAGGGCCTGGATCATGGTCATGGTGGTGGTGGACATGGCGGTTTCCGGCTTGATGCTGTTGTTGTGGTCGTTCATTTCACACCCCCAGTTCCTGGCGCTGACGTCGCAGGTGGTCGGGCATTTCCTTGTACACGTCCTCGAACATCGAGGCGGCGCTCGGGATGTGGCCGTCGCTCAGGGTGCCGAACTGCTCGGCCTCCTTCTGCGCCTTGAGCACCTCGGCTTCGAGTTCGGCGGTGACCGCCTGGTGCTCGTCCTCGGACCAGTGGCCGGCCTTGATCAGGTGCTGCTTCAGACGGGCGATCGGGTCGCCCAGCGGGAAATGGCTCCAGTCGTCGGCGGGGCGGTACTTGGACGGGTCGTCGGAGGTGGAGTGCGGGCCAGCGCGGTAGGTGACCCATTCGATCAACGTCGGCCCCAAGCCGCGACGGGCACGTTCGGCGGCCCAGCGCGAGGCGGCGTAGACGGCGATGAAGTCGTTGCCGTCGACCCGCAGGGAGGCGATGCCGCAACCCACGCCACGACCGGCGAAGGTGGTCGACTCGCCGCCGGCGATGGCCTGGAAGGTGGAGATCGCCCACTGGTTGTTGACCACGTTGAGGATCACTGGGGCGCGGTAGACGTGGGCGAAGGTCAGGGCGGTGTGGAAGTCGGACTCGGCGGTGGCGCCGTCGCCGATCCACGCCGAGGCGATCTTGGTGTCACCCTTGATCGCCGAGGCCATGGCCCAGCCGACCGCCTGCACGAACTGGGTGGCCAGGTTGCCGCTGATGGTGAAGAAGCCGGCCTCGCGCACCGAATACATGATCGGTAGCTGGCGGCCTTTGAGCGGGTCGCGGGTGTTGGACAGCAACTGGCAGATCATCTCCACCAGCGACACCTCGCGGGCCATGAGGATGCTTTGCTGGCGGTAGGTGGGGAAGCACATGTCGGTGCGGTTCAGCGCCAGCGCCTGACCGCTGCCGATGGCTTCCTCGCCCAGGCTCTGCATGTAGAAGGACATCTTCTTCTGGCGCTGGGCGACCACCATGCGGCTGTCGAAAATGCGCGTCTTGAGCATGGCGCGCATGCCTTGGCGCAGCACCTGCGGGTCGATGCCCTCGGCCCAGGGGCCGACGGCGTTGCCGTGAGCGTCCAGCACGCGCACCAGGCTGTAGGAGAGGTCCGCGGTGTCGGCGGGCTCCACATCGATAGGGGGTTTACGGACTTGACCGGCATCGTTCAGACGCAGGTAGGAGAAATCGGTCTGGCAGCCTGGCCGGCCTGTAGGCTCGGGCACATGCAAACGCAGGGGGGCGTACTCGTTCATGCTTTTTACGCTCGCTCGGGTGTTGTTTTTGTGAGCTCTGAAGCGGTCGCTGCTGAATACCGGCTTGTGACTGGCAGGTCAGCGTCCTCTAAATAGTAGAGGGGCGGCGGGAGAATTTTTCTCTCAAGTTGGTTGCCTTTGCCCTACGGTGAAGATAAACATTCCGCATAACCACAAAAAACCGGTGAATTTGTCTTATGCGCAAACTCGATCGCACGGATATCGGCATTCTCAACAGCCTTCAGGAAAACGCCCGCATCACCAATGCGGAGCTGGCGCGCTCGGTGAACCTGTCGCCGACGCCGTGTTTCAACCGGGTCAAGGCGATGGAGGAACTGGGGGTGATCCGCCAGCAGGTGACGCTGTTGTCGCCGCAGGTGCTGGGTCTGGATGTCAACGTGTTCATCCACGTGAGCCTGGAGAAGCAGGTGGAGCAGTCGCTGCATCGGTTTGAGGAGGAGATCGCCGAACGGCCCGAGGTGATGGAGTGCTACCTGATGACCGGCGACCCGGATTACCTGCTGCGCGTGTTGTTGCCGAGCATCCAGGCGCTGGAGCGGTTTCTCGATTACCTGACGCGCCTGCCGGGGGTGGCCAACATCCGTTCGAGCTTCGCCCTCAAGCAGGTGCGCTACAAGACCGCGTTGCCGTTGCCGGCCAATGGCATGACGTTGCGGGAGTAGTTGGCTATGCCGGCCCTATCGCGGGGCAAGCCCGCTCAGGGTGCTTGATATTTTAAACACCCCCGGCCTATGTTGTTCCTGTCGCCGTTCGCGGCCTGCCGACAACAACAAGGACCAGTGTCATGAGCATCGAGCGCCTGACGGGCATCGACGAAATCGAATGTGTCACCCCCGACCTCAACGGTGTTCCGCGCGGCAAGGTGATGACCGCCGAGGGCTTCCTGGAAGGGCGCCGCCTGCAGATGGCGCGGGGCGTGCTGCTGCAATGCATCATGGGCGGCTACCCGCCGGCGAAGTTCTATGGCAGTGATGACGGCGACCTGGCACTGGTCGCCGACCCTGCGCAAACCCATGTCCTGCCCTGGAGCGAAACCCCGCGAGCCTTGGCCATTTGCGATGCGCTCGAACTGGACGGCACGCCGTCGGGCCTCTCGACCCGTGGCCAGCTCAAGGCGGTGATCGCCCGTTACGCCGCCTTGGGCCTGGCGCCGGTGGTGGCCACTGAACTGGAGTTCTTCGTCTTCGCCGCCAACCCCGACCCGGGCCAGCCGTTCCTGCCGCCCGTGGGCAAGGACGGGCGCCGCGAACTCGGCCATTCGGCGTTCAGTGTCAGCTCCAACAACGGTCTGCGTCCGTTCTTCAGCGAGGTGTACCAGTGCATGGCCGCCGTCGGCCTGCCGCGTGACACCTTCATGCATGAGATGGGCGTCAGCCAGTTCGAGATCAACCTGCTGCATGGCGACCCGCTGCTGCTGGCCGACCAGACCTTCCTGTTCAAGCACCTGCTCAAGGAAGTCGCGCTCAAGCACGGCCTGATCGTGGTGTGCATGGCCAAGCCGCTGGCGCGCACCCCTGGCAGCTCGATGCACATCCACCAGAGCCTGGTGCAGGTCGACAATGGTCGTAACGTGTTCAGCGACGAGCAGGGCCAGGCCACCGACACCTTCCATCACTTCATTGGCGGCCAGCAGGCGTGCATGGCCGACTTCACCGCGTTGTTCGCGCCCAACGTCAACTCCTACCAGCGCTTGTGCCACCCCTATGCCTCACCGAACAACGCCTGCTGGTCGCACGACAACCGCGCCGCGGGCCTGCGCATCCCGGCCAGCTCACCGGTGGCTCGGCGGGTGGAGAACCGCCTGCCGGGCGCCGACGCCAACCCGTACCTGGCCATCGCCGCGAGCCTTGCCGCCGGGTTGCACGGCATCGAGCGCCGCCTGCAACCGACGCCGGCGATCCAGGGCGAGTTCAGCGTGCCTGAGCACCTGAGCCTGCCGTGCACCCTGCATGCGGCGCTGGAGCGGCTCAAGCGCAGCAGCCTTGCGCGGGAACTGTTCGGCAACGAGTTCATCGAAGGCTACGTCGCGACCAAAACGATGGAACTGACGGATTTCTTCGACGAGATCACCCCTTGGGAGCGACGTGTGCTGGCCGCGCAGGCCTGATCACGACAGGCGTTTTCCGAGCGCGCCATGGGCGGGATTTTTTTGCCGTCCCGCCACCGCGCTCTGGAAATTCCCCTTATGCTTGCTAGCACCGTTCACTAGCCCTGGAAACCCGCGGGGACGCATGCACCAGATCTGGAAGTCTTTTCGCTCGTTGTATTTCGCCGCGCTGATGATGTTGATCGGCTCCGGTCTCCTGAGTACCTACCTGGCCCTGCGCCTGGCCGCCGACCACGTCGACAGCCTGTGGGTCGGTGCGCTGATGGCGGCCAACTATTTCGGCCTGGCGGTGGGCGGCAAGGTCGGCCACCGGCTGATCGCCCGGGTCGGGCATATCCGCGCCTACGCCACGTGCGCGGGCATCGTCGGCGCGGCGGTGCTCGGCCATGGCCTGACCAGCTTCGTGCCGGCATGGGTCGGGCTGCGGATGATCGTCGGCCTCGGCATGATGTGCCAGTACATGGTCATCGAGAGCTGGCTCAACGAACAGGCCGATGCCAAGCAGCGCGGCGCGGTGTTCAGTGGCTACATGATCGCCTCGTACCTGGGGTTGGTGCTCGGCCAGTTGATCCTGGTGGCGCACCCGCAACTGGGCCCTGAGCTGCTGATGCTGGTCGCCATGTGCTTCGCCCTGTGCCTGGTGCCGGTGGCCATGACCCGGCGCATCCACCCGGCGCCGCTGCGCCCGGCGCCGATGGAGCCGAAGTTCTTCATCAAGCGCGTGCCGCAGTCGCTGAGCACGGTGCTCGGGGCGGGGCTGATCGTCGGCTCGTTCTATGGCCTGGCGCCGCTGTACGCGGCGCGGCAGGGGCTCACCACCGAGCAGGTGGGTCTGTTCATGGGCTGCTGCATCTTTGCCGGGTTGTTGGTGCAGTGGCCGCTGGGCTGGCTGTCGGACCGCTACGACCGTGCCGTGCTGATCCGCGGGTCGGCGGGTGGCCTGGCGCTGGCGTCGTTGCCGTTGGCGCTGCTGCCGAGCGTGCCGCTGGAGTTGCTGTTCGCCGTGGGCTTCATCATTTCGCTGTTGCAGTTCTGCCTGTACCCGCTGGCCGTGGCGTTTTCCAACGACCATGTGGAAAGCGAGCGGCGCGTGTCGCTGACGGCGATGCTGTTGGTCACCTATGGCGTGGGGGCGAGCATCGGGCCGTTGGTGGCGGGGGTGTTGATGAAGGTGCTCGGGGCGCAGATGCTCTATGCCTTCTTCACCTTCTTCGCCCTGGTGCTGGTGTGGCGCATTCGGCCGAAGGCGGTCACCGGGCTGCACCAGGTGCAGGATGCGCCGTTGCACCACGTGGCGATGCCGGCGGCGGGGTCGCCGTTGTCGGCGGCACTGGACCCTCGGGTCGACGAGCAGACCGTGCAGGATGTGATGCAGGCGCCAGTGGCGGCGGAGGATACCGAGGCGGAGGAAGACAAGGGCGCGGTTGCCAAGGAACCGCAGGCCGAGGTGGACAAGTCGATTTGAGGCTGTGCCGGCCCTGTCGCGGGCCCGCTACCGCAAACAAAAACGCCACCCGACGGTGGCGTTTCTCATTTCTGGCAGGCGATCAATAATCGTCCTTGTCGAACCGCCGCGCTTCACGTTGCAGCTGGTACACGAAACTCTCGATCTTGCGCTGGCTCTGGCCGTTGAGGTTGTGGAAGCGCACCCCGGCGAAGGTGGTGTTGATGCGCTCCTCGAAGTGCAGGTGGCGCAGCTCGACCATCACATCCAACAGCCCCAGCGGGTTACCCGTCTTGAAGCGCTCGTACACCTGGCCCAGTTGCAGGCGCTCCTCGACGTTGCCTTCGAAGCGCAGCTTGCAGCCGGTGGCGGAAATGTCCAGCAGTTTGCCACGCAACGCGCCGCCGCCCTTGAGGTGGGTGCCATCGAGGGTGGTGTCGACCAATTGCGACAGCTTCAGCGCGGCGCGGAAGGCGTTGCGGCGCTGGTGGTAGGTCATCTCGCTGGGCATCGGGCCGCGGTAGCAGCGGTGGCCGTCGATCTCGGTGATGGTCAGCGGGGTGTTGCATTCCCAGGCGATGCGCACGCCATCGTGGAAG
This sequence comes from Pseudomonas entomophila, assembly GCF_029193575.1. Taxonomy (GTDB): domain Bacteria; phylum Pseudomonadota; class Gammaproteobacteria; order Pseudomonadales; family Pseudomonadaceae; genus Aquipseudomonas; species Aquipseudomonas entomophila_G. The sequence continues at coordinate 100,494 of NZ_JARGCS010000031.1, read as the reverse complement.
CCTTCGACACGGAAGGGCTCACCGCTCTCGATGAATTTCTCGCCATCTCGGGGAATCATCTCGTCCAGCGCCAGAACGTCTTTGTCCTTGTCGGCGTGCACCACGTAACTCTGGAACCGCTGGCTGCGCTCATGGAAGGTGATGATCAGCGGATCGTGGCTATCCAGCAGCTGGCGCAGGTTGGCCGAGATCTCCAGAGGCGTGGTCAGCACCTTGGGGGGCTGGGGAGCATCGGATTCATTGAACACGGGTTTTCAATCTCCAGGCAAAAACGACACACGCAAGTAACGGCATTTTGCCAGTATGTTCCGTGCCTTGAATAGGAATAATCACACCTGGCTGATGGCCCGGGGTTTGTCCATGGGCGCGGTGGCGCCACGGCTGTCATAGAGCGACGGCGAATCGCCGCCCATGAGGATACGGATCTGGTTGGCCGTGGCGTGCTGCTGAACCTGGATGATCCGGCCGTTGGTCTCGTTGGTCCTCTGGCAGGCGTCCATCAGTTGGGTGAGCGCATCGAGTTGCTGCAGGATGATCTCGCCGTTGGGCGATTGCGCGGCGACGGCCTGCACACCCGCGCGGTCGGCGGAAAGACCGAGGCTGTTGAGCAGGTGGTTGCGGCGGATGCCCTGCTGTTCGAGCAATACGACCAGTGACTGCTTGCGTGCCAGGAGTGTCTCCAGCAGCGGCATGTCGCGGCCATGCAGGGCGACCGTTTCCTGCTGGAGCAGGTCGAGCAGCTCCTGGGTGGGCGCGATGTCGTCTTCGATCAGTTGCAGCAGGGTGGTGTCGTGCATGGCTGGCTCTTGGCTTGTAGCGTCCTGGAACTCAGCGCGCCCTGGGGTTAGCGCTGGGCTTCGAAATCAAGCAGTTTGCTGGCGACCCGGCCGGCATCGACCTGATAGCTGCCATCGGCGATCGCCTGTTTCAACTGGGCCACACGGGCGCTGTTGACTTCCGGCTGGTCGCGCAGCTTGTCGCTGATCTTCTGCAACTGCTGGGCCTCTTGACTGAGGTGTACTGCCTCTCCGCTGGCGCTGGCCTGCTTGGGGGCCTCGCTGGCTTGTTCGGCCTTCTCGGCATTGCCGGAAGCGCTGTTGCCGCGCACGCCGCCCGTGGCGGACGGAGAGTTATTCAAACGACTGAAGTCGATGACCATGATCGAAACCTCTGGGTAATAGGACGCTTGCCTTGTTTTCGGCCAACCCGAAATAAACTTTAGGCTCAAATGCACTGCCGCCTGTCAGCAAGCTCGCTGGACCCGATTTCGACACAGTTTAGGAAAAGCGGTTCCTCACCGCCAGCCCCCGGTCACACTGACCTACATGGCCACCTCCACCTGCCCGGGCCCGACCACTCGGGCCTTGACCACGCGCTTGGAGTTGAGGTTGCGCACGCGGATCTGTTCAGACAGCCCGCCCTTGCTCAGCGCTTCGCCCGGCATGCGCACGCTCAAGGCGCCGCTGCGCGCGGTGATCACCACGTGATCGCCCTTGCGCACCACCTCGGCCTGCTCCATGTGCTGCAAGGTCACGACCTGGTCGAGGGTGGTGGGGCGCACCAGCTTCATGCCCACGGCCTGCTCCAGCTCGGTCAAAAAGCCTTGCCCGAGGGTGCCGACGTCACGTTCGCGCAAGGCCACGTCGCCCTCGCCGATCACGCTTTCGCGCTTGAGTGGGCGGGTCATCACCACGACCTCGCGAAACAGTTTGACCTGCGCCGGGACGAACACCGTCCACGGCGCCGCGCTGTCGCAGCGCACCCGCACGGTGACCCGGCCCAGCGGTTGCGCCGGGCTCTCCAGCGAGGCGTCCAGTGGCTGGCTGCACAACGGCATGCGCAGGCGCGGGTCAAGGGTGTTGACCTGGATCTCGTAGCGCCCGGCGGTCTGGGTGGTGGCCAGGTAGTCTTCGACGGTGAATTCAAGAAAGCCTTGGGTGACACCGATAAGCTGTTCAGGCAAGGTAGCCGCATCTGCCAGTGTACGAGCGCCGGGTGTCAATAAGCACAAAGCGGCCATGGGGATGGCCAGCAGGCGCGTCAGTCGTCGGAAAAATGTCGTTTTCGTGTACATAACGCTCAAAAAAGCAAAGCCCGTGCCGACTTGTTGGCATTCGGGCTGAAAAATAGAAGGAGGCTGGCATGGCTGGTGTTATGGATTCGGTCAACCAGCGCACGCAACTGGTGGGGCAGAATCGCCTGGAACTGCTGTTGTTCCGCCTCAATGGCGAGCAGCTCTATGGCATCAACGTGTTCAAGGTCCGGGAGGTGCTGCAGTGCCCGGAGCTGACGCTGTTGCCCAAGTCCCACCCAGTGGTGCGCGGTGTGGCCAACATTCGCGGGGCGACCATCCCGATCCTCGACCTGTCGATGGCCACCGGCCTGCCGGGCCTGCGCGAGGAAACCCGTAACAGTTTCGTGATCATCACCGAGTACAACACCAAGACCCAGGGCTTCCTGGTGCACTCGGTGGAGCGCATCGTCAACATGAACTGGGAAGAGATCCACCCGCCACCCAAGGGCACCGGGCGCGATCACTACCTCACCGCAGTCACCCGCGTCGACAACCGTATGGTCGAGATCGTCGACGTGGAGAAGGTGCTGGCCGAGGTGGCGCCGTCGTCCGAGCAGGTCTCGGCCGGGGTGGTGGATGCCGAGGTGCAGGACAAGGCGGTGATGCTGCGGGTGCTGACCGTCGACGATTCGTCGGTGGCGCGCAAGCAGGTCAGTCGATGCCTGCAGACCGTCGGCGTCGAGGTGGTGGCGCTCAACGACGGCCGCCAGGCCCTGGACTACCTGCGCAAGCTGGTGGACGAGGGCAAGCGCCCGGACGAAGAGTTCCTGATGATGATCTCGGACATCGAGATGCCAGAGATGGACGGCTATACGCTGACCGCGGAGATCCGCAGCGATCCGCGCATGCAAAAGCTGCACATCGTCCTGCATACTTCGCTGTCCGGGGTATTCAACCAGGCGATGGTCAAGAAGGTGGGCGCCGATGACTTCCTGGCCAAGTTCAGGCCGGACGACCTGGCCCAGCGGGTGGTCGACCGGATCAAGGCGACGCATTGAAATTGCCGGGGGCCAGCCCCCGGCGCAAGCGATTGAAAAGAGGCGGCAGCAGTGTCTACGGGTAATTTGGATTTCGAACAGTTCCGGGTCTTCCTGGAGAAAGCCTGTGGCATCTTGCTGGGCGAGAATAAGCAGTACCTGGTGTCCAGCCGTCTCAACAAGCTGATGGAGCAGCAGGGCATCAAGAGCCTTGGCGAGCTGGTGCAACGCATCCAGACCCAGCCGCGCGGCGGCCTGCGCGAGCAGGTGGTCGACGCCATGACCACCAACGAGACCCTGTGGTTTCGCGACACCTACCCCTTCGAAGTGTTGAAGAACAAGGTCATTCCGGAGTTCATCAAGGGCAACCCGGGCCAGCGCCTGCGTATCTGGTCGGCGGCCTGTTCGTCGGGGCAGGAGCCGTATTCCATCTCCATGGCCATCGACGAGTTCGAGCGCAGCAACCTGGGCCAGCTGAAGATGGGGGCGCAGATCGTCGCCACCGACCTGTCCGGCGCGATGCTGACCAACTGCAAGACCGGCGAGTACGACAGCCTGGCGATCGCCCGTGGGCTTTCCCAGGAGCGCCTGCAGCGCTACTTCGACCCCAAGGGGCCGGGACGCTGGGCGATCAAGGCGCCGATCCGCAGCCGGGTGGAGTTTCGTTCGTTCAACCTGCTCGACAGCTATGCGAGCTTGGGCAAGTTCGACATCGTGTTCTGCCGCAACGTGCTGATCTATTTCTCGGCGCAGGTGAAGAAGGACATCCTCATGCGTATCCATGGCACGCTCAAGCCGGGGGGCTACCTGTTCCTCGGTGCGTCGGAGGCGCTCAACGGGTTGCCGGACCACTACCAGATGGTCCAGTGCAGCCCGGGGATCATCTACCAGGCCAAGTGAGGCGGGATGAAAAGGCCGGTGTCGTGAGACACCGGCCTTTTTCGTTCGTCTGTATCGGCCCTATCGCGGGGCCCTGGGCTCAGAAGTCGTAGCGAACCTTGGCGCTGAACACGTCGGCATCGAAGCCTGACTTGCCGATGTAGTCGTAATTCACCCCAAGGGTCACCGCGCCGAGCTTGTAGTCGGCGCCGACGCCAGCCTCATAGCTGTTGCGCGCCGCAGTGGCGCCCTGGGTCACGAACGGCGTGCTGCCGAGCAGGAAGGTCGAGGTGCTCTGCGCCTGGTCGGCGGCGAAGTCGTGGTAGGCCATCAGCTTGGCCTGTGGCTCCAGGGTGCCGGCGCCCAGGGCATGGCTGCCTGCCACACGCACGCCGGCGCCCAGTTCGATGGCCTCGTAGCGTTGGTCGTCGACCTTGAGCGCGGCAGAGGCGTCCTTCTCGCGATAACCGTCGATGTCAACCCGGCTGTAGCGCGCTGCCAGACGCGGCTCCAGCAGCAGGCCCGGGCTGATGCGCCAGGTGTAGCCGCCGACCAGGTTCAGCCCCAGCAGGTCGCTGTCGTAGTCGGCCTTGGCCCGGCTGCCGGCGATTTCGCGCTTGCCTTGGTTGTCGTTGAGGCCATAGGTGAGGCTGGCGTCGACGAAGTAGTTGCCCAGCTCATAACCGCCATACAGGGTGAAGGCATGGCTTTGGACCGAGGTCTTGTTGCCGCTTTTGCCGTTCACGTCGGTGTCGATGAAGCTGTAGGCCAGGCCCAGGGTGGTCTGTTCGTCGAGCTTGGCGTCGGCGCCGACGGCGATGCCGTGGCTGTAGGCGTTGTAGCCGGCGATGCCGTCGCGACGGCCTTGGGTGGCGTCGCTGTACAGCGACTGCACCCACACTCCGGCCTGGCTGAAGCCATCGCCAGAGGAGGCGCCGCGCAAGGCGCTGGTGCGGCCAGTGGTGACGTTGTTGACCAGGCTCTGGCTTTGCGTCGCGGCCTGGGTCGCGCCGCCGTTGACGTTCGGTGTCAGTTGTTCGGCCAGGCGCGCGATCTGCGCGCTATCGCCATGGGTCGCGGCTTGCAGCAGTGGGTCGCTGTCGGCCAGCTTGCCCAGTACGCCGTCGGCGAGCAGTGCGCCCAGTGCGCGTTTCTGGCCGGTCGAGCCACCCTGCGGGTCGATGATCCGGTCGATGCCTTGCGAATCCTGGGTGGTCACCACCGCCACCACGCGGTTGCCCTCGATCACGCTGCTGTCGACCTTGAGCAGCGCTGAGCTGCTGGTGACGCGCAGGGTGCCGTTGGGGTCGATGTGCTCGCCATCGGCATCGAGCAGTTTCAACGAGCCCGCCTCGACCAGGGTGTAGCGGTTGCCGCCGGCGCGGAAGTCGTCGCCGCGGGCCGCCAACTGCAACTGTGCGCCCTTGCCGAACTCGGCAGCGCCACTGACCTTGAGTACCGGCCTGGCGGGGTTGGTGTCGTTGCCCAGCGAGAGCGCCAGGCCCGAGTTGCCGGCGACATACAGGCTGCCGTCGATCAGGGTGTGGGGCGCACCGAGGGTCAGGGTGGTGGCCAGGTTGTCGGTCAGGCTGCCGACCTCCACAAAGCCATCGGGCCTCAGGCGGATGGTCGCGTCCTTGCCCGCATGGCTGGTGAAGGACGTGTCGCCTTCGACCTCGATGTTGGCGATGCCGATCAGGTCGCCGACGATCTGGCTGCCCTTGCGCAGAATCAGCTCCACCGGGCGGTTGGCCTGGGAGGCGTCGATGGCCGTGTGTTCAGAGAGGATGGCGCCGCTGTTGAACAGGTTCAGGTCGCCATGCGCTTTGTACCAGGGCTGCAGGCCCGGTCCGTCGAAGCCGACCTGGCCAATCATGATCGCCGTGCCCTGGCCTTCGATGGTGCCGCTGTTGACCAGGTGCTGGCCGAGGCTGCCGACCAGGGTGGCGCCATCGAGGACGATGCCTTTGGCGTTGTCGCCGAGGGCGATGATGCGGCCTTGGTTGTCGATGCCCGCCAGTTCCACGTGATAAGGGTTGGCGCCTGGCGTGACCGGCGCTTCGACGGCGATGGCGCCCACGCCTTGTGCCTGCACCAGGCCCTGGTTGACCAGGCGGCCGCCGAGGCTCTGGCCGGCGAGGGTGATGCCGCGCGCTTCGCTGCCGCTGGCGAGGATGCGGCCGCTGGCGGTGTTGATCAGGTCGCCGGCGACCTCGCTGTCACCGTCGAAGTGCAAGGCGCGGGCCACGTGGTGGCCGTTGCCATCGTCCAGCGGTTCTCCGCTGGCGGACAGCAGGCCGCTGTTGATCAGGTTGCCGGTGACCTTCACAGGGTCCAGGCGCAGCGCCACGGCGCCGCGGCCGCTGACGGTGATACTGCCCTGGTTGACCAGGTCGCCCTGCACCTGGGTGGGCGACCATTGCGGCGGCTGGAACCATTCGCCCAGCGTCGCGCCGGTGGCCAGGTCGCCCGTGTTGTCGATGTGGCTGGCGAGTGTCAGCTTGCCGGGCACGTTGGCACCCTGCAGGTAGATCGCCTGAAGGGCCTGGCTGCCGCGATAGCTGCCGGTGAATTCGAGGTCGCCGGTGAAGGCCTGCCGCTGGCTGGCGAAGCCGGCGTCGGTCAGCGTCACGGTCTGGGCGTGGGCGGCGAGGGTGCCGCTGGAGAGGGCGAGAGACAGCAAGGTTCGACGAAGGGTCACAGGTGCCACGAAGCTCATTCCTTTGTGATTCTAGAGGTGCGCATCCATGCGTTGGCCTGGCGCGTTCGGACCATCGGTGGTGGCTGAGGCCACGCCTCTGCGCAGGGGCGCATGCTACCCGAGGGCATGGCAAATTGACATTCGCCGCTTGACGTCAATTTTTTGGATTGCCGCTTTTGCCGCTGAAGAATTGCCGCTCGCCTGCGTTCAGGCGGAAGCACTTTGCCGCTTTTCTGGCATCGAGTGCCGCGCCAAAGTAGCTAAAGCCCCATAATCACTGGCTTCCCTTCGTTTGGCACAAGCCTTGCTATAGCTCGCTCAACGCAACTGTGGCCAACCTTTGAAGGTTCCCCGACATGAGCATCAGCTTCGACAAGGCACTCGGCATCCATGAAAAGGCACTGGGCTTTCGCGCCCAGCGCGCCGAGGTGCTGGCCAACAACATCGCCAACGCCGACACGCCCAACTACAAGGCGCGTGACATGGACTTCTCCTCGGTGCTCGCCGCCGAGGCCGAGAAGCAGAACAGCGGGCGTATCTCGCTGACCCGCACCAACGGCCACCACATCGAGGCCGAAGGCCTGGCCATGGGCGACGAGAGCCTCAAGTACCGCACGCCAATGCAGCCGTCGATCGACCAGAACACCGTCGACGCGCAGATCGAGCAATCGAACTACGCCGAGAACGCCATCGGCTTCCAGGCCAGCTTCACCTTGCTCAACAGTAAATTCAAAGGGCTGGTTTCGGCCCTGCGTGGAGAGTGACCATGTCCCTTGCCAGTGTCTTCAACATCGCCGGTAGCGGCATGAGCGCGCAGAACACCCGCCTCAACACCGTCGCCTCGAACATCGCCAACGCCGAGACCGTTTCCTCGAGCATCGACCAGACCTACCGCGCCCGCCACCCGGTGTTCGCCACCACCTTCGAGCAGGCGCAGAACGGCGCCGGCCAGTCGCTGTTCGAAGACCAGGGCCAGGCCGGGCAGGGCGTGCAGGTCAAGGGCATCATCGAGGACCAGAGCAACCTCGAGGCGCGCTACGAGCCGAACCACCCGGCGGCGAACAAGGACGGCTACGTGTACTACCCGAACGTCAACGTGGTCGAGGAGATGGCCGACATGATCTCCGCCAGCCGCGCGTTCCAGACCAACGCCGAGCTGATGAACACCGCCAAGACCATGATGCAGAAGGTGCTGACCCTGGGTCAGTGATAAGGAAGACAGATCATGGCAATCGACAACAGCAGCCTCAACGACGTCCTCAAGAGTTCCGGTGTCAGCGATGGCACCAACAAGCCCAAGGCCCAGAACACCGACAAGAATGCCCTGGGCAAGGATGCATTCCTGCAGTTGCTGGTCACCCAGATGCAGCACCAGAACCCGCTCGACCCGCAGGACAACGGCGAGTTCGTGGCGCAGCTGGCGCAGTTCAGCAGCCTGGAAGGCATCACCACCCTGAACGACACGGTCAACAACATCGCCGGCGCCCTGGGCTCGTCCCAGGCCCTGCAGGCGTCGGCGCTGGTCGGCCGCTCGGTGATCGTGCAGAACGACAAGGCGGTGGTCGACACCTCCAAGAGCTTCACCGGCCAGATCGTGGTGCCGCAGAGCATCAGCGACGCCAAGGTCACGATCAAGGACAAGGACGGCAAGGTGGTCAAGACCATCGAGCTGGGCGAGCAGCAGAAGGGTACCTCCGACTTCATCTGGGATGGCAAGGACGACAAGGGCGAAGTGGCCCCTCCGGGCAACTACACCTTCACCGCCACCACCACGGTCGATGGCAAGTCGGTCGAGATGTACACCTTGCTGCCCGCCACCGTCACCAGCGTCACCGTCGGTGGCAACGGCGGCGAGATGATGCTCAACCTGGCCGGTATCGGCAAGATCGGCATCTCCAAAGTACAAACCATCGGAATCTAAGGCCGGCTAATTCGGCAGAAGGAGCGAACGCATGTCTTTCAATATCGGCCTTAGCGGTCTGTACGCAGCCAACAAGCAACTGGACGTCACCGGCAACAACATCGCCAACGTCAACACCACTGGCTTCAAGTCCTCGCGTGCCGAGTTCGCCGACGTCTACGCCGGCGCCAACCGCCTGGGCGTGGGCAAGAACCAGATCGGCAATGGCGTGCGCCTGGCCGCCGTGTCGCAGCAGTTCGGCCAGGGTGACGTGAACAACACCGGCAACGTACTGGACATGGGCATCCAGGGTCAGGGCTTCTTCGTGCTGTCCGACAATGGCGCGCTGAGCTACACCCGTGCCGGTGCCTTCCAGACCGACAAGGAAAACCACGTGGTCACCTCGGATGGCCTGCGCCTGCAAGGTTATGCCGCCGACTCCAGTGGTAAGATCCAGCGCGGCGTGCTGACCGACCTGAAGATCGATACCTCGGCGCTGGCGCCCAAGGCCACCACGCTGATCGACCAGGGCATCAACCTGAATTCCTCCGCTGCCGATATCCCGCTGCCTGCCGTGCCGCCGGTGCCGAACGATCCGAACAAGGCCTTCGACCCGGCTGACCAGACCACCTACACCAAGTCGTTCCCGACCAAGGTGTACGACAGTCAGGGCAACGAGCACACCATGGAGCAGTTCTACCGCAAGACCGGCACCAACGAGTGGACCATGTACACCCTGGTCGACGGCCGCAACCCGTTCGACCCGACCAGCACCACTCCGTTGTCCGGCACCATCAGCTTCAACAGCGATGGTTCGGTCGATACCATGACCGCAAGCGCCACGGGCGTGCCGGCGGGTGCTTCGTGGACCGTCACCAACAACAACTTCAGCATGGTGGGCTGGATCCCGGCGTCGAAGAACGCCGCGGGCAACTGGGGGCCGAACGGCGCCGCTGGCAACGCTGCCGGCATGCGCCTGGGCATGAACAGCACCACCTCCTACAACACCGAGACCGCGCGCCTGTCGCAGAACCAGGACGGCTACGCCACCGGTATCCTGTCGAGCCTGTCGATCGACTCCAGCGGCGTGCTGTTCGCCAGTTTCAGCAACCAGCAGTCGCGCGCCATCGGCCAGGTGGCCATCGCAAGCTTCACCAACGAGCAGGGCCTGCAGCAGATCGGCGGCACCCGCTGGACCGAGACCTTCGCTTCGGGCATCCCGGGTATCGACGCGCCGAAGACCGGCACACTCGGTTCGGTGGAGTCCAACTCGCTGGAAGCCTCCAACGTCAACCTGACCCAGGAGCTGGTCGAGCTGATCAAGGCGCAGAGCAACTACCAGGCCAACGCCAAGACCATCTCCACCGAAAGCACCATCATGCAGACCATCATCCAGATGACCTGATGGTCGCTGGTCGGTCTTGCGCTACACGGGCCCCTTCGCGAAGGGGTCTGTCGTTTCCGGGAGGGCATCATGAAGAAGTGGATCGTTGCCTGCGCCGCAGCGTTGTGCCTGTTGCAGGCCCAGGCGGGCATGGCGCCCTGGTGGCGCTGGGAAAGCCAGGTCGACGGGCGCCTTGTGTGCTCGCAGTGGTCGCCGGGGGAAGGGTGGAAGCGCTTCGCCGGGCCGTACAGCAATGGTGGGTGTCGCGAACCCTGAAGGTTTGGGTTGTGTGGGCTTGCCCCGCGATGAGGTCGCCACAGAAACAGCCCAGCCTTGCCGACAGCGGCAAACTCCCGCCGGATATCCGACGTTCAGCTTCCCGCGGTATTCCCCAAACGCCCGTATTCACGGGCTTTTTCATGCCTTTGAAAAGTTGGTTCGGAACTTGCTTCAGTGCCTGTAAAGCAACGGCGAGCGGCAATCGATCGCCAGTGCAGCGGAGGATGACTGTGGACAAGATGCTTTACGTGGCCATGACCGGCGCCAGCCAGAACGCGCTGGCGCAAAAGGCCCACGCCAACAACCTGGCGAACATTTCCACCAACGGCTTCCAGCGCGACCTGGAGCAGGCGCGCTCGATGCCGGTGTTCGGCGACAGCTTTCCGGCGCGGGCCTTCGCCATGAGCGAGCGGCCAGCCACCGACTTCAGCGCAGGCCCGATGGTCGAGACCGGTCGTGAGCTGGACGTGGCTGTGTCCGGCGAGGGGTTCATCGCCGTGCAGGCGCCCGACGGCAGCGAAGCCTACGTGCGTACTGGCAGCTTGAACATCGATGCCCTGGGTGTGTTGCGTGCCGGCAATGGCATGCCGGTGATCGGCAACGGCGGCCCGATCGCCATTCCGCCGGAGCAGAAGGTCGAGGTCGGCCAGGACGGCACCATCAGCATCCGCGCGATGGGCGAAGACCCGCGGGTAATGGCCGAGGTCGACCGTATCAAGCTGGTCAACCCGGACATCCGTGGCATGACCAAGGGGCCCGACGGCCTCATCCACACCAAGAGCGGCCAGCCCGCCGATGCCGATGTGAACGTCAAGGTGGTGTCGGGCTTCCTTGAGGGCAGCAACGTCAATGCCGTCGAGGAAATGACCTCGGTGCTGGCGCTGTCCCGGCAGTTCGAGCTGCACGTCAAGATGATGAAAACAGCTGAGCAGGGCGACGAAGCCATGGCTCGGGTTTTGCAAATCAGCTAATCACTTTTGAACGGGTGCCGTAAAACAGGCGCACGAGGAGAACATCAATGCTTCCGGCTCTTTGGGTCGCTAAAACCGGCCTGTCCGCCCAGGACACCAACCTCACGGTCATCTCCAACAACCTGGCCAACGTTTCGACCACCGGCTTCAAGCGTGACCGCGCCGAGTTCCAGGACCTGCTGTACCAGACCAAGCGTCAGCCCGGCGCCCAGTCGACCCAGGACAGCGAGTTGCCCTCGGGCCTGCAGGTCGGTACCGGTGTGCGCATCGTCGGTACCCAGAAGAACTTCCAGACCGGTAGCCTGCAGACCACCGAGAACCCGCTGGACATGGCGGTCAACGGTCGCGGTTTCTTCCAGGTCCTGCAACCGGACGGCACCGTTTCGTACACCCGTGACGGCACCTTCCACCTGAACTCCGACGGCCAGATCGTCACCGCCAACGGCTTCGCCCTGGAACCGGCCATCGTCGTGCCGCCGGACGCGCAGACCTTCACCGTGGGCCAGGACGGCACCGTGTCGATCACCACCGCCGGCAACCCGGCCGCCCAGGTCATCGGCAACATCCAGACCGCTGACTTCATCAACCCGGCCGGCATGCAGGCCATCGGTGACAACCTGTTCCTGGAAACCGCCGCCAGCGGCGCGCCACAGATCGGCACCCCGGGCCTCAACGGCTTCGGCACCACCCTGCAGAAAACCCTGGAAAACTCCAACGTCAGCACCGTGGAAGAGCTGGTGAACATGATCACCACCCAGCGCGCCTACGAGATGAACTCCAAGGTCATCTCCACCGCCGACCAGATGCTGTCGTTCGTTACCCAGCAGCTGTAAGCCCTTTGCCCGTTACACCGTGAGGTATGCGTCATGAATCGTCTGTTGTCCGTCTTCGCCCTCGGGGGGGCGGTGTTGCTGGCCGGTTGCGTCGCACCGACGCCCAAGCCCAACGACCCGTACTATGCGCCGGTATTGCCGCGCACCCCTCTGCCGGCATCGGCCAACAACGGTTCGATCTACCAGGCCGGGTTCGAGCAGAACCTGTATGGCGACCGCAAGGCGTTCCGCGTCGGTGACATCATCACCATCACCCTCAACGAACGCACCTCGGCGAGCAAGAACGCCGGCTCGCAGATCCAGAAGAACAGCGAGGCGAACCTCGGCTTGAGCTCGCTGTTCGGCACCAACCCGAACACCAACAACCCCTTCGGCAGCGGTGACTTGTCGCTGGAGGCTGGCTACAAGGGCGAGCGCAACACCAAGGGCGCCAGCACCGCCAGCCAGGGCAACACCTTGACCGGTTCGATCACCGTCACGGTGGCCGAGGTGCTGCCCAACGGCATCATCGCCGTGCGCGGCGAGAAATGGATGACCCTGAACACCGGCGAGGAACTGGTGCGCATCGCCGGCCTGGTGCGTGCCGACGATATCGCCACCGACAACACCGTGCCGTCGACCCGCGTGGCCGATGCGCGCATCACCTATTCGGGCACCGGGTCGTTCGCTGACGCCAGCCAGCCTGGGTGGCTGGACCGCTTCTTCATCAGCCCGCTTTGGCCTTTCTGAGTACGGATGACCATGTTCAACGCAAGGCAGCTGATTGCCGCGACCCTGCTCCTGTCCTGTGCGTTCGGCGCTCATGCCGAACGCCTGAAGGACATCGCCAGCATCTCTGGCGTGCGCACCAACCAGTTGATCGGCTACGGCCTGGTGGTGGGCCTGAACGGCACGGGTGACCAGACCACCCAGACGCCGTTCACCCTGCAGACCTTCAACAACATGCTCTCGCAGTTTGGCATCAAGGTGCCGCCGGGCTCGGGCAACGTGCAGTTGAAGAACGTCGCCGCGGTGTCGGTGCATGCCGACCTGCCGGCCTTCGCAAAACCAGGTCAGCAGGTGGACATCACCGTCTCGTCGATCGGCAACTCCAAGAGCTTGCGCGGCGGCAGCCTGTTGATGACCCCGCTCAAGGGGATCGACGGCAACGTCTACGCCATCGCCCAGGGCAACCTGGTGGTGGGCGGTTTCGATGCCGAAGGCCGCGATGGCTCGAAGATCACCGTCAACGTACCGTCGGCTGGTCGTATTCCCGGTGGCGCTTCGGTGGAGCGCGCGGTGCCGAGCGGTTTCAACCAGGGCAACAGCCTGACCCTGAACCTCAACCGCCCCGACTTCACCACCGCCAAGCGCATCGTCGACAAGGTCAACGACCTGCTCGGCCCGGGCGTTGCCCAGGCCATCGACGGTGGCTCGGTGCGGGTGACCGCGCCCATGGACCCGAGCCAGCGCGTGGACTACCTGTCGATCCTCGAGAACCTGGAGATCGACCCGGGCCAGGCGGTGGCCAAGGTGATCATCAACTCGCGCACCGGCACCATCGTGATCGGCCAGAACGTCAAGGTCTCGCCTGCGGCGGTGACCCATGGCAGCCTGACCGTGACCATCACCGAAGACCCGATCGTCAGCCAGCCGGGGCCGTTCTCCAATGGCCAGACCGCCGTGGTGCCGCGCTCGCGGATCAACGCCGAGCAGGAAGCCAAGCCGATGTTCAAGTTCGGCCCGGGCACCACGCTGGACGAGATCGTGCGCGCGGTGAACCAGGTCGGCGCCGCCCCCGGCGACCTGATGGCCATCCTCGAAGCCTTGAAGCAGGCCGGCGCGTTGCAAGCCGACCTGATCGTGATCTGAGGACGCCACGGATGAATTCCAAGAGCCTGGTTTCCAGTCACGCCGACAGCGGTGCCTACACCGACCTCAACCGCCTGAGCTCGCTCAAGCATGGTGACCGCGACAGCGACGCCAACGTGCGCAAGGTGGCCCAGGAGTTCGAGTCGCTGTTCATCAGCGAGATGCTCAAGGCCTCGCGCAAGGCTGGCGACGTGCTCGCCGACGGCGACCCGATGAACACCGAGACGGTCAAACAGTACCGCGACATGTACGACCAGCAGTTGGCCGTGAGCATGTCCCGCGAGGGGGGCGGCATTGGCCTGCAGGACGTGCTGGTGCGTCAGCTGTCGAAGAACAAGGCCACGCCACCGAACACCAGCCCGTTCCCGCGCACCGACGGCGCCGCGCCGGCGCTGTGGGGCGCGCGCGTCGCCGAGCCCGAGCGTGCCAGCGACAGCGGCGCCGCGCACAACGACGTGGCCGCGCTCAATGCACGACGCCTGGCGTTGCCGGGCAAGCTCACCGACCGCTTGCTGGCCGGTATCGTACCGTCTGCCGGCGCAGTGGCGGACGCCTCGAACAACAGGCTGCCAGGCCGTGGCGACATCCCGCCGGGCGGCGTCGCCACGGGCGATTGGGAGCCGGCCCAGGCCTTTGCCGCGCCAGGCGCCGGCATGCGCATCCTCGGCCGTGCCGTGGCCCAGCCGCCACTGGCACCGAACAAAGCCTTCGGCGACAGCGACGAGTTCGTCGCCACCATGCTGCCGATGGCCGAAGAGGCCGCCAAGCGCATCGGTGTCGACCCCCGTTACCTGGTGGCCCAGGCCGCCCTGGAAACCGGTTGGGGCAAGTCGGTCATGCGCAACGCCGACGGCAGCAGCAGCCACAACCTGTTCGGCATCAAGGCCACTGGCAACTGGCAGGGCGATCAGGCGCGGGCGATCACCAGCGAATTCCGCGGCGGTCAGTTCGTCAAGGAGACCGCGGCGTTCCGCTCCTACGACTCCTACCAGGACAGCTTCCACGACCTGGTCAGCCTGTTGCAGAGCAACGCGCGCTATCAAGATGCGGTGAAGGCCGCCGATAACCCAGAACAGTTCGTGCGGGAGCTGCAGAAAGCCGGGTACGCCACCGACCCGAACTACGCCAGCAAGATCTCGCAGATCGCAAGACAGATGAAGTCGGACACGAGCTACGCAATGCTCGGGACCACCACGCAACTTTAAGGACACGCAACCATGGCGAGTTTGATCAACATTGGCATGTCGGGGCTGGGAGCGGCCCAGTCGGGGATGTACACCCTGGGTAACAACATCGCCAATGCCGATGTGGAAGGTTATTCCCGCCAGCAGAACGTGCAGAGGACCAAAGGCTCGCAGCAGTACGGGCAGGTCTTCATGGGCAGCGGCACCACCCTGGCCGACGTGCGCCGGGTGTACAACTCGTTCCTCGAGAACCAGCTGCGCACCACCACCTCGCTGTCCAGCGACGCCAACGCGTACCTGAACCAGATCAACCCGCTGGACACCGCCCTGTCGAGCAGCGACACCGGTATCACCGCCGCGCTGAAGAACTTCTTCACCGCCATGCAGGACGCCGCGGCCAAGCCCAACGAGGATGCTTCGCGGCAGTTGCTGCTGACCAGCGCGCAAACCCTGGCCAAGCGCTTCAACACCCTGTCGGCGCAGCTCAACCAGCAGAACAGCAACATCAACGCCAACATGGGCTCGATCGCCGAGCAGGTGAACAAGCTCACCTCGACCATCGCCCAGTACAACGAGCAGATCGCCCGTGTGTCGGCGATCCAGGGCAAGCCCAACGACCTGCTCGACCAACGTGACGCCGCCGTGCGCGAGCTGAACAAGCTGGTCGGCACCGAGGTGGTCGAGCGCGAAGGCAACTATGACATCTACCTGCCCAACGGCCAGGCCCTGGTGCTGGGCAAGACCACCCAGACCCTGGAAGTAGGCCCTAGCCGCAACGACCCGACGCGCATGGCGCTGATGCTCAACCGCGGCTCGACCAAGATGGACATCACCGACAGCACCACCGGTGGCGAGCTCGGTGGCCTGCTGCGCTACCGCAAGGAGACCCTGGACCCGGCGCTCAACGAGCTGGGCCGTGTGGCCCTGGTGGTGTCGGACGCGATCAACAAGCAGTTGGCCCAGGGCGTCGACAAGAACGGCGAGTTCGGCGCCATGCTGTTCGGCGACATCAACAGCGCCAAGGCCATCAGCGAGCGCAGCGTCGCACGCCTGGGCAACAGCGCAGGTTCCGGCAACCTGAACGTGACCATCAAGGACACCGGCAAGCTGTCGACCAGCGACTACCAGGTGACCTTCACCAGCGCCACCGGCTACAACGTGCGCAAGCTGCCGGAAGGCACCGACATGGGCAGCTTCGACCTCAACGACAACCCGCCGCCGGTGATCGATGGCTTTACCCTGGCCCTCAATGGCGGCCCGTTGAGCGCCGGTGACAGCTTCAAGATCACCCCCACGCGCAATGCCGCGGCGACCATCGACACGACCTTGATCGACCCCAAGCGCCTGGCGTTGTCGGCGCCACTGAACGCCACCAACGGCGCTGGCAACAAGGGCACCGGCGCGGTCACTCCGCCGACCCTGACCTCGCAGTTCGACATCTACAACCCGGCCCAGAGCGCCGACCTGCAGACGGGCCTGAAGTATTCCACCCCCGTGAAGCTGGTGTTCGGTAACGACACCGCCTCGCCGCAGGCCTACACGCTTTATGACGCCAAGGGCAACGCGATCGGCACCGGCACCATCATTCCCGGCCAGAGCAACAAGCTGCAGTTGTCGGTGCCGATGGTCGACGGTGCCGGCAACCCGATCATGGACGGTGCCACGCAGAAGACCTTCACCTTCGAGATGGACGTCTCCGGCGCGCCGAAGGACGGTGACAGCTTCACCGTGTCGTTGACCGGCGCAGGCTCCGCCGACAACCGCAACGCCAAGTCGGTGATCGACCTGCAGACCAAGTCCACTGTCGAGGTGGGCGCCGACGGCAAGGGCATCAGCCTGACCGATGCCTATGCCAAGCTGGTGTCCAATGTTGGCGGCAAGGCCGCCCAGGCGAGCATGGACAGTGACGCCACCACGGCGCTGCACAAGTCGGCGACCGATGGCCGCGACGCAGTGTCGGGCGTATCGATCGACG
Organism: Pseudomonas entomophila; assembly: GCF_029193575.1. Taxonomy (GTDB): domain Bacteria; phylum Pseudomonadota; class Gammaproteobacteria; order Pseudomonadales; family Pseudomonadaceae; genus Aquipseudomonas; species Aquipseudomonas entomophila_G. Next base: position 83,486 of record NZ_JARGCS010000031.1, on the reverse strand, counting down.
AAGAGACCGGCAACCTGGTCAAGTTCCAGCAGTACTACACCGCGTCGTCGCAGATCATCAAGGCGGCCCAGGAAACCTTCGCCACCTTGATCAACAGTCTTTAAGGAGCCGTAGACCGTGCGCATCTCCACTTCGCAGTTCTACAACACCAGCAGCACCAACTACCAGCGCAGCTTCTCGAACCTGGTGAAGACCCAGCAGGAGTCGAGCGACGGCATCCGCGTGCGCACTGCCGCCGACGACCCGGTGGGGGCGGCGCGCCTGTTGCAGTTGGAACAGCAGCAGAACATGCTCGAGCAGTACAGCGGCAACATCACCAACGTGCGCAATGCGCTGGGTACCAGCGAGAGTACGTTGAACGCCATCGGCAGCATCCTGCAGCGCGTCAACGAGCTGGCCATCAGCTCCGGCAACGCCGGTTTCACCGATGCCGACCGTAAGGCCAACGCCAACGAGCTGGCGTCGCTGGAAGAGCAACTGTTCTCGCTGATGAACAGCAAGGACGAGAACGGCAAGTACCTGTTCTCCGGCTCCAAGGGCGATACCCAACCCTACCTGCGCAACGCCGATGGCACCTACAGCTACCAGGGTGACCAGGGGCAGTTGAAGTTGCAGGTCGGCGACATGCTCAGCCTGGCCGCCAACGAGACGGGCTACGACGCTTTCGAGCAGGCGCTGAACACCAGCCGCAGCCAGACCCGCCTGACCGCCCCGGCGGTCGACGATGGCCGCGTCAGCCTGTCCAACGGCCAGGTTTCCGGTAGCGCCACCTACAACGATCGCTTTCGCAGTGGCGAGCCGTACAGCGTCGAGTTCCTCAGCAGCACCCAGTACCGCATCCTCGACGCCGGGGGCAACGATGTGACCCTGGAAGCGTCCCAGGGTGGCAAGTTCGACCCCAAGGGCGACAACACCACCGTCTCCTTCCGGGGCGTCGACCTGCGCCTGAAGATCAGCTTCCAGGCCGGTGACGAGGCCAACCCCGACGCCGCCATCGCCGGCCACAGCTTCGCGCTGAGCTCCAAGCCCGACGCCATCGGCGGTACGCGTAGCGCGGGCAATACCTCGGCGGCGCAGATCGACAGCGCGACCATTGCCAACCAGGGCCAGTACAACGCTTCGTTCCCGGGCGGTGGCGCGATTCTCAAGTTCACCAGTGCCACCGACTTCGAGCTGTACGCGGCACCGCTCACCGACAGCAGTCGACCGATTTCCACCGGCACCCTGGCGGGCAACACCGCCACCGCCTCGGGCGTGAGCTTCCAACTGTCCGGTGCGCCGAATGCCGGTGACTCGTTCGCCATCAAGGTCGATACCCACCAGACCCAGAACATCCTCGACACCATCGGCCAGTTGCGCGCGGCGTTGAGCAGCCCGGTGGACAACGACCCGCAGGCCAAGCAGAACTTCCAGGCCGCGCTGGATTCGGCGATCGGCAATATCCGCAGCGCCACCAACCAGGTCAGCTCGTCGATCAGCTCGATCGGTGGGCGCGGGGCGGCGCTCGACGTGCAGGCCGAGACCAACGAGGCGCTGGGCACCGAGAACACCAAGACCCAGAGCTCGATCCGCGAAAGCGACCCGGCCACGGTGATGCTGCGCCTGCAGATGCAGACCAACATGCTCCAGGCGTCGCTGCAGTCGTACGCCAAGATCGCCGGGTTGTCGCTGGTCAACTACATCTGATTCCCCCTCCTGCTTCATTTCCCGTGCGCCAGGCCCCTTCGGCCTGGCGTACCGCCCGCTGAAGGTTCCCCGCCGTGAACGCACATCCCGACGTCAGCATCGTCATTCCCGCCTTCAATCCGCGTTTCTTCGCCATGGCCTTGCAGAGCGCGTTGGCGCAAAGCTACGAGCGCTTGGAAATCCTGGTGTGCGATGACAGTGAAGGCGAGGACATCAAGGCGATTGTCGATTCCTTCGAGGGGGTTGGCATCGTGCCGGTGCGGTATGTGCGCAACGACACCCGCCTTGGCTTCGTTGGCAACCTGATCAAGGGCGTGGCGTTGGCCAGCGGGGACCTTGTGAAGGTGCTGTGCGACGACGACCGGCTGTTTCCCTATTGCATCGCCCGCCAGGCGAGCGTGCTCCAGGCGCATGCCGACACCAGCCTGGTGATCGCCCAGCGGGTGTTCTCCGATGGCGATAACTGCATGCTTCCGATGCGTCTGTCGAACGCGCGCTTCGTCAGCACCGACACCCTGTTCAAGGGTGATGACATGCTGGGCTTCCAGGATGGCCATGCATTCAGCTTCCTTGGCAACTTCTCCGCGGCCTTGATGCGCCGTGCGCAGGCGCTCGAGCTGCTGCGGGCGTTGACCCAGGACGGGCAGGGCTTCGTCGCGCTGTTGGATCAGGCGCTGTTCAGTTGCCTGATGCGCCGCGGCAACATGGTCATGATCGCCGACGCCCTGGCGGTCGAGCGTCTGCACCCGCAGCGGCTGAGCAAGCAGCCGGAAGTGGCCCAGGCCGTTGCCGTGGAGTGGGGTTGGCTGCAGCAGATGCTGGTGGCGCGGGGCGGAGAAGCCGCCCCCGCGAGCGGCTGGGTGCGGCAGGTGCCCTTGGCCTTGGCGGGGCTGGCGCCGAGGCAATGGCAGGAAACCAACCTCAAGCTGCTGCTGAGCAACTGGCAGACCTGCATGCTAGGGCGCGTGGGCAGTGAATGCGAAAGTTACGATGAGTTCTACCAACAGTGGCTACAGGCGCGTCGCTTCACTGACGTCCAGCGTCGCCAACTGCCGCAGGTGTTGTCGGCATGGCCACGCCAGCCTCGGATCGTCACGCTGGTTCTCGACCCCCAGGGCGATGCCGCAGCAGTGCGGGAAACCCTGGCCAGCCTTGCCGCACAGATCTACCCGGCGGCAACCTGTCGGGTTTTGAGCGCGGCGCCCGGGCAGACGCTCGACGCCAGCGCGACGTATCTTGAGCTGGAGCAGGATTGGGTCTCGCAGGTCAACCGCGAAGTCGAGACGCTTTCTGACGACGACTGGGTCTACATGCTGCGGGCCGGTGACCTGCTCAGCGAGTCGGCGCTGTTGATCCTGGCCGAGCGCATCGCATTGTTCCCGGGCCTGGCCAGTCTCTACAGCGATGAGGCGACCTGGCTCGATGGGCGATCGCAGGAGCCGGTGTTCAAGCCGGACTTCAACATCGACTTGTTCCGCAGCTATCCGTTTGTCGGGCGCACGTTGGCATTCGCCTGTTCCGAGCTCAGGGCACTGGACGGTTTCGACCCTGCGTTCGGCGAACTGGCTCCGCATGACCTGCTCTGGCGCCTGGTGGAGACCCGAGGCCCACAGGTGATCGGGCACATCGCCGAGGTGCAGGTGCAATGCGGGTTCAGCTACGCGCAATGGATGTCGTCGACGGCGGTGCTCGAGGGCAATGGCCCGCTGGTGCAGGCGCACCTGACCCGTCTGGGTATCGAGCATCGCCTTCACCAAGGCGCCTTGCCGCTGTTGCACCGTGTGGAGTATCTCCACGCGGAACAGCCCATGGTCTCCATCATCGTGGCCTGCGGCGATGACCTGGGCAGCCTGCAGCAATCCGTGCAGAGCGTGATCGAACAGACCACGTACCCCTGCTACGAGGTCGTTGTCGTCGCCGGTGGCGAGGTCGACCCGGAAACGGCGGCATGGCTCGAGGCGATGGCCGAAATCGGCGGCGGTATCCTGCGGGTGGTGCGGCTGCCACTGCGCGGCGACGACGGTACGCTGTTCGACGGCGCCGCCAGGCATGCCGCGGGTGACTACCTGCTCAAGCTGTCCAGCGCGCTGCGCGTGACCCAGCCCGACTGGCTCGATGCGCTGCTCGAGCAGGCGCAACGTCCCGAGGTCGGTGTGGTGGGGGCCAAGATCATCGACCGCTTCGACCGCGTGGTCGAGGCCGGCATGGTGCTGGGTGTCGAGCAGGCGGTTGGCCCGGCGTTCGTCGGTGAAGATGTCCAGGCGCGGGGCTACCTGCAGCGTCTGCAGGTGGTGCAGAACTGGAGCGCGGTGTCCGGTGACTGCCTGCTTGTGCGCAAGTCGCTGTGGGACAGCCTGGGAGGCCTGCGCGCTCGGCAGTTCTCCTCCGGGTTGAGCGAGATCGACCTGTGCCTGAGGGTGACCGCAGAAGGCTACCTGGTGGTCTGGACGCCCTATGTGCACATGCGCTCGGTGCCGGGCGACGCCGCGCTCGAGGTCGCACCGAAACGCGAAGTCGAGACGCGCGCGTTCGTCGACCAGTGGCTGCCCCGGTTGATCAATGACCCGGCCTACAACCCCAGCCTGAACCTGACAGCGGCTAATTTCGCCGTTGAGCCCATGCTTCGAGGCAGCTGGAACCCGCTGTGCGCCAGGGTGGTGCCGTCGGTGCTGGGCTTGCCGATCAACGCCTCTGCGGTGGGCCACTACCGCGTGTTGCAGCCGTTCATCGAGCTCGAGGCCGCGGGGAGGGTGATCGGGCACGTGGCCCATGAGTCTCCCAATACCGTGCAACTGGCGCGGATGAACCCGGACGTCATTGTCCTGCAGCTTCGCCATACCGCAGGAACGGCGCAGGATATCGAACGTATCGCACGGATTTCGCAGGCACGACGGGTCTTCGAGATCGACGACTATGTCCTGGCGGCGCCGTCCAAGAACAGCCATGCACGCAACAAGCCTGCGGACATCGAGCAGCACCTGCGCAGGAGCATCGGTTTGTGCGACCGCGTGGTCGTCACCACCCACGCGTTGGCGAACGCGCTGTCGAGCATGCACCGTGATATTCGCGTGGTGCCGAACACGCTGGCACCGCATTTGTGGACAGGCTTGCAAAGCCTGCGGGGAACGTCCTCCAAGCCACGCATCGGCTGGGGGGGCGGAACCAGTCATACCGGGGACCTGGAAGTGATCGCGGAGGTCGTGAAGGAGCTGGCCGAGCATGTCGAATGGGTATTCTTCGGCATGTGTCCGGAAGGCCTGCTGCCCTATGTCCATGAGTTCCATCCGGCGATCGGCTTGCAGGATTACCCGCGCAAGCTGGCCAGCCTGAACCTGGACCTCGCCCTGGCGCCGCTGGAGTTCCATATCTTCAACGACTGCAAGAGCAACCTGCGGCTGCTCGAGTATGGCGCCTGCGGCTACCCGGTGGTGTGTTCCGATACCGAAGCCTACCGGGGCGACTTGCCCTGTACCCGGGTGCGCAGCAATAGCACCGGCGAATGGCTGGAGGCTATCCGCATGCACCTGAGCGATCCGGTGGCCAGCTACCAGATGGGCGACGCGCTGCGCGAACGGGTGCTGCGCGAGCATGTGCTGCGGGGCGATGCCCTGGCTGCCTGGGAGTGGGGTTGGCTGGCCGACTGATACGGCAGTAGGGCCTTCGCGGGCGAGCCCGCGAAGGCCCTACTGCCGCCCACAAGGACGGTGGGCGGCAGGCTTGCCTGGTGTGAGCCTCAGTTGGGCAACCAAGCGCGGCGCCAGGCATCCAGGTGGCGTTCATCCAGCATCCAGTCCCGGCGTACCTTGGCTTGCAGGTCGTCACCCAGGCGTGCAGCGGCCTCCAGGTCGTCCAGGTGCATGCGGATGGCACTCAACCATGCCTCGTCCTGATTACCCACCCGGGTGACGGGCAGGCCAGCGGTTCGATAGCCGCGCACGTCGCTGCAGATCACCGGGTAGCCACAGGCACCGAATTCCAGCAGAGGCAGGTTGTCCTTGTGCTCGTTGAGCGCGTTCTGCTCCCGTGGCGCCAGCACCAGGTCGAGGTTCAGCGCGGCCAGCAACGCCGGGTAGCGTTCGGCCGGCACTTCGCCGTGCAGTTCGTGCAAGTAGGGCCGCAAAGGCTCCGGGCAAACCCCGAGCAAGACCCATTCCACGTCGCCAGCCAATGCCTTGACCACTTCACGGAGCATCAGCAGGTCGTGGCCGTCGTGCGCCCCTCCGACCAGCCCGACGCGAGGCTTCTGGCCGGCTCGACGCTGGCCCTGCAGCGAGGCCCATGCGGGCACTGGCAGGCGGCTCTCGATGATCTGGATGTCCTTGTGCAGCCCGCTGAACGCTTCGGCCAGCGAGGCGGTGGGCACCACCAGGCGGTCGACCAGGCCGAGCGCGCGTTGCAACGCCGCGGGAATATCGCCTGGCATGTCCATGGCCTGCCGGAGTTCGACCGGCAGCTCAGGCAGATACAGGTCCAGGTCGAATACCTTGAACGCCCGGGAGAAGGTTTTCATCCGGTGCATGGCCGCCAGGCGCGGGTCACCGATTTCCCGCTGCAGGATGATGCTGTCGGGCTCATAGCGCTCGAGGTCCGGCAGGTGCATCAGCCCCAGCGAAAGGGCACCTTCGACTTGTGCGGCCTGTTGCAGGGCGGTGAAAGGTTGCACGACCCGGCAGTGCCCGGCCGCGGACAGGTCCGCAGGGTGCGCCAGCACCGTCGGCAGCGGTTTCCAGGAGGACAGCGGGCGCCAGGACAGCGCCGAGCCGGCCAGTTGGAAGCCACCCTTCTGGATCAACGAGAGGTTGGGGTTGTACGCGGTGTCCCTGGCCAGTACCGGCAGCCATTTCTCGTACATCGCGTCTTCTTCTTCCGGCGCAGCGGCATCCGCGACCTGGCCGCTGAGCAGCAGCTGCGCATTGGCGGCCCAGACGTTCAGGTAACCTGCCTGCCTGGCCCGCAGGCATAGGTCGACGTCCTGGTAGCGTGCGGGGATGGCTTCGCTCAGGCCGTCGAGCGCCTGGTACAGCTCGCGGGCGATCAACAGGCACTCGCCGCTGACCGCGCTGTAGTTCTGGTCCACCTGGATCCGCTGCATGTAGCCTGGAGCGTCCGCGGCCATGCCGACGAAGGGGCGCCCGGCTGGCCCCTGCAGACCGAGGATCAAGCCGGCGTGGCTGATCTTGCCGTCCGCGGACAGCAGCTTGGCGCCGACGGCGCCGACTTCCGGGCGTTGGGCGTGGTTGAGCATTTCATCCAGCCAGTCTTCGTCGTAGACGGCGGCGCGTGGGGAAAGCAAAAGCAGGTAGTCGCCGCGGGCCTGTTCGGCGGCGCTGTTGAGCGCCGTTGCCGGGTTGGCGTGCGCCGCGGCGTAGCCCAGCGGGCGCAGGCGCGCCTCGCCCAGTTGGGCGAGTGCGTTGAGCCAGCCGTTGACTTCGGCTGCCGCAGGGTCGCTCTCGATCAACAGCAGTTCGTAGTGGCGGTGGCGGGTGTGCTGAAGCACGCTTTCGACGCAGCGCTGCAGGTAGTTCAGGTCGCTGCCGGCGAGGATCAGGATCGACACCAGGGGTTGCTGTCGATGGCCATAGCGTATCCGGTACTGGCCGGGCTTGTCGCAAAGGACCTCGGGCGACTCGTACCCGCGTGCGTGCAGGTGGCGGGTAATGGCGTTCCTCTCGTCCGCTACGTCGGCCAGTTGCGGTGAGTCGCTGATCAGCAGTGGCTCGGCGATATGCCCCAGGCCATCCAGGCCGCCGAGGTCGATCAGGCGCAGGATCAATTCGAATTCCGGGCTTTGCCGATAGCGCGTATCGAATCCGCCGGCCGCGACCACGACGTCGCGGCGCAACAGCCAGTGGCGCCCCATCGAGGCCGGAAGGCTCAACAGGTAGTCGAGGTTGAAGTCTGGCCGCAGCACCGCACCGACCTGGCCCTCGTTCTGACGATACAGGCCATCGCAATAAAGGGCCCGGCAATCGGGGGCGTTCAACAGCTCGAGGCCGGCGACGAGCAGGCCTGCGGGGGTCATTTCGTCCCCGGCATCGAGCAGGCAGAACCAGTCGAAGGAAGGCTGCGTGAGCACCTGGTTGAGTTGCGCCATCCAGTTGTCCGCGGTCACCTGGATGACCTGGCCGGCGAAGTCCTGGGTATCGCGCTCAGCCACCGTGAGCAACAGCGCATGGACGTTGCCATAGGCCAGCCTTGCCAGGGACGCCTGCGTCGCGGCTACCTTGGCCGGGGAGCCTTCGAGGTCGAGTACCAGGATGCCGAAGCGTGGCCCTTGGCCGTGCTGTTCGAGGCGCTGTTCGACCCGTTCACGCTGTTGCGGTGACAGGGCGCGTTGGGCGAACCAGTCCTGCACATCGGGCGCCTCGGGTTGGTCTTCCTCGATCAGGCCGAGGCGTACCAGCATCTTGTGGCGCCCGGCGCGGACGGTGTCGCTGTCCAGGTCCCAGTGGCGGGCATAGAGCTGCTGGTAAAGCGCGGGGTAGTCCTTGAAGGCTTGATCCGAGCGTCGCGTGGGGTCGGACTGGGCGGCGCGCATGCGTGCCTCCACCGTTTCGCGGCGCACGTGCCGGAAGCTGGCGCGCAGCGCCAGGCGCATCAGCAAGTCCCAGTCCTCGAATGCCGGCAATTGCTCATCGAGCCCGCCTACGGCACCGATCAGCTCGCGCGGGCAGGCGAAGGTGTTGACCGGAATATAGTTGTTATAGAAAAGCCATTCCTTGGAGAACTCACCATGCCGATAGCGCTGCTCGCGGCGCTGCTCGACCCGGGCGTCACCCTCCAGCGTTTCGGTGACCAGTACGGCGTCGGTGTAGACCACCTCCCCGGGATGACGCTCGATCGCCTCGGCGAGGGTCTGCAGGTGGTGCGGCAGGTACAGGTCGTCATCGTCCAGGTACACCACGTAACGGCCCCGTGCCAGGCGGTGGCCAGCGTTGCGAGCGGCCGCCGGCCCCTGGTTGCGCCCCTGGCGCAGGTAGGTAATGGGAAACGCGTAGTCGTCGAGCAGGGATTCGACCGGCGCACCCTTGTCGTTGACCAGAATGACCTCGAAGTCCTTCCAGGTCTGGTTTGCCAGGCTGTCGAGCGCATCGACCAGCAATCGCGGGCGATTGAACGTGGTGAGGATCACGCTGAACAGGGTGTCGGCTTCGACCGTCAGGCGCGGCGCCTCGAACAGCATCTGGCGGATCGCTTCCTTGCGTGTTGCGAAGCGTGCCTGCACCTCGCTCGGGTAACCCGCCAGGCGCCTGAGGTAGAGCTGCCAGATGCCACCGGCGCCTTGCTGCATGCGCCTGCGTGCCTCGGGCACGGCAAGGTTCAGCTCGAGGATGCGGGTATGCTCGGCCAGGGGTTTGTCGGAGGCGTAGAACTTCTGCGAGATCTGCCCGCCATGGATACGGTAGCCAACGGTTGCCTGGTGCAGGAACAGGAAATCCGGTGCGGCCTGGGCGATGCGTGTCCACAGTTCCCAGTCGCCGGCCAACATCTCGTCGCGGTGGACGTAGCCGTCCTCGAGGGTGAAGCGAGGGAGGGCGCTGCGTCTGAAGATGGCCGCTGAAGGGGTGATGTAGCTGTCATGCGTCAGCAGGTCGACCAGCTCGTCCCGGCCACCCACGTAGCTGCTGTCGCGATGCCCCGGGTGCACGGCGTGCTTGAGCAACTGGCCGTGCTCGTTGATCCACAGGCACTGGGTGTAGCCCAGTGCCACCTGCGAATGCTGGTCCATGGCCTCGACGAGGCTGCGCAGGTGGCCCGGGTAGATCACGTCGTCGGACCCCAGCACCACCACGTAGCGGCCACTGCCGGCGTGCAGGCATTGGTTGTAGTTGCCGATCATGCCCATGTTGCGTGGGTTGACCTTGTAGCTGAAGCGCGGGTCCTGGCGATAGCGCTCGAGCACCTCCAGGCTGTCGTCAGGCGAGCAATCGTCGAACACCAGCAGCTCGAGACGGACGCCTTCCTGAGCCAGGACCGACTCGACGGTTTGCCCGATGAAGGCGGCATTGTTGTAGGACATCACCGCTACCGTGACATCCACGTCGGACACCTTCGGCTTGCGCTGGCGGGCCTTGATTTCCCGCAGTTGTGCCAGCCCGTTGAACAAGCGCGCCAGGGCTGCGTCCTGAATGTTCGACTGCGTCATGCCTGCCCCCTCTGCACAGCGGCGCGGAACGCGTCGTAGTCCCGGTAATAGTCGTTTTCGTCATAGCGCTCGGAGGCCAGGACCATGCAGACCGAACCGCTGGAGAAGTTGTCGATCTCGCGCCAGATCATTGGCGGTATGTAGAGCCCGTAGTACGAGCGGTTCATGTGGTACTTGAAGCATGTGCGGCCGTCATCGAGCAGGATGTCGAAGCTGCCGGACATGGCGATGAGCAACTGGTGCAGGCCCTTGTGTGCGTGGCCGCCGCGGTGCGAGCCGCCCGGCACGTCGTACAGGTAGTAGACGCGTTCGATGGTGAAGGGAATGTGCTGGTCGGACTCGATGAACGTCAGGTTGCCTCGAGGGTCCTCGATCTTGGGCAGATCGATGATCTTGCAGTCTTTCAGTGACATGACTATTCCTTTGGCAGGGACGAGGCAGCGGGGCCGGTGAAGCTGTTGCAGGCATCGATGACCGCCTCGACCAGCGCTTCGGGCATACCGGGATACAACGGCAGGCTCAGGACCTGTGCGGCGAGTCGGTCGGCGACCGGCAAGTGCGCGCCGCTCAGTTCGGCATAGGCGGTTTGCCGGTGGATCGGGATCGGGTAGTGGATCAAGGTGGGGACTCCACAGGCGTGCAAGTGCGCCTGCAGCGCATCGCGCTGGGCGCAGCGCACCACGAACAGGTGCCATACATGGGCTTGCCGGGGTTCGCTGAGCTTGGGCAGGGTGATCGACGGGTTGTCGATGCCGTGCAGGTAGCGCAGGGCCAGGTCGGCCCTTTGCCTGGCGTCGTCGTTCATCCGGCCCAGTTTCACGCTAAGGAGCGCCGCTTGCAGCTCATCCAGGCGCGAGTTGGTGCCCTTGACCGTATGCACGTACTTCTCGCTGGAACCGTAGTTCCCCAGGCGGCGTACCTCATCGGCCAGCGCCTTGTCCTGGGTGGTCACCGCGCCCGCATCGCCCAGGGCGCCCACATTCTTGACCGGGAAGAAGCTGAAGCCCGCGGCATCCCCCAGCGCACCCGCCGACACGCCCTGCGCATCCTGTGCGCCATGCGCCTGCGCGGCATCCTCGATGAGGAGCAAGCCGTGGGCGTCGGCGATCGCGCGCAGCCTGGCCATATCGGCCAGTTGCCCGTACAGGTGAACGGCGATGATCGCCCCGGTGTGCGGGGTGATCGCCGCCTCCACGCGGCATGGGTCGATCACGAAGCTGTTTTCTTCGGGGTCCACGGGCACCGGTATGCAGCCGGCCGCGTTCACCGCCAGGGCGGTGGCGACGAAGCTGTTGTCGGGTACGATCACCTGTGCCCCAGGCGCGAGCCGGCCCAGCTGTTGGTAGCCCTTGAGGATCAAGGTCAGCGCATCCAGGCCGTTGCCCACGCCAATTGCGTGCTCCACGCCGCACAGCGCCGCGAACTGCCGCTCGAAGGCCGACACTTCCTGGCCCAGCACGTACCAGCCGGAACGCAGGACCCTGACGAAGGCCTCGGTCAGTTGCGTTTCATCGCGTGCCGTGAGCAGTTGCAGGTCAAGAAAACGATGCATGGTCATCATCCATATAGCGCACGATGCGGGCTGGGTTGCCGACCACCAATGCCCGTGCCGGTACGTCTCGGGTCACGACGGAACCGGCGCCGACCATGGCGTGCTCGCCGATGGTCAGGCCCGGCAGGATCACCGCGCCTGCGCCGATGGAGGCGCCGCGCTCGATGCGGGTTTCGGGACAGCGCTCCGGCCATTGCCGGGAGCGCGGGAAGCGATCGTTGGTGAACGTCGCGTTGGGGCCGATGAACACATCATCGGCCACGCGAAGCCCATCCCAGAGTTGCACGCCGCACTTGACCGTGACCCGATCGCCCACTTGCACATCGTTCTCGATGAAGCAATGTGCGGCGATATTGCAGTCACGGCCGATGCGGGCCCCCGGCAGGACCACGACGAACTGCCAGATGCGGGTGCCGTCGCCGATCGCGCTGCTTTGCACGTCGGCCAGGGGGTGGTGAGCGCTCATGCCATCAGGTCCTTGAGCACGTTCAGGGCGCGCTGCCCGGCCTGCCCATCGAAGCCGTGGAAGAACTCCTCGATCGCCGCACGGCGGCGCTCGCCGAGCTGGTCTTCGCCGCTGCGCAGTTGGTCGAGGAAGTGCGCGACCTCGGTAGCGCTGCTGGCCGACTGGTAATGCCGGACCACGCTGCGGCCCTCTTCGTTGAGCCCAAGGCCATGCGGGTTGTGCAGGTACAGCACCGGCTTGCCGGTGGCCAGGTACTCCATCAGGAACGAGCCGACATCGCTGAGCAGTGCGTCACTGGCTGCGAAGGCATGGCGATGGTCGGTGTGCTCGTCGATGATGACGCCACGGGCCTGCAACGCTTGCTTGAGCGCGTCGATGCCGGCTGCGTCGAGGATGTTGAGGTTGCTCAGCTTCTTCCAGAGCAGCGGGTGCGGACGGAAGATCAACGCCAGCTCAGGGCGTTGGGCGAAGGCCTCGAAGATGTCGGCGGCGAGCACGTCGAAGGTCGACCAGAAATCACCGTCGATGGAAAAATGCGCATTCCACAGCACCGCTTGGCGATCGCCGATGGCCTGCCGAAGTGCCGGGTCGACCGGGAAAGCCTCCAGGTTCGCCAGGCCATCCATGCGTGGGTGCCCGGTGACGTGGACATGCCCAGCGCCGCTGGGGCAATGGCGCGCGAACATCTCGCGCACACCTTCGGAACGCACGAACACCGCCGTGGCACCGGCGATGACCGGCTGGCCGTACTGGTAGACATAGTTGTGCGCGCCGCCCCCGACCTCCAGCCCATAGGGAATGTAGGCCGTGCAGCCCACCTGTTGGCGCAGGTTGGCGAAGCGATAGGCGGGCGGGCGGGTTTCGTCGTAGGGGGAGGTGTAGATCACCGCGTCGAAGCGAGCGTCTTGCAGCTCGAACGCATCCCAGGCCACGAAAGGCACGCCTGATTCGTTCAAATGCGCTTCGCAGGTCTCGCGCTTCCATTGGTAATCGTTGTGGATGAACGGCAGCATCACGACCGTCACCTCGATATCCGCGTCGTCGCGGGCCGCCTCCCATAGCGTGCGGACGTTGCCCCACGACTCGGGCAACTGATAGAGGATGGCGATGCGGCGCTTGCCCGTCACGGGCGTGTCGTTATGCATGTTCGGTCCTGGATTTCCAACCACTGGCCAGCACCTGGCAAGCCATGTCCAGGTCGGCGGTGGTGTCGATGTCGAAGGCTTTCAGTTCCATCGCACGTATCGGCAGGAAGGGCTCTATCGCCTGGTAGACGAACTTGGGTTGGTCGACCACCAGGTGCGGCTCGATGACGGCGATGCCGGTCCATTCGTGCTCCGGCTGAGGCGTGCGGGTAAAGCCGACGACGGCTTCGCCTGCCGCGTCCAAGGTCACGCGCACGCCATCGCTGGTGGTGTAGCGGGATATGCCGATCAGTTGCGGGTGTTCGTTCGCCGCTTCGATGAACGCGCGGAACGAAGCGTCTTCCACCAAGGTGTCGGCGTCGATCATCAGCAAGCGCTCGTCCAGGTGCCGCGCGACCAGGTGCAGGCTCTGCAAGGTATTGGTTCGCAGGTAGTCCGGGTTGCGCACCACGATCAGGTCCGGGCGCAGGGCCATGGCATGGGCAATGACGTCTTCTTCCTGGAAGCCTACGACCAACCACACGGTTTCAGCCCAGGACAGGCGCTCCAGGTGATAGTCGAGCAGCGAGCGGCCGCTGACTTCCACCAGGCATTTGGGTTTGTTCAGGCCCAGCCGCGAGCCGATCCCGGCGGCGCAGATCACAACATGCTTAATAGGCGACATAGGGTTCTACCGTCGTTGATGACGAAATCACTGAGCTTGACCAGCAGGGGGTTCGGGGCATGGGTGCCGCCAAAGGCGATGCGCCAGTTGGCGGCCTCGAACATCGGCACATCGTTCATGCCATCACCGACCGCGATCACCCGATCGAAGCGGTCGCGCAGGCTATCGATCGCGTCGCCTTTGTGCAGCACATGGGCGATGCCGGTGAGGCAGCCATCCTCCATTTCCGCAGTGGAGGTGAAACTCTGGATGCCCAGGCGATCCAGTATCGGGCGGACCCAGACGTCCAGGTTGCCGGTGACCACGAAACACTGCTCTGGCCGCTGCAGGATGAACTCGAGCATGTGCTGGTCGAACTCCACCTGTTCGCGCAGGGCGGCGTGAATCCAGTCGAGCCTCGCATCGCGCAGCAGGCGCACGCGCAGCTTGAAGGACTTGTCGAATGGCAGGACGCCATTGATGGTGGCCTGTGTGAGGACGGATATCTCGTCCTCAAGCCCCACTGAAGAGGCGATCAGCGGCAGCAGCTCCTGGCGCGTCAGCGTGCCGTCGAGGTCGAAACAATAGGCGGTGGTCATGGCTGTGCTGCCTTTTGCACAATGGTGTAGTACTGGCGGGTTTCGGCACGCTTCTCCAGTTCCGCGGCGAACAGGAAATCAGCGGCGCGCACGCTGAACTGGCCGGGCTCCAGGGCGCGCGCCAGCAACTGGTCGAGTTCGTCGATGGTGCGGTAGATGGCCGAGTACTCGTGCTGCAATTCGCTGGAGTAGAAGCGGTCGAGGGTGAAGCGATCGGAAACGCCGACGGGTTCGCGCAGGTAGATCTGGCCGCCAGGTGCGCAGAGCTGGCTCGCCTGGGCGAGCAGCTTCAGGCAGTCCTGGTCGTTCAGGTAGATCAGCAGCCCTGAAATGATCACCAGGTCATAGGGCGGGGCGAGTGCCAGGGCGTCCGGCGCGATGGCAGTGGCCGACATCACCTGGAAGCGCAATTGGGGTTTGCCGCGGCGTATCGCCTCGGCCTCGGCTTTCTCGACCAGCGAGGCGGAGAAATCGATGCCCAGGTAGTGCGCCTCAGGCGCCTGGTCATGCACGAACCACCCCCAGCGGCCAATGCCGCTGCCGATATCCAGGACGCGGCTGCCGATGCCCAGCCTCAGCTGGGGCGCCAGCACGCTTTTCTCCGTCGCGTCGCGCCGTTCGACCAACTCGGGATGGTTGTCCTGATACATGGTGGCGCTGAGCACGTTGGCATACTCGGCCTTGCCCCGCTTGTCGAAAAAGGCCTGGGTCGAGCTGTAGTCGATATCAATCCGCTCACCTTTCGATCGGCCTTGGGTGGTCATAGTCGTTCTCGTACAGGTGGATGTAGGTGGCCATTGCTGTGCTTGTGGCTCGCCGCGCGTCAGTCTTCCGACGTTGGGCGAGGGCAAGCAAAAGGTCTGCCAACCCTCCAGGCCCGACCGTCGGGCTGGCACGGCGGGGCTGGGCCGGGCGGGCGATCGCCAGGAATGTGGTCTTTGAGTGCGCGACGTGACTTGGCAGTCGAAACGCGCATCTTTAATCTATTGAGTCAGCGGGCAAGACCGTCACCACGGTGCGCAGGGCCAGCCACCAGGGTCTGCAGTCCGCGAATATTCGCCATGTCTATCGGGAAGCCACAATGATTGGCATCAAAAGCATCGCCAGTTACGTACCTGTCGAAGGCGTCGACAACTACGCCCAGGGTGCGAAATTCGGCAAGGACCAGGATTTCATCTTCGGCAAGATCGGCTCCACCTTCCTGCCGCGCAAGGAGGCCGCCCAGGAAACCTCCGACCTGTGTGTCGAGGCGGCCCGGACATTGTTCGCTGCCAATCCAGCCCTCGATCCGGCCGCCATCGATGTCGTCATCGTCGTGACCCAGAACGGCGATGCCGAGGGGTTGCCGCATACTGCCGCGATCGTCCAGCACAAGCTGGGCCTGTCGACCCAGGTCGCCGCCTTCGATGTTTCGCTCGGCTGCTCGGGCTATGTCTATGGTCTGTACGCGATGAAGGGCTTCATGGAAGCCACGGGTCTGAAAAATGGCCTGCTGATCACCGCTGACCCGTATTCGAAGATCGTCGACCCCGAAGATCGCAACACCACCATGCTCTTCGGCGATGCTGCCACCGCCACCTGGATGGGCGAGGGCGCTGCCTGGCGATTGGGCAAGTCGCTGTTCGGCAGCGACGGTGCCGGTGCCGAGCACCTGCGCACCACCGAAGGCAAGTTCTACATGAACGGCCGCCAGGTCTACAACTTCGCCCTGGTCAAGGTGCCGGCGCATCTTGCGCAGCTGCTCGAGGCCAGCCAGCTGAAGGCTGCCGACATCGACCTGTTCTGCCTGCACCAGGGCAGCGCGGCGATCGTCGACGCGGTCTCGCAGCGCTTCGAGGAGGGTGAGCACAAGGCCCGCTTCGTCAAGGACATGCTGGAGACTGGCAACACGGTGTCGTCGAGCATTCCGCTGCTGCTGGAGAAGCACGTGATCGGCTCGCGTAACAAGCGTGTCGTGCTCAGTGGCTTTGGGGTTGGTCTGTCGTGGGGCTCGGCGGTTATCGAACGCGTCGATTGACCTCGACTCCTTGGAAGGCATTAAAGAAGGCGCTGCCCGGTTTCCGGTCAGCGCTTTCTTTATTTTGCGGTGATGCAATGCCATCGACTGTCGCAAGCCCCGGGTGTCGCTAGCAGGCCAGCTCCTGCGGGATTTGCAAAATGGTTGCGCCCCCGGCGGCCTGGGTGTTGGTTTTCTGGCGTCAAACCCTTGATTTCATTGGGGTGGCAGAGCGCCAGTAAAAAAATTCTGAAAAGCCCTAAAGCAAACCGCCCCGACGACGATAACCATTACGAAGGTTCTCTAGGCCACACACCCGGCGAATTGCCAAGGCCGGAAGCCGTAGTACCCAATCCAACGAGGAATTCGTCATGGCTTTGACCGTTAACACCAACACCACCTCTCTGGGCGTTCAGAAAAACCTGAACCGTGCTTCCGACGCGCTGAGCACCTCGATGACCCGTCTGTCCTCCGGCCTGAAAATCAACAGCGCCAAAGACGACGCCGCCGGCCTGCAGATCGCTACCCGCATGACCTCGCAGATCCGCGGTCAGACCATGGCGATCAAAAACGCCAACGACGGTATCTCCATCGCCCAGACCGCTGAAGGCGCGATGCAAGAGCAGACCAACATCCTGCAGCGTATGCGTGAACTGGCCGTTCAGTCGCGAAACGACTCGAACAGCGAGAAAGATCGTGAAGCACTGAACAAAGAGTTCAGCCAAATGTCTTCCGAGCTGTCGCGTATCGCCAACAGCACCCAGCTCAACGGCAAGAACCTGCTGAACTCCGGCATCACCATGACCTTCCAGGTCGGTTCCGAGAGCGGTTCCAACAACCAGATCTCCATCACCCTGGCCGACATGACTGCTGCGACCCTGGGTGTGGACAGCGGCACCATCGCCATTTCCGGTGCTGACGCCGACATCAACGCCAACTTCAGCGCCGCTCTGAGCGCGATCGACAACGCTCTGCAGAGCATCAACTCGACTCGTGCCGACCTGGGTGCCGCCCAGAACCGTCTGACCAGCACCATCAACAACCTGCAAAACATCAACGAGAACGCCGAAGCTGCTCGTGGCCGTGTACAGGACACCGACTTCGCTGCTGAAACTGCCCAGCTGACCAAGCAGCAGACCCTGCAGCAAGCTTCGACTTCGGTTCTGGCCCAGGCCAACCAGCTGCCATCGGCAGTTCTGAAGCTGCTGGGCTAATCTGCCTGATAGCTTGTGGCGGGGGAGTGCTCTGCGGGCACTTCCTCGCCTTTTCGTTACGAGGTGGTGGATATGGACATGAGCGTCAAGTTGAACCTGTCTTATCCGGTCGCACGCCCGGCCGAGCAGGTTACCGACAAGCCGGTTACCCGACCGACGGAAGTTTCTGCTGATAGCGAGAAGAAAGAACCTGTCAATCGGGTCGACGATGCCGACAAGGTCAAGAAAGCCGTCTCGGAGATCGAAAAGTTCCTTAAAGAGACCCAGCGCAATCTGGAGTTCTCCACTGACGAGGAATCCGGCAAGATCGTGGTCAAGGTCATCGCCAGCGAGACCGGCGAGCTGATCCGGCAGCTTCCTTCCGAGGAGGCGTTGCGCATCGCCCATAGCTTGAGCGATGTCAAGAGTGTGTTGTTCGACGCCAAGGTCTGAGCGGCGAAGAGCATCAACCCAAATGATTCATGTCAGCCTTGCAGGAGCAGGGGTGACGCTTCAACGAGAGGGACCGCAGCATGGCAAGCCCGATTATTCCTTCCACTGGCCTGGGGTCAGGCCTTGAGATCGGCAAGATCGTCGAGGCGCTGGTTACTTCCGATACCGCCGCGAAGCAGGCGCAGATCAAGCGCCAGACCAGCAACAACAGTGCGATGATCTCGGGTATCGGCTCCCTGCGCAGTGCCCTGACGGCGTTCCAGGACGCCATGAAGAAGCTGAACGACAAGAACGCGCCCTCGTTCAGTGCCTTTGCCGCCACCTCGGGCAACGAGGCGGTGGTCAAGGTCAAGTCGAACAACACTGCTGTGGCGGGTAACTACGACATCATCGTCGATAAGTTGGCCACCAGTTCCAAGGTCGCCAGCCAGCAGTTCGCCGGTGGCGCATCCAGCGCCATCAGCGAAGGCGAGATGACCATCAGCCAGGGCGGCAAGACGTACACGGTCAATATCGCCAGCGGCGCGACGTTGCAAAGCGTGCGTGACCAGATCAACAAGGAAATGGCTGCGAACAACATTTCCGCGAACATCGTCAACGAGGCGGGTGGCTCGCGCCTGGTGTTCAGTTCCACGAAGACAGGGGCGGGCACTGACATCTCGGTCAGCGGCATCCCTGAGCTGGCCATCGATGGCACCCAGCAGATCTCCGGCTCCGGTGCGGGTTACATCACCGCGTTGGCGCAGGATGCCGAACTGAGCATCGACGGTTTGAAGATCACCAGCGCCTCGAACACCGTCGACAAGGCGATCAGTGGCATGACCCTGGAGCTTACGGGTGTCAGCCCGACGCCGAGCGGCGGTGGGCCGAAGACGTCCACCAAGCTCACCGTGGCGGCGGACAACGATGGCCTGAAGAAGAACATCCAGAGCTTCGTCGATGCCTACAACGCCTTGCAGAAGGCCGTCACTTCGCTGACGTCCACCAGCAAGGACGCCAATGACAATACCGTGTTGGGCCCGTTGACCAACGACCCTACCACCCGTTCGCTGCTCAGTGACGTCCGTGGCGTGCTCAGTCAGGCGGGAGGTACCGGTCAGTTGACCAGCCTTAGTCAGCTGGGTATCAACACCACCAAGGACGGTACCTTGGAGTTCAACAGCGTCAAGTTCACCGCGGCGATGAACGACAAGAAGCTGGGCGGCGACGTACAGACCCTGTTCACTGGCGAAGGCGGTATCTTCGAGCGGATGAACGCTGCGATCGACCCGTACAATCGCACCGACGGTAGCCTGGCATCGCGCAAGTCGAACCTGGACAAGGTGGCCAAGAACCTGAGCGATCAGCAGGCCGCCCTCGACCGCCGCACCGCGTCGCTGACCGAATCACTGACCCGCAAGTACGTCGCGCTGGATACCGCCCTGGGCAAGATGAAAGCCCAGGCCAACCAGATCAACTCGATCTTCGAGGCGCTCAACGCGCAGCAGAAGAACGGCTGATCCCGCGGTTGTGACACAGGCCCGGTGGCGTCATATTGGCGCCCCGGGCCTTTTGTCTTGCCGCTAAAGTTTTCCGCCATGGCGGCGATACAGCAGGTATACGCAACCTATTTTGCTGCAACGAGGTAGATCCATGAACCCGATGTTGGCCCTTCGGCAATACCAGAAAGTCAATGGCGTGGCGCAGACGTCCGAAGCCAGCCCGCACCGCCTGGTGCAGATGCTCATGCAGGGCGGCCTCGATCGCCTGGCCCAGGCCAAGGGCGCCATCGCGCGCAACGACATCGCACAGAAGGGCATTCTGATCGGCAAGGCCATCGACATCATTGGTGGCCTGCGTGAAGGGCTGGACCTGGAAAATCATGCCGACAGCCTGACGGATCTGGATAACCTCTACCAATACATGAGTCGTCGTCTGATCGAGGCGAACGTCAACAGTGACCCAGCGATCATCGATGAGGTCGCCCGTCTGCTGATCACCGTCAAGGAAGGTTGGGACGCGATCGGCGAACAGGCGCCGGCGGTGTAAGGCCAGGAGAGTTGCCATGAGTGAAGTGATCGAGCGTATCGAGCAGACCCGTGAAGCCTTGCTGGCGGCGTTGGCCAGTCGCGACTGGGACGCGGTCGGCGAGCTCGATCTGGAGTGCAGGCTGTGCGTGGAGGATGTTCTGGCCGAAGCGCTGGACAACGAAGCGGCAGTGCGGGGTAGTCTGGAGGAGTTGCTGGGCGTCTACCGGCGGTTGATTGAGGTTGCAAGTGGTGAACGTCAATCGATTGCCGACGAGATGGCGCAGATACGTCAGGCGAAAAACGCGGCAAAGGTTTACCATCTGTTCAGCTGACGCTGGATGAATGCAAAAAGCTTCGCGCCATAAATTTGACTATGGGCCGTTTTTTGACTTAACTAGTGGCTGTTTTCGAAATTCAGACGTCCGAACACTGACCATTCAGTCGGAATGATGTCGAGAACGCCTGCGGGCGCCGATATGACTAGGGAAGTTGCTATTGAATGTGGCGTGAAACCAAGATCCTCCTGATCGATGACGACAGCGAACGCCGCCGCGATCTGGCGGTGGTCCTGAATTTTCTCGGCGAAGAGAACCTTTCCTGCTCGAGCACCGATTGGCAGCAGGCGGTCGAGGCATTGTCTTCGAGTCGGGAAGTCCTCTGCGTGCTGATCGGCACGGTGAACGCACCGGCAGGGGTCTTGGGCCTGCTTAAGACAGTGGCTGCCTGGGACGAGTTCCTTCCCGTTCTGCTTCTGGGTGAAATTTCTTCTGTGGAGTTCCCGGAAGACCTTCGCCGCCGCGTGCTCTCCAACCTGGAAATGCCGCCGAGCTACAGCCAGTTGCTCGATTCGCTGCACCGTGCCCAGGTCTACCGCGAAATGTACGACCAGGCCCGCGAACGCGGCCGCCAGCGCGAGCCTAACCTGTTCCGCAGCCTGGTCGGCACCAGCCGGGCGATCCAGCATGTGCGCCAGATGATGCAGCAGGTGGCCGATACCGACGCCAGCGTGCTGATCCTCGGCGAGTCCGGCACCGGCAAGGAGGTGGTGGCGCGCAACCTGCACTACCACTCCAAGCGCCGTGAAGCGCCGTTCGTGCCGGTGAACTGCGGGGCGATCCCGGCGGAGTTGCTGGAGAGCGAGCTGTTCGGTCATGAGAAGGGCGCCTTTACCGGGGCGATCACCAGCCGTGCCGGGCGTTTCGAGCTGGCCAATGGCGGCACGCTGTTCCTCGACGAGATCGGCGACATGCCGCTACCGATGCAGGTCAAGCTGCTGCGTGTGCTGCAGGAGCGCACTTTCGAGCGGGTGGGCAGCAACAAGACCCAGAGCATCGACGTACGGATCATTGCCGCGACCCACAAGAACCTCGAGACCATGATCGAGGAGGGTACCTTCCGCGAGGACCTGTACTACCGCCTCAACGTCTTCCCCATCGAGATGGCCCCCCTGCGCGAGCGGGTGGAGGACATCCCGTTGCTGATGAACGAGCTGATCTCGCGCATGGAGCACGAGAAACGTGGCTCGATCCGCTTCAATTCGGCGTCGATCATGTCGTTGTGTCGCCACGGCTGGCCGGGCAACGTGCGCGAGTTGGCCAACCTGGTGGAGCGCATGGCGATCATGCACCCCTATGGCGTGATCGGTGTCGCTGAGCTGCCGAAGAAATTCCGCTACGTCGATGACGAGGACGAGCAGTTGGTCGACAGCCTGCGTACCGACCTTGAAGAGCGCGTGGCGATCAATGGCCATGCGCCGAACTTCGCCAACCACGCCATGTTGCCACCCGAAGGCCTGGACCTGAAGGACTACCTGGGCAGCCTGGAGCAGGGCTTGATCCAGCAGGCGCTGGACGATGCCAACGGCATCGTTGCCCGTGCCGCCGAGCGCCTGCGCATCCGCCGCACCACCCTGGTGGAGAAGATGCGCAAGTACGGCATGAGTCGACGCGACGGCGAGGAACAGGCGGAAGACTGAAGTGCCTGGGGCCGCTTGGCGGCCCCAGTGCTTTTTGGTGTCCGGCACGCCCTTTGCTTCACCGCAGGCAACATACCGTTTTTATGACGGTTGGCCACGCGAGAGAGCACGATGCCCCAGTTCGCCCAGATTTCCCGAGCCGCCGACCCACAGGGCAGCACCCCGGTCGAGCAGGAAAGCCGCCAGGGCCTGGAGCAGGCCTTCGCCCTGTTCAACCAGGTGTCTTCCCAGCTCAGCGAGTCCTACAACATGCTGGAAGCGCGGGTCAGCGAGCTCAAGGGCGAGTTGGCGGTGGTCAGTGCCCAGCGCATGGCCGAACTGGATGAAAAGGAGCGTCTGGCCAATCGTTTGCAGAACCTGCTCGACCTGCTGCCAGGTGGGGTGATCGTCATCGATGGCCAAGGCCGGGTGCGCGAGGCTAACCCGGCGGCCGTGGAGTTGCTGGGTGAGCCGTTGGTAGGCGAGCTGTGGCGTCAGGTGATCGCCCGCAGTTTCGCCCCGCGCAAGGACGACGGCCATGAAGTGTCGCTGCGCGATGGCCGGCGCCTGTCCATCGCGACCCGTTCGCTGGATGCCGAGCCCGGGCAACTGGTGCTGCTCAACGACCTTACCGAAACCCGCCGCCTGCAGGATCAGTTGGCGCGCCACGAGCGCCTGTCGTCACTGGGTCGCATGGTCGCCTCGCTGGCCCATCAGATCCGCACCCCGTTGTCTGCCGCGATGCTCTACGCCAGTCACCTGGCCGACGAGCAGCAACAGCTGCCTGAACAAACCCGCCTGCGCTTCGCCGGCAACCTCAAGGAGCGCTTGCACGAACTGGAGCACCAGGTGCGCGACATGCTGGTGTTCGCCCGTGGCGAGCTGCCACTGGGTGACCGCCTGACGCCCAAGGCGCTGTTCCAGGCCTTGCAGCAGGCCGCCCAGTCTCACGTGCAAGGGCACTCGGTGCGTTGGCAGTGCGACACCCACCTGGGTGAGTTGCTGTGCAACCGCGACACCCTGGTCGGCGCCTTGCTCAACCTGATCGACAACGCCCTGCAGGCCAGTGCCGAGCCTGCGCGCCTGAAGGTGCACCTGTACCGCCGTGGGGCGAGCGTGCACCTCTGCGTCACCGATGCCGGCAGCGGTATCGAGGCGTCGTTGCTGGCACGCCTGGGCGAGCCGTTCCTCACGACCAAGGCCACCGGCACAGGTCTGGGGGTGGCGGTGGTCAAGGCCGTGGTGCGTGCGCACCAAGGTGATCTGCAACTGCGTTCGAAGGTCGGGCGTGGCACCCGTGTGCGCGTTGTGCTGCCGCTGATCGATGCGCAACCGGCGCAGGAGGCGTAATGCTCAAGGTATTGTTGGTAGAGGACGATCGGGTCCTGCGCCAGGCGCTGTCCGACACCCTGGAGATCGGTGGCTTCGATTACCGTGCCGTGGGCAGTGCCGAAGAAGCATTGGAGGCGGTGAGCGCCGACATCTATGGCCTGGTGGTCAGCGACGTGAACATGCCGGGCATGGACGGTCACCAGTTGCTGGCGCAACTGCGCCGCCACCACCCGCAACTGCCGGTGCTGCTGATGACCGCCCACGCGGCGGTGGAGCGCGCGGTGGAGGCCATGCGCCAGGGCGCGGTGGATTACCTGGTCAAGCCCTTCGAGCCCAAGGCCTTGCTCAGCCTGGTCGAGCGCCATGGCGCAGGGCGGGCGGCAGGTGAAGAGGAGGGGCCGGTGGCGTTCGAGCCGGCCAGTCGACAGTTGCTGGAGTTGGCCGCACGGGTGGCGCGCAGCGATTCCACGGTGCTGATCTCCGGCGAGTCGGGCACCGGCAAGGAAGTGTTGGCGCGCTACATCCACCAGCGGTCGGCGAGGGCGGCGCAGCCATTCGTGGCGATCAACTGCGCGGCGATTCCCGACAACATGCTCGAAGCCACCCTGTTCGGCCATGAAAAGGGCGCCTTCACCGGTGCCATCGCCGCCCAGGCCGGCAAATTCGAGCAGGCCGAAGGGGGCACCCTGCTGCTCGACGAGATCTCGGAAATGCCCCTGGGGCTTCAGGCCAAGCTGCTGCGCGTGCTGCAGGAGCGCGAGGTGGAGCGGGTCGGTGGGCGCAAGCCGATCGCCCTGGACATTCGCGTGCTGGCCACCACCAACCGCGACCTGGCTGGCGAAGTCGCTGCCGGGCGCTTCCGTGAAGACCTCTACTACCGCCTGTCGGTATTTCCACTGGCCTGGCGCCCACTGCGCGAGCGCAGCGCCGATATCCTGCCGCTGGCCGAGCGCCTGCTGGCACGCCATGTGGGCAAGATGAAGCATGCCCCGGTACGACTCAGCGTCGAGGCGCGCGCGTGCCTGCAGGGCTATGCGTGGCCGGGCAACGTGCGTGAGCTGGACAACGCTTTGCAGCGGGCGCTGATCCTGCAGCAGGGCGGGGTGATCGAGGCGGCGGATTTCTGTCTGGCGGGCGTCATTCCCTTGGCGAATGCAAGGAATGATGTCATTGAGCCATCATCCTCTGAAACGCCCGCCGAGTCCAGTGGCCTGGGCGATGACATGCGCCGCCACGAGTTCCAGATGATCATCGATACCTTGCGCGCCGAGCGCGGCCGCCGCAAGGAGGCCGCCGAACGCCTGGGCATCAGCCCGCGCACCTTGCGCTACAAGCTGGCGCAGATGCGTGACGCGGGGTTTGACGTCGAAGCCAGCCTGTACGGCTGAAACACAGTTTTCAAGGGAGTTGCCGGGGGCTGGCATTTTTGTTGCTAGCTCTGGGTATCCGCCGCATGAGCGTCAAGAAAATGCGGCCGCCGGAGAGAGAAGTTCATGAGCCAAGGTGTTGAATTCAATCGTCTGATGTTGGACATGCGCGCCATGCAGGCCGACGCCATGTCGCTGCCCAAGGTTTCCGCCGCGCCGGAACTGGCGCCAGGGCAAAGCAGCTTCGCCGACATGCTCGGCCAGGCCATCAACAAGGTCAGCGATACCCAGCAGGCCTCCAGCCAGCTGGCCAACGCCTTCGAGATCGGCAAGGGTGGCGTCGACCTCACCGACGTGATGATCGCCTCACAGAAAGCCAGTGTGTCGTTCCAGGCCCTGACCCAGGTGCGCAACAAGCTGGTGCAGGCGTACCAGGACATCATGCAGATGCCGGTTTGAGGACGAATTGAGTCATGGCCGAAGCAGTCGTCGATAACGCCCCCGCCAAGAGTGGCCCGCCCGTGGCCAAGCCACCGCTGTTCGGCATGGCGTTCCTGGAAAACATCTCGCAGATGCCCATGCTGCGTCAGGTCGGCCTGCTGGTCGGGTTGGCCGCCAGCGTGGCGATCGGTTTCGCCGTGGTGCTGTGGTCGCAGCAGCCGGACTACCGGCCGCTTTACGGCAGCCTGGCCGGGATGGACACCAAGCAGGTCATGGAAACCCTGGCCGCGGCCGACATCCCCTATACCGTCGAGCCGAACTCCGGCGCCTTGCTGGTCAAGGCTGACGATATTTCCCGCGCCCGCCTGAAACTGGCCGCCGCGGGCGTCGCGCCCAGTGACGGCAACATCGGTTTCGAGATCCTCGACAAGGAACAGGGCCTGGGCACCAGCCAGTTCATGGAAGCCACCCGCTATCGGCGCGGCCTGGAAGGCGAACTGGCGCGCACCATCTCCAGCCTGAACAACGTCAAGGCCGCCCGCGTGCACCTGGCGATTCCGAAAAGTTCGGTGTTCGTGCGCGACGAGCGCAAGCCCAGCGCCTCGGTGCTGGTCGAGCTGTTCCCGGGCCGTGCCCTGGAAGCCGGGCAGGTCATGGCCATCGTCAACCTGGTGGCGACCAGCGTGCCGGAGCTGGACAAGTCCCAGGTCACCGTGGTCGACCAGAAAGGCAACCTGCTCTCCGACCAGCTGCAAGACACCGCGCTGACCATGGCCGGCAAGCAGTTCGACTACAGCCGCCGCATGGAAGGCCTGCTGACCCAGCGCGTGCACAATATCCTGCAACCGGTGCTGGGCAACGACCGCTACAAGGCGGAAGTGTCCGCCGACGTCGACTTCAGCGCCGTGGAGTCCACCTCCGAGCAGTTCAACCCCGACCAGCCGGCCCTGCGCAGCGAGCAGTCGGTCAACGAACAACGCTCCAGCAGCCAGGGCCCGCAAGGCGTGCCGGGCGCGCTGAGCAACCAGCCGCCGACCGGCGCCAACGCCCCGGAAAACGCCACCACCGCCGCGTCGGCCGCAGGTGCCATTCAGCCTGGCCAGCCACTGGTCGACGCCAACGGCCAGCAGATCATGGACCCGGCCACGGGCCAGCCGATGCTGGCGCCGTACCCGGCCGACAAGCGCACCCAGAGCACCAAGAACTTCGAACTGGACCGTTCGATCAGCCACACCCGCCAGCAGCAGGGTCGCCTGACCCGCCTGTCGGTGGCCGTGGTGGTCGACGACCAGGTCAAGCTCGACGCCGCCACCGGCGCCGCCACCCGTGCGCCGTGGGGGACCGAGGACTTGGCGCGCTTCACCCGACTGGTGCAGGACGCCGTAGGCTTCGATGCCAGCCGTGGCGACAGCGTGACCGTGATCAACGTGCCGTTCGCCGCCGACCGTGGCGAGGAGCTGGCCGACATTCCGTTCTACTCGCAGCCGTGGTTCTGGGACATCGTCAAGCAGTTGCTGGGTGTGCTGTTCATCCTGGTGCTGGTGTTCGGCGTGCTGCGTCCGGTGCTCAATAACATCACCGGCGGCAACAAGAGTGCGGCCAGCGACAGCGACATGGAATTGGGCGGCATGATCGGCCTGGATGGCGAGCTGGGCAACGACCGCGTCAGCCTCGGCGGCCCGAGCAGCATCCTGCTGCCAAGCCCGAGCGAAGGCTATGAGGCGCAACTGAACGCAATCAAGGGCCTGGTGGCCGAAGACCCGGGCCGCGTGGCCCAGGTCGTGAAAGAGTGGATCAACGCCGATGAGTGACAACCGAGCCGTTACCGCCAAGCTGAGCCGCGTCGACAAGGCGGCGATTCTCCTGCTGTCCCTGGGCGAGACCGACGCGGCCCAGGTGCTGCGCCACATGGGGCCCAAGGAAGTGCAGCGGGTCGGCGTGGCCATGGCGCAGATGGGCAACGTGCACCGCGAGCAGGTCGAGCAGGTGATGAGCGAGTTCGTCGAGATCGTCGGCGACCAGACCAGCCTGGGCGTTGGCTCCGACGGCTACATCCGCAAGATGCTCAACCAGGCCCTCGGCGAGGACAAGGCCAACGGCCTGATCGACCGCATCCTGCTCGGTGGCAACACCAGCGGCCTGGACAGCCTCAAGTGGATGGAGCCGCGCGCCGTGGCCGATGTCATCCGTTACGAGCACCCGCAGATCCAAGCCATCGTGGTCGCCTACCTCGACCCCGACCAGGCCGGTGAGGTGCTGAGCAACTTCGACCACAAGGTGCGCCTGGACATCGTCCTGCGCGTGTCGTCGCTCAATACCGTGCAACCGGCGGCGCTCAAGGAGCTGAACCAGATCCTCGAGAAGCAGTTCTCGGGCAACTCCAACGCCGCGCGCACCACCCTGGGTGGCATCAAGCGCGCCGCCGACATCATGAACTTCCTCGACAGCTCCGTGGAAGGCCAGCTGATGGATTCGATCCGCGAGATCGATGCCGACCTGTCCGAGCAGATCGAAGACCTGATGTTCGTTTTCAACAACCTGGCCGACGTCGACGACCGAGGCATCCAGGCGTTGTTGCGCGAGGTGTCCTCGGACGTGCTGGTGGTGTCGCTCAAGGGCGCCGACGAGAAGGTCAAGGACAAGATCTTCAAGAACATGTCCAAGCGTGCCTCGGAGCTGCTGCGTGACGACCTCGAGGCCAAGGGCCCGGTGCGCGTCAGCGACGTGGAGACGGCGCAGAAGGAAATCCTCACCATCGCCCGGCGTATGGCCGAGGCCGGCGAGATCGTGCTCGGCGGCAAGGGCGCCGAGGAAATGATCTGACGCCGAGATTGATGCCGACGCCACCCCTGGAGGCGCGGGGCAAGCCCGCTCCTGCAGGAGGGCGGCGCGCTCGCTCCCCTTGCAACCGGTTTTCGAGTACCCGAACGCATGTCCACGAAAGAACACCCCAGCGACCTGATCCGCGCCCGCGACCTCGAGGGCGTCGACGTCTGGGCTCTACCCAGCTTCGACCCGGAACCTGAGCCCGAGCCGGAGCCTGAGGTTGTCGAGGAAGAAGTCGAGGAAGTGCCGCTGGAGGAAGTCCAGCCGCTGACGCTCGAAGAGCTCGAAGCCATCCGCCAGGAGGCCTACAACGAAGGCTTTGCCACCGGCGAGCGCGAGGGTTTTCACAGCACCCAGCTGAAGGTGCGCCAGGAGGCCGAAACGGCACTGGCCGCCAAGTTGGCCAGCCTCGAGCAACTGATGAGCCACCTGTTCGAGCCCATCGCCGAGCAGGACACGCAGATCGAGAAGACCCTGGTGCATCTGGTCGCGCACATCACCCGCCAGGTGATCGGCCGCGAGTTGCGCAGCGACTCCAGCCAGATCACCCATGTGCTACGCGAGGCCCTGAAGCTGCTGCCGATGGGCGCCGACAATATCCGCATCCACCTTAATCCGCAGGACTTCGAACAGGCCAAGGCCCTGCGCGAGCGTCACGAGGAAAGCTGGAAGCTGCTCGAAGACGAAGCCCTGCTGCCCGGCGGTTGCCGCATCGAGACCGCCCACAGCCGTATCGACGCGACCATGGAAACGCGCATGGAGAAAGCCGTGGCGCAGCTGTTCGACCAGTTGCACGACCAGGCCCTGCACCCGGCCGCGCCGGACCTGTCCATCGACCTGGACGCAACAGATGCGCCTTGACCGCACCAGCTTCGCCAGGCGCCTGGGCACCTACGCCGAGGCGGTGAAGCTGCCCGAACAGCCAGTGGTCGAAGGCCGGCTGTTGCGCATGGTCGGCCTCACCCTGGAGGCCGAGGGCCTGCGCGGCGCGGTGGGCAGCCGCTGCCTGGTGATCAACGACGACAGCTACCACCCGGTGCAGGTCGAGGCCGAAGTGATGGGCTTTGCCGGTTCCAAGGTGTTCCTCATGCCGGTCGGCAGCATCGCCGGTATCGCCCCGGGCGCGCGCGTGGTGCCGCTGGACGACAGCGGCCGCCTGCCCATGGGCATGAGCATGCTCGGGCGAGTGCTCGACGGTGCCGGCCGCGCCCTGGACGGCAAGGGCGGTATGCGCGCCGAAGACTGGGTGCCGATGGACGGGCCGATCATCAACCCGCTCAACCGTGACCCGATCAGCCAGCCGCTGGATGTCGGCATCCGCAGCATCAATGGCCTGCTCACGGTCGGCCGTGGTCAGCGCCTCGGCCTGTTCGCCGGTACCGGTGTCGGTAAGTCGGTACTGCTGGGCATGATGACGCGCTTCACCGAGGCCGAGATCATCGTGGTCGGGCTGATCGGTGAACGGGGGCGCGAGGTGAAGGAGTTCATCGAGCACATCCTCGGCGAGGAAGGGCTCAAGCGCTCGGTGGTGGTGGCGTCCCCGGCGGACGACGCCCCCCTGATGCGCCTGCGTGCGGCGATGTACTGCACGCGCATCGCCGAATACTTCCGCGACAAGGGCAAGAACGTGCTCCTGTTGATGGATTCGCTGACCCGTTTCGCCCAGGCCCAGCGCGAGATCGCCCTGGCCATCGGCGAGCCGCCGGCCACCCGTGGCTACCCGCCATCGGTGTTCGCCAAGCTGCCCAAGCTGGTGGAGCGCGCCGGTAACGGCGAGCCGGGTGGTGGCTCGATCACCGCGTTCTACACCGTGCTGTCC
The DNA here is from genome assembly GCF_029193575.1 of Pseudomonas entomophila. Lineage (GTDB taxonomy): Bacteria > Pseudomonadota > Gammaproteobacteria > Pseudomonadales > Pseudomonadaceae > Aquipseudomonas > Aquipseudomonas entomophila_G. Next base: position 53,859 of record NZ_JARGCS010000031.1, on the reverse strand, counting down.
GAAGGCGACGACCAGCAGGACCCGATCGCCGACTCGGCGCGTGGCGTGCTCGACGGCCACTTCGTGCTGTCGCGGCGCCTGGCGGAGGAGGGGCATTACCCGGCCATCGACATCGAGGCGTCGATCAGTCGGGTGATGCCGCAGGTGGTGGACCCCGACCACCTGCGCCAGGCGCAGAAATTCAAGCAACTGTGGTCGCGCCTGTCGCAGAGCCGCGACCTGATCAGCGTGGGCGCCTACGTGGCCGGCGGGGACCCGGAAACGGACCTGGCGATCGCTTTGCAGCCGAAACTGGTGGGCTTCCTGCGCCAGGGGCTGGACGAGAACGTCGGCATGGCGCAGAGCCGCGAAGAACTCGGCGCGGTGTTCGCCCCCGCGGCGGGCGGCTGATAGACCATGGCCCAGCCCACGCGAGCCGCGCGTCTGGCGCCGGTGGTGGAGATGGCCGAGGAGGCCGAGCGCAAGGCCGCTCAGCGCCTGGGGCATTTCCAGCAGCAGGTGAACCAGGCCTTGGCCAAGCTCGCGGAGCTGGAGCGCTTTCGCGAGGACTACCAGATGCAGTGGATCGACCGCGGAGGGCAGGGGGTCAATGGCAGTTGGCTGGTCAACTACCAGCGTTTTCTCGGGCAGCTGGAGACAGCCATGACCCAGCAGCGCCAGAGCTTGAGCTGGCACCAGACCAACCTCAACAACGCGCGCGACACTTGGCAGCAGGCCTATGCCCGTGTGGAGGGGCTGCGCAAGCTGGTGCAACGCTACCTGGAAGAGGCGCGGCGGGCCGAAGACAAGCGTGAGCAGAAACTGCTCGACGAGTTGAGCCAGCGCTTGCCACGCCAGGGGCATCTGTAGTCTGCGAGGCCCTATCGCGGGACAAGCCCGCTCAGGTGCACCCTTGTCATTGAGCGCGGCGCTGCCCCTGCATGCTCCATGATGGCGTCCTTGCAGCCCACCCCATCGACTGCTAAACCTTCAAGAGTCCGCATTCGCCATCACCGAAGGAATCGCACGCATGGCAGTCGAATCTGATTTTTCGCAGGACGGGAAAAAGCTCACGATCAAGGTCAAGGGGCGCTTCGATTTTGGCAAGCACCAGGAGTTCAGGGACGCCTACGAACGCCAGCACCCGACCCCCGACTCGGTCGTGGTCGACCTGAAGGACGCCACCTACCTGGACAGCTCGGCGCTGGGCATGTTGCTGCTGCTACGCGACCATATCGGCGGCGAGGAGGCGGATATCCGCGTGGTGCACGCCAGCCCCGATGTGCGCAAGATCCTCGCCATCTCCAACTTCGAAAAGCTCTTCGATATCAGCTGAGCCGCCGATGTCAGCCGAATTCGCGCTGCGCGTGCTGGTCGCCGAGGATGGCGCGGCCGACCGCCTGCTGCTTGCGCAGATAGTGCGGCGCCAGGGCCATGAGGTGTTCACTGCGGAAAACGGCGAGCAGGCCGTTGCGCTGTTCGCCGAAAAACGCCCGCAGCTGGTGCTGCTCGATGCTCTGATGCCGGTGATGGACGGCTTCGAGGCGGCGCGGCGGATCAAGGCGCTGGCCGGCGAGGCGTTGGTGCCGATCATCTTCCTCACCTCGCTCAATGAAGAAGACGCCCTGGTGCGCTGCCTCGAAGCTGGCGGCGACGACTTCATGGCCAAGCCCTACAGTGCGGTGATCCTCAACGCCAAGATCCGCGCCATGGACCGCCTGCGCCGGCTGCAAGCCACCGTGCTGGAGCAGCGCGACGAGATCGCCCGTCACCACCACCACTTGCTCAATGAGCAACGGGTGGCCAAGGCGGTGTTCGACAAGGTTGCCCACTCCGGTTGCCTGAGCTCGTCGAACATCCGCTACCTGCAGTCGCCCTATGCGTTGTTCAACGGCGACTTGTTGCTGGCAGCGTTCACTCCCTCGGGCGACATGCACGTGCTGCTCGGCGATTTCACCGGCCACGGCCTGCCGGCGGCGGTCGGCGCCATGCCGCTGGCCGAGGTGTTCTATGGCATGACCGCCAAGGGCTACGGGCTGGTGGAAACCTTGCGCGAGATGAACGCCAAGCTCAAGCGCATCCTACCGGTCGATATGTTCTGCTGCGCGCTGCTGCTCAGCCTGAGCTTCCAGCGCGGTACCGTGGAGGTGTGGAACGGCGGCATGCCCGACGGCTATCGCTTGTCCGCTGCCGGCGAAGTGCTTGCGACCCTGCCTTCGCGGCACTTGCCCCTGGGCATCCTCGGCGCCGAGCAGTTCGACGACGGCACCGAGGTGATGCCGTTGCAGGCGGGTGAACGTTTGTTCCTGCTGTCCGATGGCGTGGTCGACACCGGTGATGCCCAGGACCAACTGTTCGGTGTCGAGCGCCTGCAGCGGGTGTTGCAAGCCAATCGTGACCCGGCGCAGTTGTTCGAGGAGGTGATGCAGGCGCTGGCGCGTTTCGGTGGCAGCCCGCGCGATGACATCAGTCTGTGCGACATCCATATGCTCGCGCCCCAGCAGATGGCGCCGCTGCCTGTGGTCTATTCCGACAGCGGGCGCTCCAGCCCCCTGGATTGGTCGCTATCCTTCGAGATGCGGGCCGACAGCCTCAAGCGTTTCAACCCGGTGCCTTATCTGGTCCAGTTGTTGCAGGAAATCCACGGGCTGCGCCCGTTGGGCGGGCTGTTGCACAGCGTGCTCAGCGAGCTGTACTCCAATGCCCTGGAGCACGGTGTGCTGGGTCTGGATTCCCGGCTCAAGCGCGATGCCCATGGTTTCGCTGTCTACTACAGTGCGCGCAAGCAACGTTTGGCGCGGTTGGACGAGGGTTTGGTGCGCATCGACCTGAAAGTGGAACCGGTCGGGAGGGGCGGGCGTCTGATGATCGAAGTGCGCGACAGTGGCGCAGGTTTCGACGTGGCCAGGATGCTGGCGCGGCCGATCCAGGAACAGGGTTTCAGCGGTCGTGGGCTGAACCTGGTGCGGCGTCTTAGCCCGCAGGCCGAGTGGTTGGATGGTGGTCGCCGGGCGCGGGTGGTATTCGTCTGGTAAAGGGCCTGGTGAGCCGCGCGAAGCGCTCAGGCATAATCGAGCTTGATCAAGGAGTGAGCAAGTGACTGACATGCATATCGATCACAAGGTCCTCAACGACTTGCAGGAGGTCATGGAAGATGGCTACCTGCAACTGCTGGAAACCTTCCTCGAGGACTCCGAGCGGCGCCTGAACCAGTTGCACGAGGCCAAGGATGCCGCCGAGCTGGGCCTGGCAGCCCATAGCTTCAAGGGCAGTAGCAGCAACATGGGCGCTGTCGGCCTGGCCAGCCTGTGCCAACAGCTGGAAGACCGCGTGCGCCAACAGCCGCTGTACGGCATCGAAGACCTGATCAACCGCATCGACCAGGAATTCCTCGAAGTCCAGCGCTTCTACCGCAGTGAACGGCAGCGGGTTTCCGCCAACTAGTTCACAAACTGGCGCGAGTTTTGCCTGTCTTGGTTCCAGACGCTTTTTCGTTTCTGGCGCGGAGACCTTTACATGCCTGTCGCATCCAATCCATTGCTGCAAACGGGGCTGGCGAACGCGCCGTCGCGCGCCCCGGCCAACACCCCGGACAAAGCCCTGCAAGCCCCGGCCAGCCAGGGCGGGGGCTTCGGCCAGGTGATGGCCAAGCAAGCGCGTGACAACGCCCCGGCACGCGACGACAAGGTCCCCCAGGCCAAGCCCAAGGACAAGCCCGACGTGGCCCAGGGCGGCAAGAAGAGCGATGACGGCTCGGCCCCGGTTGCCGATGACGGCAACAAATTGCCAGTCGCCGATGCCAGTGACAGTGGCGATACCCCGCCCAGTGACGACGGCACCTCGCTCGATGCCAGCCTGGTGGCTGGCCAGGTCACCGATTCCCTGCCCGGCGCTCAGTTGATCCAGGCCCAGGCAGAGGCGGTCGCTCCCGTCCTGCAGGCTGCCGTGCAACCGCCGCCCCCGGCGCCGGCACCGACGCTGCCCGCACCAACGGCAGCCGAGGCGTCACCGGCCGAAGCCTTCGACCCTGAAGCCGATCCACTGGCCAACCTGCCGACCCTGCGCCTGGCCCTGGAGCAGAGCGCCCAGGCCAAGGGCACCACCTCTGCTCACGCCAGCACGCGCAGTGAGAGCAATCAGCAGCCCCCGACCGACAGCGCCGCTAGCCAGTCCAGCGTCAATCCGTTGGCGAGCCTGATCGAGAAGCCTCAGGCCGAGGCGGGGCAGTCCGACAAGGGTGAGCAAGCGTTTTCCGAACTGCTGGGTGACGGCCTCAAGGATGTGAAGAACGCCGCCAGCGACACCCGTGTCGATGACTTCGCCAATCGCCTGGCCAACCTGACCCAGGCGGTCACCCCGAAAGCCGTCCACGTGACGCCACCGAGCAATCCGCTGAACCAGCCGTTGCCGATGAACCAGGGCGCCTGGACCGAGGGCTTGGTGAACCGGGTGATGTACCTGTCCAGTCAGAACCTCAAGTCGGCCGACATCCAGCTGGAGCCGGCCGAGCTGGGGCGTTTGGACATCCGCGTCAATGTGGCGACGGACCAGTCCACCCAGGTGACCTTCATCAGTGGTCACGCGGGCGTGCGCGATGCCCTCGACAGCCAGGTGCACCGCCTGCGCGAGCTGTTCGCCCAGCAGGGCCTGGCACAGCCTGACGTCAACGTTGCCGATCAGTCTCGCGGGCAACAGCAGCAGGCCCAGCAGGGCGGGTCGAACCTTTCCGGCATCGCCGCGCGGCGTGCGGCCGAGGGCGGCGGGGAGGCCGGTGAGCTGGGCGACGCCACGCGACCGGTGGAGCAGCAGGTGGTCATCGGTGACAGTGCGATCGACTATTACGCCTGAGGCTGCGTCGGTTTCATCGCGGGCTGGCCCCGCGATAGCGTCATCCGCTCCTCCGCAAAATTTGGCATAACACTTGCTCAAGCCACGTCATCCTCCTAGAAACCCCCGATGGACGACGGATTATTGGCATGGCGAAGAGCGAAGCAGTCAAAGACCCCGCCACTAAAGGCAAACTCAAGCTGATCCTCCTGCTGGTGCTGGCCTTGCTGCTGGCGGTTGGCCTGTCGGTGGGCGCGACCTGGTTCATCATGCACAAGAGCGAGCCGGCCCCCGCGCCCGAGGCCACCCAGGCCAACGTCAAGGCTGCGGCGATCTATGAGCCCCTGGCCCCGGCGTTCGTGGTCAACTTCAACCAGAACGGCCGCCAGCGCTACATGCAGGTGAGCATCACCCTGCAGGGGCGTAGCCAGGCCGACCTGGATGCGCTCAAGGTGCACATGCCGGTGATCCGCAACAACCTGGTGATGATGTTCTCTGGCCAAGGCTTCGACACCCTGGCCAGCAGCGCCGTGGGCCAGGAGATGCTGCGCCAGAAGGCCACCGCGGTGGTCCAGGAAGTGGCGCAGAAGGAAGTCGGCAAGCCGGTCATCGACCAGTTGCTGTTCACCAATTTCGTATTGCAGTAGGAGCACCTCGATGGCCGTGCAGGACCTGCTGTCCCAGGATGAGATCGATGCCCTGTTGCATGGCGTCGACGATGGGCTGGTGCAAACCGAGAGCGCTGCCGAGCCCGGCGGCGTCAAGAGCTACGACCTGACCAGCCAGGACCGGATCGTCCGGGGGCGCATGCCGACCCTGGAGATGATCAACGAACGTTTCGCCCGCTACACCCGCATCAGCATGTTCAACCTGCTGCGCCGCTCCGCCGACGTGGCGGTCGGTGGCGTGCAGGTGATGAAGTTCGGTGAGTACGTGCATTCGCTGTACGTACCGACCAGCCTCAACCTGGTGAAGATCAAGCCACTGCGCGGCACTTCGCTGTTCATCCTTGACGCGAAGCTTGTGTTCAAGCTGGTGGACAACTTCTTCGGTGGTGACGGCCGCCACGCCAAGATCGAGGGGCGCGAGTTCACGCCGACCGAGCTGCGCGTGGTGCGCATGGTCCTGGACCAGTGCTTCGTCGACCTCAAGGAAGCCTGGCAGGCGATCATGCCGGTGAACTTCGAGTACATAAACTCCGAGGTCAACCCGGCCATGGCCAACATCGTCGGCCCCAGCGAGGCGGTGGTGGTGTCGACCTTCCACATCGAGCTCGACGGCGGTGGCGGCGACCTGCACGTGACCATGCCGTACTCGATGATCGAGCCGGTGCGCGAGATGCTCGACGCCGGTTTCCAGTCCGACCTGGACGACCAGGACGAGCGCTGGGTCAAGGCCCTGCGCGAAGACGTGCTGGACGTCAGCGTGCCGGTCTCGGCCACCGTTGCCCGCCGCCAGCTGAAGCTGCGCGACATCCTGCACATGCAGCCGGGCGATGTGATTCCGGTCGAGCTGCCCGAACACCTGGTGCTGCGCGCCAACGGCGTGCCGTCGTTCAAGGCGCGGCTGGGTTCGCACAAGGGCGCCCTGTCGCTGCAGATCATCGACCCGATCGAACGCCGCTGACGGCGCGTCGGTCGCAACCCCGAATTGAATGCCTGTCGAGGACACTATGGCTAACGAAAACGAGATCACTTCCCCGGAAGAACAGGCGCTGGCCGACGAGTGGGCCGCAGCCCTGGAAGAGACCGGTGATGCCGGCCAGGCCGACATCGACGCGCTGCTGGCCGCCGACGCCCGCTCCTCCGGCGCCGGTCGCCTGCCGATGGAAGAGTTCGCCAGCTCGCCGCGCCCCAACGAGATCGTCTCGCTGGAAGGCCCGAACCTGGACGTGATCCTGGACATCCCGGTGAGCATCTCCATGGAAGTGGGCAGCACCGAAATCAGCATCCGCAACCTGCTGCAACTGAACCAGGGCTCGGTGATCGAGCTCGACCGCCTGGCCGGGGAGCCGCTGGACGTGCTGGTCAACGGCACGCTGATCGCCCATGGCGAAGTGGTGGTGGTCAACGAGAAGTTCGGCATCCGCCTGACGGACGTGATCAGCCCCAGCGAACGTATCAAGAAGCTGCGCTGAATGAAGCGCCTGATGCGGGCCGCGACGGCCCTGGGTGCGTTGCTGGCCAGCGAAGTGGCGCTGGCCGCCGCCGAACCTGCCGCCGCCGTGTCGGCCAGCCCGGTCGGGCTGGGGGGGCAGTTGGCGCAGATGGCGTTCGGCCTGTTGTTGGTGGTGGGCCTGATCTTCGGTCTGGCCTGGCTGCTGCGGCGCATGCAGGTGGCCGCACCGCGGGGCGGGCAGTTGATCGAGATCGTCGGCAGCCGCGCCATCGGCCCGCGTGACCGATTGCTGCTGGTGCAGGTCGGCAAGGAGCAGATCCTCATCGGCCACAGCCCCGGCACCATCGAAACCCTGCACGTGATGGCCGAGCCGGTGGAGGTGCCCGCCGGTGCCCGCCAGGCCGCGCCGGAATTCGCCCAGCGGCTGCTCGAGCTGATGGGCAAGGACCAGAAGGACAAGCAGTGATGACCGGCGCGCCGCGCTTTCTGTTGACCCTGGCGCTGCTGTTGGCCGCGCCGCTGGCCCTGGCCGCCGACCCGCTGTCGATCCCGGCGATCACCCTGTCCAGCGGGCCGAACGGCCAGCAGGAGTACTCGGTCAGCCTGCAGATCCTGCTGATCATGACGGCGCTGAGCTTCATCCCGGCGTTCGTCATCCTGATGACCAGCTTCACCCGCATCATCATCGTCTTCTCCATCCTGCGCCAGGCCCTTGGCCTGCAGCAGACACCGTCGAACCAGTTGCTCACCGGCATGGCGCTGTTCCTCACCATGTTCATCATGGCGCCGGTGTTCGACCGCGTGAACAAGGACGCCCTGCAGCCGTACCTGAGCGAGCAGATGACGGCCCAGCAGGCGATCGACAAGGCCCAGGGGCCGCTGAAGGACTTCATGCTGGCGCAGACCCGGCAAAGCGACCTGGACCTGTTCATGCGCTTGTCCAAGCGCACCGACATCGCCGGGCCCGACCAGGTGCCGCTGACCATCCTCGTGCCGGCGTTCGTCACCTCCGAGCTGAAAACCGCGTTCCAGATCGGTTTCATGATCTTCATCCCGTTCCTGATCATCGACATGGTGGTGGCCAGTGTGCTGATGGCCATGGGCATGATGATGCTGTCGCCGCTGATCATCTCGCTGCCGTTCAAGATCATGCTGTTCGTGCTGGTCGATGGCTGGGCGCTGATCATGGGCACCCTGGCCGGCAGTTTCGGCGGCGTCTGACGCCCTCAAGGAGAGTTGCCCATGACCCCTGAAGTTGCCGTCGACCTGTTCCGCGAGGCGCTGTGGATGACCACCCTGATGGTCGCAGTGCTGGTGGTGCCGAGCCTGCTGATCGGCCTGGTGGTGGCGATGTTCCAGGCTGCCACGCAGATCAACGAACAGACCCTGAGCTTTCTGCCGCGCCTGCTGGTGATGCTGGTGACGCTGATCGTCGCCGGGCCGTGGCTGGTGCAGAAGTTCATGGAGTATTTCATTAGCCTGTACACCAGCATCCCGCAGTTGATCGGTTGACACGACCATGCTGGAGCTGAGCAACGCACAGATCGGTACCTGGGTGGCCGCCTTCATGCTGCCACTGTTCCGCGTGGCGGCGTTGATGATGACCATGCCGATCATCGGCACGCGCATGTTGCCGGCGCGGGTGCGCTTGTACGCGGCGGTGGCCATCACCGTGGTCATCGTGCCGGGCCTGCCGCCGTTGCCCGAGTTCGAACCGTTGAGCCTGCGCGGCCTGCTGCTGTGCGCCGAGCAGATCATCGTCGGGGCGCTGTTCGGGTTGTCGTTGCAGATGCTGTTCCAGGCCTTCGTGATTGCCGGGCAGATCGTCGCGGTGCAGATGGGTATGGCCTTCGCCTCGATGGTCGACCCGGCCAACGGCGTCAACGTAGCGGTGATCAGCCAGTTCATGACCATGCTGGTGAGCGTGCTGTTCCTGTTGATGAACGGTCATCTGGTGGTGTTCGAGGTGCTCACGGAAAGCTTCACCACGCTGCCGGTAGGCCATGCCCTGGTGGTCGCGCATTTCTGGGAGATCGCCGGGCGCATGACCTGGGTCCTGGGTGCGGGGTTGCTGTTGATCCTGCCGGTGATCGCGTCGCTGCTGGTGATCAACATCGCCTTTGGCGTGATGACCCGCGCGGCGCCTCAGTTGAACATCTTCTCCATCGGCTTCCCGCTGACCCTGGTGCTGGGCATGGGCATCTTCTGGATCGGCTTGGCCGATATTCTTCCGCATTACCAGGCCCTGGCCAGCGAAGCGCTGCAGTGGCTGCGTGAACTGGCACGGGCGCGCTGAGCATGGCAGAGAGCGAGAGCGGTCAGGACAAGACAGAGGAACCCACTGACAAGCGCAAGCGTGATGCGCGTGAAAAAGGTGAGGTGGCCCGTTCGAAAGAGCTGAACACGGTCGCCTTGACCCTGGCCGGTGCCGGGGCCTTGCTGGCGTTCGGCGGGCACTTGGCGCAAACCCTGATGGACCTGATGCGCATGAACTTCACGCTGTCGCGCGAAGTGCTGGTGGACGAGCGGTCGATGGGAATGTTCCTGATGGCCTCGGGCAAAATGGCCCTCTGGGCGGTCCAGCCGGTACTGATCCTGTTGTTCGTCATCGCCTTCGTTTCGCCGATCGTGCTCGGCGGTTTCCTGTTTTCCGGCTCCCTGTTGCAGCCGAAGTTCAGCCGCATGAACCCGCTGGCGGGGATCAAGCGCATGTTCTCGCTGAACTCGCTGACCGAGCTGCTCAAGGCCATCGCCAAATTCTTCGTGATCCTCGTCGTGGCGCTGGTGGTGCTGTCCAACGACCGCCAGGCGCTGCTGGCGATCGCCAACGAGCCCTTGGAGCAGGCGATCATCCACAGCCTGCAGGTGGTGGGCTGGAGCGCCCTGTGGATGGCTGCCGGGCTGTTGTTGATCGCTGCGGTGGACGTGCCGTTCCAGCTCTGGCAGGCGCACAACAAGCTGAAGATGACCAAGCAGGAAGTGCGCGACGAGTACAAGGACAGCGAGGGCAAGCCCGAGGTCAAGCAGCGTATTCGCCAGTTGCAGCGCGAGGCTTCGCAGCGGCGCATGATGGCTGCGGTGCCTGAGGCCGACGTGATCATCACCAACCCGACCCATTACGCCGTGGCGCTCAAGTACGACCCGGAGAAGGGTGGGGCGGCGCCGTTGCTGCTGGCCAAGGGCACTGACTTCCTGGCGCTGAAGATTCGTGAGATCGGCGTCGAGCACAAGGTGCAGATTCTCGAGTCGCCAGCATTGGCGCGGGCGATCTACTACTCCACCGAGCTGGAGCACGAGATCCCGGCGGGGCTGTACCTGGCGGTGGCGCAGGTGCTGGCGTACGTGTTCCAGATCCGCCAGTACCGCGCGGGCAAGGGCAAGCGGCCAGAGCCGTTGAAGCCGGACCTGCCGATTCCGCCGGACCTTCGCCGCGACGCCTGATTGCGCGGCGCGCCCATCGCGGGGCAAGCACGCTCACAGGTGCCACGCTGTCCTCCAGGGCGCCTGCGTGCCTGCGGGAGCGGCCTTGCGCCGCGATCAGGCCACCCCGCGGCAAAGTTGGAAAGCTTCTTGCAGAGCCCCCGCCAGGCGCCATCTGGGCGTCAAAGTTTTTGCTTGAAGAGGAATCGTGGTGGATCGCTCCCAGTTAATCAGCAACGCCCGCAACAACCTGGCTGGCCTGGGCCGTGGCAACCTGGGCGTGCCGTTGCTGCTGCTGGTGATGCTGGCGATGATGATGTTGCCGATCCCGCCGTTCCTGCTCGACGTGTTCTTCACCTTCAACATCGCCCTGTCGATCGTGGTGTTGCTGGTCTGCGTGTATGCCCTGCGCCCCCTCGACTTCGCCGCTTTCCCGACCATCCTGCTGGTCGCCACGCTGCTGCGCCTGGCGCTGAACGTCGCCTCCACCCGTGTGGTCATGCTCCACGGCCAGGAAGGCCACGGCGCCGCGGGCAAGGTGATCCAGGCCTTCGGCGAGGTGGTGATCGGTGGCAACTACGTCGTTGGTGCGGTGGTGTTCGCCATCCTCATGATCATCAACTTCGTGGTGGTCACCAAGGGCGCCGGGCGGATCTCCGAAGTGAGCGCGCGCTTTACCCTCGACGCCATGCCCGGCAAGCAGATGGCCATCGACGCCGACCTCAACGCCGGCCTGATCGACCAGGCCCAGGCCAAGTCGCGCCGTGCCGAGGTGGCCCAGGAGGCCGAGTTCTACGGTTCGATGGACGGTGCCAGCAAGTTCGTGCGCGGCGACGCCATCGCCGGCCTGTTGATCCTCTTCATCAACCTGATCGGCGGCATGCTGATCGGTATGCTGCAACACGGCATGACCTTCAGCGACGCCGGCAAGGTGTACGCCTTGTTGACGATCGGTGACGGTTTGGTGGCGCAATTGCCTTCGTTGCTGCTCTCCACCGCCGCCGCGATCATGGTCACCCGGGCCTCGGGCTCCGAGGACATGGGCAAGCTGATCAATCGGCAGATGTTCGATTCGCCCAGAGCCCTGGCGGTGTCCGGCGGGCTGATGATCGTCATGGGCCTGGTGCCGGGCATGCCGCACATCGCCTTCCTCAGCCTCGGCCTGCTGGCCGGCGGCGGTGCGTACCTGGTGTGGAAGAAGCAGCAGAAGGCCAAGGTCATGGCCCTGCAAGAGGCGCAGCGCCAACAGGACCTGCTGCCATCGCCGCAGCGCACGCAGGAGACCAAGGAGCTGGGCTGGGACGACGTGACGCCAATCGACACCATTGGCCTGGAAGTCGGCTACCGGCTGATCCCGCTGGTCGACCGCAACCAGGGCGGCCAATTGCTGGCGCGGATCAAGGGCGTGCGCAAGAAACTGTCCCAGGACCTGGGCTTCCTCATGCCCACCGTGCACATCCGCGACAACCTCGACCTGCAGCCCAGCGCCTACCGCCTGACGCTGATGGGGGTGATCCTCGCCGAGGCGGAGATCTACCCGGACCGCGAGTTGGCGATCAACCCTGGCCAGGTGTTCGGCACCCTCAACGGCATCGCCGCGCGCGACCCGGCATTCGGCCTGGAGGCGGTATGGGTCGACATCGCCCAGCGTGCCCAGGCGCAATCGCTGGGCTATACCGTGGTCGACGCCAGTACCGTGGTGGCCACCCACCTCAACCAGATTCTGCAGAAGCATTGCCACGAGCTGATTGGCCACGAGGAAGTGCAGCAGTTGCTGCAGGTGCTGGCCAAGGCATCGCCTAAACTGGCCGAGGAATTGGTGCCGGGTGTCATTTCCTTGTCGGGGCTGCTCAAGGTCTTGCAGGCCCTGCTTGCCGAGCAGGTGCCGGTGCGTGATATCCGCAGCATTGCCGAGGCGATCGCCAACAATGCCAGCAAGAGTCAAGATACCGCCGCACTGGTGGCCGCGGTGCGCGTCGGATTGTGTCGCGCCATCGTGCAAAGCATTGTCGGCACTGAGTCGGAGCTGCCTGTGATCACCCTGGAACCCAGGTTGGAACAGATCTTGCTCAATAGTCTGCAACGGGCCGGACAGGGCCAGGAAGACGGTGTTCTCCTGGAACCGAGCATGGCCGAGAAGCTGCAGCGCTCGTTGATCGAAGCGGCGCAGCGCCAGGAGATGCAAGGCCAGCCGGCCATCCTCCTGGTGGCTGGCCCGATCCGCGCCATGCTGTCGCGGTTCGGCCGTCTTGCCGTGCCGAACCTGCATGTCCTTGCGTATCAGGAAATACCGGACAACAAGCAAGTCACCATCGTTGCCACCGTGGGCCCTAATGGCTGAGGTAGTGGGTTATGCAAGTTAAGCGTTTTTTCGCCGCCGATATGCGTCAGGCCATGAAGCTGGTCCGTGATGAGCTTGGCGCCGATGCCGCGATCATCGGCAACCGGCGCATCGCCGGCGGTGTCGAGTTGACGGCCGCGCTGGACTACAAGCTGTCCGCCCTGGCCCCACGTGTGCCCAATGCCGAGCTGGAGGACGAGCTGCGCAAGACCCAGTCGCGCATCGCCACCGCCCAGGCCGAGCTGGGTAGCCGCAACGACACCGATGAAGGCAACCGGCAATTGTTCGCCGGCCTGTCGCTGACCGCGTCCGAGCCGCTGATCGAGCCGCTGCTCGAAGTGCCGCCGGCCCCCGCCAGGGCGCCGACGCCGCCAGCGGTCGACCAGCGGATGTTCGACGCCATGCGCTCGGAGCTCTCGGGCCTGCGTGAACTGCTCGAAGTGCAGCTCGGCTCGCTGGCCTGGGGCCAGTTGCAAGGCAACAAGCCGCAGCAGGCCAACCTCTGGCGGCGCCTGCAACGCATCGGCCTGTCCGGGCCGATCGCCCGCGAGCTGCTCGACCTGGCCGGCGAGATCGACGAGCCGCGTCAGGCCTGGCGCATGGTCCTGGCGCACCTGGCGCGGCTGATCGACGTGCCCGAGGTGGAGCCGATCGAGGAGGGCGGGGTGATCGCCATGGTCGGCCCGGCCGGCATGGGCAAGACCACCACCCTGGCCAAGCTGGCCGCGCGCTACGTGCTCAAGTACGGCGCGCAGAACCTGGCCCTGGTGAGCATGGACAGCTTCCGCATCGGCGCCCAGGAGCAGCTCAAGACCCTGGGCCGCATCCTCAACGTGTCGGTGACCTACGTCGACCCTGGCCAGTCCCTGGCCCAGGCCCTCGAGCCGCTGCTGCGCAAGCGCGTGGTGCTGATCGACACCGCGGGCCTGCAGGCCAGCGACCCGGCCCTGCGCCTGCAGCTGGAAAGCCTGGCCAGCCGTGGCATCGCCTCGAAGAACTACCTGGTGCTGGCGACCACCAGCCAGAAGCAGGTGCTCACCGCCGCCTACCACAGCTACAAGCGCTGCGGCCTGGCCGGTTGCATCCTGACCAAGCTCGATGAAACGGCAAGCCTCGGCGAAGTGCTGAGCCTGGCCATCAGTCACGAATTGCCGGTGGCCTACCTCACCGATGGCCCGCGCATTCCTGACGACCTGCAACTGCCGCGCAAGCACCAGTTGGTGAGCCGCGCGGTGAGCGTGCAGTTGCAGGAGGAGCCCAGCGAGGAGGCCATGGCCGACATGTTCGCTGATCTCTACCACAACCCCGGCAAGCGCGTGGGTTGATGATGAATAGTGCAAGACCCTTCATGTGGCCTGGGTCCACGCGAGACAAGGTAAAGAACAGAAATGGGTAGCATGCATCCCGTACAGGTGATCGCCGTAACCGGTGGCAAAGGTGGCGTCGGCAAGACCAACGTTTCAGTGAACCTGTCCCTGGCGCTGGCCGAGCTCGGCCGCCGGGTCATGCTGCTGGACGCCGACCTGGGCCTGGCCAACGTCGACGTGCTGCTGGGCCTGGCCCCCAAACGCACCCTGGCCGACGTCATCGAGGGCCGCTGCGAGCTGCGCGACGTGCTGCTGCAAGGCCCGGGCGGGGTACGCATCGTGCCGGCCGCCTCCGGCACCCAGAGCATGGTGCACCTGGCGCCGGCCCAGCATGCCGGTCTGATCCAGGCGTTCAGCGAGATCGGCGACAACCTCGACGTACTGGTGATCGACACCGCTGCGGGTATTGGTGACTCGGTAGTCAGTTTCGTCCGCGCCGCCCAGGAAGTGCTGCTGGTGGTGTGCGACGAGCCTACGTCCATCACCGATGCCTATGCACTGATCAAGTTGCTCAACCGCGACTACGGCATGAATCGTTTCCGGGTACTGGCCAACATGGCGCAGAGCCCGCAGGAAGGGCGCAACCTGTTCGCCAAGCTGACCAAGGTCACCGACCGCTTCCTCGATGTCGCCTTGCAGTACGTTGGCGCCGTGCCCTACGACGAGTGCGTGCGCAAGGCAGTGCAGAAGCAGCGCGCGGTGTACGAAGCCTTCCCGCGTTCCAAGTGCGCCCTGGCGTTCAAGGCCATCGCCCAGAAGGTCGACAGCTGGCCGCTGCCGGCCAACCCGCGCGGGCACCTGGAATTCTTCGTCGAGCGCCTGGTGCAGCCCACCAGTGCAGGGCCGGTCCTATGAGTGCGAGCGGTTTCAAGATGTACAGCAAGGCGTCCAAGGACGCCCAGTACGAGCTGGTCGAGCGTTATGCGCCGCTGGTCAAGCGCATCGCCTACCACCTGCTGGCGCGCTTGCCGGCCAACGTGCAGGTCGAGGACCTGATCCAGGCCGGCATGATCGGCCTGTTGGAAGTGGCCAACAAATACGACGCCAGCAAGGGCGCGAGCTTCGAGACCTACGCCGGTATCCGCATTCGCGGCGCCATGCTCGACGAGGTGCGCAAGGGCGATTGGGCGCCGCGTTCGGTGCACCGCAACACGCGCATGGTCAGTGACGCGATTCGCTGTGTTGAAGCCAGAACGGGCCGCGACGCTAAAGATCACGAGGTTGCTGCCGAACTCCAATTGAGTCTCGATGATTACTACGGGATTTTGAACGACACCTTGGGCAGCCGCCTGTTCAGTTTCGACGACCTGCTGCAGGACGGCGAACACGAAGGGCTGCATGAGGACGGTGCCAGCGGCCAGCTGGAACCTTCGCGTGACCTGGAAGACGAGCGCTTCCAGTCGGCCCTGGCCGAGGCGATCGCCAACCTTCCGGAACGCGAGCGCCTGGTGCTGGCGCTGTACTACGACGAGGAGCTGAACCTCAAGGAAATCGGTGAGGTGCTGGGGGTCAGCGAGTCGCGGGTCAGCCAGTTGCACAGCCAGTGCGCGGCGCGTCTGCGCAGCCGCCTGGGGGAATGGCGGGCGCGTTGAGCGAAGGTTCGATGCAGTCGTTGCAGGTAGTACCGGATTGATTGATTGCGCGCTCGGCGCCGAGCGCGTTGAAGACTGCTTGGAGGTCTAATTGAACAAAGATATGAAAATCCTCATCGTTGACGACTTTTCGACGATGCGGCGGATCATCAAGAACCTGTTGCGTGACCTGGGCTTCACCAACACCGACGAAGCCGACGACGGCACCACGGCGTTGCCGATGCTCGAAAGCGGCCACTACGACTTCCTGGTGACCGACTGGAACATGCCGGGCATGTCCGGTATCGACCTGCTGCGCAAGGTGCGCGCCCACGACCGCCTCAAGGGCATGCCGGTGCTGATGGTGACCGCCGAGGCCAAGCGTGACCAGATCATCGAAGCGGCCCAGGCCGGGGTCAACGGCTATGTGGTCAAGCCTTTCACCGCCCAGGTGCTCAAAGAAAAGATCGAGAAGATCTTCGAACGCGTCAACGGCTGAGTCACGTCAGGGGGCGCCATGGAATCAAAGAACGATTCGCTGGGGGAGTTCGAGTCGACCCTCAAGAAGCACGCCGAGCAGTTGGTGCAGAGCTTGGAGCGCGGCCAGTTCGGTGACGCGGTCCAGCTGATCCATCAGCTCAACCAGACCCGCGACCGCGGCCTGTACCAGGAGGTCGGCAAGCTCACCCGTGAGCTGCACAGTGCCATTGTCAGCTTCCAGATCGACCCGCGCATGCCGCAGGCCGAGGAGGTGTCGCAGATCACCGACGCCACCGAACGCTTGTCGTACGTGGTGCGGCTGACCGAGAACGCGGCCAACCGGACGATGGACCTGGTGGAGGAGAGCACCCCGGTGCTCAACGACCTCGCCACCGAGGCACAGGCGTTGTCTGGCGACTGGCAGCGCTTCATGCGCCGCGAAGTGGCCGCGCCGGAATTCCGCGAGCTGGTCAAGCGCGTCGACAGTTTCCTGACGCACAGCGCCGAGGGCAACCGCAAGGTCGCCGGCCATCTCAATGACATTCTGCTGGCTCAGGACTACCAAGACCTGACCGGCCAGGTGATCAAGCGCGTCACCGCGCTGGTCACCGAAGTCGAAAAAAATCTGCTCAAGCTCGTGCTGATGGCCAGTCAGGTCGACCGCTTTGCCGGCATCGAACATGACCACCAGCAGCTGCGCGCTGAAAAAGATGAAGAAAAACATCCGACTCGGGGTGAAGGTCCGCAGATTCATGCCGATAAGCGTGAAGACGTCGTGTCCGGTCAGGACGATGTCGACGATCTGCTGTCCAGCCTGGGTTTTTAGGGAGCACGTTTAATGAGCTTCGGCGCCGATGAAGAAATCCTCCAGGATTTTCTGGTAGAAGCCGGCGAAATCCTTGAGCAACTGTCCGAGCAACTGGTCGAGCTGGAAAGCCGGCCCGACGATGCCGACCTGCTCAATGCGATCTTCCGTGGGTTTCACACTGTAAAAGGGGGCGCCGGCTTCCTTCAGCTCAACGAGCTGGTGGAGTGCTGCCATATCGCCGAGAACGTGTTCGACATCCTGCGCAAAGGTGAGCGCCGGGTCGACGCGGAACTGATGGACGTGGTGCTCGAGGCACTGGACACGGTGAACAGCATGTTCGGCCAGGTCCGCGAGCGCAGCGACATCACCCCGGCCACGCCCGAGTTGCTGGCAGCGCTGTCGCGCCTGGCCGAGCCGGGAGCCGTCGAGGCGCCGGCACCGATCGCCGCGCCTGCGCCGGTCGAGGCGCCGGCCGCCGAGGCGGACATCACCGACACCGAGTTCGAACAGTTGCTCGACTCGCTCGACGCGGTCAAGGCCGAAGCCGAAGCCGCCGAGCAGTCGCAGGGCGAAGCGGTCGGCGGTGCGGCGGATGAAATCACCGACGCCGAGTTCGAATCGCTGCTCGACCAGTTGCACGGCAAGGGCCAGTTCTCCCCGGAAGTGGCCAGCGCCGAACCTGAAGCCAGTGTTGTCGCGCCGGTCGGCGACGAAATCACCGACGCCGAGTTCGAGGCGCTGCTCGACCAGTTGCACGGCAAGGGCACCTTCGCCGCCGATGCGCTGCCAGGCGCCGCCGCGCCGGTCGCCGAGAGCGCCGCACCGGCTGCGGCCGCGAGCGAGCACATCTCCGAGCACGAATTCGAAGCCCTGCTGGACCAACTGCACGGCAAGGGCAAGTTCTCCGGCGACGCCGTGGCCAGCGAGGCGCCTGCCGCCGCCGTGGCCACCGCGCCAGCCGCAGTCGCCAAGGCCGAGAGCAAGCCGGTGGCCAAACCCGCGCCGGCCCCCGCTCCAGCGGCCAAGCCTGCTGCCGCCGCGCCTGCCCCTGCCCGCGCGCCGGCCGCCGCCGCCGACAAGCACGGTGCCAGCGAGGCGGAAACCACCGTGCGCGTCGACACCGCGCGGCTGGACGAGATCATGAACATGGTCGGCGAACTGGTGCTGGTGCGTAACCGCCTGGTGCGCCTGGGCCTGAACAGCGGCGACGAGGCCATGTCCAAGGCCGTGTCGAATCTCGACGTGGTTACCGCCGACCTGCAGACCGCGGTGATGAAGACCCGCATGCAGCCGATCAAGAAGGTCTTCGGCCGCTTCCCGCGCCTGGTCCGCGACCTGGCTCGCCAGCTCAAGAAAGAGATCAACCTGGAGCTGGTCGGCGAAGAGACCGACCTGGACAAGAACCTCGTCGAGGCCCTGGCCGACCCGCTGGTGCACTTGGTGCGCAACGCGGTCGACCACGGCGTCGAGACCCCCGAGGAGCGCGAGGCCTCCGGCAAGGCGCGCACCGGTCGGGTGGTGCTGTCGGCCGAGCAGGAAGGCGACCACATCCTGCTGTCGATCTCCGACGACGGCAAGGGCATGGACCCCAACATCCTGCGCGCCAAGGCCGTGGAAAAGGGCCTGATGGACAAGGATGCGGCCGACCGCCTGAGCGAATCGGACTGCTACAACCTGATCTTCGCCCCGGGCTTCTCGACCAAGACCGAAATCTCCGACGTGTCCGGCCGCGGCGTCGGCATGGACGTGGTGAAGACCAAGATTTCCCAGCTCAACGGCTCGATCAACATCTTCTCGGCCAAGGGCCAGGGCTCGAAGATCGTCATCAAAGTGCCGCTGACCCTGGCGATCATGCCGACCCTGATGGTGATGCTGGGCAACCAGGCGTTCGCCTTCCCGCTGGTCAACGTCAACGAGATCTTCCACCTGGACCTGTCGCGCACCAACGTGGTCGACGGCCAGGAGGTGGTGATCGTGCGCGACAAGGCGCTGCCGCTGTTCTACCTCAAGCGCTGGCTGGTTCAGGACCAGGAGCATGAGGAGCAACGCGAGGGTCACGTGGTCATCCTCTCGGTGGGCACCCAGCGCATCGGCTTCGTGGTCGACCAGTTGGTGGGCCAGGAGGAAGTGGTGATCAAGCCGCTGGGCAAGATGCTGCAGGGCACCCCGGGCATGTCCGGCGCGACCATCACCGGCGATGGCCGTATCGCGCTGATCCTCGACGTCCCGAGCATGCTCAAGCGTTACGCCGCCCGGCGTATTTGATTTCGGCGGCGCGACCTGGCGGTCGCGCCGCCTAATGGAGTGTTTATGGCAGTCAAGGTCCTGGTGGTGGATGATTCTGGTTTCTTCCGCCGCCGTGTCTCGGAAATCCTCTCGTCGGACCCGACCATCCAGGTGGTCGGCACCGCCACCAACGGCAAGGAGGCGATCGACCAGGCGCTGTCGCTCAAGCCCGATGTCATCACCATGGACTACGAGATGCCGATGATGGACGGCATCACCGCGGTGCGCCACATCATGCAGCGCTGCCCGACCCCGGTGTTGATGTTCTCCTCGCTGACCCACGAAGGTGCCCGCGTCACCCTCGATGCCCTGGACGCGGGGGCGGTGGACTACCTGCCGAAGAATTTCGAAGACATCTCGCGCAACCCCGAGAAGGTCAAGCAGATGCTTTGCGAGAAGGTTCACACCATCTCGCGCAGCAACCGTCGCTTCAGCGGTTTCGCCAGCCACGCCCCGGCGCCAGCACCAACGCCAACGCCCAGCCATGCCCCGGCCAGCGGTTTGGCCAGCACCGCCCCGGCTCGCCCGGTGGCGCCCGCGCGCGTTGCCTCGCCCAGCCATTCGCCGGCGCCCAAGCGCAAGCCCTACAAGCTGGTGGCCATCGGCACCTCCACCGGCGGCCCGGTGGCCCTGCAGCGCGTGCTGACCCAACTGCCGGCCAGCTTCCCGGCGCCGATCGTGCTGATCCAGCACATGCCAGCCGCGTTCACCAAGGCCTTCGCCGAACGCCTCGACAAGCTGTGCAAGATCAGCGTCAAGGAAGCCGAGGACGGCGACGTGCTGCGCCCGGGCCTGGCCCTGCTGGCACCCGGTGGCAAGCAGATGATGGTCGATGGCCGTGGCACGGTGAAGATCCTGCCGGGCGACGAGCGCCTGAACTACAAGCCGTGCGTGGACATCACCTTCGGCTCGGCGGCGAAATCCTATGGCGACAAGGTGCTCTCGGTGGTGCTCACCGGCATGGGCGCCGATGGCCGTGAAGGGGCGCGCCTGCTCAAGCAGGGCGGCAGCACGGTATGGGCCCAGGATGAAGCCAGTTGCGTGATCTACGGTATGCCCATGGCGATCGTGAAGGCCAACCTGGCCGACGCGGTATACAGCCTGGACGAAATCGGCAAGCACCTGGTCGAGGCCTGCGTCTGATGGATGTGTTGAGCCTTATCGGCCTGATCCTGGCCTTTGTCGCAATCGTTGGCGGCAACTTCCTCGAAGGCGGCCACGCTGGCGCGTTGCTCAATGGCCCGGCGGCCTTGATCGTGCTCGGCGGCACCCTGGCGGCGGCGCTGTTGCAGTCGCCGCTGTCGGCGTTCAAGCGCGCCTTGCAGATCCTGCGTTGGATCTTCTTCCCGCCCCGGGTGGATCTGGCCGGTGGTATCGACCGAGTGGTCAACTGGAGCCTCACCGCGCGCAAGGAAGGCCTGCTGGGCTTGGAAGGGGTGGCCGACACCGAACCCGACCCGTATGCGCGCAAGGGCCTGCAACTGCTGGTCGATGGCGCGGAGCCGGAGTCGATCCGCAGCATCCTCGAGGTGGACTTCCTCACCCAGGAAAGCCGTGACCTCCAGGCAGCCAAGGTATACGAGAGCATGGGCGGCTACGCGCCGACGATCGGCATCATCGGCGCGGTGATGGGCCTGATCCACGTCATGGGCAACCTGGCCGACCCCTCGCAACTGGGTAACGGCATCGCCGTGGCGTTCGTCGCCACCATCTACGGCGTGGCCAGCGCCAACCTGATCCTGCTGCCGGTGGCCAACAAGCTCAAGGCCGTGGTGATGCGCCAGTCGCGCTACCGCGAGATGCTGCTCGAGGGCCTGCTGTCGATCGCCGAGGGCGAGAACCCGCGCTCGATCGAGCTGAAGCTGCAAGGGTTCATGGAGTAAGCCATGCGCCGCCGCCGCCATACCGAGGAGCACGAGAACCACGAACGCTGGCTGGTGTCGTACGCCGACTTCATCACCCTGCTGTTCGCCTTCTTCGTGGTGATGTACTCGATTTCCTCGATCAACGAGGGCAAGTACAAGATCATTTCCCAGGCGTTGGTCGGGGTGTTCAATGACCCTGAGCGCAGCCTGCGACCGATCCCCATCGGTGATGAGCGCCCGCTGACGGTCAAGCCGGCCGAGCCTTTGATCAAGGACAGCGAGCAGACCGACGCGGGCCTGGCGCAGAACAGCGTCGACCCGCTCAAGACCATCACCGATGACGTGCGCGACGCCTTCGGCGACCTGATCAAGTCCAACCAGATGACCGTGCGCGGCAATGAACTGTGGGTGGAGATCGAGCTCAACTCGGCGCTGCTTTTCGGCAGCGGCGACGCCATGCCCAGCGATGTGGCCTTCGACATCATCGAGAAGGTCGCGCGCATCCTCAAGCCGTTCGCCAACCCGGTGCACGTCGAGGGTTTCACCGACAACCTGCCGATCCGCACCGCGCAGTACCCGACCAACTGGGAGCTGTCCTCGGCGCGGGCGGCGAGCATCGTGCGCCTGCTTGCCATGGAGGGCGTCAACCCGGCGCGCATGGCGTCGGTGGGCTACGGCGAATATCAGCCGGTGACCAGCAACGACACTGCCGATGGCCGTGCCCGCAACCGCCGGGTGGTGCTGGTGATCTCGCGCAACCTCGAAGTGCGCCGCAGCCTGACTGGCTCGGGCAGCGCCAATGCCACGCCGGACGCTGCCTTGAAACGGGCTGGCACACAAAGTGCACCGGCTTCGTCAGCCACGGCGGTCGGGAGCAATCCCGTCAAATCTCCGTCACCTAACCTATAGGACCGTTCCCGGCAGGGCGCTCTTTGTTTCTTGGGCCATGCCGGGAGGAAGCAACGCACGATGAGAGTTTGGGCAGTAGCCAATCAAAAAGGTGGCGTCGGCAAGACCACCACCACCATCGCCCTGGCCGGCCTGCTGGCCGAGGCGGGCAAGCGCGTGGTCGTCGTCGACCTCGACCCGCACGGTTCGATGACCAGCTATTTCGGGCACAACCCCGATGCCCTCGAGCACAGCTGCTACGACCTGTTCCTGCACAAGGGCGTGGTGCCCGAAGGCCTGCCGGGCCAATTGCTGCTGCCCACCAGCCATGAACGCATTTCCTTGCTGCCGTCGAGCACCGCGCTGGCGGTGCTGGAGCGCCAATCGCCGGGGCAGAGTGGCCTGGGCCTGGTGATCGCCAAGAGTCTGGCGCAGCTGTGGCAGGATTTCGACTTCGCCCTGATCGACAGCCCGCCGCTGCTCGGCGTGCTGATGGTCAACGCCCTGGCCGCCAGCCAGCAGCTGGTGGTGCCGGTGCAGACCGAGTTTCTGGCGGTCAAGGGCCTGGAACGCATGGTCGGCACGCTCGCGATGGTCAACCGCTCGCGCAAGCAGGCGCTGCCGTACCAGATCGTCCCGACCCTGTTCGACCGCCGCACCCAAGCCTCGCTGGGCACGCTGAAGGTTCTGCGCGACACGTATGGCGAGCACGTCTGGCAAGGTTACATCCCGGTCGATACCCGCCTGCGTGACGCCAGCCGCAACGGCGTCACACCGTCGCAGTTCGATGGCAAGAGCCGTGGCGTGACCGCTTACCGGGCGCTGCTCAAGCACCTGCTGACCTATCGCTCGACATTGCAGGTGGCCTGATGAACACCGCCCGGCCGATCACCAGCAAGCCACAACTGGCACTGCAGTCTTACCTCGATGGCCTGTTGCAAGAGGCCACCGAAACCTTCGAGGCGCCCGACTCTGCAGCGGTTGCCCCGGCGCAACTGGCGCCGATTGCCGCCGAGGCGCCGAGCGACGAGTTCGCCGCCGCCGTGCGCGAAGAGCAGGCCCGCGACGCCCAGCGCCACCCTGAGCCTGGCGCAGCGCCACGGCCCTTTGCCGAGCCGCTGGCCAAGGTCTTGCCGACCGTGCTGCCTGCGGTGGCGCCAGTGGTCAGCGTGGTCGATGACCGGGTGGTGGCCGAGGCGGCTATCCCGGTACTGAGCGAAGCCCAGGTCATCGAGCCGGTGGCACCCTTGGTCGATGTGCACCTGCCGGCACCGAACGTGCCGGTGCCGCCGGCCACCACCGACGGTCGCCCAGCCTGGGCGGCGGAGCCGTTCGAATGCCTGCTGTTCGACGTCGCCGGCCTGACCCTGGCCGTGCCGCTGGTGTGCCTGGGTTCGATCTACAGCCTGGCCGGCCAGGAGCTGACGCCGCTGTTCGGCCAGCCTGACTGGTTCCTCGGCATCCTCACCTGCCAGGTTGGCAACCTGAAGGTGCTGGATACCGCGCGTTGGGTGATGCCCGACCGCTACCGCGACGACTTCCGCCAAGGCCTGCAATACGTGATTTCCGTGCAGGGCTACGAGTGGGGGTTGGCGGTGCACCAGGTCAGCCGTTCGCTGCGCCTGGACCCCGCCGAGATCAAGTGGCGCAGCCAGCGGGGCCAGCGCCCGTGGCTGGCTGGCACGGTGATCGAGCACATGTGCGCCTTGCTCGACGTCGCCGAGCTGGCCGAGCTGATCGCCAGTGGTGCGGTCAAGCAAATGAATAGCAAACACAACTGAATCAACGCCGCCGCGCGGCCATACAGAGCACACCGCCAACGGCGGAATTAGAGGGCTAGGGGAATGAAGAAGTCGTCTGCACAAGGTTCCGAAGATCCGATCCTGCAATGGGTAACCTTCCGCCTGGACAACGAGTCCTACGGCATCAACGTGATGCAGGTGCAGGAAGTGCTGCGCTATACCGAGATCGCCCCGGTACCGGGCGCGCCGAGCTACGTGCTGGGCATCATCAACCTGCGCGGCAACGTGGTGACGGTGATCGACACCCGCCAGCGCTTCGGCCTGATGCCCACCGAGGTCACCGACAACACCCGCATCGTGATCATCGAGGCGGACAAGCAGGTGGTCGGCATCCTTGTCGACAGCGTCGCCGAGGTCGTGTACCTGCGCCAGTCGGAGATCGAGACCGCGCCGAACGTCGGCAACGAAGAGTCGGCCAAGTTCATCCAGGGCGTGTGCAACAAGAATGGCGAACTGCTGATTCTGGTCGAGCTGGACAAGATGATGACCGAGGAAGAGTGGTCCGAGCTGGAGAACATCTGAGTTGATCTTCGAGGTTGCTGTCATCTTCCTGGCGCTGCTGTGGGCGCTGAGCCTGTGGTTCTTCCTCAACTACAGCAAGCGCCAGCGCGAGCTGGCCACCCAGCAGGCCCAGGGCGATGCGCTGCGCGACCAGCGCATCAAGGACCTGGCCAAGCGCCTGGACGACTACCAGAACGGCACCGTGCGCATGGGTGAGGCTATCCATGAACTGCGTGCGGTGGTCGCGCCGTTGCCCGACAAGCTCCTGCAACTGGAGCAGCGCGACCCCAACAGCGTCACCTTCACCCAGGCGGCGAAGCTGGTGGGGATGGGCGCCAGCGTCGCGGAACTGACCCAGACCTGCGGCCTGACCCAGGCCGAGGCCGAGTTGATGAGCAAGTTGCATCGCGTGGAGTGAGGCCTGCACCTGGGCGCTATGTCGCCCAGGACTGGTTGCCACCGATACGCGCGATGCGGTCCAGTGGCAGCAGGTCGTGTATCGCTGACAGCAAGTGGCGGTTGTCCACCAGGGCCTCGGCGCCACGCTGGGGCATCTGGCTCAGGTTGGTGAGCTGGCGGATGCACGCCAAGGCCGGCAGGTGCCGGTCGACGATGTCGGTCAGCAGGCCCGGCCCGGTCATGTAGGACAGGTTGGCAGCATAGCGATAGAAGTCCGCGGCATTTTCGCTGAAGCGGGGCAGCCTGTCGTAGAAGTTGGGGTAGGCTGCGAAGCGTTGGCGCATTTCCTCGGACAGCGCGTCCAGTGTCGGGTTACCGGCGTGGCTGGCGATCAGGCTGTTGTTGTACATGCAGCCATTACGCATTTTTTCATTGCTCACCGGGGAATGCAGCAGCAGCCCCTCTGGGGTGGTCGCCAGCGCCACTTCATCCAACGCCTCGCCAGGCGCGCCCTTGGGCTGGCCGTTCAGGACCATGCTGTATTCACCCACCGCCTTCAGGCTGTCGTCGAGGTCCATGTACAGCCCGCCTTCGTGGTGCAGCAAGCGATAGCGCAAGATATCGGCCGCCGAGGCGTAGTGCGCGGGGCCCTTGCCGTTGCCGCTCAACGCCGCCTGGTATTGCGCGTGGTAGGCGCTCTGGCGGAAGGTGTCGAACGCCGCCTGGTCCTCCAGCGGCAGGACCGTCAGGCCCGGTGCCCGTTCACCCAGCAGCCGCAGGTTTTCTGCGTAGGCCGTGGCGTTGGCCCTGGAGAGGTAAAGCTTGAAATCGTAGGCGCTGGCCGCCAGTCGCGCGGTGTTGTGGGCAATGTTGTCCAGCAGCGCCGTGGATAACACCTGGTCGCCGACCCACAGGCTGAACACCGTCCTGGGAATCGGCATGGCACCTTCCAGCGGTGTCTTCGGCAGTTCGACCGGTAGGTGCAGGTCGACACCGAGCGCCCTGAGCGTGCTCATGCGCAGGGTATCGGTGACGGGGCGTGTGCGAATGTCGACCCGGATCAGGTCCCGGCCTGCGCTAGAGGCGATGTAATAGTCCGGGTCCACCTCGTTCAGGGCATCCGCCGAAATGAAGGCGTCGGCCTCGACGTCATAGACCACGTTGAATGCGTAGCCGCCGATGCTGGCCTGCAGTTCGTCCTCGGCACCGTTATAGAACGGGACGCGCACCACCGCGCCACGGGTGGCCGGGTCGGCGCCGGGCAATGGCGCGATATTGTCCGGCAGGTCAAAGAACGCTGCGATTTCCTCGGCTGCGAAACGCGGCGGGCTAACCGGGCTCAGGGCAAAACCCAGTTGCCCATTGAGGCGCTGCGGGAACACCAGCCGATCGCTTTTGAAGCGGAACAGCAGGGGCGCCTTGTTGACCAGTTCACCCGCCAGGGGCGCGGCATTGAGCGCACCGAACAGCGCCGATTCCACGCCCGCAGCTTTCTCCTGCCGGTTGCGGCCTTCGATGGCCAGGTCCAGGCCCAGGCCGAACTGCGCGGCCCCGCCAATGGCGAACACGATGGCCAACTCCGGGACCACCAGCGCCAGGGGCGCCAGGTAGTTGATCGCCGAGTTCAGGTAGCCAGCCCAGCGCTTCTTTGCCACCTCGGCATCGGTGGTGATCGCCGCATCGGCATCGCGGTAGCTGCGGCGGCGGTGGCGCTGGGCAAGGGCGGCGAACACGTCGCCGACGATGGCCGGGCTGTACTCCTTGGTCTTGTAGTTGACGTAATCGCGTGGTGGCCAGTAGCCCTCGGCGGTGAACCCTGGACGGTTGGCGTCCAGATGGTAGCGCTCGGGATATGCCGCCAGGCCGCCCATGGCGGTGATCAAACCGCTGTAGCTCAACCCGTCCGGCTCATCGGCGAGGGCGAAATGGGCCATCAGGGCGGCCCGCTTGTGCGGATCCTTGCACTGCGCCGCGAACCAGTCCTTCATCAGGCCTTCGTTGGCGAACTCATGCAGAGGCGAGGAATTGCCGGGGATGTACAGCACCACCAGGTCACGGCTGCCGTTCTTGAAGTACAGCAGGTCGGTCGCGGCGTAGCCGTAGACGTTCAATGGCCTGACCTTGAGCGTGGCCGACGCGTCGCTCACCCCGGCGACCTGCCACGCCAGGCGTGTAGCGGCGCGGCTCAGACTACCTTCGGCCGCCTGTTTGTTGCACGCGGCGATGAAGTTCAGGCGCGCATTGCTGGCATAACTGTCCAGTTGGCTGGACCAATAGGTATCGAGCTGGCGCTTGTACCGATCGTGCAGGTGCAATTGCTCGATGAAGGCCTGGAAGTCCTCGGCCGGCAATGTGAGCCGGGTCTGGTCGCTGTACTGCTGGGGTTCGGTGCGCCGGAACAGTCCATGGAACACCTGGTGCCTGTTCGGCCTGTCCGCATCCCCGAGCGTGGGCACCACTTCCATCCGCCCCGGCCACTCCCCGGCCAAGGGGGCGTGGAACAGCGCCCGGAGCGGGTCGTCGAGCATCTCGCCTTGCCAATTGGCCAGCAAGGCCTGGGTCAGGCTGAGCTTGCGGGCCACCGCACCTTTGAAGCCATGCGCGGCATCAAGCACATAGTGCAGGGTGACGACGTCGACCTGGTCCGGGTCGAGGTCGACGCCACGCCCATGCGCCCAGGCACGCACGGCGTCGGCGGCGGCGCGGTCGGGGCGGGGAAAGTGGGTCAGGTGGTCACGAACGTGACGGATGCCCTGGGCGTTCAAATAGGGAATAGGCATGTTTCAGGCTCCGTTGCTGGAAGGGTCGACGCAACGTTGCCTTGCTTACCCGCGGGCTGGGCTTTAACTAAGTATCGTCACGGCCCACGGCACGGGTGGGTCATCGCTCAGGCGTGTCCGAGCGGTTCGCCAGGAGGACCGGAGGCGGTGTGATATCGCGCTCGGCTGGCGCTTCGTCGACGAAGCCGACGGGTACCTTGCCACGCAGTTGCCAGGCGAAGGCGATGATTTCGGCGATGGTCAGGTACAACGCCTCGGGGATCTGCTCGCCCAGTTCCAGACGCGCCAGCAGGCGCACCAGCTCGGGGTTCTCGTAGATCGGCACCTCATGTTCGCGGGCCAGGGCGAGAATGGCTTCGGCCAGCGCGTCGTCGCCCTTGGCGCTGAGGGTGGGGGCCTGCTGGCCATCGTAGCTCAGGGCGATGGCCTGGCGCGGTTGCTTGCTGCTCATGCGGTTTCGTCCACCCAGCGTTGTTCCAGACGGGTACGCGGGCCTTGTGGTGGCGTGCCAGGGTGGCATTCCAGGTCGCCGACGTCCAGGCCCCGGGCCAGCAGGCGCTCGCGCAGGTTGCCCAACTGGCTGTCGATCAGTTGCGCGGTGGCCGCGTGTTCGGCCCACAACTGGCCGGACAAGCGGCCTTGGCTCAATTGTGCCTGCACCTGCAAGGGGCCGAGCGGTGGCAGGTCGAAGGCCAGCTCGATGCGCCACAGCGATTCCAGCGGGTCGCGCTGTTCACGTTGCGGGTCGGCTTGCTGCTCCGGGGTGTCCTCGCGTTGCAACTTGACCTGCAGGGGGATGAAGTCCTGGCCGTGGCGGATGGGGATCTCGGTCTGCCAGGTGGTTTGCAGGTTGCCGGTCTCGGTGGTGCCGGTCTGTTGCAGGCTGGCCAATTGATGACTCTGCAGGCGCGAGATCGCGGCGGCCGCCAGGCGCAGCAGTTGGTGCAGGTCGCCTTCTTCCTCGAGGTTCTGCAACAGCCGCGAGGGGAGGGGGAAGGCGCCAGGCTGTGGCCGGGGGCTGACCCGGTCGAGCATGCCCAGGGCGCTGCGGGCCATGCCTGGCAGGGCCTGGGCCAAGGCAGTGGCGGTGGCCAGCGGGTTGAAACCGGCGCTGGCGTTGGGTAGCGCCTGCGCCACCAGCCGCACCAGTTGCGCCTTGAGGTCTGGCGCGACGGTCGTGCCCAGCCCGCCGAGCAGCTTCGCTTCAAGAAACGCGCCGCTGTTGTTCAGGGCCTGGGCCAGCGCCTTGGGGTCAGCCAACTGGCGGGCGTCCGGCAGGCTGGCCAGCAAGCGCTCGGCCAGGGCCCGCAGTTCGCCGTTGCCGACCGGGGCACTGGTGAGGTGTTGCAGCGCGTTGAGCAGGCCGGGTAGCGAGGCCTGGCGGCTTTGCTGGGTGAGCAGTTGCTGGGTGATGGTCAACTGGTCCTGGCGGCCGCTCAGGGGCACGAAACGCAGCGACTGATCGCCCTGCACCAGCGCGCTGAGCAGGCTGCCCACCGCCAACGGGCGCGGGCTGTCGATGGCCAGGGTGGCGCCTGCCTGGGCGCTGTTGAGCAGGCTCACCAGCGAGCGGAAGGTGGTTGCCTCACCGGGGTTGCCGGGCAGTGCCTGGCTGGTCAGGACCTTGCCTTGCAACAGGGTGCCGAGGGGAAGCTTGCCGGTATCGAGCTGGGTGAGGGTGGCGATGTTGCTGGCGCTGGCCTGCTGCAGCAGCACCGCCAGGCGATTGCCTTCGGGCTGGCTGACGGTGACCTGGCTGCCCTGGGGCAGCGGCAGGTTGGCGCTGGCCTGGACCTGCGCCTGGTTGCCATTGGCCAAGGTCAGGCGCAGCAGCATCTGGAAGTCCTGGCCGACCTGGCGCAGGCTCAACACCTCGGCCTGGGCGCTCTGCCCGGGTGGCACCAAGCCAGGCTGCGCTTGCGTCAGGCGCAGCAGTTCGCCGGTCATGGCCGCCTTGGCGACCTGGGCGGAGAACGCGCTTTGTGCGCCGAGACTATTGATTTCAGTCATGATTGTATACAACCTGTCGGACCCGCCCTCTTGGCGGCGGTGTCGCGCATGCAATAATGCGGGCCGCCTGCCACTGCCCAGTATAACGGCACGGGTGGGGGCGACTTGAGACATCGGGTGTGATCGGTGACCCTATCGCGGGGCCACCGAACGCCACCCTCACTGCATAAGGCGAAACCGTGACCCTCCACCTCCAAGCCGCGGGCCTGGCCTGCGAGCGCGACTGGCGATTGCTCTTCGAGCACCTGCACTTCGAGCTGCGCCCCGGCGACATGCTCCAGGTCAGCGGCCCCAACGGCAGCGGCAAGACCAGCCTGCTGCGCCTGCTGGCCGGGTTGATGCAACCGACGGCCGGGCAGATCCTGCTTGGCGGCCAGCCGCTGGGCGAACAACGCCACGCCTTGGCCAGCATCCTGCTGTGGATCGGCCACGCCGCCGGCATCAAGGACCTGCTCAGCGCCGAGGAGAACCTCGCCTGGCTTTGCGCCCTGCATCGGCCGGCCACGCGCGAGGCGATCTGGCGCGCGCTGGCGGCCGTGGGCCTGCGCGGCTTCGAGGACGTACCCTGCCACACCCTCTCCGCCGGCCAACAGCGCCGTGTCGCCCTGGCCCGGTTGTACCTCGACAGCCCGCCGCTGTGGATCCTCGACGAGCCCTTCACCGCCCTCGACAAGCAAGGCGTGGCCCAGCTCGAAGCGCACCTGGCCGCCCACTGCGAGCAGGGTGGCACCGTGGTGCTGACCACGCACCATCACCTTGAGCGCCGGCCGTCGGGCTACCGTGAACTGAACCTGGGGCAGTGGGCCGCATGAGCGTATTCCTCCTGTTGTTGCGCCGCGAAGCGCGCTTGCTGTTCCGCCGCCCCGCCGAGCTGGCCAACCCGTTGGTGTTCTTCGCCATCGTGGTCGCGCTGTTCCCGCTGGCGGTCGGCCCCGAAACGCAATTGTTGCAAACCTTGTCGCCCGGACTGGTCTGGGTCGCGGCTTTGCTGGCCGTGCTGTTGTCGCTGGACGGCCTGTTCCGCAGCGACTTCGAGGACGGTTCGCTGGAGCAATGGGTGCTGTCACCGCACCCGCTGGCGCTGCTGGTGCTGGCCAAGGTGCTGGCGCACTGGATATTTTCCGGGCTGGCGCTGGTATTGTTGGCGCCACTGCTGGCCCTGATGCTCGGCCTGCCCGCCGCCTGCCTGCCGGTGCTGCTCGCTTCGCTGCTGCTGGGCACGCCGGTGCTGAGCCTGCTCGGCGCGGTGGGCGCGGCACTGACCGTCGGGCTCAAGCGCGGTGGCCTGCTGCTGGCGTTGTTGATCCTGCCGTTGTATATCCCAGTATTGATCCTGGGCAGTGGCGCGTTGCAGGCGGCGTTGCAGAATATGCCGGCCACCGGCCACCTGCTGTGGCTGGCGAGCCTGACGGCCCTGGCCATCACCCTGGCACCCTTTGCGATCGCGGCCGGCCTGAAGATCAGCGTCGGCGAATAACGAGTCCCGGGCTTTCAAGCCCGGCCAATACCCTGGATGTACCCTGATGAAAATAAGCTGGACGTGGTTCCACAAACTGGGTTCCCCCAAATGGTTCTATGCCATCAGTGGCCGCATGCTGCCGTGGTTGACCGTCTCCGCCATCCTCCTGCTGCTGGCTGGCGTCACCTGGGGCCTGGCCTTCGTGCCGCAGGACTACCAGCAGGGCAACAGCTTCCGCATCATCTACATCCACGTGCCAGCGGCCATGCTGGCGCAGTCGTGCTACGTGCTGCTGGCGGTGGCCGGGGTGGTGGGGCTGGTGTGGAAGATGAAACTGGCCGACGTCGCCCTGCAATGCGCCGCGCCCATCGGCGCCTGGATGACCGCTGTGGCGCTGGTCACCGGGGCCATCTGGGGCAAGCCGACCTGGGGTAGCTGGTGGGTATGGGACGCGCGCCTCACCTCGATGCTGATCCTGCTGTTCCTGTACTTCGGCATCATCGCCCTGGGCCAGGCCATCAGTAACCGCGACAGCGCAGCCAAGGCCTGCGCGGTGCTGGCGATTGTCGGCGTGGTCAACATCCCGATCATCAAGTACTCGGTGGAGTGGTGGAACACCCTGCACCAGGGCGCGACCTTCACCCTCACCGAAAAACCCGCCATGCCCGCCGAGATGTGGCTGCCGCTGCTGCTCACGGTGCTGGGCTTCTATTGCTTCTTCGGCGCCGTGCTGCTGCTGCGCATGCGCCTCGAAGTGCTCAAGCGCGAGGCGCGCGCCAGTTGGGTCAGGGATGAAGTGATCAACAGCCTGGGCCAGGAGACCGCGCGATGAGTTTCGCCTCCTTCAGTGATTTCCTCGCCATGGGCCACCATGGCCTGTACGTGTGGTCGGCGTACGGCATTTGCCTCGCGGTGCTGGCGATCAATGTCGCCCAGCCGCTGCTCGCCCGCCGCCGCTACCTGCAAGAAGAGGCGCGTCGCCTGCGCCGGGAGAACAACCAGTGAATCCGCAGCGCAAGAAACGCCTGTTGCTCATCCTCGGCCTGCTGGTCGGGGTCGGGGTTGCCGTCGGCTTTGCCCTGACCGCCTTGCAGCAGAACATCAACCTGTTCTATACCCCGACCCAGATCGCCAGCGGCGAGGCGCCGCTGGATACCCGCATCCGCGCCGGCGGCATGGTCGAGAAGGGCTCGGTGCAACGCTCCGCCGACTCGCTGGACGTGCGCTTCGTGGTCACTGACTTCAACAAGTCGGTGCCGATCACCTACCGCGGCATCCTCCCCGACCTGTTCCGCGAAGGGCAGGGCATCGTCGCCCTGGGCAAGCTCAACGCCGACGGCGTGGTGGTGGCCGACGAGGTGCTGGCCAAGCACGATGAGAAATACATGCCGCCTGAAGTGACCAAGGCGCTCAAGGAAAGCGGCCAGGCCGCCAACGGCGAGGCCAAGCCATGAATGCGGCGCTGGTGATCCCCGAACTGGGGCAACTGTCGATGATCCTGGCGATCTGCTTCGCCGTGGTGCAGGCCACGGTGCCGCTGCTCGGCGCCTGGCGCGGCGACCGCCTGTGGATGGGCCTGGCGCGCCCGGCGGCGTGGGGGCAGTTCGCCTTCCTGGCTTTCGCCTTCGCCTGCCTGACCCACGCCTTCATGACCGACAACTTCTCGGTCGCCTACGTGGCCCACAACTCCAACACGGCGTTGCCCTGGTACTACAAGTTCAGCGCCGTGTGGGGCGCCCACGAGGGCTCGCTGCTGCTTTGGGCGCTGATCCTCGGTGCCTGGACCTTCGCCGTATCGGTGTTCTCGCGGCAGTTGCCGCAGGTGATGCTGGCGCGGGTGCTGGCGGTGATGGGCATGATCAGCGTGGGCTTCCTGTCGTTCCTGATCATCACCTCCAACCCCTTCCAGCGCCTGCTGCCGCAGGTGCCGGGCGATGGCCGCGACCTTAACCCGCTGCTGCAGGACTTCGGCCTGATCGTCCACCCGCCGATGCTCTACATGGGCTACGTGGGCTTCTCGGTGGCCTTCGCCTTCGCCATCGCCGCCTTGCTCGGCGGGCGCCTGGACGCCGCCTGGGCGCGCTGGTCGCGGCCCTGGACCATCGTCGCCTGGGCCTTCCTCGGCATCGGCATCACCCTGGGCTCGTGGTGGGCCTACTACGAACTCGGCTGGGGTGGCTGGTGGTTCTGGGACCCGGTGGAAAACGCCTCGTTCATGCCCTGGCTGGTGGGCACCGCGCTGATCCACTCGCTGGCGGTCACCGAGAAGCGCGGGGTGTTCAAGAGCTGGACCGTGCTGCTGGCCATCGCCGCGTTCTCCCTGAGCCTGCTCGGGACCTTCCTGGTCCGCTCCGGCGTGCTGACCTCGGTGCACGCCTTCGCCGCCGACCCGTCGCGCGGTGTGTTCATCCTGATCTTCCTGCTGTTCGTGGTCGGCGGCTCGCTGACCCTGTTCGCCCTGCGCGCGCCAGTGGTCAAGAGCCAGGTGGGCTTCGCCCTGTGGTCCCGCGAGACGTTGCTGCTGGCCAATAACCTGGTGCTGGTGGTGGCTGCCTCGATGATCCTGCTCGGCACCCTCTACCCGCTGGTGCTCGATGCCCTGACCGGCGCCAAGCTGTCGGTCGGCCCGCCGTACTTCGATGCCCTGTTCCTGCCGCTGATGGCGCTGCTGATGGTGGTGATGGCGATCGGCGTGCTGGTGCGCTGGAAAGACACCCCCGGCAAGTGGCTGGCCGGCATGCTCACCCCGGTGCTGATCGGCAGCGCGATCCTCGCGCCGCTGGCCGGGTTCCTGGTCGACGACTTCGACTGGCCGGCACTGAGCGTGTTCGCCCTGGCCGCCTGGGTGGTGCTGGGCGGGCTGCGCGACATCCTCGACAAGACCCGCCACAAGGGCCTGCGCCAAGGCCTGCGCGGCCTGCACCGCAGTTACTGGGGCATGCACCTGGCGCACCTGGGCCTGGCGGTGTGCGCCCTGGGCGTGGTGCTGTCGAGCAACAACAGCGCCGAGCGCGACCTGCGCATGGCCCCCGGCGAGAGCGTCGAACTGGGCGGCTACCACTTCCTCTTCGAAGGCGCCCAGCACTTCGAAGGCCCGAACTTCATCTCCGACAAGGGCACCGTTCGCGTTTCCCGCGAGGGCCGCGAGGTCACCGTGCTGCACCCGGAGAAGCGCCTGTACACCGTGCAGCAGTCGATGATGACCGAGGCTGGCATCGATGCCGGCTTCACCCGCGACCTCTACGTGGCCCTCGGCGAGCCGTTGGAGAATGGCGCCTGGGCGGTGCGGGTACATATCAAGCCATATGTCCGCTGGATCTGGCTGGGCGGTCTGCTGACCGCACTCGGCGGGTTGCTGGCGGCTTTCGACCGGCGCTACCGCGTCAAGGTCAAGGCCCGGGTGCGTGATGTCCTGGGCATGTCTGGAGCGACTGCATGAAGCGTTGGATCCTGCTGTTGCCATTGGCGCTGTTCCTGCTGATGGCGGTTTTCCTCTACAAGGGGCTGTTCCTCAAGCCCGACGAGTTGCCCTCGGCGATGATCGGCAAGCCGTTCCCGGCCTTCTCCCTGCCTGAAGTGCAGGGCGAGCGCACCCTGACCCAGGCCGACCTGCTCGGCCGGCCGGCGCTGGTCAACGTGTGGGGCACCTGGTGCCCGTCGTGCAAGGTCGAGCACCCCTACCTCAACCAACTGGCCCAGCAGGGCGTGGTGATCCACGGCATCAACTACAAGGACGACAACGCCGCCGCGCTGAAGTGGCTGGCCGACTTCCACAACCCCTACCAGCTGAACATCTACGACGCGCAGGGCACTCTGGGCCTGGACCTGGGCGTTTACGGCGCGCCGGAGACCTTCCTGGTCGATGCCCAGGGCATCATCCGCTACAAGCACGTGGGCGTGGTCGATGCCACGGTCTGGCGCGAGCAACTGGCGCCGCTGTACCAGGGCCTGGTCGACGAGGCCCAGCCATGAGGCGCTGGCTGGCAGCCGCTGTGCTGGGCATCAGCCTGGCCGGCGTGGCCAAGGCGGCCATCGACACCTACCAGTTCCGCGACGACGCCGAGCGCGAGCGCTACCAGCAGTTGACCAAGGAACTGCGCTGCCCCAAGTGCCAGAACCAGGACATCGCCGACTCCAACGCGCCCATCGCTGCCGACCTGCGCCGCGAAATCTTCCGCATGCTCGGCGAGGGCAAGAGCAACCAGCAGATCGTCGACTTCATGGTCGATCGCTATGGCGACTTCGTGCGCTACAAGCCGGCGCTCAGCGGGCGCACCTGGTTGCTCTGGTTCGGCCCGGGGATCCTCCTGGCGGGTGGCTTCGTGGTGCTGGCGGTGATCGTCCGGCGCCGTCGTGGCCCAGGCCAGGCGGCCTCCACCGAACTGTCCACCGAAGAACGCGAGCGTCTCGCCAAACTGCTGGATAAAGAACCTACCCATGATTGAATTCTGGCTTAGCGCGGGCCTGCTGTTGCTCGCCGCCCTGGCATTCCTGCTGGTCCCCATCCTGCGTGGCCGTCGCCAGCAGGCCGAAGAAGACCGCACCGCCTTGAACGTCGCCCTGTACCAGGAGCGGGTCGCCGAACTGACCGCCCAGCAGGCCGCCGGCGTGCTCGACGATGCCCAGTTGAGCAAGGGGCGCGACGAGGCGGCTCGTGAACTGCTGGCCGATACCGAAGGCGCCGATGCGCCGCGCCAGGGTCACCTGGGCAAGGCATTGCCGCTGCTGGCCGCGGTGTTGGTGCCGCTGATGGGGCTGGGGCTGTATTTGCACTTCGGCGCCGCCGACAAGGTCGCGTTGACCCATGAGTTCGCCCAGGCGCCGCAGTCGATGCAGGAGATGACCTCGCGCCTGGAGCGCGCCGTGCAGGCCCAGCCCGATTCGGCCGAAGGCCTGTACTTCCTTGGCCGCGCCTACATGGCCGACCAGCGCCCCGCGGATGCCGCCAAGGCCTTCGAACGGGCCGTGGCCCTGGCCGGTCGCCAGCCCGAACTGCTGGGCCAGTGGGCCCAGGCGCAGTACTTCGCCGCCGACAAGCAGTGGAGCCCGCAATTGCAGGCGCTCACCGACGAAGCGCTGAAGGCCGACCCCAGCGAAGTCACCAGCCTGGGCCTGCGTGGCATTGCCGCCTTCGAGGGCGAGCGCTACCAGGAGGCCATCGACTACTGGCAACGCCTGCTCGGCCAATTGCCTGAGGGCGATGCCTCGCGCGCCGCGTTGCAGGGCGGCATCGACCGCGCCGCCGACAAGCTCAAGAGCGCCGGTGGCAAGCCGGTCGAGCTGGCCAGGCTGAAGGTGCGGGTGGAACTGGCCGCAGCGCTCAAGGACAAGGTCAAGCCCGACGACACGGTGTTTATCTTCGCCCGTGCCAGCAATGGCCCGCCCATGCCCGTCGCGGCCAAGCGCGTGACCGTGGCGCAGTTGCCGATCGAGGTGGAGCTGTCCGACGCCGATGCGATGATGCCGCAGATGAAACTGTCGGACTTCAGCGAAGTCCAACTCGTTGCACGTGTCTCCCGCGCCGGCCAGCCCACCCAGGGCGAGTGGATCGGCAAGGGCGCGCCGCTGCCTACCCGTGGCCAGGTTCTGCAAAGCCTGACCATCGACAGCCCCGACCGGTAAGAGAGCAAGCCCCATGAACAGCACCGTGCGCCTGACCCTGATCACCCTGGCCCTGGGTCTTTCCGCGTGCACGGTGCACCAGCCCGCTGAACAGCCGCTGCCACCGATCGAGACCGTGCCGCCGCGCCAGGGTCCGGTGGTCAAGCCATTGCCGGGCGGCCAGCCGGCACCGCAGCCGGGCAAGCCAGCCGCCATTCCCAAGCCGATGCCACGCACCTCCGCCAGCTTCGCGCCGCCACCGGGGGGGGCCAGCCATTGGGACCCGAAGCTTGGGGTGTATGTGCTGGAGAAGCAGCCCAACACCTTCTATCGCCAACGCACCTATTACCGCTGGAACGGCGGCTGGAGCTGGTCGCTGAGCCCCAACGGGCCATGGCAGGAGACCGACAGCAGCGGTGTGCCGGGTGGTTTGGGGCGGGCCTTCGCGCAATGAGTTTCTGGGCCCTCATGGCCCCCGACGAACTGGCATAATCCCCCTTCCCATTGATTCGGAGGGTGGCATGAGCAAGACAGTCCTGGTGCTGGTGGAAACCGTCAACGATTACCTGCCGCTGCTCGAACAGGCCGGTTACCGCCTGGTCCGCGCTCCCACCGCGCAACTGCGCGCCGACGCCATCGCCCGCCACGCCACGCATATCGATGCCGTGCTCACCCGCGGCCCGCTCGGCCTCAACGCCGCGGAAATCGCCGCATTGCCCAACTTGCAGATCATCTGCGTGATCGGCGCCGGCTACGAGCAGGTCGACCTGGCCGCCGCCGCGGCGCGTGGCATCACCGTCACCAACGGCGCCGGTGCCAACGCCGCCGCCGTCGCCGACCACACCCTGGCGCTGCTGCTGGCGCTGCTGCGTGACATCCCCCGCGCCGACGCCAGCACCCGGCGTGGCGAATGGAACCGGGTGATCAGCCCTTCGGTGAGCGGCAAGCGCCTGGGCATCGTCGGCCTCGGCGCGGTCGGCCAGGCCATCGCCAAACGTGCCGCCCAGGGTTTCGACATGCCGGTCAGCTACCACAGCCGCACGCCCCGCGAAGGGTCGCCCTACACCTGGTACGACAGCCCGCTGCACCTGGCCGAGGCGGTGGACATCCTGGTGATCGCCACCCCGGGCGGCGCGGGCACCCACCACCTGGTCGATGCGCCGGTGCTCCAGGCCCTGGGCGCCGAGGGCTACCTGGTGAATATCGCCCGCGCCAGCGTGGTCGACACCCAAGCCCTGGTGCAGGCCCTGGAGCAGGGGACCATCGCGGGCGCCGCGCTGGACGTGTTCGACGACGAACCCGCCGTGCCCGACGCCCTCAAGGCCCTGGCCAACACCGTGCTGACCCCGCACGTGGCCGGCCAATCGCCGGAGGCGGCGCGTGATACAGTCACGCTCGTGCTGCGCAACCTGCAGGCGTTCTTCGCCGGTGAAGCGGTGCTGACCCCCGTGCGTCACTGAGCCCATTTTCGCAACCAGGAGTTTTTGCATGGAGCTTGAGATCTTCCAGGTCGATGCCTTCTCGGCCGAACCCTTCGGTGGCAACCCCGCCGCGGTGATCGCTCTCGAAAGTTGGCTGCCGGACGCGCTGCTGCAGCGCATCGCCGAGGAGAACAACCTCGCCGAAACCGCTTATTTCGTGCGCAATGGCGAGACCTTCGACCTGCGCTGGTTCACCCCTGCGGTGGAAGTGGACCTGTGTGGCCACGCCACCCTGGCGTCGGCCTGGGTGCTGTTTGAGCGCTTGGGCGAGCAGGCCGAGGTATTGCGCTTCAATACCCGCAGCGGCGAGTTGCGCGTGAGCCGGGGTGCCGATGGCCTGTTGGCCATGGATTTTCCGGCCAAGCAGCCGCTGGCGGCGGACATCCCCGCGAGCCTGTTGGCGGCGCTGGGCCTGAGCGAGGCGCGGGCGTTGTACCGCACTGATGACTAC
This sequence comes from Pseudomonas entomophila, assembly GCF_029193575.1. Lineage (GTDB taxonomy): Bacteria > Pseudomonadota > Gammaproteobacteria > Pseudomonadales > Pseudomonadaceae > Aquipseudomonas > Aquipseudomonas entomophila_G. Next base: position 15,425 of record NZ_JARGCS010000031.1, on the reverse strand, counting down.
GTGCTGGTGATCGACGATGCTGCGCTGATCGACACCCTGAAGCCGGATTTCGCCGCGCTGTCTGCTTTCGACGTGCGTGGCATCGCGGTGACCGCGCCGGGGCGCGGGTTCGATTTCGTCACCCGTTGGTTCGGGCCGCGCGTGGGCATCAACGAAGACCCGGTGACGGGCTCGGCGCACACCTCCCTGGCGCCGTATTGGGCCGAGCGCCTGGGCAAGCGCAGTTTGCGCTGCGAGCAGGGCGGGGCGCGCAAAGGCCAGTTGCAGTGCGAGGTGCCGGGCAATGGGCGGGTGATTATCAGCGGATATGGGGCGCTGTACATGCGGGGGACGGTGTTCCTCTGAGGTTGTTGAGGGCTGGGCGGGCCTCATCGTGGGACGAGCCCGCTCCAGGTTCGCCGCTGTCCATGAAAATGGCGCCGTACTTGTCGGAGTGGGCTTGCCCCGCGATGAGGCCCGCATAATCAGCGGAAAAATTTCAGATTTCTCCTGTTTCCTGTAGTCCATTTCCCAAATATCCTTCCAGCGCTTTTGCGTGGCCTATCTCTGCACTAGTCTCGGCGGGTCGTTGCCAAATCAACGACCGGGTGTGCAAGCTCGACCGGATACAGCGCATAGCGTCCCGAGACCTGTTCAAGGTCGTTCATGGTGGCTGTGCGCAGGAGACCTTCGGGTCTGCCGGGTTCCTGTATCCTCGGTCTTGCACACCTGCGTACAGCTGCCGCCTATTCGGGTGCAAGCGAATGACGGCAGCATTCCTAACCGATACAGGAGTGCCAAACCATGCAAAAGCCCGTCCCCGACCCGCCTCACCTCCCGAAGAAACCCCACCACGTCACCGCCAGCGCCTATTTCGGCACCTGCCACAACGCCCACCGTCCCATGTTCACCGTTCGTGCCGGCATCGAAGTCGAGGACGCTCTGGTCTGCGCCTTGGCCGCATTGAAAGCGGCCTATGAAACCAACGCCCTGGCCTTGGAACAGGCCGACGAGCCGTTGCGCAATCTGCTGACCGCCACCGAGAATTCGCTGGAGAAGGGCAGGGCGTTGACCGAGGCGGTGCTGGACGGTGTAGAGGGGCAGAGGCTGTAGGTGAGTTGGCCGACGCCGTCGCAGTTCAAGCCCGCTCCACACAGGTTCACCGCTGGCCCTAAAACCGCGGGGTACCTGTGGGAGAGGGCTTGCCTCGCGATGAGGCCCGCATAATCACCGGAAAAATTTCAGATTTCTCCTGTTTCCTGTAGTCCATTTCCCAAATATTCTCCCGGCGCTTTTGCGTGGCCTATCTCTGCACTAGTCTCGGCGGGTCGTTGCCAAATCAACGACTGGGTGTGCAAGCCCGAAGATGTAGTGTGGAGGCGTCGAATGCTTTTGACGGCCATTCCACCCGCCATGTCATGGCGGTTGTACGTGGGAGGCCTTCGGGTCTGCCGGGTTCCTACATCTCGGTCTTGCACACCTGCGTACAGCTGCCACCCCACCTCCGACGTGCAAGCGGAGATCGGCAGCGAATCCATGGCTATGTAGGAGTGCCAAACCATGCAAAAGCCCGTCCCCGACCCGCCTCACCTCCCGAAGAAACCCCACCACGTCACCGCCAGCGCCTATTTCGGCACCTGCCACAACGCCCACCGTCCCATGTTCACCGTTCGTGCCGGCATCGAAGTCGAGGACGCTCTGGTCTGCGCCTTGGCCGCATTGAAAGCGGCCTATGAAACCAACGCCCTGGCCTTGGAACAGGCCGACGAGCCGTTGCGCAATCTGCTGACCGCCACCGAGAACTCGCTGGAGAAGGGCAGGGCGTTGACCGAGGCGGTGCTCGACGGTGTAGAGGGACAGGGGCTGTAGGTGCCTGGTCGACGCCATCGCGGGCTTGTCCCGCGATGACGCCTGCGCAGCCACCGCTATACTTGCCAATCCCCCACACCCGCACGGAGCCCCCGCCCATGTCCCTGGAAAAGCAAGGCACCTGCCTCTGCGGCGCCACCCAGTTGCATGCCACCGTCGACAATACCCAGGTCAGCGCCTGCCATTGCAGCATGTGCCGCAAATGGACCGGCGGCCCGCTGCTGGTCGTCCACTGCAGCCAGCCACCGAAGATCGAGGGCCGCGCGCCGGCCGTCTACGACTCCTCCGACTGGGCCCAGCGCGCTTTCTGCGGCCAGTGCGGCACGCACCTGTACTACCGGCTCAAGGCCAATGACTTCTACGCCGTGCCGGTCGGCCTGCTCGAAGGCGACGAAGGCTGGGACTTCGACTTGCAGATATTCGTCGAGCAGAAACCGGCCTGGTACTGCTTCGCCAACCAGACCACGGAGCTCACCGGGGAGCAGGCCTTCGAGCAGCTCGGCTGACCTCGCCTTGCCAAACCTCGCGGTTCCTGCGAAAAGGGCGCCACGAAAATCCCCACTCGAGAGCCTTTCATGAGCAGCGAACTGCAAATCACCGACCTCCACGAAGGCGACGGCAAGACCGTGGTCAAGGGCGCCCTGATCACCACCCAGTACACCGGTTGGTTGGCCGATGGCAGCGAGTTCGACTCATCCTGGTCGCGCGGCAAGCCGTTCCAGTGCGTGATTGGCACCGGCCGGGTGATCAAGGGGTGGGACCAAGGCCTGATGGGCATGCGCGTGGGTGGCAAGCGCAGGTTGCAGGTGCCGGCGCACCTGGGCTATGGCGAGCGTTCGGTCGGCAGCATCCCGCCGCATTCGGACCTGACCTTCGAGATCGAGCTGCTCGAGGTACTGACACGGGATGACTGAAATTCAATTGCCAAGGGCATGACGTCATTTCGCAATATGCGTGGTCCAACATGGCTGTTGTCCAGGGAGGGTCAGCAAGGAAGAGCCCATCTGGCGGCCGGTGCCCTGCACCGGGCCGCCGTCAGGGATGCCGCTCGCGGCAGGGATGCCTTCATACCCTTTGCCGAACGAGCCGCCCATGAAGTGGATGCAATACCTGCGACGCCGTCACCTTTTCCTGACCCTCTCCCTCGCGGCGGTGTTGATACCGCTGACCTTCGAGGGTGTGCAGAGCCATGATCGCGCGGGGGATGGCACCCAGACCCTGGTGTTCCTGCGCCACGCCGAAAAACCGGGTGAAGGGCTGGGCCAATTGAACTGCCAGGGCCTGAACCGCGCCATCGACCTGGCCACCTTGCTGCCCGAGCGTTTCGGCAAGGCCGACTACGTGTTCGCCGCCAACCCTACACGGTATGTCGAGGAGGGCAGCCAGGACCTGCGCTACAGCTACATCCGCCCGTTGATGACCATCACCCCCAGTGCCATCCGCCTCGGCCTGCCGGTCAACATCGACTTCGGCGCCAACGACTACGACGACCTGGCCGACGAACTGCTGCAGGCCAAGTACCGTAACGCCACCATCTACACTGCCTGGTCCCACGGCTACCTGCCCGACCTGATCAACGCCGTGGCCGGCAAGGCCCTCGGCGAGGAAAGGGTGATCACCACGGACTGGAATGGCGATGATTTCGACACCCTGTACGTGATCACCCTGACCTGGCGTGATGGCAAGGCGAGCTTGCTCAGCCGGAATGTGCGGCAGGGGTTGGATGGCGGCGCGGTCAGTTGCCCGACCTGAAAACGCGCTGACGCCATCGCGGGGCAAACCCGCGATGGCGTCACTAGCGACGCAGCGAAACCTACCGCCCGAGCCGCATCGGCCAGCCCACCACCTTCTTGGTCCGCGGCGTGGCATAGGTACGCACCTTCGAAGTGCTCAGCCCCAGCCTCACCAGCGATTCGGCGATGGTCACCGCGGCACTGACCCCATCCACCACCGGCACCCCGGTACGCTGGCGGATCTGCTCGTCGAGCCCGGCCATGCCGCCGCACCCCAGGCAGATCACCTCGGCCTTGTCGTCACGCACCGCGCGCTCGGCCTGTTCGACGATGGCCTGCACCGCACGCTGCGGGTCCTCCTCCAGCTCCAGCACCGCCAGGCCGCTGGCGCGCACCGAGGCGCAGCGGTCGTACAGGCCGGAAAGCTTCAGGCGGTCCTCGATCAGCGGCACGGTGCGGTCCAGGGTGGTCACCACCGAGTAGGCGTGGCCCAGGTACATCGCCGTGCTGGCGGCGGCGTCGGTGATGTCCACCACCGGCACGTTCAGCAGCTCCTGCAAGCCCTCGCGGCCATGCTCGCCGTAGCCGGCCTGGATCACCGCATCGAACGGTTGGTCGTAGGCCAGCACCCGGTCCATCACGGCGATGGCGGCCAGGTAGCTTTCGAAGTTGCCTTCCACCGACTCAGCGCCGAACCATGGCGTCAGGCCGACGATCTCGGTGCCGGGCGCGGCGACGCTGCGCGCCTGCTCGGCAATGGCCTCGGTGATGGCTTCGGTGGTATTGACGTTGGCGATCAGAATACGCATCTGCACACTTTCCTTGATCAATGGCTGCTGTGGTCGACGGCGATGGCTTCGCCGCTGACGTCGAGGTACTGGCGGTTGCGCGGGGCGATCAGCAGGTACAGCGCGGCGGCGGTACCGGCGCCGATCAGCCAGGAGAACGGCGCGACGCTGTGGAAGTTCGGCACCAGGGCCAGGACGATGGCCAGCACCGCCGACGGGATGAACGCCGCCACCGCGCGCAGGTTGACGCCACGGCTGTAGTGGTAGGCGCCGTTGGGGTTCTCGCTGTACAGCTCCGGCACGTTGATGCGGCCTTTGCGCAGCAGCCAGTAGTCGGACATGATCACGCCGTACAGCGGGCCGAGCAGGGCGCCGAGCCCTGAGAGGAAATACACGATCACCAACGGGCTGTTGTACAGGTTCCACGGCAGGATCAGCACCGCCACGGTGGCGCTGATCAGCCCGGCGCGGCGGAAGTTCAGGTGGCGTGGCGCCAGGTTGCTGAGCACGAAGGCCGGGGCGACGAAGTTGGCCATGATGTTCACCGCGACGGTGACGATCAGGAAGGCCAGGCAACCCAGCACCAGGAAGGCGGTGTTGGGGATGGTGGCGACGATCTGCGTAGGGCTGTCGATGATCTGGCCGTTGATCTGGAACTGCGCCCCGCACAGCACCACGGTGATCACCGCGAACACCAGGATGTTCACCGGCAGGCCCCAGAAGTTGCCGACGCGAATGGTCTTGCGGCACGGCGAGGAGCGTGCGAAGTCGCAGAAGTTCAGCACCAGGGTGCCGTAGATCGCCAGCCACAGCGAGCCGCCGGCGAAGATGTTACGCCACATCTCGTAGCCGGTCAGGGGTTCTGCCACCGACCAGGCGATGCGCGCGTCGGTCTTGAAGTACATCCAGGCCGCCAGGCTGGCCACGGTCAGCAGGATCACCGGGCCGGCGAAGCCTTCGTAGCGGCGCACCATTTCCATGCCGTAGGCGAGGATCACCAGTTGCACGATCCAGATCGACACGAAGCACACCCAGCCCAGGCTCGACAGGCCGAGGAGGCTGTCCTGGTCATAGGCGGCCACCTGCGGCCATACGGCGGTGAGCAGCACGCGCAGCACCACCGAGGCCAGGTAGGTCTGGATGCCGAACCAGGCGATGGCGATCACCGCGCGGATCAGCGCCGGGAGCTGCGCGCCATGGATGCCGAAGGCGATGCGGCTGATCACCGGGAACGGCACGCCGGTCTTCTGCCCCATATAGCCGGACAGGTTCATGAAGAAGTACACCAGCGCCGCGCCGATCGCCAGCGACAGCAGGATCTGCCAGCCGCCCAGGCCGAGGGCGAACAGGCCCATGGCGAAGGAGTAGTTGGCGATGTTGTGCACGTCGTTGGTCCACAGCGCGAAGATGCTGTAGCCACCCCAGCGCCGACCTTCCTGGCGGGTAGGGGCGAGGTCGCGGTTGTGCAGGCGTGGGCTGAGTTCGACGGCCGGCGCCTGGCCGGCAAGGGTCGTGGCGTCGGGGTGGGTGCTGGCAACGGATAGTTCAGGGGCAAGGTCGAGGCTGCTACTCATTCCGGCGGCTCCTGATGCGCGATGACTGCGATGAGGCGGGCTTGCGCACGGGCTCGCCATCTCGTGGGTGCAGGCGTTGGCATCACAGGGTTCTGGGCGCTACGGCCTGTTCTAGGCAGGCGTCGCGGGTTCTTGTGTATTTATGTTTTGTTTAAGTTGTATACAAAACATGAGCACACGAAAGCCAGTTCCATGCCAGGGGAGAAGCAATTACGGCGTGGCCATCAATATGAATCTATGTTGTTGAAAGATAAGTAATTGAAATTAGTTGAATATAAATTGACTTTAAAATCAGGTTTATTTTTTGGCGGTGCTTTTAGTTGATCAAATGGTCAGTTTTAAATAAGCGATCTGTGTAACTTAACGGGGCGTTACTGCCAAAAAGTGCACACAAAAATGGCACCTATGGTTACGTTCTTGTGTACAAAAAATAGCCGACAGGGATACCGTCGACGCCATCGCGGGGCAAGTCCGCTCCTACAGGTACCGCGCCGTGCTCAGGGCCAGCGGTGAACCTGTTGAGGGCTTGTCCCGCGATAGGGCCGGTTGCAGACCTCACCCCATCGGCGGCAACCGGCGCTTAACCGGGGTCTTCTTGATGATCGCCGTATTGGTCTCGGCCAAGGTGTTCAAGCGGTCCAGCAACGTGTCCAATTGCTCCATGGAGCGCACATGCAGCCGTGCGATGAAGCAGTCCTCACCGGTGACCTTGTCACACTCGGTGAACTCGGGAATCGCCACGATCTGCCGCTCCACCTCCTGCAACTGCCCTGGCAGCGGGCGTATGCGCACGATGGCCTGCAACTGGTAGCCAAAGCAGCGCGGGTCCACCTCCACCGTATAGCCGCGCAGCACGCCGCGTTCCTCGAGGCGCCGCAGGCGCTCGCTGACGCTGGGCGCGGACAGCCCACTGACCTGCGCCAAGGCCTTGAGCGAGCGGCGCGAGTCTTCCATCAGGGCGTTGATCAACAGTTGGTCGATGGCATCGGTCATGTCCGCCTCTTCAGGTGATTTGCCTAAGTTGCCTTGATAGTAAAGGTGAGTTGGGTATTTCGCCTTGTTTATCCGCTGGAGAGGCGGAGTTGCGGCCGCGCATACTGGCAGCCTGTTCTATGGGAGGCGTGAGATGGACAATTCACTGCGTCGCGGCTCGCTGGAAATGGTTGCCGCCATGTTGATTTCCGGGACCATCGGTTGGTTCGTGCTGGTGTCCGGGCAGCCGGTGCTGGAGGTGGTGTTCTGGCGCTGCGTGTTCGGCGCTGGCACCTTGCTGCTGGTCTGCGCGGCCATGGGCTTTCTCAAGCCTGGCGTACTGACCCGCGCCACTTTCCTGCTGGCGGTGGTCAGTGGCGTAGCCATCGTCGGCAACTGGGTGCTGCTGTTCGCCTCCTACTCACGGGCCTCGATCGCCATCGGCACGGCGGTGTACAACGTCCAGCCGTTCATGCTGGTGGGGCTGGCGGCATTGTTCCTCGGCGAGAGGATCACGCTGGCCAAGCTGAGCTGGCTGGCGCTGGCGTTCCTCGGCATGCTGGCTATCGTCAGCGCCCACGGCCAGGGGCAAGGCCGTGGCGAGGACTACCTGCTGGGTATCGCCCTGGCCCTGGGGGCGGCATTCCTCTACGCAGTGGCGGCGCTGATCATCAAGCGCCTGAGCGGCACGCCGCCGCACCTGATCGCGTTGATCCAGGTGAGCACCGGTGTGCTGCTGCTGGCGCCCTGGGTGACGCTCGGCGGCTTGCCGGGCGAGGGGCCGGCGCTGGCCAGCCTGCTGACCCTGGGCGTGGTGCATACCGGCTTGATGTACGTGCTGCTGTACAGCGCTATCCAGCGCTTGCCGACGGCACTGACCGGGGCGCTGTCGTTCATCTACCCGATCGCGGCGATCCTGGTCGACTGGGTCGCCTTCGGCCATCGTCTGGCGCCGTTGCAGTGGCTGGGGGTGGCGGCGATCCTGTTGGCAGCGGCGGGGATGCAGCAGGGGTGGTGGTTTCGTGCGAAAAAGGCGCTGGTCGGGCATAGCGGGTAGAATGCCGGTTTTTCTGCCAGCAGCCCCGTCATGACGCCACCCATCGCAACCCTCGAACAGCACCTGCTCACCGCCCTAGACCCCGCCCCCCGCGAAACCCGCCGGCTGTTCCACGGCCGCGGCCGCTGCTGGCCGGGGCTGGAGCAGGTCACCGTCGATTGGCTTGACGGCGTGCTGCTGGTGGCATTGTTCCGCGAGCCGCCCGAGGGCCAGTTGGCCGCGTTGGAGGCCATGCTCCAGGCCTTGGCCCAGCGCCCGCAATGGACCGGCCAGGCGATCTTGATCCAGCACCGCTACCTGCCCGACAGCCCCGGCCAGTGGCTGCTCGGCGAGCCCAGCCAGCAGCGTGAGGTGACCGAGGACGGCTTGAAGTACCTGCTCGACCTGGGCGTGCGCCAGAACAACGGCCTGTTCCTCGACATGCGCTATGGCCGGCGCTGGGTGCGCGAGCAGGCGCAGGGCAAGCGCGTGCTGAACCTGTTCGCCTACACCTGCGGCTTTTCGGTGGCGGCGCTTGCCGGGGGCGCCGAGCAGGTGGTCAACCTGGACATGGCCAAGTCGGCCCTGTCGCGGGGCCGCGAAAACCATCGGCTCAATGGCCACGATGCGTCGCGGGTGGCGTACCTGGGACATGAGCTGTTCAAGTCGTGGGGCAAGGTGCGCAAGTACGGGCCGTATGACCTGATCATCATCGACCCGCCGACCTTCCAGCGCGGCAGTTTCGTGCTGACCCAGGACTACGCCAAGATCCTGCGGCGCTTGCCGGAACTGTTGAGTGCGGGCGGGACGGTGCTGGCATGCGTCAACGACCCGGGGATCGGGCCGGGATTCCTGGTCGAGGGGATGGCCGAGCATGCGCCGGGGTTGGGGTTCGTCGAGCGGTTGCGCAACCCGCCGGAGTTTCCCGATGCGGACCCGGAGGGTGGGCTGAAGGCGTTGGTGTTTCGTCAGCGGGGGTGAGGTGGGTTGGGCGACCCCTATCGCGGGGCAAGCCCGCAACAGGGGTCGCACCGACACCTCAAAACGAAGAAGGGGGCGTTGAACGCCCCCTTTTCTCATTTACTTGTTGGTGTAGATCTGGTCGAACACGCCACCGTCGTTGAAGTGGGTCTTCTGCACGGTGCGCCAGTCACCGAAGGTTTTCTCCACCGACAGGAATTCAACCTTCGGGAAGCGATCGGTGTATTTGGCCAGTACCTTGGCATCGCGTGGGCGCAGGTAGTTGTTGGCGGCGATTTCCTGGGCCTCAGGCGACCACAGGTATTTCAGGTATTCCTCAGCCACCGCGCGGGTCTCTTTCTTCTCCACCACCTTGTCGACCACGCTCACCGGCGGCTCGGCCTCGGCCGACACGCTCGGGTAGACCACCTCGAACTGGTCGCGGCCGAACTCGCGGGCGATCATCTCGGCTTCGTTCTCGAAGGTCACCAGCACGTCGCCGATCTGGTTGGTCATGAAGGTGGTGGTGGCGGCGCGGCCGCCGGTGTCGAGCACCGGCGCCTGCTTGAACAGCTTGCCGACGAACTCCTTGGCCTTGTTCTCGTCACCACCCTGCTTGAGCACGTAGCCCCAGGCCGAGAGGTAGGTGTAGCGGCCGTTACCGGAGGTCTTGGGGTTGGGCACGATCACCTGCACGCCATCCTTGAGCAGGTCCGGCCAGTCTTTCAGGGCCTTGGGGTTGCCCTTGCGCACGATGAACACGGTGGCCGAGGTGAACGGCGCGCTGTTGTTCGGCAGGCGGGTCACCCAGTTGTCCGGCACCAGCTTGCCGTTGTCGACCAGGGCGTTGATGTCGGTGGCCATGTTCATGGTGATGACGTCGGCCGGCAGGCCATCGATCACCGCACGCGCCTGCTTGCTCGAACCGCCGAAGGACATCTGCACGTTGACCTTCTCGTTGTGCGCGGCTTCCCAATGCTTCTGGAACGCGGGGTTGTAGTCCTTGTAGAAGTCGCGCATCACGTCGTAGGAAACGTTGAGCAGAGTAGGGGCAGCCTGGGCCAGATTGCCCAGGGCCAGGCCGGCGGCCAGCAGCGAGGCGGTGAACAGTTTTTTCACGACGCAGTCCTTGTTCTTTGGAGGTTGGCATTTTGCCAGCGACTATAGCGGGTCGCTGGCGAGCGTTTAAAGAACAAAAAACGCTTTGTTTATACCGCTTTGGAAAATACGCCAGAGCCCGCTCCTACAGCGGAGGTTGTTTGGGGAACAGCGCATTGCCGCAGCGCGAGCAAAACGCCGCGCCATGCTCATGGTGCTTCTTCGCACAGGTCGGGCAGTCATGCTGCAACTGCTCCCCACGCAAGGCATTGGCCAGTTCTGCGGTGAAGATCCCGGTGGGCACGGCGATGATCGAATAACCGGTGATCATCACCAGCGACGACAGCACCTGCCCCAGCGGCGTCTTCGGCACGATGTCGCCGAAGCCCACGGTGGTCAGGGTGACGATGGCCCAGTAGATGCCCTTGGGAATGCTGGTGAAGCCATGCTCGGGGCCTTCGATCACGTACATCAGGGTGCCGAACACGGTCACCAGGGTCGACACGCTGACCAGGAACACGATGATCTTCTGCTTGCTGCCCTGCAACGCCGCCAGCAAGTAGTGGGCCTGCTTGAGGTAGGGGCTGAGCTTGAGCACGCGGAAGATCCGCAGCATGCGCACCACGCGGATGATCAGCAGGTACTGGGCATCGCTGTAGTACAGGGCGATGATCCCCGGCACGATCGCCAGCAGGTCGACCAGCCCATAGAAACTGAAGGCATAGCGCAAAGGCTTGGGCGAGCAGTACAGGCGGGTCAGGTACTCGACCAGGAAGATTGCCGTGAAACCCCATTCGATGCCCGCCAGCAGGCCGGCGTAGCCCTGGTGCACCTCGTCGATGCTGTCGAGGATCACCGTCACCAGGCTGGCGAGAATGGTCAGCAGGAGGATCTTGTCGAAGCGCCGGCCGGCGACGGTGTCGGTCTGGAAAACGATGACGTAGAGCCGCTCGCGCAGGCTCGAAGGGGTGTCCATGGGCTCTTTCCGTTGTGCAATGGGCTGAGCCTAGGGGGTGCCCTTCAGCTGTGCAAGCGGCGTGGGCCGCCGTGTAGCAGGCGCGGCAGGCGCGGGCCGAGGTGCAGCAGCCAGCAGGCGGCGATGAACGGCGCGGTGAGGCTGGCGACCGGCAACAGTTCGAACAGCGGCTGCAGGGCGATGGCCAGGGCGATCGCCAGCAGCGGCAGCCAGGGGCGCTTGCGCTGGGCGCTGAAGGCCAGCGCCGCCAGCGCCGCGTTGAAGCCCAGCAGCCCCAGCCAGGCGGCCTGCGCCTCGCCTGCCAGCAGCGCGACACTGCCGCCGATGGCCGAGCCCAGCAGTGCCCAGAACGCCGCGTAGCGGTTGGCGATGAACAGCCCGGCGATCACCAGTGCCCCGGCCAGCGGGTGGTCGAGCAAGAACACTTGGCCCAGCCCGCGCGCCAGGCCATGCAGCGGGTTGGCCTCGACCGGCGCGCTGGCGGCGCCAGGTTCCGCGAGCAGCAAGAGGCCCCAGCCCAGCAGCACGAAAGGCGCGGTGTAGGCCGGCAGTGACTGGCCGCCGCGCTTGCGCCAGTGGTGGGTGATGATGCTCGACAAGCCACCGGCGGCGATGATCAGCGGGGCCATGATCGCCGACCACGGCAGCACGGCGGCGATGAGGATGCCGATCAGCACGCCGTTGTAGCAATACAGCCCGGCCTGGCGGTCGCCGCGATCATAGCTGCGGCGCTGGGCCGTGAGCAGCCCGGACAACGCGCCCAGCAGGGCGCCGCCGACCAGGTCGGGTGCGGTCAGGAGGATGGCCAGCAGGCAGCACAGGCCGCACAGCGGGTTACGCTGCAGCAGCACCTGGCTGAAGCCATTGAGCAGCGCCGTGGCCCAGTCGGGGCACGGGTTGATGAAATTCTTGGTGTACATGGGCAGTCGGTAGAGGTTGATGGGGAGCGGTGGGCCTCTTTGGGCCTCGGGTTTTCCGCTGTATGTGACGCCCTCCCTCTGCAGGAGCGGGTCAAGCCCGCCCCTGCAAGGGGAAGGTGCGTGCGTTAGACCAGGGTTTCGATCCTAAGGGTATTGGTCGTCCCGGGTTTGCCGAACGGCACACCGGCGGTGATCAGCAGTGTGTCGCCACGGCTGGCCATGCCTTGCGCCTGGGCGATCTCCAGCGCGGTCGAGCAGATCTCGTCCACCTGGCGCAGGCGGTCGTTGACCACCGAGTGCACGCCCCAGGCCACGCTCAGGCGCCGGGCGGTGGCCAGGTTCGGCGTCAGGTTGAGGATCGGCGCCCCTGGCCGCTCCCGCGCCGCGCGCAGGGTCGAGGCGCCCGACTCGCTGTAGTTGACCAGCACCGCCACCGGCAGGATGCCGCTGATACGGCGGATCGCGCAGCTGATGGCATCCGACACCGTGGCCTCGGCCTTGGGCCGGCCGACGTCGAGCTGGGCCTGGTAGTCCGGGCCGTTCTCCACCTGGCGGATGATCTTGCTCATCATCTGCACGGCCTCCAGCGGGTAGTCGCCCGAGGCGGTCTCGGCCGACAGCATCACCGCATCGGCGCCTTCGGCCACGGCATTGGCCACGTCGGTGACCTCGGCGCGGGTCGGTGCCGGGGAGAAACGCATGGATTCGAGCATCTGCGTGGCCACCACCACCGGTTTGCCCAGCTGGCGGCAGGTGCCGATGATGCGCTTCTGGATCTGCGGCACGCTCTCGGCGGGCACCTCCACACCCAGGTCGCCACGGGCGACCATGATCGCGTCGGACAGCTCGGCGATCGCCTGCAACTGCTCGACCGCCGAAGGCTTCTCGATCTTGGCCATCAGGTAGGCGCGCTCACCGATCAGTTGGCGTGCCTCAAGGATGTCCTCGGGGCGCTGCACGAACGACAGCGCCACCCAGTCCACGCCCAGCTCCAGGCCGAAGGCCAGGTCGCGGCGGTCTTTCTCGGTGAGCGGGGAGAGGTCGAGTACCGCCTGCGGTACGTTCACGCCCTTGCGGTCGGACAGCTCACCGCCGGCCAGCACCTCGGTGTCGATGGCCTCGGCGTGCTTGGCGGTCACCCGCAGGCGCAGCTTGCCGTCGTCAAGCAGCAGGTCCATGCCCGGCTCCAGGGCGGCGATGATCTCCGGGTGCGGCAGGTTGACCCGGTGGTTGTCACCCGGGGTCTTGTCCAGGTCCAGGCGCAGGGCCTGGCCGCGTTGCAGCTGCACCTTGCCCTCGGCGAAACGGCCCACGCGCAGCTTCGGCCCTTGCAGGTCCATGAGAATGCCCAGCGGCTGGTTCAGCTGCTGCTCGACCTCGCGGATCCACTGGTAGCGCAGGGCGTGATCGGCGTGTTCGCCGTGGCTGAAATTGAGGCGGAAGATGTTCACCCCAGCCTCGACCAGTTGGCGGATGTCATCGATGCCTTCGATCGCGGGGCCGAGGGTGGCGAGGATCTTTACTTTTTTATCAGGCGTCATGATTGCGAAGTCTCGAGGATCAGGATGGCGCGGAAGTCGTTGACGTTGGTGCGGGTCGGTTCGGTGACGATCAACGCATCGAGCGCGGCGAAGTAGCCATAGCCGTTGTTGTCGTCCAACGCGTCGCTGGCCGACAGGCCGAGGGCTTCGGCGCGGGCGTAGCTGGTGGGGGTCATGACGGCGCCGGCGTTTTCTTCCGAGCCGTCGATGCCGTCGGTGTCACCGGCCAGGGCATACACGCCGGGCAGGCCCTTGAGGCTCTCGGTGAGGCTGAGCAGGAATTCGGCGTTGCGCCCGCCACGGCCGTTGCCGCGCACGGTCACGGTGGTCTCGCCGCCGGAGAGGATCACGCACGGCGCCTTGAGCGGCTGGCCGTGCAGCACGATCTGCCGGGCGATGCCGGCATGCACCTTGGCCACCTCGCGCGACTCGCCTTCCAGGTCGCCGAGAATCAGCGGGCTGAAGCCGGCCTGGCGGGCTTTCACCGCAGCGGCCTCCAGTGATTGCTGGGGCTTGGCGATCAGTTGGAAGTGGCTGCGGGCCAGGGCTGGGTCGCCGGCCTTGACGGTTTCCGAGGCGGGGTCGTTGAGCCAGTCGATGATCGCTTGCGGCGCCTCGATGTTGTAACGCTTGAGAATCGCCAGGGCGTCGGCCGAGGTGCTCGGGTCGGCCACGGTGGGGCCGGAGGCGATGACCGTGGCCAGGTCGCCGGGCACGTCGGAAATCGCGTAGGTGTAGACCGTGGCCGGCCAGCAGGCCTTGGCCAGGCGCCCGCCCTTGATCGCCGAGAGGTGCTTGCGCACGCAGTTCATCTCGCCGATGGTGGCGCCGGACTTGAGCAGCGCCTTGTTGATCTGCTGCTTGTCGGCCAGGGTCAGGCCGGCGGCGGGCAGCGCCAGCAGGGCCGAGCCGCCGCCGGAGAGCAGGAAGATGACACGGTCGTCTTCGGTCAGGTTGCCGACCAATGCCAGCACGCGCTTGGCCACCGCCAGGCCGGCGGCGTCGGGGACCGGGTGGGCGGCTTCGACCACCTCGATCTTCTGGCAGTTGGCGCCGTGGCCGTAGCGGGTGACCACCAGGCCCGAGACTTCGCCTTGCCAGCTTTTCTCGACCACTTCGGCCATGGCCGCGGCGGCCTTGCCGGCTCCGATGACGATGACCCGGCCGCTGCGGTCGGCGGGCAGGTAGGGTTCCAGGACCTGGCGGGGGTGGGCGGCGGCGATGGCTGTGTCGAACAGCTCGCGGAGTAGTTTTTGCGGATCGACCGACATGGCAGGCTCCCAAATGCTTGTTGTTCTGCAAAACCGAAAACGCCCCCGGAACTGCCTCCGTGCAGGCCGAACCAGGGGCGGTGTTGCTCGTGTCACCGTTGCGCCTGTGGTTGCAGGCGCATCGGTGTTGGCGTCTTCGCGGGGCTGGTGGCGAATCAGGCGTCGTCACCGCGGATCGAGAAGTTGGCCATGTGCTCCAGGCCCTTGATCAGCGCCGAGTGGTCCCAGTTGCCGCCGCCCAGCGCCACGCAGGTGCTGAACACCTGCTGGGCGTTGGAGGTGTTCGGCAGGTTGATGCCCAGTTCCTTGGCCCCTTGCAGCGCCAGGTTCAAATCCTTCTGGTGCAGGTTGATGCGGAAGCCCGGGTCGAAGGTGCCCTTGATCATGCGCTCGGCATGCACTTCGAGGATCTTCGACGAGGCGAAGCCGCCCATCAGCGCCTCGCGCACCTTGGCCGGGTCGGCGCCGTTCTTGGCGGCGAACAGCAGCGCTTCGCCAACGGCCTGGATGTTCAGGGCGACGATGATCTGGTTGGCCACCTTGGCGGTCTGGCCGTCGCCGTTGCCGCCGACGCGGGTGATGTTCTTGCCCATGGACTGGAACAGCGGCAGGGCGCGCTCGAAGGCGTTCGGGCAGCCGCCGACCATGATGCTCAGGGTCGCGGCCTTGGCGCCGACTTCGCCGCCGGAGACCGGGGCGTCGAGGTAG